>CAZWKQ010000007.1:0-125758 GCA_964634005.1 uncultured Bacteroides sp.
AGAAGATCTCAGGGTCTTCTTTCTCTTAAATTTTTTATCGGACAATAGTGTTTTCGATTATATTTTTTTTTAATTTAGCAAAATATTACAGGTAATTATTCAGACTATGATTAATATTTACCACGAAAGAAAGTATATTTTGCTGTTTATAATAGTAATGCTGTTGCTTACATCTTGTTCAACACCTAACAATAGAAGGTATAAACGGGTTAATCGTGGCAGTTCTATGTATTATCATAAATCAAAATCATATCATTACAAATCAAGAAAAAACGTAATTCCTATATCTAAGAATTATCGTATCCGAAATAAACGAACTAGTGGAAATTATTAATCGCCTGAAAGACAACTCTTTTATTATTATTTTTAACAAAAATTTATTATGTCTGTTGAGATTAAAGAAGTATTGACTAATTCTGATTTAAAGAAATTTATCCGTTTCCCTTATTCATTATATAAAAACAATCCATATTGGGTTCCATCGCTCGATTTAGACGAAAAACGCACACTTAGTAAGACAAAAAATCCCGCATTCGAGTTTTGCGAAGCCAAATATTGGTTAGCTTATAAGAATGGAAGTATAGCAGGCAGAATAGCCGGTATAATTAATCACAGAGCAAATGAATGCTGGAAAGAAAACAGAATTCGCTTTGGGTGGATAGATTTTATTAATGATTTTGAAGTAGCCGAAGCCCTTATTAAAACTGTTGAAAATTGGGGAAAAGAAAGAGGTTTTGATGAAATTCACGGACCTTTGGGCTTTACCGACATGGATAGGGAAGGTATGCTTGTAGAAGGTTTTGATGAATATGGCACTTATGCAACTATTTACAATCATTCTTATTACCCTGAAATTATTGGTAAATTAGGCTTTGAAAAAGATGTTGACTGGCTTCAATTCGAATTTATTGTACCAAAAGAAGAACCTCAAAAACTAAAACAACTATCAGAACTTATTGCAAAAAGATATAATGTTCATACATTAAAAGATAAAACCAAGAAAAAACTTAAAAATATTTATTCCGGACAGATATTCGAAATTCTTAATGAGAGCTTTAAACCACTTTATGGTTTTGCTCCATTGTCAGAAAAGCAAATAGAACTTTTTACCAATCAATACATAGGATTTGTTGACCCTGAGTATATTTCTTGCGTAATGGATCAAAATGACAGAATGCTTGGCTTCGGTATTACAATGCCTTCATTATCGCAAGCTGTAAAAAATGCCAATGGCCGATTATTTCCTTTTGGGTGGTATCATCTAATTAAGGGAATTAAATCAACAAAAATAGTCGATATGTATTTGATTGCAATTAGACCAGAATGGCAAAACAAAGGTTTAAATGCATTGATATTTGATGAGTTGATTAATAACTATATTAAAAACGGAATTGAAAAAGCAGTTCAAAATCCTGTGCTTGAGAATAATTTGAAAAATATCGAAATTTGGAAAGACTATAACCCAAGACAGTTTCTAAGGAGAAGGTGTTTTATAAAGAAATTGTAGGTGAAGATATTATTTCTTTAACTTTTTTGAAGATTGTTTATTACAATTTTTAATTCATTTAAAATCATAGCAGTAGCTCCCCAAACTTTATATGAATTAAAAATAAAACAAGGAGCTTTTACATTGCCATAAATTGTTTCAAATACATCTTCAGATAAAAAATTATCATTAATTAAATCATTGATATTAAGTTCAATAATTTCTTTTACTTCAAAATTATTGATTTTGAAATCAGGCTTATGTTCAATATAGGCAACAATTGGCGTAAGCAGATTATTACTGGGGGGGATATATATATCGGATAATCTGCCTATTATATTATCAAAAGAAATTCTTACTCCTATTTCTTCAAAAGTTTCTCTTATGGCAGTGTATTCATCATTTAGGTCCGATAGTTCTTTTTTACCTCCGGGAAACGCAATCTGACCGCCATGAACTCCTTTATAATCTTGCCTTTTAATAAGTACTAATTTAATATTATTTGAAATGTCAGGATAAAGCAAAACCAAAACGCTGCTTTTAATTGAATTTATTTGTGTTTCAAGCTTGTCAGGAGTAATTCTGTTATGTGGCAGCATTTTGTTATGTGCTATTACTCCGGGCAAAGTATTGTTATTAAGTGTCTTAGTAATATTTTTAATTAAATTATTTTCCATACAAATTGCAAAAAAAATAAAAAAGTCGTTTTGATAATAGAATATTATTGTTAATTTTGTCGAATATTAATTTTAAATAAAACAAAAAATATGAAAAAAGTATTAAATCTTAGTTTATTACTAATCGTACTTTTAGCTTTTGGAGCATGTAAAAAAAATAGTAATGACCCTGCTGCAGTAGCAAAGGATTATGTATTAGCGATTAATAAAATGGATTACGACAAAGCTAAAACTCTAAGTACTGAAGAAACCAGTAAGTTTATCGAAATGATGAAAGCGTTTTCAAATATGGGTGGTGATGAAGCTAAATTAGCAGAATTTAAGAAAAAAGCCGAAAAAATTAATGTTGAAATATTAAAAACTGACATCGAGAGTGATACTACTGCAATTTGCAGATATAAAATTTCAGGAATTGAAAATCAAGAACCTAAAGAAGAATCAATAAATTTAGTTAAAAGAAATAACAAATGGTTGGTTCATCAGAAAAAAGAAGGTTTAGGAAATGAACCTGTTAATGAGCCTGCAGATTCTACAAAGGTTGATACAACTGCAGTTTCAAAATAGTAAAGAATTTATAATTTTTCGTAAGACTATTGGCAGACGTCAATAGTCTTTTTTTTGATCAAACTTCTATAAATGAAGATTTTAATAAGGATTATAATTGCAGTTATTGTTACTTTAATTGTGATTTTTTTTGCTGTTTATTTACATGAAAAAAAAAGTAATAAACAACAGAAAAAATCTGCTTACAATCTGAATGTTGAAGAAATAAAATTAATTGAAGACGGCGATATAATTTTAAGACACGGATATGGAACAATAAGCGATATAATTGCCAAAACTCTTAACGAAAAATATGATATCTCGCATTGTGCTGTTCTTGTTAAAGATACAAAAAATATTAATGTAATTCATACTGTATCACAAACTTTATCGGATTTCGACGGTTTGCAACAACAGACTTTGTCGCGCTTTATTGCCGATAGCAAGCCAAATTCAATTATAATAGTTAGATATAAAGGAAATAAAAACCAAATCATTTCAGAAAAAGCAAAGTATTATCTTGCTTTAAAAGTGCCTTTTGATCACGATTTTGATATAAATGATACATCAAAATTTTATTGCAACGAATTTGTATTAAAATTAATCAAAGATGTTTATAACAAAGATTTGTTGGATAACACTTGTAAATCAGTTGATAATAAAAGCCAGTACAAATTCAATGTGTTTTGGGATACAACAAATTTTAAAATTATTTTGAATCATCATTTGAAATAGTCTTTAGTATTTTGAAATTAATATTATTTTTTGGTAAAGTCTTTTTTTATTTGTGTTATCTCAAATATTAATATTTACTTTGTTAATGCTATTTTTTTAATTATCTTTGTCTAATTAAAGATTTAAAATTCTATGGTAAAAGAAAAAATTAAACCTTTAAAAGAAGATTTTGTTAATGAAAGCATCGTAAAAAAATTGGTGTTATATAATGACGATTATAACACTTTTGATTTTGTCATAAAAACGCTTGTAGAATTATGCGATCATGATGAAATCCAAGCCGAGCAGTGCGCAATTATTGCTCATTATAAAGGGAAATGTGAGGTAAAGTTTGGTACTTTAGAAGAATTGAAGCCTATAAAAGTTGAAATGCAGAACAGAAATTTAACAGTTGAAATAAAGTAATTTATGAAAAAGATTTTCGTTTGGCGAAATTTTTATTTTGTTTTAGTTTTATTAATAATGATTTCCTGTTCTGTTGTCCCACTTTCCGATAGGAAAAGAATTAATTTTGTTCCTGACGGAATGATGTTAAATATGAGTTTCAGCAGTTACAGGGATTTTCTGTCACAGAATCCTCCTTTACCTGCATCTAATTCAAATACAATACTTGTCAGAAATGTAGGTAACAGATTATCAACATCGGTTACAAAATTTTTGAAAGAAAACAACATGGGAAGTGAAATTAACAATTTCGCATGGGAGTTCAATGTTGTTAACAATAAAGAAGTAAATGCATGGTGTATGCCCGGAGGTAAAATAGTTGTATATACCGGTTTATTCCCTATTACTAAAGATGAAAGCGGACTTGCAGTTGTATTAAGCCATGAGATTGCCCATGCAGTGGCCAAACACGGTAATGAAAGAATGAGCCAGCAACTGCTTGTGGCATTTGGAGGGATTACATTAGCTGCAGCATTAGAGAAAAAACCTGAAGAAACCAAAAATCTGTTCCTTACAGTTTATGGTGTTTCTTCAACATTAGGAGTACTTGCATATTCACGACAGCACGAGTACGAAGCCGATAAATTAGGTTTGTATTTTATGGCTATGGCAGGTTATGATCCCAATAAAGCCATAGATTTCTGGCAAAGAATGAGTGCTAATTCAACTAATGTAGTTCCTGAAATCCTTCGCACTCACCCAAGTGATGCAAACAGGATAGCAGAAATGAAAAAAAATCTTCCTCAAGCAATGAAATATTATAAACCAAACTGATAAGATGACCTGGACGTTAATTATATTACTTATTTTGATAGGACTATTTTTAGTAATTCTCGAGATAGTTGCAATTCCCGGTACTACTGTTGCTGGAGTTTTAGGTGTTTTAATAATAATTTTCGCAATATGGGAGAGTTACATTAGCAAAGGAATTATTGCCGGCAATATAACTTTAGCCGTTACTATTTTGTTTTTATTTGTATCATTATACTACGCTTTAAAGTCTAAAACGTGGAAAAAACTTCAATTAAATACAGCAATAGACAGTAAAATCGATAATATCAAAGATAAAGTAAAAGTAAATGATGAAGGGATTACGGTATCACGGTTGGCTCCTTCGGGTAAAGCATTAATAAATGGTGAATATTTTGAGGTACATACATTAAGTGCTTTTATCGATCCAAATACATCTATTGTAGTAATAAAAATTGAAAATAATAAAATAATTGTTCAACCTAAAAATGTTTAAAAATGGATAATCAAATTGGATTTTTGATTGTAATAGGGATAGTATCTTTATTCGGTTTATGGGTAATATTTTACTTTGTGCCTGTCGGTTTATGGTTCAATGCACTTGTATCTGGTGTAAATATTTCTCTGGTACAGTTGATATTTATGAGATGGAGAAAAGTCCCTCCTCAAATTATTGTAAGAAATTTAATTGCAGCAACTAAAGCAGGATTAAAACTTAACAGGAATGAACTTGAAGCTCACTATCTGGCAGGGGGCAGGGTTAATGCTGTAATTAGTGCATTAATTTCTGCAGACAAAGCAAATATGAACTTGGATTTTAAAACTGCAACTGCAATAGATCTTGCCGGCAGGGATGTTTTTCAAGCTGTTCAGATGTCGGTCAATCCTAAAGTAATCGATACCCCACCTGTTGCCGCTGTCGCAAAGGATGGGATACAATTAATAGCTAAGGCTCGTGTAACTGTTAGAGCAAATATAAAACAACTTGTTGGAGGTGCCGGCGAAGAAACAATTTTAGCTCGTGTTGGTGAAGGTATTGTAACATCAATAGGCTCGGCGGCTTCCCATAAATCAGTATTGGAAAATCCCGACTCTATTTCAAAACTTGTTTTAACAAAAGGTCTTGATAGTGGTACAGCATTTGAAATACTTTCTATAGATATTGCCGATATTGATGTGGGTAAAAATATTGGAGCTCAACTCCAGATGGATCAAGCAAATGCCGATAAAAATATTGCCCAGGCAAAAGCTGAAGAAAGAAGAGCTATGGCTGTTGCAAGTGAACAAGAAATGAAAGCTAAAGCTCAAGAGGCCAGAGCAAATGTTATTCAGGCTGAAGCCGAAATCCCACTGGCAATTGCCGAAGCATTCAGAAATGGAAATTTAGGTATTATGGATTATTACAGAATTCAAAATATTAAAGCTGATACCGAAATGCGTGATGCAATAGCAAAACCGTCTGAAAAAAAAGGAAAGACATCCTCTGAAGAAAAATAATTTAGAAAAATAAACTTATTTTTAGAAAACCGGGTATTTATCCGGTTTTTTATTTTTTGTAAAATACCTGCAAATATCGCTAAGTCCGCATTCTTTACAATTTGGGTTTCTTGCTTTGCAAATATATCGCCCGTGTAAAATAAGCCAATGATGAGCTTTTGAAATTAAATTTTCAGGGATATATTTAACTAATTGTAATTCAGTTTGTAACGGATTTTTTGAATTTGTAGTCAATCCGATTCGTTCTGCAACTCTGAATACATGTGTATCGACTGCCATGGCCGGTTTGCTGAAATATACCGATGCTATTACATTAGCTGTTTTCCTACCAACTCCGGGTAATAATTGCAAATCATCAATATCATCGGGAACAATTCCGCCAAATTTATCTAATAAAGTTTTTGCCATCCTAATAAGATTTTTGGTTTTGTTATTTGGGTATGAGCAAGATTTTATTAATTCATAAACTTCATTATAATCGGCATAAGCAAGTTTTTCAACCGTCGGAAATGCTTTGAAAAAAAAGGGGGTTATCATATTTACCCTAACGTCGGTACACTGAGCCGATAATATAACAGCAACCAATAATTGATAAGCATTATCAAAATTCAATTCTGTTGCGGCATCGGGGTTATGTTCGAGAAAATATTCTATAACCTTATTGTAGCGTTCTTTAGTCGTCAATTGTAGTTAAAACTAATTAATGATTAATCCTATTTTTCCGATATTCTTTAAGTTGATAACAGATAATGATTTAGAATAATTGATTATATTCTGTATAACCCTTTTGCTTGGAATTTCATCTTTATAAGCATTCGACAACTCAGCCAAATTGTCAGATGAATTTAAAAAAGGATGGGAAAAAACATTGTACTTTTTTTTCATAAGCAATATATTTAATAAAGAACTTTTATTAGTTAACGTTCTTTGAATTTAAATATTGCTAAAAAAAGGAATTATTTATAACGATTATTTTTTTAAACGGAAAGAGCTATTGATTTTTCTTTCATCATTTTTCTTATATTTATCAAAGCATATCTCATTCTTCCCAAAGCAGTATTGATGCTGACATTTGTTTGTTCGGCAATTTCTTTAAAACTCAATTCAGAATAATGCCTTAGCATAACTACTTCTTTTTGTTCTTCGGGAAGTAATTCGATAAGGGAGCGGATATCGTTATGTATTTGCTCAATAATTATTTTATCTTCCATTGATTCGTCGTAAACCTTAATGGTTTCAAATACGCTATATTCGTTTCTATTTTCAATAGTGGGAATTCTTTTTTGTTTTCTGAAATAGTCAATAGTAAGATTGTGAGCTATTCGCATCGCCCATTGAATAAATTTGCCCTCTTCTTTGTAATATCCGCCTCTGATAGTGTTAATAATTTTTATAAAAGTATCCTGAAAAATATCTTCAGCGATATTTTTATCTTTTACTACTGTAAGGATGTAGGAAAAAATTTTCTTTTGATGGCGTTCGATTAATAATTCGAGCATTTGGTGATTACCTTCTAAATATCCAACAATCAGCTCATTGTCAGTCATAACATTGGCTTTCATGTAAACCTCCTTTTGTTAAATTTAAAAAGAGTAGATATTTATTCGATAATTGCCCTCCTTATATTTTAGTTATTGAATACGTTTTATTATTGCAAAGATAATTAATTTTTTTTCTAAACAATTTTTTTTTCAAAATTATTTAGATTTTTTTTGATTTTTTTACTTTTTAACATCAAAATTTATTCCAAAAAATAGAAAATGAGATTCTTTTTCGACAAAATAAAAAGCAATTTGTCAAATTTGCTATATCATTGAAAAATGCTAAATTTGCCAAAAAAAATCAATATGAACGATAATATTAATAACAATTCCGGCTTAAATGCCTTATCATTGTTTTCTTTCCTTTGGAAATGGCGTAGGTTGATATTAATTTTAACTATTTCAGCGGCAATAGTTTCTGCCGGTGCTACATATTTAATTACACCAAAGTACAAATCGAAAGTTATTCTTTTTCCTACATCAACAAACTCAATTTCGAAAGCATTGATAAGCGAAAATTCGGATAATAAATCCGATATACTTGAAATAGGGAAGGAAGAACAAGGTGAGCAACTTTTGCAAATTTTGAACTCAAATAAAATCAGAGATGAGATTATAAATCGTTTCAATTTGATGAAACATTATGATATTGATGAAAATTCGAAATATAAATATACAAAACTTATAAAGGAATACGAGCAAAATATTACTTTTAAAAGAACTGAATTTATGGCGGTGGAAATATCAGTTCTTGATAAAGACCCTCAAATGGCTGCTGATATTGCAAATGCAATATCTGACATTTTAGACTCAACAAAAAATTTAATTCAAAAAGAAAGAGCTCAAAAAGGGTTCGAAATTGTAAAAAATACTTATGAAACACTTGTCAAAGAAATAGATTTGTTGAGTGATTCATTAAGAAAGATAAGGGAGAAGGGCGTTCACGATTATGAAACTCAATCGGAAATGATTAATCAGGAGCTTGCTATACAAATTGGGAAAGGTAATGATAAAGGAGTTGCAAGGCTTAAGGCACAATTAGATACTCTTGCAAAATACGGAGGCACTTATGTAACTATAAGAAATCTACTCACATATAAAATTGGTCAACTTGCAGGTATTAAAGCAAAATACGAAGAGGCTCGAGTAGATGCTCAAGAGTATTTCCCTCAAAAATTTGTTGTTGATAGAGCATATAAAGCCGAAAAAAAATCAACTCCGGTAAGGTGGTTAATTGTTGTTATTTCTACTTTTTCTGCATTTCTTCTCACAATTTTTTCATTGATTTTTTACGAAAATGTTTATACAAATTTAAAAACTAAAGCTTCTAATTAAAGATTGGAAACAAGAAAAAGGAACATAATATATTTAATCGTTACTATTTATATTTTAATCAATGCCTTTTTTATTTCAAAAGAGTGGTATTGGTTTATGTTATTTCCTTTATTTCTTGTAATATCTTATTTGTTTTTTGAATCATTTACTTTTATTTTATTTCTCATTACTTTCTTAACTCCACTTTCTATTAATTTGAGTAATTATGATGCTCAGATAGGATTGTCGATACCAACAGAACCATTAATGGCTGCTTTGGCCGGAGTATTCATTTTAAAAGTATTTAAAGAACTGAAATTTGATAATAATGTTTTGAAACATCCGGTAACTATAGCTGTTTTTATGTATTTACTATGGATGTTTATTACGTCAATTACAAGTCAAATTCCGATAGTCTCCTTTAAGTTTTTAATAGCAAAATTGTGGTTTATAATACCTTTTTATTTTCTGGCCACTCAGTTGTTTAAAAATATAAAGAATTTTAAGATTTTTTCTTGGATGTATGTAATACCCTTGATAGGAGTAATTATATATACAACCATTAAACATTCGAAATACGGATTTGATGAAAATATTGGTCATTGGATTATGGACCCATTTTACAATGACCACACTGCTTATGGTGCAATGATAGCTTTTTTTATTCCCGTTGTCACAGGATTTTTGTTTGACAGAGGATATTCAGTATTTCAACGTTTTTTTACTTTTTTTGCTTTTTTAATACTGGTTTTAGGTTTGATTTTGTCGTATAGCCGTGCAGCTTGGATCGGAATTTTTGCAGCTGTTGTATTGGCTGTAATTTTAAAATTGAAAATAAAAATAAAGTATGTTATATTTTCATTGCTTATTATGGTTTCGTTCTTTTTCCTTATGAAGAATGAAATAATAATGAAATTGGAAAAAAATAAGCAAGATACTTCCGGAAAAATCACCGAACATATACAGTCGATTTCAAATATTTCAACCGATGCTTCAAATTTAGAGAGGATTAACAGATGGCAATCGGCTTTCAGGATGTTTCTTGATCGTCCGATTTTTGGTTTCGGTCCCGGAACTTACCAGTTTTGCTACGCTCCATACCAGTTTTCTTACGAAAAGACAATAATAAGTACGAATGCAGGAAACAGGGGTAATGCTCACAGTGAGTATATAGGTCCTTTGGCAGAATCGGGGATTTTCGGATTGCTGACTGTGATTTTTATAGTAATTTCTACAATTTATACTTCAATTAAAGTATATAACAAAGCAAAAAATAAAAAAGTAAAACTGCTGTCTTTTTTATCATTATTGGGTTTAACAACATATTTTGTCCACGGATTTTTAAATAATTTCCTCGATACCGACAAAGCATCTGTACCATTTTGGGGGTTTATTGCAATGATAGTTGCATTGGATATTTATCACAAAGATAAAGAAGAATAAAAGGATAAGAATTAAGAAAGTATTTCTTTAATTTTTTCGTTTTCAAAAAAGCCCGGAAGTCTTTTAATATAAGCATGTTCTTTCCATTTCTTACGGACTTCATCAACAGGAACACCAAAATATACTTTGTTTCCTTCCAGATTTTTATCGACACCTGAAGTTGCCAAAATTACTGCACCTTTACCGATTATTAAGTCCTTATTTACAGCAACTTTAGCCCATAAAATTACATCGTCCTCTATAACTGTAACTCCAGCAATTGCACTATGAGAGCCTATAAGACAATTTTTGCCGATTTTTGTATCGTGTCCAACTTGCACGTGATTGTCAAGTTTTGTTCCATCTCCGATTATTGTGTCTCCCGAAACCCCTTTATCAATAGCACATAAAGCACCAATTTCGACATTGTTACCTATAATAACTTTGCCACACGATTCCATCTTTCTGTATCCGGCCGGTTTCTTTTGGAAATAATAAGCATCGGCTCCAATAACACTATTTGAGTGGATTATTACATTATCTCCAATTTCGGAATAATCGTAAATACTCACATTAGAATGAATAATGCAGTTTTCTCCAATTTTAACGTTATTTCCAATAAAAGTACCGGGTTGAATTATTGTGCCTTTTCCAATTTCTGCCGATTCGCTTATTAAATTATTGGATGGGGTAAATCCTCGGTACTTTCTTACTAATGTTACATAAGCTTCGAAAGGATCGTTGCAATACAACAATGCTTTTCCATCAGGACAATCTACCCTTGAGTTGATTATTATTGTTGTTGCTTTAGAATTTAATGCCTTTTTGTAATATTTAGGATGGTCAACAAAGGTTAAGTCTCCTTTTTCAACCATATGAATTTCGTTTATTCCAGTAATAATAAATTCAGGGTCACCTATAAACTCAGCATTAATAATTTTGGCAGCGTCTTTTAAAAGAAGTGGTTCTGGTAATTTCATTAAAATCTATTGATAAGTTATTTTTTATTTTACTCTTTCAGCGTACGTGCCGGTTCGTGTATCAACTTTTATTCTTTCACCTTCATTTATAAATAGTGGAACTCTTACAGTTGCTCCGGTTTCAACTATTGCGTCTTTCATGGCGTTGGTAGCTGTATTCCCTTTTTCTCCCGGTTCGGTATAAGTGATTTGCATTTCAACAAAAGCAGGTAATTCGCATTGAATCGGAGTTTCAGTATCGGCATGAACGGTAATTTCAACACTTTGACCTTCTTTTAAAAATTGAGGAGCGTTAATTATTGACTCATCAATATTTATTTGTTCAAAAGTTTCAGAGTGCATAAAATAATAACCATCGTCAGCTTTGTATAAAAACTGATAAGGACGTCTTTCAACTCTTGCAATTTCAATCTTAACTCCGGCTGTGAATGTATTGGGTATTACTTTTCCCGTTTTTAGATTTTTTAATTTTGTTCTAACAAATGCGGGGCCTTTTCCCGGTTTAACATGTTGAAATTCAAATATTGAATACAATTCTCCATTAAATTCTATGCATAATCCGTTTTTAAAATCTGCTGTAGTAGCCATACTTAATAATTTGTTTTCAAAAATTTCGCACAAAATTAGTCTTTTTTTTCTATACTGCAAAATTCAGATAATATAGCTGATTAATTGAATTTTAAGCAATTCATATTAAATAAAAAAACATTAGTTAAAATATCAACCTTTTGTAGTAAACTTCTTCTTTGCTATTATTCAGATTTCCTTTTATGAATCCCATTTTTTTCAGGTATTTATCATGCGATTTCGATTGAGATTTACTACATAAAACTTCATATCCTAATTTTGAGAAAAAATAAAGGTTTTTCTTATATACAAATTTTCCCGGTTTTTGGTCTCTATATTCGGGTATTACGTAATCCAGTCCAATATTTAGTGTTTTGTTATCGTATTCATGTGCAAGAATTACTCCCGCCACATTCATGTTTCTTAAAATAAGTAAGCTGATTTTATTTTTTTGCGGGTTAAATTCAAATTCGGGAAAATATTTTCTTATATCTTTTAAATGAAAATCAATAAATGCATCAAGATACTTATTGTCATTTCTAACTTCAAGAAATCTGAAATATTCTTTTGCAGAGTACATTTTATAAAGATAAAAAATATCAATAGCCACAATAAACCCATTCAAAAAACCAACAGGATAAGCTTTTATTAAAAAACCGTACAAAGAAAAAAGTGCTGCTCCGAAAAGGTTAATCCATCTAAGCTTTTGAATAGAATTCATAAGCATAGATAATACTATAATAACAGAAGCAGTATATCCAATCCATTCAAGAATTTCTTTTCCCATAAACAAAAAAAATAATATTACCAATCAACTTTATTTCTAAGAACAGGCATAGTCATACATCTGGCGCCGCCTCCGCCTCTCGGAAGCTCAGACCCTTCTATGGTTATTACAAATTTGTTGTAATCTTCGGGATTTTTTCGCCCTTTTATAATATCTCGGGCTTTGATTATTTCAAATCCGTTTTTGTTTAATTCGTCCATAGTATAGCTATTTCTGGCGTAGCCAATAACTTTGCCGGGACCTAAGGCAAAGAAATTGGCACCACTATGCCATTGTTCTCTTTGCTGTATCCATAAATCCTCGGTACCGCCACAAACCAAAGGTTTAAGGTTGAAATCGAGTACCGACAAGGCTTCCATAAGTGTATTCCTGTATCTTATAAAGCTAACTTTACCGTTTTCAATTTTTATGTGAACCGTTTGGAATTTATTCGGTCTTGCAATTAAAGGTTCAAAAATCATACATTTATCAACATCAAGAAATGTAAACGCCATGTCGAGATGTATGAATGATTCAGGTTTTGAAGGTAACTCCTGAACCACAATATTCATTGTTGATTTACTTTCCTTAAATCTTTCAATCAGAAAATCAACAGCTTGCGAATTTGTTCGTGTACCTAATCCACACAATATGACATCTTCTCTTGCAATTAATACATCGCCACCTTCAATATTCATTTCGGGCGAAAAATCTTTATAATAAACAGGATTAATAGTGCGTGAACTTACAATTCCCGAGTGATTGAAAATCGTGTCCATTATAATTGCTTCTCTTGCTCTCACATTGCTTGCCATACGGCTTATAAGAACTCTGTCGAACATCGATATTGAAGCATCTCGCATATAAAAAAAGTTATGCAATGAGCGAAGAATGTATCTTTCCTGACTTAAAAAATTTGTCAGATTATCTTTTTTCATTTCTACACCTTCAATCATTGCGTTTGAGAATTCTTCGGGGCTTAATTCTATTAGTTCATTATAAATGCTGTTTGCATTTTCGTTTGAACATACTTTGTGAGCTAAGTCACGTTTAACATCCTCGTTTATAATCGCTTCTTTAAGAAGCTCTTTAACTTCATAAACTTTAGTAAACTTTCTTAATACTTCTTCAAATTCACAATATTCTTTATTTGCAACATTCAAATTTAAAATATCACTATACAAAGCTCTTTCTGCATTCTGAGGTGTCATATTTTCTATCTCACTTCCGGGATGATGTATTATAACTCCCTGTAATTCTCCAATTTCAGAACTAATATTCACCTGCATATTTTTTGATTTTTTAATAATTTCCGCAAAATTAGTATTTTTAGGGGAGATAATACCAATTTTTAATGCCAATCAAGGGTTGAAAATTAGATAAAAATAGGCAGCAGCAATTCTGCCAAAAACATGAACAATTAAACCTTTTGTTGACCTTACTTTGTTAGCTTTTTGAAAATCTGTTTTTTCAATAAGCCAATTGAATAAAGATTCTATCGGTTGCCTTACATTTGATACTGCCTTGGAGTAAAGGTCATTATAAGCTCTATTGAATTTCTTATCAAAATCAGATTGATTCTTTACTCCTTTAATTGGGGTTAACATTATTGAGTTTTTCGTTTCCATAATTTGTTCAAAAAACTCATCATTTTTATAGATTTTATCACCAAAAAATGTTCTGTCTTTAATATTGCTCCAAGCTTGTTTAAATACATTTAAATCATTCTCTGATGCTGCTGTAAGTAATAATTGTTCAGGATGAGGTAAATGTCCTTTTCGATGATAAGAAAATGCATGTAATTTAACTCCATGATAATACATGTTTTTTGTAGAACAATATCCCTTGTCTGTCAACTCTGTAGCAACTTTCCCCTTGCGTTTACCTGAGCTAGTTATGATAGGTATTGAGTCTAATAAACTAGTTTCCATTACACAATCCATTGGTATATTGTTGTTTAAAAGGTGGCTTGTCAAAATAGGAAATACTGATGCAAGTCTATTTATCCTATTATTAAAAGCGGCATAGGAGTGGAGTTTTGGAAACCATGAAATCAAATAATCTTTGGCAAATGCGTGTATTTGCTTACATTTAAAACGCTGTTCGTGAAAAATAGAGTAAATATAAATTGTCAACACTTCCTGGTCAGTAAACTCAGGTTTATTGTTGTTGCTAAAACGCTGACAATGAAATTTTAAATCTTTTTCGTAAAAATCGCAGATGTACATGTAAATTTCTATTAATTTAGCTTCATTATTCTTGATAATCATATCTTGGATGCTTTGTGGTTATTGTAGCCAAGATATTGATTATCAAGTCATTATTCAAGAATGATAATCATAAGTTATTAACAATCCGATGTTTAGATGTTTTTGAAAATTTCTGATTTTAACCCTTGATTCACATTTTTAATATATGTACACAAAACGTAAAATAAAACTTAAACAAAATTAATCACTTATAAAATTTTATTATCGAAATTGGGTTATATAGTAAAATATTTCATAGGTTTGCAACAAATAAAAATTTCATTACAATAAATTTCAGATAAGTGAAAAAACTTTATCTCCTGGTACTTAAATCATACTTAGGTCCGCTTTTAATGACTTTTTTTATTGCATTATTTATTTTGTTAATGCAATTTCTATGGAAATATATTGACGATTTTGTCGGTAAAGGTTTGGAGTGGTATATTATAGCACAATTGATGTTTTATGCCTCAGCTACTTTTGTTCCTTTAGCTCTTCCTTTGGCAATATTGCTTTCATCTTTAATGACATTTGGGAATCTGGGCGAAAGATACGAACTGACTGCAATAAAAGCGGCCGGAATATCTTTGCGAAAAACAATGAAACCTCTTGTTTATCTGTCAATTATAGTAAGTTTGGTGGCTTTTTATTTTTCAAATAATGTAATGCCTTATGCAAATTTAAAGTTTAGGTCTTTGTTATACGATGTACAATCGAAAAAACCTGCAGTTAATATTCAGGAAGGAATTTTTTACGGTGGTATTGATGGTTTTATAATAAAAATCGGGAAAAAAGACAGAGACGGAAAAACTATTCATAACGTAATGATATACAATCATACCAAAAGAACCGGCAATACTAATCTTACTGTTGCAAAATCGGGAAAAATGGAGCTTACTTCAGATAATAGGTTTTTATTGTTTACTCTTTATGACGGATATAATTATGATGAAGACGTTTCAAATTATGATAATGTTTTAAAACGTCCAATGCTTAGAACAAGTTTTAAGGAGGAATTCAGAAGGTTTGATTTGTCGGCTTTTGCTTTTTCTAAAACAAACGAAGAGTTGTTTAAAAGTCATTATCAAATGTTAAATTTAAAGCAATTAATTCAAACTGAAGATACTCTGAAAAAAGAGCTATATTTGAGGAAGAATGATTTTTATTCTTCGGTTGAAAATCGTTTTATCGGCCTCACAACATTATATGATACTACGTATAAAGCTGATTTAGATACTTTTCCCGAATTTAAAAAAGATTTTCTTTCAAATTTTACTCCCGAGAAGCAAAATCAGCTGTTACAAACAGCATTACAGAATATTCAAGGGATTAAAGGAGATATTGATTACTGGAAAATAGAGTTTTCGGATAAAGAAGAATACATTAGGCGTTACGATATTGAATGGCACAGAAAATTTACATTATCAATCGCATGTTTAATATTATTTTTTATAGGTGCTCCTCTTGGTGCAATTATCCGTAAAGGCGGATTTGGATTACCTGTAGTAATGTCGGTGTTTTTCTTTGTATTATTTCATGTATTATCGATGATAGGCGAGAAATCGGCACGCGAAGGCATTTGGGATGCAGCACATGGTATGTGGCTGTCATCATTGATTTTTCTGCCTGTAGGTATTATTCTTACTATCAAGGCAACTACCGATTCGCCTATATTTGATTCCGATTTGTGGATAAAACTCTTTAGAAAATTGTTTAAATCTTCCAAAAATGCGAATACTCCAAATTTGCAATAAACCTCCCTATCCACCGCACGAAGGCGGGTCGCTGGCAATGCATAATTTAACATCTGGATTAATCGAAAGTGGTTGTGAAGTAGTTGTTCTTGCTATGTCGAGTTTTAAAAATCCGGTCGATGAAAGCAAAATACCTGAAGATTACAAGAAAAAAACAAAATTTCAATCGGTATTTGTCGATTTATCTTTAAAGATTTTTCCTGCTTTGTATTGTTTTATTTTTTTTAAATCATATCATGCTTTTCGTTTTAAAAATACCGAATTTTCCAGAAAAATTATAGAGATACTCAGTGAAAATGAGTTCGATATTGTTTTGTGCGAAACAGTATTTATGACTCATTATGTTGATATTTTGAGAAAATATTCCAATGCTTCTCTAGTTCTTAGAACTCATAATGTCGAGCATTTGATTTGGTACAGAATAGCTAAGGAAACTGTCAATCCTTTCAAAAAGCTTTATTTATACCATCTTGCCTATACTTTAAAAAAATATGAATTATTTTCATTCGGAAAGTACGGTGCCATAGCTTCAATTTCGAATAAAGACACTGAAATTTTAAAATCTCTCGGTTGTAAAACCAAAATTGTTGATATTCCTTTTGGTATTAATATTTCTCAATATGTTTATAATAAGATAGGTTTCCCAATCAAATTTTTCCATATCGGAGCTATGAACTGGATTCCTAACCAAAAAGGTATTATTTGGTTTATTGAAAATGTTTGGAAGAAATTTGCCGAGAAACACGACAATCAATTATTTCTTGCGGGAAGAAGCATGCCCGAGACTTTTTTTGAATTATCATGCAAAGGGTTGAATGTCACGGGAGAAGTTGAAAATGCCATTGAATTTATCAGCAAACATGAAGTAATGATAGTTCCGATTTTTTCAGGTAGCGGAATAAGGGTTAAAATTATTGAGGCCATGGCTCTCGGAAGAATTGTCGTTACAACTTCTATAGGGGCCGAAGGCTTAAATTGTGCTGATAAAAAGAATATCTTTATTGCTGATAATAGTGATGAATTCTTAAAGGTATTAGATTATCTTGTAAACTCCGACAGTGAAATGTTAAATACTATTTCGCTTAATGCACGCAAATTAATTGAAACAGAGCATAATAATCGGTTAAGTATTGATAGATTGAAAGATTTATTTGTATCATTATCAAATTCTTGAATACACTATAAACATATTTTAAGTTGTTTCTATCAATAATTAAGAATTAAATAATATCTACAATTAAGTACTGTTTAGTATTTTGGAAATATCATTAATTGGATAATTTTGCAAGAAAAAATTGATGAAACTACTCATAACATTATCTAGAGTTCCTTACCCGCTCGACAAAGGCGATAAACTAAGAGCTTATTATTTCATCAAGTATTTATCAAAATATTTCGATATTGTTCTTTTTTGTGTAAGCAGTAGTAAAATTCATCCTGAAACAAAAGAAAAACTTGGTGTTTATTGCACCGAAGTTCATATATACCGATTAAGTAAATTTTTTTTAATAATAAATTTAATAAAGGCATTTTTAAAAGGGTTGCCATTGCAAGTTGGTTATTTTTATAACAAAAGGGCTAAAAATTCTCTTGAAAGTTTTATCAGAAGGCACAATCCCGATTATATTCTTTGTCAATTAGTAAGAATGGCAGAATATGTTAAAGATGTTAATTTGCCAAAAATGCTTGATTATCAGGATGCATTTTCTTACGGTTTGAAAAGAAGAATTGAAAAAAGTGATTTTTTTTCGAAACTGATTCTCAGAATAGAGTTTAATAGAATGCTGAAATATGAGCACAATGTATTCGATTTGTTTGATAAAAAAATTATTATATCGGATACTGATAGAATGCTTATACCACACGACTTAAGAAAACAAATATTTATAATCTCTAACGGTGTCGATACCGACTACTATAAGCCTACCAATATCACTAAAGAATTTGATATAATGTTTTCAGGAAATATGAGCTATCCTCCTAATATAGATGCTGTTTTATTTTTGGTTAATGAAATTTTACCAATTGTAAATAAAGATAAAAAAGATATTAGAGTTCTTATTGCCGGTACGAGCCCCGCAGATGCAATTAAAAAGCTGAATAGCAATAATATAAAGGTTACCGGTTGGGTAGATGATATGAGGCTATGTTATTCAAAATCAAAGATATTTATAGCACCTATGCGATTAGGAATCGGATTGCAAAATAAGTTGCTTGAGGCAATGGCAATGGGTTTGCCGTGTATAACTACTTCTTTGGCAAACAATGCGCTTAAAGCTACTGAAAATAAAGAAATTTTGGTTGGCAACTCAAAAAACGAATTAGCCGAAGCATTGTTAAAATTATTGAATGATACTGAATTTCGTAATTATTTATCAGAGAATTCAATTAAATTTGTTAAAGAAAATTATAGTTGGGAAAAAAATATTGAAGATTTAGCAAAAATTATCGAAAACAAAAATTGTAATGAAAAAAATTAAGTTTTACTGGGAAACAAAACCTATTGAAAGTCTATTAATTATCGGTTTTTTGGCAAGATTGATTGCGGTATTTTTTTCTAGAGGCTTCGGTATGTTCGACGATCATTTTCTTGTAATAGAATCGGCACAATCGTGGGTCGATGGCACCGATTACAACGATTGGTTGCCGTGGTCTCCCGGAAATTCAGGTCCTACAGGGCACAGTTTTTTATACTCAGGCATTCATTTCGTTTTATTCTATTTGATGAAATTGCTTTATATTCAGGATGCTCAGATAAAAATGGTTATTATTCGCCTTTTGCATGCTTTATGGTCATTACTTGTGATTTTATACAGTTATAAGATAACTCAAAAAATAAGCAATGAAAAAAACGCTAGAAGTGTTGGTTTATTAATGGCTTTGTATTGGTTTTTTCCATGGATAAGTGTCAGAAATCTTGTTGAAGTTGTCATTATTCCTCTATTAATTTGGGCTTTATGGATTTTAATAAAAAATAATGATAATAAAAAATTTTCCGGAAAATTAATTTTAGCCGGAATACTCTTAGGCTTAGCTTTCTCTATTCGTTTTCAATCGGCGCTTTTTATCATTGGAGTAGGTTTAGCGTTACTAATTTTGAAAAACTGGAGGGCAATTATTGGAATTATTATAGGTTTTATACTTACAACATTAATTTTTCAAGGGTTGGTCGATTGGTTGCTTTGGGGAAAACCATTTAGCGAAATGAGAGTTTATATACAGTATAATATCGACCATTCGAAAGATTATATTGTTTCGAGCTGGTATACTTATCTTTTATTGATAGGAGGCATATTAATTCCACCTGTTAGTATTATGATTTTCAGCGGTTTTATTTCTACTTGGCGAAAACATATTTTAATTTTCTTGCCTACCTTTATTTTTCTTCTTTTTCACAGTATTTTCCCAAATAAACAAGAAAGATTTATTTTAACTATAATTCCGTTTATCATTCTCTTAGGTATTATTGGGTGGAACGAGATAGCAGATAAAATTCATTTTATAAAAAAGAGTAAGAAACTGTTTAATTATTTCTGGGTTTTCTTTTGGATAATAAATTTAATTCTTTTACCCATAGTATCATCGCATTATTCAAAAAGAGCGAGAATAGAAGCTATGCGTTATATATCTGGATATTTGAAGAATGAAAAGGATAAATTGAAATACGACACGACTTATTTTTTGCTTACAGAAAATTCTAATGCATCAAGCTCGGTTTTACCTCCGGAGTTTTATCTTGAACATTGGATTAAATCTTATGATGTAAACATTAATTGTTCCATAGACTCAATTTATAACTCATTCGTAATTAGAGGAGAACAATTTACTCCCAGATTTTTCCTTTTCGAGGAAAATAAAAGATTAGAAGAAAGAGTAGCGAGTGTAAAAAAGTATTTCCCAAACATCGAATATGAAACAACTGTTGAACCCGGATTTATTGATGAGCTAATTTGCAGATTAAACCCGATTAATGCAAATCAATCAATTATAATTTATCGTAATAAAGATTTTTATCCTAATAAACTAAAACAATAATTATGGAAGATTTGTCGGTAAAGCAACGAATTGAACAGTTGATAGATATTATCAATGAACATAACTACAACTATTATGTTCTTGATAAACCTACTATCAGTGATTATGAATTTGATTTATTGTTGAAAGAACTCGAAAAACTCGAAAAAGAACATCCTGAATTTTTATTTCCTCATTCTCCGACTCAGAGAGTAGGAGGGCAGCCTATAAAAAGCTTTCGGCAGATCGAACATAAGTATCCTATGTTATCGTTAGGAAATACTTATTCAGAAATGGAGCTAAAAGATTTTGACCAAAGAATCAGAAAATTAGTAAATACCGATTTCAAGTATGTTTGCGAATTGAAATTCGATGGAGTTGCAATAGGATTGACTTATAAAAATGGTGTTTTACAATATGCCGTAACCCGTGGCGATGGCATAAAAGGGGATGATGTTACTCAAAATGTTAAAACAATAAAAAGTGTTCCCTTAAAACTTAAAGGAGAATATCCCGATTTATTTGAAGTTAGAGGCGAGATAATACTTCCCTTTGCAGGATTTGATGCAATGAATGAAGAAAGATTAAACAACGGAGAAGAACCATTTGCAAATCCGCGTAATGCAGCTTCGGGAAGTCTTAAAATGCAAGACCCTAAAGATGTAGCGAAACGACCGCTTGATTGTTATGTTTATTTTATTCTTAGCGATAATCTGCCTTCGAACTCGCATTATCAAAACTTGATTAATATCCGCAAATGGGGTTTTAAAGTGTCGAATTATATGGCCTTGTGCGATAATGTTGATGATATTTTGGATTTTATAAACTATTGGAATACTGAAAGATTTAATCTTCCTTTTGCTATTGACGGTGTTGTTATTAAAGTTGACAATATTGAATTATGGGATGTTTTAGGCGTTACAGCCAAATCTCCGCGTTGGGCAATTTCTTATAAATTTAAAGCCGAAAGGGTTTTAACTGAACTCCTTAGTATTGATTTTCAGGTTGGGAGAACCGGTACAGTTACTCCGGTAGCTAATTTAAAACCCGTGCAATTAGCAGGAACTACCGTAAAAAGAGCTTCATTGCATAATGCCGATTTTATTAAAACTATGGATATTAGAGTCGGCGACATGGTTTATGTGGAAAAGGGCGGTGAAATTATTCCAAAAATTGTAGGAGTTGAAATAAATGAAAGAAAACCAAATTCGAAAGAATTCGAATTTATAAAAAAATGCCCCGAATGTGGAGCTTTACTTGTTCGAAATGAAGGAGAAGTTGCTTATTACTGTCCTGATGAATATAATTGCCCACCTCAAATAAAAGGCAAACTGGTTCACTTTATTCAAAGAAAAGCAATTAATATCGAAAGTTTAGGGGAGGGCAAAATTGAAATGCTTTACGATAATGGGCTTATATATCATGTTCCCGATTTATATACACTTACTTATGAAAAACTAATTGGACTTGAAAAGGTATTTGAAAGTCCAGAAAATAAAAAGTCAAAAAAAATCAGTTTTCAGGATAAAACGGTTAATAATATTTTAAAAGGCATCGAACAATCGAAAAATGTGCCTTTTGATAAAGTTCTTTTTGCATTAGGAATAAGATATGTTGGGGAAACTGTAGCAAAAAAACTCGCAAAACATTTCAAATCAATAGATAATATTATGTCTGCAACTTTTGAGGAGCTATTATCTGTTGAAGAAATTGGTGAAAAAATTGCAAACAGCATCTTAAAATTCTTTTCGGATGAAAATAATATAAATACCATTAACAAACTCAAATCCTTTGGAATACAGATGGAACTTTATGACGACAAAAAAAATATCAATAATGTTTTAAATGGTAAAACTTTTGTCGTTAGCGGAGTTTTTAATAACTTTTCGAGAGAAAGTATAAAGCAAAGTATTGAAAACCATGGTGGTAAAGTTTCGGGTTCTATTTCCTCTAAAACTGATTTTTTATTGGCAGGCAACAATATGGGACCCGAAAAACTTAAAAAAGCAACAAGTTTAAATATTCCGATAATCAGTGAAGAAGAATATTTGGAGATGATTAAACAAATTTAATCTTTTAGATGTTAGCTTCTTTACAATTGTTACTTTTTTATAAAAACAAGACTTATTAACCGCAAGTTTTTTAAACTTTTATTGTCGAAAATTCAATTATAATTGTTATTAAGACATAAGTATTAATTTTGTAATTTTTAAAATATAAAATCAACTAAAATGTTTTTCAGAAAAACTTATTTGCTATTTCTAATTTTAACTTCATTTATTCATTCGAGTCTTTTGTCTCAAAACCAACTATATAGTAATCCTATTGCGGCAAATCCTAAAGGTAGCGTTAAAGGTTTAGTAATCGACAAGATATCAAATAATCCTGTTGAATACGCCAATCTTGCAATATTTAATCAAAAAGATTCATCAATGGTTGGAGGTTCAATTACCGATTCAAAAGGTTATTTTATTATTGAAAACTTACCGTTCGGTAATTATTATATTAGAGTTAGTTTTATTGGGTATAAAAGTATTTTTATTCCCAATATTACAATTACTCCCAAAGCTCCGAATTTAAATATTGGTAAAATAATGTTTCAACCCACGGCCGAATCGCTTGGTGAGGTAAATATTGTTGCCGAGAAAAATTTAATGGAGTATTCACTCGATAAAAAAGTAATAAATGTATCTCAAAATCTTACAAGCGCAGGAGGTAGTGCTGTTGATGTATTACAAAATGTCCCCTCTGTAAGTGTTGACTATGACGGTAATGTCAGTTTAAGAGGTTCTACAAATATAAATATATTGATAGACGGAAGACCGGCTATAGTCAGTGGTACAAATAAACAGGCTATTTTAGAACAAATTCCCGCAAGCAGTATAGATGCAATTGAAATTATTACCAACCCTTCAGCAAAATATAATCCTGAAGGTATGTCGGGTATTATAAATATTAAAACAAAAAAAAGAATATCAACCGGATTAAATGGTGTTGCATCAGTAAGTGCAGGTACAGGAAATCGTTATAATTCTTCATTAAATCTCAATTACAGTTTACCAAAAATAAACATTTTCGGTTCTTGGGACGGTCGCTGGTTCAGAGGAAAAGGATATGGTAATACTTACAGAAATACTTGGCTCAATGATACGATAACATACAGCTATCAAAACATGGATATGCAAAGAAGCATGATAAACAATACTTTTAAAGCCGGTTTCGATTGGTTTATAAATAGCCAAAATACACTTACTATTTCAGGACAGTTTAATCCGGGGTCAAGCTCGAGAACTCAGGATTTATACAGCTATTCGTATGATTATCTGCATGTAATAACTGATAATTTGTACAAAAAAAATGTTGAAGAAGAGGATAATAAGAATTATTCTGTAAGTCTTAATTACAAAAAGAACTTTAATAAGAAAAATCAGGAATTTACAACTGATATTTCATACTCTAAATATAGCGGAAACGAAAATACCGATATGAATAATAATCAGTATATACTTGATTATGTATTACAAAATCCTGTAATACCGGTACTTCAAAAACAATATGATATTGGAAGTAATTATAATTTTAATGCTCAGATTAATTATTCTCATCCTTTGAATGATAAAAATAAAATTGAAGTAGGTTATAACGGAATTATCAGGAATATGGATAATAATTATTACTTAGAAAATTATAATTATATAACTGCGATTTATGAAAGGGATAACTTATATGACAATCACTTTAACTATAACGAGAATATTCAGGCTCTTTATACCACTTTTGGCAGCGAATGGGGAAAATCTTCGTTACAATTAGGATTAAGAGTAGAAAAAGTATATACTACTTCCGATCAACTTACACAGAATCAAAAAATTAAAAATGATTATTTCAGTCTTTTCCCGACATTACACTATTCATTGAAATTGCCCAAGAAAAACGAAGTTCAGATAAGTTACAGCCGTAGAGTTAATCGTCCGGTATTTGAGGATCTTAACCCGTTTAAAGATTACTCAAACCCATTGATGATACGAATGGGAAATCCATATTTATTGCCTGAGTATATTAATTCTTTCGAAGTCAATCATTCGAAGTTTTTTGATAAAACATCTGTTTATACATCAATTTATTACAGAACTATAGATGATGTTATTAAGAGATTAAGCTATCTGGGACAAGACGGAATAAACTACAACACAAGCGTAAACTTATCTAAAGGGACTAATTATGGGGTCGATTTTATCGTCGAAAGAGAAATATTAAAATGGTGGAGAGTAAATGCCAATTTCAGCTATTTCAGAACAATTATAAAAGGAAACAGTGTTGACGGAAATATTTCAAATGATAATTACAGCTGGACTTCTAAACTAACTTCCAATATGAATCTTTTGAAAAACATGACAATTCAATTGTCAGCAAATTACAGGGCGCCAATTATAACACCTCAGGGAAAAATGTACGAAAATTACGGTGCAGATATTGCTGTAAAAAAAGATTTTATGAAAGATTTATTAAGTGTTAGTTTTAGAGTTAGTGATATATTTAATACACAAAAATTCAATATGGATGCTTATGGTACAGGCTTTTACAGTACTATGATTCGTAAACGTCAAACCCAGATGGCCTTTATAAGTGTTTCATATAAAATCAACGGTGGTATAAAACAAAAAACTAAAAAACGTTCGGTAGAAAACGGCAGCAATATCGAAGATGCCGATTTTTAAGAATTTTTATTCAATTTTTTAATGATTTAGTTCAATTAAACCTTATCAAATTTAATATTTTGATAAGAGGGAGATTTTAAGCAAAATTTTCTTATTCGATTATTCAATAAAGAAAATCTTTAATGAATAAATTGGGTTTAAATTAATCTTAACTAATTTTTATAATTAACTTTGTTAATATTATTTTCGATTTTTCGTCGTTAGTAAGTTTCAATTAATACTACTAATTATGCTGACAAAATTATATAATGAATTTTTTAGTAGCGAAAAAGTTGGCGGACTGATATTGTTAATAGTTACTGTATTATCGCTTATTACTGCTAATTCTGCGATTGGAGCAGATTACATTGAAATATGGAATTATGAAATTGCAGGATACTCTTTAGTTCATTGGATAAATGACGGATTGATGGCGATTTTCTTTTTGATGATAGGTTTGGAACTCGAACGCGAAATATATATAGGTGAACTTAAAGATGTAAAGAGTGCTGTATTGCCGATATTCGGAGCAGTAGGAGGGATGCTAATCCCTGCTTTTTTTTTTATAATATTCAATTTTGGTACAAGTACTCAATCCGGCACCGGAATTCCAATGGCAACCGATATAGCTTTTGCTATAGGGATACTTTCTCTTCTTGGTAAAAAAGTACCGCCTTCATTAAAGGTTTTTTTAGTTGCACTTGCTGTTATTGATGACCTTGGTGCAATTTTAATCATAGCTTTTTTTTATTCAAAATCTGTATCTGTAACTTATCTTGCATTATCATTATCCGTATTCATAATTATGTTGGTTTTAAACCGGTTAAAAGTACATAACCTTATCCCTTATATAATAGGTGGTATTATAATGTGGTATTTTATGCACAATTCAGGAGTTCATGCAACAATTACAGGTGTTTTATTGGCTATTGCTATTCCATTTGATGATGGTGGAGAAAAATCTCCTTCATATATTTTACAACACTATCTTCATAAGCCTGTAGCTTTTTTAATTTTACCTGTTTTTGCTATTGCTAATACATGTATACCACTTACAATTACATGGTATTCAAGTTTGACTCATAATTATACAATTGGAATTATTACAGGGCTGTTCCTCGGGAAGCCATTAGGCATTTTGATTTTTTCTTTTATCAGCGTTAAATTAGGATTTTGTAAGCTACCTCAAGATTTGAAATGGAATAATATTATTGGGGTTGGCTTTCTTGCAGGTATTGGTTTTACAATGTCAATTTTCATAACTTTATTAGCATTCGATAATTCTGTTTTTATTAATAATTCTAAAATTGCAATCCTTTTTGCGTCATTAATTTCGGGTATTACAGGATATTTTTGGCTCAAGAATTCACTTAAGTATGAATATAAATAAGCTTTATTTGCTAATTAATTATTCTGATTTGTGAAAGATTGTTTATTAATTAATAAAATCAAAGATTCCGGACTCGGCAAAAATTTGTATTTTTGCCTGAATAAAATAATTTCTTAAACTGTAAATGATAAATTTTGCTAATCCATTATTTCTTTGGGGCCTGTTCGCAATTAGCATTCCTGTTTTAATACACCTTTTTAATTTCAGAAAATTTAAGAAAGAATATTTTACTAATGTTTCTTTCTTGGAAGAATTGAAATTTCAAACTCAAAAATACTCAAGACTTAAACATTTATTGGTTCTGATATTAAGAATTTTAGCAATTACTTCTATCGTTTTGGCATTTTCTCGTCCGTTTATTCCTAAAAGTAATTCATTTTCAAACCTTAAAGGAAGAAACATTATCAGTATTTATATTGATAATTCTTTCAGCATGGAAGCTATTTATAATCAATCGCATCTTTTTGATATAGCCAAAAACAAAGCCTTGGAAATAATTGATGCATATTCGAATTCCGATTGGTTTCATTTGGTTACTAATGATTTTGAGGGAAAACATCAACATTTACTGTCAAAAGAACAATTTAAAACAATGTTGAAAGATGTTCAGATTTCTCCAAACTACCGTAATATCAGCGAAATATTAAAAAGACAAGAGGATATCTTTTCATTAGAGAAACAATCAAATAAACAGGCTTTTATAATCAGCGATTTTCAAAAAAGTACATCTGACTTTGAAAAATTAAAGAGTGATACCACAGTCCACATCTATCTTGTACCTTTAAAATCGCAGAAAAGAAATAACATTTACATTGATTCGTGTTGGTTAGATAAACCCGTTTTTAGAGTAAATTCAAATGTAACCGTATTTGTAAGAATAAAAAATAATTCGGACGAAAGTTACGAAAAAGTCCCGCTCAAATTAGTAGTAAATGAAAAACAAAGAGCTATTTCGAGTTTTAATATCCAACCTGATGAAGAAATATCTGTTCCTGTTACTTTTAGGATAAATGAAACAGGAATCCATAATGCATTTTTCGAGATAGTAGATTATCCGGTGGTTTACGATGACAAGCTTTATTTTTCGTTTAACGTGGTTGATAGAATTCCAGTTTTGATAATTAATGGAAATCAACCTAACAATTTTTTAAATAAAGTTTTTCAGCTCGATACTTCGTTTTATGTTGAAAATGTTAATCAATCACAAATTAATTACACTGCCTTTTCTAAACATAATCTTATAGTTTTGAATGAATTGAATAGTATCAGCACAGGATTGGCCGGTGAAATAAAAAAATATTTGCAACAAGGCGGCAATCTACTTTTAATTCCTTCGAAAAACATAGATTATCAATCTTATAACATGCTGGCCGATAATATAAATACACTTAAATTTAACTATATTGACTCAAACTCGATATCGGTTGATAAAATTAATTTTCATCATATCGTATATAGGAATGTTTTTGAAAAAAATGATCAAAATATCGATTTACCTAAGGTTTTCAAATATTATAAGTTATATTCGTCATCATTAATCAGAAAAGACAATCTTCTTCAACTGATTAACGGAAATGATTTTTTGGCTGAAACTCAATCATATAATGGAAAGGTTTTTATTTCTTCAGTTCCTTTTGATCCTCAATGGACAAATTTTCCCCGACACCCTGTTTTTGTTCCTACTTTGTTAAATATTGCCATGCTTGATAATTTTCAAAATAATTTATATAATATCATCGGCAAAGATTTTACTTTCAATATTAAACAGATTGAAATGTCGAAGGATGATGTTTTTAAAATAAAAAATGACAATGATTTTGAATTTATTCCTCAGCATAGGATATATGAAAATCAGATTTCATTTAATACTCAAAATCAAATATTGAAAGCCGATAATTACAATTTGATGTATAATAACAAAAATATTACGGGTTTATCATTCAATTATAACAGAGCAGAATCGAAGCTTGATTTTTATAGTGCCGAAGATATTAGCAATATTATTAAAAGCTCTAATCTGCGAAATTGTAATTTGCTTTCATCAAATAATAAAACTTTAGGTGAAGCGATAAAAGAATTAAATTCGGGATTACAACTTTGGAAATTGTTTGTAGTTTTGTCATTATTTTTCTTTTTAATGGAGATAATTGTAATAAGATTTTGGAAATAAAAGGATTATAATAAAAATGGAAGGCGAGGCAGAAATAAACGAAAGTGGTTTTGTTCAGGACGATAACAAAGAAATCCGAAAGACTATTCATTTGTCGGGTATGTACAAAGATTGGTTTTTGGATTATGCTTCTTATGTTATTCTTGAACGTGCAGTTCCTGAGATAATTGACGGTTTAAAGCCTGTTCAGCGGCGTTTGTTGCATGCCATGAAAGAGCTTGATGACGGCAGGTACAATAAGGTTGCCAATATTATCGGGCATACCATGAAATATCATCCTCACGGCGATGCTTCAATTGGTGATGCTTTGGTACAAATGGGGCAGAAAGATTTGTTAATCGATTGTCAAGGAAACTGGGGTAATATTCTTACGGGCGACAGTGCAGCAGCACCGAGATATATTGAGGCACGATTATCAAAATTTGCACTCGAGGTTGTTTTTAATCCTAAAACAACAAAATGGAAACTTTCTTACGACGGAAGAAACAAAGAACCTATTACCCTTCCTGTTAAATTTCCTCTTTTGCTTCATCAAGGCGTTGAGGGTATTGCAGTTGGTCTTGCTTCTAAAATCTTGCCACATAATTTCATTGAGCTGATTGATGCTTCAATCAGTATTTTAAAAGGACAGGATTTTGAAATTTATCCCGATTTCCCTACAGGTGGATTGGCTGATGTTACTAAGTATAACGAAGGTTTAAGGGGAGGAAGAGTAAGAATAAGAGCCAAAATAACTCAAATTGATAAAAAAACTCTTGCTATTACCGAAATTCCATTCGGTACTACTACTTCTGCTCTTATTGAAACTATAATTGCTGCCAATGATAAAGGAAAAATAAAGATCAAAAAAATTGATGACAATACAGCCGAAAATGTCGAAATTCTCATTCATTTAAATCCCGGCGTTTCTCCCGATACAACCATAGATGCATTATATGCATTTACAAGTTGCGAAATGTCGGTATCGCCTAATAGTTGTGTTATCGAAAACGGTAAGCCGGTTTTTATCAGCATAAAAGATATTTTAAAAATTTCAACACAAAATACACTCTCACTGCTTAAGCTCGAATTAGAGATTGAAAAAAAAGAACTCCAAGAACAGTGGCACTTTGCTTCCTTGGAACGTATTTTCATTGAAAAAGAAGTTTATGAAGATATGAAGGCTTGCAAAACTGACTCCGAAATAAATGAGGCTATTGATAAAGGTTTAAAACCATATACTAAAAATCTTATCCGCGAAGTTACTTTAGATGATATTTTACGCTTAAGAAAAATTCCTATAGATAGAATTTCGAAATACAACTCTTCCAAAGCCGATGATGTTATTAAAGCAATAGAAGATGATATTGCATCGGTGAATTATGACCTTGAAAATTTAATAGAATATGCTATTAATTATTTCGAACGCATAAAGAAAAAGTATGCCAAAGGCAGAGAGCGTAAAACTGAGCTCAGAAACTTCGAAAATATTGAGGCAACAATGGTTGCAGCCAACAATGAAAAGCTTTATATCAATTATAACGAAGGTTTCGCCGGAACAGGCTTAAGAAAAGATGAGTATATATGCGATTGTTCCGATATTGACGATATCATATTTTTTAGAGAAGACGGTACTTTTATGGTTACCAAAGTTGCCGAAAAATTTTTCGTTGGGAAGAATGTGATTCATATTGGAGTTTTCAGAAAAAATGACGATAGAACAATATACAATATGATTTATCAGGACGGTATATACGGTCCTGCTTTTGCCAAAAGATTCGCTGTTACAGGTGTTACCAGAGATAAAGAATACAATTTAACTAAAGGAACCAAAGGTACAAAAGTATTCTACTTTACTGCCAATCCGAATGGAGAGGCAGAAACAGTAAGAATAAGCCTTAAACCTAAACCAAAACTCAGGAAGCCTGTATTTGAATATAATTTCAGCGATTTAGCCATTAAAGGCAGAAATTCAATAGGAAATATTATTACTAAACATCAATTGAAAAAAGTAGTTTTAAAGGACGAGGGTGTTTCTACTTTGGGTGCGCGTAATATTTGGTACGACGAAACTGTAATGAGACTAAATACTGAAAACCGCGGTAAATATTTAGGAGCATTCAAAAGTGACGATAAAATAATTACAATTTATAAATCAGGATATTATCGCCTAATGTCATATGATTTAAGTAATCATTTTGAAGAGGATTTACTTATTATTGAAAAATTTTATCCCGATAAAATTGTAAATGCTGTTTATTATGACGGTGAAAAACAACAGTACTATGTAAAAAGATTTCAAATAGAAGAAACTGTTAAAAAACAAGATTTTATCGGAGATAATCCCGATTCTTTTGTTTATTCTGTTTCAATGGGTTATGAGCCGAAATTGGAAATTGTATTTGATGCTGAAAAAAACAAAAAACATTTTGAAAACGAAATTGTTTTAATGAGTGAATTTATTGCAGTTAAAGGTATTAAGGCTAAGGGAAAGAGATTAAGCAATCACTTTATAAAGGAAGTTATTTTTCATGAGACAGTAAACGAGAATGAAAATATTGATTTGTCCCCCGAAATCGAAGAAGAAACAATAGAAAAAAATGATACAAGAATTGATTTTGAGGGAAATGAACCTATACAAATGACTTTGTTTTAAATAAAATATAAATATATGAGAACTGATAATAAAATTTTACCGATTACAGAAGATGTCAAGTGGATAGGAGTGCTTGATTATGATATAATTACATTTGACGTCGTAATGGAAACAAAATACGGAACCACGTATAATTCCTATTTTATAAATGCCGATAAAAAAACTATTGTTGAAACTACAAAAGAAAAATTTTGGGATGTTTATTTAGCCAAAATTCAACAAGTTTGTGATCCCAAGGAAATTGAATATATCATTCTTAACCATACAGAACCCGATCATTCGGGAAATTTGAAAAATTTGCTTAATGTTGCCCCGAATGCAACAGTTGTCGGAAGCGGAAACGCTATAAGATATCTGAAAGATTTGATTGGAGAGGACTTCCCTCATTTAATCGTCAAAGATGGCGATGTTTTAGGACTTGGTAATAAAAAAATAAAGTTTATTTCTGCTCCAAATTTGCATTGGCCCGATTCAATGTATTCATATCTAATCGAAGATAAGGTTTTGTTTACTTGCGATTCATTTGGTGCCCATTATTGCGATGAAAGAATGTATGATACTGAAATTGAAAACTGGGATGATGCTTTTAAATACTATTTTGATGTCATTTTAAAACCTTATAGTAAGTTTATGCTTAAGGCAATCGAAAAAATCAGACCTCTTGAAATTAATGCAATTTGTACAGGGCATGGTCCTTTGTTGACAAAGACCTGGAAGCGTTATGTTGATATGTCTGAAGATTTTTCGAGAATAGCTGAAGCACTTCCCGAGCCAAACAGAGTTTTAATATCTTATGTATCGGCATACCAAAATACCGGTAAAATGGCTTCAAAAATTGCTGAAGGGATAAAATTATCCGGAGATTTTGAAGTTGATGTTTGTGATATTGAAACCATGCCACTCGGAGAGTTGGATTATAAAATTGCCAGAGCAAACGCAGTTATTATAGGATGTCCTACAATAAATCAGAATATATTACTTCCTGTTTATCAAATGTTTGCGTTGATTAATCCGCTTCGTGACAAAGGTAAACTCGCAGGTGCTTTCGGTTCGTATGGTTGGAGCGGCGAAGGTGAAAAAATGATAGAAAGTAATCTTACAAACCTTAAACTCAATTTTGTAGAAAGCTTGTTTATTAAATTTTCGCCTCACGAAGTCCAATTCCAGCAATGTTTAGATTTTGGAAACAGATTTGGTCAAAAAATGCTTGAAAAGTTAAACAAAGAAAAAGACTAATCGATTAAAAATGAGAAGATTCTACGGCATATTTTTGCTTTTACTTATTGTTTTTTCAATATATTCGTGTTCCATTGAGCGTGAATTGGCACGCGATTTTATTGATAAAAGCAAAAATATGCCTGTATTATTGTTATCTACTGATAATGTCATTTTTACAAATGAAAAATTAAAAAAGATATCGGGATTTGACTCCCTTTCAGTGAAAAAACAAGATTCGCTTTGGAGTGTAAATACTGTTTTTTTAGACTCAATAGACGATGTAAAATTAATTTCAATTATTTTCAACAAATTTAAATCGAATTTAGAATCATATTGCTTTAAGGTTTTTACCAAAGAAAATAAAAAAGATTTCGATAATATTAATCAGGAGAAATATATTATTAATCTTGCTCAGTTTGAAGTATCTGAAGATATTTATACTCACAGAGACGAAGAATATTTTTTCGATTCAATATTATATTATCAGGATGTAGATTTAAATATTGTTGGCATTAATTTTTGGATAGAACTATCTGATTTAAAAGAGAATAATCCCAAAATTTTATTTAAAGATTATTATATAAGCGATAAACTTAATAGTAGATTTGTTTTGGATGAAATTTCCTATAACGTTAATTATCGTTATAAAATCACACCTTTAAAATTAAGTGATATTTATACTTACGCCAATAGCTTCTCGGAAGATATTTCGGATTGTTTGTTTAATTATTTAATGAATAATTATATAAAATTAAATTCTGCTGATAGTCAAATTAATATAAAACAATTCATTTACGATAAACATACTCGGTTTTTATATCAAAACAATGAATTGTTATTTCAGGAAATAAAAAAATAACAATTTTGTTTAAAATTGTTATATATTTGTAAAAATATTTTGAAGATTCATGCTTTTAATTACAAAAGAGAATTTGTATTCAGTTTAATTAAATAAGATGTTTATTATTGGCATTATTTTAAATTTATCATTACTAATTGCAATAAGTATTATTGCGGTTTTTATTGATAATAAATGGAGTAGGCATACTATTAAAGGTTCAGTTATTCTTGGAATTATGTTTGGGATTACAACTATACTCGGAATGTTGAAACCTTATGTTTTTATAAGTGGAATATATTTTGACGGAAGATCAGTTGTTTTAAGTTTGAATGCACTTTTTTTCGGACCTATATCGGCAATAATTGCAGCGGTAATTTCAACAATTTATCGAATATATTTAGGCGGTTCAGGTGTTTATATGGGTGTTTCAGTAATTTTTACTTCTACTTTAATCGGACTATTTTATTATTACAGAAAAACCAAAAAATTAGCCAAAGTAAACAATATTAATTTGTTAGCATTAGGATTGCAAGTGCACATTGTTATGCTATTGCTAATGATATTTTTACCATCAAACGTCAGACTAACTGCATTAAAAGAACTAAGCTTTTCAATATTGTTTTTTTTCCCTTTAGCTACAGTTCTTATTGGAAGAATTTATATTGATCAAGACGAGAATATCAGGTTAGTTAAAGAATTATCGGAAAGTGAGGAAAAATATCGCCTTTTAGTAGAAAATCAAACAGATTTAATAGTTAAATTAGATAAAGAAGGCAGATATATATTTGTAAGCAAAAGTTTTTGCAATACGTTCAACAAATCAGAAGCTGAACTGCTTGGAAATGAATTTAAAGAAATATTCGGAGATAGTGTAAATAATAAAGAGTTTAATGTTTTAAAATCCCTGCTAAAACCTCCTTATCAAAGTTTTTATGAACAAAAAGTATTAATCGGTAATGATTACAGGTGGTATGACTGGGTTTACAAAGCAATTCTCGATAATAATGGTGAAGTGTCTGAAATTGTTGGTGTCGGGCGTGATATAACCGAAAAGAAAAATTATGAATTAGAAATTAAAAAATTAAATGAAACTCTTGAAGAAAAGGTAAAAGAAAGGACGAAAGAATTACAATTATCAAATGATGAACTTGAGGCATTTTCTTATAGTGTTTCTCACGATTTACGCGCGCCATTGAGAGCAATACAAGGTTTTTCGAATATTATTTTTGAAGATTATTCCGATAAATGCGATAAAGAAGTCTTAGAGCTTGTTAAAAGTATTATAAAAAATTCCCAGAAAATGGATGAGTTGATAACAAGTTTGTTGCGCTTATCAAAAATTACAAAAACCAATCTGAAAGTTGCGGAATGTAATATGGAGAATTTAGTCAATAATGTTATAAATGAAATAAAATCAACTTATAATAACGGAACCGAAATAGTATTAAATAAAATTCCTTCTGCAAAAGTTGATTCCTCGCTTATTTATCAGGTTTGGCTTAATTTGATAGGTAATGCAGTTAAGTTTTCAGGAAAAGTATCCAATCCAAAAGTTGAAATTAACGGATATTCTGATAAAAATTTTCATTATTACACTATATCCGACAATGGAGAAGGATTTGATGAAAAATACAAGGAAAAGTTGTTTAAAGTATTTCAAAGGCTTCATAGTCAGACAAGTTTTGAAGGAACGGGTGTGGGATTAGCAATTGTTAAAAGAATTATCGAAAAGCATGGAGGGGAAGTATGGGCCGAAAATAACATAAGCGGTGGCGCTACATTCGGTTTCAGTTTGCCTGTTTAAAATAAATATTGTACACATTTTCAATAAAACCGAAAAACGGTTTCGATGTGTTTAGCTCTGTAGTCATCAAAAGGATTATATCGTATTTTTCAATATTTTCTTTATCTTTAGTATGATCGACATACTTTGCATTTTCGCCCCAAATATCAGGATATATTGTTGTATTATAATACCAAAACTCATGCTTGTTAAAAACTTTGTCGGGAATTTTACTGTTAAATATACTCCAGTAATAACTATCCGCTATCGTTAGCACATTGGGTTTTAATTTACCTAAGCTGTCATCAAAAACTATTTCAGGATATGCCATAGTTTCGTGTGGAAGTTGAAATAATAAATTTAACGTTTGTTCAATATCAAAATCTGCATCTTTTATTTTATTGGTTGCATTTATTTTTTTGATGTGAAAGTTTACAATATCAATATTTCTTGTTTTTTCGATAAATTTTAGTAAAGTATCAGTAGCTAAATACATTCCGTAAGTACTCCAGTGTACGCCATATTTTGGGAATAATGGAAATTGCGAGGTATCTTTCAAAGTTTTAAACCAAGCATTCAGATCGAGGTGGTTTATATTCAGTAATTTACATTTATTACTCAAGTATTCATAATTTGAAATAGATTTATTTTTGGGCTTATATCTGTTTGGAATAAACTCAGGAAAATAACTTGCTTTGCCGGGTTCAAATACAATAATTAGATCGATATTTTTATTTTTTTTCAAAAAATCCTGAAGTTCTTTAGTCCTTTTCAAAACTCTGTCTAAAGAATCGGCTCCTGCAAAATTTTTACCCGTATAATCGAGTATATAGCCCTCTTCGTATAAACAGTCGGATAAACCTACTACTACGTTTTTTGCATTACTTTTTTTAAAAAAACTGTAATCAATCTGATTATTTAATCGAATCAAAAAATTTCTGAATCCAAAATTAGCTTCTATGCTTTTATTGAAATTAGTTTGAAATTTTTCGTTAAACCAACTTTTCCAAGTAAACCATTTTAATTCGGGTTTGTCAATGTTTTCGTATGCTCCGTGAAGTGGTTTAAAATTAAAAATAGTGAAATACGACTGAAAAAAAGGCAGAAATAAAATGCCCATTATCAATAAGTAGATTAGCCGTTTTATAAATATATCTCTCATTTTGCTAAAATCTGAAATAAATAAATGGATTAAAACCGGATGTAGCCAGATTAGCCAGACAAACTATTAAAAGAATTACTGCAATAACAGATTTATAAATGGAAAATCTAAAGTTTAAAGCAGTTTGATAAAGAAATTTCTCGGCTTTTAATCCAATATTAAAAATCGAGATAAAGGAGAATATAAAGCCTAAAATAAAAATAAACCTGAATTTAAAGTCGAAGTAATAAATATTTTCTTTAAAGTCGAATGAAAACAGCTTATGAATAAATTCAAATGCAGTGTTAATACTTTCAATTCTGAAAAAAGACCAACCTACTAAAGTTATTATAAAAGTGATTATTACTGCAGGAATTTTACCAATACTGTTAAGAAATTTCAGTAAAAAGAGCCTGTCGGCGATCAAAAACAAGCCATGAAAAGTTCCCCAAGCGATAAAATTCCAGGAAGCACCGTGCCACAATCCTGACAGTAAAAATACTATCCACAAATTAATATATAATCTCAGTTTGTTTACTCTGTTTCCTCCTAATGGTATGTAAAGATAATCGCGCATCCAACGACTTAATGTAATATGCCACCTTCTCCAAAATTCGGTAATGCTTTGCGAATTATAAGGGTTATTAAAGTTTTCGGGAAAAACAAAACCAAGCATTCGAGCCATTCCTATAGCCATATCAGAATAACCCGAAAAATCGAAATAAATCTGAAAAGCATAAGCAGTTATTGCTATCCAGGCTGTAACACTGTTATAATCATCTATACCTAATGCAAATATCTTATCAACCTCATAGCCTAAAGTGTTGGCTATGAGAACTTTTTTCGAAAGCCCGATAACAAATCTGAAAAAGCCCGATAATTTATTATCAATATTTTCATTATTCTTTCTATTTGTTATTTGATCGGCTATTTCGTTGAATCTTATTATTGGTCCGGCTATCAATTGAGGGAAGAAAAGAATGTAAAGTGCATAATCAATAATATTTTTCATCGGAGGTTTATCTTTTCTGTAAACGTCAACTATATAGCTTATTTCGTGAAATGTAAAAAATGATATCCCTATCGGTAAGGCTACTTTTGCAAAATTTACTGTTTCGAACCCGAAAAATATTAAACTTTGATTTAAATTGTCGATAAAAAAATTAAAATATTTAAAGTAAAGAAGAAAACTAATATTAGTTGTAACAGCTAATGCAAGCAATATTTTACGTTTTTTCCCCTCAGCATTGTAAATAAACTTAGCCATAATAAAATCAAAAACAATGCTGAAAAAAATTATAAAAATGTATTTTGGACCACCCCAAGAGTAAAAGATAATACTTGCGATAACTATTACAAGGTTACGCAGTTTGTAAGGAGATATGTAATATAGAAGAATAAAAAAAGGGAAAAAGTAAAGTAAAAACAGTATGCTGCTGAAAACCATATTATTTTGTGAGTATCAACTTGTAAGAAAAAATGCGATTATTTATATTTACTTTGCAAAAATAAATACCTTCGCTAAAATTACTTGCATTCCACTTAAATTTATGGTTTCCTGCAGACAAATTATCCGAATTAATAATATCGCTTAATTTTCTCCCGTAAATATCAGTAATTTCTATTGTTACATAACTATTTGTTTTTAAGTTAATTGATATTTCAGTAGAATTATTAAAAGGATTAGGGAAACACTTTATTTCAAAATCAGAATCGAAATCTTTGATATTTGAATAATCCATTACAGTCAGGTAAACAGGAACGGTGGTTTGTTGAATGAAATTTTGGTTTATGACCAAATTGCAATTGTAAGTTCCGGTTTGCAACAAAGTTCCATCGAATTGTACTACAATTTTTTCTTGTGAATTAGCATTTATTCCGCCTATATTTGAGTTCAATGATGCCCAATTTACTGGCGATCCGTTATTGAGTTTCAATGCGTTTTCGTATAAAACCATGGCATTTCCGGCATTGCTTATATGAATTTCGGCAGTATCAATTGTATTTATTTCTATTGTTTTGTTAATTATAGCAGGATTAATGACAATATTGGGGTTTGCATCTCCGAAAACAGGAAATATAATATTGTCCAACCATGCACAATCGGCTCCTGTACTTACAGAGTAATCTTTAACATAAGACCACTTAAAAGTGCGATTGCCGGCACTAACGGCAAATGTTTCCTGTGACCAATCCATTTCCCCGTCCCATCTGCCTTTTTCAACTCCGTCGATATAAAATGCAAGATAGTCGTAGTTGTGATTAGTATTATCTCTTTCACACGAAACTTTACGATGAAATTTTATGAATCCGTCAGAAAGAACATATTGGTTTATAATAAGTGATGAAGTTTGACTATGAGTAATTTTTCCCGATTTAGCAGAATAATTGCCTTGATATTTCAAACTGTCAGAAGTAAACCAATTTAAATTACCGGCGTGAGTCCAATTAAATTTCGAGAAATTATTTGTTTCGAAATCCTCCATTATACTACCCATTTGAATAAAAAAGTAAGTTTTGTATTGATAATTATTACTTCCTGAGATATTGGCATTTATAACAATAAGTTGATTTTGAGGTATTGACGGAGAAACAGAAATAATAAAGAAAGCGTTTTTACTGGAATATGGTTTTATGGTATCAATATATGAAGTATTTGGATTCAGGTTTATATAAGGATTTGATGATGAAACATTAAGAGTAAGATTAGTAGCGGTTGCTCCTCCTATGTTTTTAATTTCGAGCATTAAAGCTGCTGTTTCTCCGGGTTCTAATGTATTGTTATTGCCGTCAACTACTGTTACAGTTCCGGTAGAAAGCAAAAATGCATTTACTCTGTACGAAAAATCTTTCTGAAATGTATCGTTAGCAGTGATTATTTTACTTTTGAAATCAATAAAATGACCGTCTAAAACATTATTTTTAACATAAAACTTAAAGGCATTTAAAACTGTAATACTATCATTGGCATTTATATTTCCGAGAAATTCATAATTGTCGGTTATAATAATGTTAGTATCAGATGATTCCAGTTTCATGTTAGAATTTAATACAGTAAAATTTGATATATTTTTTATTTTGGCACTAATAAAAACTGTATCGCCGGCATGAATAGAAGTGTCGCCTCCGGCATTAACGAAAAAATCAACAGTTAATCCATAAGTTTTAAAAGGAATACTTCTTGTGTGTGAAATATTATTGTTGTCGGTAACGGAAAATTTGATATTAGTATTGTAGTTTTTCATTGGCTTTGCACTGAAAAGTCCCGAACTACTCAGAAACATATCTTCAGGGTAATCGGGAGGGGTTAAAACAATTTTTCTTTCAATATTGTTTGTTAAAAATTTATTTGAAAGCCCTGTGTAATAATAATTTACTAAATCTCCGCCGGATAATGCCGAAATCCATGAACTGTTTATATTAATATTTCCGTAATAAAATTCAATTTTACCATTCGAAAATAGTTTCAAAGCAACATTAACATAAGAACTTGACTGTCCGCTAACTCCGGCTTTCCATGATATTAAAGCGTAATCGTTACCTGCTTCATAAGATACCTTTTGCCCTGTACCGTAAACCAAGTCAGCATAAAAGGGAGCTATAATCCTATGGCTTCTGAAAAGTAAATCGGCATCTATCAAGTATGGGAATGTATATAAAGAATTGTCGAACTTAATAAACCCATCAGCATAAACAAATATCTGGTTGTATGATTTGCCAAAAAATGGGAAATTAAAATTCAGGTTTTGAACGGCATAACCACTGTTACCTGTATTCAGAGTAATTGGTAGCGAAGCAGGAAAGGCAGCATTAACAATACTTTCGTTATAATCTAAATACAAGCTCCATTTATAAGGTTGTTGGCCGTAGTTGGCAGTAAGTTGATGATTGTAAGTAGAATATATCTTGGCAAATAAGCTGTCTTGATTAATTAATATTTTATTGAAAACTACAGGTTTTATAATAGAAAATCTGGAGGTGTCGTTGTGATTAAGTGCGTTGTTTGTACTGTTGAATGGGGTTTCTATTGGTGATGTACTGGTGTAATCCATTAATGAAAAGCTATTCAATATACCTGAGCCAATATTTGTAGGGTCTTTTTCTATGATTTCGAGAAAAAACTTTGCTTGAGTGCCTACATCAATATAACTTAGAAGTGGCGAAATATCTAGTCCGAATTCAATTGTTTGTGCCGACTCAATTGTATCGCCAAGCATTCCTATACTTGCCCCCTGATAATTAAAAATAGGGAATTCCATTCTATATGCAGGTCTTATGTCGTTAATATTCTGACTAACACCTGCTATTACTTTAACTTGATTTCTTCTGTTGTGTTTCAGGTTTATCTTAAATGTCATCTGAGGATTCTGATTTTGTTTGGCATTTATAACATAAACGGTAGAATTCCATATTCCTCCATTTGAGATCCCATCGGCAAGAGCTTTGTACATCATATACGAAAATCCCGAATTTCCCCAGGATGTTCCTGCGTATCCGTTTACAATTTTTAATCCGCCTATTTCCCAATCTTTAACATTTACAACTCCATCTCCGTTTATATCGATATTGTTTGTATATTGACCGTCACCGTTGAAATCGAATCTAATTGAATCGTTGTAACCGACAATTGTCCAAGCATGTGACGGGCTATTGCCCCATGTTGATATAAGAGCTTTACCTGCTTCGGGAGTTCCGGTAGGAAGAGTTGTATTTGGCGAACAGTATTGAGCATAAAATCCTGCAAGGCCGCCGGTGGTACTTCCTTCTAAGTGGTCGAACAACCATGCCTTAAGATTATAAACTCCTTCCGGCGAATCGCATCTGATTGAGTAAACTCCATCGAGTCTGTTTTTCATAGCATTATAATATTTCTGATATCCAGTCATCCAGCGCTTTTCGCCGCCTGTGTTTAGGGCACCGCCGTAATCGGTTACATTTGGAGTACCGCAAACCCTTGTAACTTCCCACGATTCGAAAAAACTTACACCTGTGTAATTGTAGGCATTATTGTAAAAATTCCAAGCAAAATGTGTAGGATATTGATTATCTGGCAACAATGCTGAAAGATTTCTTAATCTGTCGATTTCGTATGTAAACATAAATGCTTGTCCTGCAGTTTGTCCGCATTCATATCCGCTTTGATAAGTTACCGGTCTGAAATATATTTTTGTTGAATTATCGACAAATACAGGAAGTATAAGTGTTTGTGTCTTGTAATTATCAGGTATATATAGCGAAGGTATATTTGATAATTTTATTGAATCAAATAATGAAAGAGGTTGGGGATTATACTCTTTATACTTCTTTGATTCATCTATTTGTGAAAATGCTAAGAAAATGTAATTACTAAATAAAATAAAGAATAGAATTTTTTTCATATAAAAAGGATTGAAATAGAAAATATAATCAACAAATTTAGAATTTTTTACATAAACTTCACACAAAAAATAATTTAAATTTTTTTATTCCGGATTATATTGCTAATTTCGTAAATAAAAAAATACATTTATGAAAATTGAAAAAAATAAAGTCGTTTCATTGGAATATACATTGAAATTTGATGATGCAGAAGGCGAAATAATTGAAGTAATTGATAAATCTGACCCTGAAGTTGTTTTAATAGGTCATGAAATTTTATTCGATAAGCTCGAACAGAAATTAATCGGATTGAGTGAGGGTGACAGATTTGAGGTAACTCTTAGCCCCGAAGAATCTTTTGGTTTATACGATGAAGATAATATTTTTGAAATCCCAAAAGAAAACTTTTTAGTTGACGGCAAGTTCGATGAAGAGCTAATTTATGAAGGTGCTATTATTCCAATGGAAGACAAAGATAATGACATCCGTTCCGAAGCAATAGTTCTTGAAATAAGAGACGATAATGTTCTTCTCGATTTTAATCATCCGTTAGCAGGAGAAACACTCCACTTCGAAGGTAGTATTTTATCAGTCAGAAATGCTACTAAAGAAGAAATTGAAAACGAGGATGTATTGGATTAAATAATATAATCAGTCCCAAAAAAAGTCTAATCAATTGATAAACCAATAGGTATTTTGATATTTAATTATTATAGCCCATGAAAATTAATTCGAGGGCTATAATAATAACTGTTTTAATGGTTAAAAGCTCAATAGAATTAAGCTTTTATACAATAAAATATTGATAAACGTCATTTTGTCAACTAAAGAAAAAATCCATTAATTAAATCTGCTGTTGAATATAAAATAAGCAATTTATTGAATAACATACCGGATATGCAGTTTATTCTGTTTCGAAATCTGTTTACGAAAGGGGTTTTCAGTATATTTAAAACCAAAAACAACATCGTACAACAAATACATTTCAACAAGAGTATGATGATTTTTTTAATTGTATGGATTTGATAAAGGGAACTATATGAAATTTTGAATAATATGCTTAAAATTTAGCCACTATCCAATAGATAAAATAGCCATTATTTAAAAAGGTTAAAATCTTTCAGAAAATATTTAACGCTTTTCTTGTTTTTACTGACATATTTCATTATATTTGAGTTTTGTTTTAAAAAAATAAAATTGTTTCGTTTTTGGGACATTTTTATATTTATTTATCTTAAAATTTATATTATCTTAAATATTTAATATATTGAAAAATAATCTTTTATGTTTTAATAAATGTTAAATATTTTAATTTGGTAGATTTTTTGATAAGTAAATATGTTACAAGGTGATTTAAAAAAGCAATCAATGAAAACAAAATATTTAAAATCAATTATAATCATCCTGAATTTTATATTTATAACGGTTAATAACCTGACAGCAGGTGTTAATTCTCAGGTTGTTATAAATACAAACAATTCAGGTGCAGGTTCATTGCGTCAGGCAATAATTAATTCAAATTCAATAGCAACAACAGATTCAATAATCTTTAATATTCCTCTGACAGATCCGGGTTATGACCCGATTAGAGGAGTTTTTAGAATTAAAATATCAGGAAGTTTGCTAAATGATATTAATAGAAACGGATTAGTAATCGACGGATTCTCACAAACACGTTTTACAGGCAACACAAATACTGCAATTCTTGGAACCGGTGGTACAGTTGGTGTTGATAATATTCCTTTTCCTTTATATGAAGGTCCTGAAATCGAAATAGTTGACGATGGCGGCTTAATATATTGTTTTAAAATTACTGCTTCAAATGTTAAGGTTATTGGTTTGGCAATTACTGGTTTTGGGAATTCTTACAGTACAAATCACGGAAATATTGTAGTTCAGGGCAATAATAAGTTTGTTGTAATCGAAAGAAATGTATTGGGTTGTTATGCCGATAGTTTTTCAAAACCCGATTCTGCATATTTAACAGGTGGTTGTAATGTATATTTGAATGGTTCTGATTCGGGATTTGTTAACCAAAACATCTTATCTTGGGCAGGTGTAGCAGGTATTTATGCCACTGCCGATGCCGATGCTTGGACTGTTACTTTCAATGAAACCTCGAGCAATGGTTTTGGTCAACCAATTTTAGACGGTATGGATTTTGCCACTGCTTCGGGATACCAGAAAATAATGTACAATAAGCTCTATAATAACGCCGCTAATGGTATTGATTCTTATCAGTCAAAAGGGTTTAATTTAATTGAAAATAATACTATTTATGGAAATGGTGTTATAAATTGGGAAAACTCAGGAATAAGGGTTTACGGAGAAAGTGATATTATCCGCAAAAATGTTATTCATTCAAATAGGGGGGCAGGAATATTAATAACTTCCGCAGCTACTAACAATATAATTTCTCAAAACTCAATTTGGGGCAATGGAGCTTTTGCAAGTAATGGAATAGCTGCAACAAAAAATATTGGCATTAACCTTATTACTTCAGTTGAAAACCATTCGAGAGGGACGGCACCTTTTTATACTCTCAATGATTGGGGTGACATTGATATTGGCGGTAACGATTTAATCAACTATCCTATTTTGCAAAATGTTAAAATTTCGCCAACTCAAATAGAAATTGAAGGATATAGTTTGCCAAATTCATTAATCGAATTTTTTATAGGAGATACGCTGTCATTAAAAAATTATCCTCAAGGAAAAACATACTTATTTTCTGCCGTTGAAGGTAGTTCCCAAGATTTAGACAATAATTCAGGACCTTATGGAGCTATGCCTGTTAATGGAATAAATCAAGGCAGCGACTCTACAAATATGTTTAAATTTATCTTTCCTTTACCGTCAAATGTTAATATTGGCACTGTTCTCACAGCTACAGCAACTTTAAATAATAAAACATCAGAATTCAGTCCTGCAGGCTTTGTTAAAGCTGCCGATACTTCGATAACTCCTTTGTTGGATTGCATTTATGCCAATGGTGATGGTACTTATACCGCTGTTTTCGGTTATCAAAATACTTATTCAAATAACGTAAATATTCCTGTAGGTAATAATAATCAATTTTTAACCGGAAATCAAAACCAAGGACAACCTGTATTATTTTTACCCGGACTACATCAAAACGTATTTACAGTTCAGTTTAATTCAAGTTTAACATGGAAGTTAACTTCAAATACTATTACTGCAACTTCTTCCTCTAACCTTTGCCCTGTAGATTTATCTGTTGATAAGAAATTAATTTATCCTGTACTTAGTGCAAATGATACTATTTTCAAAAACGATACTATAGTATTTGCAATTACTCTCAAAAATAACAGCTTGTTCCCATCAGCCAATATTCAGGTTTTAGACACTTTGCCGCAGAGTTTTAGTTATTTGTCTTCTACTACTACTTTGGGTAATTATCAGAATGTAAATGGATTATGGTCTGTAAATTTTCTTCCGGCCAACGATTCTGCTGTATTGTATATTTCTGCCAAAGTTGACACATCTGGACAAAATGATGTTGAAATTGTATATCAATCGCAACCCGATCCGAATATTTTTAATAATTATTCCTTTGCATCTGTTACTATGAGTAACTCATCAAGTGGTAATGACGGCGGTGTTGAGAGCAACGGAAATTTAGCATCAAAAATTGCTTACAGAAAATATTTAAGAAACAAGGATGTTAGAAATATTTATGATAATGCTAAAAACCTTGAATTATTTACCAAAGAAAAAGTTGATAATGGAGTTATTAAGTCTGTTAAACTTAAAAGTACAATTTCTACTGATTTGATAGATTTTATTCCTCAGTATGGTCCGCTAAACACTAACGCATATTTGAGTACACCTACTGATTTATTAAATATCAGCAATGCAATAGAAGTATTTGCCGTAGATTATTTCGGAAATTCGACAAATCGTAAAGCAGCAATTTTGGCCATAGCAACTCCTCAAAATAGTGTTTATGAACATACTAAAATTATTTGCGACAGACTTGATGGCGCAAAACTTGAAGATGTAAATCATATAACAATTAAAGGCAAACCATTTATCATTTCTAAGTTGGTTCATGATAATGGTAATACCGATTATTCTGTTAGTTTTATAGCTTATAAAAATTCTTCAACTTACACAATTGACAATCAATGGGATTTAGACAGTTATAAACCTGTAAGTGATGCTCCTGTTCTTAATTTTCAGGTTTGGTCAACTTCTGAAATATATACTGTTGACTTAGTTTCCAAGATTATTGATTTGATTGTAAGTAAAGGATATACATTACAATTCAAAAATAATTATCCGTCAGTAATTCCTACTGTTTATGTAAAAAGTGGAACTTATAAGAATGGCAATTTAATTTTGGAAATTGTTAATAAAGCTCAGGCAAATTCATTAATGATAAGAGGGACAACAGCTAAGGTAGAGAATGGCATCAGAAACAGCTTCTTTACTGAGGTTTCTATTAGTCAATCTTTAATATCTGAAGTAACTATTCCGATAGGCTATATTTTTGATATAGGATTTACAATAATAAACAATGAACAGGGAGGAAAAGATGTACTTTACTATGCCGATGGACCTTGGGGTTTAGATTACGAGCAAAGCGGAGCAAATGTAAGCGATTTTACAATTACTGCACAACTTTCGAGTTTACCGCTGAATGCTTACAACCTTGAAAGAAATGTTTATGTTGAAGGAAGCGTTAAGGATTATGTTTCAATTTTCAAAGTATTGAAAGTTGGTAATAAAAAAGTTGATTTAACAAATTACAATACCCTTGAATTTTTGGCTTCAGGCAATGGAACATTCGAAATTGTTATTACCAAAAAAAGCATCAATTCATGGAATAATCAGTATAAAACAACTGTAAATTTAACCTCGGGATTAGTTCAGTATCAAATTCCTTTCAGTAATTTTAAAAATAACTTGGGACAGAACAATTTTAGTGCCGAGGATGTTGTAGCTGTAGTTTTTGTGAAAAAAGGCGATGGTTCTATATATTCTAACTTTTCGCTAAATCTTAAGAACTTAAGATTTACTCAAAACACTTTAAATGTTAACAATTACGAAAATAATAACACGGAAAAACCAATAATAAATGTTTATCCTAACCCAATAAAAAATAATGCAAAATTGAATTTTTATTTGCCTAAATCAACTAATATTGATGCAAGCATTTATAATGTCGAAGGGCAACAGGTAAGAGCTATTTCAAGTAATTATTTCACAACAGGCAGCCATTCATTTGACTTTAATGTTGAGGGATTAGGTAGCGGTGTTTATTTCATTCATTTTAAAACTGACGACAGTATTATTTTCGAGAAAATTGTAGTATTGTAAATAAAGTCTGAAATTTTTTCTAGATTACTTTAAAGTTAGCAGAACTTTTTGAGATAAATGGATATTTCTAAAAGAAAAGTATCGAATATAAAAAAGTCGTTCGAGCCTATTTCTGATGAAAATACTGTAATTCTTATATTAGGAAGCATGCCCGGAGATAAATCTCTGGAACTTGGGCAATATTACGGCCATCCAAGAAATAGATTCTGGGAAATAATATCTAAGTTAACAAATAATGATTTACTTTCTGATTACAAGGTTAAAAAGGAAATTTTGCTTAAATCGAAAATCGGATTATGGGATGTTGTAAATAACGCAAGTAGAAACGGCAGCCTCGATAGTGCAATAGAAAACGAAATTCCAAATAATATTGATAAATTTATTTCTGAACATAGGAACTTAAAAACAATTTGTTTCAACGGCAAAAAAGCTGAAAGTCTTTATGATAAGTATTTTATAAGGAAACCGGAAATAAAATACATTTCATTGCCAAGCACAAGCCCTGCCAATGCAGGTATGAATTTCGACAGACTTTTTCAAAAATGGAAACAAATTATCGAATATTAAACACATTTTGGGTAGCATCAAAGTTTAACTAAATAATTTTAATCATTAAAATTGATATTTTTTGATTTTTTAATATTAATTATCATATAAACAATTGATTACAAAATAATCTTTAATGCTTTTCAAATTAAGATTAACAAATTATTAATAACAAACATATTGACAAATAAGCAATTATTATAAATTTAAGTAGTAAATTTGCGGTTTAAATTATAAACAAGTTATTAAGTAGTAGATGAAAAAAAGTCTGATTTTATTTTCTTTGATTTTTTCTTTTATTCAGCTAAAATCTCAAGATTGGGTAGAAAAGATGCAAAACCCTGAAGTGAATTTTTATGATGTTCAAAAGTCTTTTAATGAATATTGGAAAGGAAGAGAAATTCAACGTTCAAGAGGTTGGAAACAATATAAAAGATGGGAATATTTTAATGAACCGCGTGTTTATCCCACAGGAAACAGGGTTGACCCTTCTGTAGTATGGCACAATTTTACTACTTATAAAAAAAAGTATGCCTATAAATCGACTTCATCATCTGATTGGTATCATTTAGGCCCAACAGCACCACCCGCAAACGGAGGCGACGCTGGTCGTTTAAATTGTGTTGCTTTTCATCCTACTAATCCGAATATAATGTATGTTGGCTCTCCTTCAGGAGGATTATGGAAAACAACTAACGGAGGTGCTAATTGGATACCATTGACTGATAATTTGCCATCAATAGGTATAAGCGATATTGTTGTCGATTATTCAAATCCTGATATTATTTACATTGCTACCGGTGATGGAGATGCTACTGACACATATTCCATAGGTGTTTTAAAATCCTTAGATGGCGGCAATTCGTTCCAGCCAACAGGCTTAACTCATACAGTTCAACAGCGAAAGACTATCAATAAACTTATAATTCATCCAAGTAATCCTCAAATTCTTTTTGCTGCTACTTCGAGCGGAATTCTTAGAACATACGATGGGGGTGTAACTTGGACTAATTCTACTTATGAGTTTACAAGAGATATTGCATTTAAGCCGAATGATCCGAATACAATTTATGCTACAACAAAGACAAATTTTTATAAATCAACAAATGCCGGACTAAACTTCTATTTCAGAACAGTTCAATTTATCAGCCCGACAAGTCGAATTCAGATAGGAGTCAGCCCTGCAAATCCCGATTATGTTTATTTACTTGCAGGCAATTCAACAACACAAGGGTACGGCGGGCTTTATCGTTCGGTAAATAGCGGAGAAAATTTTTCTTTACAATCGAGTACACCAAATATTCTCGATTGGTCAACTGATGGATCGGGGAGTGGTGGACAAGCTTGGTATGACCTGGCTTTAGCAGTTTCGCCAACTAATGCAGAAATGGTTTTCGTAGGTGGAGTTAATATATGGAGATCGACTAACGGCGGTGTAAATTGGTCTCTTAACGCTCATTGGTACGGAGGTGGCGGTAAACCTTATGTTCATGCTGATATTCATGCTCTAAGATATTCTCCTCTTAATGTGTTATTCGCATGCACCGATGGTGGATTATCTGTTACTTCTAATAATGGTACAAATTGGACAAGTAAAAATAACGGATTGGCAATAGCCCAGATATACAGATTAAGCACTTCAAAGACAAGCCCTTATAAAATAATAACAGGTTGGCAAGATAATGGCTCGAATCTGAATAATAACAATTCGTGGGAAAGAGTTTACGGTGGCGATGGTATGGAATGTATTATCGATTACACAAATCAAAATATCAATTATGTATCTACACCAAACGGAAATATCCATATTACATATAACTCGAATAATTTTTCTACAATAACGAATAGTATAACAAGTATAGAAGAAGGAGCTTGGGTTACTCCTTATGTAATTGACCCAATTAACCCTCAAACATTATATGCAGGCTATTATAATGTTTGGAAAACTACCGATAGAGGTAATACATGGACGCAAATATCCAATTTTTCAGGGACTACTCAAATAAAATCACTTGCAGTTGCACCATCAAATCCTGATTACATATATTGTGCTACAAATGGAAATATTTATAAAACTACTAATGGCGGACAAAGTTGGACAGGCATTTCTTCAGGAATATCAGGAGGGGCAATCACATACATAGCAGTAAGTACTTCTGACCCGGACGTATTATGGGTTACCATTTCAGGATATACCGACGGTTTTAAAGTCTTTGAAAGTAGAGATGGTGGGATAAACTGGACTAATATTTCCGGTACTCTCCCAAACATACCTGCAAATTGCATATCTTATAATCCTCAGTCGAATGAAGGACTGTATATTGGAATGGATGTGGGGGTTTACTACAGAGATACTTTAATAGGTGACTGGATTTTGTTTTCAAATAAATTACCTAATGTGGTAGTTAATGAATTAGAAATATCTCCTTCTATAAACAGAATAAGAGCTGCAACATACGGCAGAGGACTTTGGGAATCACCTCTTTATGAACCTGCTAAAGTTAATAATTTAACTTCTGATTTAATTCAACCGATAGTATATCCTAATCCGACTATAAACACGGTAAATATTGACATATCGAATCTTCCCGATAACGATTACCAAATTGAAATTGTTAACAGTGAAGGCAAAAAGATTCTTGAACATTATATTCACGATAAAAAAATATTTGTTTCAGATATATCGGAGCAACCAAATGGGATTTATTTCGTAAATATTAAAAGCAAAGGCAAAAAATATTCATCAAGTGTCATTAAAGTTTCAAAATAATTAAATCTCAATTTATGAAGAAATGTTTAGTATTTCTTTTCATTTTATCATTTGTTGTTTTTTCGTGCAAAAACAACAAAGAAGGAGAAACTACACAGCTTACTGAAAAAATAGAATATGAAGTAAACATAGTAAATAATGAACCCGACGCTGATTGGTGGATTCAAAACATTGAAGGCTCCAAAAGAGAAAAATTTATTAACCTTGTTATAAACGGTGCCAAAAATCAAACAATTAAAATTTTTGACAATAATTTTATTCCTACATCTTTTAAGAAAGTTGTATCGGATTTTTTCTCTTACGATACCGTTAATTTCAAGAATAAAATTAAAAATATTGAAACTGACAGTGTTTTTATTTCAAACTTATTTGATGTTTCAAAAATAAATTCATTCAGATTTATTGAAGAATGGACTTATAATGATAAAACATTTGAGTTCCAAAAAAAAGTGAATAAATATTGCCCTGTTCTAAGATATATTGGCGAAAAAAATAAAATAACCAATATACCATTATTTTGGGTTATTCCCGATACTAATTCAAATGATAAACCAAATACGCAAACTATTACCGAAAAAATTCAATACGATGTAAATATTACTTCGGGAAACAATATCGAATGGTGGAAAGATAATATTGAAAAGTCTTCTAAAGAAAAGTTTTTAAATCAATTAATCAACAAGATTGAAAAACAGGAAGTTATAGCTTACGATTATTTTAACAAAATAATTGATAAAGAAAAGTTTAATAATATTTTTCACAGAATCGATACAGTTTTGATTGAAGATTTAAACAATCCCGGTACCTATAATGATACAGTTTTAAAGAGAGATATAGATGTAAATTCTATTACTAAAATAAGATTTATTGAAGAGTGGACTATAGATTTAAATACTTTAAAAATAAGCAAAAATGTCATTTCCTACAGTCCTTTGATTGAATTTGTCGATGATAACGGAAATATAAGAGGCTATACCCCTTTATTTTGGCTGCATTTTAATAAAAAACCCTAATAATTTTTTTAAGAGTTTCGCAACATCTAATAAATAATCTCTTTAGGATAAATGAATGAGTTCTTTGAGAATAAATTAGAAAATGAAATTAGATTAATTTTCAAACCTTATAAAAGCAGAATATCGCATCTTTGTATTTTTATCAACTCCGGCACCCGCGAAGAAAACGAAAATGAACACGGGATTGCCCATTTTATTGAACATTCAGTATTTAAAGGGACTCCTAAAAGAAATTCGTTAAAGATTATCAATTGTTTAGGAAATGTCGGAGGTGAGTTAAATGCTTATACTTCAAAAGAGGAAACTGTTATCTACGCATCATTTTTGAATAATTATTTTGAAAAAGCTTTGGAACTTATATCCGATTTGGTTTTTAATGCTACATTTCCTCAAAATGAAATCGACAAAGAAAAAGATGTTATTATTGAAGAAATAAACTCATATAGAGATAACCCTGCCGAGCTTATTTTTGACGAATTCGAGAATCTTATCTTTAAAAATCACTCATTAGGAAATTTTATACTTGGTAATAAAAAAAGTATTAAAAAATTCAAAACAAATGATTTAAAGAATTTTGTAAATCGTACTTATAATACTGATGAAATAGTTGTTGGCCTTGTAGGAGATATATCTGAAAAAAAACTATTAAGAATTTTCGATAAGTATTTATCAAAATATTCAGCTAATCATAGAAGCTTTAAAAGAATAATTTTCGAAAATTATCATCCTTTTATTAAAAAACAAAATAAAAATATCTATCAATCACATTGTTTAATAGGTAATATTGCTTATTCGTATAATAATCCCAAGAAAAATACTTTATTCCTACTGAATAATATTTTGGGAGGACCTTTTTTAAATTCGAGATTAAATATTGCATTGAGAGAAAAAAGCGGATTGACATATAATATTGAATCTCAATATACTCCATTTTCCGATACAGGTATTATAAATGTATATTTCGGAACCGAAAATAATAATCTTGATAAATCTATCGATATTTTTAATTCAGAGATCAAAAAACTCAGAGAGAAAGCATTGACAAATAACCAGTTGAGTATCGCTAAAAAGCAACTTTTGGGATTAATCGCTCTGAATCAAGAAAATCAAATTAATGAACTTTTTTCTATAACTAAAAGCTATATGGCATTCAACAAAGTTGATTCGTTTGAAGAAATTTATAGAAAGATAATGAAAATTAGTTCTGTTGATATTCTTGAAGTAGCAAATGAAATTTTTGCTGAAGACAAATTGAGTTATTTAATTTATAATTCAAAATAAATATGTTTCAACTAATATCTGAAGAAATTGAGAATTATGCCAAAGAACATTCGAGTTCGGAGCTTGAGATTCTGAGCCATTTGGAAAGAGAAACGTATTTGAAAGCTTTAAATCCCAGAATGGTTTCAGGTAAATTGCAAGGATTATTCCTTAGTTTTATTAGCCGTTTAAAGTCTCCCAAATCGATACTCGAAATAGGTACATATACTGGATATTCAGCAATTGCTTTGTGTCAGGGATTAAAGCCCGAAGGAGTATTATATACCATCGACAATAACCCTGAAATAGATTATATTAGTAAAAAGTATTTTGAAAAATCGGAATATAAACACCAAATAATAAAATATACCGGAGATGCAAAAAAAATTATTCCTACTATTGATGATGTATTCGATTTGGTTTTTATTGATGCCGATAAAGAAAACTACTTGATTTACTACGAAATGGTATTAAGTAAACTAAATAAAGGCGGTGTAATAATAGCGGATAATGTTTTATGGAGTGGTAAAGTTCTTGATACTCCGGCATCTAATGATAAAGATACGTTTGAATTACAAAAATTCAACGATTTTGTTACTAAGGACGTAAGGGTTGATAATCTTTTATTACCTTTCAGAGACGGCCTTATGCTAATGATTAAAAAATAATTTAAAAAACAATAAACAATATCATAAACCGTTATAGGATATTAAAATTGAGAATATTGATTATTTAAAAGGTTATATTTTGAGATATATAATTTTTAGTTTAACAACATTTTTGCTTTTTTCACAATTTGCTTATACACAAACGGGTGGAAGGAGTACTTATCAGTTTTTAAACTTGCCATATTCATCAAGAATTGCCGCTTTAGGAGGAAATTTTTCGAGTATTAAAGATAATGACTTAAGTCTTGCTATTTCTAATCCTTCATTAATAACAAAGGATATAAGCAATAATTTGTCGTTAAGTTATATTAATTATTTTTCGGATATAAGTTACGGGCAGGTTGCTTATGCTCATTCATTCAATAAAATAGGAACTTTTACAGGTAGCCTGCAATTTATTGATTATGGCACTTTTACTTATGCCGATGAAACCGGTCAAACATACGGAGAATTCAAGGCAGGAGAATATGCCTTTAACATTGGCTGGGGTAGAAATTTGGACTCAAATTTTTCTATTGGAGCCAACTTTAAGTTAATTAATTCTTCGCTCGAAAATTACAATTCTTTTGGTTTTGGGGTTGATGTTGCTTCAATTTATTATAATCCTGAGAGCAAATTTTCGACTTCTCTTATTTTCAGAAATATTGGACGTCAGCTAAGTTATTATACTTCATCAAATTCCGAAAAACTTCCTTTTGAAATTATTTTGGCATTTTCGAAACAATTACAACATGCACCTTTTAGGTTTTCAATATTATTCAATCATTTGGAAAAATGGGATTTGAGTTATGAAGATCCTTTAAATCCCACTTCGAAAACTGACCCTTTAACAGGTGAAAAAACAACTAAAAGTGAGTTTTCGAAATTTTCTGACAACTTATTGCGACATACCGTTTTTGGAGTAGAATTCGTTCCTTCTAAGAGTTTCAATTTACGTTTAGGTTATAATTATCAAAGAAGGCAAGAAATGAAAATTGAATCATCTCTTTCAACCGTTGGATTTTCGTGGGGGTTCGGAATAAGAGTTTCTAAATTCTATCTGAGTTATGCCAGAGTTATTCAACATCTTGCAGGTTCTTCAAATTTTTTTACTATTTCAACTGATTTAAACAGTTTTTAATTTTAAACCAATATTTTTTAAATTCTCCCAGTATTGCGGATATGATTTATCAACAACTTTGTAATCAGCAATTCTTATTTTCCCTGATTTTAATGCCAAAGGAGCAACAGATAATGCAATTCGATGGTCGTTATGTGACTCAAAAATAATATTTTCGAAATTAATTAATTTTGAGCTGATAATACTAATTGTGTCTTTTTCTTTGAAACAATTTACTCCGATTTTTTTTATTTCTGAAATAATACTGTCAAATCTATCTGATTCCTTGTATGATAAATGACCAATACCTGTTAATTCGGCCGAAATTCCGAGGCTTGCACAGGTAAATGCAATAGATGGGACTAAATCAGGGAAATCTTTACAATTTAAAGATATATGATTATTTATATTTCCTTTTTTTGTTAGTATAACACTTTCATTTTTGAATTCAGATTTAACTCCGAAATTTTCAAAAATTTTACTTACTATTTCATCTCCTTGTAATTTTGATTTTCTTAATCCTTTTAATGTAATATTACAATTGCTTGAAAGTGCAGCAATTTCGTACCAATAACTTGCCGAACTCCAATCTGCTTCAATTTCAATATCTTTAGCCGTGTAATTTTGTCGTTTGATATAAATAAAGTCTTTTCCTTTTTGAATATTAATACCAAAATATTCCATTATTTTCATTGTCATTTCGATATAAGGAAAAGAAACAATATCATTTGAAATATTTATTCTAAGACCATTATCTAAAGTAGGGGCAATAAGCAAAAGAGCTGAAAAAAATTGGCTGCTGATATTTGTATTTAAAGATATGTCTCCACCGTGAATAGTTTTCCCTCTAATCAATAATGGCGGATAATCTTTTTTATTTAAATACTCAATATCTGCCCCTAAAGAAATTAAAGCTTCTACAAGATCCTTTATCGGACGTTCTTTCATTCTTTCGGTTCCCGTAATAATCCATAAACCCTTAGTTATTGAAAGTAATGCTGTAAGGAATCTCATATTAGTTCCTGCATCTCTTACATCTAAAGTTTGTGGAATCTCATTGTTTGCTTGTTGGGAGATTAATTCAATTATACTTTTTAGATTAATACTATCTGTAGAATCAGACGGGTTAATTATATTAAAGCAATCATTTGTAATACTTTTAATAATATAAACTCTGTTTGTAATGCTTTTTGAAGAAGGTAAATCAACTTCTCCTTCAATTATTTTATTTCTATTAATTTCAATTTCTATCAACTTGATTCAAATTAATATAATAAATTAAACATTCTTCTATTAACATTACGCTAACATTATTGTCAATTACCGACTTGCCAATGTCTGATAATAATGTAAAGTTAAAATTACCGTTTTTGTTTTTTTTATCCTGAAGGATTATATCTAATAATTTTGGAATTGCTTCGGTTTTTAACTCATAATAAGGATATAATGATAAAATGAATTTTGTGATATCGTCAGCTAAAATTTTTTGGAACCCATTAAAAACCACAGAAAGATAAAGTTCGCAAATTATACCCATAGCAACGGCTTCGCCATGGGTAAGTGGGTGAGCGTCATTATTTAGTGAATAACTTTCAAAAGCATGTCCTATAGTATGTCCAAAGTTCAAGATTTTTCTGATATTTTTTTCCTTGGGGTCAGTTATTACAATATTATGTTTAACTAAAACTGCACGTTTAATTATTTCATAATCAATATTATTGTCTTTGGGGTTATTATTTTTAAGCAGCTCCCAAAGTATAGGATCAATTATAAGTGAATGTTTAATAACTTCGGCATAACCACTTAAAAACTCTCTATATGGCAGTGTTTTAAGGAATTTAATATCAATAAGTATGAAATTTGGATTTTTGAAAACGCCGATTTGATTTTTGAAGCCAAGAAAATTAATTCCGGTTTTTCCTCCAATAGCTGCATCAACCATCGAAAGTAATGTTGTTGGAATGTTAATAAAATCAATTCCTCTTTTATAAGTACTTGCCGCAAAACCACCCAAATCGCATATCATTCCTCCCCCTAAATTAATTACCAACGAATTTCTGTCCAATTTAAAATCAGAGAAGTTTTTCCATATACCAATAACATTATCAATGCTTTTCGATTGTTCTCCGCTTTTTATTTCAATAACTTCTGCAACTTTTAATAAAGGAATTTGTTTGATTCTGGGATAGCAATATTTTATTGTGTTGGAATCGACAATAATAACGATTTTTGAATAAAATTTTAATTTTGTATTAAATTCAATAAAATCGAAATTGTCAAAATCAACAAATTTTAACTTAATAAAATTGTCTTCTGAATCTGTTATTTTACCCATGTTGCAGCAAAATTAACAATATTTTAAGTAAATAAAAAATATTAACAATTTATTTTGTAATCAAATCATAAAGAAATGAATATTAGCTTCGAAAACACAAAAATTGCTTTTTCTGATAAGTCAAAAAAAGAACTGATTAAAGCTTTTTGGCTTTTTAAAACAGTTGAAAGTCCTTTAGTAGTCAGAATAGGTGAGAAACTATTAAAGTTTGCCTTATTTGTTAAGTTTCCGGTTAAATGGATTATAAAACCAACTATTTTCTCACATTTTTGCGGTGGCGAAACTATGGAAGAATGCAAGCAAACAATAACAAGACTAAGTAAATCGAATATTAAAACAATTCTTGACTATTCTGCCGAAGGTATAAAAAACGAAAGTAGTTTTGATAATGTAAAACGACAAATTATTGAAATAATTGAACTTGCAAAAAATGAAATAAACATTCCGTTTGCAGTTTTCAAAGTAACAGGCATAGCCCGATTCGATTTATTAGAAAAAGTAAGCAATAAAAGCAAATTAAATACTTCAGAATTTGAAGAATTTGAGAGAGTTAAAAATCGAATTGACGAAATTTGCGCCAAAGGCTTCGAAAATGATATTCCGATACTTATTGATGCCGAGGAAAGTTGGATACAAGATGCCATAGATGAAATAGTCGATGAAATGATGATTAAATACAACAGGAATAAGGCAATTGTTTACAATACAATTCAATTATACCGAACCGACAGATTGGATTTTCTGACAAAAAAAATCGAGTTTGCAAGAAAAAATAATTTTTATCTTGGTTTTAAATTAGTTAGAGGAGCTTATATGGAAAAAGAAAGAGAGAGGGCGTTAAAGTATAATTACGTTTCTCCAATTCATGTTGATAAAAAAGCTACCGACGAAGCTTTTAACAAAGCTTTAATTTTATGTATCGATAATATTGATGTTGTTTCGATATGTAATGGCTCACATAATGAATACAGTAATTTATTAATGGTAAAATTGATAAACGAAAGAAAACTTGAACCGGGAGATAAAAGATTATTTTTTGCTCAATTGTTGGGAATGAGCGACCATATTAGTTATAACCTAGCAAATGCAGGCTATAATGTGGCAAAATATGTTCCTTTTGGCCCTGTGAAAACTGTTATCCCTTATTTAATAAGGCGGGCAAAAGAAAATACTTCTATTGCTGGACAATCCGGCAGGGAATTACTGCTTATTAAAAAAGAACTAAAGATGAGAAAATAGTATTTTTTTCACGAATTAAGTTTTTTATAACAATTTTTTATATTTTTCTTTCGTATTTTTGTAAATTAAATGAATTATATAAACAAGTGAAAATAATGAGAAAAAACATTACTATTTTTATGTTAGCAATTGTAGTAGTTTTTGGTTCAATTTCTTGTAAATGCAAAAAAAACACTACAGTAGCTCAGCAAAACACTTACGAAGGTCAGCAAGTTAAGGCTTTAGCACCGGTTATTATTTACAAGACTAAAGCAAATTATGACAAAAATGTTCCGGTTATTTTATCCGATGATAAGAAAGATATAGTTTCTTATCCCGATATTACCGATGTTTATTATGCTGGTAAATTAGCTTATCCTACACAGTTGGCTGATGGTTACTTGCTCGATAACAGGGGTATTGGGAAGAATGTAGCTTTTTTAAAGTTTACTTATGAAGAATACAGTAAACTATCCTCGACTCCTACTAAAGAAGAACTTTTAGGATATATAATTGACAAAAATCCTCTTTTAGAGTTGTATAAATGCGACAAACTTCCAAAAAACAATATAGACCAGTTGAATGAAGCTATTTCAAAAGGTCTTGCAAACTATTGTTCAAATATTATAAATAATTAATTTAAGCAATCATTAAAAATAATAAATATATGAATAAAAGGGTTTTACAAATATTTTTAATTCTGTTTACAAGCTTGTTTATAAATGCAAATGCAAAAGTTGTTCCTATAGAACAAGCCCGAAAAGTAGCAAAAAACATTTATTACGAGAGAGTTAATCTTGTAAAGGAAATGCCTATTCAAAGTATAAATTTTACTCATGAATTTATAATTACTGAAAACGAGCTTCCTGTTTATTACGTTTTCAATGTTAATAATAATGAGGGATTTGTTATTATTTCTGCCGAAAGTAATGCTTTCCCTATAATAGCATACTCTTATGAAAGCTATTATAATCCCGACAAATTAAATCCGGGTTTTGAAGCAGAAATGAAAAATTATCAGGCTCAAATTTCTTATATCAGAGAAAAAAATCTTCAGGCCGATGATAATATTTCTTCGACATGGGAAAAGTATTTATCATCTTCGTTTACAAAATCTACTTCAAGTATAACTACTGTTGGTCCATTGGTTAAAACAAAATGGGATCAAGGATGTTATTATAACACATTATGTCCTGTCGGTGACGGCGGTTATGGTTATTGTAATCATGTTCCTACCGGATGTGTTGCAACCGCAATGGCTCAGCTTATGAAATATTGGTCATTTCCTTCAACCGGAAAGGGTCAAAATCAATATACTTCTATGGTTGCTCATAATGTAAATTTTGCAGCTCAAACTTATAATTGGGCAGCAATGCCTGCATCTCTTACTGCCGAAAATAATGAAGTTGCAAAAATTATGTATCACGCGGGTGTTTCTGTTAATATGAATTACTCACCGGGAGGTTCCTCTGCTTCAACTCAAGATGCTGCTTTCAAATTAGTTAATAATTGGAAGTATTCTTCAACTACTTCTTACCAGAGTAAGGGAACAAATAATGTTGATTGGCATTTTAAAGTTAGAGGCAGTTTAATTGATGGGAGACCACTTATTTACAGAGGTTCTGGAACTTATGGTCATGCTTTTATCTGTGATGGTTTTCAATATCCTGATTATTACCATTTTAATTGGGGCTGGGGTGGAAGTTATGACGGATATTTCTATATTTCTTCATTAAACCCCGGTTCTTATAATTTTACTAATGATCAAGGCGCTATTTTCAATTGTTATCCACCAACAACTGCTACGCCTACTTCAATTGAAGATACCGAATCTCAGGAATTTATCCAACTGTTTCCTAATCCAAACAACGGAAATTTCAATATAACAATCGAAGGTATAAAATTGAACAATGCAAATATTATTGTTTCCGACATTACTTCGAAAGTAGTTACTGAAATACCTGTAAATTCTGAAAATATTAATATTTCGTTACCAAACGTTGAAAAAGGTATCTATTTTATAAGAATAGAATCCGAGAACTTTACTTCTGTTAAAAAAATTATTGTTAAATAATAAAATTATTTTAAAATGAAAAGATTATTATTCACTATATTAATTTTAGGACTGGGGTTTATTTTTACACATTGTAAAAAAGATGACGATAAGCCAAGTAGTGCCAAAATTTCAATAACTATAAAAAAATGGTCAGGCGAAAGTCAAAATGTAGATTGTAACGGATTATCCGTTGAACTTCATTCAAAGTCAACTTTCGATGCTAAAGTACAATCTACTACATCATCGGGTTCAGCAACAAGTGCAACCGCTTCTTTTGCTTCTGTTCCTAACGGAAGATATTATTTAATGGCATGGAAAGATAAAGACAATAGTAACAGTTACACTGTAGGTGATTATTTCGGATTTGTAGAAGTGCCTGTAATTATTGAAGGTGTAGCCAAAAATTACACCATCGAAATGTATTTGCTTAGAAATTAATCAATTATAAATATTTGTTAAAAATGAAAAAATATTTAATAACATTTGTTTTATTTTTTGCCGCATTAATGGCATATTCGGAGATTGTTCCTATTGAAACTGCAAGAATTGTAGCCCGAAATTTTTATTTCGAGAGAGCAAACTCAATAAAACCTATTTCTTTAGATGCAATAAAAATTACACAGGAATTTTCTGTTTTCAATAATCAAGACCCTGTGTATTATATTTTCAATATCGGACTTGACAAAGGTTATGTAATTGTTGCAGCTGAAGATAGGGTTATTCCTGTTCTTTCTTATTCTTTTGAAAGATTTTTCCTTAAAGAAAACTTTCCAAAAGCTTTCAATTGGATAATGGATTCTTATAAAGAAATAATAAATCTAACACGTGAAAAGAATTTGCCTGCTAATGAACAAGCAAGTTCTTTGTGGAGTTATTATACAAATTTTAATGCAAAAAGTACATCTAATATTTCTCAGATACCTCCAATTTTAGGAAATATAACTTGGGATCAAGGCTGCTATTACAATGCAATGACTCCTGCAAACGGAGATGCTTCATTTTGCTATAGAAATCCTACCGGTTGTGTAGCTACAGCTATGGCAATGATAATGAAATACTATGCATGGCCTACTCAGGGACAAGGTTCTTATTCTTATGTTCATTCTACGGCTAATGGTTTTTCTAATAATTATGGTACATTGAGTGCAAACTTTGGAACTTCTACTTACAATTGGTCTTCAATGCCATTGAATGTTGTATCGGCAAATGCTGAAGTTGCAAAAATAATGTATCATTGCGGAGTAGCCGTTGAAATGGATTATGACCAAAACGGTTCGGGTGCTGTTGTTGGAGCCGCTGCTGGTTATCCTTACCCTACTGCACAAAAAGCTTTTGTAAATTATTTTAAATATCCTACTGCAGTTTATTTCAAAAAATCTGCATTCACCGATGAAAACTGGAAAACTAAAATAAAAACTAATCTTGATGCCGGAAGACCAATACTTTACGCAGGTGATGACGGAAGTGCAGGACATGCATTTGTTTTAGACGGTTATCAAGGCACAAATAATGATTATTATCACTTCAATTTCGGATGGAGCGGATGGGGAAACGGTTACTTCTATCTTACTAACATTAATCCCGGTGGCGGTGGAGTAGGAGGCGGTTCATACAATTTTACCTTAAATCAGGAAGGAATATTTGAAATTGCAAAACCATCTACAAATATTGAAGAACTTTCATCTAATATAAATTTTAGTGTCACTCCAAATCCTTCTAATGGAAATTTCTCGATTGAATTCGAATTAAAACCAAATGAATTAACAACTTGCACTATTTACAATATTGTAGGAGAAAAGGTTTATGAATCAGCTTTAACCGAAAATGTTTCTAATATCAATTTATCGGGAGTTACAAAAGGAATTTATTATATTACAATTAAAAGCGGAAAAAGTGTTAAAACACAAAAAATCAGTATTTTAAAGTAGTATTTTTTAACTCTATCAAAAGAGGCTGTCTAAAAAAAGTATGACAGCCTCTTTTTTTTTAATTTTTTTTCAATTAAAGTTTTGGAATTAAAAAAATAAATTAATTTTGCAAGCTTTTTAAATGAATGAATATTTATTCATTTAAACAAAAAAATTAATAAATATGGCACGAACTATAGATGATAATAAATTGGAAAGAATAAAGAAATCAACTTTAGAGATGGTTGTTTCTATGGGATATGGAGGGGCGTCAATATCGAAAATTGCTAAACAAGCGAATGTTGCAGAAGGGTATTTGTACAGATTTTATAAAAGTAAGAATGAGCTTGTAAACGATTTGTTGTACTCTAATGTTGATGAATTGGCAGATAATATGGAAGAATTGCTGAATCAGCAACATTCAGTTTGGGAAGTGTTTAAATTATTGATAAAAAGACTGATAGAAATATCAATATCAAATCCTGAAAAAATAAAGTTTTTATATACTTTAATACATGACTATAATTTCAGCTTAGCCGATGACCAAAGAAAAAGAATTTACGATTTATGTAAAAAAATCAAGGAGTTTGGAATATTAAAAAAGGAGCTCAGAGAAGATATAACTGAAGAGCAGCTGTATTTGATGGGAGTAGGCTTTCCGATTCAGTTTATAAATCTTCGTTTAAAGAATTTTTTTTATAAATCAGAATTAAATGAAAAAACTATTGAAGAAATTTTTGAAATAAGCTATAATTCATTAAAAAGATGAAAAAAATAAAATTAATATCAGGGAATCAGATTGTTATAAATTTATTAATAATATTTTTAATTTTTCAAAAATTAAATGCTCAAGATACAATATCAGGCTTCACCATTCAGGAAGCCTATAAAATTGCTTTACAAAATAATCAGTCAATAAAGCAATTAGAATATTACAAAAAAGAAAAGCAAGAAGAACAGTCGGCAAACAAATCATTGTATTTGCCAAAAATTGGCTTAAGTGCTGAATATATGTTTCTTGAAAAGGATTTACATTTAGATTTGACCCCTGTAAGAGATGCAATAATTCCTCTTTATCAGACTTTAGGCCAATACGGAAATTTTTCAATTCAGGGAGTACCTGATAATATTGCTACCCAAATGGTTAGAGAAAAATTAAATAACGGATTATCGAAAATTGAAAACGGAGAATGGGATAGAATGATACAAGAAAAAGAATTTGGGGCACTAAATGCAACATTTCAATGGCCTGTATTTGCCGGAGGTAAAATAAGAGTTGCAAATAAATTATCAGAGTTGAAACTTAATGAATCGAATTATATTTATAAGCAAAAAGAGAATGAATTATTGAGCGAATTAGTTGACAGGTACTACGGTTTAGTATTGGCAAAACAAGCAATAATTGTCAGAAAAGAGGTTTTAAACGGAATGCAAAAGTATTTGGATGATGCTATACTAATGAATAAAGAAGGCTTAATATCAAAAGCCGATGTACTAAATATAAAGGTTTATCATTCTCAGGCCGAAAGGGAGCTTTCTAAATCAATAAGGACAAGTGATCTTATAGAAGAATCTCTTTTAAATACAATGGCATTGAATGACAGGAAAGTTATCCCTGTTTCAAAATTATTTTATTTTGATGAAATCCAGGATTTGCAATTTTTCAAAGAGACTGCTATTAAAAATAATCCCAAACTAAAGCAAATAGAAAGTAACAGGAAAATGACAATCGAGGGTGTAAAATATGAAAAATCAGAGCTTTATCCGGCTATTGCCATAACAGGTATGTATGATATTGCAAATAAAAATTTATCGCCTTATTCTCCCGAATGGTTAGTTGGGGTAGGGATGAAATGGACAATTTTCGACGGCACTTACAGGTTAAAAAAAATAAAAGCAGCAAATTATAAAGTCAAACAGGTTGAAGAATTAAACGAAAAAGCCAATAATGATATATTAATTATGATTGAAAAACTATATCAAGAGCTGCAAATTAATAAGGAACAATTAGATTATCTCGATAATGCCTTAAATTATGCAATGGAAAATCTGAAATATAGAGAAAAAGGCTTCAGTGAACAAATTATAAATTCATCAGAATTGATTGATGCAAGGTTACAACTCTCAAAAGTCAAAATTGAAAGGCTTGAGGCAATGTACAAATTTGATGTTTCTTTGGCAAAATTATTGGAATATGCAGGGGTTCCCGAGTTATTATTCGAATATTTAAATAAAAGTAATATTAAAACTGAAAGTTATTGAAATTAAATTATTTAAAGCTATAAAGATATGAGAAAAAAAACATCCGGTAAAAAGGCTAACATACTTGCAGCCATTGGGTTAGTAGGGTTAATATTTTTTTTAGTTTATTCAACATGGTTGATTAGTAAACCACAACCGCTTGAAGTACAGGGAGAAGTAGATGCAACACAAGTGAGAGTTGCATCAAAAATTACGGGAAGAGTCGATAGTATTGCAGTTCATAAAGGGGATAAAGTTAAAAAAGGTCAATTATTATATATAATAAGAAGTCCTGAAATAGATGCAAAAATAAAACAGGCAGAAGCAGCACTCAAGGGAGCTGAAGCACAAAATATTAAAGCGATTAATGGAGCTCAGCAAGAAGATATTGATGCAGCTTATAATTTATATAGCAAGGCTCAGGCGGCATTAGAGCTTGCCAAAAAAACTTTTGAAAGGATAAACAATTTATATAAAGAAGGTGTAATTGCCGAACAAAAGAAAGATGAGGCAGAAACAAATTATAAGGCTGCATTAGAAACTGCCAACGCAGCAAAAGCTCAATGGATAAAAGCCAAAAAAGGCAGTCGTTATGAAGATAAAGATGCTGCAATGTCGCTCGTTTTAAGGGCAAAAGGAGCTTTAGATGAAATTGAAAGTTATAAAAATGAAACTCATATTTATTCCCCCATTGACGGGGAAGTTGCCGATATTATAGCTGAAACAGGAGAGCTTATTTCAGCAGGATATCCTGTTGTTACTCTTGTTGATTTAAATGATAGCTGGATAACATTTAATTTAAGAGAAGATCTGCTGGCAAAAATAAAATTGGGTACTACTATAAATGCTAATTTTCCGGCTCTCAATAACAAAATGGTACCTCTTAAAATATATTATATACATGCTTTGGGAAATTTTGCAACATGGAATGCTACAAAAACAAGCGGTGACTTTGATATGAAAACTTTTGAAGTACATGCTAAACCTTTAAATTCCAAAAATGAACTAAGACCCGGAATGAGTGCTTTGGTTGATTGGCGAAAAGTAAATTAAGTTTTATTGTTTATAATTTGAATGCTAATATGTCGATAAATCATCCTATAATAGAAGTAGCTAAAAGAGAGTGGGATAGAATTAAAAGTAAATGGACTTTGCTGATGATAACAGTTGTTGGTCCATTAATAGCATTCTTGTTAATAACAATAATATTTTCACAAAATGTACCGCGTAATTTACCTGTAGCCGTTGTAGATAACGATAATTCGAAATTATCACATCTAATTTTAAGGTATGTTGATGCAACACCCATAGCTGCAACACACAGGAGTTGTTTTAGCCTGTTAGATGCAAAAAAAGCAATAGAAGAAGGTTCTGCAGATGCTGCCATTTTTATTCCTAAGGATTCCGAAAAAAATATTTTAAAAGGAGAAAATGCAAATATTATTGTTTACTTAAACAATGCAAATGTAGTTAAAGCAGGACTTCTGAATAGCGGAATAAGAAAAGCCATAGGCACAGTTTCGGCAGGAATAAAATTAAAAAAACATCTACAAAATGGTAAAACATTTAATGAATCATATATTCGAATAATGCCAGTAAAATTAGACCCTGTATTACTTTTCAATCCTTTTATAAGTTATTCATACTTTTTGACTTTAGGACTTATGCCGATTATATTGATAGTATTTGTTTTGTTGGGTACTACTCATGCAATTGGAACAGAATTACTGAGAGGTACCGGCCCGCAATGGCTAAAAACAGCAAACAATAATATATTTATAGCATTAATAGGTAAGATAATACCATATACGGCATTATATATGATTATTGCAATAATTATGAATCTAATATTTTTTCATAAACTTGGATTGACTATTAATAGCAGCTATTACATTATATTTTTGAGTGAGTTTTTAATAATTGTAAGTTATCAATTTATATCATTTTTCTTATTGGGATTATTTTCAAATCTGCGATTGAGTTTATCGATCGGAAGTGCATATTGCATGCTTGCACTAACTTATTCCGGTTTGACTTTCCCTGAATTTGGAATGCCGGCGTTTGGACAAGCATTTGCGCAAATTTTTCCGTTTAGTTACTGGTTGAAAGCATTTATAGGTCAAACAATTAGAGGAGAGTCAGTAGCACTTACCTTGAATCATTTGTTGCCTTTATTCGCTTTTATTTTATTGGGAACTATTTTTATTCCACGTTTAAAACATCTTTTACTCAATGAGCATCACTGGGGTAAAATTTAATTTTAGATTTTGATAATGAAGAGATTATATAAAAGTTTAGATGTATTTGTTTATTATTTCAAAAATGAGCTGAAATTAATATTTAAAGATGCCGGAGCTGTATTATTATTTTTAATAGCACCTGCAATTTATCCTTTGTTGTATTCTATAGCTTACGAAAAAGAAGTAATAAAAGACATTCCTGTTGCAGTGGTTGATCTGGATAATTCATCCCTTAGCAGGAGAGTTTCCAATATGATTGATGGTAACGAATTATTGAAAGTTGTTTGTAAATCTCAAAATTTTGCAGAAGCAAAACAATTGTTTTTTCAAAATAAAGTAAAAGGGGTTTTATTAATTCCCGATAAATTTGAAAAAAATATATTATCGGGTAAACAAAGTGATGTTGTTGTTTATTGCGATGCCGGTTATTTTCTGTTATATAAACAATTGTATACAGGAAGTATGTACACCATAGGAACTTTAAATGCCGGAATTGAAATAAAACAAATGATTTCCGAAGGGAAAACCTATAAACAATCGCTTATTCAGCAAGAGCCAATTAAGGTCAACTCGGTATATTTATATAATCCATCCGGAGGATATGCAAGTTTTGTTATTCCCGGTATAATTATTATAATTCTGCAACAAACTCTTTTAATTGGTATTGGAATGTTAGGAGGAACTTTAAGAGAAAAGAATATTTTTTATACTATGCACAACAGCATAATAAATCAATGGGGGAGTGCTTTTGTAGTATTGGGAAAATCTTTTGCTTATGTAATTATATATCTTTTTAACAGTATTGTTACTATGATATTATTACAAAACTTTTTAAATCTGCCCGATAATTCTACTGTTTATGAGACTATATTTATTCTGATACCTTTTTTGTTTGCAACTGCTTTTTTGGGGATTACAATAAGTGTATTTTTTCGTGAAAGAGTATATTCGCTGCTTTTTATGGTGTTTCTTTCTCCAATAGTTTTATTTTTGAGCGGATTATCATGGCCGGCATCTTCTATTCCCGAATGGCTATATTATGTAGCTCATATAATCCCTTCTACAAGTATGCTACCTGCCTATATAAAAATTAGAATTACGGGAGCAAGTATTTATCAAGTTTTTGATGAATGGGTAATATTAACGGTATTAATGTTAGTTTACTTTGTATCTGCTTGCTTTGCTTATACTTATGCAATGAATCACTATAAAAGAAAAACGGTATAAATATTAAATTCAGTAAATTGATATATAATTTTATCTCAAAATATTTGATACTCTATTTCTTTGTATTATCAGAGTTTAAAATATCGTTTTGAATCTGAATTGATTCGTGATGAAGAACTTCGAGCAAATTTAAAATAAAATTTTTCGATAAACCAAGCTTTTCGGCTTTTAGCAATCTGTCATTTATTATTTCGTTCCAACGCTTAATTTGAAGAATAGTAATTCCGTATTCTTTCTTAAACTCGCCGATTTTTGATACAAGTTTCATTCGTTTTGATAATATTCTGATCAATTCATCATCTAATTCATCTATTAAAGTTCTCAGATTTGTAAGTTGATTTTGCAATAATTCATCATTAGATTCAGAACGGAAAACTAATTTTTTAACTAAATTGTTGAATTGTTCGGGAGTAATTTGTTGATTAGAATCCGACAAAGCCAAATCAGGTGTTGGATGTACTTCAATCATAAGTCCATCCATCTCGAGATTTATAGCCTTTTGAGAAATTTCATAAATATAATCACGACTACCGGCAATATGGCTTGGGTCGTTTATTATTGGTAAATTTTCGTAAATACGCTTTAATTCAATCGGAATTTCCCAAAAAGGCGAATTTCGATATGGTTGAGGATTATAAGTGTGAAATCCTCTGTGAATTGCAATGATACGATTAATTCCCGACTGGTTTAATCTTTCAATAGCACCTATCCACAATTTTAAATCGGGATTTAAAGGATTTTTTACCATAACCGGAATATCTGTCCCAACCAAACTATCTGCGATTTCCTGAATTGAGAAGGGATTTCCTGTAGTTCTGGCGCCTATCCATAGAATATCAATATTATATTTTAAACATAATTCTACATGTTTAGGAGAAGCAACCTCTACAGCAGTAAGCAATTTTGTTTTTGATTTTATTTCGGCAAGCCATTTAAGTCCCTTTTCGCCAACACCTTCAAAACCATTCGGTCTGGTTCGGGGTTTCCATATTCCGGCTCTGAATATTTTTACAAGTTTATTTTTTGATAGTTCAAAAGCTGTATCGTAAAGCTGCCTTTCACTTTCGGCGCTGCAAGGACCTGCTATTATAAGAGGTTCATTTTCAGTTAAAGATAACCATTTGTTTAATGGTAAAATATTCAATTTTTTGCTCCTTTCTGTTGATGCAAAATTAATTAAACTTTATGAATAGTTTTTTTTATTTTTGCACACTTATTATCAATTAGTAATTAATAATATTTTTATCAGATTTAAATAACTTTTATACAATGGATAAACTGTTTCGTACTGAAATAAAAAAACTTTTAAAAGAATCTACAGCAGATATCATTGGTAAGACAGTAAATGTAAAAGGCTGGGTAAGAACAAAGAGAGGCAATAAAAATGTAGCTTTTATAGCATTAAATGATGGCTCGATAATTCATAACATTCAGATTGTTGTTGAAATTTCGAAATTTGAAGAGGAATTAATTAAAAAAATAAATACCGGTGCATGTATTTCTGTAAACGGAACTCTTGTTGAGTCTCTTGGACAAGGGCAAAGCGTTGAAATACAAGCTAATGAAATAGAAATATACGGGATTGCCGATGCCGAGAGTTATCCTTTGCAGAAAAAAGGACATACATTGGAATTTTTAAGGGAAATAGCCCATTTAAGACCAAGAACCAATACTTTTGGCGCTATTTTCAGACTGCGTCATGCAATGGCATTTGCTTTGCATAAGTACTACAACGACAATGGCTTTTTTTATTTACATTCCCCTATTATAACAGGTTCAGATGCCGAAGGAGCAGGAGCAATGTTCAGGGTTACTGTTTTGGACGCAAAAAATCCGCCTCTAAAAGAAGATGGTAGTGTAAATTTTGCAGAAGATTTTTTCGGTAAGGAAACGAATTTAACTGTATCAGGACAATTAGAAGCCGAACTGGGAGCTTTGGCTCTTACAAAAGTTTATACTTTCGGTCCTACTTTTAGAGCTGAAAACTCAAATACACCAAGGCATTTAGCTGAGTTTTGGATGAATGAACCCGAAGTTGCTTTTAATGAAATTGACGAAAATATGGATTTAGCCGAGGATTTTATTAAATACCTCGTAAAATATGCACTTGATAATTGTATTGACGACCTTGAGTTTCTTAACAATATGTACGATAAAGAGTTAATTGAAAGACTTAATTTTGTCGTCAAAAACAAGTTCGAAAGAATTACCTATACAGAAGCAATAAAAATACTTGAAAATTCAAAGCAGAAGTTTGAATTTCCAGTACACTGGGGTGTTGATTTACAATCGGAACATGAACGTTATTTGGTAGAAAAACATTTCCAAAAGCCGGTAATCATTACTGATTATCCGAAAGATATTAAAGCTTTTTACATGAAACAGAACGATGACGGAAAGACTGTGAGAGCTATGGACGTTTTGTTTCCGAAAATCGGCGAAATAATTGGCGGTTCGCAACGTGAAGAAAGATATGATAAACTTTTACAAAGAATTACCGAATTACACATTCCCGAAAAGGATATATGGTGGTATTTAGAAACACGTAAGTTTGGTACTGCTCCTCATAGCGGATTTGGTTTGGGATTTGAAAGGCTGATGCTTTTTGTTACCGGTATGTCGAACATAAGAGATGTAATTCCTTTTCCGAGAACTCCATTAAATGCAGAATTTTAGTATATTTGCTATAATTATTTTATAAAATGTTAAGTCAAAGGCTAAGTCAGAAATTACAGCAAAAATTATCACCACAGCAAATTTTGCTGATGAAACTTTTACAAGTTCCGGCCATTGCACTTGAACAAAGAATAAATCAGGAAATTGAATCAAATCCTGCATTAGAAGACATTTCTGAACAACAATCCTTAGATAATGAAGATAATAACGAAGATGAAATCAATCAGGATAATGCCAACGATTACGATATAAGCGATTTCTTCGATGAGGATGAAATTGATTCATATAAAGTTAAAGCAAATAATACAAGTAAAGATCAGGAAAATAAAGAGATTCCGTTTTCATCCGAAATAACATTTCAGGATTTACTCATAAATCAGCTATCAATGATAGGGCTTAGCGACAAACATTATCAAATAGGACTTAATATCATTGGTAATCTCGATGATTCGGGCTATTTAGCAAGAGATATTAATTCGTTGGTCGACGATTTTGAGTTTTCATTTAATTTAAAAACTGATGTAAAAGAGATTGAACAGGTTCTTGAAGTTGTTCAAAGCCTCGATCCACCGGGTATAGCTGCCAGAAATCTTCAGGAATGTATTTTAATTCAGTTAAAACGTAAGGAAGAAAAAACTCCCGCAATTAAATTGGCAATAGAAATAATTGAAAAACACTTTGAACGTTTTTCAAAGAAACATTTCGACAAGATTATTGAAAAACTTGATATTACTGAAAACGAACTGAAAGAAGCCATTAATGAGATTGAAAAATTAAATCCTAAACCCGGTAATACCGTTAGCAATTTCGGCCACAATTTTCATTATATTGTACCCGATTTTATTATTTCCAATAATAATGGAAAAATTGAGCTCACTCTTAATAATAAAAATACTCCTGAACTAAGAATAAATCAGGAATATGCTGAAATGCTTCAGGGTTACGCTGAGGCTAAAGTTAAAACAGAACAACAAAAAGAAGCACTTCAGTTTATTAAACAAAAAATTGACTCTGCCCGATGGTTTATAGATGCTATCAAGCAAAGGAATAATACATTATACAATACTATGTTAGCTATAATCGACTACCAAAAAGAATTTTTTGTTGAAGGCGATTTTTCAAAATTAAAACCTATGAAACTTAAGGATATTTCAGATAAAACTAATCTGGATATATCTACAGTTTCAAGGGTTGTAAACAGTAAATATGTTCAAACTCATTTTGGAACATTTCTTTTGAAAGATTTCTTTTCAAAATCGCTTACTAATGAGACAGGAGAGGATGTTTCGACTACTGAAGTTAAAAATATCCTACTACAATGTATTGAAAATGAAGATAAAAGAAAACCTTTGAATGATGATGAATTAACGGAAATGTTATCTCAAAAAGGTTTCAAAATTGCCCGAAGAACAGTAGCAAAATACAGGGAAAGTTTAGGAATACCGGTGGCTCGTTTGAGAAAAGAAATTAAGTAATGGAAAATAAAATAGCATCATTTATATCTTGGGTATTTCAGCCTCTTTGGGTACCTTTTGTTGCGTTTCTAATAATTTTTAACAGCAATGTTTATTTTGCAGAAATCTTACCTTTTGAGACAAAATTGACTGTTTTGGTAATTATTTTTATTTCTACCATTGTATTACCCGTAGCAGTTTTGTCAATATTAAAAATTCTAAAAATAATCGATTCTTTACTACTTAAAGAGCGAAATCAAAGAAATATGCCTTATATTTTTATGATTATTTTTTACTATTTAACTTATTTTCTTTTGAGTAGAGCTTCATTGCCTATTATATATAGTCTTTTGGCTTTATTATCTACATTGCTGGTAATTATAGCATTTTTTATAAATCTATATTTCAAAATTAGTGTACATACACTTTCTTGGGGTTCGTTGACAGGTATTTTAGTTGGTTTATCGTACAGATATAATATTAATTTCTCTGCAATAATAATTTTATTAATATTTATAAGCGGTTGTGTGGCTTATTCAAGATTACAACTAAAAGCACACAGAGAAATTGAAGTTTACAGCGGTTTTTTTCTCGGATTCTTTTTTATGTCAGGAATGTTTATATTGTTATAAGTTTAAATCGGCAACATTTTTTCTGACAGGAAATTGCTCGTATAATTCTCCCGAATAATAAAAATCGAAAGCTATTGAACCAAAAGTGTATATTTTATCATTTATTTTTATTTTTGAACCTCCTGTTTCCGGATTAGCTTTAGGTTTCGAAACTTCATAGCCCAAATTAAATAAAGTAGCTACTATTTCGGGTCTTTCTGTAATGTCAAATCCTGATTTTTTCCATTGCTGACAGATTTGTTTAATACATAAAGCACTATACAAATAAGAGTAAAAATGCGTTTCGGAAGTAAGTCTTTTATAAATTCTGTCATTATCATTATTGTTATAATCAAGCAAATTTTTGTATTTGCTACCTAAATAAAATATTGACGAACTGTCTTTTAAATATTTTTCGGTTTTTAATGCTGTTTCTTCTTTTATCCCTGTAACTCCTAACGAGAATTTAGTTTCATTTGTAAGCATTTTAAGTGGTTGCATCCACCTTTTAAAAGCTTCTCTTGATGAATGAAACAAGCGAATTTGTTCTCCTATTAAAACCGAAACTATCATTCTTGAACTGACACCGGTTATATTAGATGCACTGTCAATAACTTTTTTGTCTTTAATAATTGCTTCTTTTAAAACTTCCCATTCTTCATTATTCATCCATTCATAGACACTCATTTTATTTTCAGTGGAAGTTTCATTATTTTTTGAAGAGTAGTCAATTTCATCTATTTTTTTTGTTAGTTCTTTATTGTCTCTAATTTTATAAAGTAATGCATCAAACATTTTTTCGGCAATACTAATATCTTTTGTAACTATCAGATTTTCATAAATTAATTGTGAATTAACCGGATAATAATCGTTTAGAATAAGTAATTTTGAAAACAATTTACTTTTTCTGATTTGTTCTTCTTTTAAATTATTAGATGTGTCAAACTTTTTTTCCGATAGGTTTTTAAAATATCTATCATTGAAATCGACACCGCCACCGGTTTTTGTCAAATTAAGTTTTACTGCAAAAAAAACTGCAGTAAAAGTAAACCCGATAATGGCAAAAATTATTATTATAGATTTAAATGTAAGCTTTAACCACTTTTTATTAAAAAAATCAATCATTATTTATAATTTTGTACAAAATTAGATTATTTGCTTTATTTATCATAAAAAAACTTTATCACTAATACATAACAAGTTAAGATGAAAATCAGTAAATGGTTGGTAATTATTGTATTTATTATCTTTAGTTCAAAGTTTGTTTTTGGACAAAAGGTAGGCTTGGTATTAAGTGGTGGAGGATCTAAAGGATTGGCACATATAGGAGTTATAAGAGCATTGGAAGAAAATGGCATTCCAATTAATTATGTTGCAGGGACTTCTATGGGAGCCATTATCGGAGGACTATATGCAGCAGGTTATTCGCCTGATGAAATGGAAAAAATATTTTTGAGTGAAGAATTTAAATATTGGATATCAGGTAAAATTGACCCAAAATACTTTTATTATTTTAAGAAAGAAATACCAAATGCATCGTGGATTGATTTAAGATTTAATTATAAGACAAACATCAAACCTAAGCTTCCTACCAATTTAGTTTCTCCGCATCAGATGGATTTTGCTTTTATGGAAATATTTTCCGGTACAAATTCTATTTCGGGGATGAGTTTCGATAGTTTATTTGTTCCGTTTAGATGTATGGCTGCTGATATATACCACAATAAGCCTGTTGTGCTGAAAAGCGGTGATTTAGGGCGTGCAATTCGTGCCTCTATGACCTTCCCGTTTTATTTCAAACCTATTGAAATAGACAGTATTCTGTTATTCGATGGTGGTATGTACAATAATTTTCCTACAGATGTGATGTATGAGGAATTTTTTCCTGACATTATAATTGGCAGTAAGGTTGCCACAAATTATCCCAAGCCCGATCCTGATGATATTGTGTCGATGTTGCAAAATATGTTGATGGAAAAAAATGATTATTCGGTTATTTGTGATAACGGAATTTTGCTTACACCCAATGTTAAAAAGGTAAACGTAATTGATTTTTCGTATATACGTGAATTTATTGACAGTGGATATGCCGAAACTATAAGAAATATCGACAGAATTAAATTTTTTGTTCAAGATACAGTATCACCCGAATTAATTAAAACAAAAAGGGTTGAATTTAATAATAGAAAAAAGCCTTTGGAAATTGGAGAAATTAAAATTGAAGGTTTAAATGAAGGTCAAAAAAAATATGTAAACAAATTGCTTTTGAATAAAAACAAAAACGAACTTAAAGATATTAAAAAAGAATATTTTAAACTTCTAACTGACGATAAGATTGAAACAATTACACCAAAATTAATATACGATGATACTACTCAAAAATATAATTTACTATTGGATATTAAAAAAGATAAAAATTTTGTCGCCGATTTTGGAGGCAATGTTTCGTCAAGTCCTATTAATGAGGCATTTGTTCAACTTCAATACAAATATTTAAACCAAATAGCTCTTAGTGCAATTTTAAATACTTACATAGGTAAATTTTACAGTTCGGGATTGGCAAAATTAAGGTTCGATTTCCCTTATAAAACTCCATTTTATGCAGAAGGAAGTTTTGTAATTCATCAATGGGATTTTTTTAAAACCAAAACTTATTTTTTTGAGGATAAAACCCCTTCTTATCTTATTCAAAATGAAAAGTTTTACAATATTTCTGTTGGCTTGCCCATTTCAAATAATGCAAAAATAGTATTTAAATATTCCGATGCTAAGACAAGTAATGAATATTATCAAAACAATGTTTTTACAAGACAGGACACTTCTGATCTAACAGAATTTAACAGCAGAATTTTTGGGGTTTTACTCGATCATAATACATTGAATAAGAAGCAATATGCCAATAGCGGAAGCAGGTTTATGCTAAAAGTTAATTATATAAATGGTAATGAGATGTTTAAACCCGGTTCCACTACATTAGTTAAAAATTATTATGAAAAAAAACACAAATGGGTTGAAGCTTCTTTATTTTATCAGAAATATTTTCTGAAAAATTCATTTTATACACCCGGAATTCTATTGGAAGCCTTTTATTCAAATCAAAAGTTTTTTTCGAATTATACAGCAAGCATATTGTCTTATCCTCAATTTACCCCTGTTCCTGAGTCTAAGACTTTATTCTATCCTATTTTCCGATCGAATAAATATGGGGCATTTGGACTTATAAATGTTTTTAAGTTGTTTAAAAATATTGATTTAAGATTTGAAGGATATGTTTTTAAACCATATCATGAGTTAGCTTTAAGCTCCAATAATGAGCAGGTTTTTACAAAAAACAATTTTAATCCTCATTACGTAGCATCATCTTCTATGGTTTTTCATAGTCCGATAGGTCCGATAAGTTTCAGTTTGAATTATTATCATGGCACAGAACAGCCTTTATCGTTGATTTTTAATATGGGATATATTATTTTTAACCCTAAATCTAAAGATTAAATAATCATAAAAATTGGAATTTATATTCATATTATTTAATTTTGCAGTATAAATAATGTTTACAGTCTAATAAATAAAATTTTAAGTAATTATTAACCAACAGATTCTACTTATCGTAATTCCTTTTTTTCAAGGAATGAGAATTCTAAATCTGTATAAAAAAAACAGAAAAAAATGGATAAAGTATCTTTCGAACCTGATATAAATCAGGAAGCAATTAATGAAAATAAATTATCGACAGTTGAAAATACTGAAAAAATTGATAATTTAGGTAATGAAATTAAAAATGAAGTTTCGGAAAATGTTGAAAACCTGACGAATCAGGAAGAAACAGAAGTTGCTAAATCGGTAGAAAGTAATGTTGCTGAAGTTACCGACTTAGGTATTGAAAATCAAACACAAGAAAATTTTAATGATTTTGAAGCAGCAAATTCGGACGAAAGTTCCGATGATTCTATTGATGAAATTGAATCTTCTGAATTGGAAAAGCATTATAATGTTTTATCAAGGGAGCAATTGATTGAAGAACTGAATAAAATAGTCCAAGAAGAAGATATAAACGAAATTAAAAACAAGGTTGCTTTAATAAAAGTTGCTTTTTATAAAATAACTAACGAGGAAAAACAAGCTCATTACCATCAGTTTATAGAAGATGGCGGTAATAAAGAAGAATATACACCGGTAGAAGATGAGCTGGAGGTAAAATTTAAAGCAGCTTTCCAAATATACAGAGAAAAAAAACAAAAGTATAATGAAGAATTAGAAAAAGAAAAACTCGAAAACCTTGCTAAAAAACAACAAATAATTGAAGAACTCAAACAGCTTATAAGTTCGGAAGAAACACTTAAAAAAACATACGACGAATTTAAGGAATTACAGGAAAAATGGAAGGGGATAGGTCAAGTGCCGCGTTCGGAGAATAATACTATGTGGCAAAACTATCACTTTTTAGTTGAAAAATTCTTCGATAAAGTAAAGATAAATAAAGAATTAAAAGATTTAGACTTAAGAAAAAATTTAGAAAACAAAATCCAACTTTGCGAAAAAGCTGAGGAATTAATTTTAGAGCCTTCTATTTTAGTTTCTTTTAAGAAAATTCAGCAGTATCATGAAGAATGGAAAGAAATAGGCCCGGTTCCTCAGGATAAAAAAGATGAGATTTGGGAACGCTTCAAAAACGCCACTGATAAAATCAATCAAAGACGTCAAGAACATTATCAAACATTGCACGAGCAATACGAGAAAAATCTTATGGCTAAGACAGCTCTTTGCGAAAAGGCTGAACAGATTTTATCACGCGAATTCAAAACATTAAAAGATTGGCAAGATGCCACTAATGAAATGAATGAACTTCTCAAAATTTGGAAATCAATAGGGCAGGTTTCGAAAAAATATAATAATGAAATTTGGTCGAGATTTAAAACATATCTTGATACATTTTTTGCCAATAAAAGCGAGCATTTTGCGAAATTAAAAGATGAACAGGTTCATAATTATAATTTAAAACTCGATTTGTGCGTTCAAGCTGAGGCTATAAAAGACAGAAAAGATTGGAAAAAAGCAACTCAGGAACTTCTTGATCTTCAAAGGCAATGGAAAGAGATAGGCCCTGTTCCTCGTAAAAATCAGGAAAAAATTTGGCAGAGATTTAGAGCAGCTTGCGACGAATTTTTTAACAACAAATCGGCTTACTTTGCCAATATTAACGAAAATGAAAATAATAACTTAAAGCTCAAAGAAGATCTTATTGAAAAAGTTAAAAATTTCAATTTTTCTGATGATAGAAATGAGAACCTTCAACAACTTAAAGATATTCAAAGACAATGGTCAGAAATTGGTCATGTGCCTTTAAGTGAAAAGGAAAAAATTCAAAGCGAATTCAGAAAGCACATAAATGCTTGTTTCGATAAATTACGTATCAGCTCTAATGAAGCTGCTGCATTGAACTACAAAAACCGAATCGAATCTATTAAAGCCGGTAGTAACGGCACAAAACAATTGAGTAAAGAAAAGAATTTTATAACAGGCAAAATCAACAAATTAAAAGAAGATATTAGTCTTTGGGAGAATAACATAGGTTTTCTTGCTCATTCAAAACAAGCAGATTTGCTAAAATCTGAATTTGAAAAGAAAATTGAAAGCGCAAAACAGGAAGTAGCATTTCTTGAAGCAAAGCTCAAAATGCTATTAAGCTGATTTTAAACTTAAATTGATAAATTAATGTAATGAAGTAAGGTTTTTATTGTTTTGATTAGCTGGTAAAAACCTTACTTTTTTTATAATATTCCAAAACAAATTTGAATTATATCCGAAAAATATTATATATTTGCAGATTATAAATAGTTTTAAATCTAAAACTTATTAGTCTCAAATTTATTTCGTTTTTAGTAATTCGTTTCAATATAATCTGAATTTATAAATTGACTAAAATAAAGTGTTAAATTTTTGCATTTAGGCAAAATAAATAATTAACAATCATAATATTATGTACGATATTTCAGCACTCAATGAAATGCCAATAGGTGATTTAATGGAAATTGCCAAACAATTTAAAATAAAAAAGTACGAAAAAATGGAAAAGCAACAACTGATATATGAAATTCTCGATTATCAGGCAGCAAATCCATCAATAGAAGTACTTGAGGAAGAACGTTTAGAAAAAAAGAATAATTTTCGTCCAAAACGTAAAAGAATAATTAAAGAGGTTTCAAAATCAGAAAATTCTGAAAAAATTGAGAGTGCAAATACAAAATCACCTGAAAGTCAAGTTTCAATAAATTTTGAGTCTGATATCGTACAAAAAGAAAATAAGAAAGAAAGCAAAAAGGAAAAATTTACACCCGAAAAAACAAATACTGAAAAATCAACAAAAAGTAGTAATCAAAAAAGTACAACTAACAAAAAAATAAATAAAAAGTCGGATAAGTCGAAACAAGAAAGCGAAAACTCAAATCAGAAAATTGAATTAAAAGTTGAAAACGAACCAATAAAAGAATCTGAAAAAATTAAACCGGTTATTACTAAAAAAAGCTATATTGATGACGAAACATATAAATTTGATGATATAAAAATTGAAGAAATACTTGAAAGTATTCCTGAGCCTGAAATAGTTTTACCGCAAAAACAAGATGAAGAAATAAAAGAAATTAAAGAAACTATTGACTTACCGATTAAAGAAAAAAATGAGGTTCAACATAAACAGAATAAAGAACATGTAAGTTTTAAACCTAAACAGAACGAAAGAATAAAAGAAGAAATTAACGAATTTGAATCTGTAATAGTTAGTGAAGGTGTATTGGAAATAATGCAGGATGGATACGGATTCTTGCGTTCATCTGATTATAATTACCTTAATTCTCCCGATGATATTTATGTTTCACAATCGCAGATAAAATTATTCGGATTAAAAACCGGAGATACAGTTAAAGGGAGTATCAGACCACCTCGCGAAGGGGAAAAATATTTTCCTCTTATTAAAGTGGAAACGATTAATGGAAAGAAACCGGAAGAAGTACGCGACAGAATACCTTTTGATTATTTAAAACCTCTTTTCCCTGAGGAAAAGTTTAAATTAACAGGTCATCCCGGCGGAACGATTTCCACACGTATTATCGATTTATTTACTCCTATTGGTAAAGGGCAAAGGGGTTTAATAGTGGCTCAACCTAAAACCGGTAAAACTGTTTTATTAAAAGAGGTTGCAAATGCAATAGCAGCTAATCATCCCGAAGCTTATATGATAGTTTTGCTTATAGATGAAAGACCCGAAGAGGTAACTGATATGGAGAGAAGCGTTAATGCTGAAGTTATTTCTTCTACATTTGATGAGCCTGCCGAAAGACACGTTAAAATTGCGAATATTGTACTTGAAAAGGCTAAAAGATTAACCGAATGTGGTCACGATGTAGTAATTTTGCTTGATTCTATTACTCGTTTAGCGAGAGCTTATAATACAGTTTCTCCGGCTTCGGGAAAAGTTCTCTCCGGTGGTGTTGAGGCTAATGCATTGCAGAAACCTAAACGTTTTTTTGGTGCTGCCAGAAAAATTGAAAATGGAGGCTCTTTAACAATAATTGCTACCGCTCTTATCGATACAGGTTCAAAAATGGATGAAGTTATTTTTGAGGAATTCAAAGGAACAGGTAATATGGAACTGCAACTCGACAGAAAACTTGCAAATAAACGCATTTTCCCTGCTATTGATATTGTTGCTTCCTCAACCCGACGCGATGATTTATTGCTTGACAAAGATGTTTTACAAAGATTGTGGATTTTGAGAAATCATTTATCGGATATGAATCCTATAGAAGCTATGGAATTTTTAAAAGAAAAAATGAAATTTACCCAAACAAATGAGGAGTTTCTAATCTCTATGAACGGGTAATAAAAAATTGGAGAGATGCCGGAGCGGTCGAACGGGGCTGTCTCGAAAACAGTTGATCTGCCTAAAGCGGATCCGGGGGTTCGAATCCCCCTCTCTCCGCAAATTATTGATGAAATATTTTATTTTAATATTACTAATTTCTCCGACTTTAATATTTTCCCGTTTTCAATTATATTAAGAAAATAATATCCTTTTTCAAGTTTTTCGGCATTTATTGAAATTTCATTGCTACCATTAAGTGTATATTCATCTGAAAAATCTAATACCTTTTTCCCCGATATATCGTTAATGGATAATTTTATAATTGATTTTTCTGATAAATTTAATTTTAACGTAAAATGTCCTGAATTTGGATTAGGATACAGGTAAGCAGAGTTATGATTGTCAGTTGACTGATTTTCATTTATATTGCTCGAGCAAGCCATTGGAATTCCACCGTGACCAGAAATTACTCCTATTAAATATGCCGCATCTGGTATTGGCCATATATCTTGCTCAATAATATTTTTATTGGGAGCTATCATTATAACAGTAGGGAAAGCTGTAATTCCATATGTAGTGGTAATATCAGTTCCGCCGCCCTCAACACCACTTATTTTAGGACAATGTATTCCGTAAGTTTGTCCGAATTGTTGAACTTCTTGATTGTTATCTCCTCTATCAATAGAAAGAAAAATAACATTGCTTTCATTGCATCCAAAGTGCTCATAAGCTCCTTGAACTTTAGGTGCAGCTTGTTGACACGGAACACATGTTGTGTAAAAGAAATCAATAACAACATACTTATTGTTATTAAGATAAGAAAACAAATTGTGCTGAACTCCGTTTATGTCAGTTGCAGTAAAATCAACAGCAGTAGTTAACGGACATTGAGAAAATGAATTTATTCCTAAGAATAAAACAAATAAAAAAATAAAATTCTTTTTCATAAAATTAAGTATTAAATTATAATAATCTGCAAATAAAACTTAATTTTATTCAAAAGCAAATAAAGTAACTATATTTTAATCTTTTTTTGAAAAAATATACATTTACTTAACTTTTTGAAAATAAGGTAAATTTAGTTTTTCTCAATAAATTGAAGATTAATTACTGATAAAATAAAATTCCTAACTAAATTTCATTTAAAAGATAGTTAGGAATCATTTTTAATTTTCAACAATGAAAATTGTTGAAAATTTATCAGATATAATTGAGTTCTTTTAAGCAGTAATGTATTTTATTGAATGTAAGGTCAATGTCATTATCAAGACCTACAGAAAATCTGACTAACCCTTCGCTTAGTCCCATTTGTTTCTGGGTTTCTTCGGGTACTTCAGAAGAAGTGCTTTTTCCGGAATTGCTGAATAAAGTTTTAAAGTAACCTAAACTAACAGCAAGATATCCAACTCCTTCATTTTGCATCATTTCCATAAGTTTAGATGCACGTTCCGAGGTTTCCATGTCAATAGCAATCATACCTCCGAAACCAAATTCGGGGTTCATAATTTTTTTAAGAGTTTCGTAGCCTTTTGACTCAGGAAGTCCGGGATAAATTATTTTTAGTCCGATTTCTTTGAACTTTTCGGCAAGTCGCATTGCATTATAGCTGTGCTGTTTCATTCTAATATGCAAAGTATGAAGATTTTTCAGAATATTTGAAGAACGAAGTGGATCAAGCACAGGACCTAAAAGCATTGCAGTACCATTATTAACATCAATCAGTGAGTTTATATAATCGAAACAACCGCAGATAGCACCTGCAACACAATCGTTCTTGCCGTTAACAAATTTTGTGAGGCTATATACAACTATATGTGCACCGTGTTTTGCAGGAGTAACAATCATAGGCGTAAAAGTGTTGTCAACCATAAGTTTAGCACCGAAATTTTCAGCAATTTCAGATAAAGCAGGTAAATCTGAAATTTGCAACAATGGATTTGTCATTGTTTCGGTGTAAATAATCTTAGTATTAGGACGCATAGCTTTTTTTACAGCGTCTAAATCGGTAATATCAACAAAAGTAACGTCAATATTGAATTTTGGCAGATAATTCTTTAGAAAAGCGAAAGTACCACCGTAAGTAGTTATGCTTGATACTATATGATCGCCGGTATTTACTAATTGTAATATAGCAGTAGTAATAGCTCCCATTCCCGATGCAGTAACCCATGCGGCTTCTGTACCTTCCATAGCTGCTAAAGCATCTGCCAGATATTTATTACTCGGATTCCAATGTCTTGAATATAAAAAACATCCTTGTGTTTCTCCGTGAAAAGTATCTACCATTGATTTGGCTTCTAGGAAAGTAAATGTAGCAGAGTCGGTAATAGAAGGGTTAACATCGCCAAACTCTCCAAACTGTAATAAATTCTGAATATTGGTTGCTGGATCAAATTTTTTCATACTTAAACTTTTTTTATTTTTTCAGGGCAAAATTAAATCTTTTTAAATAAAATATACATTTAGATTAAATATTTTTAGTCATTTTTGCCTTTTTTTGAATTTAGATTTTTTTATACTTTCGTGAGTTATTTATTTTATTGAAATTGAAATATGAAAAGCAGAGTTATAGTGCTAAATATTAAAGAATTGGTGAATGTTGAGTCTTCCCCTGTATTACTGAAAAAAGGCCATGAAATGCAAAAAATGGAAAGTTTAAAAGATGCGTGGCTGCTGATAGAAGATGATAAAATTGCTGATTTTGGTTTAATGAATGATAAAGAAAAGCTGAATTCAATATATAATTATCAAGAATTGGCGAAAATAGATGCTACTGATAAGATGGTTTTCCCTTGTTTTTGTGATTCTCATACTCATTTAGTATATGCCGGAAGCAGAGAAATTGAGTATATTGATAAAATAAAAGGATTATCTTACGAAGAGATTGCAAAAAGAGGCGGGGGAATTTTAAATTCGGCTAAAAGGCTTGAAACTGCTTCTGAAGAAGAGCTAATTGCGGGAGCATTGGAGCGTATAAACGAAATAATAAGCTATGGAACCGGAGCTGTTGAAATTAAAAGCGGTTACGGTTTATCAACAGAAAATGAATTGAAAATATTGAGGGTAATAAAAAAACTAAAAGAACTAACTCCGGTAACTATTAAGTCAACTTTTTTAGGAGCTCATGCTCTACCACTTGAATACAAAAACCGTCAAAATGAATTTGTAGATTTAATTATTAATGAAATGTTACCTATGGTAGCTTCTGAGGATTTAGCTGATTTTGTGGATGTTTTTTGTGATAAAGGATTTTTTACAACTGAAGATACCGAAAGAATATTAATGGCTGCCATGAAATACGGACTCAGGGCAAAAATTCATGCTAATGAATTGGATTTTTCAGGCGGAATACAGATAGGTGTGAAATATAATGCACTTTCAGTCGACCATCTCGAATATACAGGTGACGAAGAAATTGAAAGCTTACTTAATTCCGAAACAATGCCTACAGTATTACCGGGGGCGGCATTTTTCCTTAATATGCCATTGGCTCCTGTCAGAAAAATGATAAATGCCGGACTGCCTGTTGCTCTTGCAAGCGATTTTAATCCGGGTTCATCTCCATCAGGCAATATGCAACTAATACTATCAATGGGTTGTATCAATTATCGAATGCTTCCTGAAGAAGCAATAAATGCCGTTACTTTAAACGGAGCTTATGCCATGGGCGTAAGCAACGAATTGGGAAGTATTGCCAAAGGTAAAATTGCCAATGTGTTCATTACTAAGAAAATACCTACTTATGAGTTTATGCCCTATGCTTATGGCAGCAATAAAGTTGAAAAGGTAATTCTTAGAGGAAAAGTACAATAAAGGTCGAGAAACAATAAATTAATAAAACAGATATGAATAAAATAATAGAGTGTGTACCTAATTTCAGTGAAGGTAGAGATTTGAATGTTATTAAACAAATAACTAATGAAATTGAGAAAATTGAAGGTGTAAAATTACTTGATGTAGATCCGGGTGCTACAACAAACAGGACTGTAGTAACTTTTGTAGGAACTCCCGAAAAAGTAATTGAAGCAGCTTTTCAGGCAGTTAAAAAAGCTCAGGAATTAATTGATATGCGTTTTCATAAAGGCGATCATCCCAGATTTGGAGCTACCGATGTTTGTCCTTTAGTGCCTGTTGCAGGCGTTACAATGGAAGAAGTTGCCGAATATGCTCACAAATTGGCTAAAAGAATTGGGGATGAATTACATATACCAGTTTACTGTTATGAAAATGCTGCAAAAGAACCAAAACGCCGAAATCTTGCCAATTGTCGTCAAGGCGAGTATGAAGGATTAAGCGACAGGATAGGTACTGAAGAATGGAAGCCCGATTATGGTCCTACAGTATTTGATGATAAAGTTGCAAGGTCAGGAGCTACTGCAGTTGGTGCCAGAGATTTTTTAATTGCCGTTAATTTCAATTTAAATACTACATCAACCCGTCGTGCTAATGCTATTGCTTTTGACGTGCGTGAAAAGGGAAGACCAAAGCGCGAGGGAAATCCTATTACCGGTAAAATTGTTGTTGATGAAAACGGTAATCAGGTTATGATACCCGGTACTCTCAAAGGAACAAAAGCTATAGGTTGGTTTATCGAAGAGTACGGCATTGCTCAGGTATCAATGAATATTACTAATATTTCTCAAACTCCTTTACATGTAGCTTTTGATGAAGTTTGTGACAAGGCTGCTGCCAGAGGTGTTAGGGTAACAGGGCTTGAAATAGTTGGCTTGGTCCCTAAACGTGCAATTATAGAAGCTGGAAAACATTATCTGCTGAAACAACAGCGTTCAGTTGGAGTTTCTGAAGAAGAAATTATAAAAATTGCAATAAAATCAATGGGATTAGATGATTTAAAACCATTTATTCCTGAAGAGAAAATTATAGAATATGTTTTAGAGTCGGAAAATAAAAAGAAAAAACTGATTGATTTCACATGCAAAGGATTTGCCAACGAAACAGCCTCTGAGTCTCCTGCTCCGGGAGGTGGTTCAATTTCGGCATATATAGGTGCTTTAGGTGCCGCTTTAGCTACAATGGTGGCAAATTTATCTTCGCATAAAGCCGGTTGGGACGAAAGATGGAAAGAGTTTTCCGATTGGGCTGAAAAAGGTCAAAAAATCAAAGATGAATTACTTTTCTTGGTTGATGAAGATACAAATGCTTTTAATAAAATAATGGATGCTTTTAGTTTACCAAAAGGCACCGATGAAGAGAAAAGAATAAGAACCAATGCTATTCAGGAAGCCACATTGTATGCTACAGAAGTTCCATTTAAAACTATGCAAAAAGCATTCGAGGCTTTTGAAGTCATAAAAGCTATGGCTGAAATTGGAAATCCTAACTCCGTTTCTGATGCTGGTGTAGGTGCATTATGTGCACGTTCGGCTGTTTTGGGTGCATTTTTAAATGTGAAAATTAATGCCGGCGGTATTAAAGACAAATCATTAGTTGATGATATAATTGCAAAAGCTTCCGAAATTGAGCAAAAGACAATAATCATTGAAAAAGAAATACTTGATATTGTTAATTCAAAAATTAATCTGTAATTAAATTATATTTTTAATCAGGTATTTTACTTAAATTCAATTTATTTTAAACCCGTATTTGTTTTGATTATAAATGAATACGGGTTTAACATTTTTTAACTGCTTCAAAAGAACAGTTGCATATATTTTGCGTTCTTTTAATCGTAATTAAAATATTAATTATAATTATAAAATAACATATTGAATATCAATATATGTTTATTATTTACTATGTTAATATTTTAATTATTTGATGACAAATTGTCATATTTTAGTGAAATATTGTCAAACTTAAAAAACGCAACAAATGAAAAAACAATTTGGAATTTTAATTTTAACAGCTTTTACAGGAGCTATTTTTGCAATTGGAATTCAAAATTTATTTTTTTCGAAAAAGACTTATGCTCCCGATTCGGAAAAAATAAATTATCCTGCATATAAAACATCTTTACCGTTATCATCTGCAGGGACAAATGTCGATTTTATTCAGGCAGCTGATATGACTGTACATGCTGTTGTTCACATAAGAACTCAATTTCAAAGACGAACAAGCCTATACGATGATTTTTTTGGTTTTTTCAGTAATCCTTTTGGCGGAACCCAAGTATTGCAAGCTGCAGGTTCGGGTGTAATAATTTCATCTGATGGTTATATAGTTACAAATAATCACGTAGTTAGCGAAGCAGAAAAAATTGAAGTTACATTAAACGATAAAAGAAATTATTCGGCAAAAATTATAGGAACTGATCCTTCAACCGATCTGGCGTTATTAAAAATTGATGCAAACGACCTGCCAACAATTCCTTACGGAAACTCTGATGATGTTAAAGTAGGAGAATGGGTTTTGGCAGTTGGAAACCCATTTAATTTAACCTCCACTGTAACAGCAGGAATTGTAAGTGCAAAAGCAAGAAATATAAATATTTTAGGCAAAAACAGTAATGAAAGCCCAATTGAGTCATTTATACAAACTGATGCGGCTGTTAATCAGGGGAATAGTGGTGGTGCATTAGTCAATACCAAAGGCGAACTTATAGGAATTAATGCTGCTATAGCTTCAAGTACTGGCTCTTATTCAGGTTATTCGTTTGCAATACCTGTTAATATTGTTAGAAAAGTTATGGAGGATTTAAAACAATTTGGGATTGTTCAAAGGGCTTATTTAGGTGTTTCAATTGCCGAAATCGATTCGAAAATATTTGAAAATAAAAAACTTAAATATACAAGAGGAGTTTATGTCGGTGCCGTAATTGAAAATGGAGCCGCAGCTAATGCAGGAATTAAAGAAGGAGATATTATTACTGCCGTTAACGGTAAAGAAGTAAACAGCAATTCCGAATTATTGGAAGCAATCGGACAGTATCGTCCATCTGATAAAGTTGTTATTTCATTAATCAGAGGAAATGATAATTTGAATCTGAATGTCGTATTACAAAATCAATTTGGTAAAACTGAGCTTATAAAAAAAGACGAAAAACAGGTTTTTAATTTCTTGGGTGCAAGTTTTGAGGCTTTATCGGATGAAATGTTATCTAAAAATAATCTCCCAAACGGAGTTATGTTAACAAAATTGAACAATTCGGGACTAAGAAATGTAGGTATCAGAGAAGGCTTTATTATTATTTCGATAAATAAACAACCTATAAGAAATGTTAATGATTTGAAACAGTTTTCAAATAAAAGAGGTCAGATAATTATTTCAGGTACCTATCCCGGTGATTGGCGTACTTATTATTATATGGTTAATTTGTAAATTTCGGCTAATCTCAATTATTTTTGAACAAAAAGTATTTATTCGGTTTATTATTAGATACAGTTAAATTTATAACCGATTAATAAAAATATCTTAATTAAAATTTACTGTTAACAAAAATGTAACTTATTTAATAAAATTAAGTATAAATCAAAAGTGTAAAAAACGAAAGTATGCGTCAACTCAAAATAAGTAAATCCATTACTAATCGTGAAACTGCTTCATTGGACAAATATCTTCAGGATATCAGCAAAGAAGAAATGATAACACCTGAAGAAGAAGTTCAATTAGCTCAAAGAATAAAAGCGGGAGATAATGCAGCATTAGAAAAACTTACTAAAGCAAATTTACGTTTTGTTGTTTCTGTAGCCAAACAATATCAAAATCAGGGTCTTAGCTTGCCCGATTTAATAAACGAAGGTAATGTCGGTTTAATTAAAGCAGCACGTCGTTTTGATGAAACAAGAGGTTTTAAGTTTATTTCTTATGCTGTTTGGTGGATAAGACAATCTATCTTACAAGCATTAGCCGAACAAGCAAGAATAGTAAGGCTTCCTCAAAATCAACTTGGCTCATTAAATAGAATTAAAAAAGAGAGCTCTAAACTTGAACAGAAATTCGAAAGAAATCCATCTTTTGATGAACTGGCAGATGCTTTGGATATTCCAAAAGACAAAATTGTCGAAATTCTGAGCATTACAAATAGGTATGTTTCAATGGATGCACCTATTAATCAGGATGAGGAAAATAATTTAATTGATGTATATGTTCCTGAAGATGGGCCTAATACCGATTCTACACTAATGAAAGAGTCGCTTGCCAAAGAAATTCATCGCTCATTATCTACACTTACCGAAAAAGAAAGAGATATATTGATACTATTTTACGGAATCGGCATGAGTCATGGTTTAACATTGGATGAAATTGGTGCTAAATTTAACTTGACAAGAGAAAGAGTAAGACAAATAAAGGAAAAAGCTGTAAGGAGATTAAAAAGTAATTCTCGAAGCAAATTATTGCGTTCCTATTTAGGTCAATAAAAAATAAACTATCAAATAGTTATTTATACCCAAGCATTAGGGATTAAGATTTTTTTCTTTAATCCCTTTGTTTTTTTTAATTTTGTCGCTTCATCATTAAAAAAGTAATTATTCTAAAAGCTTCAAAATATAAGCTTTTAAATCAAATAAAAATGAACACAAAATATATATTTGTAACAGGAGGAGTAACTTCCTCTTTGGGAAAAGGTATAATATCAGCTTCTTTAGCGAAACTTCTCAGAGCAAGGGGTTTTTCGGTAACTATACAAAAACTTGATCCTTATATCAATATCGATCCCGGAACCCTTAATCCTTATGAACACGGTGAGTGTTATGTAACTGACGACGGTGCTGAAACTGACCTCGATTTGGGTCATTATGAAAGATTTACAAACATCAGAACATCGCAGGCAAACAATATAACAACAGGCAGAATATATCAGTCAGTAATCGAGAAAGAAAGAAAAGGAGATTATCTTGGAGAGACAGTTCAGGTTATACCTCATATTACTGATGAAATAAAATACAGAATTAAAATTTTAGGGAATAATGATGAATTCGACTTTGTTATCACTGAAATAGGAGGGACTGTAGGTGATATAGAATCGCTGCCGTATATCGAAGCTGTTCGTCAGATGCGTTGGGAAATGGGAAATAACTGTCTTGTAATACATCTTACATATATACCTTACTTATCGGCTGCGGGAGAGTTAAAAACTAAACCTACCCAACATTCGGTAAAAACAATGCTTGAACAGGGAGTTCAGCCTGATATAATTGTATGTAGGACAGAACGCCCGCTAACTGAGGCAATTAGGCATAAAATTGCTTTATTCTGTAATGTTGAACCTTCCTCAGTAATTGAATCTATTGATGCCAAGACCATATATGAAGTTCCATTACTTATGAGGCAAGAAAAACTCGATTTGCAAGTTTTAAGAAAAATGCAAATATCTGATATAAAAGATGCAGATTTAACAAAGTGGGAAGAATTTCTGTTTAAGCTTCAAAATCCTAAAAATGAAGTAAATATTGGGCTTGTTGGTAAGTATGTCGAATTGAAAGATGCTTATAAATCAATATTGGAAGCATTTATTCATGCCGGAGCTTCGCTAGAGTGTAAAGTTAATGTAAAAATGCTTCATTCTGAAAGTATTAATAATGAAACAATAAACGAAAAACTTAAAAATCTTAACGGTATTTTGGTGGCACCGGGTTTTGGCGAAAGAGGTATTGAGGGTAAAATTCTTTCGATTAAATATGCCAGAGAAAATAATATCCCATTCTTAGGAATATGTTTGGGAATGCAATGTGCGGTAATTGAATTCGGAAGAAATGTATTGGGATTTGCTGATGCTCATTCAACCGAAATGAACCCTAAAACGCAATATCCTGTTATAGATATTATGAAAGACCAGAAAACGATTTGTACAAAAGGAGGCACAATGCGTTTGGGAGCCTATCCTTGCAGATTGGTTGAAGATACAAAGATTTTCCAGATTTATCAAAATAAAGATATAAGCGAAAGACACAGACATCGCTACGAATTTAATAATAAATACATAGAACATTACACAAATGCCGGAATGATAGCAGTTGGAATTAATCCTAAAGATAATCTGGTGGAAATCATAGAGTTAAAAAATCATCCTTGGTTTATAGGCGTTCAATTTCATCCCGAATACAAAAGTACTGTGGCTAATCCGCATCCTATTTTCATAAGTTTTATTAATGCTTCTTTAAACCACAAATTAAACTAATAAATAATTATTATATAAAATGGATAGAAATACAATAACAGGTCTTTTATTAATTTTTGCACTTTTTTTAGGTTATACTTGGTGGTCTGCTCCTACACAAGAAGAATTAAAGGAAAAACAAAGAATTCATGATTCAATTGTTGCTTTACAAAATAATCAGGCAAATGAGATAAAAGCAAACAAAATTCAAGATACAGTCAGTGTTAGCCGAATTGACACTGCTGTTGACGAAAAGAATAATATTAAAAAACTTAATGATGAATTAGGCTTGTTTTCTTTAGCCGCATCAAATAATAAAGACGAAGATTTTATTATTGAAAACGACTTAGTAAAATATACCATATCAACTAAAGGCGGTAGAATATCTCAGGTCGAGTTGAAAAAATTTAAAACTTTTGACCATCAGCCATTAATTCTTTTTACCAAAGATTCTTCCGATTTCTATCTTTCATTTTTTTCGAACAACAGAAGCATAAATACCGGTATGCTTTACTTCGAACCTGTTTTTAGTAAATCTTCTGTCAATAAAAAGCACTTAGTTGTTACCGGAAACGATTCAATTGTAGTCGGAATGAGGCTTTATCCTGCAAATGACAGTGTTTTTGATAAATCGAAATATCTGGAATTTTTATATAAAATTAAAGGCAATAATTATATGATTGATTTCAGTATAAATATTATCGGGATGAAGGATATTATTGCCTCAAATGCTAATTTTCTTGATTTGACGTGGAGAAACGATTTAAGAAATCAGGAAAAGAATAAGAAAAACGAGAACATGGTATCGTCTGTCCATTTTAAACCAATATCTGACGAAGTTGATTATTTATCGGAAACCAAAGATGATGAAGCAAAGCTGAAAATTCCTTTAAAATGGGTTTCTTTCTCGCAACAGTTTTTTAATGCTACTTTAGTTGCAGAAAATCAATTTAATAACGCAGAAATAAGCTCCAAAACCGATAAAACTAAAGAAGGCGGCAGATATCTGAAATCTATGAATGCATTGATAGGAATACCTTATCAGGCAAATGCCGATAACAGCATTGAAATGAAAATGTATTTCGGCCCAAATAAATATAATATTCTGAAAACATATAAATTGGATTTGGAAAGGCTTATTCCTTTGGGTTGGAGTTTCTTTTTATTGCAATGGATAAACAGATTTGCAGTAATTCCCGTATTCGACTTTTTAAGCCACTTCAACTGGAATTACGGAATAATAATACTTGTTCTGACAATAATATTAAAAATTGTATTATTCCCAATAGCCTATAAATCTTATATTTCTACTGCCAAAATAAAAGTATTGAAGCCTGAGATTGACGAAATATCGAAAAAATTTCCCAAAAAAGAACAGGCTATGGATAAACAAAGGGCAACTATGGCATTGTACAAAAAAGCAGGTGTAAATCCCATGGCCGGCTGTATCCCAATGCTTTTACAATTTCCTATTTTGATTGCAATGTTCAGGTTCTTCCCTTCATCAATAGAACTTAGACAACAGGCTTTCCTTTGGGCAGAGGATTTATCAAGTTATGATTCAATATTAAAACTCGGATTTAATATACCTTTTTATGGCGACCATGTAAGTTTGTTTGCACTTTTGATGGCTATTTCAAACCTCATTTATACCCGCATGAATATGGACTCTATGGGGTCTTCAACTAACACTATGCCGGGTATGAAAACAATGATGTATATTATGCCTATTATGTTTTTAGGTTTTCTGAACAGTTATTCTTCTGCTCTTAATTATTACTATTTCCTTTCAACTATGATTACTTTTGGTCAAATGTATGTTATCAGAAGATTAGTCAACGAAGAAAAAATTCATGCTCGTATTCAAGAAAATAAGAAAAAACCTGTTACCAAATCGAAATTTCAACAAAGACTGGAAGAAATGGCAAAACAAAGAGGTTATAATCCATATAGTTCAAATAAAAAACGTTAATTCAATTTGCTCTAAATGAATTATATATTCAAAATTATTGTAAGTTCAATTGCAGTTTTAATAACGTCTTATATTCTGAAAAAAGGAATAATAATGCCCGATATTATTACTGCGATTGTGGTTGCTTTTGTTATCTCAATTCTGAATATTTTTCTCCGACCATTGCTCATTATTTTAACTATACCTGCTACAATATTTAGTTTCGGTTTGTTTTTAATAATTTTAAATGCCATAATTATAGAATTAGCCGCATATATTGTCCCGAATTTTGAAATAAAGAGTTTCGGATGGGCAATAGGTTTTAGTTTAATAATGTCTATTGTTACATTTCTTCTTCAATTGCCCGATAAATTAAAGTCGGGAAGAATTATCATCAAAAAGTTTAAGAAAGATGAATAGCAAGTTTATTAATAAAAAATCGGAGATCGATAGCATTATAAACGAATGTGATGTATGTTACATGTCGATGGTTACCGATGAAGGTTTACCTTATGTAATTCCGTTCAATTTTGCTTACGAAAATGATGTGCTGTTTTTTCATTCAGCTCCAATTGGATTAAAAATAGACTATCTTAAAAAAAAGCCCGAAGTATGTATCGTTTTCAGTACAGGTCATCAATTGCATCATCATAATGCCGAAGTAGGTTGTAGTTATAGTATGAAGTTCAGAAGTGTGGTTGTTTATGGTAAAGTTAAATTTGTTGAGGACATTGAAACTAAAACTGTTATGATGAATAAAATAATGCAAAAATATACCGGAAGGGACTTTACTTATTCATTGCCTGCAATTAAAAATGTAGCCGTGTTTTATGTTGAAATTGAAAAGATTACAGGTAAAAAAAGAGGATATTGATAATTAATTACCTATTTATTTGTATTTAAAATAAAATTTTAAAATTATCATTACTCTTTATTGTTCCAATATTTGAGTAATTAATGTAACTTTGTATGTTTTTTTAATTTAATTATTGCATGTCGGAAGAAAAAAACAGAAAAAAAAATGTACTAAAAGGCAGTAATAATAGTGATTCAGCGAGTAATGAGAAGGTAAAAAAGAAAAAAAAATCTTCTTCAAATGTCAACTTGATTGATTTTTTTAATAACGAGAAAACTATAAAAGTTAGCGGAGTCTTTTTTATTGTTTTCTCAATATTTATATTGTTTTCAATTATCTCATTCTTTTTTACTTGGTGGATCGATTATGACCAGATTTCATCTGCAAACATACACGATATTCTTTTTGATGAAACATTAGAAATTAGCAACTGGACAGGACGACTTGGCGCAGCTATTTCATATTTATTGATTATTAAATGGTTTGGAATTTCTTCTTTAGCTTTCGCTTTGTTCTTTTTTACTTTAGGACTAAGAGTTTTTAAAATTACTTTATTCAAACTATCAAGTTTAATAAAGTATTCATTGTTTTTACTGATATTTTTATCTGTCAGCTTTGGGTTCTTTTTCAAAACAAGTAATTTAATAGTTTTGGGTGGCGAATTTGGCTATGAAGTAAGCAAATGGTTAGAGGGTTTGTTGGGGAAATTAGGAACAATAATTCTATTAATTTTCGGACTATCGTCATTTATAATTGTTACCTTCAATAAAGTTTTAAACTTTAATTTTAACAACTGGAGCAAAAAAGAAGAGACTGAAACAGAAGAAACAGATAATGATGAAAATAACGATAAAATTGTAAGTCGAAAAAATATATTAAAAACAGAATCGAATGAAGAAGAAATTACTGATTTAGATGATGATGATTACGACGAACCTGGTAGTACTGACTTTGTACTTAAAGTTAAAGAAACACCCCCTAAGACTGAAAATAAAAAAGAAGAAATTGTCTTTACAGTTGAAAACCCCGATAATATTGATAATGAAAATAATACAACAGAAATTGAAAAGGAAGAAGTTGCTTTTGTTGAAGAAAAACCACGCTATACTATTGACAGCGAATTTGACCCGAAATTAGAGTTATCTACTTATGAATATCCCGGACTGAATTTACTTACTGAGGCTAACGAAAATCCCACTTCGGTTCAAAATGATGAATTAATAGCAAATAAAAACAGAATTATCGAAACTCTAAGAAACTATGCTATCGAAATTGTCGAAATAAAAGCTACAATAGGCCCTACAGTTACATTGTATGAAATTATTCCCGCTCCGGGTATAAGAATTTCGAAAATTAAAAATCTTGAAAATGATATTGCCTTAAGTTTATCGGCGCTCGGCATTAGAATAATTGCTCCAATTCCAGGCAAAGGCACTATAGGAATTGAAGTACCAAACAAAAACCCTCAGATTGTCTCGATGCGAACCATGTTGAATTCCGATAAATTCAAGAACTCAAAATTTGAACTACCCATAGCTATTGGAAAGACAATATCAAATGAACCATATATAGCCGATTTAACCCGAATGCCCCATCTTTTAATGGCAGGAGCAACAGGTCAGGGGAAATCGGTAGGATTAAATGCAATTATTGCTTCTTTACTTTATAAAAAACATCCTGCTGAGCTTAAATTTGTTTTGGTTGACCCTAAAAAAGTTGAGCTTTCATTATTTTCCAAAATTGAAAGGCATTTTCTGGCTAAGTTGCCCGATTCGGAAGAAGCTATTATTACCGATACGCGTAAAGTTGTTCGTACTCTGAATTCATTAACAATAGAGATGGACCAACGATATGACCTTTTAAAAGACGCTCAAGTAAAAAATATAAAAGAATATAATACTAAATTCATAGCAAGAAAGCTCAATCCAAACGAAGGCCATCGTTTTTTACCCTATATTGTGTTAGTTATTGATGAATTTGCCGATTTGATAATGACTGCCGGTAAAGAGATTGAAACACCTATTGCACGTTTGGCACAATTGGCAAGAGCAATAGGAATTCATTTGATTATTGCAACTCAGCGTCCATCTGTCAATATTATTACAGGAACTATAAAAGCCAATTTCCCTGCTCGTATTGCATTTAGGGTAACATCAAAAATTGATTCAAGGACTATTCTTGATATTGGCGGTGCTGACCAACTGATAGGTAGGGGAGATATGCTGCTGTCAACCGGTAGCGATTTAATAAGGTTACAATGTGCTTTTATTGATACTCCTGAAATTGAAAGTGTTGTTGATTTTATCGGTTCTCAAAGAGGTTATCCGTCTCCTTTCAACTTACCTGAGTATCTTGACGAGGACAGTGAACCCAATAAAGATTTTGACCCATCTCAAAAGGATGAATTATTCGAAGAAGCAGCAAGAATCATTGTTGCTCATCAACACGGCTCGACTTCTTTATTGCAACGCAAATTAAAACTTGGTTATAACCGTGCCGGAAGAATAATCGACCAACTTGAAGCTGCCGGAATTGTTGGTCCTTTTGAAGGTAGTAAAGCCAGAGAAGTCAAATTTAAAGATGAAATAAGTTTGGAACAATTTTTGAAAGAAAACAGTTAAATAAAATTTGGTTTAAAATGATAAAAAAAACTCTTACATCGATATTACTGCTATTTGTATCATTTCAAATTTCTTTTTCTCAGGTAAATGACGCAAAAGCTAATTCTATACTACAAAATCTTGCTAATAAAATGAAGTCGTATTCAAGTATGAAAATTGAATTTACTTATGTTTTGGAGAATAAAGCTGAGAAAATAAACCAAAGTAAAAGCGGAGTAATTACAATAAAAGGTGATAAGTATTCTCTCAATATTTCGGGACAAAGAATAATATGCGACGGCAAAACAGTATGGACTTATATCCCCGATGCTGATGAAGTTCAAATTAATAATGTAAATCCTGATGATGAAAATGCAATAAATCCTACTAAACTTTTGTCAAATTACAGTCAAAATTACAGAGCAAAGCTTATTAAAGAGTTCAATTCCGGAGGTATTATGACTCAAGTTATCGATTTAATCCCTCTTAAAGGTAAAGCATACTATAAGGTACGCATAAATGTCGATAAAACTAAAGTTCAGATTTTAAGTACAGAAATTTACAATAAAAACGGAAGTACATATTCATACAAAGTAACCAAGTTTACTCCAAATGTAAAAACTCTTGATAGCGAATTTGTTTTTAAAGCATCCGAATTCCCAGGAGTTGAAATAAACGACATGAGATAATTGAATCGAATTTAAAAATTAATTGCAAGCTTTTAACTGACTATTTTAGTAAATTGATTTATTGACAAATAATAATTTTGAATTATAAATCTGGGTTGTTAATACTTATACGGATTTTAATCCCACAGACACGTTAACTTTAATTTTTAAACCCAAAATTTTCTTATTCGATTATTCATTAAAGATTTTCTTTATTGAGTAATTTGGGTTAAATTGTTTTTTTTTGATAATCGATTTTTCCTGTTCAATATTTTATAATCGTCATTCAACCAAATTTATTTAATTTTACTGTTGAAGAAAGATAATTTTGTGGAAAAAAAATCTAACTTCTATTATTCAAAATAAAGCTTAAATGTCATATATTAATATTTTTACGGAGAGAGAACAAAAAGATTTCGCATCAACTTGGGACGAACTTCCTTTATGGTCGGCACCTTTTGGAATAAAAATACTTGATTTGATTGACTATAAGAAAAATATTAATGTTCTTGACATAGGCTGTGGAACAGGATTTCCATTAATTGAAATTGCTCAACGATTGGGAAATTCTTGTGAATGCTATGGCATTGACCCCTGGGAAGCCGCTATTAACAGATTAAAAGAAAAAATTTCATTTCAAAAAATTAATAATATCAAACTTTTTGATTGTAAATCGGAAGAAATGCCTTTTAATGATGAATTTTTTGATTTAATTGTATCGAATAACGGAATTAATAATACCCAGCAGCCCGAATTAGTTTTAAAAGAGTGTAATCGTGTTGCAAAAAATAGTGCACAACTCATTTTATCGGTAAATTTACCCGGAACATTTTCTTTATTTTACGAAACGCTTACCGAAGTTTTATTGCAATTAGAACATTTTGAATTGATTGAATTATTTATTAATCATATCAACAGTAAAAGAAAGTCGGTTAAAGAAAATATTGAGTTGATAGAAAATGCTGGTTTTATAATAAAAGATATTTTTGAAGATAATTATACAATGAAATTTACTGATGGTAATGCTTTTTTTAATCACTTTTTTATAAAAAGTAATTTCGCCGAAAGTTGGTACGAAATTCTCAATAAAACTGATAAATCAGAGTTAATTATCCGGCAAACAGAATTAAAACTAAATGAAATTGCCAATGGGTCATATTTGACAATGGATGTTCCTTTAGCTGTTTTTAATTGTTTTAAACCATAAATTTGTAATTAATTATGGTTGAAAATAATAAAAATATATTCAGATTTTTAAATAAAATCAACAAAAATGTCGATTTTATAAAGTTCAGAGAAAGTCATCTCAGTCTTGCTTTCAAAATAATAACCATAATAGGGCTGCTAATAGTTGCAAGTTGGCATTTCATCGATCACAAAATTGATATTGATAACAAACAATCTGTATTTTTTCTTAGATTAGCTTGTATTATCTTTTATATAACCAGTTTATTTCTTTCTTATTTTATTAAAACACGCAAGTTTATAAAATTCCTTTTAATCACCGGATTTTATGTTTCGGTGGTTTATTCATCATTGTTGGCTAATTTTACCGGAGGGGTAGAAAGTCCTTATTGGTTTGGATTGAATTTTATTATAATTGCCTGGCTTTTGTTTGTCCCTTTTGGTTTTATCGAAATGATAATCAATTCAATACTTTTTATTGTTCTTTACTCATCAATAATAATATTATCTGATATTGATAGCATAAATTGGCAACTTTTTACCAAAAATAACTTTATTTATATCGAAACTTTTCTAATGGGTGGAGGTATAGCGCTGCTTAATAACAAACGTTTGGCTTCAATATACGAAAATGAGCGTATTATAAAAGAAAATGAGAAAAGGTTCAGGTTACTAAATCAAAATATGCACGATGTAGTGTGGATTTTGAATATGAATACGAGAAAGTTTACATACGTTAGTCCTTCGGTTATAAAACTAAGAGGTTATACTCCCGAAGAAGTTATGCAGCAGACAATTGAAGAGTCGTTAACTCCTGAATCATACCTGAAAGCTAATGAATTGCTCGAAAAAATGATAGCTGATTTCCATGAAAGCGGAAAAACTGATGTTTTAATGGGAGAATTAGAACAAAAATGTAAGGACGGCTCAACTGTTTGGATCGAAATTGTAGCATCGTTTATATTGGACGATAATAATGGAATAAAGGAAATACTTGGGGTTTCGAGAAATATTAATGAAAGAAAGAAAGCAGAAAAAGCATTAAAAGAAAGCGAAGAAAAGTACCGTTACCTTATTAATAAAGCTCTTGATGGTATAATTATTACGCAAAATGGTAAATATCAGCTTGTAAATCCTGCTTTTTGCGAGATGACCGGATACAGTGAAAATGAACTTATTGGAATGAATTTTATTGATATGGTTGCGGAAGATGACAGACAGTTGATGATAGATGTACACACCAAAAGGATGAAAGGAGAGGGGTTTCCTCTTATATACAACGCAAAAGGCATAAGGAAAGATGGCAGTATATTGCACATGGAGCTGAATAGCACTACAATCGAATACAACGGAAAACCCGCTGCATTTATAATTCTGAGAGACCAAACACAGAATAAACATGCCGAACAGGCATTACGTGAAAGTGAAGAAAAATATAAGGCTTTGGTCGAAAAAGCTAATGACGGTATTGTTATTCTTCAGGATGGTTATGTAAGGTTTATTAATCAAATGATGGCAGAAATATTAGGTTACGAAGTAAAATCTATGATTAATACACCTTTTATCGATTATCTTTCGGATGAAGAAAAACCAAAAGTGTTGAATTTTTATCATTTAAGGCAACAAGGTAAAGAGGTTCCAACTATATATGAAACAGTATTGATTGACAAATGGGGTAATCAAAAACCGGTCGAATTTAACAATAGTATAATTACTTATAACGGTAAAATTGCAACTCAAACCTATATACGCGATATTTCTGAGCGTAAAAAATCAGAATTATTGCTAAAAGAAAGTGAAGAAAAATTTAGAACACTCACTTCGAGTGCTATGGATGCTATTCTTATGATTAATAATCTTGGACAAATCACTTATTGGAACGATGCTTCCGAGAAAATTTTCGGATATAAAACCGAAGAAGTCCTATTTAAAGATTTACATGATATTATTACCCCTGCTCATTTAAGAGAAGAATATCGCTTAAAGCTTATGCAATATGCACAAGGGGAAATTGAATTACCTAAGGATAAGAATTTAGAATTGATTGCTGTAAGAAAAAACGGTACCGAATTTATTTACGAACTTTCGTTATCATCATTCAGCATAAAAGAAAAATGGAACGGAGTAGGAATTATCAGGGATATCACAAACAGGCTTAAAACAGAAGAAGAACTTCGAAAATCAAAAGAAATTCTTCAAAATGTTAATTTAGATTTAGAACAAAAAATCGAAGAACGCACATTGCAACTTACAAATGCTAAAACCCAACTGTTACGACTTCAAAAAGAAAATTTGCAATCACAGTTCGAAATGCTTAAAAATCAGGTAAATCCACATTTTTTGTTTAATAGTCTTAATGTATTGATTTCTCTTATTAAACTCGAACCCGATACTGCCGAGCTTTTTACCGAACAATTATCAAAAGTTTATCGTTATGTTCTTGAAAATAAAGAAAAAGATCTTGTAAGTCTTAAAGTTGAAACAAATTTTTTAAAAGCTTATGTTTATTTGCTCGAGATCAGATTCAGAGATAAACTTAAAATTAATATTGATTTACCTGAGGAAAAACTCGGCTTACAGCTTCCGCCTATTGCACTTCAATTGCTTATCGAAAATGCTATTAAACACAATACTTTTTCGAAAAAAAACAACTTGATTATTGATATTTTTATTGATGATGATAATTACTTGCATGTTATCAATAATTTACAAATACGCGAAAATAGGATAGAATCAACAGGAGTTGGCTTGAAAAATATTGAAACAAGATATAGCTACTTAACCGATAAAAAAATTAGTTATGGAATTAAAGATGATAAGTTTGAAGCAATAATTCCATTATTATAAAAATTTTAAAGTATGAATATAGTAATTTTAGAAGATGAAGAATTAGCTGCTCGTCGTCTCGAAAGTATGATTAAACAATTTGACAGCAGTATTAATATTTTAGCAAAAATCGAATCAGTAGAAGAAGCCATAAATTGGTTTACCAATAACGATGAACCCGATTTGATTTTTTTAGATATTCATCTCGAAGACGACTTAAGTTTTGCAATTTTTGATAAAGTTAAAATTAAATCTCCCATAATTTTTACTACAGCTTTTGATGAATATGCCATAAAAGCTTTCAAATTGAAAAGCATAGATTATCTTTTGAAACCAATTTCACAAGATGAACTTAATAAAGCCATATTGAAATATCAGGATTGGAATAAATCAAATTCTTCTTTAGTTGATATGCAAGCTCTTTTCGATTTGATTGATAAAAAAAATACCGATTACAAAAGTAGGTTTTCGGTTATTATAGGAAACAAAATAAAATCTATCGATATTCAAGATATTGCTTATTTCTATTCTCAATCAAGTATAACATTTTTAGTTACTTATGACAATACAGAATACACTGTTGATTACAGCCTCGATCAGTTGGTAAACATACTCGACCCAAAACAATTTTTTAGAATCAACAGGCAGTATCTAATCAAATTGCAATCAATAGTCAATGTACATATTTTCCCAAAAAGCAGGTTAAAAATTGATTTAAAACCTGCAAGAGAAGATATTTTTGTGAGTATTGATAAAGTAACAAAATTTAAGGACTGGTTGAATGGTTGATTTTTATATATTCATAGTCTAAATTTAATAAATTTGGTTAATTTTGATTCTTTTTTAATAATTTTATAACTTTAAAAATAGTGAATTATGGAAAGTAAATTTATAAGATTTTTAAAAGGAAACAGATGGTTTATCGTCTTTTATATTATTTGGAGTTTTATCCATTTAGTATTTTATTTTAGTGGTAATATGTATATGGGAGATTTTTGGCCTTTTTCAGATGATGGTTTATATGATTATAATTTTAATGAATTATTTTTTTACCTCGCTCTACCTTTAGTTTTTTTTGCTATAAACAAATTAGTTGGTGAAGAAATTAGAATGAAAATAAGAAAAAATATTCTTTTATTAAAAATTTCATTAAAATTTGGTTTAATTCTAGGTGTGTTAAACTTAATTTTTGGAATAATTAATTCTTTAACATTCAATCCAGATAATTTATATGAATGGAGCTATTTTTTAACAGGTTTAGCAATATGGGTTTTAATTTATGTAATTTTAGTTTTTGCTCATTATGATTTTAATAAGAAAAACGGTAATTATATTTCTTTTATAAATGCAATAATGATTGGTTTAATTATTTTGATTATCTCTAACTTAATTTCATCTGTTAATTATGTTATTAGTTATGAGCTGATAATGAAGGAAAAATTAAGATATTATTATTTTTCAAATTTAGCAGATAAATTATATTTCTTTGACTTCAATGCAATATATGATGAAGAATTTTCATTATTTGAATATTTATTAAATTTTAGAAAGTTTTTTTTTCAAATAATTATATTGTTTCAAATTATAACTTTAGAATCTTTTTGGAAAATTTATAAAAAAGCAGGAAAAGAAGGCTGGGCTTCCATTATTCCAATATACAATATTATTGTTCTGCTGGAAATTGTTAAGAAACCAACTTGGTGGACTATTTTGTTTTTTATACCATTTGTAAATTTAATATTTTCGATATGGGTTACCAATTTGCTTTCAAAACAATTTAATAAGGGAGTAGGCTTTACATTAGGACTAATTTTTCTTCCTTTTATCTTTTATCCTTTATTAGGATTAAGTAAAGTAGAATATATCAACAAATTTATAAAAGATAAAAATGTTGATTAGTTTATTTAATAATGAATCTTTTTCATTTTTAAACTAAATACTATTAAAAAATCTACGTTTATCAAAACATAAAATAGATTATATTTGTAAACTTGTTTTAAAAATTAATAAATGAATTAAATTGCTGACATTAAAAACATAAAATATAATTCTATTTATGAAAACCAAACCCGAAATAGTTGAAAATTGGTTACCGAGATACACAGGTACCGAACTTAATGAATTTGGCGAATATATTTTGTTGGTTAATTTTTCAAATTACGTCAAATTATTTGCTGAGAAGTTTAATGTTGAAATTAAAGGAAATACCCGTGCTATGCAGAGCGCTACTGCTAATAATATCACTATTATTAACTTCGGGATGGGTAGTGCAAATGCTGCAACTATTATGGACTTATTGAGTGCAGTAAAACCAAAAGCTGCTTTATTTTTGGGTAAATGTGGCGGACTTAAGAAAAAAAATAATATTGGTGATCTTATTTTGCCTATTGCTGCAATCAGAGGGGAGGGTACTTCAAACGATTATTTCCCTTCGGAAGTGCCTGCTTTGCCTGCTTTTAACCTTCAAAAAGCTATATCAACAACCATACGCGATTATAATAAAGACTATTGGACAGGAACTGTTTACACTACAAACAGAAGAGTTTGGGAACATGATGACGAATTTAAGGAATATCTCAGAAAAACCAGAAGTATGGCTATTGATATGGAAACTGCAACTGTGTTTATTGTCGGTTTTTATAATCATATTCCTACAGGTGCATTATTGCTTGTATCCGACCAGCCAATGATTTCCGAAGGAGTTAAAACCGAAGAATTGGACAGAAAAGTGTCCGAAACATTTGTTGAACAACATCTTGATATAGGTATTGACTCATTAAAACAATTAATTAATAACGGATTGACAGTTAAACACCTGCGTTTTGACTTTAACAGCTAAAAATCTAAGTTCGAAAAATGACATTTGAAGATATTGTTTCAAATATTAAGAAAAAAATCTATCACCCGATTTATTTTCTTGCCGGCGAAGAAACTTATTATATCGATAAACTTTGCGATATAATTGAAAACAGTGTTTTATCGGATATTGAAAAAGAATTTAACCTTAATATTCTTTACGGAAGGGATATTGATGTAAAAACTATTGCCGAATATGCTCTTCGCTATCCGATGATGTCGAACTATCAGGTTGTTATCGTCAGGGAAGCTCAGGTACTTGAAAAAAATATTTATGATTTGGAAGAACTTTACCTGAAAAAATATCAAAAATCGACTATACTTGTTATTTGCTTCAATAATAAGGTTTTAGACGGAAGGAAGACTCTTAAAAAAAGGTTAGATAAAGATTTTGTATATTTCGAATCGAAAAAAGTTAGTGAGGATAAATTATCGACCTGGATTATTAATCTGGTAAAAGAAAAAAAATACGATATTACTGTTGATGCAGCTCAATTATTAGCCGATTACCTTGGAAATGATTTGCATAAAATTGAAAACGAAATTAATAAACTAATAATCAGTCAACCTCAAAAAACTAAGATTGACTCAACAATTGTCGAGCAAAATACAGGTATAAGCAAAGATTATAATGTTTTTGAATTGCAAAAAGCTATTGGTAATAAGGATGTTTTTAAAGTCAACAAAATTATAAATTACTTTGCTTCTAATCCTAAGGAAAATCCTATGATTAAGAACTTAGCTTTGCTTTACAGATACTTCAATCAGTTATTAACATATCATCACATTGATAATAAATCAGATACTAAGGATGTTGCATCAAAAATAGGAGTTCATCCTTTTTTTGTTAATGATTACGTTAAAGCAGCGAAACATTATCCCCCCGAAAAACTTATTGAAATAAATTCATTATTAAGGTATTATGATTTAATTTCAAAAGGTATTATAAACAGCACTGCTTCGGAAGGAGAATTAATGAAAGAAATGATGTATAAAATTCTTCATTAGTTGATTTTCATAAATCTTTAACAAATTTTTCTTTAACAATTATAGGCTTAGTTTTTAAAAAAAACTAATTTTGCGATATTTAATATGAACTTCTTTAATGAAAATGATGAAAAGAATTTATAACTTATTGACTTTTGTTTTTATAGCCTCGTTTTTTACTTTTAATAATTTGGCTTACTCACAAAATGCTACAATAAAAGGATTTGTTTACGAAAAAGAAACCGGAGAACCTGTTATTTTCACAAATGTTTATTTGAAAAAAACCAGTATAGGAGCAACTACCGATAATAACGGGTATTTTGTAATAACTCAGGTTCCCCCCGGTAATTATACACTTATGGTTACTTATTTGGGTTACGATTCTTTGGTAATGCCTATTACTGTTAAAGCTAACGAAATTATTAACAAAAAACTGTATTTAACTAAAGCAGCTTATAACCTTGATGTTGTCAATATCTCTGCTGAAAGAGAGGAAGCACGTCAGGAAACAAAAACCTCAGTCATTAAAATTACGCCAAAGCAGTTGAAGCAAATCCCTACAATTGGAGGCCAAGCCGATTTAGCCCAATATTTACAGGTAATACCTGGGGTAATTTTCACTGGTGACCAGGGTGGGCAGCTATATATAAGAGGCGGTGCTCCAATTCAAAATAAGGTTTTATTAGACGGAATGGTTGTTTACAATCCTTTTCATTCTATCGGACTTTTTTCGGTCTTTGAAACAGATATAATTAGAAACGCCGAAGTTTATACCGGTGGTTTTGGTGCCGAGTACGGCGGCAGAATATCTTCTGTTATGGATATTACAACAAGAGACGGCAATAAAAAAAGATTCGCAGGAAAATTATCAACAAGCACTTTTGGTTCAAACTTACTTCTCGAAGGCCCATTATCAAAAGAAAATCAAACTACAGGAAACAGCAGCTCTTTCATTATTTCGGGGAAAAATTCGTATCTGGCTCAAAGTTCCAAGTTATTTTATGATTATATAGATACTGCCGGCTTACCTTTCAATTTTAACGATATTTATGCTAAGATTTCATTTAATGGCAGCAACGGCAGTAAATTAAACATATTTGGATTTCATTTCGACGATAGAGTAAATAATTATAAAGCTTTAGCTGATTTCAACTGGAAATCTACAGGTTTTGGAGCTAATTTCATAGTTGTTCCAGGTAGTTCTCCTATGTTAATGGAAGGTATTTTTGCATATTCCAATTACGATATCACAATGGAAGATAAAGATAAACTGCCAAAACAAAGTGAGATTAACGGTTTTAATATGGGTTTGAATTTTACTTATTTTATGGGTAAAGATCAATTCAAGTACGGTCTTGAATTACAAGGTTTTAAAACAGAATTTAATTTTTACAATGCTGTTAAACGCCAATTAAAACAAGAAGAAAATACTACTGAAATTGCCGGTTTTTTAAAATATAAATCAACTGTATCGAAATTTTTGTTTGAGCCAAGTTTAAGATTGCAATATTATGCTTCGCTTTCTGAAATGTCGCTTGAACCCCGTTTTGCAATGAAATATCTTTTAAACGACAAAATCAGACTAAAACTTGCCACAGGTCTATATAGCCAAAATCTTATTGATGCAAAATCCGACAGAGATATAGTTAATCTTTTCTATGGTTTCCTTTCAGGTCCCGATAATCTTCCCGAAAAATTTTTAGGTGAAGATGTTGTGTCAAAATTACAAAAAGCTGAACATATTATTGTTGGAATGGAGTATGATATTTTCAATCATACTACTGTTAATGTTGAAGCATATTATAAAAACTTTTCTCAATTGACTAATTTAAACAGGAATAAAGTTTTTGACGATACTCCTGATTATTCGAATAAACCCGAATATCTAAGGAAAGATTTTATTATTGAGCGTGGAAAGGCTTATGGTTTGGATTTTAGTATGAAATATGATTATCGAAGAATTTACTTTTGGGCAGTATATTCCCTTGGTTTTGTTACGCGAGAAGACGAGATGCAGGAATATTATCCTCACTACGACAGGCGCCATAATGTTAATTTGCTTCTTTCTTATTTGATTGGCGATAAGCTCGATTGGGAAGTTGACCTAAGATGGAATTTAGGTTCAGGCTTTGCTTTTACTAAAACTCAGGGATTCTATGAAAATATTACTTTTCAAAATGGTATTAATCACGATTATACAACAACCAATGGCGAGTTAGGAATTCAATACTCAAGCGATTTAAACTCGGGACGATTACCTTATTATCACCGTTTAGATTTTACTGTTAAAAAGAAATTCGTTATTGCCAATAATTCTACTTTAGAAGCTAACCTTAGTATTACTAACTTGTACAATCGCAAAAACTTATTTTATTTCGATGCTATTCGTTACGAAAGAGTTGACCAACTTCCATTTATGCCAAGTATCGGTGTAAGTTTAACATTTTAATCGGTGGAAGATGTTTTCTTATTTTAAAAAAATAGCTTTTAGTTTATTATTTCTTTTTTTTAGCATTATAACTTTTTCTCAAAATAGAAATTCATTTGATAAAATCAACTGGATTATAGGCAAATGGAAGGTGGATGATAATATTTATGAAGAATGGAAAAATCTTAACGACACTACATTTGTCGGAATAAATTATTATTTGAATAATGAAAACGATACTATTGTAAATGATTATATTTCAATAGCTTGTTCTAAAGGTATTATTGTTTATAAAGCAAAAGTTATTGGTCATAATCATGGAAATGTGGTTGAATTTAAATTAACGAATACTTCAAACAATAATAGTCTTATTTTTGAAAATAAAGAACATGATTTTCCTAATGTTATTACATACAAATATATCTCGAAAAACACTCTCAAAGTTTCTGTAGAAGGGAAAAATAAAAAAACAGAATTCAATTTTATAAGAATTAATTAGTTGTAAAATGATTAGTTTTGAACAAGCCGAAAAAATAATTTTAAAAGCTGAAACTACTTATAAATCGGAGAAAGTAACGATGTTGGAAAGCTTAGGAAGAGTATTGGCCGGAAATATATACTCTGATATTGATATGCCTCCGTTCAATAAATCTGCAGTAGATGGTTACGCTTGTAAACTTTCGGATTTTGAGAAAAAAAATCATCTGAAAGTAATTGGTACTATTGCTGCAGGTGATATTTTTGAAAAAGAAGTTTCGGAAGGAGAATGTGTTAAGATTATGACCGGTGCTAAAATGCCTAAAGGTGCCGATTGTGTGGTTATGGTTGAAGATGTTACAGAAATTGAAAATAAAATTGAATTTACAAAGGAAAAAACATCAGTAAATATTTGCTTTAAAGCTGAAGATATTAAAAAGAATGATTTAGTATTGAAGAAGGGATTAAAAATTAAATCTCAGCATATTGCAGTAATGGCTTCTGTGGGAGCCACAGTGGTAGAAGTATCGAAAAAACCTATAATTGGTGTACTTTCTACAGGTAATGAACTTGTAGAACCTGAAATTAAGCCTAATGGTCCATATATAAGGAATTCAAATGCTTGGCAGTTATCGGCTCAGATTATCAATGCAGGAGCAATTCCGGTTTATTTTGGCATTGTTAAAGACAATAGAAAAAATTTATTAGAAAGCATCAATAGTGCAATTGAGAAATGTGATATTTTGTTGTTAACCGGTGGTGTTTCAGCCGGAGAATTCGATTTTGTTCCTGAAATACTCAAAGAGTTAAATGCTGAAATATTATTTAAAAGTATTGCTGTTCAACCCGGTAAACCTACAGTTTTCAGTAAACTGAAAGATAAATATATTTTTGGGTTACCGGGTAATCCTGTTTCTGCGTTTGTTCAATTTGAGTTACTGGTTAAATTGCTTATTAACAAATATTTAGGTTTAGAAGATGCTGAAAATGTTGCATTACTTAAAATGGGAACTGATATAGTCAGAAAGAAAACCGAAAGAAAATCATTTTTACCGGTATATGTGAGAAAGGGAGAAGTTTTTCCGATTGATTATAATGGTTCCGCACACATACATTCTTATGCTTTTGCTGATGGAATGGTAGCTATGGAACAGGGGGTATTAATGTTGAAAAAAGGAGAATTGGTAAATGTTAGACTCATATAACAGAACTTTAAATTACTTAAGAATTTCGGTAACTGACAGATGCAATTTAAAATGCACCTATTGTATTCCTGAAGGTTGTGAAACTCGATTAAATCATGATGAAATTTTAACATACGAAGAAATAGTTGAAATAACTAAAACAGCGGTAAAATTCGGGATAGATAAGGTAAGAATTACAGGAGGTGAGCCTCTTGTTCGTAAAGATATTATTGTTTTGGTTGAAATGCTTGCAAAGATCGAAGGGATAAATGATTTAAGCATGACTACTAACGGAATTCTTTTATCGGATATGGCATATAAACTAAAAGAAGCCGGTTTACAAAGAGTTAATATCAGTCTTGATACATTAAATGCCAATAAATATTATCAAATTACAAGAGGTGGAGATATAAATAAAGTTTTTGAAGGCATAATGGCTGCTAAGAATGCAAATTTAAAACCAATTAAAATTAATTGCGTTATAAAACACAGTAAGGATGAAGAAGATGCAAAAGAAGTAGCAAAATACTGCAAAGAAAATCACCTTGAGGTAAGATATATTCATCAAATGAATCTTAAAAGTGGTCATTTTGAGGTTGTTGAAGGTGGTGATGGAGGCAATTGCAATAAATGTAATAGACTCAGACTTACAGCTGACGGTAAATTGAAACCTTGTTTGTTTAACGATATTGAATTTGACGTAAAGAAGCTTGGTATTGAAAATTCATTTTTATTGGCAGCCAAAAATAAACCCTTATGTGGTTCATTCAACAATAAAAATCAATTCAATAACATAGGAGGCTGATTATGAAAAAACTAACACATACTGATTCGAAAGGGAAAGCAAATATGGTTGATATCAGTTCTAAAAAAGGCCAAATTAGAACTGCAATTGCAACAGGATTTATCAGCTTACAACAGGAAACTATAGAGCTAATTAGGGATAACAAACTAAAAAAAGGAGATGTTTTTTCAATAGCAGAAATAGCAGGAATAATGGGAGGGAAAAAAACATCAGAACTAATTCCTTTATGTCATAATATAAATATTGATAAAATTGATGTAAAAGCCGATATTGTTGATAATGGCGTTAATATTACTGCAACAGCAAAATGTACAGGCAAAACCGGTATAGAAATGGAAGTTCTTACTGCAGTAAGTATTGCATTGCTTACAATATATGATATGTGTAAAGCTGTTGATAAACAAATGGTTATTAATCAAATCAGACTGGTTGAAAAAAATAAAACAGATATTGATTAGCCAATAAAAATAAAGTAATAAAGTGAGGAAATATTTACTTTTTATAGTTTTCAGTTTAATTTACTCAATATCATTTAACCAGAATATTGATAAAATCAGAGTTGTATGTGATGACAACTATCCTCCTTTTTGTTTCAGAGATGAAAATGGCAATGTAAAAGGTGTTCTGCCTGATTTATGGTCATTATGGGAAAAGAAAACTAAAATTAAAGTTGATTTTTTTGCCACTGATTGGGACAAAGCAATTTCATTATTCGAAAGCGGAAATTTTGATATTTTGGAAACTGCATTTTATACTGAAAACAGAGCAAAAAAATGGGCTTATTCAAAACCTTATGCTAATATTGAAGTTCCGGTATTTCATAATAAATCGCTTAGTGGTATTGTTGATATAAAATCGTTGAAAGGTTTTGAAATCGGAGTAAAAAAAGGCGATGCTTGTGTCGAGATTTTCAAAAGAAACGGTATTGAATCTCTGGTTGAGTTTTTAAACTATGAATCAATAATTAACGCTGCTGATTCAGGATTAATAAAAGTTTTTTGTGTAGATTATCCACCAGCTTTTTATTATTTAAATAAAGCTAATATAGAAAATAATTTCAGACTCGCATTTAATCTATATTCCGGACAATTTCACAGGGTAAGTTTGAAATCTAATCAAAATTTGATAAAAATAGTCGAATCAGGTTTCGAAAAGATTTCAGATAAAGAAAAGCAAAATATTTACGATTTTTGGCTCGGAAAGCCTTTGCTTAAACCAATCAACAAAAAACAATTAATATGGACTATAATTGTAGTTTTTATTATAATAATCAGTCTTTTGATTTTTAATATCATTTTACAAAGAAAAGTCAAAGAGAAAACAAATAGTCTTAATAATTTGCTTTTTGAAATATCAGAAAAAGAAAAATGGTTCAGAAATATTTATAACTCGGTAATTGATACTATTTTTATTCATGATTATTATACGGGAGAAATTATTGATATAAATAATTCTGGTGAAAAATTACTTGGTTATGATAAAAATGAAATTAAAAATTTGAATATTGGAGAATTAAGCAGTAATGTTCCTCCTTATACAAACGAAGAGGCTTTAAAGCGTATTAGAAATTCCAAAAATGAAAGTTATCAACGATTCGAATGGTTGTCGAAAAGAAAGGACGGCAAGTTAGTTTGGGTCGATATAATTCTAAAGTATTGTATATATAACAAAAGAGAATTAGTGTTAGTTGTTGCGAGAGATATAACCGAAAGAAAAATGGTAGAAGCAGAACTTTTAGATTTAAATCAAAATTTAGAGAAAAAAGTTGAAGAAAGAACAAAAGAGCTGACTTTTGCCAATAAAGAACTCGAATCGTTTGCATATACGGTTTCGCATGATTTACGTGCACCACTAAGAGCTATTGATGGATATATCGGAATTCTGATGGAAGATTTTTATCCTCAATTAAACGAAGATGCAAGAAGAGTATGTAATATTATTTCGAAAAACGCAAGAATGATGGGACAACTAATTGATGATTTACTATCATTCTCAAGAATCAATCGCTATGAAATGAAACTTTCATTTGTAAACTTTAATGAAATTATATCAGAAATACTTCAGGATTACGCAGATTCAAATAAACTAAACAATGCCGTTATTGAAGTTTCGGAGCTTCCGTTAACAAATTGTGATAGAACGCTTATCAAGCAAGTTTGGTATAATTTGATAGACAATGCAATAAAATTTTCTTCTAAAAAAGAAAAGCAGATTATCAAGGTAAAAAGCATTCAAAATGATGCCTTTACAGTATTTTCTATTGAAGATAACGGGACAGGAATAGATTTAAAATATGCAAATAAACTTTTTGGTGTTTTCAACAGGTTACACACTCAGAATGAATATGAAGGAACAGGGGTTGGGCTTGCTATAGTTCAAAGAATAATTCACAGACACAGAGGAGAAATATGGGTTGAGTCAGAACTTGGTGAAGGTTCTACATTTTTCTTCTCTATTCCGAAAATTTATAATAATTCATTTGCATTATAATTTATGTCGTTTCTTAATGAATTTGAAAATTGTAAAATTTGTCCGAGAAATTGTTCAGTTAATCGAAATATTGGGAAATTAGGATATTGTAAAAGTGATGGCAATTTACATACTGCTTCCATAGTTGTTCATAAAGGAGAAGAGCCGGTTATAAGCGGAGAAAAGGGCATTTGTAATATTTTTTTCAGCAAATGCAATATGCAATGTATTTATTGTCAAAATATTCAAATAAGTTCAAACAAAAATTGCATTAACGATTTTGTTTATTCAATAGAAAAAGTTGTTGAAAATATCATAAAAATATTTACTAAACACAATATCAATTCATTAGGTTTTGTTACTCCAAATCACTATCAACCTTATGTTATTGAAATAATCAAAATGCTCAGGGAAAAAGGATTTAATCCTGTAACTATTTATAATACTAATGCTTATGAGAAAGTTGAAAAGATTAAAGAATTAGAGAGCTATATAAGCGTTTATCTTCCTGATTTTAAATACTATGATAATAATTTAGCTTTAAGTTTATCGGATGTTTCAGATTATTTTGAGGTTGCTTCAAAAGCAATAAAAGAGATGTATAGGCAGAAAGGAGCAACTTTAATCATCAATGAAGAAGGAATTTGTGAATCGGGTTTAATAATAAGGCATTTAGTTATCCCCAATAATATTGATAACAGTTTAAACGTTCTCGAATGGATTGCTTATGAATTATCTCCAAATGTTTCAGTATCTTTAATGTCTCAATATTATCCCATTAAGAACTTTTCTGACCATAAGTTTTTAAATAATAAATTATCGCAAAGCGAATATGCCAAAGTAGTCGATAAAATGGAAGCTCTATACTTGTATAATGGATGGATACAGGAGTTGGAAAGTGCCGAAAACTATATCCCCGATTTCGAAAACGACAATCCTTTTGAAACGATTAACTAATTTTTTATTAACGTTATGATTAAAGTAATTGTGTTATCTTTGGCACAAATATTGATTGAAATATCAGAAATTTAATAACAAAAAATAATGAAAAAATTAATTATTCTATCTTTATTAGTACTTATTTCATCGAGAATTTATGCACAATCGGAAGAAACGTTCGCGATTAAAATTAACCCATTGAGTGTTTTCTTAAGTACAGGTTCCATGTTTTTTGAAGGGAAATTAAACAGTAATGCTTCAATGCAAATGGGGGTAGCCTATACCGGTTTAGAATTGGGAGATTTTAAATACGAGGGGATAATATTAACACCTGAAGTAAGATTTTATGCTAAACAACGTTCAATATCAGGTTTTTATATTGCACCGTATTTTCGTTATCAGAATTTTAATATTACAGTAGATGACGATGTTTCTAAATCGGAGATGAATTATAAATCTTTTGGTGGTGGTTTATTATTTGGAAGACAATGGGTTTATAGCAGCGGATTTGTTTTCGATTTATTTGCAGGACCAAGTTATAATAATGGTGATATAACTTACAAATCGGGTGACAGGAGAGATGACGATTTTGCTTTCGGGCTTAAGGGTACTGGAATTAGAGTTGGTATAGCTATTGGATTCGGTTTTTAATTAAAGCGATAATTTTTTCAAAAAAAAAGGGGGTAATGTTATTTACCCTCTTTTTTCATTTCTTCAATAATTTCATCAACACTTTTTAATGAATTCGGCAGTAAATTCGGAGGACATTTGCCGTATTTATTCGATACAAGAAACCTTTTGCACTTACTCCATCCACTTTCTCCGGCCAAGCAATATTGATTTTGATATGCTTTAGCAGTCATTGTTTTGTCTTTCAACAATCCGCTGAAAATAGGACAATTAGAGTGCTTAATACATTTTTCATTCATAACTTTTCGATAAAAATTAAATACTATTTTAAATTATAGTCAAGTTTAACGGTTATTGTGGCAGTTTTACGTTTTGATGAAGTATTGAATGAACCTCCCCAAGAATATTCTTCCGAAGAATTTTGTGCCACAATTTGAAATACTCCCATATATGCATTAATTAGATCGCCTAATTTACTGCCAGCGTTTTCGGCAATTTTCTTTGCTCTTGTATTGCCGTCTTTAGTGGCTTCTGCTATCATTTCAATTTTAAGTTCTGCTAACTTTGTGTAGTAATATTCGGGAGGAAATGAATAAAATTCAACTCCTTTATTAATCAATTCTGTCACTTTTCTTGAGATATCTTCAACTTTATCTACTTCATTAGACTCAATTTGAACATTTTGTCTGAGTTTGTATCCCGAAAGTATCGATTTTATTATTCGCCCTTCGTTATTATACATATGTTCATATTCTCTTTCGATTTCGACAGACGAAAAAACTATGTTTTCTTTTTTAATTCCATTGCTAACCAAATAGTTTTGAATTTCCTCTCTGTCGGAATCCAATAAAGCGTATGATTCTTTTAATGTCATACTTTTTCTCGAAAAATATCCTTTCCAAACTATTAAATCGGATACAAAGTCTCTTTTACCCAAACCGGTAACACTTATTACTTTTGAATTATTGTTTCTATTTTTAAATGCGTTTGCAAAAATTATGGCTGTAATAATAATTGCTAAAGCAATTACTATTGTTCCCAAATGTCTTTTTATTATACTAAGATTTTTCATGTTTTTCTTTTTTTACAAAATTATATTAAAATCAATAATAAAATTAAATTTTTTAATAATTATATTTTTTCCAAAGATTTTTCAAGCGATTTCTGATTTCATTTTCTTTAGGATTGTCTTGTGGGTCATAAAATTTTGTGCCGGCAATTTCTTTTGGCATAAACTCTAAATCAACAAAATTACCTTTAAAATCGTGAGCATATTTATAATCTTTGCCGTAGCCGATATTTTTCATTAATGTTGTTGGAGCATTTCTAATTGCAAGAGGAACAGGCAAATCGCCGGTTTTTTCGATTAATTCCAAGGCTTTTTCAATAGACATATAACTGGCGTTACTTTTTGGAGATGTAGCAAGATAAATTGCAGTTTGTGCCAAAATTATTCTTGCTTCAGGATATCCAATTTTGTTAACGGCATCGAAACAAGTGTTTGCCAAAAGCAGTGCATTTGGGTTAGCATTTCCGATATCTTCAGAGGCTAAAATGAGCATACGACGAGCAATAAATTTTACGTCCTCTCCGCCTTTTATCATTCGTCCAAGCCAATAAACAGCAGCGTTAGGATCGCTACCTCTTATTGATTTTATAAATGCAGAAATAATATCGTAGTGCATTTCACCCTTTTTGTCGTAGATAGCAATGTTTTGTTGAATATTTTCTATAGCATTTTTATTCGTAATTATAATTTCCTCATTGTCAATTAATGAAAAAACAATAATTTCTATTGCGTTTAAAAGTTTTCTTGCGTCACCTCCCGAAATTCTTATTAATGCTTCGTTTTCGGCAATTACTATCTTTTTTTTAATCTCTTGTTCCAAAAATTTAATAGCTTTTTCAGCTATAATCATAATTTCTTCAATGTCAAGATTTTTAAGAATGTAAATTTGACATCTTGATAGCAAAGGAGATATAACTTCAAAAGAAGGGTTTTCGGTAGTTGCCCCTATAAGAGTAATTATTCCCTTTTCAACCGCACCAAGCAAAGAATCTTGTTGTGATTTACTGAACCGGTGAATTTCATCAATAAAAAGTATTGATTTTTTCTTGGCATTTTTTGCATTTTCAATAATATTTCTAACATCTTTAACACCTGAATTTATAGCACTTAATGTATGGAAATCGGCATTTATAAAATTTGAAATTATATATGCTAATGTTGTTTTTCCAACACCCGGAGGCCCCCATAAAATCATCGAATGAATATTACCCGATTCAAGCGATTTACGGAGAATTGCATTTTTGCCGACTAAATGCTTTTGTCCGATATAATCGTCAATATTATTTGGTCTTAATATTTCTGCAAGCGGAATTTTTAACATTTCACCTATTGCTTTTTAAAATTGAAATGCACAGCTAACCATAAACAATTAGGCTCTTTGCTGCAGTATTTTACTCTATGTTCACGATTTGCAGGAATAAAGATATAGTCTCCTTTTTTCATATCAATTATTTCGTCATTTTTGAATTCAATAGAGGCATTTCCTTCAAGTAAAATAACCCATTCATCCGAGTCTTGATTATACCAGAAATTCTCAGGTGAGGCAAATCCATACGAAACTATCCTTTCAATTCTTATTAAATCATTACAAAAAATAACTTCGGTTATTTCATTATCAGAATATTCAGGAATTTTTGAAAATAAGTTGTTTATCCCTGACTTAAATAAATTCTTCAATATTTCCTTTTCCATATCTGATAATTTCAATTTCACTTTTGGTACAGTCGATAACTGTTGATGGTTCATTATCGCCATATCCGCCATCAATTACGATATCAACTTTATCGCAATACTTTTCATAAATTAATTCAGGGTCAGTGGTATATTCAATAATTTCATCATCGTCGTGAACAGATGAGCTCATAATAGGGTTGCCTAATTCGTTTACAATTGTCCTAGCAATATTATTATCAGGAATTCTAATACCCACAGTTTTTTTCTTGCTTTGAATTAATTTGGGGACTTTGTTGTTTGCATTTAGAATGAAAGTGTAGGGCCCTGGCAGAACTTTTTTCATCAGCTTAAATACTTGATTATCTATTGGAGTTGAAAAATCTGATAAATGGCTTAAATCGTAACATATAAATGAGAAATTTGCTTTTTCAGGCTTTATTCCTCTGATTACAGCAATTTTTTCTATTGCTTTTGGTTTAAAAATGTCGCATCCGAAAGCATATATTGTGTCGGTAGGATAAATTATTATACCTCCATCATTCAAGCATTCTACAACTGTTTTGATATCTTTATAATTCGGATTTTCAGGATAAATTTTCAGGAGCATAGAAAAGAAATTTTTCAACAAATTTAGTAATTATTACTCAATCAATAGTTTTTTTGATACACGAATATTACAATTTAATAAACCATGTAATAAATTATTATTCGTTTTTTTGAGTTGTTATATTTTATTTTGCTTTTTTTATATAGAAAATTTATTAAACATCTGTTTTATAAGTAGTTAATTATTGTTTTAAAAATTATAAAATGGTAAATCAATTTTTATCTTTAAAAAAAATAAAGTTGTTTTGTACACTTAAATTTATTTTGCATATTTGTTGAACCAATATAATCTGCAATTTATTATTAAAAAAATCGAATTATGACTTTGACTAAAGATTCGTGGGGAACAAGAGTAGGCTTGGTTTTGGCTATGGCAGGGAATGCAGTCGGGTTTGGCAATTTTCTCAGATTTCCCGTTCAGGCAATACAAAATGGAGGAGGGGCATTTATTATTCCTTATCTTGTTTGTTTTTTACTTATGGGTATACCATTATTATTTATAGAGTGGTCGATAGGCAGGTACGGAGGGCAGTATGGCAATCATTCGACCCCCTTTATGATGAACAGCCTTGATAAACGCAGGATTTGGAAATATATAGGCGTTTTTGGTATATTCAGCAATATAGGAATAGCTTCTTACTACTGTTATCTCGAATCGTGGACATTGTCTTATGTTTTTCATTCAGCAATAGGCTCATTTAACGGATTATCGCAAGAAGGAGTAGTACAGGTTTTTAATGATTATGTTTCACTTGATAAAGCAACTCTTATTCCTTATGAATCAATTATATTTTTTGTATTATGTTTAGCTCTGAATACGTGGATACTTTCAAAAGGGTTAAGCGGAGGTGTTGAAAAGGTTGCAAAAATAGGAATGCCTTTACTTATAGGGTTTGGAATTATATTGGCAATTAGAGCAGTTACTTTAAAAGCCGGACAAAATGGTGCTATTTACGATGGAACTGAAGGATTGAATTTTTTATGGACTCCAAATTTCGACAGCATAACAAATCCTAAAGTATGGTTAGCTGCAGCCGGACAAATATTTTTTACTTTATCGCTCGGGATGGGTTCTATTCAAGCATATGCTTCGTATTTAAAACATAAGGACGATATTGCTCTTAATGCAATGTCTGCCGGATGGATGAACGAATTTGTTGAAGTTGTCCTTGGTGGAGCAATTATAATACCAATATCTATTGGTTATCTTGGTATTGACAGAGTTGTTGAACTTGCAAATCTTGGCGGATTGGGAATGGGGTTTAAAACCATACCTTATCTTTTCAATCAATGGGGAACAATTATTGCCGCTATTGCAGGAGTTATGTGGTTCGGACTTTTGTTTTTTGCGGGAATTACCTCATCTCTTGCTATGGGCGTTCCTTGTATAGGATTTATGCAAGATGAATTCAAATGGAGCAAAAACAAATCTGCCATTGCTTTTGGGTTAACAATTTTATTGTTAGGATTACCTACAGTAATATTTTTCAATTACGGTGTATTCGACGAGTACGATTATTGGACAGGTACAGTATCATTATTTACTTTCGCTTTGTTTGAAGCTGTCCTTTTTGCATGGATTTTTGGAATGAAAAAGGGGTGGAGGGAAATTAATTTTGGTGCCGATATTAAAGTTCCTATTATTTACAAGTATATAATCAAGTATATAACGCCGGTTTTGTTAATTTTCGTTTTTTTAGGTGCACTTATTACTCCAAAAGATAATGACTGGCAGACTGCTTTCAAAAATCTGGGTGAAAGTAAAGTATGGGTGCTTGATAATTCTTCTCTTATTAAGCAAATTGCCAATTCTTCTCTCAAACAGGAAATAGCTTCAGCTACAGATATTGAAACAAAAAATCATCTTGAGAAAAAATTATGGCTCATTAACGGAACAAGAATTCTATTACTTTCGGTATTTATTGGCATAGCTTTGCTGGTTCATATAGCAAATAAAAAACGTAAAAAAGAAAGGATAAGGTTATGAACAAAGTTGCTCTAATATTATGGCTATCAACAATTATAACAATTACATCGGTTATGATTTATTTTTTTGTTAAAGTACTTACTTCTAAACCTAAACAGGAACCTGATTCTTACAGCGAAAATGATGATTTACCCAGATAAATTAAATTACTGATTTGAAGAGGTTTTTAAACTATATAAAGCTGTTTTTCACATTCTCAAAGCCCGAACGTAGAGGCATATTTATTCTTTTATCATTAATTGTAATTCTTATAGTTTATAGAATTTTTTTTGTAAATTATATGCAAAAAGCAATTTTGAATGATGAAAAAGAATTTTTTGCTGATATTAATAGATTCCTCGAAAATATTGATACATCAAATATTTATTCTTCAAATAAAAGTAATTTTGATTTCAATAATTCCGATAAATCCTTTGCAAAGATACAATTAAACCCATTCCCATTCAACCCTAATAATATGTCAAAAGAACAATGGGAAAAACTTGGCCTTAAGGAAAAACAAATATCCGTTATTGAAAATTATTTGAAAAAAGGCGGGAAGTTTTATAAAAAGGACGATTTCAAAAAGATGTATTGTATTAGTTTGGATGAGTATTCAATATTGGAACCATATATTGAGATTCCTAATGATTATTTCAATAAAAGAGAAGCTAATAAAACAGATATTACAACAAAAAAGAATTTGATTTTTGAATTGAATTCGTCAGATACTATTGATTTACAGCAAGTAAATGGCATAGGACCTGCTTTTGCAAGAAGGATAGTAAAATATAGGGATTTACTCGGCGGATTTGTTAAAAAAGAACAATTACTCGAAGTTTTCGGAATGGATAGTACTCGATATAATCAAATTATTCTGCAATTAAATGTTGATGCTACAAGTATAAAAAAAATCGATATAAATAAAGTTACTCTGAATGAATTAAAAAAACATCCATATTTTGATTATTACATTGCTAAATCAATTGTATCATATCGAGAAAAAAACGGTTTTTTTAAGAATATTAATGAATTGAAAAAAGTTCCATTAATTTATGATGATATTTTTTATAAAATTTCCCCGTATATAATTATAAATTAATTGATTATGCAAAAAGTGTTTTTATTGAATAAAAGAAAAATATTAATATTAATACTAATAAACATTTTTTATAATTGTTCATTAGCTCAAAATAATAATTGCGGTAAAGCTGAAGTATTTAATAAAAAATCATACGAGCTTAAAGATAACGATCGTGAATTATCATTAAAAAATGCATTTTTGGCACTTGATATTGCCGAAAAATTTAATTGTAAAGAACAACAAGCCGAAGCGCTGAGACTTATAGGTATTCAATTGATGTATGACGGTGAATTGGATTCGGCAAGAAAATATTTTTATAAATCTCTTTCAATTTTCAATATTCTCAAAAATAATAAAGGCATAGCCTCATGTTATGTTAATATTGGGAATATATATCAATACGAAGGTAATTATAATCTTTCGATAAATTATTATGACAAAACCATTGAAAAGGCTAAGGAAGTTAATAACCAGGAATTGATTTCAGCAGCAGAGAATAATAAAGGTAATGTTTTTTTTCATAAAGGCTTTTATAATAAAGCTGTAGAGCATTATAAAAAATCACTGGAAATTGATAAATCATTAAAAGATGATGATGGTGTAATATCTTGCTTAATAAATTTAGGTTCGGTTTACGATATGCTCGGCGAATACACTTTGGCTCTCAGTTATTATTATCAAGCATTACAATTAGGGAAAAAAGTCAATAATTTATATAAACAAGGCAAAATTTACAACAATATTGGTAAAGTATTTTTAAGCTCAAAGAATTATAAATTAGCTTATGATTATTTGAATACTGCATTAATTACCCGGGAAGATATAAATGATAAAGCCGGAATGATAATTACTCTTTTTAATTTCGCCCAATTATTTCATGAGCTAAAATTGTATAAAAAAGAAGCCAGTATCAATCAACAAGCATTAAAACTGGCAGAAGAAATTAATGATTTGCAGGTCATATCCGTTTGTTTGCACAATATTGGAGTTAATTTAAGTAAAAGGGAAAGCAATATTGCAAAAACATACTTTAAAGAAAGCTTGAAATTGGCGGATTCAATAGAAGCTTATCCTGAACAATACAATAATTTACTCGAACTTATACCGATTTATTATAATGAAAGAAATTATAAAGAAGCTGAAGAGTGTTTTCATAGACTAAAGTATCTTCATGATTCGGTTTTGCAAGTAGATAAATTAGGCAGAAAAACCGTAATTAATGCCACTCCTCAAAAAACAAAATCGTATTGTTTTATTAGTTTAAGTATTGCTTTTATATTTTTAATTATTATAGTTTTTTCGTTATACAGATATTACAAAACAAAAAAAATAATTGATGACTAAGTTAAATAAAGTACTAAAGTCGTTCCCTTCAAATTTCTGGATTTCAAATACTATGGAGTTATTTGAACGTTGGGCATATTACGGAATGTTTGCTGTTTTAGCTTTATATCTTACGGGCTCAAAAGACACAGGTGCATTAGGATTTACCCAGATTCAAAAGGGGCATCTTATGGGAACGGTTACATTTATTCTATACTTCTTACCTGTAATAACGGGAGCTATTGCCGATAAATTGGGTTATAAAAAAGTTCTATTCATCTCATATATTATATTATCGATTGGTTATTATTTAATGGGGCAGGTAACGAGTTTCAGCGGGGTTTTTATCATATTCCTTTTTATTGCTGTTGGTGCCGCCTTTTTTAAACCCGTTTTATCGGCAACTATAGCTCGCAATACTAATGACAGCAACTCTTCTGTAGGTTTTGGCATATTTTATATGATAGTAAATATTGGTGCCTTTATAGGACCGATATTTGCATCGAAACTCAGAGCAATAGAATGGAAGTATGTTTTTATAATGTCTTCTTTGGTAATATTAGTTAATTTAATTCTCCTTTTTTTCTACAAGGAACCAAAACGTGAAAAAAACAGCGATAAAATTTTGGTTTCTATAAAAAAAACTTTTATAAATATTATTACTGTAGTTAAAGATACAAAATTCCTATTATTTTTACTTATTGTAGTAGGATTTTGGACAATGTATTGGCAGCTTTTTTTTACATTGCCTACATTTATCGAACAATGGGTTGATACAAGTATAATATATGATAATATAAAAAAAATATCCCCATTTTTAGCAGCTAAAATTGGTAATGCTGACGGTAGTATTTCCCCCGAAATGATTATTAATATAGATGCATTTTATATTATAATTTTTCAAGTCTTTGTATCAACTTTTATAATGAAGTGGAAACCTTTAAATGCAATGATTTCCGGAATAATTATATCTACCATTGGTCTCGGATTATGGTTTGTTTCGCAAAATGGTATGTATTTATTTATTTCGATAATGATATTTGCTTTTGGTGAAATGGCAAGTTCTCCTAAAGTTACCGAATATATCGGCAAAATTGCTCCAAAAGATAAAACAGCTTTGTATATGGGAACATCATTTCTCCCACTTGCAGGAGGTAATTTTTTTGCCGGTTTGCTTTCGGGAAATGTTTATACTGCTTTGTCTGATAAAGTTACTATTATTAAAGAAGAACTTACGTTAAGAAATATTAATATCCCTGAAATTTCCGACAAATTTTCGCTTAATGATTTTATTAATTATTCGGCTAATTCAATGGGAATGTCTATTGAGCAAATGAATAATTATCTCTGGAATGCTTATAATCCATCTAAAATATGGATGGTATTCAGCGGAATAGGATTGTTGACCGGAATTCTGCTTTTTATTTACGATCGTTTCTTATTAAAAAATAAAATTTGAGCAAAAACATAACATTATTATCATTGATTATTAAAAAAATAATCTAATTTTGTAATATATTTCAAATTATATCAAATAAACAATTAATTTATTCTGTATTTCCTGTTATCATTAAGTTCCCGTTTTTACAGCCACACTTATTTTAAATATAAGAAATACTTTTTAGTTGTTTTCTTGTTATATAATAAAACAATTAAAAATGCATAATTTTCATATCCCGGTAATGGGAATTGGTTTCACAATCGATACTCCGGTTAAAGTAGCACATTTAGGAATTTCGTCAGTTATATCATTGGTAGATGATATATTAATAGAAAAAATGAGAGCAATGTATTGCAAAAAATATTCCATTGCATATGAACCAATTACAACTAAAGATGTAAACCACAGAGCCAAAAGAATTACATCTTATTTAAATTTGATTAACGATATTGTAATCTTAAAATTCAACGAAATTAAGAATGGAGTATTTACAAATAGTGAGCAATTAAAAAGATACATTGAGTTATTACCTAAAAATTCACATTTAAAAATTAAGTATAAAGGGTTAACCGAAAACAATATTATAAACAAAAGTTTGCTTAAAGAATTTTCCGACTTGCTTGTAAAGGGTGATATTGATGTCAATATTATGACTAAACTTGATAAAACTAATAAGCTAAAAGGCAATGATTTACCTGTAGAATTCAATGACGCTCATGCAGCTTTAAGAGGATTTGCTGAAAGTAATTTGAATTCATCGGTTGTACTTTCGGCAGGTTTAAACCCGAGATTATATGCTTATTTTGATAAGTTCCCCGATTTCTTTCCCGATAAAAACGGGAATTTGAAAAAGAAAATTACGCTTAAAGTCAGCGATTTTCGGTCTGCTTTTATTCAAGGTAAGCTATTGGCAAAAAGAGGATTATGGGTTTCCGAATTCAGAATCGAGTCAGGGTTGAATTGCGGTGGGCATGCTTTTCCGACGGACGGATTGCTTTTAGGTCCAATTTTGGAAGAATTCAAAAATCGTAAAGATGAATTAACTAATTCATTATTCGAATTATACATTGCTTCTTTAAAAAAAATTGACAAGCCTATACCCGCAAACATCCCGAAAATAAAAATTACAGCTCAGGGTGGTGTAGGAAACAGTCAGGAGCATAACTTTTTAATTGATTATTACAAGCTTGATTCAGTGGGTTGGGGGTCTCCATTTTTATTGGTAAATGAAGTTGTAAATATTGATAATGAAACCCTAAATCTACTCATTAATGCCGAAGAAAGTGACTTGTATTTAAGTAATACTTCTCCTTTAGGCGTCCCTTTTAACACTCTGAAAAAGAACACAAAAGATATTGAGAAAAACAAACTAATTTCCGAAGGCACTCCGGGCAGTTTATGCCCTAAACAATATGGTGCTATAAATAAAGAAGGACTCTGCACTGCTTCGCGTAAATATCAAAAAATAAAAATTGAAGAACTTGAAGCTGAAAATCTTGATGCTGATAAATTTAAAATTGCATACGACAAGATTGTCGAAAAATCGTGTATATGTGTCGGATTAGGAACTTCAGCACTTATTGTAAATAATATTGAAATGAAAATTGAAGGAGACGCTGTTTCGGTTTGTCCTGGGCCTAATATTGCCTTTTTCGATAAGAAATCAACTTTGAAAGATATGATTGCCCATATTTACGGTGAAAAAAATATTCTTAAAGCCGGATTTCGTCCAAATTTATTCGTAAACGAACTAATTTTATATTACAATTATTTACAAACAATTTTTAGCGATAACAAACAACAAGCTGATATAAAAGGAAGTGAATATTTCAATAATTTTAAAGAAAATCTAAAAAATGGAGTTGATTATTATTTAAAACTTTCGCTATCTTTTCCGGAACTTTTTACTGAAAATGATGTTAAAATTCTAAATTCTTATAAATTTGAAATATTAGAATTATAGAAGCTAACTTTTTCAAATAATTCAAATTATTTTAATGATGAATTATTGGTGTAAAATAAACGACTATATTAAAGAAGATTTACTTGAATTAATTTCCAATAAAAGCCTAAATAACAATATTATAATACTAACACTTTCAAGTATTGGTTTAAATATTGAGAATAGTAATATTGAAAATATTGAGGTAATAGGTAAAATCCCAAATTTGAATAAAATAAAATGTAAGTTTTGCGGTAAATGTGTCGAATATTGCAAAACCGGTTCAATTGAATTCCAAAGGGATGTTCCTAATGTAGTTTTCGATATGCTTAATTGTAATTTTTGCGGAAACTGTATTAATAAATGTTCCTCATCAGCTATTAAACTTAATAACAGAATAATAGGTTATCTTAGAGTTGAAACTTTTTCGAAAAATGTAAAAATAATTGAAGCAATTAAGAAATACCCCAATTATAAAAATTATATATTTATCGAACATATTAAAAAATTATTGGAGAAATCGGGTGTATGTATAATAATTCATTCGGAATTTTCAATTAATGATATTTTAGAAATAACTGAAAATTCAGATTATGAATACATTGTTTTTTCAAATTTGGATAAAAAAGAAATAAAAAACTCAGCTATTGAAAAATTCACTGAAGTTGATATAAATATTATTAATTTTGAATAAAATAATCAATAAAACTTAATAAGATAAAAAATGGAAATATATTTTGAAGGTGGCAAAAAAGTAAATGTAAATTATAATGGATTTACTATAAAGACAGATCAACCTGTAAATAGTGGCGGTGACGGGAGTGCCCCAACTCCTTTCGATTTATTTTTGGCGTCTTTAGGTGCATGTGCAGGTATTTATATCAAGGGTTTTTGCGATCAGAGAGGATTGGATGCAAGTAAAATTAAATTGGTGCAAAAAATGTTTTATGACTCTAAAGAACATCTTATGAAAAGGTTTGATATTGAAATTCAATTGCCTTCCGATTTTCCCGAAAAGTATGCCAATGCTTTGGTAAATGCAGCGAGTTTATGTGCAGTTAAAAGGCATTTAAACCAAAGCATTGAAACTAATATTTATACGAAATATGTTTAACCCAAATTAATTTCATCAGTTAACTTTGTTCAATTTGAAAAATTTGGGTTAAACTATTAATAGTATTAGTTAAGGTAATGTGGCAAAAAATGGTTGGTGATTTAATGATATTACATTAATAACTTTG
>CAZWKQ010000008.1:0-117445 GCA_964634005.1 uncultured Bacteroides sp.
GCTTAAAGTTTTCAATCTAAGATTATCCCTTCCTCACTTCAGGGTTGCTTACTAAACCCAACGCATGATAAAAACCATCCAATTTCTTAACGCAAATTTATATAAGGCGGATTTTGATTAGGTAATGACGCTTGTAATTAATAAAACGTAATGAATAAAAAATATTTATCTCCGCTACAAAGCACCGGAGTGCAATTATCTATAAGCGGCTAAATTTTTTTACTTTAATCATCTATAGATTAATATTATAATGACATTTAAGTGAGGTATGTATTTGCAACCTGCTTTTATACAAGTGTATAAGACAAAAAGGTTGTAATAATATACTACCTTTTTACACATGTAAATCAACATAATTAAGCAAAACCATAGTCTTAAAATTGTGTATTTAAAGCATAAACTGAAATGGAATTATTTTTACAAGCGAAGTTGCATTATCCATTTTTAAAGAATTTATAATTAAAATGCAATCAGGCGTAAATAATATCTTACCAAGAAATTATTCCGTATCTTTCGGTTTTATGAAGGTATAAACGTCTTTTCCGAAATTAATCCTTTCTGTTATTTTTCCGTCAATAAAAGGGGCTTTTAGTCCTTTAGTAAAGTATTTGTTGCCTGTAAGCACTCTTGCTTCGTCCCATAGATTTAGCTTGGTAAAACTTTCGATTAGCTCCTTGCCGCCTTCGATTATTATCGATTGTATATTGTTTTCGTAACAATATTGCAGTATCTGAGTTTCAACATCTTTTTTAAAGTCGATGGTATGGTACTTTATGTTAGTGAGGTTTTGTTTAACGTGCGAAGTAAAAACAACCGTAGGATATCTTTGGTCGAAAATATTCAAATTATCGGGCAAACTCAGGTCTTTGTCTATAACCATTCTTATGGGGCTTTTGCCTGCCCATAATCTTGTATTTAGCTGCGGATTGTCGTTAATGGCCGTATTGGTACCTATAAGTATTGCCTGTTCTTCGCTTCTCCATTTGTGAACCAATATTTTCAGTTGATTGTTTGTAATCCAGTTATCTTTAAGCGAAGCAGTATTATGCGACAATTGTTTTCTGTCGATATCGATAAACCCGTCGAGAGTTTCGGCCCATTTAAGAATAATGTAAGGGCGTTTCTTTAAATAAAAAGTAAAGAAACGTTTGTTTAATTCCATTCCTTCTTTTTCAAGAATATTGGTAATAACTTCTATGCCGGCACGGTTTAATTTATCGATACCTTTGCCGTTTACAAGAGGGTTGGGGTCGCTGTTCGATATTATTACCCTTTTCACTTTGTTGGCTATAAGCATATCGGAGCAAGGGGGTGTTTTGCCAAAGTGCGAACAAGGCTCAAGGCTCACATATACGTCGGAGCCTTCGATTGCGGTTTTGTCTATTACCGAGTTTACGGCATTAACCTCTGCATGTGCCTCACCATACTTGCGGTGATAACCTTCGCCGATGATTTTCCCGTTTTTTACTATCACACAACCAACCATAGGATTTGGTGCCACATTGCCAAGACCCGATTTGGCCAACTGAAAGCAGCGTCGTATGTATTTTTCGTAATCGCTCATATTGCAAACTTAGCACTTTTTTGGCAATTTTTACCGAAATTTGCAATTCGAAAATTTTTATATAATGCGAATACCATCAAACTCAATAGGCGATATAATTTCTTTTTTCAAAAACGAGCTTAAAGACTTGTACAATGATAAAGAGTTGAATAATATAATATTATGGACACTTGAGCATTATACGGGGTTGACTAAAACTCGTCTGCTTATACAAAAAGAAAGCAGAGTTAGCGAATCGGTATTATTGAAAATAAAATTTGCGATAAATGATTTAAAAAAACTTCGTCCCATTCAATACATACTGGGTGAAACCGAGTTTTGTAATCTCAATTTTGTTGTAAACGAAAATGTACTAATCCCGCGACCCGAAACCGAAGAGTTGGTAAAATGGATAACCGACGATAACAAGGGCAGCGACTGCCTGAGTTTATTGGATATAGGAACAGGCAGCGGTTGTATTGCCATTAGCATTTCAAATATTATGAAAAACTGGAAAATCGATGGGTTCGACATTTCCGAAAAGGCTGTTGAGGTAGCTGTTGAAAACAATAAAAAAAATAATTCATCGGTCAGCTTTTCGGTTTTTGATATTTTAAATAAAAGCAATTGGGATAAAGCGGGCAATTACGATATTATTGTGAGCAATCCGCCTTATATTCCCGAAAAGGAAAAGGCTTCGATGTCGAAAAACGTTACGGAATTTGAGCCTGATATTGCCTTGTTTGTTCCCGACGACTCGCCTTTTGTTTTTTACGAAAAAATAAGCGATTTTGCTTTAGAAAAACTAAATAACAACGGGCAGGTTTATTTCGAAATACACGAAAACTACAGCCAAGAACTGTTGAAAATTTTTGAAAAGAAAAACTTCAAGGAAGTTCAAATACGTAATGATATAAACAACAAGCCCCGAATGATGAAACTGCAGAAATAACAAACCCAAATAAACCGAATAGCAGCTTTTTGTTACGTGCTATTGATTAATTTGGGTTCTTTAGTGAAGTTTTAGAAGAAGAATTAAATTTCTTCGGTTTCTACAATTTTAGCCAATAGGTCACCGTAGTTTAGAATAAGATATTTTGTCCCTTCAAATTCAATTTCGGTGCCGCTGTATGGTTTAAAAAGAACCGTATCGCCTGGTTTAACTTCGGCGTTTTCAATTAAACTCATCCATTTAATTTTTCCGAACTTGGGTTTTTCTTTGGCAGTGTCGGGAATAATTATTCCTGAAGCAGTTTTTTGTTCGCTTGCTTCGCTAATGTCGATAATAACATTTTGATTTACCGGTGATAATTCTTTCATATTTTAATTTTTTTTAATGGTTATCGAATAACTATATTTCTAAAAGTTGTTTTAATTTGTTTTGATCGAAACCAATAACAAACTGTCCGTTAATATCGGTTTGTGGTACCCCTTGTTGTCCGGTGCGTCTTACCAAATCTTCGGCAGCCTGAGGGTCACGCGAAACATCTACATCAGTAAAAGGTATATTGTTTTTTCTCAACCACGCTTTTAAAGTATTGCACCACGAACAAGTAGGAGTGGAGTAAACAGTAACATTTTTCGCTGTTTTGCCTTCGGCTTTTGCTTTGGCTTGATAAATTGCATTTTCGGTCAATGCTTTGTAAAAATCAACATCGTGGCATCCTTTTATAACTCCCGTAAGGTTTGTTTTTTCGAAAACAAGCAGCGACGGAACACTTGTAATATTGTACTGAGTGTGTATATCACGCACCATAGCCACATCGGTTGCCAATACAGGAATATTATTAACTCCTGCCATTGCCGATTGTAGATTCTTGTATGCACATTCGCTTAATTCGCCGTTTGATTTGTAAAGCAAAAGAAAAGTCTTGTCGTTGTTACTTATTTTACTTAATAAATCACTGTATGAAATTACTTTTTCCATAGTTTTTTAAGCGTTTTCAATTTGTTTTATTAAAAAATCTTTTGTTTTAGCTCCAATAAAGCGATTTACTTCTATTCCGTTTTTGAATAATATAAATGTCGGAATGTTTTTTATTTTGTATTTCTGAGCAAGCGATTGATGTTCTTCAATATTCACTTTACCGACAAAATTATTGCCTTTTAGTTCCTTTGATACTTCGTTCAATACGGGTGCCATCATTCTGCAAGGAACACACCAGCTTGCCCAAAAATCAACAAGAACGGTTTTATTGCTCAGTTCTTTCTTAAAATTCGACTCTGTTAATATAATAATTTTTTCGTCGTTTGCTGCCAAAGGCGCATTTTTAACTTTCGAGTAGGTTTTGTATATGTAGATTGAAAAGAGAATAATCAAAATACCTATAATAATCATTGTAGTTTGCATAGTAAAAAGATAATGTTAGTTTAAATTAAATTGTTTTTGTTTTGATTTGTGAATAAATTCGGAAGCTGCCAAAGCCGCAACCGTAGCATCACCAACGGCAGTGGTTATTTGCCTGTAACGTTTCTCAATGCTGTCGCCTGCAGCATAAACTCCCTGCAAATTAGTCGACATATTTTTGTCGACAATAATTTCGCCCCATTTATTCAGTTCTACAATACTTTTAAACATCTCGGTGTTTGGTATGTAACCTATAAAGATGAAAGCCCCGTCGGTAGTAAATTCCTGTGTTTTGCCCGTATTGAGATTTTTTATGGTTACGCTTTCGAGTTTATCGTTACCGTGAAATGCAGTAATAGTCGAATTTAGTATAAAGTCGATTTTAGGATTGTTTTTTGCTTCCTCCACGGCATATTCAAAAGCTTGAAAATAGTCGAACTGGTGGATTATGGTTACTTTAGTCGCATATTTTGTAAGCGATACGGCTTCTTCCAAAGCTGAGTTTCCACCGCCTACAACAACTATTTCTTTGCCTGTAAAAAAGTCGCCATCGCAAGTAGCACAGTACGAAATTCCTTTGCCTTTGAATATATCTTCGCCTTCAACGCCCAATGTGCGTGAACGGCCTCCTGTAGTTATTATTACAGTGTCGGAAGTGTATGTAGTTCCATCCGAAAGTGTTATACTTTTTATTCTTCCGTCGAGTTTTAAACTGTCAATCTTGATAAACGATTTTATTTCGCAACCAAAACTAAGGGCTTGCTTTTTCATGATATTGGCAAGTTGAAAACCGCTAATATTTTCTACTCCGGGGTAGTTGGCTATTTCGTGCGTAAGTACCATTTGGCCGCCGGCAGTCCCTTCGTTTAATATTAAAGTTTTTATTCTTGCACGCGATAGGTAGATACCTGCCGTTAATCCGGCAGGTCCTCCTCCTATCACTATTGCATCATAATGATTTATTATGTTCATTTTTTTATGCATTTACTGTTTGAGCAAATTCTTTATCTAATATTGCTTTAACTTGTTCTTTTGTTTGAATACTTGATGTAGCTTTTACTACTTTACCGTTTTTGTAATAAATGGTAAACGGAATTCCCATAAATCCTCTTACTTCGGGTAAATTTCTTATAACGTAAGCTTCAGGATTGTCGAACTCCATATCGCAGAATTTTACATGTTTGTATTCATTTTCGAGTTCTTCGGCTATACCATATACAGGTATGCACATAGGTCCCATGCGGCCGCATATTACCATTACGTTTTCGTTTTCACTTAATATTTTGGCATGTTCTTCTGCCGATTCGATGTGTTTTAAATTTGTGTATAACATAATTTTTAAAATTTTAATTGTTTATTACTTTATTATTTGAATTTCGTAAGTCAATTGCATTGCTTTGCGATATACTGCCGATACACCGCAGTATTTATCTTGCGACAAATCAACGGCTTTTTTTAGCTTGTCGTAATCAAGGTCTTTGCCTTTGAATTTGTAGATTATGTGCATGCTTGTATAATGTTTGGGATGTTCTTCGGTAACTTCTGCTTCAATGTCTATCGAAAAATTTTCGACATTAACTTTCATTTTATTAAGAATACTTATAACATCCATACCCGTACAACCGGCCAACGATGCAAGCATAAGCTCTTTTGGCCTTGGACCTTTATCTTCGCCGCCAACTTCCGGTGCAGCATCCAATATTATATGATGTCCTCCGATATTTGAATCGAATTGCATTTTTTCTACCCAATCTGTAATGACTTTATGTTTCATTTTTCTTGTTTTTTAAATTTGTTGCAAAGTTATGGTGGCTAAATGTTATTTTTTGAACTGACAAGAGCAAATAAAATAACTTTAATATTGAATTTGGACAACTTTTAAATTGAATTAAATTAATTTTGCAGTTTAATAATTAAGTTCATCTATGAAAACTATTACCGACACCGATAGTGATTTTGTTTGCGATATTACGGCACCATGTTTCAGTACCTTGTCGCAGGAAGAAGCCGATTTGGTTAAAGCAAGCAAAACACAGGTATTGTTCCGCAAAGGAGATAATCTTACAAAACAGGGAGCTTTTGCCTCTTATATTCTTTTTGTTGTAAATGGTTATGCCAGACAATATATTGAAGGAACATCAACAAAAAGTTTTAATGTAAAAATTTTAAAACCCGGCGACTTTGTGGGGCTTTCAACCGTTTTTGAAAAAAACATCTTCAACAGCTCATCTATAGCAATAACTGAGTGCAGGGTATTTTTAATCGAAAAAGATACAATAGCAAAATTAATTATGCAAAACGGATTATTTGCCTATAAGATAATAAAAAGGCATTGTGAACATAATTCCGATTTATTGGAAACATTGAAAACTTCGGTTTTCAAACAAATGAACGGAAGATTAGCACAGGTACTGCTTTATCTTAACGGTTTCAAAGGTGAATTTCCCGAAATATTTCAGCATCTTACACGTAAAGATATTGCCGATTTCGCGGGTATATCAACCGAAAGTACCGTAAAACTTCTTAAAACATTCGAAAGCGAAAATCTTATTAAGTTAGAAGAAAAAGATATTGTAATAACCGACATTAATACACTGAATGAAATAAGTAAAAGGGGTTAGATTGTAAGAATAAATTTAGCAGTTATTAATTTTCATTCTTCGATATTTCCTTTGTCGAAAGCAATCCGCAGGCTGCAAGAATATCTTCGCCTCTCGATTTTCTTATTGTTGTAAAAACACCTTTTTTGGTAAGTTCGTCCCTAAATTCAAACATCTTTTTTTCATCGCTGCCTTGCAAAGGCGAAGAAGGAATACTATGGAATTTAATCAGATTTACTCTGCATTTTAATCCTTTAAGCAATTTCGAAATTTCATTCAAATGAGCTTTAGTATCGTTTAAATCTTTAAACATAATATACTCGAATGATACTCTGCGTTGTCCCGACCAATCGTATTTCTTCAGAACATCCACCACATCCTTTATTGTATATACATTCTGAATTGGCATTAACTTTCTTCTTTCTTCATCAAATGGCGAATGCATACTAACAGCAAGATTGCAGCGGTTTTTTTCGATAAATTCTACCATAGCAGGTATAACACCTATTGTCGATACCGTTATCCTTCGCGGACTGAAAGCGAATCCCCATTCTGAAGTGAGAATATCAAGGCTCTTCAATACCTCTTTCAGATTGTCGAAAGGCTCGCCCATTCCCATATATACTATGTTTTTTACTTTTTCTCTTAAATCGATACTATATATCTGATTTACGATTTCAGCAGCATTCATATTCTTTTGAAATCCCTGTTTGCCGGTCATGCAAAACAAGCATCCCATTTTGCAGCCTACTTGCGATGAAACACATAATGTCCCTTTGTCTTCATCAGGTATAAAAACTGTTTCTATAAACTTCTTTTCCCCCAGACGGAATAAATACTTTTTAGTCCCATCGCTTGATATTTGATAGTTTAACGGCGGAAATACTCCTAAACTGTATTTTTCGGTAAGTATGGCTCTGTAATTTGCCGAAATATCGGTCATTTGGCTTATATCACTTATATTTTTTTTATAAAGCCAGTTTGCTATTTGATTAGCCGTATATTTAGGCATCCCAAGCTCATTTACAATAAGCCGCAACTCATCAAGTGTTTTCCCGAATAATGTATCTTTTTCAAGCATATCGTTAAAAATATATTTCCGCAATTATATTTTTAAAGGGAACATTTCTTTCAATCAAAATATCTCTCAATTCAACTACCATTTCAGATCTTCCGCAAAGATAATACTTTTGATTGATATTGATTTCTTTAAGATTTCTGAAATAATCGGTAACTCTGCCTTTAAAAACATTATCAGCCTCTTCGCCCGTGCAGCATTTTACATAATTTTTCCCGAAATACTCTTCAAAATCTTTGTCGAAATAAAACAATTCTAATTTTCTTGCACCGAATATCAGCTTTTTATCTTCGCCAAACCCCGACAATATCATTGATCTGAATGGGGCAATTCCTGTGCCTGTTGCTATAAATGTTGCTTCGCCTTTTTCGCATAAAAATTCACCCGATGGCTCCGATACGTAAATATAATCTCCTTTCTTCAATTTCGACATTCTTCCTGTAAGCTGTCCATCAGGTTTTACATCGTATAAAATTTCAATCAACTCGCTGTTGGTCCCACTTGCTATGCTGTATAGTCGCGGACTTTCGTCAATTAATAACTTCAATGCAACCCATTGCCCCGCTTTGAATTCGAAAAACCTTTCGAAACTCAATAAAAATGTATTGCTTGCAATTTGTATATTGTCAACTATTTGTGCTTTGCTAAAGTTGTATTTTTCAAACATCAGTTTCTTTTTTTATAGTAGATTTCTAAAACTGATATTGCAAACATTTTTTATAATACATTGTTCAGAAAAAATTATAATTAGTGTAATTTTGTTCAAAAATCATCGGTGAAAAAATTATTCTTTATTTATATTCTGGCTTTATTTGCTCTGCTTTCCTGCAATAAGGATGAAGATACGGTTTCACCGGTTATAGATATTATTCTGCCCATAGAATTATCTTACTATAATATTTACGATACCGTTAATATTAAAACTCATATATCGGATAATATTGCCGTGAAATCTGTTGATATTGCTTTGGTAAATACTAATTTTCAACCTGTATCAAATAATGTAAGTTATGTGCTTAATTCAAAAGATGTCGATATTGTAACCGATATAGCGATAAATGATGTAATGCTAAACTCCGGAATTTATTACGTAAGAGTAAGGGCGAGCGACGGAATAAACGAAAGGAACGTTTATCGTGCAATTAACATAAACGGAATTGTCAGGAGATTCGAGAAAATTATAGCAATAACGCAAAAGCAGACCTCGCTTTACAATATTTACAGGGTCGACAGCACTAAACAATTGCTCTTTAGTTATAACGGCGATTTTATTTCTTCAGCTATCAACAACAATTATTCTCAGCTTTATGTTTGCGGTAGAGTAAACAGTAACTTAACGGCTTATGATTTGAATACCAACAATATCTTATGGGAAATACCTCCCGAAACCAATCCTCCATTTCCTTTTTTCGAAAAACTCTACTTTTTCGACAATATTTTATATGTTTGTCAAAGCAATTATAAAATTACCGGTTATAACCGCTTTATGAATATTCTATATAACTCGTCAACAGCTTTAGGATATATTCCCAAAAAGTGCATTAAATTCAATGATTATTTAATAACCGACGAAAAATACTATTCTTCTAACAATCGCAAAATAGGAGTTTATTACAGCACGGGTATGCTTATGAAAAACACTTCGCATTTGATTGATGTTAAACATTTTGCCGTAAAGGATAACGATGAAATATATATTTTCGGCAATAACGAAAACAATAAAGCTGTTCTTTCAATTTTTAATGTCGATTATTCGGGTTTTTATTATCCGTATTCCATGCCCGACTCAACGCTTAAAGATGCCGTAACTGTTGATAACGATAATTTTATGGTTGCAATAGGCAACACCGTTTATCGTTATCAGAAATCAACAAATGGGCTGTATCCTTTTATTTACGGTATTGATGCTAAAGTAATGAAGTTCGAGGATATTTCTCAAACATTAATTGTTGCCGAAAAAAATAAGCTTATATATTTTCAATATCCTTACGGAACTAAAACCGGTGAAAATAGTTTCGACGAAATTATAGTTGACTTTCAACTTAAATATAACAGAGAAAAATATTAATTCAAAAGCATGCACGAATACAAGATTGTAACTACTAAAGACGGCTCAAATACGGTTTATGATAATGAAACCGGAGAGCATTTTCATTCAATTTACGGAGCTTTCGAAGAATCGAGGCATATATTTATCGAAAACGGACTATTGCAATGTAAAGCCAAAAGCAGCATAAATATTCTCGAAGTGGGCTTTGGTACGGGCTTAAATGCTTTGCTGACAATTATTGATACCGAAAAAAATTTCAACAGTGTAAACTATGTTGCTGTTGAACCCTATCCTTTGCCTGATAGCATTTATCTGAATCTAAATTATCCCGAAATAACAAACCGACAAGATTTGAAAGATATATTCTTGAAATTGCATAACTCTCAATTTAATTTTCCTTTTTATGTAAACGAAAACTTTATTTTATACAAACTGCTCGAAAAATTAGAGGATGTTCAATTATCGCCCGGAGCTTTTGACTTGATATATTTTGATGCATTTTCGCCCAAAGTTCAGCCCGAGTTATGGACTTTGGATGTTTTCGAAAAAATGTTTGCAGCTTTAAAAATCGACGGACATTTGATAACTTATTCATCGAGTGGTAATGTAAAGAAAAACTTGCAGGCAGCCGGTTTTAAAATCGAACTGCTTCCCGGACCTTCAGGCAAAAGGCACATTACTTTGGCCAAGAAAGAAATTTTACCCGAAGCCTGCTCGCATCATCATAAAAATTGTGGTTGCTAATGGATATAAAAAGTAAAATAAAGGCATTTAATATAAGAGTTTACGGTTTAGCCGTTAATCCTCAAGATGAGATACTTCTTACCGATGAAATAAGATTTGGTAAAAAAATGACTAAATTCCCGGGTGGAGGTTTAAAATTTGGCGAAAGTACCAAAGATTGTTTGGAGCGTGAATTTTATGAAGAACTAAATCAAAAAATCGAAATTATTTCGCATTTCTATACAACCGATATTTTTCAGCCTACATATTTGCTCCCCGAAGTTCAACAACTTATAAGTATTTATTATTTGGTTAAAATTATCGAACCATATAGCTTCAGTACCAAAAACAAGGCTTTTGACTTCGAAACCTTCAAAGAAGGAGAACAAATATTCAGATGGGTTAATATTAATGAATTGAACGAAAGTATGATGACTTTTCCTTTAGATAAGAAAGTGGTTGAATTACTTTTGAAGTACCGAAATATTAATTGAGTATTTCGCCATTATCGTCGATAAAAACTCCCCAGCTTACGACTGAAAGTTGGTTATCGTCGAAATAAAAATCAATCATTGCATCTTCAAAAGTTATACGACTTTCGCCCCATACTTCTTCTTCCTTTTCGAAGTTAGGATAACCGTTCGATTTCATCAGACGGATTATCTCATCTTCATCCATCAGAAAAATTTTTTTCCCGAATAGAACAACATCGTGGTTACTTGTTTCAATGCATTCCAAACAAGGTTTTCGGGAATTTATGAAAAAAAATGATGTGTCAAGTTCGTAATAATGAGTTATGGTAGTATTATTGTTTTCATCAATTTCAATATCCTCAACTTCCTGAGGTTCACCAATTATATCAACAACTTTTTGCGGTGATTGCCCAAAGTGTATCGGACCTAATCCTTTTTGAAGATTTATTTCTAATTTTTTCATAATGAATATATTATAATTTTAATATCTGTCATTTAAATTTTTTATTTGAAAGGAGAATCGGGTTCCTTAGCCATGTGATTATATACCAATTTATCGGTAAAATAAGGGAAAAATTTGTTTAACCAAACTGTAAGAATTCCCTCAGTAGTCATTATTATAGATTTTTTCCTTTTTATTATACCCGAAACAATTCTTTTTGCAACAACATCGGGTTGCATCATTTTTTCTTCATTTCTGGGAGTTTCGCCTTGTTGAGAGCCGTCTTTTGCAAGAGCTGTTTTCCTTATATTCGAAGAAGTAAAACCCGGGCAAGCTATCATAACATGAAGTCCTTTTTTCATGTTTTCTATTCGAAGAACCTCCAAAAAACCGTGCATAGCAAATTTTGAGGCCGAATAGCCGGTACGTCCCGGTAATCCTTTATAGCCCGCAATAGACGATATTCCTACTACACTGCCTTTCGATTTAAGTAAATAAGGCAATGCATATTTTGTGCAATAAACACATCCCCAGAAATTTACTGCCATTACTTTCTCTATTACTTTTAAATCAAGTTCTTCAAAAATCGCACGCATCGAAATCCCTGCATTATTTATTAGAACGTCAATAGTGTGAAACCTTTCTACAGTTTTTTCTATCAAATTTTTGCATTCTTCCTCTTGCGTTACATCTGTTTTTATGTAAATAGTTTCAAGACCTTCATTGTTCCATTTTTCGCTTAAATACTTTATTTCATCTGTATTACGTGAGGCTAATACTACTTTAGCCCCTTTTTTTGCAGTTTCGTAAGCCAACGATTTACCTATACCCGAAGATGCACCGGTAACAATTACAACTTTGTTTTTCATTTTTGTATTTTGAACTGCAATAATAAAATTTTTTCTAAATATACGTAACAATCTTTCCAAAACAAAATAAAAAATAATTTTTTTATTTTGTATCAAACGCAAAATCAGATGAAAATAAAATTATTCCGAAAATATTCGTGTAAATATGAAATTATTTTTGCTAAATTAAAAAAATGAAGTAATTTTGCACACTCAAATTTAAAGTTGATTATGTAGCTCAGCAGGTAGAGCACATCCCTTTTAAGGATGGGGTCCTGGGTTCGAATCCCAGCATGATCACTAAAATAAAAAAAGAGAAGTTTTCATAAGTTAAACTTCTCTTTTTTTATTATTCGTTGATAATTAGTTCGGTTTTCAATTTATTATCCTTATCAAAAAGCATTGTTATATCTTCGTTATTCTTCAGAAAATATGTTTGAAGCCCTATTTCTTTTGCACTTTCGATATGCTGTATCGAATCGTCAATAAAAAGTGTTTCTTCTGCAACTAATTTTTGCTCATTAATAACTTTTTCGAATATTTTTTTATCGGGTTTTCTTAGCCCCATTTTGAATGAGAAATATGCTTTTTCAAATATTTTGTCAAAATCATCGTAACCCATCATATTCAACTGTCGGATATAGCTATTATAGTGAATTTCGTTTGTGTTGCTGAGAAGAAAGATACTGTAATTTTTTTTCACATTTTCAAGAAGTCTAATTCTGTACTCAGGTAAATCAAGTAAAATCGAGTTCCATGCTAAATCAAAATCTTTATCCGAAATATCGGTATTTAAAGCCTTTTTAAATCCTTCTCTGAATTCTTCGGGCGAAATAATTCCCTTTTCAATATCGTCGAATAATTTTTTTTGTTCGTTTTGAGAATAATATTTGTCGAATTTGTTAATTCCCAGTTTTTCAAATTCTTCAGCAGGTTTATTATAATCGATATTTAGTATTACACCGCCGAAATCGAAGATAATTGAGCTTATTGAAATATTTTTTTTCATTTTTATGAATTTTAATTTTGTAAAATCAAGAGATATTTATATTTTTGCACCTCCAAAATTTAAAGAACTTGTTTTTCGGTCCTATAGCTCAGTTGGTTAGAGCAACTGACTCATAATCAGTAGGCCCCTGGTTCAAGTCCAGGTGGGACCACAAATCGAAAAGCCTTGTAAAGTAGTTTGCAAGGCTTTTTTAATTTATTACTTAGCTTTATTTCCGATATTTCAGTTAAATAACAAGTCGGGTGTGCTTGCAACATTACTTTTGTGTAATTTCCTGTCATATATATACATATCGAATTTTACGGTGTCGGAATGCAAAAACGGTATCATTAATCCCAAATCAATTTTAGTATGAAATTCGCCTTTAACTGAACCGTTTGCACTAACGGGTTCTATAAATGGAATTCTGTACTTAAATACAATGGTATCGTATTGTTGAGTATTGTTATTAAAAATCTTTAAAGGTGTATAAACTCCGTTTATTTTTTCATAAACATTTATATAGTAATTATAATGATATATGCTTCCTGTATCAAAGGGAGGATCTGTTTGCCAGTTGTAAAGTCCTATATCGCCATCACCGTCCTGAAAACCGATATTCAATATTCCTTCTCCGTTAGAAGGGTTGTAAGCAAAGCTTTTGTACTCAATATATGGTGTTTCGGGATAGTTCTTTTCTTTATTGCACGAAGAAAAAAATATTGCTAAAACTGCCAATATAAATTTAAAAATACTTTTCATTAAATACCAATTTCGAATCCGTAAAATTAAATAAAACCTATAGATGATTTTTAAAATCTATTTAAAATTAACGTAATTTTGTTAATTAAATTTGATAACTATATAGATGAATATCGAAAATTGGAGAAGTAAAATTTTTACTGACCTTAGCGAAGAAGAATTCAATAAACTTGCAATAGAAGCTTTCAGATATCAAAGTTCCGAGAATGCGATTTATAAACAATTCATTGAATTGAATAATGTTGATATTGATAATATACTGAATTATACCGATATACCTTTCATTCCAATCGAATTATTCAAAAATCATATTGTTAGCTGTTTCAGTAATTTGCCTTCTCATTATTTTGAAAGCAGCGGAACAACATCAAGCAACAAAAGCAGGCATTATTTTAACACGTATGAAATATACGAAGACAGTTTCAACTCGGGTTTTCGGCACTTTTTCGGAAATATTGAGGATTATGTTTTGCTGGCATTATTGCCTAATTATATGGAACAGAAAAACTCTTCGTTGATATATATGATTGATTATCTGATAAAAAGGACTGACAATAAATTGAGTGACTTTTATTTGAGCGATTTCGAAAAGCTCAATTTTGTATTGAATGAGGCTTTAAAATCGGGAAAAAGAGTTATACTGTTTGGAGTTACTTATGCATTGCTCGATTTTTCGGAATATAAAAAGAACAAATATCCTGAACTTATAATATTCGAAACAGGCGGAATGAAAGGCAGACGCAAAGAATTGACAAGAAGTGAGCTGCACGGAATACTGAAAGCATCGTTCGGAGTTTCGCAAATTTATGGTGAGTACGGCATGGCCGAACTATTTTCTCAGGCTTATTCATTCAAAGATGGTATATTCAGATGTCCGCCATGGATGAAAGTTCTTATAAGAGAGGCTAACGACCCTAAAACTATTTTAAAAGCAAATAAAACCGGAGGCATTAATGTTATTGACCTTGCTAATATACAGTCATGTTGTTTTATTGCTACACAGGATATAGGTATTAAGTACGATGACGATACATTTGAAGTTTTAGGGCGATTTGATAACAGTGATATCAGGGGTTGTAACACCATGATAACAGGATAAAAAAAGCCCGTAAAATCTGATGATTTTACGGGCTTTTTTTAAAAACTTTGAATGATTATGAAATTGCAATTTGACGAGCCGGTTTTTCTTTAGCTTCTTCGCGTTTTGGTATTTCTATCGATAAAACACCGTTTTTGTGAGTAGCGGTAATTTTATCGTAATCAACCAATTCCGGTAAGCTGAAAGAACGTTTAAACGAGCAGTAGCTGAATTCTCTTCTCATGATTTTTTCATCTTTTTCTTCTTTGTTTTCTTGTTTTTCGGAAGAAATTGTCAAGATGTTGTTTTGCAAATCTATAACAAAATCTTCTTTGTTTAATCCGGGTGCAGCAACATCAATTCTGAAACTGTCTTTGTTTTCGACAATGTTTACTGCCGGCATTGTGTAGCCACCCTGATTTTCGAAAAAGTTTGAAATGAAATCTTTTCCAAAGAATTCATCTACAAAACTTGGTAAACTGCTGTGTTTTCTTAACATTGGTAACATATTTTGGTCCTCCTATATTTTTAAAGTTTAACATTTAATTTTCTGAAACTCTAAAAATCAATACGCGTGCCAAAACAAAAATCAAAAATTTATACGCCATTTTGACGCATTATTTTTTGTATTTTAATTAAATTACTAAAATATCTGACAAAATGACTTAAAACAGGTATGAAAATAAAAGGTAAAAATTCAGATAAGTAACAAATGAGCCGATAATAATTAATACAATATTTGTAATTTTCTTATTTGCATATTTTCCCATTACTTTTTTTGAAGATGTAAGGTAAACCTGAAGGAAAATTGTAAAAGGCAATTGAATACTTAAAATCATTTGAGAAATAATCAATCCGTAATATGGATTTGAAATAAACATAATAATAGCAAGAGCTGCAATAAGTGAAATTCCTATACCAATTTTAGAATGGTTGTCTTTAGGGTCGTAAGGTTCTTTGTAAATTCCGGCAAATATCGAGCCTGCTGCCATAGACGAAGTAATGGAAGAAGCAATTCCGGCCAAAAGTAGTGCTACGGCAAAAATAGTAGATGCATTATTCCCTAATAGCGGAACTAAAATGTTTTTTGCTTGTTGCAGTTCATCTACTTTTATATTGTGTACAAAAAATGTAGAAGCAGCCAACAAAATCATGGCACTGTTTATAGCCCAGCCTACTATCATCGAAAACAAAGTATCGAAAAGCTCGTAATCGAGTTGTTTTTTTATTGTCTTTTCGTCCTGAAGGTTCCACTGCCTGCTCTGTATTACTTCTGAATGCAGGAAAAGATTGTGAGGCATAACTACTGCTCCCAAAACACTCATTATTATAATAATAGAACCCGAAGGGATTTTGGGTGCTACCCAGCCCATGCCGGCTTTATTCCAGTCGATATCTACAAGAGTAAGTTCATAAATAAATGAAATCCCTATTATTGAAACAAAAGCTATTATCCATTTCTCAATCTTGTGATATGTGTTCGAAAACAGCATAATTATTACAAAAATTACCGTAAGCAATGCCCCGATAACAATAGGTATGTCAAACAGCATATTCAAGGCAATGGCACTACCTAAAATTTCGGCCAAGGATGTCGAAATTGATGCAAACATGGCCGATGTTAATATAGGTTTTGAAACCCACTTGGGAGTGTAAATTGTTGCAGCTTCGGATAAACACAGTCCGCTTGCAATTCCCAAATGCGCTACATTATGTTGAAGTATTATAAGCATTACAGTCGATAAAGTTACTATCCAAAGCAATTCGTAACCAAACTGAGAGCCGGCTGCCAGATTTGAAGCCCAGTTGCCCGGATCGATAAAACCAACAGTGACAAGCAAACCCGGACCTATATATTTCAATATATCCAAAGCTGCGTAACGCGGCTTATGACCTTTGCTGTTTATATCTTTTATAAAATTTTTTAAGTCAAGCATCTATCAATAGTAAAATTTAGAATCAAACTTTAATAAAATCGTCGTAAAAATAACAAATTGTACTTCATTTTGATTGATTTTTTTTTTTAAATTGTAGAGTATATGCTGAAATAATAAAATCTGAGAATTTAATAAATAATATGCTTGTTTTAAAAGCTATTCTAAAAAAATAAAAAGAAGTTACATTTTATTTTTCAATTCAAAAAAAATCATAAGCATTTAGTTTTGTAGCAAAAGATTTATATTCAGATAGATAAATTTGGTCAGAATTAGTTAATTATAATTAATCAATTCTGTATCTCCTGTATTTTTGTTTTCTCTTATACGGAAAAAATAAGGTGTAAAAAGAATATTGCCACTTTCAGTATCAGGTTTTGAAATTATTTCCGAATTTTCGCAATTTTCAATAATACTGCTTTTTTCAAAATTAGGAGTTTTTACAAAATCTTTATTAAGAGTACATTGTTTCATACTTACCACACCCGAAAATATCAGAATTAATACGGCTGCTCTCATAGTTTTGAATTTATATTGTTTTTTAAATAATTTTGCTTTTCATACGACGTTTAAATAAATCAAATTGTTACAAATGTACAGAATAAAAAATTATTTCTTCTCATTTTTATTGCTTTTAATATTTGTATCGTGCAGCAGAACAAAAATTTCGTACAGAGAAGACGGAAGTAAAATTTCGGAAATTGAATATTTGTTTGGCAAAGAAAACGGAAAAGCACAGTGGTGGTACGAAAGCGGGCGATTATTGATGAAAGCTGAGTATAAAAACGGTAAACTCAACGGTAATTTAATTAGATGGTATCCTAATGGAAACAAAGAGGTTGAGAGCAACTATACAATAGGAAAAAAAAATGGAATTGAACGTAAATGGGACGATAAGGGCAATTTAATTTCGGAAATAACTTACCTGAACGATACTTTAAACGGAAGTTACAAAGTATGGCACGAAAATGGTCAATTGAAACTAAATGCTTATTATAAAAACGGCAATTATGACAGTATTTGGGAATCGTTTAATGAACGCGGGTTTATGGTTGGAAAAGCGATTTTCAAAAACGGCAACGGAAAAGAGCAAGTATTCGATTTGATGGGAAATGTTGTAAGTGAAATTATTTTTGAAAAAAACACTAAGATTAAAAAAGTATCGTATTTGCCCGATGGGAAAATAGTTACTGAAGATTTATTAAAATAAAAAAGCCCTGAAATTTGATTCAGAGCTTTTAATATGTGACTCCGACAGGATTCAAACCTGTAACCTTCTGATCCGTAGTCAGATGCGCTATTCAGTTACGCCACGGAGCCTTTTTGTTTTGCAAAATTAAATAAAATTGTTTTAACTGCAACATTTAAACAGCAAATTTTCGAAATTATTCCTAAGTTTGTATTTTTATTACAAATAAATTTTTTAAATGCAACTACGTTTAATATTCTGGTTTTTGGCTCTTTTTGCGAGTAATAGTTTTATTTATGCACAATATAGCTTTCATAGGGAAAAATTAAATTATTTTAATACCGAAACCAACAGAAAAAAAACTGAAAAAAATGAAGTTGACAGAAGAGGCTTGACTTTTGGCTTAAATATGGGAGTTTTTAAGGGAAGCAGCGAACAAGCCACATATTATAACGGAAGCGATAGAAATGAAAATTCAATTAAATATTTTATAAACAATACATATTTTTACAACGAAATTAAGCAGAGACTAAATCAGAGAGATTTTACATTGTATTCCGTGCCTTCATCAATGTCGTACGATATGTCGATGATGATAGGATTTTATGCAAGATATAATTATAATAATACTACCGGTATCTTTGTTCAGTTCAATTTTTCTAAACTAAATACACAGAACCAGTTTGCTTTAAAGGTTGATTCTGTTACTTTTACTTCCGAACCTGCATTGAAATATTTCCCTGTTTATGGGCAGGAAGAAAGAACCTATATTGATTTAGGGTTATACAAAGATTTTTATTTTGGCGAAAAAACCAATTTCTGGGTCGAGGGAGGTTTTAGTTTTAACAATACCATAGTGAAGAAGAACGGAATAATGGTAGGCGATTTGGATTTAAGTATAATAAATGTTTACGGAAACCGCCCTTATGTTCCTAATACAGGAATGCAGCCTTACGATATAAGACAAGGCGGAATAGGCTTCGGATTTTTCGGCGGTGCCGGTTTAAACCTGAATTTTAACGAAAGCATAAGTGTTGACCCCGGTTTTCATATTTATTATCACAATTCAGCATTGATGTATTACGAAAAATTCGGGTTAAACTACAGTATTTTTGTGAGAATCATTATGAGGAATTTTTTATAATAAATTATGAAAATTGAACTGAAGCCTATAACAGCTCATAATGAATTGATTTTAATTAAAGAGATTTATGAAAAATCTTTTCCCTCGGATGAAAGAAGACATTTTGAAAACTTAACCCATCAACTGAAAAATAAACTGTTTTATCCAAATTTTATTTTGTCAGACGGAAATATTTCGGGTTTGTTTTTTTATTGGGATTTTAAAGAGTTTAGGTATTTAGAGCATTTTGCAGTCGATGAAAAATTAAGAGGCAATGGTATAGGTCGTAAAGTTATGATTGATTTTATTGATAAAAGTCAATATTCTGTTTTATTGGAGGCAGAAAAGCCCGAAAGCGAATTATCAATAAAAAGGCTTAGATTTTATACCGGTTTAGGGTTTGATGTAGTTGATTATAAATATGTTCAGCCTCCTTATGAGAAAGGGAAAAATCCTGTTGAGATGTATTTGTTATCAACTCCAAAAATTAATGATACTTTGCGATTATCGGATTTTGTAGGTAAAATATATCAAAATGTATATAATTACAAAGATTACAGGATGGATAATTAATTGCCCGAAAATACTTTTTTAAAATTTTGCCATCCGCCTATACCAACATTTTCAGGGCCTAATAAACCCGATGTTCCGTTTTCGTAGCCTATATGTTTTAACCACTGTAGATTTCCGTCAGTAGTTATAGCGTAAATAATTCCTCTGCCTGCTGCAAAAACATCTTTAGGGTTATTCCACCCGCCGATTCCTATTTTTATTGCGGCAGTCATTTCAACAGTTCCGGTTTCATAGCCTATATGTTTGTACCAGAATAAATTACCATCGTTTGAAATAGCGTAAATAATTCCGGGTCCTCCTGAAAAAACACTTTTATAATTTTGCCATCCGCCTATTCCTATTGTTTTGGGAGCAGTTATGTCGGTATTTCCGACAAGGTATCCGTTGTGTCTGTACCATATAAGGTTGCCATCGTTATTTATGGCATATAAAACACCTTTACCACCGGAGAAAACAGTTTTGAAATTTTGCCATCCGCCTGTACCTATTTGTTTAGGCCCATCCATTGAAGTTGTTCCTGTTGGAAACCCGTAATGCCTGTACCAGAAAAGGTTGCCATCGGCCGAAATGCCGTAAAGTATCCCATTTCCGCCCGAAAAAACCGATTTATAGTTTTGCCAACCGCCAGAACCTATCTGTTTTGGTGTTTCCATATCGGGAGTGCCTGTCTGATAGCCGTTATGTTTGTACCATATAAGATTGCCAGTAGTTGTTATTGCATACAGAATAGGGGAGTTTAAAGTTGTGAAAGTAGTATCTCTGCTGTAAAATATTCCGTTATCGTTTATTGCTTTTAAACGGTAGTGATAAATGGTATTTTGGTCGAGCGAATTTAATGTAGTCGAAACAGTTAAGGTGCTATCCCCGTTAACATTGTTTAATTTAATACTTTGACCGTAGCTTGTTGAAGTGCCGTATTCGAAAAAAAGCTGTGTAGTGAGGTTTCCGGGTTTTACTTCAGCATATACTACAGCACTTTGAAATGTTATATCCGATGCTCCCTTTATTGTTATTACAGTGGAGCTTGGCTTAGGTTGGTCAATAGGTTTTACCGGTTCTACTTTTGAACATGAGATAAAAAAAGGTATTAAAAATATTATAAAATAATAGACTTGCTTATTCATATTAAAAGGATAATGCCTTGAATATTTAATTATTATATAGCAAAAATAGTGATTTTAATTTAAACATTTAAAAATGATTTGATTAATTTTTTTTTAACTTTAATAAAATCAATCTCTTTAAACTGATTGTGACTGTTAATGAAAAATTGCGATAAAGTAATATCTTTGCAATAATAAATTAAAAGATATAATGCTTGATAATCATTTAGGAATAATTAGCAAAGAATTGAATATTTCGTTCTGGCAAGTTCAAAACACAGTAGAGATGCTTGATGGTGGTGCTAGTGTTCCTTTTCTTGCCCGTTATAGGAAAGAAGCTACAGGAGGACTTGATGAACTGCAGATTACTGCCATAAGAAACAGGATTAATCAACTAAGAGAATTGGAAAAGAGAAGGCAGGCAATAATAAACTCTATTGAGGAACAGGGTAAGATGACCGATGAGTTAATGAAATCAATTAATTCTGCAATGCAAATGGCAGAGCTTGAGGATATATATCTTCCCTATCGTCCAAAAAAGAAAACACGTGCAAGCATTGCCATCGAAAAAGGTTTGGAGCCATTGGCAAAAATTATAATGACGCAGCAAAATATCAATATAACTGAAAAGGCAAAAACTTTCATCAATAATGAAAAAGGTATAACGTCGGTAGAAGATGCTCTTTCTGGAGCCAGAGATATTATTGCCGAATGGATAAATGAAAATCAAAAGGCAAGAGAAAGAATAAGATATTTGTTTAACAGAGAAGCAAAAATATATTCAAAAGTAGCTAAAGGCAAAGAAGCCGACGGGAGGAAATATGAAAATTATTACGAATGGGAGGAAAATTTGCTGCGTTCGCCGTCACACCGAATACTTGCAATGTACAGGGGCGAGAACGAAGGATTTCTTAAGTTAAAAATATTGCCTGACGAAGAAAAAGCAATTGAAATACTGAATAGAATTTTTTTGAAATCGGATAACGAAAGTTCAAAGCAGGTTTCATTAGCAATAAAAGACTCTTATAAAAGATTGTTGGCTCCTTCTATGGAGACCGAAATGCGAAATTTGGTAAAGGAGAAAGCGGATAATGAAGCCATAAAAGTATTTGCCGAGAATTTAAGGCAACTATTAATGGCACCACCATTGGGGCAGAAAAATATACTTGCAATCGATCCCGGATTCAGAACGGGATGTAAAATTGTATGTCTCGACAAACACGGCAATTTGCTTCACAATGAAACAATATATCCGCACCCGCCCGAAAATGAAATAAAACAGTCGATTAACAAGATACTTTCGCTTGTAAGTGCCTATAAAATTGAAGTTATTGCTATAGGCAACGGTACAGCCGGAAGAGAAACCGAAAATTTTATAAAACGTATTCATTTTCCTAAAGAAATTATGGCAGTAATGGTCAATGAAAGCGGAGCTTCGGTTTATTCTGCTTCGGCTATTGCAAGAGAAGAATTTCCCGATTATGATGTTACCGTAAGGGGTGCGGTATCTATCGGCAGAAGGCTGATGGATCCTTTGGCAGAACTCGTTAAAATTGACCCAAAATCAATAGGTGTAGGACAGTATCAGCACGATGTCGATCAAAAAGCACTTCAGCAAAGCCTTGAGGATGTAGTAGTAAGTTGTGTTAACAATGTTGGTGTAGAGGTAAATACTGCAAGTAAGCAACTGCTTGCTTATGTTTCGGGAGTAGGAGAGAGCCTTGCAGGCAATATAGTTAGTTACAGAGAAAAAAACGGTGCATTCAGCTCGAGAGAAGAATTAAAAAAGGTGCCGCGATTCGGTGAAAAAGCTTTTGAACAAGCTGCCGGTTTTATCAGAATAAGAAACACCGAAAACCCTCTCGATAATAGTGCTGTTCATCCCGAAAGCTATCATATAGTTTATAAAATGGCAAAATCTTTGAATGCAGATGTTAAAGATCTTATTGCTAATTCGGATTTAAGAAAAAAAATCAACCTCCAAGACTTTGTTTCCGAAAATGTAGGTTTACCAACTCTCGAAGATATAATGAAAGAGCTGGAAAAACCGGGACGTGATCCCAGAACAAAATTCGATTTTTTTGAATTCGATAAAAACGTTAACACTATAGAAGACTTAAAGCCCGGCATGGTTCTACCCGGAATTATTACTAATATAACTGCTTTCGGTGCTTTTGTCGATATTGGTGTTCATCAGGACGGACTTATTCATATTAGTCAGATGGCCGATAAATTTATAAAAGACCCTAACGATATAGTTAAACTTAATCAAAAAGTTGAAGTGAAAATTCTTGAAGTAGATATTATAAGAAAACGTATTCAGCTTTCGTTAAAAAAATAATTAATCAAGTTTATAAAATGATGAAAATCAGAATTATTTCGATATCAATACTTTTGTTTCTGTTATGTTCAAATATTACTTTTGCACAGCGAATAAAAGGTCAGATTATTGGAGGTATAAATGCCACTCAGATCGATGGTGACGAGGTTTATGGTTACCATAAATTCGGATTAAACCTTGGGGTAGGGGCGATATTGCCTTTCAATAATAAAAGATGGTCACTGAGTGTTGAAACTATATTTAATCAGAAGGGAGCATATCAAAACGAATCGCCCGAATTGGATACATTGCCAAAACCTTATTACAACATTCGTATCAACTATCTTGAAGTGCCTGTATTAATTCATTTTGAAGACAAGCAAACCATTACTTTCGGCTTGGGATTTTCATGGGGACGTACAGTTGGTATCGAAGAAATTGAACACGGAAGAAAAATTGAAACCACAACTTTAGCAGGTCCTTATAAAAGAGATGATGTAAATTTTCTTGCCGATTTACGTTTTAGGTTATATGGTAAACTAAAATTTAATTTTCGCTATGCATATACTGTTTTTCCGATTAGAACAAGAATTTTTACCAATAGTATCGGGCAAACATGGGAAAGAACGCAATATAACAGTTTGCTGACATTCAGGTTGATATATGTTTTTAATGAAGCACCTGATAAAGGGCAAAAAAAAGTTGAATAAAGTTGTAAATTATGAAAATAGCAGTGTTTCCGGGTTCATTCGACCCTATTACAGTCGGTCATGAGTCAATAATAAAAAGGGCAATCCCCATATTCGACAAAATTATTGTTGCTATAGGCAAAAACGTTGATAAAACTTCATTTTTCCCAATCGAAAAGCGATTAATGTGGATTAAAGAGGTTTTTAAAGATTATCCGAGTATAGAAGTGTGCGAATATAGCGGTTTGACAATAGATTTTTGTAAAAGCAAAGGAGCCCGATATATTCTTAGGGGATTACGTACTTCGGCCGATTTTGAGTTTGAACGTAAAGTAGGTCAAATAAATAAACAGATGTATGCCGACATCGAGACAGTTTTTCTGTTAACCCTCCCTGAGCATACATCTCTGTCATCTTCAATTGTAAGAGATATTGTACGCAATGGCGGTGATGCAAGGCCTTTTGTTCCTTGCTGTGTGGATTTGAAACGCTAAAGAATTTACAGATGAATAACCTCACCGTAAGCTGCGGCAACGGCTTCCATAACTGCTTCCGACATTGTAGGATGCGGGTGAATGGAAGAGAGTATCTCTCTGCCTGTAGTTTCTAACTTCCTTGCTACAACAGCTTCGGCTATCATTTCAGTAACATTATCGCCTATCATGTGGCATCCGAGCCATTCGCCGTATTTGGCATCGAAAATCACTTTTACAAAGCCGTCTTTGTTGCCTCCTGCACTTGCTTTTCCTGATGCTGTAAAAGGAAATTTCCCTACCAATATTTCGTAACCGGCTTCTTTTGCTTGCTTTTCGGTCATACCAACAGAAGCAACTTCGGGTGTGGTATAAGTACAGCCCGGAATATTACCATAATTAATAGGTTCGGGATTGTGTACGGCAATTTTCTCGACACAAACTATACCTTCGTGTGAGGCAACATGTGCTAATGCAGGCCCGTGAACTATATCTCCTATTGCATAATATCCTTCAACATTGGTGCGGTAGTATTCGTCAACAATAACTTTCCCTTTTTCGACTTTTATTCCGGTTTCTTCCAATCCTATGCCTTCCAGATTAGTTGTAATACCTACGGCACTTAGAACTATTTCGGCTTCTACTACTACTTCGCCTTTTTTGGTTTTTATATTTACTTTACAAAGCTCACCAGATGTATCAACACTTTCAACAGTTGACTCGGTCATTACTTTCATCCCTTGTTTTTTGAACGAACGTTCTAATTGTTTCGACACTTCTTCATCTTCTAAAGGAACAATATTAGGCATAAATTCTACAAGTGTAACCTGCGTCCCAATTGAGTTGTAGAAGTATGCAAATTCGGAACCGATTGCCCCCGACCCGACAACTACCATTGATTTTGGTTGCTGTTTTAATGTTAATGCCTCACGATAACCGATAATTTTTTTACCGTCTTGTTTCAAATTTGGCAATTCTCTCGATCTTGCACCGGTAGCTATTATTATATGATTTGCTTTGTATTCGGTTTTTTTCCCTTCATTATCAGTTACTTCAATTATTTTGCCCGGTTTTACTTTCCCAAATCCGTTTAGAACTTCAATATTATTTTTCTTAAACAGAAATTGAATTCCTTTACTCATTCCGTCAGCAACATTTCTGCTGCGAGATACCATTTTCTCCAAGTCTGCCGAAATATTTCCCTCGATTTTAATTCCGTAATCGGCAGCATGTGATGTATAATTAAAAACTTGAGCACTTTTTAAAAGAGCTTTTGTAGGGATACAACCCCAATTAAGACAAATTCCTCCCAGCTCGGCACGTTCAACAACTGCTGTTTTAAGTCCTAACTGTGATGCTCTTATTGCTGCCACATAACCTCCGGGGCCACTTCCTATTACAATTAAATCAAAGTTCATAAATCAAGAATTTTTAATTATTTGAATGTTGCGAAATTATTAAAAAAACAAAATATATTGTGAAAAGTTTTACTGTTATCGAAATATCATTTTATCTGACTATAATTAAGAAAAATTAAATCCGATTATTTTTTTCAAAAGCTCCTATCCCGAATAGAGCAAAATCGTATTTAACGGGGTCGTTTTTATCGAATTTTCTTAGTGTAATCATAAGTTCTTCAACTGTTTTTCTGTCGTTTTGTTTTCTTGATATTATTCCCAATTTTCGTGCAGTATTTGCAGAATGCAAATCAAGAGGGCATAGCAAAGCCGAAACGGGAATTTTTTTCCATAGACCAAAATCGACACCTCTATTGTCGTTTCGAACCATCCAACGTAAAAACATATTTATTCGTTTTGCTGCAGAACCTTTTTCAGGGTTTGAAATGTGTTTTTCGGTGCGTTTTAAATGAGGAAGACTGAAAAAAATATTATTAAACCTCGAAATTGTTGCAAACATATCGTTGTTTTGGCGAAAAATATCCGAAAATACATTTTCGAGACCATTATACTTATCATAGATATTTTTAAGAGATTCAACAAAATAAATACAATCATCCCCGTTAAATGTTCTATGGACAAAAGATTGTAATTTCTTTAAATCGTTTTCATTATGTTGGATTATAAATTGATATGGCGAATTGTCGAAAAAATTCATCAATTTCGTTGCATTGGCAATTATTGTTTTTCTTTGCCCCCACGCAATTGTTGAACTGAAAAACCCCGATATTTCGATATCTTCTTTTTTATTGAATTTGTGAGGAATACTTATAGGGTCGGTTTCAATAAAAAAGGGATTGCAGTATTCGTAATACTTTTCTTCAAGTAATTCGTAAAGTTCTTTTTCGGAATTTATTTTCATCTTAGTTAAATAAAAAATAATGCAACACCTATTACACTTACAATTGCGCCTATTACTTCGTTGGGTTTTACTTTTTGTTTGAAAAAATAAATTGACGGAGGTATAATCAAAACAGGAACTATTGACATTATTGTCGAAGCTATTCCTGCATTAGTATGTTGTATTGAGAATAAAGACAGAGAAACACCCAGAAAAGGCCCGAAAACCGAACCAAGTGTGATTCTTTTTACAGCTTGCCTGTTTTTAATAGCTGTATTGACATTGCTCCATTTTCTCCAAAAACTTATAACGATAGCAAAACCGATAATTCCTGCAATTATTCTTATTTGAGTTGCTGCAAATGCATTATAACTACCCATTCCCAACTTGCTTATAACCAATCCTAAAGCCTGTCCTACGGCACCTATAAATGCAAAAAACAAACCTTTTATCGAGTGAGTTATCTTTAGTTTCTGTTCTCCGTTATTTTTATTAATTATAACCATTGAAATTCCCAATAAAGTAAGAAACATCCCAAGTATGTTTTTTATTGACAGGTTTTCACCAAGCACAAAATAACTTATTATAGCTGTTATAGGCGGTACCAATGTCATTATAAGCATTGCAATACGTGAACCAATAATAGTATATGATTCAAAAAGGAATAAATCGCCTATAACAAAACCTATTATGCCCGAAGTTATTAGCAATAGCCAAGTATGTGAAGTTGCATCTATGGGGAAAATATATCCCCTGATGAAAAAATTAAATAAACTTAAAAATATAAAAGCAAAACATAAACGTATTAGGTTTACTGCAATTGAACCAACTTTCAAACTTGCCGATTCAAACGCCATAGCAGTTATTGTCCAGCAAAAAGCGGTTAAAAGTGCCGTTAATTCTCCAATATGAGATTTTAGCATTATTTAGTAGTTTATTTATATTGGGTTATGAGTTCTTTGTATCTGAAACAATCGGTTGTATGGTCATTTACCATCCCCGCAGCTTGCATAAAGGCATAACATATAGTACTTCCGACAAACTTAAATCCTCTTTCCTTTAAATCTTTGCTCATCAAATCCGATTCCTTTGATGTTACAGTGACATCTTTTATAGTTTTACAACTGTTAATAATAGTTTTATAATTAACAAACTGCCAAATATATTTATCGAAACTTCGGTATTCTTCAATGATGTTGATAAATGCTCTTGCGTTTGAAATTGTAGCGTCAATTTTAAGTTTGTTTCTTATAATTCCATTATCGGTAAGGAGTTTATCGATTTCATTCTGTTTAAATTCAGAAATTTTGTAATAATCGAAATTGTCGAAAGCTTTTCTGAAATTTTCTCTTTTGTAAAGAATTGTTTTCCAGCTTAAACCGGCCTGAAAAGCATCTAAAACCAAAAATTCAAACAGCTTTTTATCGTCATGAAGAGGCACGCCCCATTCATGGTCGTGATAGGAGTTCATTAAGCTGTCATTCTTTGTCCATTCGCAGCGGTGCATATATTATTTTACATATTTTAGTGCCTCTGAAGCTGCTTCAATTAGCGGTTTAGATGAAAGTTCCTTGCCTACGGCATTTATCATCCAATATTTTGGAGTTAATTTGCCATTCGAAAACATTCTTAATACTTCATTTGCGAAGTTTTTATCTTTGATATACCTTTCAATTTGAAACTCAATTAAATGTCCAATAGGATAGTTCGATAAGTACAATGGGTTGTCGATCATATGTGAATATATTGCCAATATTGGTTGGTCTTTAATTCCGAAAACAGGGGCATAGTAAGCATTCCAAATCTCCTTAGCCGTAGTTATAACTTTTTCTTTGAGTTGCGAAGGCGTTGCTTGAGGGTTTTGGTATAACCACTTCCAAACATTCATATCAACCAACGAAACCCCCATTATTTCATAGCAACCCCAGAATATATCGAGTGCCAATAAATGTTCTTTTAAAGGATTTTCGTCTTTAATGCCTAAAAGTTCAAGATCGCGTTTTTGAAAAATAAATGCAAGAGCTTCGGTAAAACCTGTATTTGGAACGCCGTTTAAAATGTAATAATCTACATCATGCAGTGTAATTGTTTGTTCTACATTATGTCCAAATTCGTGAATAGCAATATTATATCCTTTGTAGTTCATTCCGTTTGCTCCTATTCTTGTTCTAAGTCTGGCATTGTCCGATTTCATTGCGGCACCCCATGCATGTCCTGCTCCTCTTGAAGCATCTACGGTAATTTTTGAAGTTATAAAATGTGCTTTCTCTTTTGTAAAGCCCAATTTAATTAATATTTGAGGTAAATCGGCCGAAAAAGCTTCTTTATTTGGGTATTTCTTTTGGATTAATGAAGTCAATTCATCTTCGCTTATAGAGTTTCTGGCCTTAAAACCATCGTACCAAATATCGAAAGGTTGTAATTTTCTTCCTAATCTTTTGCTGATAAGATTTGCAACTTGTTTTACTTGAGGCGATGAAACAAATTCAATGAAAATTTTTTCAACCTCTTCTTGAGTTATTTCCATTGATTGGTCGAATGCTCGTTGTATATAAGTAGGATAAGCCGGACAATATGGGTCTAATGCTTTTAATGCTTTAAAGTTGTTCAATAAATGTTGGTATCGTATGTCTGGTTCAGGTGTGTGAGCAATTACTTTATTGTCTTTAAATATTTGATTCGTAAATGGATTCCATTGAAAATCGCCGTTATTAATAACTTCTTTAGGTATATCCTGATTTATTATATGCTTCATTACCTCATAAATCATCATTTGCTTTTCCAAACCTTTTGCGTTATAGTTTGATTTTAATTCATCCCTAAGCCCCCAGTGAGTTATAAGTTTCATGTCTTTTGGAAACAATTTTTTCCCTTTATTATCTATCAGGTTACCCATAATTATATTATAATCAGATATATAAGTGTCAGAAGCGGTAAGAGCTTCCGATACTTTTTGAGCTAAATCGGCCGGCACGCGTGACGTAAAAAGATCTCCCATTCTCGAAAAAGCCCATTGGTCTCTGTTCCACGATTTTCCGAGACTATTTTTTTCTTTAAGATTGTAAAAAGGAAAGTTTAGTATTGTTATAAAAGCTATTTTATTGGTAAACATATCGTCGTTGAAATGAGCCGAAACATCATAACTTCCGAATATTTCATCAATATTTGAAATCTTTCCCAAATCAAGATGCAAAGGAAGTTTTAAATCTACACTTATTTTGTTGAAACATCCTAGAATAGATTCAAGATTATTTGATATTTTCACAAAACAATTTTGAAGTTCATCGTAATTAGATATAAAGTTTTCAATACAAAACTTCTCGAAATCTTCGTTTGAGCCGTCTTTTTCTGTCCAAAATGCTGCCGCCTGATTCACTCCCCTTATTATTCTGTCTTCCTGTGCATTTTGATTTTTTTCTTTGATTTTTAATATTGTATTTTCAATTGTATTTTTTGAAACTTGTGCAAATACTGATTTACCGTAAACTGATGTAAGTAAAATCATAATAATAAATAAATTTTTTCTCATTTTCATTTTTTTTAATCAAGCACAAAAGTAGTAAATTTTAATTATCGTTTTTTTTTGCTGAAAGATAAATTTTCTTTGAAAAATTAATATATTTGTATATTAATTGAATACACTATGCACAAAATACTCAAGCATCTGCTTTTTATCAAAATATTTTTAATCTTAATTTTTTATACTTCCTGTAAAAATAATTCCGAAAAAATTGTTGAGGCTGATTTAAAAAGCAGATTCGATGAACTTGTTTCAAAATATCAGAAATACGTTACAAGCAATACCGACAGCTTATTTCAGATAGCTGTTCAGATGATGCAGCTTGCCGACTCCACGGATGATCAAAATATTAAATTGCAGGCAAATATCTCTATGGCAAAGGCTTATGAGAAAAAAGGAGATATTGAAAAGGCAAGAAAAAATTACATTAATGCCTATAGTTCTTACAAATTATCTACCGATACTAATTTGATACTTAATTTATTAAATCAATACGGATTGTTTTTCAAAAATTTTGGAATGTACGACAGTGCTATTGCTTTATTTAACGAAGGCGAAAAAATTGCATTGAAAGCCAAAAACGAAAATCTGGCAATAATGCTTTCTACAAACAAGGCTATGATGTACGAAGATATGGGCAGTCCCGATAAAGCTATTCAAACATATCAGAAATCATTAGATTATTTCGCAAACAGGAAAGATTCGTTTAATTATGCTCAAACATGCAGAAATATTGCTCTTGTGAGCATGAGAGTCGGTTTGAAAGAAAATGCCCTCAAATATTTTAATAAAGCTATTGAAATAAACAGATCTAATAACTTTCAGGATGAATTGGCTTCCGATTATATGAACATGGGGATATTTTACAGTGGTACACACCCCGATTCTTCCTTATTTTACTATAAAAAAGCCGAAAGTATTTTCGAAAAACTCGGAAGTAAATTCGATTTATTAAAAGTAAGATTTAATTATGCTAACGTTTTAAGTCATAAAAAACAATTTGATAAGGCTAAGGCTGTATATTTAAGTGTTTTAAATTCCTGTATAGAACAAAATATCCCGTTTGGAATATATGGATGCTATCATCAGCTCGGAATTTTAGAAGCAGAATCGAATAATTATGCTGAATCTTTAAAATATTTTGAAAAAGCTATTGAAACAGCAAAAAAATTCAATTTTACCAATAATTTGTTATTGACATACAAAGAAGCATTTAATTCGATGTTGAAATCGGGTTTTACCGATAAAATCATCGAATTGTATGACAAATACAGCAACTTGGATGATAGCCTCAGAAATAATGAAACTAATAAAAATATCATTAAGTACCAAACACAATACGAAACAGAAAAAAGAGAAAAAGAAAACCAACTGCTTAAAAATGAAAATGAAAAGCAACAAATAATAATTAGTAATCAAAAGCAAGTAAGAAATTATCTGATAATCATCATATTATTGTCTATTTTGCTTATTGCAATTTTTTACAGCAGATTTATTATTAAAAAAAGAGCAAACAAAGTTCTGTTAGAAAAGAATCTTTTGATTGAAAATCAGGCTAAGCAGCTTGAACAAGTTGTTGAACAACTAAAAATGGCAAATATTGATTTACAGAATCAAAGAGATAAAATACAGGAACAAGCTCAAAAACTACATTATGCTGATGTTACTAAAAATAAGATTTTCTTTATAATAGCTCACGATTTAAAGAATCCGTTCAATACAATACTGGGTTATTCGGATTTATTGAAAACTGATTATTATTTATTATCTGATATTGAGAGACTTCAGTTTATCGAAAACATATATAATTCGGCAATCAATACTTATGGCTTACTTGAAAATTTATTGAATTGGGCATTATCTCAACAAGGTCGAATAAATGTTGCCAGTAAAATCATCTCATTAAATGAACTAGTTGTGAAAGGTATAAGCCCTTATCTTACTTTTGCCGAAAAAAAACAGATTAAAATTGATATTGAAATTGATGAAAATGTACAGATAAATACCGATGTTGATACAATTTCGACTGTGATTGGAAATTTGGTAAATAACTCAATTAAATTTACTCATATAGGCGGTTGTATAACAATAGGTTATAAAAAAGAGAGTGATTATTTTAATATCATAATTAAAGATAATGGTGTGGGTATTCCTCATGATAAATTGATAAATATATTTAATGTTGAAAAGAGCAATGCGTCTTACGGAACTGCCAATGAAAAAGGCAGTGGTTTGGGTTTGGTATTATGCAAGGAATTTGTAGAGTTGAATAATGGATTACTTAAAATCGAGAGCCAAGAAGGTGTCGGTACTACAGTAACGATTTCTTTGCCTGTATAATAGCATCTTATTTTTCAATTTTTCTATAAACTTTATTAGTTAAAAGGTTTATTTTTCATAAAATTGCAGTCAAAAATTTAAAACACAAATCTATATGAATAATAAAAATTTTCTTGTAATCGTATTATTTTTTATCTTATTTACTAATGCCAATTCACAGCCTAAACAGGCAAGGTTATTAAGGTTTCCGACTATTTCGGATAAAAGCATAGTTTTTAGTTATGCCGGTGATTTATATACAGTAGCGCGAGAAGGAGGCGTAGCAAGAAAATTGACTAATGATCCGGGTTATGAGATGTTTGCAAAGTTTTCGCCCGATGGAAAACAAATTGCTTTTACTGCTCAATACGATGGAAATACTGAGGTGTATTTGATGCCTGCCGAAGGAGGTATTCCAAAAAGATTAACAATTACAGCCACACTTTCGAGAGATGATATATCGGATAGAATGGGGCCGAATAATATTGTAATGACTTGGCGAGATGAAAACAGTATAGTTTACCGTTCTCGCAAACAATCTTTCAACGATTTTAAAGGTCAATTATTTATTGCTTCAGTCAAAGGAGGAATTTCTGAAGAACTTCCCTTGCCGGTTGGTGGATTTTGCAGCTATTCTCCCGATAAATCGAAATTAGCCTATAATCGTGTTTTCAGAGAGTTCAGAACATGGAAATATTACAAAGGCGGCATGGCCGATGATATTTGGATATACGATTTTAAAACAAAAAAAATCGAAAATATAACTAATAATACTGCTCAGGATATTCAACCCATGTGGTCGGGAAATAATATTTATTTTATTTCCGACAGAGACAGAATTATGAATCTTTTTGTTTATAACATTATAACAAAAGAAACCCGAAAACTGACAAACTTTAATGATTATGATATAAAATTCCCATCGTTGGGCAATGATGCAATTGTGTTTGAACAAGCCGGTTTTATTCTTATATTCGATTTAAAAACAGAAAAAATCAGCAAGGTCAATATTGTAATTAACGAAGATATGCTTGGAAGCCGCACTCAAATGAAAGATGCCTCGAAAAATATTAATAACTACAGTATATCGAGTGACGGGAACCGTATTGCAATAGGTGCAAGAGGAGATATTTGGTCTTTGCCAGCAAGGAAAGGTATTACAAAAAATATAACTTCTACATCCGGTATTCATGAAAGGAATGTTGTTTGGTCGCCCAATGGAAAATACCTTGCATATATTTCGGATGCAACAGGCGAAGATGAAATTTACATTCAAAAACAAGATGGCAGCGAGAAACCCATTAAAATAACCTCTAATGCCGATACATACAAGTATCAGCTTTTATGGTCGCCTGATGCAAAAAAGATTGCTTGGCACGATAAAATGAACAGACTTCAATATGTTGATATTGAATCAAAATCAGTAACTGTAGTTGACAAATCTGTAAGTGGAGAGATTACCGACTATACATGGTCGCCCGATAGTAAGTGGATTGCATACAGCTATCCTGAAAAAATGGCCAAAACACGAATTTTTCTCTATGAATTAAGTTCAAACAAAAAAACACCTGTAACTGATATGTGGTATGACAGTTATAATCCTTCTTTCAGCGACGACGGCAAATTTTTATTCTTTACTTCAAACCGCGACTTTAATCCTATCTATAGTTGGACAGAGTGGAATCATGCGTATATAAATATGACTAAAGTTTACTTTGTTACTTTATCAAAAAATACAAAGTCGCCCTTTGAACCTGTTAATGATGAGGTAAAAATTGAGGAAAAACAGGTGAATGAAAAAAGTCCTAAGGAAAAAGAAACTAAAAAAGAAAAAGAAAAACCTCTACCCATTGATTTAAAAGTCGATTTAGATAATATTATTCAACGAATTGCCGTATTGCCCATTGATGCTGCATCTTACTGGAATATTTCGGTTGTTGATAATATTGTTTATTATCAGAAAAATTCTACTGATGGTAAGACCTATTTAATGGGCTATGATTTAAAAGAACTCAAGGAAACCAATCTCGGAGAGGTAAATTCTTATCAAATAAGCGCCGATAATAAAAAAATGTTTGCCAGAATTCCGGGAAAATCAGGCGTTATTGATTTGCCAAAGGTTAAAGTTGAAATAAAAGATCAGCTTGATTTAAGTAATATGAAAGTGTTTGTAGATTTAAAAGCAGAATGGAAACAAATTTTCAATGAATCGTGGAGGCAAATGCTGTATTTCTTTTATGACGCAAATATGCATGGGGTTGATTGGAAAGCAATTTATAATAAGTACGAACCATTCGTAGATTATGTAAATAATAGGAATGACCTTAATTACATAATAGGGGAGATGATTGGCGAATTAAATGTAGGGCATGCCTATGTAGGTGGAGGAGATAAAAAAGAACCTCAAAAAATTAACTTGGGATTATTAGGTGCCAGAATTTCAAAAGATGCATCGGGTTATTATAGAATTGATAAGATTTTGAAAGGAGAAAATTGGAATCCGGAACTTCGTTCTCCTCTTACAGATATTGGTGTTAATGTTAAAGAAGGCGATTTTATTATTGAAATAAACGGTAAATCGGTTAAAGATGTAACAGATATTTACGAATTACTTATAAATACTGCCGATAAGCAAACAGAAATTACCGTAAATTCAGTGCCTTCGGGAAAGAATTCGCATAAAGAGATTATTATTCCCGTAAAATCAGAAGCAGGTTTATACTATTTTGATTGGGTTCGTGGAAATATCGAGAAAGTAAATAAAGCTACAAATGGACTTGTGGGTTATATTCATATCCCCGATATGGGTGTTGAAGGATTAAACGAATTTGTAAAGTATTTTTATCCTCAGTTAAACAAGAAAGCTCTTATTATTGACGACAGAGGAAATGGTGGAGGTAATGTATCGCCTATGATTATCGAACGACTCAATCGCGAACTGGTACTTATGAGAGTTAGCCGTAATAATGAGCCTTTAGGCGGAAGATTGGCAATGCAATACGGACCGAAAGTAATACTTATAGATCAATATTCTGCGTCTGACGGTGATTTGTTCCCCTACCAATTCAAAGAATTAAAAATAGGTAAAGCAATTGGTGTAAGAACTTGGGGAGGAGTCGTAGGAATAAGAGGTTCATTGCCTTTTATTGACGGAGGTACTCTTTCTAAGCCCGAATTTGCTCATTATGATGCTCAAGGCAAAGAATTTATTATTGAAGGTCACGGAGTAGAACCTGATATTTATGTTGATAATGACCCTGCAAAGGAATATGCAGGAGAAGATGAACAGCTTAACAAAGCTATTGAAGTAATACTTGAAGAGCTGAAAAATAATCCTAAGGATTATCCTCCTGTACCTCCTTATCCGATAAAAAATAAGTAATACCGAAAAAAAAGGCTGTCCGATAGGGCAGCCTTTTTTTATTAATCTTAAAAACAGATTATTGTGGATTTGCTTGTGTAGTGTCAGCAGGAGCTGTTTCAACTTGTTCAGTAGGTTGAACGTTAGTAGAATCAGTGGTTTTTGCTTCTTCTTTAGCACCACCACATGCAGAAATTGCTATAATTCCCGCAAAAAATAATAATCCCAAAAATTTTTTCATTAGATTAAATATTAAGTTTTTGATTAATTGATTAACACGCAAATATAATAAAAATTAAAATAAAAAAAGAGAAAATTTTTAAAATTTTCTCTTTTCAATTTTTTTAGCTTCAAAGAAAGACTATTTTTTGCCTTTTTTTGGTTTTGCAGCTTCTGCAGCAGCAATTGAATCTTGAATTCTTTGTTGTTCTGCAGCAGCAATTGAATCTTGTTTTGCTTGTTCAGCAGCAATTGAATCTTGAACTCTTTGAGCTTCTACTTGTGCTAATGAATCTTGGATAGCTTTCTCTTGAGCAGCTTTTTCTTCAGCACTTGGACCACATGCTACAAATGCAAACATTGCAGCAACAGCGATTAAAGATAATAATTTTTTCATTTGTTTTTCTATTATTAAAATTTGCAGCAAAATTATAAAAAAAATCAATTAAACAAATTTTTTTCAAAAAAAAATTTTAACTTTTTTTAAGAAGTTTAATATTAGTTTAATAATTATATGATAAACAGTATTTTAGAATATTTGGATGTATTATTAATTTATGATAGTGTCATTAAAAATGCTCCTGATTGCAAAATGTTGTGATACGGCATTTTAAGTTGTTCGCATTCTCTTGACAATTTGTCGGCTAACCATGCTTTATTTGTAGAATCTATTATTATCTTACGAGGGTTGTATAATTTTAATAGTTCTTTTATCGAAAATACGCTGTTATTGCTTATTATTAGTAAATCTGCACCAAATCTTTGATTATTGTCCTTTAATTTTCTATTTTTTAAAAAGTTTGCTTTATCAATTAATACTATCCTTTTTTTTTCGAATAGAAAAAACTTATTTTTTAGTAAGATAATATCATTTTTTAATTTAACAGTGTCGTTTATCAATGTATTGTTATATTTCAACAAACCCGATTTTATATGATTATTTTTAATGTTAAAATCGTAAGTTTTTTTGTCAATTAATTTATTAATAAATATAAACGATTCATTACCTTTTATAAATTCTATGTTTTGATTATCGGGCAATGAATAAATTATCAATTTTTTCTGATAATTGTGTGACATTGCTTTCGATATATCAAAAATTTGTAATATAATCAATGCAATAAAAGCATTTCTAAGATTTATAAAGTTTCTGTTTTTGAAATAGAAGTATATTACAAAAATTAAAAAGTATATTAAGGCAACTTCTATTAAAGTAATATTTATTCCCGAGGATGTCGAAAAAGGCAGCTTCTCTATCATTGATAAGCCGTAATTGAAATTTTTGATAAGAAAAACAAGAATTACAGACATTAGATTTGAAACATAACTTAAGAAAGAGAATATTAAAACCAAAATACCGGCATAAATTATTAATGAAGAAAATAAAAAAACTAAAATATTAGAAATAAGAAAGTAATTAGGGAATTGATTAAAGTAGAATGCAGATATTGGACCTGTTGTTAACTGTGCTGCTATTGAAATACAGGTTACAGACCATAGTTTATCGATAATTGTGTTTTTAGGTTGCCAAAGTTTATACAATTCTTCGTGAAAAATAACAATTCCTGCGACAGCAAGAAAAGAAAGCTGAAAGCCTATTTCAAACAGTAATAATGGGTTAATAAGTAATAAAATAAATGCCGATGCACATATTACGTTATATATGTTATATGAGCGGTTAAGACTTTTACCAATTACTATAAAAGTAATCATTGTTGAAGCTCTAACTACTGATGGAGATAGACCTGTTAGTAGTGCATAAAACCATATGATAATTATAAGTATAAGGCTTTTAAATATTTTCCCGTTTTTAAATTTATCAATAAAAGAAAGTAAAGTGTTTAATGTCAGGAAAATAATTCCAACGTGCATACCTGATACAGCTAAAACATGAACAGCACCGCTATTAACATAAGTCCTGTATAGTTCGGGGTCAATTTTATCGGTTTGACCTAATAAAACTGCCGAAATTACTGCATACTCTTGCCCTTTTATTTTATTCTTTTCCAGAATATTAAGTAATTTTTGCCTTAAGTTCAAAGCAAAAGATTTAATTATATTTCCATTTCCTGATGATATTTTTATCCATTTTCCGCTTTTGATATAAGTTTGATAAAATATCTTTTTATTGGCTAAGTATCTTTTATAATTGAATTGATATGGATTTTGAGGTTTCTTAATTTCTTGAAATTCTGTATATAAAATTATTTCATCGCCATATTTTAGTTTTTCGCTTAAACTGTCTTTTTCAAGATAAATTAATACGTTAATAAAATTTTTCCTCCATTTTATATTTTTGTTTGCTTCAACCTTTGCAAAAGTCCTGACTGATTTTTCTTTAATTTCAACAGGTTCCGATATTATAACTTTATAAAATGTTGGTTTATTTTCAATTATTAGTGAATTGTCAAATTCTTGCTTGTAGTTCGAGTAAGTCAGTATTGAAGCTGAAAAAAGAATAAAAAGCGATAATGCTATTCCCCATAACCAGCGAATATTATAATTTAATTGTGAATTTATTATCCATAAAGAAATTAATAGTAATAAAATGGCAATAAAAACTGCTTTAAATGGATAAAAATCGCTAAATTCAAAATAATAAGAAGTAGTAAGTATTCCTAAAACAAGGGGTATCAAAAACTTTAAAAAAGGATACTGTTTCAGATTCATTATAATTTAGTTTTACTAATTGCAGCTAAGTTAATAATAAAAATTAATTCCTGAAAATTATAGTAAAACTTTTTAAAACTGCGGATACAAAAAAAGCCTGTTATTTTGGTTTTTAACAGGCTTTTTTAGAAATAAATTTAATATTAATTGTTATTATTGCAGCAAACGATGTTATAAGTATCTGTAGCAATAACCAGTTCTTCGTTAGTAGTAATAACCATCACTTTAGTTTTAGAATTTTCTTTGGTTAAAAGGGCATCGGTGCCTCTTAAGCCTTTATTTTTCTCAAAGTCGAAATCTATACCGAGGAATTCTAAGTTAGAAATCACGCCTTGTCTGGTAGTACAAGCGTTTTCACCAATACCTCCGGTAAAAATAATCAAATCAACACCGCCCATTGCTGCAGCGTAAGCTCCAATATATTTTTTTACTCTGTAATTGTACATTTCGAGTGCAATTTTCGCTCTTTGATTGCCTTCATCAGCAGCTTTTTCAATATCTCTCATGTCGAATGATAAGCCTGTTATACCAATCATACCGCTTCTTTTATTGAAAAGGTCGTTAGTTTCTTTTATGCTCAAGTCTTCTTTTTCGGCAAGGAATAATGTTATACCCAAATCAACATCACCGCAACGTGTACCCATAATTAATCCTTCAATTGGAGTAAATCCCATTGAAGTATCAACTGATTTGCCTTTTTTTATTGCAGCAACTGAGGCTCCGTTTCCTAAATGGCATGTAATAATATTTACATTTTCGATATTTATGCCCAGTATATTACAAGCTTTTTGAGCAACATATTTATGGCTGGTACCATGGAAGCCATAACGACGAATTCTGTATTTTTCATAGTATTCGTAAGGGATACCGTAAAGGTATGCATAAGGCTCCATTGTTTGATGGAAAGAAGTATCGAAAACTGCAACCTGAGGAACTTTTGGTAACAGCGCTTCTATCGAAGTGATTCCTTTTAAATTTGCAGGATTATGTAACGGAGCTAATTCTATGCACTTTTCAATATCGGCTTTAACAGCTTCTGTCACTCTAACACTTTCTTTAAAGTTTTCTCCTCCATGAGCTACTCTGTGTCCTACGGCATATATTTCATTTTCGTTTTTAATAACTCCATGAACAGGGTCTTTTAAGGTGTTAATTATTAAGTTAATACCTGTTTGATGGTCGGGAATGTGTTTAATAAGTTTAAATTTATCCTTGTTTTTGGGATAATGGTTTAATTCAGAATTTTCCATGCTTATTCTTTCGAGCAAACCTTTTGCCAAAAGATCGGCATTATTACTCATATCAATCAATTGATACTTTATTGATGAACTACCGCAGTTTAAAACTAAGATTTTCATTGAATTAAGTTTAAATAAGTTTAATGATTTTTTTTGCCAAAATTATAAATTAATAATTTACCGAAAAAAAAATATAAAAAAAAACGAACATCTCTCTGATGTTCGTTTTTTTAAATTTTCGAGAATTAATGTTTTTCTCCTTCTTTATGTTCGCCATCGTGGCTGCATGCTTTATTTATTTTTTTGTCTTTAGGAGTAAATTCGGTGGCATATCCAATCTTTTCAATAGCATTTACAATTTTTTCTTTGTTGGTTTTTTTGCTGTCAAATGAAACTGTAACAACTTTAGTTTCCAAATCAGCAACTACTTTTGATATACCGGGTTCTTTGATAAGTTCTTTTTCAATTAAAGCTTTTCCATTTGCACAGTGGAAAAAAACTTTAATTTTTACTTCCGACCCCTTCTGTTTTTTGGTATCTTGTGCATTAGCATAATTGACTGTAGTTAAAGTCATTATGAATAAGACTAATAAAGAAATAATTTTACTTTTTTTCATTTTTAATTATTTTTTAATTTAACGCAAATTTAAATCAAAATCCAATATTAACAACAAAATATTGATTAAAAATTGATTTGCTACAGCTTAATTATTTTTGTGGTTTTATAATTTTTACCATCGAAAATATTAATATAATAAATCCCTTTGCTAACTAAATTACCTGAATTGTCCTCAGAGTTCCAAACAAAGTTATAATTGCCTTTATCTAAGTTGCCTTTAAAGATAACCTTGACCAATTTCCCGTTATTGTCGTAAACACTAATGTTTGTTTCTGAAGATCTTAATTTTGATAATTTTACGACAGTGTTTTCTTTAAATGGGTTTGGATAAACAGAAAAATTAATATTCTCAATTTTATTGATAGATGTTGTGTTTGGTTGCCAATTTAAGCTAATATTCAGGTAGTTAGTAGTGCCTGTTGGGTTTGCCGAAAAAAAGTTAGGTCCTTTTGTAAATGTAGCATTGAATGTAGGTCCGTTTGAATTAGCCCATGCCATTTGAACCCAAACTTTGTAATCGCCGTCGGGTAAAAGATTTCCGTTGAGGTCTTTGCCATCCCAAGTTATAGATTCTTGCTGATGAGTATTAATAGTTGCACTTGTAACAGCGTCAGTAGCGTTCCCTCCCGATTTGTTAAGCCATACGTTTAAATAATTTATATACGTTGAACCACCTCTTTTTAAACGGGTTTTTATGAATGTCCCATCTGCTTTTTCAATCCAAATGGCCATAATGTGTTTAGGACTGTAGCCACCTGTTGATGCAGTAGTAACATTAAAAGTAAGTGTTCCTTCGGTTTGGGCTTTCAAAAAATTGAAAGCGATAATAAAGATAATGAATATAGCTATTTTTTTCATACTGTTGTTATTTGTTTTCTTTTATTAATAATTTCGAATTATATACAATTTCCGGTTTTCCGCCAATCAAAAATGAACCGTAGAATATAACATCCCCCGAGCCTTTCATCGGAGCTACCCAGTCGAAAGACCAAGATTTACTGCCGTTACCGTCAACTCCGCCTTTAATTTGATTTATATACTTTCCGTTTTCGATAATACGTGTTTCTTTAGGATTTGTGACAATCATTTTTCCTGATAATTTCCCCTTTGAATTCTGCGGGGATATTTGAAATCCGAATTTTTTTGAGTTTTGATTCCCTTTTAAGTGAGCAGTAATAGTATATTTGTTTCCGGGAGTATATCCTTCGGCCGGAACATTTGAAGTAATTAATCCATCGATATTTTTAGGTTTAGCGCTATGACAGCTCGAACAGTCGCTTCCATCGTGAGGCGAACCTGTTTGACCTGCAGGAGAACCGTCTGTATCAGGTCTGTAAAAAGTATATGACATCATTAATGTCAAAAAGATACCTGCTGTTATTAATAATGCAATTTTTTTCATTTTTTTTATTCGTTGTTTTGAAATAGAGTGAATAATGTTGAAATATTGAAACCTATGTGCCATCCATCAGGATTGAATTTTTCTCTTGTATCCAAAATACTGCCCATATCGTCCATTCCGGTAGAATTAGTTAAAAATATTTGAAAAGCATGTCTTTTGCTGGTAACAATTTCTATACCAAAACTAAGGGAATTAAAACGATTATAAGAATAAATTTGTCCTGATGGTACCCAAAAATAATCGCCGATTAATGAGGCTTTTCGGCCAATTTTATATTTTACAAGAAATCCTGAGGCAAAGGTTGTATTGTGGTCTTCGGGAGTTGAAACCATATTGCGGTGTAATACGGTAGGGGTTATTTGAATGCTTAAATTTTCATTAAATTTTCTAGAAATAAGCAATTGATGTGTATAACTTGTGCGGGCGCTTAAATATGTTTTATCTTCGGGATAATTTAATGTTGAAGTATTTAAAGCAATAGCCGAATACCATACAATGTTTACGGGAAAATTCTTATAACCTGTCGATTGCCTGAAGATAGAATATTTAAGATACCCGTCGAATAATTTTTTATTGGTATGTATTGCTATTCCTGTGCTTAATTTATTGGTAATGCCTAAGTCTAAACTTAATCTTGATGTGGCTTGATAAAAACCCCATAATTCTTTATAGCCTAAACTTGTATTACCCATAACATGACTAATAAGAAATTGCATTTTCCCTTTTTCGAACAATTCTGTGGTTTGACTATTGTTTAATTTTGCTGTATTGAATACTTTTTCAGCATATTCAGTTTCGTTTGCTGAAGTATTTTCAGCATCGGATTGTGCTTTTAAAAAGTTTGTAATACAAACTATTATCAGCAGAAGTAAAATTTTTTTTAACATAACAATCTGAATTAAATTACGGCAAAGGCTTATTAAGCCATATTCTCAATTGATTTTTCTCGCAATCGTTCAAAACAATTCCTTCGTGGTTTCCTTCTGTTATTTTATAGTAAAGAAACGATGAGTTTTCAGGTGGATTAAGTATGTAAGCCATAGTGTGTTCATAAGTATCCAAATCGGGCGGTTGAATGTTTTGATGATGGCAACTTACGCACCTTTGATTGAATATCTTTGATATTTGATTGCTGAAACCAACATTTGTTGTATCGCACAGTTGATTGTTTTTATTGAAAATATCTTCAACTTCATTTTGTTTTGTGCATGAAGTAAGAAAAATAATGATTGCTGAAAGGAAAACAGTTATTTTCATATAATTTTTAATAAAATTATTGCAATATTATTTTAATTGATAAAATCGTATGTTATAATATTTTTTAAAAAAAGTACGAAATTTAATTAAAATTAAATTCTCATTATCAATACATCAATTGCATATTGCATCAATAAATATGAAAATAACTGTTAATAAAAAATGTTGTTAAAACTTCTTGCTAAAGATTAAAGTCTGATTTTCTTTATTTCCTCCTTCATTCTGTTAATATCGGTAATCCAATCTTCTATGTCGTTTTCGTGTTCGAGTTCTTCGTTTAAAATTTGGACAGCCATTTGGTGGGTGCTGTGGTCTTTTCCGTTTGTAAAATCGGCAATTTCGTGATAACGTTGTATAGCACACCTCTCACCTTTTAAGTTTTGTTCAAGAATAACTTCAATATAAGGGTCTGATGGTTCGTCATAAGAGCAACGGGCTAACTTTGTCCATTCCGAAGGATTAATTACAGGTGTTCCTCCTAATTGAATAATTCTGTTTACCAATAAAACTGCATGTCCCAATTCTTGATCTGCATGTAATAACAATTCCGGTTCAATTTCGCTTCGCATAGGACCTTCCATAAGTCTTGCTCCTATCCAATACTGATAATATGCCAACCATTCCTCAGAAAGTGCCGCATTGAGCATTTCCAACAGTTTTTCAACATCAACAGATGATACTTTTATTGCTTCTTTTCCCATAGTTATTTTTTTTATTTATATAACAATTAGTTTAGTTACTGAAATATTTTTACCGTTTTTGAATTTTATAAAATATACTCCTTTTGTTATTTTAGCTTCATTCAAATCAATTGATATTTTATAATTTCCTTTTTCGCCGTATGGTTGAATTATTTCTTTTATTTTACTTCCGGTAATATCATATATGCCTATTTCTATTTCTGCCGGTGAGATTAATTTAAAATCAATACTAAATTTATCTTTGGCCGGATTTGGATAAATATTTATTTTGTTTTCGGAAATAGTAATTGGTTTTTCGTTTATTCCTAAATTTCTTAGGGAGTCTTTGTAAGTAATTGTTGTAGTAAATGCAGGCATAATTCCAAGGCTTGTTTCAACAATTTCGAGAAGAGGTATTCCTTGATTTTTTGCAATCCATTTATATTCGGTGATATTGCGAACTACAGCAGGAAAATTAATCGGAATTGTGTCCAAGTGCAGGCTGTCTTTCTGGTAAATAACCGATTTAACTCTTAATACTTGAAATGTTCCGTAAGGAGTTACAAGAGTACCCCAGCCATCCACTGTATTTTTTCTTTTTTTTACTTCATTGAAATAGCCAAAACCGGGTACGTTTAAGTTAGCATGTGAATTTGAAGAATCAATATTGCCGTAATTTAGCGGGAATTTATAATATCTGTCAGGATTATCGTATTTTAGAGGCAATGGAATACCATTAAGCTGAGCAGCATAACCAACCAAATTGTAAGCTGAAGTGCTATTGTTTAAGAAATTGTAAACATTGGTCATTTGAAACAATCCGAGATTGATGTTAGGTTGTTTCAATGCCTGATTTGCACTTAAAACGAATGAAGGATAATAAAATGCCGGAGTTTGCATAACCGTAACAAAGGTATCAGCTGTTTGGCTTACCGGTACTAACGAAGAAAAATCCCAGAAATGATTAGCCCCCGTTAATGTGTAATCTATACTGCCTACACTTGCGGCCGTACTTTTTGTGTAAATATTGCCAACTATTGGCATATCTTGATTGTTAACCGTAATTTGCCCGGTAGTTAACAAAAAACTTGAACACAAAATAAACAATGAAGAAATAATTTTATTCATGGCTTGATTTTTTTACAAATATACAATTTTCAATATGAAAAAACTAATTTCTTTTACATTTCGTCTTTGAAAAAAAGTTTATAATAATACATCTTATTTTCAGCATCATATCCTCTTTCAATTAACTCTTTTTTACCGTGAATATAAATGTGAAAATTCTTATCGAGCTTTATTACACTTCTAAGATACCTTTGATTTTTTTTGACAGCATTGTCCGATATTTCAAATTCGTTCTTAAACTGAATGTCATTTTCCGTTGAATAGTTTTGTTTGAAATTATTAAATGACTCAATAACTTGGGGCTGTTCAAAAACGTGTTTTGAAAATTTATCGAAATCAAAAAAATCTTCTTGTTTAAAAAAATCAAGCCCTTTGTTTAAGATATCTGCCTGATCGGCTCTTGAAACTTCGAATTCTTCGGGTAAAACTTCGGTAACATAGTTTTTACATAAATTCATAATTTCGGAAGTATATAGAAAATCGTTAGCACGAACTTTTACATTAAGAAATATATCAGTCCAATACTTGGCATCATTCCCTTTTCCTGAGGGGTCGACAACCATAACAACATATCCGTTCTCTTTATCAGTATTGAAAACTATACACCCTTTATCTACCGTTTTGTTTGTATTTATTCCACTTTCCGATACAAGTTCAATCAAATCATTATTTTGTTCAACCTTTACAAAGGTGTCATAGTTTTCGATTTTGAATATTCCGATTGCATTTGTAATCTCATTGTTATAAATAACATTTTCTAATGATAAGAAATAAAAGTCGCCTTTTTTAATTCTTGGATGATTAGAAACTTCATAAAGATAGCTTGCAATTTTTTTTGAGGTTTCAATAAAGTTTGCTCCTTTATAAAAAAAATCGTACAAGTTGTTGTAAACTATATTGTTAAAAATGCTTTTGTCATGATAGAATGAAAAGTATTCGGGATATTTGAATGAGTTGATAAATAAATCTAAAAGATTATTTTTCACACTATCATTTTTTAGATTAATACAACTATCCGAATAAATAACGCCTTCATTAAGATTGCTGTTGCCGACTTTATGGATTATCAGTTTATTGATTTGTGTATTTTCCGTAACGAACATAATTTGCTTATTTTATTGAAAATGTTTCGGTTTTATTGTCGTAATTTATAAAATACTTGCCTTTTTTTAGTTCTGAAACATCAATATATTTCGATGTGCCTTGTAATATTAAGTTATTTTTCTCATCAAAAATTTCGTACATACTTGTATTCGACAGTGCAATTTTATCTTTTATTTTATCGGTGGTAATCGTTAGTTCTTTTCCGGGCTGGTTATATTTTATTTCTTTCGAATAAAAAACTTTGCCTTTATCATCCGTAAATTTTATTCTGAATAGATTCTGACCTGTGTTTGGATATATTTCTACAGAATAAGAGTTTAGAGTTGTGCTGTCTTGTATGGAAATTTCATTTACCAATACCCATTTTTTCCAACGATATTGCTCTACCGAAAAATTACCTTGAAGTGCATTTCCGTTTATTTCCCAATTTATTGTTTCACCTTTGTTTATTTTGATATTAACAAAACTAAGTCGGGTAATTTCTTCCAAAACTTCAGGATTTATAATCTTTGGTAAACAGTTTTTTGAATGAAATATTCTAATTCTCAAAGTAGTGCCTTCTTTAATACCTAATAATGAGAAATCTATTTCGAAACTGTTTGAATTAACCTCATCCTTAGTTTTTTTCCCGTTGACCCACACTTCCGAAACACAATATCCATTCCCAATTGATGGGTTAAGTATATATAAATTTTTACCGTTATAAACTCCGTCGATATTAATTTCTTGTGCATTTAAGTTTAAACAAAACAAAGCAGTGGAAAGCAGTAGTAATAATCTATTTTTCATTTATTTTTTTTTAATGCAATATTATAAAAAATTAGAGAATTTTTGGTAATGATAAATGAGATTAATTAAGCTAAAATTTTAGTAATTTGCTATTTTATAGGACTTAACATAGCATTAACACTACGTTTATATTAAGATATTTAATTTTACAAGCAAAATAATCACTTTAAAAACTCAATAAATGAGAAAGCTTTTTTACACGTTCCTTTTTATTACAATACTTGGAATAGTTAATGGTCAATCGATTTTAAACTCTCAGTTTAAAAACAAAACAGAAGTAATATCAAAATCTGAAACCGGTTTTGTTGTCAGAAACCAGATAGGTAACTTGAATTTTGATGAAATTAAAACGGAAAAAGGAGTATTTTTTTCGATTGATATTGATGGGTATTCTTATGGCAACGATATAGGTAAACCCAAATTGCCGGTTAACAGAAACTTGATTGAAATACCATTTGGGGCTAAAATTACTTTAGAAATAAACCAAACACAATACAAGGAGTACAGTTTGAAAGATTATGGGGTCAGTCAATTGTTAATTCCTGTTCAGCCGCCGGCTTTTAAAAGTCAAAATCAAAAAAGAAACTTTGTAATCGACCAAAGTGAATATTCAAAAGATGAATTTCTCTCGTTGCCATTGGTAAGTATTGAATATCTTGGCGAAATGCGCGGTGTCAGACTTGCCAGAATTAATGTTGCTCCTGTACAGTATAATCCCGTTAAAGGTCGTATAATTGTTTATCATGATATAGTAGTTAACGTTAAATTTGAAGGAGCTAACTTAGAATTTACAAAAAGAGAAAAACAAAGATTGTATTCTCCATATTTCAATAGCTTCGAAACCAAATTGTTAAATTATATACCAAATACTAATACCAAGGATAGTATATCGAAATATCCCATTAAGTATGTAATTGTTTCAGACCCAATGTTTCAGAGTGCTTTACAGCCTTTTATTCAATGGAAAACCAAAAAGGGCTTTAATGTAATTGAAGCATACACAAATAATCCTAATGTAGGAAACACCACAACATCAATAAAAAATTATCTTCAAGGCTTATATAATAATGCTACAACTGCTGATCCTGCCCCTACATACGTTTTGTTTGTCGGAGATGTTGCTCAAATACCATCATTTACAGGTACTACCGACAATCATAAAACTGATTTGTATTACTGTGAATATACCGGCGATTTTTTCCCTGAAGTATATTACGGAAGATTCTCGGCACAAAATTTAAGTCAACTATTGCCTCAAATCAATAAAACTATTGAATATGAGCAATATACTATGCCAAATAAAACTTTTTTAAACAATATCGTAATGATAGCCGGTATAGATGCTAATTTCGGAAACTCACATGCCAATGGTCAGGTTAATTATGCTACATCAACATATTTCAACTCAGGAAATGGTTATAATTGTTCAAGTTATTTATATCCTTCATCGTCAAATTATGCTGCTGAGATAAGGGCAAAGGTAAGCGAAGGAGTGGGTTTTGTCAATTATACTGCACATGGCAGTGCTACGGGTTGGAACGATCCGAGTTTCACTAACAGTCATGTCCCATCACTTCAAAATCAGGGGCGCTATCCATTGATGATAGGGAATTGTTGTTTGTCAAATAAATTTGATGTCAGCGAATGTTTTGGCGAGGCACTTTTGAGAGCCGAAAACAAAGGAGCAGTCGGATATATAGGCGGTTCAAATAATACTTTATGGGATGAAGATTTTTGGTGGGCATGTGGTGTTGGAACTATTTCGGCCAATGCATCTTATTCAACCACATCATTAGGTGCTTATGACAGAATAATGCATACTAACGGAGAGCCCTTTTCACAGTGGTATGTAACACAGGGTCAAATGATAAATGCGGGAAATTTAGCCGTAACTCAAGGTTCTCCTTCTGAATATGATTATTATTGGGAAATTTATCATTTGATGGGCGATCCTTCGCTAATGCCATATTTCAAAGTTCCTCAAGCTATTCAGGCCAATTATTCCCCGATTTTGCCTCTTGGTGTCGGCTCTTTGGTTGTTAATACTGACCCTTATGCCTATGTTGCTTTGTCTTTAAACGGAGTTCTTTTAGGTGCTGCTTTGGCAGACTCATCCGGAAACGCCGTATTAAGTTTTAACCCTATTCAAAATCAATCTACTTTAGATATTGTTATTACACGTCAAAACAGACAACCATTCTTCGGAACAATTCAGGCTATTAGTCCTTCAGGACCTTATTTGATTCTTAACAATTATCAAATAAATGATAATGCCGGAAATAATAACGGGTTGGCAGATTACGGAGAAATCATAAAGTTAAATGCAGAATTGAAAAACGTAGGGAACAATATTGGTAATGGTATTATCGCAAAATTATCCTCAAATTCTCAGTATATAACCATAACTGATAGTGTTGAAAATTTCGGAAATATCAGCTCAGGGCTTATTAAAAGTATTAATAATGCTTTTACTTTTCAGGTATCTCAATTATTGCCCGACCAAACATCAGCTTCTTTCGAACTAAAGATTACCGATAATGCCAATAATACTTGGACTTATAATTTTAATATAATTTTGAATGCTCCGAAAATTCAAATCGGAAATATTGTAATTAATGACATAACCGGAAATAATAACGGCAGATTAGATGCAGGAGAAACTGTTACATTTAAGATATCTGTTAAAAATACCGGAAATAGTGATGCTTCAAATGTTATTACAACTATTTCGAGTTTAAACAATTTTTTAGTTCTGAATAATACTACTGTCAATATCGGAAATTTGCAAAAGAATTCTACTTATGATTGTGATTTTCAGATTTCCGCAAATTCAAATGTACAGGTAGGGATGCCTTTTACTGTAAATATCAATACTGGTAATAGTGTTTATAATGATGATAAAATTTATACAGGTATGATAGGTTCTCTTGTTGAAGATTTTGAAAGCGGCTTCTTCAATAAATTCAATTGGGATACTACTTCTCTAAAACCGTGGACTATAACAAGTGTTGATACTTATGAGGGTTATTTTTGTGCAAAATCCGCTGCTATTCCTGATAGGGATTCATCTGTAATTTCTTTAAATATCAATGTTTTAGCCGATGATAGCATTTCTTTTTACCGTAAGGTGTCTTCCGAAAACAATTGGGATTTCCTTAATTTCTATATAGATAATGTTAGAATGGACAGATGGTCGGGACAAAAGGCATGGGCAAGAGTTAGTTTTCCTATATCAGCAGGTAATCACACACTTAAATGGATTTATTCAAAAGACGAGACCACTTATGGAGGAAGCGATTGTGCATGGATTGATTTGATTAGTTTCCCTCCAATTCAAACTATCCTTTCAGCAGATGGGAAATTAAACAATGATTTTGCCGAATTATATGTTTTCCCTAATCCTTGCAAGAATTCATTTAATATTAGCCTTAATAATATTTACTCAAAGGAAAATGAAAGTCTGCAGGTATCAATATTCAATTCAGCAGGTCAGCTTGTTTATTCTTTAATTAATAAAAATTCCGAATCAAATCTAAATTTAAAAGTTGATGTTTCGAATTGGTCGAAGGGGATTTATTATTTAAGTATTTATTTTAAAAATCAGGTTCTTACAAAAAAAATAATAGTGACTGAATAATTAAATTTTATCTATATGAAAATCAAAATAAATTTTTTGCCATTATCAATTTTAATAGTGGTTTTCTTGCACTCAACTTTATATTCTCAGGGTTTAGCTGAAAGAAAATGGGCAAACAGTGCAAAAATTGAGTTAATTTCGGCTGACAATTATGAAACAACCATAAAAGTGAGCATAAGCGATTTCGATATGAATGATGTTCAAACTCAACGGGGGATTGCTAAAAAACTTATTTTAAAAAATGCATATCCGTTTATCGAAAAAGATGCGCCTGAATTGCTCAAAGTCTCTGTATCAGTAGCAATACCATTTGGTGCGGAAATGGAAGCCGAGGTTATATCAAAACAATATACCGATTTTCAAAATATTCTTGTAGCTCCTTCGAAAGGAAATCTTACAAGAGATATTAACCCATCTTCGGTACCTTATAATTTTGGGAAAATTTATCAACTTAACGAATTTTATCCCAATAAACTTACTGAGTTACAAAGTCCTTATATAATGAGAGATATAACCGGACAAGCATTGAGTGTTTATCCGTTTCAATATAATCCTCAGACAAAGGTTTTAAGAGTTTTTAATGAACTAATCATTAAAATAAAACCATCTTCAAGCTCTAATATACTTGCTTCTAATAAGCAGATAAATAAGGTTGACAGCGAATTTGAAAAAATTTATTTAAAACATTTTATTAATTATCCTTTTTTGAAAACAAAATATACTCCTGTTAGCGAAAATGGTAAAATGCTTATAATATGTCCTGATATGTTTATGTCGGCAATTCAACCGTTAGTAGATTGGAGAAGAATATCAGGAACACCAACCGAAGTTGTTGATATTTCTACTATCGGAGCTACGACTACTGCTATTAAGAACTATATTTCAAATTACTATAATACCAATGGTTTGACATACGTAATATTAGTGGGTGATGCACCACAAATACCCACATTTACTGTTTCGGGTGGCGGTTCCGATAATACATACAGTTACTTAGTTGGTAATGACCATTATCCGGATATATTTGTAGGTCGAATTTCGGCGGAAAATATAACACACGTTCAAACTCAGGTTCAAAAGATATTGTCATACGAAATATACCCTCAGTCGAATGACGGTTGGTTGAACAGAGGAATTGGAATAGCTTCGCAGGAAGGTCCCGGAGATAACAATGAATATGATTACCAGCACGTTCGTTCGATGAGGCAAGACTTGCTGAATTATGAATATGTTTCGATGAGTGAACTTTATGAAGGAAATCAGGGAGGAATGGATGCAAATGGCGACCCAACCGCTGCTATGGTTAGTGATGAAGTAAATAACGGTGCAAGTATCATTCTTTATACAGGACATGGTAGTAATACTTCTTGGGGAACCACCGGATTTTCGAATACAAATATTAACTCACTTACCAATTATAATAAATGGCCTTTTATATGGGCTGTAGCTTGTGTAAACGGAAATTTTACAAGCACAACCTGTTTTGCCGAAGCTTGGTTAAGAGCTACAAATAATGGTCAGCCAACAGGTGCAATTGCAACACTTATGTCAACTATCAATCAGAGTTGGAATCCACCTATGTGTGGTCAGGATGAAATGGTTGATATACTTACCGAGCAGGTTAACGGTAATATTAAAAGATCTTTTGGAGCAATCTCGATGCACGGTTGTATGAAAATGAACGATGTTTACGGAACACAGGGTGATGAAATGACCGATACTTGGAATATATTCGGCGACCCCTCGCTTTTTGTAAGAACTGATACAGCCAAAACTATGAATATAAGTCATAGTAATATTGCTTTGCTTGGTGCAACATCTGTTCAAATTCAGTGCAATACAAATGATGCTAAAGTTACTCTAAGTATAAACGGAAATGCGATAGCCTCAGAATTTGTGGTTAACAACAATGCAGTATTGAATTTTTCGCCTTTAACTCAATTAGATTCAATTAAAGTTGTAGTTACTGCATATAACAAAATTCCATATATAGGTTATATTCAGGTTATTGTTCCTAATGGTCCTTTTGTACAATTCGAAAATAAAGTTGTAAGAGATAATGGAGGCAATAATAATCAGCAAGCCGATATAAACGAAGTAATTGATATTGATGTTACTCTCAAAAATATCGGAGTTGCAGCTGCAAATGGTGTTAATGCAACAATATCCACATCTGATACTAATGTTCAGATAATTAATGCAAGTTGTCAGTTCGGAAGCATAAATCAAGGAAGCTCGCTTACTGTTCAAAATGCTTTCAAGGTGAAAGTTAAAAACAATTATTTCGATCAGCATCAGGTAACTTTCAATATGACTATTACTGATAATTCTTCTAATACTTGGAACAATAATTTCTCACTGACATTAAATGCTCCAAATTTTGAAATTGGTAATGTAATTGTAAAAGATACAATTAACGGAAATTTTAATTCTTTTCTCGATTCAGGTGAAGTTGCCGTAATTGCTATTCCTGTTATAAATAATGGACACTCTCAAAGTGCAATTTCTAATTCGGAATTGATAGCTGTAAGTAATAATGTTACCATCCAATCTGCTAATGTAGTTCAATTGCCCTCGATTAACGAAAATGACCTTTACTATGCAATTTATCAGATCAAAGTCAATAGTGTAGCTCCCGGTTCTCTAATAGAGTTTCAGTATAATATTAATGCAGGATTTCATAGCTATTCTACACATTTATACTTTAATGCTGGTTTGAATATTGAAGATTTTGAAACAAATAATTTTTTGAAGTATAACTGGGTACAAGGCGGTAATGCTCCGTGGACTATTACAAGTGTTAATCCCTATCAAGGTTTGTATTCTGCTAAAAGCGGAGCAATAGGAAACAGTAAAACTACATCCATAGCCATTACTGTAAATGTAGCTCAAAATGACAGTATTTCTTTTATAAAAAAGGTATCTTGTGAAGCTTCAAGTACTTTACCACCTTCGTATGATTATCTCGATTTCCAGATTGATAATGTATCTGTCGGAAAGTGGCATGGTGAGGTCAATTGGTCGCTAACTTCTTTTCCGGTATCACAAGGAATTCATACTTTTAAATGGATTTACAGAAAAGACAGTTATCAAACTGCCGGCAGCGATTGCGTGTGGCTCGATAATATCAAGTTGCCCAAAGGTATCATCAGTAAAGAGCCGCTAACTTGCACTCTAACTGCATTAAACGATACTATATGTCAAAATTATTCTACTAAGCTGATTTTGAATTATTCGGGAGGAGTAGGAGGTAATGTAATTACTTGGTCTGCAAATCCGCAATATAATAACCCGATGACATATCCTTATATTGTATCTCCGGATATTACAACTACATTTACCGCAAATATTAAAGACGCCGGCAATTCGACGGTTAATTCATCTTATACGATAAATGTCAAGCCCAGTATAATACCTGTAATAACACAGGTAGGAAACCAGCTTATATCAAGCGAACCGGAAAATTTGTGGTATGATGATAACGGACTAATAGCCGGAGCTAACGGTAATTCGTTTACCCCGACTTATACAAGCCATTTTTATGCCACTTCTGTAAATAGTAATGGTTGCATTTCTCAAGCATCTAATGTTATATATGTTGCATTTGCAGGTATAAATGAAGGTGTTGAAAACGACATAACAGTTTATCCGAATCCATTTTCCGATGTTATTACAATTAAATCGGACAAGAATTTTATAAACAAAAATATGAAAATAACTATATTCAACAGTTTAGGTCAGGAAATAAAAACAGAATTGTTGTTTTCTGAAAATAATATTGTAATTAACGCTTCGAATTTCGAAAGAGGGGTTTACTTTATAAAATTGAGTAATAACGGAAATAGCTTAGTCAAAAAGCTTATAAAAACTATTTAATCGCAACTGTTAATAATTTATAAGTCGCATAAAATCATTAAATGTGGGCTTATAGAATGCATAATCATAAAATTTGATTTAAAGAGTAGTTGTGTATTGTAAAATTTTATAATTTTGCAATGTCGAAGGGGCGTTAGCTCAGTTGGCTAGAGTGTCAGACTGGCAGTCTGAAGGTCACGGGTTCGACTCCCGTACGCTCCACGTATTTTAATAAATAAGCTCTGAAAATCAATTTTTTACAGGGCTTATTTTATTTTGACACTCTGAAATTACACTCAAAAATAGTTTTTTACTTGCTAATTTTATACAAAATATAATATCTGTTGATAATGCACTACGGGTTAAATAAGTTATTTTGTTGTTTACTTTTATTTGAACAAAAGTAAATTAAAAATTAATTAATTAAAGCACTTTCAAATTCGTGTAATAATATATTTTCTACTTTCTGTATTTGTTTTATTATTCGCAAATACTTTTTTGTTGGTTTACCTGCATACATTTGTTTGAAATTCTTTTTGTACAGTTCGCTGTATAGGTAATCACTTTTGAAATATGCCCCTAATGTTTTATCCAGTTGCCTGTACTTCTTACTTTGGATTTGTGTTTCGTACATACAACCCTTGAACGCTTCACGGTGTAAAAAATAACCATCTATTAAATACAACTTTCGACAGCGTTTTTTTGTTTGAGGGCAAATAAAATACCAAATTTCACCTTTTTTCAGGTTTGATAGGGTTGAGGTTAATAATACTTTATAGTTTCGTGGTTTGTCCCTGTATTTGTAATCAAGTTCAATGTATGGTTGTTCACTGTATGTGTTTATTTTTATTGAGATAATTCCTATAATATTTCCATCACTACTCCAATTAATTGTACTTTTAATAATTTGTTTCGGGATAAGGTAGCCCCATTCTTTCAATTTTGAAATTTGTATTTTCAAAACATTATTGTAAAGAGTTGGGTAAGTACAGGGTTTTGGCATTTTAAATAAATATAAAAAATTAAACCTAAATCATTAAGGAACTTTAATTTTACCAATTTCCTAATTTTAATGGTTCGCCCTCAGTAGGGAGTACTGTTTCAACTTTCGGAAATACGTAAGGCATAAGTTTACATACTATATTTATTCGTTCTTTTGGGTCTAATGTGTCAAGGGTTTCGGGTAATTTTTCAATTTCCTTTTGCATTATATTTTTAAGAGTTTCACGTAAATTTGTTATTAAAACCTGTTCTTTTGTTTTTGTTTTTGTTTTCATATCATTATAAAATTTGTTGTTAATAATTGTTTTAATTCCAGTAATCTATTCAAGTATGGTAAATATGTTTTATTACCGTTGTTTCTTTTAACTGTGGTAATGTGGCTTTCAATGAATAGGGAACAGTTTGTTATTATACTGTAAGGGTTCAGCTTTACGGGCTTGGTTGGTATTGCTATTCCTGCAAAGTAGTTTTCAAGTTCAATAATAACTTGTTCCCAGCTTTCTGTTTCTCTTTTTATAGGTGTCCAATTTTTCGATAACTCATTTTTAAATACATCAACTTTTGGCAAAGGTGCAACGTGCGAAAAAATAATATTTTGTTGGTGGGTAACTTTAGTAACTCCAGTAACTTTTTCAGGTTCGGGCTGTGGTATTTGTTCCTGAATGTTTCTTTTCCTGAATAGTCGCCAATCCTGTTTTATTAAATAGTCTGCAAGGTCGTTACCTTTGTTTTTGTCTGCTTCGGGTGCTAACCGCTCCAGTAAGTCGGAAAATATAAAACGTGTTCCAGATAAACGGCTTTCATATTCTTTGGCTTTGGTTTCCCATTCTTTGAAGGTGCTGCCGTTTTTTGAAAGGTCGGGAAATACATAAACAAAACGTCCCTGTAATACTTTCAATTTGTCAAATGATAAACTGCTTTTGTTGTAAACTGCTAACCAAATAAGATTTTCAGGTATTTCAGGTAAACCAAAATACAAAGTACCGTAAACGGCTGTTTTTGGGGCTTCAACCAATGCAACGGGGTTGCTGTGGTATTTACTTAAAAGGTGTTCGCCAAATAAACAGGAAATTTTTTTTTCCTGCTTGTTGTATGCTTCCAACCATTCAGGCAATGGCTTATTATTTTGGAAGTAATGCTTTTCAATGATTGAATGTAAAAAGTCTGTTCCTGTGGTGTAGTTTTGTTCGTTAAATTGTTTTACCTGAATAGCTCTTATATTGCCCTTAATATCAATAAAAGGAAAAGTATTTGCCCCTGCTCTGTAACCATTTGCAACCGTACCCAATCGGTACAACTGAATAACCTTTGTAACCTCATCAACTTCAAAGGGAAATTGCACCCTATAAAATAGGTTCTGTATAAACGTGTTATTTTCATATCGTTCGGGCTGTAATGTTTGTTTGAATGTATCAAAGTGAAAAAATACGGGTTCAGGTGTGGGCTGTGGTTTGGGTTGAGTGTGAAAATATTTTTGTTTTGGAACAGTAACTTTAGTAACTCCAGTAACTTTTTGTTCCTGTTCCCAAACTGCTTTTGCGTACCCGTCCAAATACGGGTTGAGGTGGTACGAACATTTACTTTCACGGTCGCAACGTCCGTACTGTTCGGGCAAATAGTCGCCTGTTTCAATATCAATGAAGCGAACAAACCGTTTTTTACCACATTCGGGGCAATGGTGTTTTTTACTGCCTTTTTCTAAACTGTATCGGTGTTCATTCGTACTTTTCGTACCGTTCGTACCCTGTACGAGTGGTACGAGTGGTACGATGATATTTTGTAAACTATTCATTTTCAGCCCCTTTTTTAATCCACTTTCGTACTGCTCCCTCTGAAACTCCAAACTGTTTGGCAATTTGTACGTTTGAAAGTCCTTGTTTTTTCAATTCCAATGCTTCCAAAATTTTGCTTTCGTGGTCTTTTTCGGTTAGCTGTTTCAGGTGTTCTCGTTCTGCTCCAAAATCAATAAATTCAAATGCAAGGAAATTATACGGTTTATCAATCTGACAAACTATTACATTTTCAGTATCATAAATCATTGCTGTATTTCGGGCTTTAATCTGCTTTATGTATCGCAAATTTTTATCCGTGTTACTTTGTCCAATGGCAAAACAACTATCAATGAAATTGTATAGCATCTTACTTCCGCCTAAATCATTTTGCGTAATTGGTCGGCTTAAATCTCGCTTCGGGGTGTGTGCAAGTGCTAAAATAGAAAGCCCGTATTTGCTTTTTAACGCCTTTAAATACTTCATTAACGGCAAAGCATCTTTTGAACGCTCTGTTTCATTTTTGAGGTATGTAATATTGTCAATGATTAAAATTTTAGCCCCTGTTTCAATTATACTTTGCTCCATTGATTGATTAAGGTAATTTTCAAAGGTGGTTTCCGTTGGGGGTTCTGCTTCGGGGCTAATTTCAACCCGTATTAAATTGTATTTGTCAAATTGATAATGATTTTCAAAAACCTTTAAGGCTTCATTCTTTACTGAATACCTTACTTCAAATTGCTTGGGCGAAAGTTCAAAATCAAAGTACAATACTTTTTGTTTTGGGGCTTCCATTCTAAAGCCGGGTATTTGTTGCCCTTTGCTTATACTGTCAGCAATCTGTACGGCTAAAATTGACTTTCCTAAATTGCTATCAGAAAATAAAATACATATTTCTCCTTCGTGCCAAAATTCGCCAAATAGCATTTCAGGAATAGGGCTTGTTTTTGCAAGTTCCAACCATTCGTTGGCTGTCATCACTTTGAACAATCCTTTGTTTTGTTCAACTTCTTTGCGTTTCTGCTCCAGTTGTTCAAAATGATTATTCCATACTTCGGGCTGCTCCAATGGGTTGTTGAGGTCATCAAATACGGGGTTTAGTTTCATAGCTCAACAGTATTTGAAGGTTCAACAATAGGGAACAATTCGGGGTTGGTGGTGTAAAACCCTGCAAGGTGTGTTGAAATTGGGCAAATGCCTTTCTGTACCGTTGGATACTTACGTGAGCTGTCATTAATATACAATTCTTTTAGTATATCAATCCCATTTTTTGTATCTTTGCTTGTCTTAATCAGCAAAAAAATCTTAGAAGTAATATCCTGCATGATGTTACTTCTTTTTTTTGTTCGACAATGCCTCCAGAACCTCTGTTTTGCGAAATATAATAGTACGTTCCGCCTGTGAAAAAGGTATCCGCCCTGAGTTCTTTATCTTTTGGGCAGTCGGTGTGCTTACTTTTAAAAATTCTGCCAGCCCTTTTATTCCATAAATAAACGGTTCTGGCTCTGCTGGTGTTGCCTCCGCTGGTGTTGCCACAATTAAATTTTCAATTTTTTGCATTTTTGCCAAAAGTTCGGATACTGCTTCAGGCAAATTGTTAAATGATAATTTTTCTGTATGCATATAATTTAGATTAAAAATATATGCGAAACAATAAAATAGAAATTGCCGATTATGCCGATAGTTCCGAAACGGTAAAAACGGAATTAAAAAAAAATAATTTTAAAGAAAATCAACAGTATTAAATAATTCTTTGTATTCAGTTAAAAGTGTTTCATATTCTTTGTTTTTAGCCCTTGTAGTTCTATCTGAAACAACTATACCAAATTTCTCAGCAAACAATTTATTTCTTTGTGTTATTGAAACTTCTTTTTTGATAATGCCTTTAATTTTCAATGCCTCTGAAATTGCTAAAACATGATAAGCTTTTTTTATCAATTCGCCGTTTTTGTTCAATGTTTCGTAATCAATCAAACAATCAATCATTTTCTGAATATTTTTGGTATCATTGAAAATACTTTCGATTGTTTCATATTTTGCCAGAACTGGTGGTCTATTTTCTTTTGGTCGTTTGGGTTCTTGTATATCCTTTGAATAATCAACAGGTACACTCATATCCATAGCTTGTATTATAGAAGCTTTGATATACTGCAAATCTGAATACTCAAGAATATTTTCAAAATCCATTAAGTAATCGGTTGGTATCCCCCTGATATGTCTTAAGTTAACTGGAAAATTATTTTTGCTAATAGAATTTAATAGATTTTCTACATCAATAATTTGTTTATTTATTTGAATTTTATCACAGTCAACTTTATCCAACTCACACCTTAGAAAATTGAGTATATTGTAATATTCTTTTTTTTGTTCAAATAATCGTTTATCAAATTCACTTTCAAGCCATTTTATAATATAAATGCATTTTGTAAAAAATTCATCTTTTGAAATATGATTGTTTTCTGCTTTTTTAAACTCCCTATAAATATAATCTTTTAAAAAACAACCGTGTTTATAGTATCCTGTAACTAAAATTCTAAAATATTCAAGATTTTCCATAATTATAACTCATTAAATTTATTCATTGATAATTGTTTTTGTTCTTTTACAATTTTAGTATAACCTTTCATTGTTTTATAGTCTTTATGTCCTGTCCATTTCATTATTACATCAGGTTGAATGTTAAGGTATAGAGCATTAATTATAAAGGTTTTCCGGGCTGTATGGTGTGTAAGAAGTTCCCATTTTTTAAATTGTTCATCAATTCGTTTGTTGCCTCTATAATCAATATATGTTTCAATACTGTCAAATCCTGCTTCTTTACCAGCATCTTTGAGATACTTATTAAACTTTTGATTACTGGGAACAGGAAACGCCCTGTTATTCTTTAAATCAATATCCTTGTATTTTTCCCATAACAATAAAGCATATTTATTGAGTTCAATTTCTAAATCGTCATCAGTTTTGATTGTTGTTATTTTAATAAAGGGGTTTCCTTTGTCGTCAGTTTTGAAGTCGCTTTTCTTTAAATTTTTTATATCTGAAAATCTTAATCCTGTCAAACATGAAAAGCAATAAATATCTCTTATTTGCTCAAGTCGCTTGTTGCCTTTAAAATCAAAATTGATAAAGTGCTGGAGTTCGTTCCATGATAAAAAGATAATATTTTTTTGATAATCTTCTGTTTTTGTTCCCTTAAATTTATATTTATACGTTTTATATTCTAAATTTTTATTATACTTTTCTTCTGTTGCCCAATTCATAAACCATTTAAACAATATCATGTATTTATAATTAGTAGTATTGTTTAGCTTTTTATCCTTTTGTAAGTATTCAGTATAGTTTAGTAAAAAGTCTTTTGTAATGTCATTAAAAAAGATATTTCTGCCTATTTTTTTACTGTAATCCACCACGTGAGATTTAAGAGTTTTAATTTTCTTTATTGTGCTTTCAGTCCAGCTTTTTGCCTTACTTTCTTTTTCAATAAAAAGTTGAATAAAATCAGGGACTGTCGCTGGTGTTTCATCTTTTTTCTTGTCATTAATGATTTTTTCCAGTTCCTTTAATTTCAGAGTGAGTTCGTTCCAAAGATATTTTTTTGTAATAATTCTGTCAAGTTCAACAGCTTCATCGTAAATTTTAGGCAAAATTTCCTCAATCCGATTGATACGCTTATTAATTGTGCCTGCAGATATTTTATCTTTATTAAAATTATTTGGTTTCACTCTTTGCATTTCAGCATTCCACTTGTCAAAATCAATTCTATAACCAATCGGATATATTACCCTCTGGCCATCAAATTTAAAATCAATTAGTATCGGGACATTATCGGTTTTTAAAACACCTGTTTTTTTGTCTTTTCTCCGTTCTAATTTGAATTTGACAATTTTTAACTGTTTTCTGCCTTTCATTTCAGAGTGTTATAAATTTACACTCCAAATTTACACTCAATTTTTGATTTATTCAAATTAATTTTAATTTATTTTGATTTTTGTTAAAAACTTATATATCTTTGTATTATTGCATTGTGGAGGTTTATTTTAAAAGTTCTTTTAATTTGGTTTAAACTATAAGTATAGAGCCGTACGCTCCACTTCTTCAAAATCATTCTGTTACATTAAGGTTAATTTCCCTTTTTTATTCCGGCAGTAATCGTTTAATAAGTCTAAGTTTGTGTGTGTATTTTTTAATATAAGGGCAAAAAATTCCGAATTGATCGATACTGTTGATTTTTACTAAACCCGAAGCATGTATAATTTGTCTGTTTCCTAAATAAATACCTACGTGTGTTATTGTATTTTCTTCATTTCCGAAGAAAAGCAAATCGCCTTCTTTTGCTTGATCAATAAAAGCGATAGTTTCGCCTAAAGTTGCTTGTTGATAAGCATCACGCGGAATATTTATTCCCTCAATTCTGTATATAATCTGAGTAAATCCCGAGCAATCAATTCCGTAAATTGTTCTGCCTCCCCATAAATAAGGGCTTCCTAAATAAGTTTGTGCGTTTTGGATTAAGGAGTTTTCATTTTCGTTGTCGTAAATTGTTTTTAAATCGAAAATATATGTTTTGTTACCTACAGAAAAAGTACTTTCAGGTATAATGCTTCCTGCCGGTAGGTTTATGAAATAATTATCGGTTTTATTGTAAATTTTTGATAAATGGTTTTTTACAATAATTTTATCTGATGTTGTAATTGCTAAATACTCATCTTCAGTAATTTCTAAAAATTGAAGAAAATGAACCCAACCTGTATATTTATCGTGTGTCGTTTCGATATTAACCCATATATCTTGAATATCAATTATTAAAAATGTTTCGCCGAAAATTAATTGTGAAATCATTTCGGATTTGTGATCGGGAGCTTTTCGGACGGGTATTACGCTGAGATTGCAAAAGCCGTATTTTTTATTCATATTTTACGAGATTATTGTAAGAATTAATTTGCGCGGTGAAGCATTGTAGCGGTATTCACAGAGGTAAATGCCTTGCCAAATTCCAAGATTAAGTTTATGATTAGTTATCGGAATACTGAGCTGTTGTCCTGTAAAAGCAGATTTAAGATGTGCAGGCATATCGTCTTTACCTTCAGCAGAGTGGCTGTAAATATTTTCATTTTCGGGAAAAAGTTTTCCCAAAATATTTTCAAAATCCCATCTAACACTTGGATCGGTGTTTTCATTAATCATAATGCCTGCAGATGTATGTTTTAGAAATATGTGCAATAAACCAGTTTCAGGCATTTGAGGCAGGTTTTTCTCAATAATTTGAGTAATCAGATGAAATCCTTTTTTAAAAACAGGTAAGATTATTTCGATTTGTTGTATCATTAAATCATTCCTTTCTCAATAAGGTTGACAATTATTTCGATAGGTTTATCTTCTCCGGTAGGGTCATACGATGTTTTTAAATTGTAACCAAACAAGCGTGCAAAGGCTTGATAGAAGAATGCAACAAAAGTACCTCTGAGTTCTTTAACCAGCTCGTATGATGTGTTTCCTGTTTCACGATAGAGCAATTTTATAAGAATTTTTCCCTGCGAAAAAGTCAGTTTTTTCAAGTCATCTCCAAATTGTTCCTTAATTTCAGCTTCAGCCTTTTTCATTATTTTTCTTCTTTCGGCATCGTTGGGAGCTTTAGCCAATATTTCGTTGTATTCTTTTAGTTTTATTCCGGCTAACTTAGCATAAGGATAAACTCTTTTTACATTTCTTACAAGTTTGTCGAAATTTATTCTGTCTTTTTCACTTACAAAATACATCGGAGCAGTTATATGAATTTCGGAGAGTATAAAATAGGGGACAGTATCGCCATCAATAATATGAGCTGCAGCTACAAAGCCTTTCTTTTCGGGATTATCCTGAGCTATGGCCAAAATAGACATTAATGTAAGATAAAGAACAAAAATTACTTTTACTTTCATTGTATTTTAGTTTAAACTATATTAAGTTAAAGATGCCGAATATTTCTCGTAAAGTTTAAAAATCAATCCGTCGGCCAACCCGACTTTTGGAGCAATAAGAGAATCGATACCGGCAGCATTCATAATTGTAAGGAATATTTTAGCCGCAGGGACAATAACATCGGCTCTGTCGGGTCGTAAGCCCATTTTTTCAATTCTGTCTTTCAATGGAGTATTTTTAAGTTGTTTGTAGGCATACTGAAGTTGTTGATAATTCAATGAATTATCAGTTTGCGACCCGTAAAGTTTAGTCAATCTGTTTATATTTCCACCTGTCCCAATGCATAGAACTCTTCCAAATTCATTTTTATATTCAGAAACCCATTTTTTTAGCATATTCCATTCTTTTTCCGATACTTTTTCGTTTAATAAACGGACAGTTCCAATATTGAACGAATTGGAGCGAATAAAAGTATGGTTTTTCAATATTGAAATTTCGGTACTACCACCGCCGACATCAATATACATAGTTGTAGGGTATGAATTTGTAAAGTCGAGGTTATTTGAGGTTCTTATAATATTTGCTTCTTCAAGACCGTCGATTATTCTGACGTCAATATTAGCCTCTTCTTTAATTCTTGAAATAATATCGTGTTTATTGCCGGCTTCTCTCATTGCGGCGGTAGCACAAGCTTCGAAAAGAAGTGGGTTGTAAACATCTATCAATAGCTTAAACGCTTTCATAGTGTTTATCAATTTGATAATTCTTTGTTCAGAAATAAAACCGTTAAGGAAAACATCTTCGCCTAACCTTAATGGAATTCTTACAAGTGTTGCCTTTGAAGCAAACGGCTTATTGTCTGTAATATAAACATTTGAAAAAAGTAGTCTTACTGCGTTTGAACCGATATCAATTGAGGCAAAAAGCATTTATTCTTTATTTTTTAAATAGTTATAAAATTCGATTTGAGAACGTATTTTTTTGGGATTGTCGTCTCTTTTATAAGTGTTGTTTGTAGATGTTGCCGAAATTATGCGAGCTTTTACATTGTCATTAAGCTGAATTTGAAGCATTTGCCACAAGTCGGCTTGAATAGATTTATCGTAAACAGGAGTTGTAACTTCAATTCTACTGTCGAAATTGCGCTGCATCCAATCTGCCGAGCCTATGAAATACTTTGGTTTATTGTTGTTGCAGAAAACAAATGTTCTGGAGTGTTCTAAAAATCTGTCAATTATGCTTATGGCTTCAATATTTTCGCTTAAACCTTTTACGCCGGGTTTTAACACACAGATACCCCTTACGATTATTGATATTTTAACTCCTGCACTACTTGCTTCGTAAAGTTTGTCAATTATGTTGTCGTCGACCAAATTATTTAATTTTATTATAATCCATGCCGGTTTCCCATTCTTTACATTTCTTATTTCGTTGTCGATTAAATGTTTGAAAAAATTCCTTGTTTTAAAAGGTGAAACAATAAGGCATTCAAAATCGGGTTGGTTATATTTCGATTCGAATAAGTGAAAAACTTTATTAACATCAGAGGTAATTTTTTTATTAGCTGTAAGCAAATGTTCGTCGGCATAAACTTTTGCAGTTATTTCATTTGGGTTGCCGGTTCCTATTGCAGCATAATAAACGTTTTCGTTGTTTTCTTTTCTTCTTATTAAAATAAGTTTGCTGTGAACTTTATATCCCGGAATATTTTGTATTATTTTAATACCTTCTTCCTGCATTACTCCAGCCCAATAAATATTTGCTTCTTCGTCGAAACGTGCCTGTAGTTCGAGATATACAGTAACATACTTGCCGTTACGGGCAGCATTTATTAAGGCATTAATAACCCTTGAATCTTTTGCAGCCCTATAAATAGTCATTTTAATTGCCCTTACTGCCGGATCGATAGATGCTTCGCGTAATAAGTCTATTACATACTGAAAAGTCTGATATGGATAGTGAAGCATAATATCTTTTTTCTTGATGGTATCGAGTATTCGAGTGTTTACCGTTAGCTCTTTTGTGTATAAATTTCTTAGTTCTTCGTATTTCAGAGTTGGATGATTTATGTTAAGCGGAAATTTCATAAAGTCTTTGAAATTATGATATTTGCCGCCTTTTTTCAAAGTGTCTTTTTTCTTGATACCAAATTTTTTTGTTAATTTTGAAAGCAAATCCAACGGAATATTTTCGTCATATATAAATCTTACGGTAGCTCCTCTTTTTCGTTGCTTTAAACTTTCGCTTATTTTCTCCAAAAAACTTTTAGATACATCGTTGTCAATGTCAAGCTCAGCATCTCTGGTAAATTTTATAGTATAAGCATTAAACTTATCATAGCCGAAAATTGAAAACACATCGGATAAATTGTATCTAATAACATCATCAAGCAATATAATATATGTTCCTTTTTTGGATGATTCGGGCAATATAAGAAAGCGAGGTACTCTGTAAGTTGGTATTTCTATTAAAGCATGATCTAAAACCAATTTCTTTTTAGAGTTTTGCAAAACTATAGCTAAATAAATTGATTTATCGCGAAGATTGGTAGAATTATTAAACTGATCTAGCATAATCGGGAAAAGGTGCTGGCGAACTTCTTCCCTGAAATATCTTTTAACAAAACAGCCTTGTTCTTCGTTTAGTTGGGTTTCATCTATTATGAATATTTCTTTTTCGGCTAATTCTTTTTTAATTTTTTCATAAGTATCATAAAACTTTTCTTGCAATTCGTTTACTTTCAAATAAACTTCTTTTAGGGTTTTTCGTGGGTCTTCTTCTGTTTTATCTTCGGGGTTTTGAAGTTTTAGCTTTATCAGTCGGTTTAAAGTAGCTACCCTGACCCTAAAAAATTCATCCTGATTGTTTGAATATATTCCCAAAAAAATAAGCCTTTCCAACAAAGGTGTGGTTTCGTCCTGTGCTTCTTGCAAAACTCGCTCATTAAAATAAAGCCAGCTTATTTCCCTGTTGAAAAATCTTTTTCTGTGAGGCATAGGTTTTATTATTAAAATTATAGTTGTTTAGGATAAATACACTTATAATCAAGTAAATCAGCATTAGCAATATCTGTCCATTTATTAGTGTCAAACTTCAGTATTATAAGTCCCGAAGTAGGAATGTAATCGTCCAAATTTTTTAAAAAGTAATTGGCAAAGTTAGTAATTGTAGGGTTGTGACCGAATATCATAATGCTTTCGAACAGTTCTGGAGTGCTGTAAATAGTTTCAAAATATCCGTCAATACCGTTATGATATATTTTTTCTTCGATATTTATTTTGCTTTCGGGATATTTTAATTTTTTAGCAACCAAATTTGCTGTTTCAATAGCTCTTTTGGCATGGCTTGAAATAATAATATCGGGAAAGAAATTGTTTTCAAAAAGATAATCTGAAATCTTTTTGGTTTTTTTTACTCCTTTTGGCAAAATCGGGCGAAGTTCATCAGGTAGAGTCGGATCTTCCCATGACGATTTTGCATGACGGATAAGATAAACTATTTTCATCTTAAATGTTTGTTATACAAGTTGTTGTAAAATTTTAAAAATATTTTCTTATAATTTCAAAATTAACTGATTTTATCGAGTTTTTAAAATAATTTTGCAAAACTGAAGAAATTTAATATTAACATAACAAAGTTAAGACCTATTTTGTTATGTTCTTTATGTGAGTAATAAATGAAAAAAGTTTTAATAATTCAAACTGCATCAATTGGGGATGTTATACTTTCAACGCCAGTAATAGAAAAAATAAATTATATTTTTCGTGAAGCGGAAATTGAAATATTGATAAAAAAAGGGAATGAAAGCCTGTTTAAAAACCATCCTTATTTAAATCAAATCATTTTATGGGATAAAAGCACAAAGAAGTATAGTAATCTTTTTAATATACTGGCAGAGATTAGGAAAAGCAGATATGATTTGGTAATAAATATACAACGCTTTGCGAGTACAGGATTGCTTACAGTATTATCAGGAGCAAAGATGACAGCAGGGTTCAATAAAAATCCATTTTCGTTATTTTTCACTATCCGTAAACCTCATAAGATAAAAGTAGAAAATAATATTCATGAAACAGCCCGGAATTTAAGTTTAATAGACCATCTTAAATGCGATAAACAACATTTTGATGTAAAATTATATCCTTCGCAAAAAGATTATGCTTACGTTTCGCAGTTTAAGACAGTAAAATATATTTGCATTGCACCGGCTTCGCTATGGTTTACAAAACAATTTCCCATGGAAAAGTGGGTAGATTTTTTGAAAAATGTTGATAGAAATTTAAGAGTTTATTTTCTTGGCTCGAAAAGTGATTTTACGCTTTGCGATAGTATTATAAAAGATTCAGGATTCGAAAATTCAATAAATTTAGCAGGGAAACTTACTTTTTTGGAATCGGCAGCTTTAATGAAAGATGCTGTGATGAATTTTGTAAATGATTCTTCGCCTATGCATTTGGCATCATCGGTAAATGCTCCCGTAACTGCAATTTTTTGTTCTACTGTCCCTGAATTTGGTTTTGGCCCTCTAAGCGAAAACTCTTCTATTGTACAAATTTCCGAAAAATTAAGCTGTCGCCCTTGTGGATTGCACGGATACAAGAAATGTCCGAAAGGGCATTTTAAATGCGGTTACGAGATTGATATTAATTCTTTACTTTCAAGATTGGAATAATCAGTTTTTTTTGAGTGAACAAATAAAGCCTGCAAATTGTTTTTTGTTCGGAAATTATATTAAATTGAAATGCAGGAAAATAAGTTTACAATAAATACAACAGATAAAGAAACTCTAAAGAATTGGTACTATTTGATGACGCTTGGCAGAAAATTGGACGAAAAGGCTCCCAATTATCTGAAACAGGCTTTAGGATGGTCTTATCATGCACCTTATGCAGGTCATGATGGAATACAACTGGCAATAGGCCAGGTGTTTGAAAAGAATAAAGATCATTTATTCCCTTATTATCGCGATATGCTTACAGTAATATCGGCAGGATTAAATGCAGAAGAAATAATTTTAAACGGAATATCCAAAGAAACCGATGTTGCAAGCGGTGGTCGCCACATGTCGAACCATTTTGCCAAACCCGAATGGAATATTCATAATGTTTCATCGGCAACGGGTAATCACACTTTACATGCAGTAGGTGTAGCAAGAGCTTTAAAAAAATATAATGTTAAAGCGGTTGCCATAAGTTCGCAAGGCGAGTCTTCTACTTCCGAAGGTTATGTTTATGAGGCAATTAATGGAGCAAGTAATGAAAAATTACCTGTTATTTTTGTTTTTCAGGATAACAGGTACGGTATTTCGGTTCCCAAAAAGGATCAAACGGCAAATTTAAGGGCAGCAGAAAATTTCTCGGGATTTAAAAATCTTAGAATTATATACTGCGACGGCAAAAATGTTTTTGATTCGATGAATGCTATGATTGAGGCTAAGAAGCATGTAATTGAGAATAGCGAACCTGTTATTGTTCATGCAAGTTGTGTAAGAATTGGTTCGCATTCAAACTCCGACAGGCATGAATTATACCGTTCCGAAAATGAGCTTCATTGTACCAAAGCTGCCGACCCGCTATTAAGATTCAGAAAACAGCTGATTCATTCGGGGAAGTTTACCGAAGAGGAACTTTTGGAAATTGAAAATAATGTTCAAAAAGAAGTATCGAATGCTCATAAAAAAGCAATACTTGCTCCTGACCCAAAACCTGATACTATATTCGATTTTCTTTACCCTAAAGAATATATTCCACAAAATTTTCCCGATGGGACGCATAATGAAACTAAAGGCGAAAAGAAAAAATTTATTCAGGCATTAAATGAAACATTAAAAGAAGAGTTTGCCTTAAATCACGATACTTATATATGGGGGCAAGATATCGCAAATAAAGATAAAGGCGGAATTTTTAACGTAACAAAAGGAATGCAGCAGCTTTTCGGTAAAGAAAGAGTTTTTAACGCTCCTATTGCCGAGGATTATATAGTCGGAACCGCAAATGGTATGAGTAGGTTCGATAAAAAAATAAGAATAGTAATAGAAGGTGCCGAATTTGCCGATTATTTTTGGCCTGCAATGGAACAGTTTGTCGAACTAACTCATGAATATTGGCGTACTAATGGTAAATTTTCGCCTAATGTAGTAATTCGCTTGGCTTCGGGAGGTTATATCGGTGGAGGTTTATATCATTCGCAAACCATAGAAGGTGCATTATCTACTTTTCCCGGAATAAGGATTGTTTATCCGTCATTTGCCGATGATGCGGCCGGACTCTTCAGAACTGCGATTCGTTCCGAAGGTCCTACATTATTTTTGGAACCTAAAGCCCTTTACAACGACCCTTTAGCTGAAACATATATTCCCGAAAATTTCGAGGTTCCTTTCGGAAAAGCTCGAATAAGGAAGGAGGGCAAGGATATTACTATTGTTACATACGGAAATACGACCCACATGTCGTTAAAAGCTGCCGAAATGCTTGAAAAAGAAACAGGAAAATCAGTTGAAGTTATCGATATTCGTTCAATAATTCCATTAGATATTGAAACAATAATCAATTCAGTAAAAAAGACAAACCGTTTAATTGTAGTCCACGAAGATAAAGTATTTTCGGGTTTCGGAGCCGAAATATCTGCACAGATAGCCGAAAGTGCATTCGAATTTTTAGATGCTCCCATTATTAGGGTAGGTGCTACATTTACTCCCGTCGGTTTTAACAAAATTCTGGAAAAAGCAATTTTACCCGATACCGATAAAATTTATAAAGCATTGATTGAAATTTCAAAATATTAATATTAAATTTGTAATCATGGAACAGATTAAAAAAAAATATACTAACGGAGAAGTAACTGTTACTTGGGAGCCGCATTTATGTAATCATGCCGCCATTTGTTTCAGAAGTTTGCCAACAGTTTTCAAGCCCGGATACAGACCATGGATTGATATGAGCGGAACAACGACCGAGGAAATTATAAAAACAGTTAAAAGATGTCCGACAAAAGCATTAACATACGAACTTAACAGCAATATGGAAGAAAATAAAACAAAACAAGCAACAACAAAAGTTACCATACTTAAAGATGGTCCTTACCTTATTGATGGAGAATTTAAGGTATTCGACAACGATGGAAATGAAATAATATGTGATGACGGTGCAGCTCTTTGCAGGTGTGGAGCATCGAAAAATAAACCATTCTGCGACGGAGCTCATAACGATATTAATTTTAAAGATTAGATAAAAAATAATTATTTGAAATTTGGCTTAAAGTATTATTATACAAAAACAAAGATTAATTTTTTGGCATTTTTGATGATATTTATGCCAATTTTATTTTCTTTCGATTTGAGAGCTCAACAATATTACAGCATTGGGAAAGATACTCTCACAAGTCCTAATTACAGTTGGTTTATATCTGCAGATTTCGAGAAAACAATTAACTCTGAAATAAATTACAATTCAGTAGGTTTCAGTACGTCTTTTCTGATTAGAAATATTGGATTTATCGGGCTTTATGCATCGGGTATGGTAAGCAGCTTAAAATATCTTGATTTTAATCATACTGTTTATTCTTTTTCCGATTTTAATTTAAATTTTTCGCATGGCGGATTATACTTAGGGATAAAGCCAAAAATTTACAACCGAATAAATACTCTATTCTCATTAAAAATTGGGCGAGGAGCTGTTTTTCTGTATGAAAACGGAAATACTTACAATTATTCGTTTGGTAGAGACAAAGTTTGGGTATTTACACCAATGTTAGAATCACAAATCAGATTGTTAAGTTGGGTAAAGTTAAATTTAAGTACGGGTGTCAGGTTTATCGAAGGGATTTCTTCGCATTTTTATAACAATGAGCAAAAAATCAAACTTTATCAAAGCTCATATTTCGATGGCATAGTGATTGGTTTGTCGATAAGATTTTGTAAAAATTAACCTCAAATAAATCTAATTTGAAAGTCCGTTTTTAATTAAAATTTCTGTAAACCATTCGGGACAGCGGCATGGTCGGCGCGAAATTTTATCGATAAAAACAAGAGTAGTCTCGCCTTCGTTAATTAAATTATTATTCTTATTAATAATCCGATAATAGAAAACCATTTTTGTAGTAGGAAGAGTATTGATGGTTGTAATTATAGTTAGTTCATCGTCGTAAAAAGCCGGTTTTTTGTAATTTATTTGCAAGTTAACTACCGGCATCATTATCCCGTTATCTTCCATAAATTTATAGCTGGTTCCAAGTTGGCGTAATGCTTCAACGCGGCCAATTTCGAAGTATTGAGCATAATTCCCGTAATATACATATCCCATTTTATCGGTTTCGGAGTATCTTACACGAATTTTTGTTACTGATTCTATCATTTTTTATATTTTTATTCTAACCATTCGAATTTCTGATTTCTTCTAACAGGTTGAAAGCCTGCTTCTTTTATCGCTTCCTGTATCCCGTATTTATCAAATTTATAATTGGCACCTGCAACTGAAACAACGTTTTCTTCTATCATTATTGAGCCAAAATCGTTTGCGCCGGCATGTAAACAAAGCTGTGCCGTTGATTTCCCGACGGTTAACCATGAAGCCTGAATGTTTAAAATATTCAACAGCATAATGCGGCTTATGGCAATAGTTCTGATATACATTTCGGCACTTACATTATTATGGATATCCATATTTTTCAGCATAAATGTATTTTTATCCTGAAAGGGCCAAGGAGTGAATGAAATAAATCCGATAGTGTCATTCTTTTTTTCAGCCTGAAGGTTTCTTAATAAAATCAGGTGTTCAATTCTTTCATCTAAAGTTTCTATATGACCAAACATCATAGTAGCTGAAGTTATAATATTTTTTTTGTGTGCCGTTTTCATTACTTCGAGCCACTGATCGACACTACATTTTTTAGGTGATATTATTTTTCTAACTCTGTCTGAAAGAATTTCTGCACCTGCACCGGGAAGGCTGTCTAAACCGGCATTTATTAATTCATCTAAAGTCTCTTCAATACTTATTCCTTCCAATTTTGATATATGAATAATTTCGGGTGGTCCCAGAGCATGGAGTTTCAATTGTGGATAATACTTTTTAAGTGTTTTAAATAAATCGATAAAATAGCTCAAACCAAGTTCAGGATTTAATCCGCCTTGAAGTAACAATTGATCACCTCCAATCAAAAATAGTTCGTCAATTTTTTCTTTAATCTCTTCAAATGAAATAGTATAAGCTTTTTCTGAATTTTTGCCGCAATAAAAATTACAAAATTTACATCCCGAAATGCAAACATTTGTATAATTAACATTTCTGTCGATTATCCAACCAACTTTTTTATGTTTATGAATTTTATTTCTGACCATATTGCCCAAATCCATAATAAAAGATAAGTCTGAATCGGTATAAAGTTTCAAACCTTCCTCTTTAGTCAGAAATTCTGAATTTAAAACCTTTTCGGTAATTTCGGAAATAAAACTTTTCAATGGTAATATATAATTTAATATTAAAGATTTTAAGTACTTTTGTTGAACTTTTTTTAAAATTTCAAAATTACTACTAAAATGAATACTATGATAAAAAAAATAACCTCAAAAAGTAAACCTCAGTCGAGTATATATTTATTCAATAAATTTGAGGAAAAAGAATTCGGTTTTTTTGATAAAAATGTTGTAGAATATATAAAACATCAGTACAATTCTTTAGGAAAAAAGACAATTATTCTGCCCGATTATAAAAATATTACGATTATTGAATTTCTGATAAATGAAAAAAAAGAAGAGTATATTTATTTGGAAGAATGTCGCAAACGCGGAGATAAATCACAAATAATACTCAACGAAAATAAAGTAGCTTCAACGGTATTGATTGATAAAACTGATATGCAAGAAATTGTTATTACATATTCCGAAGGTATGGCTCTTGGTAATTATCAATTTATTAAGTACAAAACAAAACCTGAAATCAACACACTAAAGTCGATAGAATTAAAGAGTAATTCAGTTAAAACGTCAGAAATTAAAGAATTAAATACACTTATTGAATCGGTATATCTATGCAGAGATTTAATAAATGAACCTTTAACTTTTTTGAATGCTGTAAAATTGTCAGAAATAGCAACAGAAAAGGGGAGTGATGCAGGTATAAAGGTTGAAGTATTCAACAAAAAGAAGATAGAATCATTAAGGATGGGCGGATTATTGGCTGTAAACAGAGGGAGCATCGACCCGCCTACATTTACTATTATGGAGTGGAAGCCTGAGAATAGAAAAAATAAAAACCCAATAGTTTTAGTTGGTAAAGGTGTGGTTTATGATACAGGTGGAGTAAATATAAAGCCCGGTGATTTTATGCTTGATATGAAATGTGATATGGGTGGAGCTGCCGCTGTAATGGCTTCGCTTATAGCTGTGGCAAAAGCTGAATTGCCTGTGCATGTAATAGGGTTAATTCCGGCTACTGACAATCGTCCCGATGGTAATGCATACGTTCCGGGTGATATCCTTAGAATGTTTACCGGAAAAACCGTTGAAGTTATGAATACAGATGCCGAAGGCAGGCTTATTTTGGCCGATGCTTTGGGATATGCTTCAAAATATAAACCCGAATTAGTTATAAATATTGCTACTTTAACCGGAGCCGCAAGCAGAGCTATAGGTCAATATGGTATAGTGGCAATGCAGTCGAAGGCAAACGATTTCTTTTGTAAACTCAAAAAGTCGGGCGAAAATGTGTATGAAAGATTAGCAGAATTTCCTTTTTGGGATGAATACTCCGAATTAATTAAATCTGAAGTTGCCGATATTAAAAACTTAGGCGGCACTGAAGCCGGAATGATAACTGCAGGCAAGTTTCTTGAAGAGTTTACCGATTATCCTTTTATCCATTTAGATATTGCAGGACCTGTTTTTATCGGCAAAAAGGATAGTTACAGAGGTAAGGCCGCTACAGGAGTCGGTGTCAGATTGTTTTTCGATTTTATTAAAAATTATAATAATAATTCTAATCAATAAAAGTTATTAAGTTTTAAACTGTTTTTAGGTACTTTTGAAAATTCAAAAAAATATTTTATGAACAAGGAACATGATAAAGAACACAGGATTAAACTCGGCATTACACATGGCGATATAAACGGAATCAGCTACGAAATTATAATTAAAGCATTAAATGATTCGAGAATGCTTGAAATTTGCACTCCCATAGTTTACGGCTCTTCTAAAGTTGCTTCCTATTACCGCAAAGTACTCAACATTGCCGATTTTAATCTTAATCTTGTAAAGAATGCCGAAAGTGCAGTTCATAAGAGAGCTAATGTTATTAACATTACAAATGAAGAATTAAAAATAGAAATCGGAAAATCTACCGAATTAGCCGGTCAACTTTCATTAATGGCTATGGAAATGGCTGTGGATGACCTTAAAAAAAATCAGATAGATGCAGTTGTAACTGCTCCGATTAATAAAAAAAACGTACAGTCAGATAAATTTCACTTTCCCGGCCATACCGAGTATTTTGCCGAAAAATTTGGCATAGATGACTATATGATGATTATGGTAAGCAATAATATTCGTATTGGAGTAGTAACAGGTCATATACCTCTTAATGAAGTATCAAATCATCTGAATACCGATTTAATACTGAAAAAGATAAGAATAATGAACCGGTCGTTGATACAGGATTTTGCTATTACAAAACCGAAAATTGCCGTATTAGCTCTCAATCCTCATGCAAGCGATGAAGGTTTGCTTGGAAACGAGGAAAAAGAAAAAATAATTCCTGCCATCAATAAAGCACAAGAAGAAAGAATTCTTGCTTTCGGGCCATATCCGGCTGATGGTTTTTTTGCCTCCGATAACATCAAGAATTTTGATGGAATAATTGCAATGTACCACGATCAGGGTCTTATTCCGTTTAAGTTATTATCATTCGAAGAAGGAGTTAATTATACTGCCGGTTTGCCAATAATACGAACATCTCCCGCACACGGAACCGCTTATGAAATTGCCGGGAAAAATGTTGCTTCTTGTTCTTCGTTAAGGCATGCTATTTATATTGCTTGCGATATTTATAAAAATCGTATGATGTACAACGAAATTTCATCAAATCCTTTAAAGATAAATAAAAACACTGAAAACGAATCGTAATTTTTATGATTGCTACAAGAAATCAGTATAATTTTGAAGATATTGCCAAAATAATTAAAGGCGAAATAATTCAAAATCCGCATAATATTTTCCCAATAGTTGATTTATTAACCGACAGTCGTAAAATTTCAAGAGTTGAAGATGGTATATTTTTTGCCATTATAACCAAAAGAAACGATGGACATAAATATATCCCCGAATTATATTTGAAAGGAGTACGTAATTATGTAGTTTCTTATCCGCCTGATAATCTATCTGATTATCCCGAAGCCGGCTTTATATTGGTCAAAAATACTTTAAAAGCTTTGCAGGCATTAAGTGCCTTTCACCGTAAGCAATTTAATGTTAAAACTGTCGGTATCACCGGTAGTAACGGAAAAACAATAGTAAAGGAATGGCTATATCAACTGCTTTGCGATGATTACAATATAGTAAAAAATCCTAAGAGCTATAATTCGCAAATCGGAGTCCCTTTGAGTGTTTGGCAAATAAACAACGATCACAATCTTGCAATTTTCGAAGCAGGTATTTCTGAACCCGACGAAATGGATAAACTGCAAGCAATAATACAACCCAATATTGGTATATTCACTAATATTGGACAGGCTCATGACGAAAATTTTATTCACAGAGAACAAAAAATAAGCGAAAAACTTAAGCTCTTTACAAAAGTCGAAGCTTTAATTTATTGTACCGATTATCTCGAAATAAAAGAAAGAATATTAAAATCGGAAATTTTAAAAAATATTCCCGCTTTTACATGGAGTAAAAAGAATAAAGCAACTCTTCAAATAACAAATATTGTAAAAGATAATAAAAAAGCTTCAATTACTGCATTATATAATTCCGAGTCGATTTCTGTCGAAATTCCTTTTACTGATGATGCTTCTATTGAAAATGTTATTCATTGCTGGGCATTTTTGCTTTATAACGGAAAATCCAATTCTTTTATTTCCGAAAGAATGAAATTGCTTCATCCTATTGCTATGCGTTTGGAATTGAAGGAGGGAATAAATAATTGTTCAATTATCAACGATAGTTACAGTTCCGATCTGAATTCGCTTAATATTGCAATAGATTTCTTAAATCAGCAAAAGCAACATAAAAAGAAAACGGTAATTCTGTCAGATATTCTACAAAGCGGAAGGGATGATAATGACCTTTATGCCGAAATCGGTAATTTGTTGAAAAGCAAAGGTATCGACCGTATTATCGGAATAGGGAAAAGTATTTCGAAGCAAGCTGACAAATTCAGCGGAAATTTGAAATTTTACCCTTCGACGGAAGCATTTTTAGAAGAAATGGTTTTCTCCGATTTTTCGAATGAAACTATACTTCTAAAGGGTGCAAGGGTATTCGAGTTTGAAAGAATTGTTTCGATATTGCAGCAAAAGGCTCATGAAACTGTTTTAGAAATCGATTTAAACGCATTGGTTCACAATTTGAACTATTACCGCTCGAAATTAAAACCTGAAACCAAAGTTATGGCTATGGTAAAAGCTTTTTCGTACGGAAGCGGAAGCTATGAAATAGCCAATACTTTCCAATTTCACAGAGTTGATTATTTAGCAGTAGCATACGCCGATGAAGGTGTGGAATTAAGAAAAGCAGGAATCAATTTGCCAATTATGGTAATGAACCCTGATGAGCAAAGTATTGATTCAATCATTAAATACAATCTTGAGCCAGAGATATACAGTTTTAGGATATTGTCATTGCTCGAAGATATTTTACAGCATTATGTTGCTAAAGAAAAAATTGTCGATATACACATAAAACTAGATACCGGAATGCACCGTTTGGGATTCTTGAAAAATGAAATAAACGAACTGGTTAAGCATTTATCTGAAAATAGTTTTATCAGAGTAAAATCGGTTTTTTCTCATTTGGCTGCATCCGAAAATCCTGAATTTGACTATTTTAGTCGTCAGCAAATAGAGTTGTTCGAAGAAATGAGCAATAAAATTATATCTTCGTTTTCGTATCCGATTTTAAGGCACATATTAAATACTTCCGGTTGCGTAAGATTTCCTGAAGCTCATTACGATATGGTAAGACTCGGTATTGGTTTATACGGGATATCTTCCGATACTTCTGCAGCAAATGATTTGCATAATGTCGGGACACTTAAAACCATTATTTCTCAGATAAAAAATATCCAAGCTAATGAAACTGTGGGTTACGGCAGAAAGTTTACTGCAGAAAAAGATATGAGAATAGCCGTAATTCCCATAGGATATGCTGACGGATTAAACAGAAAATACGGCAACGGAAAAGGTAAGGTTTTGGTAAATAATAAATTTGTTCCCATCATCGGCAATATATGTATGGATATGTGTATGATAGATGTTACGGATTTAGATGCCAAGGAAAATGATGAGGTAATAATATTCGGTAAAGAACTGCCGATTACTGAAATGGCCGAATTATTAGAAACAATTCCATACGAAATATTAACCGGAATATCAAGACGAGTAAAAAGAGTTTTTTATCAGGAATAAATGATTTTTTATGCATATTTTTTCTTCCGGTTTCAGTTTTATTGAACTTATTTCTCTTTTGGCAGGTGTTTTTTTAATACTATCGGGCGTATTCTGTCACGAGTTCATTAATAAAAAAGGAATTGGAATACTCATTTTAATTATCGGTGGTTTAATTCTTAGAGTTTTGTTCAGTTTAACTGATAATTTTTTCAATTTATGGGATGAACAATACCATGGTCTTGTGGCCAAACATCTTATGGAGAATCCGTTAAAACCTATACTCTATAAAAATCCGGCTCTTCCTTATTATTATCCCGACTGGGGAACAAATCATATATGGCTCCATAAACAGCCTTTGTTCTTATGGCAGATCAGTTTAAGTTTCAAGATATTCGGTATTTCTCCTTTTACCTTGCGTATTCCAAGTATTATTCTGTCATCAGTTTTGATTTATTTAGTTTATGATATTTCAAAGATGCTGATAAATTCTTCTGTTGCAATTTTGGCTTCAGCGTTTACAGCAGGTAATAACCTCCTATTGAAATTGGTTTCAGGAAGTGTCCCCACTGACCATAATGATGTAGCTTTTATTTTTTATGTTACGGCAAGTATCTGGGCTTTAATTATTTATTTGAAAAATCCCAAAATAAAATGGTTATTGATTATTGGAATATTTGCAGGATTTGCAGTTCTTAATAAGTGGGTGCTTGGTTTATTGGTTTATTTAATCTGGGGGGGGGGCATTTTATTTTCTGAAAAACGTAAAGATATTGCTTCATATAAAAATCTGCTAATTTCGTTATTTATAACTTTTTTAATTTCATTACCTTGGCAATTTTACATACATTGGGCTTTTCCCAAAGAAAGCAACTGGGAATCATATTATAACGCATTGCATTTTTTTCAGGTTATCGAAGGTCATGGTGGCGATTATTCATATCATATTGATAAAATTAAAACTATCTATGGGAATATATCTGTTTGGTTGATACCTATAGCTTTTATTTTCTCGGTTTTCGATAAAAATATTAAAAATAAATCTATTGTTCTTTCAACTTGGGTTGCTGTTTTTTTTGTTTATATTTTCTTCAGTATTGCCAAAACAAAAATGCAGGCTTTTACTATGATTGTTTTTCCATTGATGGTTGCCCTTGTTTCTTTATCGATAATCAAGCTTATACCTTTCATATTTGGTATATTAAAATTAAGATTGTCAGATATTTTCCGGAAAATTGCCATATTTGCATTGTTTGTAATAGTTTTTTTTCAAGCGTTGAACTTTAATAATCTGGAAGAGAATTATACACGTAAAAATATTGATGTTTTCAATAAAAGAATTCACTGGAATAATTTTTATAATATTAGCAATCAATTGAAAGATTTGCTTAATAATAATGAAGATTATGTAATATTCAACTATCCACGATTTCAGAACATTTCTTGTATGATTTTAACCAATTATACAGTATATGACTATAAACCTGAAGTTTGGCATTATTTCTTTATTAAAATGAAAGGGAGAAAGATTGCAGTTCTCGATTTCGATGATTTACCTGATTTTTTTGTTAAAACTAAAGATGTTTTAAAAATTAAAATGATAAAAGATAGCAATACAAATTTGTATTCAGTTGAAAAAATATATTATTGACGGTAATTTAAATTTGATTATTTCTGTCAATGTAATTAAAAATATTCAAAAGTATGAACAAGAAACTCTCGATAATTATTCCTGCCTATAACGAGGCCGAAACTATTGTAAAAATCCTAAATAAAATTTCGGAAGTAAAATTAATAAACGGTATTGAAAAAGAACTTATAGTTGTTAATGACTTTTCTACTGATGATACATTGAAAATAGTTGAATCTTATATTAACGAAAATTCGGATTTACCGATAAAGCTGTTTAATCAACCGATAAATATGGGAAAAGGAGCGGCTATAAGGAAAGGTATCGAAATAGCAAGTGGTGATTATGTTATTATTCAGGATGCTGACCTCGAATATGAACCTAAAGAATATAACCTGCTTCTGGAACCTATTGAACAAGGTATTGCAGATGTAGTTTACGGTTCAAGATTTATGGGAGGTAATCCTCATAGAATATTGTTTTTTTGGCATACTATAGGGAATAAATTCCTGACTTTTCTATCCAATATGTTTACCAATCTGAACTTAACCGATATGGAAACTTGTTATAAGATGTTTAGAGCTGAAATAATAAAAAAAATATCTTTAAATGAAAATCGCTTTGGATTCGAGCCTGAAGTAACTGCAAAAATTTCTAAAATCCCAAAAATTAGAATTTATGAGGTTGGGATTTCATATTATGGCCGCACATACGATGAAGGGAAAAAAATAAAAGCTAAAGACGGATTTAAAGCTATTTGGTGTATTTTAAAGTATAATATTTTTAATTGATAAAATGATTTTATGTTAAAACGTTTCATTTTATTGCTGAACATAATTGCCTTATTTTCATGTAACTCTGAGGAAAAGTTTACTGATAATAAACGAGGATTTGTAAGAATAAAAAGTAAGACTTTTGAGCTTAATGGCGAAAAATTTTTTCCATTAATGATTAATTATGTAGTTTGTTTAAGAGAAATAAACAACGAAACCGTTGTTTCGTGCATAAGAGAGTACGAAAACCCCGATAATTTTGAAGCAGAAAATATTAATGAGAATGATTATCAGTTAAAAGCACATTTACAACTTATTAAGGAATTAGGATTTAATACAATAAGACTAGTATTTGACAGAGTTTATTCAGAAAATACTAATTATTTCTACCCTGTTGATAATGATAAAAAACTTTACTTAAAGAAAGATGCCGACAAAATAATTAATGCACTTGAGAATTACATCAAGTTGGTTGATGAATTTGGTTTAAAAATAATGTTATTAATAAAAGCACCGATTGAAAATAAAGAACTTGAGGATTTTACTGTTCAAATTTTGAAAAGATTTAGAGACAAGCCTGTAATATTTGCTTATGATTTTTTTAATGAACCCTTATACTTTGATTTAGAATCGGGTAAGCATAAAAAAAGGACCAAGAAAAGTGCTTACAATATTGTAAAAAAATGGAAAGAAATGGTCGAAGAATATGCCCCAAATCAACTGCTTACTATAGGTTTTTCTGAACCGATAGAGGTATTTGAATGGGATCCTGCTTTACTTCCCGTTGATTTTATAAGCTTTCATACTTACCATCCTTTAAGAGTTCCGAACGAAATTTATTGGTATGGAAAATATTCGAATAAACCATGGATGATTGGAGAAACTGCTTTACCTGCCGATAATGATTCAATAAGTTACATTGAGCAATGTCAGTTTTTAATTGATGTTTATAAAAGGGTAATTTCTTGCGGCGGAGCGGGGATAGGATGGTGGGAGTTTCAAGAGATACCCGATTCGCATTTTGAAGCACAATACACAGGATTGCTTTACAGAAAAGGATATACTTATACAAACAACGGGAATTATAGAATTATTGGAAGTTTAAAACCTGTTGCTTTCGAATTCAATAAATTGCGGAATATAAAAGTTAACAAAAAATGCGAACCTGCCGTAAACTATTACAATATGATGGGATATAATAATTTTATGATAAAGGGAAAAGTTATAAATCTGGCTGATAATCAGCCTATAGAAGGTGCTGTTATAAGAGGCTGGAATGAAGATTGGTCTGTAGGTATGAATACTTTTACCAACGAAAAAGGCGAATTTACTCTATACAGCAATGATGAATGTACACATTTCGAAGTTTCCGCTCCCAATATGAGTAAAATTAAATTCGATGCCAAGATTTCCTATACATCTGATAAAAAGATTTCATTTGACAGTTTGCCGGACAGGAAGTTGGAGTATCACTCAATATCATATAAACCATTTTTAAGAACAAATATTCATGACAGTTCATTCTCAATATTTGATTTTGATAAGGAAAAGTTTGACAAAGCCAAACTAACCGGCAGAATGAAAACAATAAAGTTATTTAGATTAATAATTGCTTAAATTAATCTAAAATTTATCGTTAAAGTCAAAACCGTTACTTTCTTCTTTTACTTCTTGTTTGAATTTTTTGCAGTCTATACGGTCGGAGATGTCTTTAGCCGGTTTTTCGAAATCGCCTTTAGAAACGTTAAGAGTTTTGTCGTCCCAGACTTTTTTCATATAAATAGCCCATATAGGCAGGGCCATGTTGGCACCTTGTCCTAAAGTAATACTTCTAAAGTGTATTGAGCGAAGTTCGCCTCCGACCCAAACTCCTGTGGTCAAACTTGGCGTTATTCCCATAAACCAGCCGTCAGAATTATTTTGGGTTGTTCCGGTTTTGCCGGCAATGGGTGCATTCATGCCAAAACGGTATCTTAAACGGGCGCCGGTACCGCTTTCAACAACTCCACGCATAAGATCTATCATAAGGTATGCTGTTTCTTCGTTCATTGCTTCCTGCTGTTTAGGAATAAAACTTTCGAGTAAATTCCCGTTTTTATCCTCAATACGAGTTATAAAGATTGGCTCAATATAAACTCCTTTGTTTGCATAAGTATTCATGGCACCTACCATTTCGTAAACAGACAAATCGGGAGTACCTAAACAAATTGCCGGTACTGCATCTATAGGGCTTGTTACTCCCATTTTGCGTGCCATATTTACGACTGCGGCAGGGGAGAAGCGTTTCATTAAATAAGCCGAAACATAATTTACCGAATTGGCCAAAGCCCATTTCAAAGTAACCATCTCGCCTTCTCTTTTATCATCGGCATTTTTGGGTGTCCAAGCAGGTGCATTCGGCCCCATATCGAAAGTAACGGGAAGGTTGGGTACTTCAGTACATGGCGAGAATTCGCCTTCCTGCATTGCTAAAGTGTATAAAAACGGTTTGAAAGTCGAACCTACTTGTCTTTTGCCTACTTTTACATTATCAAACTGAAAGTATCTGTAGTTTATACCGCCTACATAAGCTCTTACGTAGCCTGTTTGAGCTTCAACCGACATCAACCCTGCGTGAAGAAACCATTTGTAGTATTTTAACGAGTCCCAAGGTGTCATTACGGTGTCTTTTTCTCCTTCCCATGAAAAAATTCGCATGGCAACCGGTGTGTTGAAAGCTTTTCTTATCTCTTCATCGGTTGCTTTATTTTCTTTCATGTGTCTGTATCTGTCGGAATTTTTCATTGATGCTTCATAAATTACCTCAATTTCTTCGGGTTTCAATTGATAAAAAGGAGCGTTTTTTACACCTTTCCAGTGTTTGTAAAATGCTGGTTGTAAATCTTTGCTCAAATGCTCTGCTACAGCTTCTTCGGCATATTTTTGCATTTTATAATTAATGGTTGTATAAATCTTCAATCCATCTTTATAAAGATTGTAAGGAGTTCCGTCAGGCTTTTTATGATTTGCACACCATTCGTTAAGGTATTGCCTTAAATATTCCCTGAAATATGTGCCATATCCCGCAGTATGGTCCTGAATTGAGTAACGGCTCATATCTATTGGCAATACTTTCAATGAATCGTACTCTTGTTGGGTAATATAATCGTATTTCCGCATCTGGTTGAGCACTACTTCACGTCTTTTCATTGCATTTTCAGGATTTTTTAATGGGCTGTAATAAGTGGGGGCTTTAAGTATTCCTACAAGTAATGCTGATTCTTCTATCTTTAATGAATCGGGTGATTTTCCGAAATAAGTTCTCGCTGCTGTTTTAATACCAAAAGAATTGCTGCCGAAATCAACAGTGTTGAAATACATTGCAATGATTTCTTCTTTCGAATAGTTTCTCTCGAGTTTTGCTGCTGTTATCCATTCCTTAAACTTGGTAATTACCATCATAAATACCGATTGGTTCTTCTTTCTTGGGAATAGATTTTTTGCAAGCTGCTGGGTAATGGTACTTCCACCGCCTGAGCTTTTTTGCCTACCAATAATTGTTTTGCCTATTACTCTCAATATACTTCTGGTATCAACTCCCGAATGTTTTTCGAAACGGGCATCTTCGGTTGCAATTAATGCGTTGATTAGTGAAGGTGATAATTCTTGATAATGCGAATTTGAACGATTTTCGATGTAATATTTGCCTAAAATCTGCTGGTCGGAAGTTATTATTTCCGAAGCAAGATTGCTTTTCGGATTTTCAAGCTCTTCGAAGGATGGCATAAAACCTAACCAACCTAATGACAGAAAAGTAAATAACAGAACTATAAATAAAAATATAAATGTGTATATTATCCAAAACCTTTTTATATAAAATTTGAATTGACTATCGTTTTTCTTACTTTTAGTATTCATACTTTATTATGTTTTGCTTTTTTCAATTCTGAAACCTATGCTTTTTATTCCGCTAATTTTATTAGTACGCATGGCATGCTCAATTTCAAATTTATAAGTTCCCTGCATAGGAAAAATCGCATTTTTTTTAAGTAAAATTTTATTATCCTTAATTTTTCCGTTACCTTTTCCAAGCCATTTCCCGTTTTTGTCGGCAAGAATACATTCGAGAGTATCTATTGCAGTTTGTCCGTTCGGAAAAGTTGTTTTTATAAAAAGGAAGAAATTTGAATATTTATAATCTGTTGTATTTCTGACATATATATAAAAATTATAACTCGAAAGAGTATCGTCGATATTAACTTCGGTTATTAATTTTTTACTCAAATCCCAATTGTTTTCATCGGTGTCTAAAACAGCTTCAAGCACCGGAGGCTTACTGCATGCTGCTATTATTATCAGCAAAAAAACGGGAGTAAAGTTTAACAATCTTTTCATTTTTTATTATTTTCATCAAAACGCGATAAATCCTCCTGAACGTAATTATTCTCAAAATCTTGTTTTTTCTCTTTCTTTATAGCGTATTCTTCGATGTTTGATATCAATTGTTTGTTTTTATTTTTATCAATCATGGTGTTAACATCAGAAAGTTTAAACTCAAACAAATTTGAAGCATCGTTTTCATAGTAAAACCATAAAGTTTCCTTAAAGACATCAATTTTATTTAAAATTAGTTTGCCTTTATTTGTTTCGATGGTAATTTCGTTAGAAGGGAATTTTTTAAGTGCTTCTTCATAAGCATCTAATTCAAAATTCAAGCAGCATTTTAGTTTGCCGCATTGTCCGGCAAGTTTTTGAGGATTTAATGAAAGTTGCTGAACTCTTGCAGCATTTGTTGATACTGAATGAAAATTTGTAAGCCACGACGAACAGCACAATTCTCTGCCGCATGTGCCTATTCCGCCTAAACGACTTGCTTCTTGTCTTACACCTATTTGTTTCATTTCTATTCTTACCTTAAATTCTTCGGCAAGAATTTTTATAAGATTTCTGAAATCTACTCTTTCTTCGGCAGTATAATAAAATGTAGCTTTTGTGTAATCGCCCTGATATTCAACATCATTGAGCTTCATGTCTAACTTGAGGTCAGAAATGATTTTTTTTGACCTATTAAGGCAATTATCTTCCATTTCTACAGCAGCTACCCATTTTTCAACATCCGATAGTTTGGCTTTTCTATAGACTTTTTTAATATTTTCGCTGTTTTCGGCTATTCCCTTTTTTCTCATTTGCAGTTTTGCCGTTTCTCCTATTAATGAAACTATGCCTATATCATGGCCGGGGTTTCCTTCAACGGCTACAAAATCTCCAATTTCATATTCTATAGCACTGTCGGTGTTTTTAAAGAAATCTTTTTTGCCGTTTTTAAATCTAACTTCTATAAAAGGATAATATTGTGATATTTTAGTTCTGTCAATGTCCTTTAACCAATCGTACGAATCGAGTTTACAGTAACAATGCATCGATTTGGTATCGCAATGTGTATTGTTTTTGGGGGTTGCTTGGCAGCCCCTTGTATGAAACGGATTGTATTTGTAATTATTAATTTTCTCTTCACTGAATTCTTCCATATAATTTCTAAATTAAAAAGTTACTTTTAAATAAACATCTTAAGCAAACAGCTATTTGATTTAATATCTGATAGTTGTTTTTAAAAGTTTAAATAAAAATAAACGAAACAAAAATAATCTTTTTTTTCATCTTTTTTAGGAATTTTACACAATATTCAGAATTAAAATCAGATATATTTTCTCGAATAGATTGCAATTAAACATTTTTTCAGTTCTTTAAAAAACTGTTCATTTTAAATGAAACATCCATAAACAGTATTTTAGGATTTGCATTTCTTTCGATATGATAAACGGCGTCATTAAGGGTTGTGTAAATATTTTCTATGTTTTCAATTGTAATTACTTTCGAAAAATTATTCAGAAAAGCTGCTTCTTCCGAATTTACATTTTTTATTAATGATGACTCTATAGATGAAATAAGTCCGTTTCTGATAATTTTCAAAGTTTGCCTGAGTATTTTTTTTTGTTTCTCCCTTCCGAATTTTGAAAATTCTTCGTTAAAACTATTTAATCCCTGAAAATTTTTCCCTTTAATTGTCCTGTCGGTTGTATATCCTAAATAACAGCTTCTTAGCCAATTAATGATGAATTCGTTTATTTTAGAAGTATCTTCGTTATCATTAATAATTTTTACAGCTTTATTTATATTGCCGTCGGCAATAGAAGCTGCTTCATTTGCGGTTTTACTGTCAATACCGTATTTATTAATAAGATACTCCGAAATTTCATCTTTTGAAGGTTTTTCGAGTTTAATAAGCTGAGTTCTCGAGGCTATCGTTGGCAAAACTGAATCGTAATTGTCGGTAGTAAGAAGAAAGAGTGTTTTTTCTGGTGGTTCTTCAAGGTTTTTAAGCAGTTTGGGAGCTGCGGCATGAAATAGTTTTTCTATATGCCAAATAATAAATATTTTGTATTCCGATTGATGTGTTTTTAAATTCAGGTTTTCTCCTATTTCTTCACAGTCTCTTACATTTATTATCCCTTGTTTGTTGTCAAATCCAAGTTTCGAGTACCAGTCGTTTAAACTGATATAAGAATTGTTTTCAAGTAAAAATTCACGCCATTCGTTAAGGTATAGGCTGCTTTTATTTTCGCCCGAAGTTGTGCTTTTAGCCGAAGCATTCGGAAATACATAATGTATGTCGGGATGAGAATAGTTGTCCATTTGTTTGCAAGATTGGCAATATCCGCAGCTGTCTGCTAATATACCTTTTTTATTATTATCATAATATTGTTTATTTTCACACTGAATAAACCTGCTAAATGCAAGTGCCAGCGAAATCTTTCCCACACCTTCTGCACCAAGAATAAGTTGAGAATGGCTTATACGATTTTCTTTAATTATTTGAATAAGAGTGTTTATAACTTTTGTATGTCCGACAATATCTTTAAAAAACATATTTTAATATTTTCTGCAAACTTACTCACTTTTTTAAAAATAATTCGTAAAACCGGTTTTGTTTATTATTAATATTAAAAGCAAATTATGTTTTTTTAACTAAAAATAACAAAAATTTAACAAGAATGTTGATTTTTTTGCTAAAAAATGTTTATCTTTATCGGTTGAAATTGTGATAATGACAATTAATCAGTTAATTAATATTTAATAATTAATAAACAGTAAGTTATGGGAAAAAAAGAGAACAATATGCCGCCTTAGGGCGTGGTGATGATGTGTGCAAAATTTGTTTTGTTACATCCACAAAATCTATTTAAAATTCTTTTATTTTTAAAAATCAATAAAACAATGTATTAATTAAATTTTATTTTTATGAAAAAACTTTGGACATTTTTCATTTTTTGTGCGTTTTTAATTAATTTTAATATAGACGCACTTATGGCAACAAATTGCCCTGATGCTATAGTTATTCCCTCATCACCAACTTTCCCTTTTATTTCTTCATTAACTTGTGGAAGTACAAATGACATTACTTCATCTAATGCCACCTCTTGTGGTTCTTCTTATTATTTTGGAGGAAATGAAGCCTTGTACGTTTGGACTCCAACTTTAAGTTACATTAATGTTACTTTTGCTTATTCTGGTCAAACATGGACAGGGTTAATGTTGTATCAAGGTTGTCCTACTTCTGGAGGAACTTGTATTGCAAATATAACAAATTCTTCCAGTAGTAAGACATTAACTTATGTTGGGACAAACCAAACTTCTGGAACCACAATAAGTTTAACAGCAGGGACAACCTATTACTTGTTAATTGACACTTATCCTTCACCAACAAGTCCGTGCCCTGGTACTTTAACAATAAACGGTACAGCTCTTACCCAATGTAGTGGTACTCCCAATTCTGGAACAATCACTGCACCAAGTTCAATTTGTTCAAATACCAACTTTAATTTATCATTAAGTGGTCAAACAACAGACCAAGGGATTTCTTATCAATGGCAGAAAGCTAACTCTGCTACTGGTCCATGGAGTGATTTTGGCACAAATAATCCCACTCAAACTACTTCTCAAACAGTTAATACATGGTATCAATGTATTGTTACATGTTCAAATAGTGGGTTATCTTCTACAACCCAACCCGTTAATATATCAATGATAAATTTTACTTTTCCATTTGTTGAAGGTTTTGAAAATACCTCTTTTCCGCCTTCATGTTGGTCTGTTTCACAAGTTTCTGGTACTGGAAATTGGGCAAGATCTACAGCTGGATCAAATCCTACTTGTTCCCCCAAATCAGGCTTAGGTATGTTGTATTTTAATAGCTACAGTTTTTCAGCAGGAACTAAATCTGCTTTGATTAGTCCTCCATTGGACTTTACTTCCAATGGTTTTGCTACTTCATTTTGGATGTACAGAGATGATGGTTATACTGGTAGCACATCAGGTTATGATTTAGATTCAGTTAATGTTTACTTCAATACTACTCCAAATTTGAGTGGTGCAACTCGAATAGGAACTGTTTACAGAAATATTACTAAAAATCCGGTTGAGAGTTCTAATGGTTGGTATAAATATAATTTTCCTCATCCAAGTGGTTCAATAGGCACTGGATATATAATAATTGAAGGTGTTTCAATGTATGGTAATAATATTTTTATTGACGATATTGAAGTGTATTTACAAACAAATATGTCATATATTTCAAGTACTTCTTCTCATACAACTACATCATCTGTGGTTGTTGGTTCAACTAATAATATCATATTAAGTAGTGTAATTAAAACAAGTGGAACACTAAACCCAATTTCAGTTAGTTCATTTACATTTAACACAAATGGTTCTACAAATGCTTCAAATGATATTACTAAGGCAAAGTTATGGGCTTCCGGTATAAATAGCGTGCCTAATAATAATGTTGTATTGCTTGATTCTATTATAAATCCAAATGGAAGCTTCATATTTAATCTCACTACTCCATATATCTTAGCTCAAGGTGATAATTATTTTTGGCTAACTTATGATATTAGTCCTTCTGCAACCAATTATAACGTAATAGATGCCGAATTTTCATCTGTAGTTGTAGGAGGAAATAGTTTTACACCACTTACTTCTGCACCAGCAGGAAATAGAACTATCAGGTCTCCATTAAGCGGTGTTTATACTATTAACAATTCATTGCCTCCTTCTAGTACAAATTATAATAACTTTGTTGATGCTACCAACGATTTGAATATTTTAGGAATAGCAGGTCCTGTTACGTTTAATGTAAGTGCAGATCAAACTTTCCCTGTAACTGTAGGTACTTCTCCTTCTAATTACGGAATTGCTATTGCAACTTCAGGTACTTCTGTATGGCCAATTAAATTCCAAAAGAGCGGTTTAGGAGCAAATCCTCAGTTATTGATCACTGGTAGTTCTGCTACAAATGATATAGGTGTATTAATTTATGGTGCAGATTATGTAAAATTCGACGGAATTGATGTTTACGATGGCGGTTCTACAACCAGCGATTACCTCGAATACGGTTATTATTTGCAAGGACCTGTAAATAATGGTTGCCAGTATGATACTATTATGAATTGTGTTGTAAACCTTAATAAGGCAAATACAAGTTCAAGAGGTATCTATACAAATATCAATTCTCCTACATCAGCAGCTGGTGCTAACAGTTATAATGCTTTCCTGAATAATACAATTCAAAATGCATACAACGGATATTACCTTTATGGTAACTCTACCTACCATGATAAGTATAACAAAATCATAGACGGTACTATTAACAACTTAGGTAATAATGTTTCTACAGCATTGTATGGTATATATTCATATTATCAGGATACTGCAGTCATTAAAAATATTACCATGAGTAATTTATCAACAGCTGCCGGTACTATTTACGCTACATATCTATATTATAATTATGGATTAGAATTTTCAAACAATATTTTAACTAACTTTACAAATACGACATCATCTACTTATGGTATTTATCCAAATTATGGAAACGATTATAAAATTTTCAATAACACTCTGTCAAATTTTACTTCTACAACCGGTACAATGTACTCAATATCCCCATATTATGTAACCAATTTTGATTTATATAATAATACTATACGCGATTTGTCATCTACCGGTTCGGCCGCATATTATTTGATTTATCCTTACTATTGCTACAGCGGAACTTACAATATCTACAATAATACTTTGAGAGATATTGCAAGTGCAGGATCAGTTTATGGTATTTATCCAAATTACGCTAATGGTACTCCATATACTATGAATATATTTAAGAATAAGATTTATAATTTAAGAACTACATCTACTTCTTCTAATGTTGTTTATGGGATTTATCCTGCATTAAGTACCACAAATTCAAATACATTGAATATCTACAACAATTTAGTTTACGGATTACGTGCAGAAACATCAACAAGTGCAACTGCTGTCAGCGGTATTTATTTATCTACAGGTACAAATATAAATGTATACAATAATACTGTTTATCTTGATTATATAAGCGGAAATGCTTCAAATGCAAGTTCAGCATTGTACTCAAGTACATCTCCTACTAATATTGATTTAAGAAATAATATCTTTATCAATAAAACTGATGTAACTACCGGTACAAGAGCTACTGCATTCCAGAGAAGCGGTACCGGATTTACAAATATAGCCGCAACAACTAATAATAATTTATATTATGCAGGAGCAGTTCCTTCTTCAAAGAATTTAATTTTCTTCGACGGAACAAATAGAGATTCAACCCTTGCACAATATAAAACACGTATAGCATCAAGAGACCAAGCTTCAAAGACTGAAGATGTGCCATTTATAAGTAATGTATCTCCATATAACTTTAATGTTAATGGAAGTATTCCAACACAAGCTGAAAGCGGTGGAGCAACTGTTGGTTTGGTTGTTGATGATATTGATGGTACACCTCGTTTCCCAAATACAGGATATCCTAATAATATGAGTTATCCTGCAACTGCTCCTGATTTAGGATGCTACGAGTTTGCCGGTATTCCAAAAGACTTAACACCTCCTGCAATAAGCTATAATGACTTGACAAATACGACTATTTTGACAGGAAGAGTATTTTCAAATGTAAGCATAACCGATCAGGGGAGTGTTAATGTTACAACTTTCAAACCAAGAGCTTATTACAAAAAATCTAATCATGCAAATACATTTGTTGATAACACAAATGCTACAGATGGTTGGAAATATGTAGAAGCAACAGGTACTACTTCACCATTTACATTTAACCTCGATTACAGTAAACTATATTCAGCTCCTGTAACCGGTGATACTCTACAATATTTTGTAATTGCACAGGATAATGAGTTAGTTCCTAATGTTGGTGCTTTAGCTGCTTCGTTTACTAATGCTCCTACAAATGTTAATTTAAATGCTTCAAATTTCCCTGTAACCAATGCAAAATGGTTCCGCTTTGCTTCAGCAATTAACGGTACAATTCTTGTTGGTCAAGGACAACCATTTAACTGTTTGACAGGTGCAGGCGATACTGCATTATTCAAATTTATAAACGGAAATGTTGTAACCGGAAATGTTGAAGTATTGTTCACTTCAAACACTACTGAAACAGGTGCTGTAGCATTGAACCAGTTTGCAGAAGAAGGTACCGGAAATTACACTATAACTTTCAAACCTCAAAATGATACTCCTGATACTATAAGAGGTACATTCTCAGGCGGTTTAATCCGTTTAAATGGTGCCGATAGAGTAATATTCGACGGTAGATACAACGGAAGCGGAAATTATCTGACTTTCACAAACAGCTCTACTTCAGGATCTGTATTCTTAATAAGCAGTTTAGGAGCAGGACTTGGTGCTACCGATAATATTATCAGAAACTGTGATATCTTTATGGGTGGAAACGCTTCCGGTACTTATGGTATTTCTATCGGCGGAACTTCTAATGGAGCTACCGGTGCTCATAATAATAACAATTCTATATTATACAATAATATTTATAGAACTTATATAGGTATTTGGGCTCAAGGTATCGCCTCTACAGGTGTAATGAACAATCTGACTATTGAAGGAAATAACATAGGAAATGATGTTAATTCTATTTCTTTAGGACATGACGGTATAATGCTTGCTAATACTTCAGGTACTTTGGTTAAAGGTAATAAAATCTTTAATTGCGTTAACACTAATACTACATCAAGAGGTATAACTCTCAGTACAAATACTGTAAATACCAATGTTATAGGAAACTATATTGATAACTTCAAATACACCGGAACTTCAGGATACGGCAGCCATGGTATTTATGTCAATACAGGAACCAATACAAGTAATATCAATATTGTAAATAATGTTGTAAACAGAATGAACGGAGACGGTTGGAGTTCATATACAGGTTCTTCACAGGCAGGTATTTTAATTGACGGTACTACAACCGGAGGATTGAACTTATATTATAATACAGTAAGTTTAATCGGCGAATTTACCCGTTCCGGAACTGCCACCATAACTGCTGCTTTGGCTATTACTGCTACATCTTCCGCAAATTTGAATGTTAGAAACAATATTTTCTCGAATACTCAGAGAAATAACGCAAACAGTTCTGCCAGAAATTATGCAATACATTGTTATTCACCAGTTTCTGCATTCACAAGCCTTGACAACAACTTATATTATGTACATGATACAAGTGTACAATCAAGACTTGGTAATATTTCAAATACTCAATATGCAACCTTACTTGATTGGCAGAATGCTACTCAGTTAGACTTAGGTTCTATGATGAATAACCCATTGTTTGTTGATACTACTAACTTGTATTTACAACCAGCTTCGCCTGCTATTGGCGGTGCATTACCTATTACCGGTATTACTACCGATATCAATAATGTAACCAGAAGTACTTATGCTCCAACTATAGGTGCTTATGAATTTATCCCGACTAATAAAACACTTAATTTGACTTTGTTCCTTGAAGGTTTGTTCAATGGTGTAAACATGAATCCTGTACAGGATGATATGGGCGATCATTTCGGACCTACTATTGCAGATCAAATTACTGTTGAATTAAGAAATGCACAGAATCCATCAATAGTTGAGGGTACATTCACTGCACAAACACTAAATACTAACGGCACATGTACAGTTACAATTCCTGCTTCGTTAGGAGACTCTTACTATATTGTTATTAAACACCGCAATCATATTCAAACTTGGAGTGCTACACCGGTTTCTTTCACAAGTAGTACTATCAATTATAATTTTACTAATAATGTTTCATCAGCTTATGGTGATAATTTAATAGAAGTTGCTACCGGTGTTTATGCGATATTTGTTGGTGATGTTAATCAGGATGGATTAGTTGATGGTTCTGATATGTCGGATACTGAAACTGACAATAATAATTTCAGCTCCGGTTATGTAATAACAGATGTTAATGGTGATGGTTTGGTAGATGGTTCTGATATGTCGTTGGTTGAAGCAGCTAACAATAATTTTGTAACTGAAGTTGCTCCTTAAAAAATAACAAAAAATTGATGCAAAGATAATGTTCAAGAATTATCTTTGCATCTAAAAAAATATTATCTTTGAAAACAATAAATTCATTATTAATTAAATTAAAAAAGTATGAAAAAAATAATTAGTCTTTTTTTACTGCTGTTTATTTTTGCAGTGAATTTTTCTTATGCGGATATACATCCGACGGATCCAAATTTACCCACTTACCGTTTGATCCTGAAAAATGATGTACAGGTAACACCCAAAATTTACAAGTTCGAAATTTGGATTAGCTCTGTTTCATCAAATGTCCAATTAAACTTAAGGCAATGGCAGGCTGGTATTTCTTACAATACTGCTATCTTAAATGGAGGGACTATTACAGCTACTCTTGATTATACAGGTTCTATTTTACTCCAATTTTCTGATATGTATCCACAAAGTATTAATACTGCAACTGCAGGTGCTATCAAAATAGCAGCGAAACTTGGAGCCATGACTTCTTATATTAATATCCCTAACAATGGAACTGAATATAAATTGGTAACAGTTACAATGACAAATACTAATAATTTTGCACAAGCAAAAGCAAATTTAGGATGGTTATTTTCTTCAACTCCTTATCCAACAAAAGTTTTTGCATATATTAGTTCATCATTGCCAAATGCACAGCTTACAATGCCTAATAACGCACCAGGTACTGTTATTCAATCATGGCATTATACAGATCAATTAACTAATCCAACTTTAAATGCTCCAACAGGTCCTACTGCACAAAATGTTACCGGCGGCGGCAGTTATTGCGAAGGTACTACTCCAACCGGTGTTAGTGTCGGTTTAGCAGGGTCAGAAACAGGTTATGATTATCAACTTTATAAAGATGCTGTTGCTTATGGTACAGCTTTAGCAGGTACAGGAAATCCTCTTACATGGAATAATTTACCGGCCGGAGTTTATACTGTTAAATCAGGAACAACCGATATGAACGGCAGTGCTACTGTTACTGAAATTCCTTTACCTGTGGCACCAACTGTTGATGTTGTAAATGCTTGCGGTCAGTCAACTTTAACTGCATCAAATTATACCGGAGCATTATTGTGGTCAACTAATGAAACAACAGGAAGTATAGTTGTTAATCAAGCAGGTAACTACACAGTTACACAAACTGTTAATGGATGTACAAGTTTACCGGGAAGCGGAAATGCTGCTCCTATTGCGATACCTGCTGCACCTCAGGTTTCTGTAATGGATAATTGCGGTAATTCGGAATTAACTGCATCAAATTATACCGGAACATTATTGTGGTCAACCAATGAAACAACAGCAAGTATAGTTGTTACGCAAGCAGGAAATTACACAGTAACACAAACTGTTAATGGTTGTACAAGTTTACCGGGAAGCGGCAATGCTGCTCCTATAGCAATACCTAATGCTCCGACTGTTACAGTTATTGATGGTTGTGGTCAATCAACATTAACTGCATCTAATTATACCGGAACATTAACATGGAGTACATTAGAAACCACTCCAAGTATAAACGTTACTGTTGCCAGCGAGTTTTCTGTTTATCAAACTGTAGGCGGATGTAATAGTGCATTAGCTTATGGCGAAACTGCACCAATTGCAGTACCTTCAGCTCCAACAGTAAATGTTGTTGATGCATGTGGTCAATCAACATTAACAGCATCAAATTATACCGGAACATTATTATGGTCAACCAATGAAACAACTGCAAGTATAGTTGTTACTCAAGCCGGAAACTACACAGTAACACAAACTGTAAATGGTTGTACAAGTGCGGCTGCTAGCGGCAATGCTGCTCCAATAGCTATTCCTGCAGCTCCGACAGTAAATGTTGTAGATGCTTGTGGTCAATCAACATTAACTGCTTCGAATTACACAGGAACATTGTTATGGTCAACTAATGAAACAACTGCAAGTATAGTTGTTACTCAAGCCGGAAACTACACAGTAACACAAACTGTAAATGGTTGTACAAGTGCGGCTGCTAGCGGAAATGCTGCTCCTATAGCTTATCCTTCAGCTCCAACAGTTGATGTAGTAAATGCTTGCGGTCAATCAACATTAACAGCATCAAACTATACAGGAACCTTATTATGGTCAACTAATGAAACAACTGCAAGCATTGTTGTTACTCAGGCCGGAAACTACACAGTAACACAAACTGTTAATGGTTGTGAAAGTGCTCCTGCAACCGGTATTGCTGCTCCAAATGCTGTTCCTGCAGCTCCGACTGTAGATGTTGTTGATGCATGTGGTCAATCAACATTAACAGCATCAAATTATACCGGAACCTTATTATGGTCAACCAATGAAACAACTGCAAGTATAGTTGTTACACAAGCCGGAAACTACACAGTAACACAAACTGTAAATGGTTGTACAAGTTTACCGGGAAGTGGCAATGCTGCTCCATTACAAATATTTAACCAAACAGTTACTATTCAAGCTAGTGCTAATCCTTCTGTAATTGGAAATCCTGTAACTTATACTGCATCTGCTGTTCCTGCAGCTTCAAATCAAATATTTGATTGGTATATTAACAATGTATGGCAAAATACGAATGGTGATAATACATTTACTTACACTCCTGTAAATGGCGATATTATTACTTGTTCTGCTGTACCTGTAGGCTGTTATACCGGTGGTAATTCTAATTCAATTACTCAGATAGTTGGTCCTGCCGGCCCTGTTACTAACACATGGTTAGGTGGAAATAATGATTGGCATCAGGCAAGCAACTGGTCACAAGGTATAGTTCCAATGAATAACCATAATGTAGTTATACCTATAGTTGCAATGTGGTATCCAATTATTAACCAACCTGCAGTTTGTAATAACCTTACTATTGAAAGTGGTGCTCAGTTAATAAACAACAGCACATTGGCTATTGGCGGAACTGTTAAAGTTAAACAAGCTCTTACAAGCGGTCAATGGCATTTTATCAGCTCGCCAATAAACAATGCAACTGCTTATTCATTCTCTTTAGCTAATCCAAACAATATCGGTCAAACATTGTATTTACAGAAATACAACGAAGCATGGGAAATGTTACCCGGTAACTCTCCATGGGTAGATATTACTACAGGTTGGCAAGAAGTTATGAGTGCAGGTAAAGGTTACGAAGTATGGTCAGATAATAATCATACTGTTGTATTTGAAGGAACAATTTTAAATAAAGATAATGTTTCTGCTCCTGTAAATTATACTCCAACTGCTACATTCCCCGGATACAATTTGATTGGTAATCCTTATCCATCAGGATTAGATATTCACGGTTTCAATACATGGGGTAATAATATGGATGCTTCTATCTGGGTATGGGATGGTAGTCAATATTTATTCCAGAACTCAATGTTTGGTAATTTGGGTTGGTATATAGCTCCAAAACAAGCATTTATGGTTAAAGCTAATAATGTTGCTCCAAGTTTTGTAATACCGGCTACTGCAAAATCATTCAGTGGTACATTCCTGAAATCAACTGTAGCTGATTTATTGAAATTACAGGTTAATGGAAACAATTACAGCGATGCCGCATATATTAACTTCAACAGCAATGCAACCAATGATTACGATGGTCAATTCGACGTTGAAAAATTATTCGGTATAGAAGCAGCTCCACAGTTATATTCTACTATTACAGGCAAAAACTTATCTATCAACACACTTCCATCATTAAACGGAAATGTTGTTGTTCCAATGAGCCTGAAAGTAGGTGCTAACGGTACTTATACTATCAACGCAAGCGAAATGAACAGTTTTGCTTCAGGTACTTCTATTTATTTAGAAGATTTGAAAACCGGTTCATTTACTAACTTGAAACAACAACCAGTTTACACATTTACAGCTAATGTAAGTGATAATTCCGACAGATTCAGAATTCACTTTGCTGCTCCAAACGGTATAGCTGAAAATGGTAACGGCAACATCAGAATCTACTCTAATGATAACGTTATTTATGTTAACAACTTAGCTAACGAAAACATTAAAGAAATCGTTGTTATGAATGTATTAGGACAACAATTATTGAGCAAACAATCAGTAAATAGAACTCTTAATACCATTACAATGGATGTTGCTTCGGCATACTATGTTGTAAAAGTTGTAACTGAAAATAAAGTTTATACACAAAAAGTTTATGTAAGATAATATTTCCCTGACTTGGTTATCTTCTTCCTCAGTGGAAGAAGATAATCGAGAAAAGGAATAAAAATCAACATTAAAATAAATTAGAAACACAAATAAAAATAAATATGAAGAAAGCAATAAGAATAATAGCAGTTTTATCATTTTTCGCATTACCGTTGATGATGACAGCACAACCACCACATCCAAACAGCCCTAATAATACCGGAGGTGGAAATGCACCTAACACCGGTGGTCAGAATAATACTCCTGTAGGTGGTGGAGCTCCAATTGACGGCGGATTGAGCATATTAATGCTTATGGGTGCTGCATACGGTGCCAGAAAAGTTTATCAACTACGCAAATAAGGATATTTAATCCTTTAATAATAAAAAACATCAGTTGTCGTATGATAGCTGATGTTTTTTTTATTTTGTATATTGAAATTTAATTTATATTTATTAATTTTGCAAAATAAATCGGGAAGTGGCGCAGTTGGCTAGCGTACTTGTATGGGGTGCAAGTGGTCGTGAGTTCGAGTCTCACCTTTCCGACAAAATAACAAGCGGTCATTTGGTTTATCTTAATGACCGCTTTTATATTTTAATCACAAAATTTTCTTATTCGATTAATTAATATTGAATAATTTAAGTTAATCCGAATTTAGTCTAATTTTAGTACTGCTAAAAATGCCGATTGTGGTACTTCAACGTTACCTACCTGACGCATTCGTTTTTTACCTTTCTTTTGTTTTTCAAGTAGTTTGCGTTTACGTGTAATATCACCGCCGTAACATTTTGCAGTTACATCTTTTCTTACTGCTTTTACGGTTTCACGCGCAATGATTTTTGAACCTATAGCAGCCTGAATTGCTATATCAAACTGTTGTCGAGGAATAAGTTCTTTTAACTTTTCGCAAATTTTCCTACCGAAATTGTAGGCATTATCTTGATGTATAAGCGTTGACAAAGCATCAACAGGCTCTCCGTTAAGCAGTATTTCCAATTTTACAAGCTTTGCCGGTTGGTAGCCTGACTGGAAGTAATCAAACGAGGCATAACCTTTTGAAATGCTTTTCAGCTTATCGTAAAAATCGAAAACAATTTCGCCAAGGGGCATTTCGAAAGTTACTTCAATGCGGTCGGATGTTAAATATATTTGATTTTTTAAAACCCCCCTTTTATCTATGCATAAAGTCATAATACTGCCAATATACTCGGCTTTAGTTATAATTTGAGCAGTAATATAAGGTTCTTCGATATGGTCTAAATAATTTGGGGCAGGCAAACCTGAAGGGTTGTGGACTTCGATTATTTCGCCTTTGGTTGTAAATGCTTTGTAAGAAACATTGGGAACTGTTGTAATGACGTCCATATTAAATTCTCTGTCAAGACGTTCCTGAATAATTTCCATGTGCAAAAGGCCTAAAAACCCGCAGCGGAAGCCAAACCCGAGAGCAGCGGAAGATTCGGGTTCAAATGTTAAAGATGCGTCGTTAAGCTGAAGTTTTTCAATAGAAGCACGAAGCTCCTCATAATCGTCGGCATCTACCGGATATACTCCGGCAAAAACCATAGGCTTAACATTTTCAAACCCTTCTATAGCTTTTTCACAAGGCCTCTCAACATGAGTAATAGTATCGCCAACCTTTACTTCTTTTGAAGTTTTAATTCCCGATATAATATATCCTACATCTCCGGCATAAAGAACGTCTTTGGGCTCAGGTTTCAGTTTTAATGTTCCTATTTCATCGGCATAATATTCCTTGCCTGTATTAACAAATTTTACAAAGTCATTTTTACGAATCTGGCCATTGAAAATTCTAAAGTATGATATTATACCTCTGAAAGAATTGAATACAGAATCGAATATCAATGCCTGCAATGGTGCATTAATGTCGCCTTTTGGCGGAGGAATCCTTTTTACTATGGCAGAAAGAATTTCATCAACACCGTATCCTGTTTTACCGCTGGCTTCGATTATATCTTCACGGTTACACCCGATTAAGTCAACGATTTGGTCTTTAACTTCTTCGGGCATAGCTGCTTCCAAATCTATTTTATTAAGAACAGGGATAATTTCCAAATCGTTATCCAAAGCTAAATACAAATTAGATATTGTTTGAGCCTGAATTCCTTGTGTGGCATCAACTACAAGTAATGCTCCTTCGCATGCAGCTATTGAACGGGATACTTCGTAAGAAAAATCAACATGTCCCGGTGTGTCAATAAGATTAAGTTTATATAAAGTACCTTCAAAATTATATTCCATCTGAATAGCGTGACTTTTAATAGTAATTCCTCTTTCACGCTCGAGTTCCATATCATCGAGAACTTGTTCCTGTATTTCTCTTTCAGTTACTGTTTTGGTTATTTCCAATAATCTGTCGGCCAATGTGCTTTTGCCATGGTCAATATGTGCGATAATACAGAAATTCCTTATATTGTTCATCAAACTATATTGTCTTTATTTGCTATTATTTTTAGTCAAGGTTTTTACCTTTAAATACATTTTTCTTTGCAAATTTAGCTTTTTTAACTCAACCGTGCAACTTTTACGATATTATTGTTGTCTTTTGAATGATTGATTAAGTTTTATTTATTAATTTTGTATCAATATTAAAAACTCATTAGTTTTATGAAAAAGTCGTTGTTTTTTATTACATTTTTTGTTTTTTTTAGTCTTATTGGTTTTTCGCAAAGCAAAAAAATTATTCCCGATAAACGTCTTTATGAAGTTTATAGTTCCGATGAAATAAATCGTATGCTTAATTCCGATTTAAAACAATTGGAATATCTGAATTATTACCTTGATAATTGTTATTATGTTGTAAGTTTAAATAATTCTCAAAAGCCGATAGAAGGTATTGATATTAATTTGGTAACCGATAAAAAAACCGGTAAGAATTTCAATGAAAAAACATATTTAAAAGGTAATTTTAATGTGTTGAAATACAATTTTAATACGGGTGATACTTACGCACTGACTTATGTTTGGAAAGAGGCCGGAATTGCTATTGTTTTTCGTCCGGAAAAACATATAAAAGAAGATTTCGAAAAAAAATACAACTCAAAATAATTTATTAATTCAATTATTTTTTAGAAAAATGAAAATAAGAATAAAAATAGTTTTTGTTACAATTGCATTATTAATATCATATTTGGGATATAGTCAAACATACAATATGGTTAATAATAATGGTCAGACTATAACAACTTGTGCAGGTGATTTTTATGATAACAGTAGCGGAAATTACAGTCCTAATGTTAACCAAACTATAACATTCAAAGCCAATGCCAACAATAGCGGATTGAAAGTAAGCTTTAATCAATTCGATATTCATCCTTCCGATACTCTATATGTTTATGACGGGCCAAATACTGCAGCCCCTTTGATAGGAAAATTTAATAATACTAATCCGTTAGCAGCAGGACAGAACATTGTTCAAACAAGTATTTACAACTCAACTAATGCCACGGGAGGAACTCTAACATTCAGATTTATTACCGATGGTTCAAATCAAACATCAGGATGGTTTGCATCTTTAGCTTGTATTCCGGTATGTCAGTCAATTATTGCTAAGCTCGACACAGTTTTAACTTCGCCTGCTCCTGATGACAGCAATTATATAGATATGTGTCTCGGACAAACAATTACATTCAAGGCAGCTCCCGTATTCCCACAAAACGGAATAATCTATAATCAAAGTGCAGCCACTTCGACTTATACTTGGGATTTCGGTGACGGCACTACAGGAACAGGTCAAACAGTTACTAAAACATATACAATCAGAAGGGGTTATGACGTTATGCTGAAGGTTACCGACAGTATAGGATGTGTAAGTACAAATGCACTTGGTACCAGAGTCAGAATAGCATCTTTCCCTACAGTAAAAATAAATCCTTTGCCTGAAATGTGTTCCGGTGAAGTTAAATTATTAAGTGCAGGATATACTCAAAATTCTGTCGTTGTTATTGAACCCATTAGTTTTACACAAACATCTAAACAAGGATTCGACAGTATAATGTTTATTCCTGACGGGCCTAATTGCCCGACACAGGTTTATAATACTTTTGTTGTTTTTAATAATTTCCCTCCAGGAGTTACTATCCAAAGTGCCAATGATATTCTTTCCATTTGTGTAAATATGGAACATTCTTATGCCGGTGACTTAGGCTTCAGAATATATTGTCCAAACGGACAAAGTGTATTACTTGACCCCAACACACATTCGGGCGGTAACTATTTAGGAATTCCTTACGGCGGAACAAATCACCATTCTTATGATAATGGTTGTTTGCAAATAAATAATCCAGCAGGAACCGGCTGGAATTACTGTTGGAGCGAACTATATCCGAACAATAATACTACTTTCGACCAATTAAGTTCAAGTACAGGTCCCGGTACTGTTATGGTTGGAGGAGCCAGAACAATAGATTCTACAAATCAGGTAAATCATACCAATTATATTAAACCACAAAACCCTCTTTCAGGTTTGATTGGCTGCCCGTTGAACGGAATGTGGAACATTGAAATTACTGACGATTACGCATCGGACAATGGTTATATTTTCCATTGGGATTTACAACTTCAGGCAAATCTGATGCCGGTTAACTGGACTTATAATGTTTTGGTTGATTCGGTTTATTTTAACGGACCATATCTAACTCAGTTGAATGACAGCTTGGCCAGCATTTTACCAACAACTGGCGGTACATATAATTACCTGATAAGATTTATCGATGAGTTTGGCTGTTTGTGGGATACTTCTACTCAGCTAAAAGTTGTAACAACACCTACGGTTAACTTAGGTCCTGATACTGCTTTTTGTTACGGCAATCAAATACTTCTTAATGCAGGAAATCCCGGTTCAACATATCAGTGGACAACTCCTATGGGTACATTTGCAAGTCAGGTTGTTCCTACCGATACTACTTTTTCAAATTATCCTTTAGTTCAGGATTATATTGTTAAGGTTACAAATGCAAATGCGGCAAATACATTATTTTGCTCGGCTATAGATACAATACAGGTTACTATTAATCCTTCTCCACAGATAAGTTTTGTTATAGGACCTCCGAATTTATTTTCAGGGTGTGAACCATTAACGGTAAATTTTATAGATCAGACATCTCCGGCAATTCAATCGTGGTTATGGCAATTTGGCGACGGCCAAAGTTCAACTGTTCAAGATCCATCTCATACTTATACTGCCGGTACTTATACAGTTTCACTTACTGCCACTACAACCGAAGGGTGTACCAAAACGGCTGTAGTTCCTGATTTAATAAAGGTTTATCCTCAACCTATCGCCGAATTTACTTGGGATCCAAATATTGGAGTTATTCAAAATCCTCAGATTACTTTTACTAACCAAACTACTCCAAATGTTGCTGGTTTCAACTGGTTCTGGGATTTTGGCGATAGCCAAAATTCTAATGTAAAAGACCCTGTGCATTTATATTCGGCATTGGGCGACTATAATGTAACTCTTATTGTAACTTCTAATCACGGATGTACCGATACCGTTAGTCATACTGTAAGGATAATAAACGATATACTTGAGTTCCCGAATATAATTACACCCAACGGCGACGGTTATAACGATAAATTTGTCATTAAAGGACTTCTTGACGGAGGCTATCCCGAAACAGTTCTTATGATATACAATCGCTGGGGTAAGAAAGTTTATGAAAAAACTAATTATCAGAACGATTTCGATGGCGAAGGACTTGCCGATGGCGTATATTTCTATGTTTTCAGAGGTAAGGGTATTTTCAGAGAAGTTGAATATAAGAGTAGTTTGCAGATACTGAGATAGAAATTTAATTTACAATATTTTATCTCAGTAATGATAAACCCAAATTTTTCAATAGTTCACTGCTTTCCTTATGAAAAATTTGGGTTTAACATTTACTGCTGGTATTGCTTAACTGCTAATTCATACGATCAACTTTAATTAGAGATTTTATTATTTCATATCATTTATCGAAAAATCGGGTTTGCCGATAACGGCTATTTCGTAGCTTTTGAATTTGCTGCTTGATTTATAAATGCCGTCAATACTTGCTATGCTGAAAAATTTTGATTTATCGGCGGAAAAAGGTTCTTCAAACTCAATTTTTGACCACGATATATTAGAGTTTAAATAGGCTTGTTTTAGGGGTGTACCGTTTAAAAAATCATACAGAAAACCGTAAACGCCATCACTGATATTATTTGCATAATAAGCTGCTGCACCGATTTTGAAAAAAGGTGATGCATAACTGCTTACACGTTTTTTTGCCTCATCTATACCTATATCACTTACATCATCGGCCGAAAAACCTGCTCCACCACAAACTGATTTGAATATTACCAGTGCGTTTTCTTTTAACTTTAATTCCGATAATATCTGTGAAGCGGTAATATCGGTATTGATAAAAAATCCTCCAAAATTATTGTCATCGCCCAATCTCCCCCCATGACCGTAGTAAATGAAAAAACTACAGTCTTTTGATACTTTGATAATATTTTGCCAATTGGCATTATTGTAATAGAATTTATAGACTTTTACTCTGTTTTTTGTCAACAAATCGGCTATTTTATCCATTTTTTCTATTGCAGAAGCGGGTTCACTTATTTTTCTCCCTATAATAAGTATTGCTTTTAATGTAGTATCGGCAGTTTTTTTTTGACCATATACAGGATTGAGTATTATTTGTAAAAGAAGCAATTTTATAAAAATAATTGTATTTAGTTTCATTGTTTGCTTTCAATTCGATTTATTATTAACCGGAAATATTAAAGAAAATACTACAGCAACTGTAAAAGCAAATAAGTAGCTGAACAATCTTTCGGAAATACCTGTTGCATCGGCAAAAAACATTTTCCAGATAACGGCTCCCGAGGTGCCTCCGATTAATGATGCAAACAAACCTGCTTTGGAAAATTTTTTCCAGAATAGTAACAATACAAGTGCCGGACCAAAAGATGAACCAATACCCGACCATGCATAGGAAACCATGTTATATACGGATTCTTTCATTGTTACAGCTAAAATAAAAGCTGCTAACCCAACCAAAAGAGTAAGTAATTTGTTGAGAATAAGCCTTTTTCTTGCGTTAAGATTTTTTGTGCTGATATTACCGTAAACATCTTCGCTAAGTGCCGACGAACAAACCATAAGCTCGGATGAAGCCGTTGACATCATTGCTGATATTGCTCCCGAAAGCAAAATACCTGCTATAATGGGATTAACAAGACCAATAACAAGAACCGACAACAAATGCTCGCTATCGTTAGATAATTTCGAAATATCGGTTGACAGATAACCCGAATTTATAAGTAAATAACCGCCTATTCCAATAACAATGGCACCCGTATAGGCAAGCAAAGTCCAGATGCCGGCTACCCATTGTGCAGTTTTTACTTCTTTTTTATTTCTTATTGCCATCATTCGAGTAAGCAACTGAGGTTGTCCGGTATAACCCAATGCCCATGATAATCCGCTTAAAACTAATATTGCTGCTTCCCAACCGCTTTTATTATTCGTGAGATTATACAAAGCTGCAGTATGGCTGAAATTTATTATTGTTTCGTTCGAAAAACAAATGAAAAGTATTATAATGGGCAGAACTACCAGTGTAATTATCATTAATAATGCCTGAAAAACATCGGTAGCAACAACGGTAATAAAACCCCCAAGTACAGTATAAATTATAACAACAAAAGAGCCGATTATCATACCCCAGAATGGCGATAATCCGAATGTTTCGTGCAGTACTTTTCCCGAGCCTTCGAACTGGGCAGCTATATAAAACATAAAAAAGAAAATAACTATAGCTGATGTTAGAAAACCAATACTTCTGGATGCTTCGGGGAATTTTTTCGAAAACAAACTGTTTATGGTTAACGAGCCTGTTTCAGCGGTTAGTTCTCTTAGCCTGTCGGCCATAAATATCCAAATAAACAAAATTCCTATTACACATCCCAAGGCAACCCAAATGGCACTTAATCCGTAAGTGTAAGCAAATCCGGTCATTCCTAAAAGCAGCCAAGCCGATTCGCCTGTGGCTCTTTCGGATAGTGCAAGATAAAAACCCGAAATCTTTTTGCCTCCTAAAATATAGTCGTCGGCATTTCGCGATTTTCTTGCCGACCATAATGCTATTACAATTACAATTAGCAAATATGCTACAAATACTACCAACATAATTATACAATTTAATATGTCAATAAATTCTTATAATATCGAACCTTTTATATTACAGAGTTCAAGGTAGTATTGGAGTAAAAAAGAAATAAGTGGTTTATTTCATTATTTCTTCAATTTCGTCGATAGTTTTTGGAATAGGTTTTCCTAATACTCTGTACGAATCGTCGGTAACCAAAACATCGTCTTCAACTCTTATACCGCCGAAGTTTTTGAAACTTTCCACTTTGTCGTAATTAATAAATTCGGCAAGTTTGTTTTCCGATTTCCATTGGTCGATAAGTGCAGGAATAAAGTAAATACCGGGTTCAACAGTTAATACAAAGCCTTTTTGCAATCGGCGACCCAATCTTAAAAATGCCGTGCCAAACTGTGAGCTTCGTTTTATTTCGTCGTCGTAGCCAACATAATTTTCGCCTAAGCCTTCCATATCGTGAACATCAAGCCCGAGCATATGGCCTAATCCGTGAGGGAAAAACATAGTATGTGCTCCTTTCGATACGGCTTCGTCAACATCGCCTTTCATTAGGCCGATATCTTTAAGCCCTTGTGCTATTATTTTTGCACTCAACATGTGAATATCTCTGTATGGTATTCCGGGTTTTACGGCTTCTATGGCTTTAATGTTTGCGTTGCAAACTATTTGATAAATATCTTTTTGTTGCTGATCGAATTTTCCTCCTACCGGTACACTTCGAGTAATATCGCTGCAGTAGTTCATTTCGGTTTCGCAACCTGCATCTACCACAAGCATACGGCCTGTTTCGAGTGTATTGCCATGGTAATGATTGTGAAGTGTTTGTCCGTTTATGCTTAAAATAATCGGGAAAGATACAGGTCCGCCTTCAGAAAGTGCTATGCCTTCGATAATTCCGGCTATTTCGCGTTCAACAATACCGGGGTTTGCCATTTTCATGGCGGTAGTATGCATTTTATAAGCTGTATCTAATGCTTTTTCGATTTCGGCAATTTCTAAATCCGATTTTATAGAGCGTTGTTTTACTATTGCTTTTATTAGTTCAACAGAAGCGTATTTTTTTATGTTATTACAGCTAATACCTGTTAAATCGGACAAAAACATTATTGTTTCGCCGCGATAAGGTGGTGTAAAATGTATTTTTCTGCCTTGTTTTATTGCTTGTTCTATAGTTTCAAACAACGATAGGAGAGGAGCGGTATTTTCAACTCCGGCTTTCAAGGCTCTTTCTTTTATTGATGGCTGAAATCCCATCCATATGATATCATCCATATCAACATCGTTGCCGAAAATATAGTCTTTGTTATTATCTATGTCAATTAATCCGACAAGGTCGGGTTGGTTTATGCCAAAGAAATAAAGAAAGTTGCTGTCTTGCCTGAAACTGTATATGTTTGCGGGATAATTAAACGACACGTCTTTATTGCCAACTAATAGTATTATTCCGCTCTTTACGTCTTTTTTCAGTATTTCTCTTCTATTGATATAAATATTTTTATCGAACATATTCTTATATTTTTTAATTTTTAGCTTTCAAAGATAATGTTTTATTGAACAAATTTTCAAAAAATCGTTCAAAATACTGTAAACTTTCATTAAAATATTTTAGGTAATTCAATATTGGCTATGAATATTAAACCGACTTTTATTTTAGTGAGATAAATACTGATTTTTAGAGGTTAATTTTTCTATTACCTCTATTTCAAAAGGGATTTCGGATGTTAAATTTATAGGTTTATCATCGTTAATCAATATCATGTTTTCGATTCTTATACCGATATTTTCATCGCTTATATACAAACCGGGTTCGCACGAAAGCACCATTCCGTTTTCGAATGGAATATTTTTGCTTCCAACATCATGTACGTCGATTCCTATGAAATGCGATATTCCATGCATAAAGAATTTTTTAGTTACGGGATTTTCGGGGTCTCCGTAAAGTACTTCTTCTTCAGTTGCAAGATTCAATTCTACTACCATTTTATTGTATAGGTCAGCAGCTTCTAAATTAATATTGTCGATACAATTGCCCACAACAAACATCTTTTCAAGTTTTTTATAAACATCAACTACTGCCTGATAGTATTTTTTTTGTTTTTCGGTAAATTTTCCGCCAACAGCTACTGTTCTACTGCAATCGGTAGCATAATAATTATATTCTACTCCAAAATCCAATAGAAGTAAATCGCCATCTTTCATTACTGCATTATTGTCGTTGTAGTGCAAAATACAGGCATTTTCGCCCGAAGCTACAATAGGGTGAAACGAATGATGGCAGTTTCTTTTATTGAACTCATAGCTCAGTACGGCTTCAATTTGTTTTTCATTTACACCGGGTTTTATGTGCTTAACAATTTCAAAAAAACTGTCGCGTGTTATTTCGCAGCCTTTTTTAATGGTTTCTATTTCGTAAGGCTTTTTTATTAGTCGAAGTTTGCTGGCAATTGGTGCAAGCCTTAGGTAATTGTACAACGGATAAAGTTCTTTGAGTTTGTTTGTCATTCTGTTATCTCTATCGTCAACATCTAATTCAACTTTAGGATATTTGTTGCTGTTAATATAAATGTTTTTGGCATAACTTAGTATTTCTCTTACAACCGTGTCGAAATTTTCGAGCCAAAAAACGGTTTTAATTCCGCTTATTTGTATTGCTTCTTCTTTACTAAGTTGGTGACCTGTCCAAATTTTATTCGTTTCATCGGGTTTCTGTATCAAAAGTATTTCTCTTAGATTAAAGTAAGGACTATCGGGAAAAAAAATTGCAATCGATTTTTCCTGAGTAATTCCGGTAAAGTAATAAAATGTCGAATTTTGCCTGAAAGGATAATGCTGGTCTCCGTTTCCAAGATATTTATCGTTTGAATTTATTATTACTATACTATCGGGTTCCAATTCTTTGTAGAGTTGTTCTCTGTTTGTCGTAAAAAATGTATTATCAATATTTTGAAACATAATTTATAATTATTATAAATTTATAAAGTCATTAAATGTTATAAAAATTAATTTTAAATTTGTTTTTTCATAATCATATTTGATTATTTGTCAAAAGTAAGAAAAAACAATTTATTAGTATTTCGAGGAAAAAAATAATAATAACTGTAAAATATTCCTAAATATGAGTTCAATATTAAAGATTTCGTCCCTTTCAAAAAAGTATTTGATGGCGGTGGCAGGGTTGTTTTTGATAATATTTCTGTTGGTTCATTTATCAATAAATCTTTGCTTACTAAGGAACGATAACGGTGAATGGTTTAATGCAGCGGCACATTTTATGGGGACCAATTATATTGTAAAGATTTTTGAGGTAGTTCTTCTTTCAACTTTTATAATACATATGGTTTTGGGTGTTATTCTTCAATTGGAAAATTGGATGGCTCGGCCTCAAAGGTACAGTGTTGCGAATAAAACCCAAACAAGCTTTTTTTCGAAGTATATGATTTACACAGGTATAATAGTGGGTATTTTTCTTGGAATACATTTTATGAACTTTTATTTTATAAAACTCGGTTTTGTCGAAAGCGATATGATGCTACCCGGAGGTGAACCCGATTTTTACAATATTGCCCGTCAGTTGTTTGCAAATCCGGTTTATTCGGTTTTGTACATTGTTTTGATTATAGTATTGGGGTTTCATTTAAATCATGCTTTTCAGGCAGGGTTTCAGTCGCTGGGAATTAATCATCCTGTTTACACACCAATTATAAAAAAAGTATCGACAATTTATTCTGTTATAATAGTTATAGGATTTTGTATTATACCGCTATATTTTTTAATATTCGTTTAAAAATAAATTTAAAATGGCAAAATTAGACTCAAAAATACCATCGGGTTCATTGGAACAAAAGTGGACAAATTATAAATCGCATCAAAATCTTGTAAGTCCGGCCAATAAGCTTAAACTCGACATAATAGTAGTAGGAACGGGCTTGGCAGGAGCGTCGGCAGCGGCAAGTCTTGGGGCATTGGGGTTTAATGTTAAAATATTTTGCATACAGGACAGTCCGCGTAGAGCTCATAGTATAGCTGCACAGGGCGGTATAAATGCGGCTAAAAACTATCCCAACGACGGCGATAGTATTTACCGACTGTTTTACGACACCATTAAGGGCGGCGATTACCGTGCCAGAGAGGCAAACGTTTACCGACTTGCCGAAGTAAGCAATGCCATAATAGATCAATGTGTGGCACAAGGTGTACCCTTTGCACGCGATTATGCCGGATTGCTCGACAATCGCTCTTTTGGCGGGGCGCAAGTTTCGCGTACTTTTTATGCACGAGGACAAACAGGCCAACAGTTACTGCTCGGTGCCTACGGTGCTTTGAGTCACCAAATAAAAACCGGTACTGTAAAAATGTTTACGCGTCAAGAAATGCTCGATTTAGTAGTTATCGACGGTAAAGCCCGCGGTATTATTACTCGTAATCTCGTTACAGGCGAAATAGAGAAATATTCCGCTCATGCCGTTGTTTTAGCTACCGGCGGCTACGGAAACGTTTATTTCCTTTCTACCAATGCCATGAATTCGAATGCCAGTGCTATTTGGCAAGTTTATAAACGTGGTGCTTGTTTTGCAAACCCCTGTTTTGTTCAAATACATCCAACGTGTATTCCCGTTCACGGCGATTATCAGTCGAAACTGACATTGATGAGCGAAAGCCTGCGTAACGACGGCAGAATTTGGGTGCCAAAGAACAAAGAAGATGCCGAAAAAATTAGAAATAAGCAATTGAAACCTAACGATTTGAAAGAAGAAGACCGCGATTATTTCCTCGAAAGACGTTATCCGGCTTTCGGAAACCTTGTACCACGCGATGTTGCCTCAAGAGCTGCCAAGGAAAGATGCGATGCAGGCTATGGGGTTGGTAATACTGGTTTGGCAGTTTATCTCGATTTCGAAAATGCAATAAAACGTCTCGGAAAAGACGTTATCGAAGAAAGATACGGCAACCTATTTCAAATGTACGAAAAAATTGTTGACGAAAATCCATACAACACACCAATGATGATATATCCTGCCGTACATTATACCATGGGTGGTATTTGGGTCGATTATGAGTTGCAGTCAACTATTCCCGGATTGTTTGTAATAGGTGAGGCTAATTTCTCCGATCACGGTGCTAATCGTTTGGGTGCATCGGCGCTTATGCAGGGACTTTCCGACGGTTATTTCGTTTTGCCTTATACTATTCAAAACTATTTATCGAAAGAAATTAAAACTCCCAAAATTTCGACCGATTTGCCCGAATTCAACAATATTTCGGAAGAGATTAAAAACAAAATTTCCAAGATTTTATCTATTAAGGGAACAAAATCGGTTGATTATTTTCACAAAAAACTCGGCAAAATAATGTGGGACGATGTAGGTATGGGACGAACACAACAAAGCCTTGAAACGGCAATCGAACAAATTAACAAGCTGAAACATGATTTCTGGTCCGATTTAAGAGTCCCCGGTGATGAAAAGGGCGTAAATACCGAACTCGAAAAAGCACTAAGAGTAGCCGATTTTATTGAACTTGGCGAGCTTATAGCCATTGATGCACTTCACCGCAACGAATCGTGCGGAGGACATTTTCGCGAAGAATATCAAACTCCCGACGGTGAAGCTCTTAGAAACGACGATGTTTATAAATATGTTGCTGCCTGGGAATATCAGGGCAGCGATAATCAGCCGTTATTAAATAAAGAACCTTTGGATTACGAGTTTATCGAAATTAAACAAAGGGATTATAAGTAATATTTTTTAAATGGTTTAATCTATAAAATTCTGCAGAAAATGGATTTTACGTTAAAAATTTGGAGACAGGAAAGCCCAAAAGCCAAAGGTGAATTCAAAACATATAAAGTTACCGATATATCGCCCGATTGTTCTTTTTTGGAAATGTTGGACATACTAAACGAAACATTGATAGATAAAATACAGTTGCCGATAAATTTCGACCACGACTGCCGCGAAGGTATATGCGGAATGTGCAGTTTGTATATCAACGGAAGGCCACACGGCCCCGACGACGATATTACTACATGCCAGTTGCATATGCGAAAGTTTAAAGATGGCGATACAATAGTGGTTGAACCATGGAGAGCAAAGGCATTTCCTGTAATAAAAGATTTGATGGTAAACCGCAACGCTTTCGACGAAATTATTCAAGCCGGCGGTTATATATCGGTAACAACAGGCGGAGTTCCCGATGCAAACGCTATTCCGGTAAACAGAAAAGACGCCGAACTTGCCATGGATGCTGCCGCATGTATTGGCTGCGGTGCTTGTGTTGCTGCTTGTAAAAATGCCTCGGCTATGCTTTTTGTTGCTGCCAAAGTATCGCAATTTGCTCTTTTGCCACAAGGAAAAATTGAAGCAAAAGAAAGAGTTAAAGCCATGGTTGCCAAAATGGACGAACTTGGTTTTGGCAGTTGTACTAACACTTACGCCTGCGAAGCCGAATGTCCCAAAAATATTTCAGTATCGAATATTGCACGCATGAACCGAGAGTACCTGTGTGCTAAGATTGATTGAAATCGGGTTATTAGATTGGGTTATTAGACAGTTTAATATCAAAATATAACTTAAAATCTAAATTGTATTTCTTACTTGTTAGTTTAGAAAATTTTTGTTGATTTTGATCGACAGTATTCTATTCGTTTAATGTGTTTTCTAATGTCGTTTTAAATTCGTTTTCGTTATTGTAATTGTAGAACGGAACTGCTGTTATCAAATATGTGTCTGTGTGAATTTTGATAGTCTTTTGTTCTGCTCTGATTTCTTTTAAAAAGTCTTCTTTCCATTTGTCGTGTCCTTTTAAATGCTCTCCTTTAGGTTCAATGAAAACCTGAAAAGTCATTTGTTCTCCGTCACGTTGTTTGCAGAATAGTAAAAAGTCAGGTTCAAAAGCTCGTCCGAGTTTGTCGAAGATTTTAATTTCTCTTTCGTTTCGGATTAGGTAAATGTTCTCAAACTTCTGATTTAGGCCTTCAAAACGTCTTGAAAACAGTTCTACAAATTTCTTTTCTTCACTTGTTCCATAGTTGGCATTGTAAACATACCAAGGCTCGTTGGCTACCAATGTTTCTTGCCCGTCTGCTCTTTCGCTGTCTTTGTAAACCTTGATTTCTTTGTCCTTAAATACTTTGTGAATGGGTTCTTTGATATAGTCCGAACCTTCGTATTCTGTTGAATTGCTTTTAATATCTGCTTCTATGCTTTGTAAAAGTCCGTTTAGGGCTTGCAAATAGTCAAAATGGCTGATTTCTTTCAGTCTGTTCGCTGTTCCGTTAAACGTGATTTCTAAACCTGCTAAAAAGTCTTTGCTGTCAATGAAATTAGAAAGCGAACCAACGCTTGGAAAGAAATGTGATAAACTGTCAAAGTAGAAAAACGGATTTTGGCTTAATGCAAAGCGGATAGTGTTTTTCGGAATTTCAGACAGCTTTACATCTTTCGTTTTAATTACTTCATCATTTGAAGTCGGGTTTTCCATTTCAAAAAACGCACTTGACATTCTGCCAACTCCCGAAGATAAAGTGTGTCGGTAATTGGTTTTCTTTACTCCTAAATCGGCAAAGGATTTTATGTTATCAAAACTTTTCGGAACATTCTTGTTGTAAAAAACGTGTCCATTCAGGTAAAAATCGGTGTCTTTAAAGTCCAATTTAAGAGTTAGCTGTTTGGTTACAAGATTTTCATCATCTTCATAAATACCAGAATCCACAAGGGCTTTCTTCAATTCGGAAATGTAACGGCTATCTTCTTTGGTGTGATAATACAATTCTTCCAAAGTTTTTAAATCATTAGAAATATCATCATCAAATTTCCGGGTGTATTTGTCTTGTCCTTCTTCTAAAGCAAACGGATAATATCTTGCACCTCTACCAATTAATTGTGCCTCTGAAAGTGTAGTTTTTCCCGGCTTACCATCTTTTCCGTCCCGGTCCTCGTAAAGGCGAACAATATCAAACAAATTCAATACGTCCCAACCTTCATTTAATTTCTGAACGGCAAATACGGCACGAATTGGATTGTTTTCATCTTCCAATGTGTTGAGCAATATTTGGTTTTGCTCGGCTTCTGCATCATTGTTTGCACTTAGGCAATTTTCAAAACGGAAATTGGCTTGAATGCGTTTTACAGTTTCGTTTGCTGAAATACCTTTTGCTTCAAAAAATCGAAAAGCCTTTTGAACGATAGGAACAGTGGAAGTCTTTTGAATTCTCTCTACCATTGCTACCGAAAAATCATCAATCAGTTTGTGAAATTTCTCTTTGTTCTGTTCCGATTCCTTGATTGTCTTTTTGGCTTTAAACAGAATTACGGGCTTCAAATTGATATTGTTTGAAGTTGCTAATTCCTGCCGATACAAGTTTAGAATCAAGGATTGAATTATGCGGTCTTGCTCGTCATACAGGGAACGAATAAGGTTGATTTCTTTAGAATACTTGTCTATACGGAATTGAGCAAGGTCATATTTGAAAATAACTTTATCCTGATACTTGTTTACAATTTCTGCACTTTCATAATCCAAAGTTGCCGTGAACTCCAACAAAACATTTTCAAAGTTCTGATTCAGAATTTCCAAAACCGTTCCTTCCCAACTTCCAAATAATGCTCCGTTGCTTTTGGTGGCTGAACTTAAATGATGTGCTTCGTCCGCTATCAAAACTATTCTCTTGTCCTTAAAATCTTCGTAGGTTACACTGTTTTCTTTGGTGTTGTTCAGGTCAATGTGTAGTTGTTGAATGGTGGTAAACTTGATATTGATATTCTGATTGTCGGCTTCTTCAAAGTTGTCAATCTCTTTGATTAACACTTCTTTTCCATCTATAACAATTTTATCGTTGAACAAGTATTTTGAAGCCTGCGGATTGAGAAAATTGTCTTTGGTTTTCTGAATGATATTGTTGCTGTTTACAAAAAACAAAAAGTTGCGATAGCCTTTTTGGTAAAGGTGCAACATCAAACCTGCCATTATCAACGTCTTTCCGCTTCCTGTTGCCATATTGTAAAGCAAGTGAAACGGTCTTTTAGGTTTGCCTTCAAAATCTTCTGAATCGCACAAAATGAAACGTTGAAATGCTTCAATCTGATAAGGGCGCTGACCGAATCCGGGCTTTAAATTGTCGGTTATGTGATTAGGAACGGTTACTTGTGCAATAGCTCTTTTACCAAATTCCTGTAACAATATGTCATATAAAAACGCCATTTGCTTACTTCTTAATTTGGTAAAAATCTTTGGTTACTCGTTTTTCTTCTGCGGTGCAGGCAAAATCGGCATCATTGAGCGATGAAATGTTTACATACAATTGGTTTTTGTCCAATAGTTCGCAGAGAATCTCTTTCTGCTTTTTAAGCTCCCACTGCTTAAACTCTTCGAGGCTCTCCTGAAACTTTTGTAAATCAACGCTGTATTTAAAGAAACTTTTGGCTTTCATCTGCTCCCAAATATGCAACAGCGTTTCGGTGTCTTGGGCTTCTGCTATTTGCTCAATGAACGTTTCGTTGTATTTTTTGAGTTCAAGATAGACGAATGAGCCACCGCCTTGCCAGTTTACAGTTTTTGAAATGCCGCCTTGGTCATACTCTATTTTGTAGTATTCTGAAGAGGGTTCAGAAACTAATGCTAATTCTTGATTTATTGGTTCGTATTTTTGTATAGGTACTTTTTTGCCAATAACTTTCTTAAGTCTTTCCACTGCAACGGTTTCAATGTAATCCATTTGCTCTATGCCTATGTATTGGCGGTTCATTTTGTGGGCGACTGCCGCTGTGGTGCCAGACCCCAAGTGAAAATCTAAAACAATATCATTATCTTGGGTTGAAAAATCAAATAAGTATTTTATAAAACTTTCAGGTTTAGGGAAATTGAATACTTTTTCATTGAATATATTCGTAATTTCTTTGGAACCTTCTGAATTTATACTATTGACAAGTGCTCTATAAGGAACTTTTCTAACGCGTAAATTATCTTCATTATCAACATATTGATATTGTTTGATATAAACTTTTTCTTTTATTTCATCTATTACAATGAAGCCATTTTTAAGACCCCACTCAAATTTTTTCTTACTCCATCTCCAAGTATTAGGTCTGCCAAATTTCCCGCCAGCATATATTTCTTTTTGACCAATTTTTATTGGATAGTCTAAACTTTCAGAATAACTACCAATGTAGTCTAAGTCTCTTAAATAATATTTTCCTCGTTTCTCAAAATATTCATCTTTAAATTTATACTTATAATCTTTTTCTGTATCTACAATCATTTTATTTAATATGAGTTTTGTTTTGTTTTTAGCAAACAAAATCACATAATCGTATTCAACTGCTAAAAATTGACTATCGTGCCCTCCTCCTGTTTTTGCAATTCTCACCATATTAGCTATGAAATTATCCCTATTAAAAACATCGTCAAGTAAAATTTTCAAATATGCTTGTTCATTATCATCACATTGCACAAAAATAACTCCATCCTCTCTCAATAAATGCCTTGCCACTTCTAACCGATTTTTCATAAATGTCATCCAAGTAGAATGATTGAAACTGTCATTGTACTTAAACCCATCATTACCAGTATTATATGGCGGGTCTATGTAAATGAGTTTTACTTTGCCTGCAAATTCTTTTTTGAGCGAATGTAACGCTAAAAGGTTGTTTCCTTTAATTATTAGGTTGTCGGTTATGGTGCCGTTTTCGTTTCGGTTAAAGAGAGATTCTTCGCTTCGCTCAGAATGACAAAGCGGGTGTTCTCCGTCTTTATCAATGCGTTTGGCATTGGTCAACACTTTTGGTTCTAAAAGCTGGGTAATTTCGTCTTGTGCCAAAATTTCATTGAAGAAAATTTCTTCCCGTTTATCTTCTTCACGGCTTTGTCCGCCTTCCAATATGCAGTCTTTAAAAGGCCAAACCAAAGCCACTTCGTTGCGTTGTTTCAGGTATTTGCCGTCAATAGTGAGTCCAACTTTGTTTTTGTATTGCGTGTAGCTGTCGTTCAGGTAGTTTTTCTGTTCCAAAAACTGCACAAACAAGTTTTGGTTAAAAACCAATGTGCCTTTCACGTTTACAAAAAATTTCTCTTTCAGGTCTGCATTGTCGAGCAATAGTCCAATCAATTCTTCGTTAAAATTTTGTGCTTTGTTAATCACTACCCATTTTTTCAGTTCTCCGTTGTCTGTCACGAAGTTGGGTTCTTTCTTGAGTTGTTGCTCTAATGTTTCGTATAGTTTCATTTATTTTTTATCATTGAATTTTAATGCTTCAAAATTACAATTTTTAAGCTATTAATATTACTATTTTACAAAATTCGTATTATATAGTTTTATGTTTGCAAGCTTGTTTTAGGTAAGTTATAAAATTTATTTTCAAATTTGGTTTGTTAATGCTTATTTCTTATTATAAATCAAATTTATTTTATTTTCCTTTTTTATTTATTTTCTTTATAATTATTTTTTCATAGTTAAAAGTATAAGTATAGTATTAAAATTAGTTTTAATTTTTTATATAAATTACAGCTTAAAATTATTTCAAAAAAATAACATGTTTCAAAACAATTGTTTTATCGAAAAATTTTAAAACAGTAAAGTTATTTTATATGAAAGTTACTATTAGTTATTTTCCTCCCCTGCAAATATAG
>CAZWKQ010000009.1:0-110778 GCA_964634005.1 uncultured Bacteroides sp.
CAGAAGATCTCAGGGTCTTCTTTCTCTTAAATTTTTTATCGGACAATAGTGATTTAAATTAATTCTTTTATAATTTTACTGCCAAAAATGTAAGATGTGCGCTAATCTTTTTTCGATTGATAAAATATTAAAATTCGATACTTTAGATTCTACTAACGATTTTGCTTATGAATTGTTGAAAGAAAACAACATTCAAAACGGGACAATAATATGGAGTATTAATCAAAAAAAGGGGAGAGGGCAAAAGGGCAACAAATGGCTGAGTGAAAATGGTAAAAATTTAACATTTAGCATTATTTACTTTCCTCAAAATTTAATCAACCCGCTTAACCAATTTATATTAAATCAAACAGTTACACTTGCTATTATTGATTTCTTAAAAAAAGAATTACCCGATGAAACCCCTAAGATTAAATGGCCTAACGATATTTATATCGCTAAAAATAAAATTTCAGGTATTTTAATTGAAAATCAAATATTAGGAAGTAATATCCAAAGTTCGATAATTGGTGTAGGAATAAATATTAATCAAACTGAATTTCCGAAAGAAATTTTAAATCCCACATCATTAAAATTGTTAACCGGTATTGATTATTCAATAGAAAACATTTTAAAAAAACTATGTTTTAATTTTGGAATCAGGTTTAATCAATTGATTGACAAAAAAATAGAGACTATTAAATCGGAGTTTTTAGAAAATTTGCTTTACTTGAATGAAATAAGAGATTATTATTTCAATAATAATTTAATTAGAGCAAAAATAACCGGGTTAAGCGAAAACGGTAAATTGCAACTTATAAGCGAGGATAAGATTATTACAGCCGATTTCAAAGAAATAACATTTATTCATTAATGATTTTCATTCATCTCATTAATTGTTTATTTTTGCTTAGAAATTCAGTTAATAAAAAATAAAACAAATGACTTCTTTAACCACCTTTTATCTTAGTAAAATTATTGGAGTTAATATTCAAGATGGAGATGGTTTTGAATTAGGAAAACTTACTGATGTAATTATCGACTTTCCTCAATTAAAAGATAATGTTAAACAATCTATCAGGCCTGTAGTAATAGGAATACAACTAAAAAATATTGATGGCGAACTAATTAATTTTTTAGTATCTGATTTTACGGTAAATAAAACATCAGATAAATATAACGTCCGTTGCGAAATTGAAGATGAAATTCCTGACTATGAACTTCAAAAACATTATTTTCTCTCTCAAAATATTGTTAATAAGCAAGTTGTTGACATGAACGGAAAAAAGATAGTGAGAGTAAGTGATGTTAGGCTTGTTTCATTGAATTCCAACACTTTTGTTATTGCTGTGGAAGTTGGTATGGAAGGTTTTTTGAGAAAATTAGGAATAGCTAAATATATTAATTGGATTTACAGACTATTTAAAAGAAATTTTTCATCGGAATTTATTTTATGGGATGATGTTGAAACTGTTGATTTTTCGAATTATAATATCAAGCTATCGAAAAATTACTCTCGTTTGCAGACATTACATCCGTCAGATCTTGCAGATATAATTGAGGATTTAGATAAAAACCAAGGTACTGCAGTATTTTCTTCACTCGATGAAGAAAAAGCAGCAGATGTTCTCGAAGAATTAGAAGTAAGGGCTCAGATTAAAATAATTGAAAATTTACCATTAGAAAAAGCTGCTGACGTACTTGAAAAAATGCCTGCAAATGAAGCCGCCGATATTATTGAAGAATTAAAGGACGACAAAGCAGAGCTTCTATTAAACGAAATGCAAAAAGAGGCTTCAGAAGATATCAGAGAACTTCTTGAATATTCCGATAATGTTGTCGGAAGTCTTATGACTACCGATTTTTTGGCTTTTAACAAATCAAATACTGTTAATGATGTTTTAGAGTTATTTCGTCAACAAAAACCTGACGTTGAACTTCTTTATAATATTTTTATTACGGGTAATAACAATAAACTTGTTGCCACAGTAAGTATAAGAGACATACTTATTTCTGATTTGAATACGCCTTTACATTCAATTATGAACACTAACCCGATTTTTCTTTATGATAACGAAAAAATTGACAAACTCGCCGAAATTGTATCAAAGTATAATTTGTTGGCAATTCCTGTTACAAACAAAAATAAAATTCTAATCGGAATGGTCATTATTGATGATATAATTGAAGATTTGATAAACGACCGTCGTACAAACAAAAAATAAATCATAATGAAAAAAGAGTATGATATTGTTATTGTTGGTGCGGGGCCGGCCGGAACAAGTTGTGCAATAAATTTAGCATCAAGCAATTTGAATATTCTTATTGCAGATAAATATTCATTCCCAAGAGATAAAATCTGTGGAGGCGGTTTAAGCGAGCGTTCTATAAATGTTTTGAAAAGAATGCCCAATGATATTTTCAAAAAATTGGTATCATCTGATAATATTATAATTTCTAAAGGTGCAAGGTTTATTTCGCCTAATTCGATGTTTTATGACGTAATTCCCGAAAATAATGAAATTAACGGAATTGTTTGTAATAGGAAGGAATTCGACAATTTTTTGCTCGATAATGCACTAAAGTACCATAATATAAATTATTTAAATGATAAATTAGAAAACATAATTTATAAAGATGATTATTTTGAACTTGAATTTGATAAATGTATAATAAAATCGAAATTTATTGTAGGTGCTGATGGTGCAAATTCTTTAGTTTCAAATAAATTGACCGATAACTTTAAAATAAAAAAAAATAAAATTGTTGCCTTAAGAGCTATATTTGAAAATATTTCAGGTTTCGACGAAAGAAATCTAATTGAGTTACACTTTCTTAAAGAAATTATTCCGGGATACTTTTGGATTTTCCCAATGGGAGATAATAAATTTAATGTAGGTATAGGTTCTTCTAAAATATTGTTGAAAAGAAAAAAAATAATACTGAAAAAACTTTTTTTTGAAGTTATAAATAATAATAAATCAATAAATTACAGATTTGCTGATGCTAAACAATTGAGTAGGGTAGAAGCTGATATACTTCCTGCGGGAGGTTTCAAAAATAAAATTTCGGGAAAAAGATTTTTGTTGATTGGAGATGCAGCCTCGCTTGTTGACCCATTTACCGGCGAAGGTATAGGAAATGCATTACTTAGTGGAGAAATTGCTGCAAAAGCTATTATTCAGGCGTTCAAAGAAGAAAATTTCACCGAAAAATTTCTTTTTGATAATTATAACAGAGTGATTAAAAAGAAATTGAATTTCGAATTTTTTATTCATAAATGTTTTTTGATTTTTACAAAAAAAGAGAGTTTAGTTAATTTTTTTATGAAGAAAGCTAATAATAGCATTTATTTTAGAAAGGCTATTACTAAAATGACAAATCATTCAAAGCATAAAATAATGTTATTTAACCCTTTGTTTTATTTTAAGTTATTTTTTAATAAATAATTAAATGCTTATAGTTTTAAGAGAAGAAACTAATCCATATTTCAATATTGCGGCAGAAGAATATTTTCTGAAAAATTTTAATGAAAATATTTTTATGTTATGGCGAAATGAACCTTCAATTATAATCGGGAAACACCAAAATGCTTATTCTGAAATAAATTACGAATTTGTTAAGGAACAAAAAATTCCGGTGATTAGGAGAATTTCAGGAGGCGGCACTGTTTATCACGATTTGGGAAATATTAATTTTACTTTTATTCAAAACATTTCTGAAAATGAAAATAAAATTGATAAAAATAGATTCACACCTAAAATAGTTGAAATTCTAAAAATTTTCGGATTAAAAAATGTTGAAATAAAAGAAAGAAATACTTTAACTATAAACGATTTAAAAATTTCGGGAAATTCTGAGCATATTTGGAAAAACAGAATTTTGCACCATGGAACAATCCTTTTTTCGACGAATCTAAAAATATTAAATGAGATAATTAATAAAGATAATACCGCCGCTTTTATTGATAAGGGTATTGATTCTGTTGTAAGTTCAGTTACTAATATTGAACATTTAATAAAACCTAAGCTAAATATTAATGACTTTATTAATTTATTTCTTGATCATTTCTCGGAATTAAACAAACCAAATTCAAAATATATTATAAATCAAAATGATAGAATTCAAATTAATAAACTTGTTAATGAAAAATATTCAAAATTTGAATGGAATTTCGGGCATTTTCCAAAATATATTTTTAAAGGAAAAATCATTTTGAATAATCAAGAAATCTTGTCAGAATTGATTGTTGAAAATGGAATTATCAAAAAAATAGATTTTCAAAATTTTGGTGATAATAACATTGAAAAAAATATTATTAATAATTTGGTTGGATTAATACATGATGAACAAACAATAAAAAATAAATTAAATGAAATCAGCACTTTAGACAGTAATTCAGACATTAATATTGATAGTATTATTAAGTTATTTTTCTGAAATTCTCATTATTTATTTGTCCTATAATTTATATTATGTTAAATATAAATATTAAATAAAAAGGACAACTTCTAAAAAGTTGCCCTCTTCATATTATTTTTTAAGACTTTCAATTTTTTGATTTACGATTTTTAATTTATCTAAATTATTCAATCTTATATAAATATCTTTTAATGATGTAAGAATTGCTAAATCATTAGGTAAAAGTTCAGAAGCTTTTTCTAAGTTTGGTAAAGCCTTTGTTAATTGTTCATCAGCTTGCTTTTTCAAAATATCGTAATTTTTATCCCCTAATGGTAAAGCATTTGCTTTTTCTAAAATAGAAACTGCTTTATTTACGTGTAAAGCTCCCAAATTGTAATATGCATCGGCGTAATCAGGTTTAAGTTCTATAGCTTTTAAATAAGCTTTTTCAGCATTTTCTATGTCGTTAATTTTTTCATAATTAGTTCCAACGGCAAAATGTATGGTAGGGTTTTTCGGGTCAATTGCAATAGCTTGATTTAAGGCATTTTGAGCTTTTAAGGCATTTCCTGTAGCAAGATAAATATTAGCTTCAGCGATTATTAGTTCATAACTATCAGGAAATTTTTTCCTTCCTGTTTCAATAGTTTTAATAGCTTTAACTGTATCATTTTCGTTTTTATAAATAGTAGATAATGAAGAATATATAGAAGGATTGTTGTAATTGCTTCTTATCAATGATTGTAAATGTTCTTTGGCTTTTGCATTATCACCTGACATTTCGGCACATAAAGCAGCATTAAACGTAGCTAATGTATCTCTATTTCCGAAAATATTGTTGATTTTGATAGTTTTTTCGAATGACTCCAATGCTTCCTTGTATTGCTTACTGTTATATTTTTCAACACCTTTGTTATAAAACTGTTCAGCACAAGCATAAAGTCCTATCATATTTTTTTGATAATATTCTTTATCAGGATCTAATTCTATAGATTTTTGATAAGAATCATAAGCTGTTTGTACCGGATTTTCGGCTAATTTTTTGTATTCGGGATTTGTTGAAGCAGCTATCTGAATATAAACATTACCTCTATAAAGCCATGTTTTAGGGTCGTTCATGGTTTTTTCGTGAGTTGTGGCAGCTTCGATATTTTCCAATGCTTTGTCAAGCTTACCGCTTCTTAAATAATTAAATGCACTAACAACTTTAGTACTTTGAGCTGATAATACGTATGCCGATGCAGACATTATCAACATTAAAATTAATTTTTTCATAGGTCAATTTTTTTTTTTGCAAAATTAGTTTTAATAAATAAATAACAAAAATAATACCAATTTAAATATTTAGGTTGTAGTATTTTTTTTTAATTTTCTTCTTCTGTTTCTGTATTATCTGCAATATTTAGTTCCGAAAAATTTGTTTTAACATGTCTTTCTTCGGTTTCAATATTTGCTTCATCGTTTTCGTCCATTTCGTCGTTAATAACATTAGCAACGGCAGCAATTTCATCACCGTTTTTCAGATTTATAAGTCTGACACCTTGTGTGGCTCTACCCATAACTCGAAGTTCAGACACAGCTAATCGGATAATTAAACCCGACTTATTGATAATCATTAAATCATCTTTGTCGGTAACATTTTTAATTGCTATTAAATTGCCTGTTTTTTCAGTAATATTTATTGTTTTAACTCCTTTCCCACCCCTGTTAGTTTCTCTGTAATCATCGAGTTTTGAACGTTTTCCGTAGCCTTTTTCGGATACAACCAATATATCTTCATCGGGACTTGTAACACAAATCATTCCGATGACTTCGTCTTTATCATGGGCCAAAGTAAGAGCTTTAACTCCTGTGGCATTTCTGCCCATAGGTCTTACTTTATTCTCATTGAAGCGAATAGCTTTACCCGAATGAAGTGCGAGCATAATTTCATTGTTTCCGTTAGTTAATTTTGCTTCGAGCAATTGGTCGTCTTCTCTTATTATTATTGCATTAATTCCTGATTGTCGTGGACGTGAATAAGCTTCTAAAGATGTTTTCTTAATAATACCTTTCTTAGTGCAAAGAATTATATAATTATTATTGATATAATCTTCGTCTTTAAGATTTTTTACATTTATATATGCTCTAACTTTATCGTCTCTTTCGATATTTATAAGGTTCTGGATTGCTCTGCCTTTTGAAACTTTTGACCCTTCGGGAATTTCAAAAACTCTCATCCAGAAACACTTACCTTTTTCGGTGAAAAATAACATGTAGTTATGCATCGAAGCTATAAACAGATGTTCAAGAAAATCTTCCTCTCTGGAGTCAGAGCCTTTAGAGCCTCTTCCACCTCTGTTTTGGCGACGATATTCAGATAAAGGTGTACGTTTGATATATCCCAAATGCGAAATTGTAATAACAACATCTTCATCAGCTATAGTGTCTTCAATTTTAAAGTCTGAAGCTGAATATTCTATCTCTGTTTTTGGTTTATCTCCGTATTTTTCTTTGATTTCGAGTAATTCGGTTTTGATTATTTCCATTCTAAGATTTTCATCACTCAAAACCTGTTGATAATACTCGATTTTTTTCATTAACTCTTCGTATTCTTCTTTCAGTTTGTCGCTTTCGAGACCGGTTAATGCTCTTAATCGCATATCGACAATTGCTCTTGCCTGTATATCGGTTAAATTAAACCTTTCCATCAAACTGTTTCTGGCAATATCAACGGTTTTTGAAGCTCTTATAATAGCAATAACTTCGTCAATATTATCAAGAGCAATAAGTAACCCTTCTAAAATATGTGCTCTTTTTTGAGCTTCTCTGAGTTCAAATTGAGTTCTTCTGACGACAACCTCATGTCGGTGGTCAACAAAGTAGCGAATAATATCTTTGAGTGTTAATGTCATTGGTCTTCCTTTGACAAGAGCAATATTATTAACACTAAAAGAAGATTGTAAAGGAGTAAGCTGGTAAAGTTTGTTTAATACAACATTTGTAATAGCTTCTTTTTTGAGTTCATATACTATTCTTAAACCATTTCTGTCAGATTCATCTCTTATATCGCTTATCCCCTCAATTTTTTTGTCGTTAACCAAGTCGGCTGTTTTTTTAATCATTTCAGCTTTGTTGACTTGATAAGGTATAGATGTTACGACAATTTTTTCTTTACCGTTATCATCGGGTTCGATAGTGGCTTCGCCTCTTATAACTATTCTTCCTCTACCGGTTTCGTATGCATCTTTAACTCCCTCATAGCCATAAATTATACCTCCGGTAGGGAAATCAGGCCCTTTAATATACTTCATCAACTCGGCAATTGTAATTTCTTTATTGTCGATATAAGCAATAATGCCGTCAACAACTTCGGTTAAATTATGAGGAGGCATATTTGTAGCCATTCCGACAGCAATACCTGAAGTTCCGTTAACAAGCAACTGAGGTATTCGAGAAGGTAACACTGTAGGTTCTTGTAAAGAGTCGTCAAAGTTTAATTGAAAATCTACAGTTTCTTTTTCTATATCCGAAAGTGTTTCTTCGGCAATTTTTTGTAATCTTGCTTCGGTATAACGCATTGCTGCGGGCGGATCCTGGTCAATTGAACCAAAGTTTCCCTGACCGTCTATCATCGGATAACGAAGCGACCAATCTTGAGCCATTCTGACCATTGCATCATATACGGAACTATCTCCGTGAGGGTGATATTTACCAAGTACCTCCCCTACTATTCTTGCAGACTTTTTATAAGGTTTGTTGGACAAAATGCCCAAATCGTACATAGCATATAAAATTCTTCTATGAACAGGTTTCAATCCATCTCTTACATCAGGTAAAGCTCTTGAAACAATAACCGACATTGAATAATCAATGTAGGATGTTTTCATTTGATTTTCGATATTTACCTTAATTATTTTTTCGCCCTCTTGTAAATCCATTTTCTTAATTTCTTGTATATTAGCAGATTAGTGTATTTTAATAAACTCTACGAAATTAGTAAATTTTCATTAATCGGCAAAGAAAAGAGAGCTTTTTATTACTAACAAATTTTTGTTAAAAAAAAATAGTATAATTATACTGAATTCATTGATTTGTCGTTATTTTTGAAAAACTTAATTATAAAAGTCAAATTTTATTATTTTCTTGAAAATAAAACTTTTAATATTTGATTTTGTTTATTTCTAAAAAGAGTTGAAATGGATTCAAAATTTTCTCAAAGAGTTAAAGATGTACTGGCATTTAGTAGAGAGGAAGCTATTAGATTAGGTAATGATTATATTGGTATAGAGCATCTTATGTTGGGAATAATTAGAGATGGTGAAGGTATAGCTGTACAAATATTATCCTACCTTGATGTTGATTTGAATGAGTTGAAAAGAAAAATTGAAGATACAATAAGTAAGTTTGAAAAGCCGAAAATAAGAGAATATGAAAATTTATCTTTGGTAAAACAAGCCGAAAAGGCACTTAAAATTACTTATTTAGAAGCTAAATCTTTAAAAAGCGATATTATAGGAACAGAACATTTATTGCTTGCAATATTGAAAGATGAAGAAAATCTTGTAAGTAAAATTTTAAAGCAAAAGAAAATAACTTACAAAGCCGTTTATGAGCAACTTCAGAATACATCCGATATAAAAGATGATGACATTCCTTCAAGTCCGAGAAGCGAATTACCTGGTGATTATTCAAATGATCCTGAAGAAGAATCGAGGCCTTATACACCAAGAAAATCTGATTCTAAGTCTAAAACACCTGTTCTTGATAATTTTGGCAGGGATTTGACTAAAGCTGCCGAAGAAGGCAGATTAGACCCAATAGTGGGCAGGACAAAAGAGTTGGAAAGAATAGCACAAATTTTAAGCAGAAGGAAGAAAAACAACCCTATTTTAATCGGAGAGCCGGGGGTTGGAAAATCAGCTATAGCAGAAGGACTTGCATTGAGGATAGTACAGCGAAAAGTATCAAGAGCCTTATTTAATAAGCGTTTGTTAACCCTCGATTTGGCTTCATTGGTTGCAGGTACAAAATACAGAGGTCAATTTGAAGAAAGAATGAAAGCTGTCCTTAATGAACTTGAAAAGAACCCCGATATTATATTGTTTATTGATGAAATACACACTATAGTAGGTGCCGGAAATGCTTCAGGCTCTCTTGATGCCTCCAATATGTTTAAGCCTGCATTAGCCAGAGGCGAAATACAATGTATTGGTGCTACTACTCTCGACGAATATCGTCAATACATTGAAAAAGACGGAGCTTTGGAAAGAAGATTTCAGAAAGTAATGGTAGAAGCTACAACTCCGGAAGAAACCATTGAAATCTTAAATAATATCAAAGTAAAATACGAAGATCATCATTTAGTTACTTATACCGATGAGGCTATAAAAGCATGTGTATATTTAACTAATCGTTATATCAGCGACAGATACTTACCTGATAAGGCTATAGATGCACTCGATGAAGCCGGTTCAAGAGTTCATATCTCTAATATAAATGTTCCTCCTGAAATTATTGAAATAGAAAACCTTATTGAAGAAGTTAAAGGGCAGAAACTTAAAGCCATTAGCATACAAAAGTTTGAGGAAGCTGCTAAATATAGAGACGAGGAGAAAAAATTAATCGAAAAGCTTGAAGCAGCTAAAAAGAAGTGGGAAGAAGATGCCCAAAAGCACAGAGAATTGGTTACCGAAGAAAATGTTGCTGATGTAGTAGCCATGATGACAGGTGTGCCTGTTCAAAGAATAGCTCAAAATGAAGGCGAACGATTATTAAAAATGGAAAGCGAGCTTGAAGGAACTGTCATTGGCCAAAACGAAGCAATTAGAAAAGTCGTAAAAGCTATCAGAAGAAATAGAGCCGGATTAAAAGACCCCAACAAGCCAATAGGAACTTTTATTTTCTTAGGGCCTACAGGTGTCGGGAAAACTTATCTTGCAAAAGTACTTGCAAAATATATGTTCGACACCGAAAATGCTTTAATAAGAATTGATATGAGCGAATATATGGAAAAATTCGCTGTTTCCCGCTTAATTGGTGCACCACCGGGATATGTGGGTTATGAAGAAGGCGGTCAACTGACAGAAAAAGTTAGGCGAAAACCCTATTCAATAGTTTTATTGGATGAAATCGAAAAAGCTCATCCCGATGTGTTCCATTTATTACTACAAGTACTTGACGATGGACAATTAACCGACAGTTTGGGCAGAAAAGTCGATTTTAAAAATACAATTGTCATAATGACCTCAAATATCGGCTCAAGACAACTTAAAGATTTTGGGCAAGGTGTTGGGTTTAACACTTCTGCTCGTATTTCGAATAAAGCAAGTTTTGCTCAAGGTGTTATCGAAAATGCTCTTAAAAAAGCATTTGCTCCTGAATTTTTGAATAGAATTGATGATATAATTATTTTCGAGCAACTAGAACGTGAAGATATTCATAAAATCATTGATCTTGAGTTAGCTCATTTATTTGAAAGAATCAATAAATTGGGTTATAAAATCAATATTTCTACCGAAACAAAAGACTTCCTTATCGAAAAAGGCTGGGATGCTCAATTTGGCGCCCGTCCTTTGAAAAGAGCCATTCAAAAGTATATCGAAGATTTGGTAGCTGAAGAAATTATTAAAACTAAGCTCAATCCTGATGATATTATTAATGTTGAATACGATAAGGAAAAAGATGATGTTTTTGTAAATATTATTAAATCGGAAGAAAAAACTGAAAAGAAAAAATCATAAAAACACTATATCTTCCAATATATTATCACCTACTTCATTATTAAGGTGTTTTATTAGTTTGCTTTTAGCATAAAACAATTCATTTTTCAATGAAGCCGAATCGACTTTAACGAATAGAATTTTATTTTTGATGTATATCTTTTCGGTGTGTTTATCAATAATATCACCGCATACTTTTGCCCATGATTGAAGAATTTTGGTTTGATCGACCTTTTTCTTGATTGCATATGTATTCAGGAGCTCTTCTATTGCTTCCTTTAAAGTGTATTCGTTAGATTTTTTTATAGTCATAATTTTGAAATATTTCCGTTTTGAACCGAAAAAAATTGATGCAATATTTCATTTTTATTAAAAATGTTTTCAATTCTATCAAATTGAGTATCAGTAATAAAAACTTGTTTAAAATTTTCCTCCGCAACGAGTTTCACTAATTGCTCAACTCTTTCGTTGTCGAGCTTATCGAAAATATCGTCTAATAATAAAATCGGCTTATATCCCTTAATATTTTTTGTAAACTCGAATTGAGCAAGTTTTAATGCTACCAAAAAAGATTTTTGTTGGCCTTGCGAGCCGAATTTTTTTACCGGGAAACCATTAATAATAAATTCTAAATCATCTTTGTGAATTCCCGAGGAAGTATATTGTAAATACCTGTCTTTTTCTAAGTTAGTTATTAATAATTCACCTAAATCATCATTATTAAGCTGACTTACATAATTTACTTCAACTTTTTCTTTATGGTTTGAAATGAGCAAATAATATTTTTGAAAAAGAGGCAAAAATTCAGATATAAATTCTTTTCTTTTTTCGTAAATGTTTTCGCCGTATTTAATCAGCTGACTATCCCAAATTTCCAAGCTGTCGTCCGAAAACTTATTGGTGTTTGCAATTGTTTTCAATAAGTAATTTCGCTGCTGAAGAGCTTTATTGTAGTTAATTAAATCATCAAGGTAAATTCTATCGAATTGTGAAATAACAGAATCGAGATACTTTCTCCTAACTTCACTTCCGTCGTTTATCAAATCGCTATCGTAAGGCGATATCATTATAAGTGGAATAGAGCCGATATGGTCTGCTAAACGGTCGTATTCTTTATTATTGAATTTAAAAACTTTTCTTGAGTTTTTTTTCTGAATACAACTTACATTATCTTCCCTTTCAATACCTCGGTAATATTTTCCGTGAATTGAGAAAAAGTCAGCGTTATGATTAATATTTTGGTTATCAATTAAATTGAAAAAACTTTTACAATATGATAGATAATAAACTGCATCTAAAAGATTAGTTTTTCCTGTCCCGTTATTACCAATAAAGCAATTAATTTTTTCGCACAATTCAATATCAGCGTTTAAAATATTTTTAAAGTTAGTTAACTGAAGACGTTTTAGATACATAAACTAAAGTTCTTTGATAAAATTAACAATATTTTCCATCAGCCACATAGGTGTCGAAGTAGCTCCACATACTCCAATGCTTTCGGCATTTTTAATCCATTCAATATTTAGGTCTTCTGCATTTGTAATTCTATAAGTTTTTTCGTTGACGCTTTTGCATAAATTGAATAAATACTGTCCGTTTGAACTTTTCTGACCGCTGACAAATATAATTACATCGTATTTTTTCGAAAATTCTATCAATTCTTTTGAACGGTTTGATACCTGCCTGCAAATGGTATCGTGTGAAATAAAAAAGTTATTATCGATAGATTGTGATAATTTCGTTCTATCATTTATTATTGTTACGATTTTTTTAAATTCGTCAATACTTTTAGTAGTTTGAGAGTAGAGTCTTATTGGTTTAGAAAAGTCGATTTTCGAAATTTCGGTTTCGTTATCAACAACAATTGCCGAGTTATCGGTTTGTCCTAACAATCCAACTACTTCGGCATGACCATGTTTGCCGAAAATTACTATTTGACCTTTATTTTCTTTAATTTCTTCGTAGCTTTTTTTTATTTTTTTCTGAAGATTTAAAACTATAGGACAAGTTGCATCAATGAGCGAAATATTATTTTCCAAAGCTATTTTATAAGTTTCGGGAGGCTCACCGTGAGCTCTTATTAATACTTTTACATTTCGTAATTTTTTAAATTCGTCGTAAGTAATTATTTTTAAACCTTTTTCTTCCAAGCGTTTAACTTCCATCTCATTATGTACTATATCTCCAATGCAAAACAAGATTTTACTGTTTTGAAGTTCTTTTTCGGCTATTTCAATTGCTCTGATAACACCGAAACAGTAGCCTGAGTTTTTGTCGATATCAACCTTCATATTTGTTTCTTACTAAAATATTTGTAATATTTTGAATGACTTTCCGTTGAAAACAAAATTATCGCCAACTTTCTTATCTTTTATTGAGCTATAAAAAGGCACACTTGTTGATATTGCGTAAATTGTATCATTTTCAAAAGTAATTTTTCCCAAACTGACAGATATAAACAGTTTTTGTACATCAGTTTCGACAAATGCACCCAAGCTAACATTCGAATAAATATTATTCAAATTAATATTATTTAGAATTATTTGTTCATTTAATAATATTGCAAGTTGTTGAGAATACATATCTTTTTTTCTTAAGAGCTGTGTTCGAAAAGAATCATATCTGTCTTTAGGTGGGCCGTATTCATTTGCAAGTTGTTGAGTTTCATCGATCAGATGTTTCAAATCTTCAATTTTTTTGCTATGAATTTGCAAACAATGAGTAAAAAGTTTTTTCTTAAAGTCCAATGGATTTTCCATTCTAATTTTATAATTTTACAAAGTAATTACAAAGATAAATAATCGAAACAAAATATGCTTTACTAAATATTGAAAAGATAACAATTAATAGTATATATATGGATAGACAATTAGAATTAATGAGGGAAGCCATAAAACTTGCAGATGATAATTTAATTAGCAAAAAAGGCGGCCCTTTTGGAGCAATAGTTGTAAAAGACGGAAAAATTGTCGGAAAAGGCAGTAATAGTGTTACTTCAACAAACGATCCTACTGCGCATGCAGAAATTAATGCCATAAGAGATGCTTGTAAAAATTTAAATACCTTTCAACTTGATGATTGTGAAATTTATACAAGTTGCGAACCTTGTCCTATGTGTTTAGGTGCAATTTATTGGGCGAGACCCAAAAAAGTTTTTTTTGCTGCTTCAAAACATGATGCTTCGGAAGCAGGGTTCGACGACTCTTTTATTTACGACGAAATAAAATTGCCTTACGAGGAAAGAAAGATACCGGCAACTCAAATTCTTCAAGACGAAGCAAAAATTGTATTTGAAAAATGGATAAAACTTGAAAATAAAATTGAATATTAAATTGAATTTTAATTCGAAACATTAGGTGATGAAAATAAATAAAGTAAGTTTTATTTATTACATAATTTCGGTTTTATTGATAAGTTTAATCTTTTCTTGTAAAAAAGAAATTTCCATAAATGACAATAAACACAAAGCAACACCTTATCAAATAAAAATTCCGAAATATTTTCCCACATCATTAAATATTCCGGAAGATAATCCTATGACTTACGAAGGGATTAGATTAGGTAGATATTTGTTTTATGATGGAAGATTATCGGGAAGAACTCACCCTGATTCACTTATTAGTTGCGGAACATGCCATGTTCAATCGAATGGTTTCGAATGTGGAATTGATAATCCAAGATTTCCGGGAGGAAAAACTTTTGGTTTGACAGGAATACCAACCCCCCATTATATGATGCCTCTTGTTAATCTTGTATTCAATCACAACGGATATTTATGGAATGGTTTAATTTCGTCCGAAAATAATAATTTGGGAAATCCTAATTACGGTGTACCAGCTAATCCGCAGTATCATTACAGAAACCTTGAATCATTAGTTTGGATGGCAATAGCTGCACCGCATGAATTTAATGGCAATATTGAACGAACAGTTAAGACTATAGCTTCAATACCAATATATCCGCCTATGTTCAAAGCAGCGTTTGGAACTGAAGAAGTAACTTACGACAGAATAAGTAAAGCCATAGCTCAATTTGTCAGAACATTAATATCATCAAACAGTAAATTTGATAAATACTTAAGAGGTGAAACTAATTTGACAAGCGATGAGCTGATGGGCTATGTTTTATTTACCACAGAAAATGGAGCCGATTGCTTCCATTGCCATGGAGGTGCCGGTAATATTTTATTTACTACAAATTTATTTTATAATAATGGGAAAGACTCTGTTTTTAATGATATCAGAGATAGATTCTTTGTTACAGGTGATATCAAAGACAAAGGAGCATATAAAGCCCCTACCCTACGCAATATAATGCTTACAGCACCTTATATGCACGATGGAAGGTATAAAACAATTGATGAAGTCATTGATTTCTACAGCAGCGGATTAATTGTTTCGCCTTATGTTAATCCGTTGATGCATCATGTCAATAATGGTGGAGTACAGTTAACACAAAATCAAAAGAAACAACTTAAAGCTTTTTTAAATACACTAACCGACTATGATTTTATTTCTGATACTAATTTTTCTAAACCGTTAGATTTGCCGTAATGATTAATTATTGCATATTTGAAGTTGCTAATCGATAAAGGTTGAAAAGAAGCATATAATCCAATCCGTTATAATTACCCAAAATTCCTTCGTTAATACCGTTTTGTGTATTTTTTTTATGATGCCATTTGTATGAAGATGCCCAGCCTGTATTGTACGGACAATTGTTTTTACCGTAATTGTAAGTTCCGCCAAATGGAGCATTATTAAGCTGTTCCTTTGTCTTTTCAATCAATGGTTTAATTTTATAAGTTTTATCATGCAAAAAAGCCCAGTATAAAGCATAAAAAGTATCCCAATCTTGTTTTTTTGTTTTCGATTTTATTCCAAAATAAGTAGTATTAATTTTAAAAAATAAGCCTATTATCGGTATTGTAGCCCTCCATGAGTCTCCCATTGCTGCAAGGGTAGTAATCATAGTAGTATTATCGGGATTAGGGCCGGCAACAAACTGTCCGAATTGAAAAAATAATTCCTGCGGGTAACGTGTTATTTTTTTTAAGATATTATCATAATCTTTATCGAAAAATGATGCGGTTCTCATAAAACCATGTGCGTAAAACCAACTTAAACCGCCCTGACTTGTCTTTAATCTTGTTCCGTCAGGTTTAAAAATAAACCACCTTGGAGATAAAAAACTTCCATAAATTCTGGATGAATTTCTGATATAAGTTATAACCTTGATTGCAATATCTTTTGCCGTATTTTTTTCGAAAGAGGTATCGGGTAAACATTTATAAACCAATGCCAATCCCAATAATAATCCTATAGCTTCGTCCTGACTAAATACCTGAGGTATGCTGTCGCATTCCGAAATTTTATTAACCCATGCCGGTTGACCTGCATTAAGGTTTTCGAAACTAAATATTCCGTTTTTAAATTTAATTTTATTTTCAGGGCTTAGATTGTTGTTAAAATATTCCGATATACTGTCATTTCCCAAAAAATTACACGGAACATTTTCTCTGATAAAAAATCCGTCAAATGAATTCTCTTTTTTGTTGAAAAGGAAATTTTCCGATTTATCAAGATATTCAATAAACTGAAGTAGAGCCAATTTTAATTCGTTTTTAGATGTTTTTGCTTTGTAAGTATCTGAAAAAGAATAAAGTTTATATTCTGTTGCCAGCATGCCTATGTAATAGCCGAAATATATCGAGTGTTGTCCGAAGTTCAAATCGTCGGCTCCCATATCGAAACGGTTTCTTATTCCAGCAATTTGACTTTCACCCCTGTTGGTACCGGGTTTAACAAAATATTGTAATCTTTTTCTGTAATTATTATATTTTAATTGGTTAATGGAATCATTTTGAGAAAAAAGTTCTCTTAAAGGAAAAATAACTAATAAAGCTGACAATATGAATATTAGCTTTTTAGTTGAATATAATTTTGAATTACACATTGAAACGAATATGAAGGATATCACCGTCGGAAACTATGTAATTTTTACCTTCTACAAGTAATTTTCCTGCATCTTTAACTTTAGCTTCGGAGCCGTATTTAATCATATCTTCGTACTTAATGACTTCGGCACGAATAAAACCTCTTTCTAAATCGCTGTGAATAACACCCGCAGCTTGAGAAGCCGTCATCCCTTTTCTAATGGTCCATGCTCTGTTTTCCTTACCTCCTACCGTAAAAAATGAAATTAAATTCAGTAGAGAATATGCCGACCTGATAAGCTTATTAACTCCCGGTTCTGAAAGACCGTAATCTTTTAAAAATTCCAGTCTGTCCTCTTCGTTTTCTAATGCTGCAATATCGGCTTCCAATGCTGCGGCAATAACTAATACTTCAGTTTTTTCGTCTTTTACTGCTTGTTTGAAACTTTCAACATATTTATTCCCTGAGACAGCAGATTTATCATCAACGTTACATACATACATAACAGGTTTTTCGGTCAGAAGAAACATATCATTAACCCATTTTCTGTCGTCTTCACTTATATTTAGAGTTCTTACATTTTGAAACGATTCGAGATGATTTTTGTAAAGATTTAAAATTTCCAGTCCTTTTTTTGCGTCTTTATCACCCGCTTTGGCAGCTTTTTCGGTTTTTTGAATTTTCCTTTCAATAACTTCCAAATCTTTTATTTGCAACTCCAAATCTATTATTTCTTTGTCTCTTACAGGATCAATTGAACCTTCGATGTGAGGCAAGTTTTCATCTTCGAAACATCTTAAAACGTGAATAATAGCATCAGTTTGTCTTATATCGGCAAGAAAAGCATTTCCAACACCTTCACCTTTATTCGAACCTTTGGCTAAGCCCGGAATATCAACAATTTCAACAGTTACGGGAACTACTTTGTCGGCTTTTATTATTTTGTCTAATTCAATTAAACGATTGTCGGGAACGTTTGCAGTTCCTATATTCGATTTATTTGTACTGTATGCAAAATTCGTAGTTTGAGCTTTTGTGTTTGAAATACAATTAAAAAGAGTTGTCTTTCCTACATTGGTTAAGCCTATAATTCCACATTTCAATGCCATATTATTAATGATTATTTGTTAAGGTAAATAGTAAGGTTAAACCTTGAAATTAATTAAATAAAAATGAAAAGAAATAAAATCTATTTAAGAAGATTTTTCATTGTTATGCCTATATCAGCAGGCGAATCAACCACATTAACCCCACATGCTCTTAAAATTTCTTTTTTTGCTTGAGCTGTATCGGCTTTGCCGCCAACAATTGCACCGGCATGTCCCATAGTTCTGCCTTTTGGAGCTGTGGCACCTGCAATAAAACTTACCACGGGTTTCGAACAGTTATCTTTTATCCAATAAGCAGCTTGAGTTTCCATTTCACCGCCAATCTCTCCTATCATAACTATACCTTTGGTTTCGGTATCGTTATTAAATAATTCAACAGCTTCTTTCATAGTAGTTCCCGGGACAGGGTCGCCTCCAATTCCAATCATCGTCGATTGGCCAAGCCCAACTTTTGTAATTTGATCGACAGCCTCATAAGCCAAAGTCCCAGAACGGGAAACTATTCCAATACAGCCTTTACTATGAATAAAACCGGGCATAATTCCAATTTTAGTTGACGGTGGAGTTATTATTCCCGGACAATTCGGACCTATCAATCGTGAATTCTTATTTTTCAGATACTCTTTAACTATAACCATATCTTTAACAGGTATTCCTTCGGTAATACAAACGATAAGCTCTATACCTGCTTCAGCGGCTTCCATAATTGCATCGGCTGCGTATGCCGGTGGGACAAAAATCACTGAAACATTTGCTTGAGTTTTTTCAACAGCTTCTTTAACAGTATTAAAAACAGGACGCTCGAGATGGAATAAACCTCCTTTGCCTGGAGTAACACCTCCAACAACATTTGTCCCGTATTCTATCATTTGCGATGCATGAAAAGTACCCTCAGAACCGGTAAATCCCTGTACTATAACTTTTGAATTTTCATTAACTAATATACTCATGTTATTCAAATTTTTCCGGAACAAAAATAATAGATATTAATTGAATATCCAGAAAAAGTATTCAATTTTTCTGAATAATATTAAATATTATCCGTTATAAAATTGATTTTTTTGCTCAAAATCATATAAATTTGTGTAGGTTTGTAAATAAAAACAGAATAATGTTTAATGAAGATACAATATGTGCTATAGCTACTACTGCAGGAAGAAGCGCAATAGCGGTAATCAGAATTAGCGGAAAAGATTCATTACAAATAGCAAAGAAAATATTCAAGCCCAAGAAAGGTTCAATGGAGAACATTAAAAGTCATCATTTATACTATGGAGTTGTTTATGAAAATGATACTATAATTGATGATGTTTTATTGAGTTATTTCAAGTCCCCATATTCTTACACAGGCGAAGAAAGTATTGAGATTTCCTGTCATGGTTCAACTTATATTCAGCAAAAAATTATCGAACTACTTATAAATAATGGTGCACGACCTGCTAAAGCAGGAGAATTTACAATGCGAGCTTTTCTAAATGGCAAATTAGATTTATCACAAGCCGAGGCTGTTGCCGATCTTATTGCATCACACTCTAAAACATCTCATTCTATTGCTATTAATCAGATGAGAGGTGGCTTTTCTTCAAAAATTAAAGAACTTAGGGAACAACTCTTAAATTTTGCCTCATTAATCGAACTTGAGCTTGATTTTAGCGAAGAAGATGTCGAATTTGCCGATAGAAATGAAATGATAAAATTGATTAATAATCTGGAAGTTGAAGTACAAAGTTTAATTAATTCATTTGCTACGGGTAATGTTCTGAAACACGGTATTCCTATAGCTATTATCGGGAAACCAAATGTTGGAAAGTCAACTCTACTAAATTCATTATTGAATGAAGAAAGAGCTATTGTTTCGGAAATTCCCGGAACAACGCGTGATACCATCGAAGATATTATAAGTATTGACGGAGTAACATTTCGATTAATAGATACTGCCGGATTAAGAAACAGTAAAGATGAAATCGAAAACATCGGTATTGAAAAAACCTATCAGAAAGTCGAGCAAGCAAGTTTAATATTGTATGTTGTTGATATAAGCCAAACTACAGTTGATGAAATTAAAGAAGAAGTTACGGAATTGCTAAAAATAACGGGAGATACAAATAAGCGAATAATTATAGTAGCTAATAAGACCGATTTGTTGTTTCAAACACCAAGCCATTTTAACGAACTACTCGAAATGGAAATAATTTTTATTTCTGCAAAGCGAAAAGAAAATATTAATCTTATATCGGATGCATTACTTAAGTCGGTTCAGACCGAAAGTATTAATGATACTACAATAGTCAGTAATATCCGACACTACGAAGCATTACACAACACTTTGCAATCGTTAATTCAAATTAAAGAAGGATTTGAAAAAGGCATTTCCGGTGATTTAATAGCCATAGATATACGCAAAGCATTATATCATCTTGGGGAGATAACGGGGCAAGTCGCATCAGATGAGATACTTAGAAACATTTTCAGCAACTTTTGTATAGGAAAATAACCGCCACAAAACAAACAAATAAAAAACACGTAACAATTTGTTTAAAGTACTGATTTTACAGTATTTTAGTTTAAAAAATGTTAATATTTGTTTTGTGATACTATTTGTTTTTTAATAAAAATTTTGTACCTTTGTTGTACCTTAAAAATTGATTGAAAAAAATTTGTACCTCAATCTTTTTTTTAGTTTACAAATTTGACACTTTTAAACACTTTTATACAAAATAATACAAAATGAGTTCAAATATTAAGGTACAAAGAATTTGCCAATATTGTGGAATTGAATTTACGGCACGAACTACAACCACTCTTTACTGTTCACATCGTTGCAATCGTGCAGCATACAAAGCCAAAGAAAGAGCTAAAAAAATTGAACAGAGCAATAAAGAGACCCAGCGTATTAAAAACCAACCAATTGAGGAACTAAAAGCAAGAGAGTTTTTAACAGTAACACAGGTTTCAAAATTAATAGGTTGTTCCCGACAAAATATTTACAACCTTATTAATACTGGGAGACTGAAAGCTACAAATATATTATTAAAAAAGACTATTATAAAACGTTCAGACCTTGATAAATTGTTTGAAAAACCAACCCCTGAACCTCAGCCTGAAAGTACCCCCGAGAAAAAGGAATTTGATATTTCAAATTTTTACAACCTAACCGAAATACAGAATAAGTTCGGAATTTCAGAAAGAGCATTACATGAGCTTATTAAAAGAAACAAAATACCTAAAATAAAAAAGGGATGGTTTGCATACGTACCTAAAACGGCAATAGATAAACTATTTGTTTAAATAAAAAAGCATAAAAGACTATGGCAATTAAAGTTAAGTTAAGACAAAAGAAAATTTCAGGGGATAGACAAAGCCTATATTTAGATTTTTATCCACCTATACAACACCCCGAAACAGGAAAATCTACACGTAGGGAATTTTTAGGGCTATATCTATTTGATAAAGCAAAAACCCCTATTGATAAACAGCATAATAAAGATACTTTACAACTTGCCGAATTAATCAGGCAGAAAAGGGAAAACCAATTGAATAGACCCGAAATTTATACTGGGCAAGAATTAGAGCAAAAACGAATTAAAGAATTGGGTGAACAGAATTTTGTTGCCTATTTCAAAACCCTTGCCGATAAACGCAAAACCAGTAACCATGATAACTGGATTTCTACTTACAATTACCTTGAAAAATTCACTAAGGGAAATTTAAAGTTTTCTGAACTAAACGAAAGATTTTGTAATGAATTTAAAGAGTATTTACTCAATACTAAAAGTAATAAAAGTAATAAATTAACCCTTTCCCAAAATTCAGCCGTATCATATTTTAATAAGCTGAAATCAGCAATAAAACAAGCATTTAAAGATGGTTATTTAATTTTTGACTTGAATGCAAAAATTGAACCTATAAAGCCAACTGAAACTCAAAGGGAATTTTTAACTATTGATGAACTAAACAGGCTTGTAAAAACAGAATGTAATAACCCTTTATTGAAACGTGCAGCCCTTTTTTCAGCCCTAACAGGGTTAAGATTTTCTGATATAAAAAAACTTGTGTGGAGTGAAATACAATACAACGTTGAAAACGGTTATTCAATACAGTTTATACAGCAAAAAACAAAAGGAGTTGAGGTATTGCCAATTTCTGAACAGGCATACAGCTTACTGGGTGAACGCAAAGAACCCACCGACAAAGTATTTGATGGGCTTACTTATTCAGCTTACGAAAACAAACATTTGTACCAATGGATTGGTGCAGCAGGAATAACAAAGAATATCACTTTTCATTGTTTTAGGCACACCTTTGCTACATTGCAACTTATTAAAGGAACTGATATTTACACCGTTTCAAAAATGCTGGGACACCGTGACCTTAAAACTACACAGATATACGCTAAAATTGTGGACGAGACTAAACGAAAAGCAGCCGACAAAATTAAATTAGATATGTAAAAATTTGAAAATATCAAGAAAAATGACAAAAGATGATTTTTTAAATATAAATATGAATATAGGTGCTTTACCACCTGATAATGAAATTCGCAAAGAATACTTAGAAAAACAATTTTCTGATTTAGGTTTATCAAAAGAAAGCGGTTATAAATCAATTCAATATTATTATAATGAATTAAATAATGCAATAAAAGGTGAAAAATCAATATTCACTGGGCGTATAATAATTAATAAAAGCGATAATACTTTTGCTATTATTGATAATTATAGGGTTTATATTAAAATGACACTTGATAGTTTTGAAAAAAGGAAAAATATTTATTTTCCTGATAATATTCAACCTCAATCCATTGTTAAAAGCCCTTTTAGTGTACTTGAATGGGCGACTATCTTTTATTATGTAAACGATACAAAATTGATAAGTGAAAACCATTTAATTAAAACACGAATGGAGCAGTTTATAAGTAAACACAAAATAAATACAACGTTTAATAACTTTAAAACGAAGTATTACGAAGCAAAGAGGCGTATAAATGATAAAACCGATTATCCTATAAATAAACTTGAATTTATAATACCTTTTCTTAAAGAAAACTATAAACAGACGGTTACAAAAGTTGAGAATGATATATTTTTTTTAAAAGAAAATAAAACTGAATATTAATTATTTACGTTTTTATTTCAAAAAGTAACTGGTTATGTAACTAATTACTGCTTGTTTACTTGCACCCATTCAATAATAAAAAATAAAAAAATGGAACAAGTAGAACAAGTATTTTTTAATGTGCCTTTATCCAAATTGGAACCAATATTTAAACGTTGGATAAAAGAAGCACAAGCAGAAATCCAACCAATAAAGGTTGAACCAACCAGCCAACCCGAGCAGTTGTTAACTATTCAGGAAGCAGCCGAATTTTTGAGCCTTACCATTCCAACAATTTACAGCAAGGTATCAAAAGGCGAATTACCTGTAATGAAACGTAGCAAACGCCTTTATTTTTCCCGTGATGAATTACTGGAATATTTGAAGCAAGGCAGAAAAAAACCCTTATCAGAAATATCCACTGAAGCCGACCTATATTTAACCAAAAAAGAAAGGGGGTAAACTATGCAAGAACATAACCAAACCCCCTTTAATTCTTTGCACAAAAGACAGGGCAAAGATAAACATTTTGAAGCACAAATAAAAATTGTATTTGAAGCCTTCAAACGCAAGCCCTCAACTATGTTAATGGTTTCAGGAGAAACAGGAATTTTACGGGCAAACATTTGCCGTTACGTTGCTAAATGGCAAAAGCAAGGTAGCATACACCTATTGAAACACGGGCTTTGTAAAGTATCAAAACACCGTGCAGGGTATTACACCACCGACACGAATTTATTTACTCAACCTTTAAAACTATTTTGATATGGAACTAAAAACGAACTTTGAATTTGATAAATACAGTATCGGTGTTGATGATATAAAAACCGAAGTTGAACAGCTTTTAAAGCAAGGCAACGAAGCTATAGAAAATAAAGGATTATTTATTGTAAAAACTGCAAATCGTTGGATTAAACAAGCGAAAACCCGACCTATTCCAAAAATGCTTTTTGGTGAATTTTGGTTTGAGGGTGAATTGTGTATTTTGTTTGCCGATACCAATTTAGGTAAGTCAATTTTAGCTGTACAAATAGGTAATAGTATTAGTAAGGGTGAACCAATAAATGGTTTTAAATTGGAAACGCAAAAACAACCAATTTTATATTTTGATTTTGAGTTGAGCGAAAAACAATTTGAAAATCGTTATTCAATAAACTTTGAAAAACATTACGTTTGGGATAAAAATTTTATAAGAGTAGAAATAGACCCCGATGCCACTATTCCCGAAAATCAAACCTTTGAGAATTATCTCAACCATTCATTGGAACGAAGTATTACCGAAACAAGGGCAAAGGTTTTAATCATTGATAACCTTACTTACCTCAAAAATGAAACAGAAAAGGCAAAAGATGCCCTACCATTAATGAAACATTTGAAATCTTTAAAAAACAAATACGGGCTTTCTATTTTAGCACTTGCGCATACACCCAAAAGGGATTTATCAAAACCAATTACCCGAAACGATTTACAAGGCAGTAAGATGCTGATTAATTTTTGTGATAGCTCCTTTTCAATCGGAGAAAACCACAGTGATAAAAATATACGTTATTTAAAACAAATTAAAGCACGAAGCACTGAAATTATTTACGATGCCGAAAATGTTTGTATTTGTCAAATTGATAAGCCCTTTAACTTTTTGCAGTTCGAGTTTATTAAATTCGGGATAGAACGGGAACACCTGAAGCAGTATAATGAAAAAGATAGAGAAAGTATTATTGAAAGGGTAAAAGAATTAAACCAGCAAGGAAAAAGCCAAAGGCAAATTTCAACCGAACTTGGTATTTCATTAGGAGCAGTAAACAAGTATTTAAAAAAATAAAGTGTTCACACCGTTCACACCGTTCACACTGTGAACACCGTGAACACCGTGAACACCGATACAACTAAAATATTAAAAATGAACGAACACCGATACATATTAGAACCATACAAGGGAATGAATACCCGTTACCATTGCCCCAGTTGCCAGCAAAGGGATAAAACCTTTGTTCGTTATATTGATAAGGAAACAGGCGAACACATACACCCCAGCGTTGGCAGGTGCAACCGAGAAAGTAATTGCGGTTACCATTATACCCCTAAACAGTATTTTCAGGATAATAATATTTCATTTGATACACACCAGCCTAAAGAATACAAACCCCAACCTATTAACCCTCAACAAAAACCCTTTTCATTCATTCCTATTGAGGTATTTAAAAACACTTTGAAAGGATATGAAAACAACAATTTTGTAAAGTTCCTTATTAACTTGTTCGGGGTTGAGGTTGCCAGCCGACAGGTTAGCCGTTATTTTATTGGCACATCGAAACATTGGAACGGTGCAACGGTATTTTGGCAAATAGACACACATGGCAAGGTAAGAACGGGTAAAATAATGCTTTACAGCCCCACCACAGGCAAAAGAGTTAAAGAACCATTCAATCATATTAATTGGGTACATAAAGCCCTTAAACAGCCTGAATTTGATTTAAAACAATGTTTATTTGGTGAACATTTGTTAATTGATAAAACAAAACCCGTTGCTATAACAGAAAGTGAAAAAACGGCTATAATTGCAAGCATTTATTTACCCCAGTTTATTTGGGTTGCTGTTGGAAGCCTTACCAACCTGAACGCTGAAAAGTGCAGCATACTAAAAGGACGAAATGTTACATTATTCCCAGACCTAAACGGGTTTGATAAATGGAGTAGTAAGGCAAAGGAACTTTCATACATTGTTACATTTTCCGTTTCTGATTTATTGGAACGCAAAGCCACCGAAGCAGAAAAGAAACAAGGGTTTGACCTTGCCGACTATTTAATTAAATACGATTACAAAGAATTTGTCCTAAAAGAACCCGAAACCATAGAGCGACCCCCAGCTGTTAACCAATTAATTAAAGTTTCTAAAAATGAGTTGTCTAATAAATGCACAAATTGCACACTTATAAAAAAAGAAATAGAAAACTGGGAACAGGAAATTATTGACCTTGAAAAATTCTTTTCTAAAATATCACTCCCAAAACAGCCAATAAAATTAAATAATTTCAGCACAATAACGAATTGTTCACTATTCATTGAAAACCACATTGCAACAGTAAAAAGAAACAACGGTAATAAAACATATTTACCATACTTGATACGTTTAAAGGAATTAAAACAAGTGTTATACATAAATATTAATTGATATGAAAACAAAAACAAAAGAACAGGTTTTAACAATGAGTTTACGTGAAACCCTTAAAAATATAATGCAAAAAGAAATTGAAAAATTACCGGAAACCCTTGAAGCATTAGACCCAAAGGAACGAATAAATATAGTATGTAAACTTATGCCTTACGTATTTCCGAAAGTTGAAACAGTACACCCCACTGAGGGCGAACCATTACAATTAGGAAATTGGTAAAATTAAAGTTCTTTAATGATTTAGGTTTGGTTTATTTTTAAAAATTATTTAAAATGTCAAAACCCTATACTTTCCCAACTCTCTACAATAATGTTTTACAAATACAAATTTCAAAATTGAAAGAATGGGGTTACCTTAACCCGAAACAAAATTTAAAAAGTACAATCAAATGGAGTAGTGATGGAAATATTATAGGGGTTATTTCAATACTGGTAAACACATACAACGAACAACCATACATTGAACTGGATTACAAATATAGGGGTATATCCAGAAATTATAAAGTATTTTTAACCTCAACTCATTCAAACCTTAATAAAGGCAAAATTTGGTATTTTATTTGCCCTCAAACAAAAAAACGTTGTCGAAAGTTGTATTTAATTGATGGTTATTTTTTACACCGTGAAGCGTTTAATGGTTGTATGTATGAAACCCAAACTAAAAGTAAAAAGTATAGGTATCATAACAAAGTATTAGAGCTATATTTTAAAATTGATAACCTTAATAATGAACTGTATAAAAAGAATTTTAAAAAAATGTATGCAGGGAACCCTACAAAAAAATATTTAAAAATAATTGAACAAATACATAAAGCAGAAAATATATTATTACACGAATTTGAAAGTGCTTTAATTAATTAATTTTTAATTTACTTTTGTTCAAATAAAAGTAAACAACAAAATAACTTATTTAATTATTTTATTTAGTTTGGATTTAATATTGATATAATCGGCATCAGTATTATTGTATCTAATTTCATTAGTTCCAGCCCGAAATGCCTTATCAATATCTTGTACTTTTATTTGTGCATCCTTAATAAGTGCTTTAATAAACATTATATTGAAGAAAATAATTATAGTGTTTACAGGTATTATGTAAAACTAATAGATGTAGCAAAAGCAGAATTATTAACAGAGTATAAAATTAGTAGTGAATTACTTATTTTTTTATTTTATAAAACTTAAATTTTTAAATTTTTTTTTGATAAGTCAAGTAAATTTATCTTTATTTTGTAAACTTAAAATTTTATAATTTATGAAAAAAATATTCTTTATTATTGCTTTATTTTTAAGTGTAAACGCTTATAGTCAAAATTTGTGTTTAGGCGTCGGAACTCACGACGGCAAAACGGGTTTTTTATTTTGTACAGAAAAAAAACACGATAATAAATCGTTTGTTTTAACTGCTCTTTTTTATGCAAAAGATTACAATACTGTAACGCTCGGTTATAGAGTTTATACTAAAAAACAAAAAGATGTAAAACCTTTTGCAGAACTCAATATCAGTTCTTTTAATCGTTACGAAAAAATTTATTTAGGTTTAGGCTTAAAAGGCGGTTTAAATATTATCGACTATTTCGACATTTTTATAAATTACAATTACTCGAAATACGAATATTTTGAAACCGGTATTGTTTTAAAACTATAACCTTTAACAAGTATAGTTCTAATATGCAACAGTTCACTTTTTTATTTATTTGTAACAGTTGTAACACCCTGTTAAACTGTTACATTTTGTTACAATCTCTTAATATATTAACCATAAACATTTTATTTTTAAGAAAATTTACTATTTTTATAGTTGAAATTTTACATTATTTAACCCCTAAAATTAAATTTTTAAATAATCTTTGTACCTTATTTGTACCTTAAAAATATAATATATTTAAAATCAATAGATATTATATTTTGTATAGAGAAAATAACCAGTTTTTTATAATACTTTTTGCTATTTAATTTTCTTGAAAATTCCTACAATAGTTTTTCCAATATCATCGAGTCTTTCAATTGGTTCAATCATTGAAGGATTCTTTAGATTCATATTCTTTATCGATTCATAATCGTATTGTATAGGGTAAATAAGGATGAAATTGTTCTGATTAAAGTATTTATTAAGGTATGAAGGAATTTTATTCATAATTTGATGATAAGAAATACTATCTTTTCTGCTCATTATTATAACTAAATTATCATCATTTTTCACATAGCGTGATAAAACAAGAAAATCGTTTAAATCAGGCAAATCCTTAAATTCGAGTTCGATAGGATGTTTTTTATTAACTTCATTTATATATTGAATCGCATTACTGTTAGCATAAAATATCAACTTTGCTCCAGTATTCTGAGCTATATTCCAGACTCTAATCAACCAATAAGGAAATCCTATTTCCTTTTCGGCTTTTTCGGGTACTATTACTAAATGTCTCTTTATTGTTGATAAAGGCTGAACCGATTTAAATAGTATTGTTGTTGCATTACTATTAGAAATAATTCCATCAGTTAAATTAAGAATCGAATTTGAAATCGTTTTTTCTCCATTAATACCTAAAATCAAATCGGTTATATTATTCTCTTTTATCACATTTGTGATTCCATTTACAATATTTGTGTCGTATCTTAAGAGTTGATGCAAATTATTATCTGTAGCTGCAGCAGCTTTTGCGGCAGATTCAAGTAATTTCTTGCCCTTTGAATTACTTCCGTTTTCATCGTTGTAGTTATCAATAACATGCAAAGCATATAATAACCCGCTGTTATTTTTTGATTTACAAGTTACTGCAAGATTTATAAGTTCATCGGTTAATTCAGGATTTTTTAAAGGTATTAGTATTTTTTCATCTTTTTTGTCACTTGTTTCAGCTTCATCAATTTCTGAGCTTGATTGAAGAGCTAAATTTTGTGCCCCTTTTTGAGCAACAATCGAAGCGATAGTACAAGTAACCAATATCATTACAATTGTCCCGTTAAGTATGCTGTCGTTTAATAACCTTATTGGTTGAACAACTTGCCCCATCAATAAAGCGGCATCAATTTCCTTTTGATTCAGAATAATATTATAACCAACTAAAACTGCTGCTAATGTAGCTGCTGCCTGAGCGTTGCTTAAACCGAAAATTAACCGTCTTTCATCTTTATTAAATCTGAATGTTTTTTGAGTTAACCATGCAGCTATAAACTTTGAAAATGTAGCTACAACTACCATAAAAGCAGCGACTTTAATTGTTTCAAAGTCTTTAAGAAATGCTCTGTAATCGACTAACATTCCGACTCCTATAAGGAAAAAAGGAATAAATAATGCATTTCCAACGAATTCAATCCTGTTCATTAATGAAGAAGTATGGGGTATAATTCTGTTTAATGATAATCCGGCGAGAAACGCACCTATAATAGCCTCTATTCCTGCTGCTTCTGCCAAAAAAGCTCCTAAGAACACCATGCCCAATACAAAAATATACTGCGATACGCTGTCATTATATCTTTTAAAAAACCATCTTCCAACAATTGGGAAAAACAACATAACTATAAGTGAAAATATTACTATTGACACCCCTATTCTTATCCAAAATTCATTAGTAATATTTCCTGTGGCCAAGCCTACAATAACAGCCAATACAAGCAATGCGAGTGTATCTGTTATTAATGTACCGCCTATTGCTACATTTACAGCTCTGTTTTTTGTTACCCCAAATCGACTTAATATAGGATAAGCAACTAATGTATGTGATGCAAACATACTTGCAAGCAATATTGATGTTAATAACGGGAAATGCAGTATATAATAACTGATAGAAGTGCCTAAGCCCATTGGTATTAAAAATGTGTACATTCCGAACACTAAACTTTTTAAGCTGTTTTTCTTAAACTGCAATAAATCAATTTCCAATCCTGCCAAAAACATTATATAAAGCAAGCCTACAGTTCCAAACAGTACTATACTGCTATCGCGCAACATTAAATTCAATCCATGAGGTCCTATTATTGCTCCGGCGATAATCAAACCAATTAAGTAAGGTATTTTTAATCGATTTAATACTATAGGTGCAAACAGAATTATAAATAATATTAGCGAAAATATTAATACAGGATTATGAAGTGGCAATTTAAATTCTGATATAATTGATAAGATAGTATAAGTGTTATTCATATTTTATGAAAGTTTTTAAATAAAACATTTTTGCAAATTTATTGTTTAAAGATAAAACTTAATAATAAGAATTTCATAAAAATATCAAAAAATGAATATAATAGATAATTATAAATGGCGATATGCTACTAAAAGAATGACCGGCGAAAAAGTATCATCTGAACATGTAGAACAGATACTTGAAGCTATAAGACTTGCACCGACTTCGATGGGTTTACAACCATTTAATGTATTTGTAATAAGTAATACCGAGATGAAGAAAAAAATGCAACCCGCTGCCATGATGCAACCACAAATTGTTGAATCGCATTATATGCTTGTATTTGCTCATTGGAATAAGGATTTTGAAAAAAGAACTCAGGATTATATAAATTTAATTGCCAAAACAAGAAATCAAACTTTAGAAAGCCTTGATGAATTTAAGAATATGATATTAGGCTATATTGGTGCTGTTGATCCTATTCCATGGGCTGCCCGACAAGCTTACATTGCTCTGGGATTTGGTTTGGCAACAGCTGCTATGTTAAACGTAGATGCTACTCCTATGGAAGGTTTCAATCCCGCTGAAATGAATAAAGTTCTTGAATTGGATAAACTTGGTTTGCAATCAGTTGTTATGATGGCAATAGGGAAAAGAGATATCAAGAATGACTATCTCGTAAATTTACCAAAGGTTAGAAAAAGTAAAGAGGACTTATTTATTTTCATTGAATAAATTTTCTGCAAGTTATTTTTAGCCATAAATTTGCTTATAATTTTTTTAGCGAATTTATGGCTTTTTAATTTCCTTCAAATACTACAAAAACATTTTAAACCGTTATAATTCAAGCTGTTTATTATTTTGCTGGATAATAACAAAATTCGAATATGGAAAAAGTATTTTTTAAAACTTTTTTACCGGTTATAGCAGGTTTTACTTCGGTATTATCAGTTATTATGATTATCAAAACATTTTCATCTAATTCTGAAATAAATATTTATGATTCATTTTTTACTTTGTTTATTCCAACTTTATTAGTAATCGCTTTATTAATTCAATATTTCGTAGTATTGCCTTTATTTAAAAAAGTAAATGATAAAATTAATAACAACAGAAAAATTATTTTTGGCATAATTGTTCCTATTTCAATTGTAATGGGTTTATTATCAGCAATATTTTTCAAAGAGGAAAATACAGGTTCTGCAGGATTTTTCAATTTATTTTTCTTTAGTTTTTTCTGCTTTTTGATTTATATTTTTGTTGATTTGTTCTTCGTGAAAATATTTGAATAGCAATTTTTTACAAACAATATTAGCTTTAGCGTTTATATTTTTATGAAAACATACCATAGAAAATAGAAAATAATCGTCAATTTTTTTATTTTTATGTAAGTTTGCAGCAAAAGTCTATAATAATCTATGGAGAGCCATTTTAAAAAATTTAAAGAAAATACTATAGGGTTTGATGCTGAATATCAAACACCTTATGGAATAAAAAAAATGATTTATGCTGATTGGATTGCAAGCGGAAGGTTATACGCACCTATTGAAAAAAAAATATCTGAGATTATTGGTCCTTTCATTGCAAATACTCATACCGAAACCAGCGAAACTGGGACTTTGATGACCAAAGCTTACCATCAAGCTCATAAAATAATAAAAAATCATGTAAATGCAGGTCCTAAAGATGTAATTATTACTTTCGGGTCGGGCATGACTGCAGTAATCAATAAACTTCAGAGAATATTGGGTTTAAAATTTTGTGGTAATATTACTAATAAACCATGTCTTAAAGACAGCGAAAGACCTGTTGTATTTATTACCCATATGGAGCATCATTCAAATCACACTTCATGGTTCGAAACTAATGCAGATGTTGTATTAATAGAACCAAATAAAGATTTATTGGTTGATTTGGACAATCTGAAGTACAATCTTGAGAAATACAAAGACAGAAGTTTTAAAATCGGTTCATTTACAGCCTGTTCAAACGTTACGGGAGTTTTTACTCCTTATCATAAGATGGCTAAATTGATGCATGAATACGGTGGAGTTTGTTTTGTTGATTTTGCTGCTTCTGCACCTTATGTTAAAATAGATATGCACCCTGAAGATCCAATGGAAAAACTCGATGCAATAATGTTTTCACCGCACAAGTTTTTAGGTGGTCCGGGAAGTTCAGGAGTTTTAATTTTCGATTCTTCTATGTATTCGAACAAAGCACCCGACCAACCAGGTGGCGGTACTGTAGATTGGACCAATGCATGGGGTGAATATAAATATGTCGATGATATTGAATTAAGAGAAGATGGAGGAACGCCCGGTTTTCTTCAAGCAATAAGAACTGCACTATGTATAGAATTGAAGAATCAAATGGGAGTTGAAAATATTGCCAAAAGAGAAGAAGAATTGCTCGAAATTGCATTCGATAAACTAAGCAAAATACCTAAATTGAAAATCCTTGCCGAAAATGTAAAACAAAGATTAGGTGTAGTTTCTTTTTACATTGAAGATATTCATTACAATTTAATTGTCAAACTTTTAAGCGACAGATTCGGTGTTCAGGTGAGAGGCGGGTGTGCTTGCGCCGGAACATACGGACATTTTCTTTTGGATGTCAGCTATGAAAAATCGAAAAAAATTACAGAATTAATAAATTCGGGCGATTTATCATTAAAACCCGGCTGGGTACGACTTTCTTTGCATCCGACAATGACAAACGAAGAATTGGAATTTATAATCGATTCAATAAAACAAATTGCCGAAAACATCGACAATTGGAAACTCGATTATAGATATGATAAACATACTAACGAGTTTAAACATATATCGGAAAATGATCTTATAATGCCAAGAATCAACAGTTGGTTTCAATTATAATTTCAGTTTTCTTTTATTAAGTTAAAAAAATATTCCATTGCTTTCAGCTTTTGTTGAGTTAATCTGTAATCAATAGATTTGGAATAATATTTTTTTGCATTAACATTTTCGGGAATAATATTTTTGTAGTAATTAATTACTTCGTCAATATTTTCTACTCCCTTTTTTAATAATAAGTTAAACTCTTCAATAACATTATTTTCTAATGTATTTCTTGCAACCCAACATGCAAACACAAACGGAAGTGAAGTGAATTTTTTCCATTCTGATGCTAAATCGTAAATATAATTGTATTTATCTCGATAAACAAAGGTTTTATCTCCTATTAAAACTGCCGAATCAGTATAATTGAAATTTTCAGGAAAATCTGAAAATTCTGGAGTTATATTCCAGTAGTTTTTGGCAAGAACTTTAACCAATTCTACTGATGTTTTCGACTCATTATCAAGATATATTTTATTAATCTTGTTTAGAGGTTCATTGCTCATCAATAAAACAGTATCAACGGCACCATCAGCTCCAATACAATAATCGCTTACAATTTTATAACCTGATATTTTTGGTATTGCAGCTACGGGAACCAAGCCAATATCAACCTCATTTTCGAGTACCTTTCGGAAACACATTGAAGGAACGGCTGTTTGTATTTCAAATTGTTTGTTTGAATTGCTATTTTCTAATCCATATAAAAAAGGTAAAGTATTTAAGTATGAAACAGCAACAATTTTGTACATGGCAAAAAGTTTTAAATTATGAATTCTTTAATTAATTCAGGATCATCGTAGTTGTATTTTTTAAAATCAGGATAAAGTCTATATGAAACCATATCTTTTACTTTATTATCATTCATTATTTCAACAATATCTTTATCGGAAATACTAATGTCTAACCAAAGATTTTCGTTTTCAGGTTTAAGAATAACCGGCATTCTTTTTTTTGTATTATGAATAAATGACATCATCGAATTGGCTTTAGTTGTGATTATAGAAAACGTATTAACAATTTCGCCTGTTGATTTGTTTACCCAATTATCATATACTCCTGCCATTGAAAAAATTTCATTTTTTGTTCTGATAAAGTAAGGAATTTTTTCTCCATTTTCGTGTCTCCACTCAAAGAACCCCGTACTAGGAATCAGGCATCTTTTTCTTTTTATTGATTTGTTGAATGATGGTTTTTTATAAATAGTTTCGGATTTGGCGTTTAATGTGAACTTTTTGATTTTATCAGCTTCTTCAGGCGTTTTTACCCAAAAAGGGATTAACCCCCAGTAATATAAACTTATTTCTTTAGTATTGTCACATGTAATTATTCCCCAATAAGGATGAGAAAATCCATTTGAAAAATATATTTTCTCAAAACTTTTATCAAAAGATATTTTTGCATTGTATCTCGATTCGAGTTCAGTAGCTTTTTTACTCATTGAATTATAAAAACACATACTTCTTTATTTTATTACAATACTTTCATCCAAACGGGTTGAATAACAAGGCGATAACTTTTCCTGTCTAAGTTTCCATTTTCTGTTAAAACCTTGCGATGCTATTCTAACTTTATCATTTCCTAACTTGTTATTGATTAAATCAACATATTTCATCAGTTGATTTAATTTTTCGCTTGGAGGTTCAGCAAATAAATTTCCCTGCAGATTGGTAGCAGGAGTGATTTCTGTAATAATAACACCGGCCTTCTTGTATTTGTAATCGGGAAGATAAATATTCTTTAAAGCAGCTAATGCATACTTAATTAGTATATTAGATGAGTTTGTCGGAACCGGTAGTTTAACTATGGTGTTTTTGGCATATTGAGGTAAATCTTTTCTGAAATGATTAGTATGAATAAATACCATAAAACTGACTGCAAATGAATTTTGCTTTCGAAGTTTGTATGCACAACGGGCTGTAAAAGTAGCAACTGCTTGAGAAAGAGATTCGAATTCACTTATCATTTCTCCGAAACTTCTTGATGTACAAATTTGTTTTTTGTTTTGAATATGTTTTTCGATTTCAATGCAAGGAATTCCTTGAAGTTCAAGCCATGTCCTCTCTCCTACTACTTTAAGATTTTTTTTTACCCATGTCTTGTTTTTATTTATGAAATCAAATGCTGTATTAATATTATTTTTTTTAAGTAGCTTAGTATATTGACGTCCGATACCCCAAATTTCGCTTACATCAAATTCTTTTAAAACATTTTCCGTAATGCTTTTATCATTGATTATAAAATAGCTTTTATTTTTATCTTTCTTGGCAAGTTTGCTGGCAACTTTAGCCAGAGTTTTTGTAGAACTTATTCCTAAACTTATAGGAATACCTGTGTATTTAAAAACTGTTTTTACAATTTCTTTTGCATACTCTTCGATATTATAATTTTCAAATCCGTCAAACAGAATAAAAGCTTCATCAATTGAATAAATTTCGATATCGGGAGAAAACTGACTTATAACCGACATTACTCTGTGCGACATATCGCCATAAAGTGTATAGTTTGAAGAAAAAACCTTTACATTGTGTTTTTCAATAAGCTCTTTAATTTTGAAAGCAGGTTCTCCCATTTTTATTCCTAAAACTTTTGCTTCGTTGCTTCTTGAAATTACGCATCCGTCGTTGTTTGATAGTACTACAACCGGTCGGTTTATCAAAGAAGGATTAAATACTCGTTCGCACGATACATAAAAATTGTTACAATCAATAAGACCTATCATTGCTAAACTTTTTTTATAACGTAAGCAACAACACCCCAAATCATAAAATCATTATTATCTGTAATTCTAATTGGTTTATAATCAGAATTTTCGGGTACAAGAAAAATTTCTTTTTTTTCAATCTTTATCCTTTTTAAAGTAAAGTCCCCGTCAATGAAACAAACTGCAATCGAATTGTTTTTTGGTTCTAAACTCTTATCAATTATCAATATGTCGCCTTCGTCAATACCGGCATCCTTCATCGAAATGCCTTTAACTCTACCTAAAAATGTAGAAGAAGGATTTTTAATCAATTCTTTATTCAAATCTAAACTTACATCAAGATAGTCATCGGCTGGTGAAGGAAAACCGGCAGATATTTCTGCTGAAGCAAAATTCAAAAACAATTCCGTAGATGTATCAGAGGAAAAAAAGTCAATTGTATTTGTGTTTTTAATTTTACCCGCTTTAACCATAAACTACTATTTATAGCCTTTAAATAATTCCTTAATATTATCAAACTCTCTTCTGTAAAACACTCCAATTCCTTGAGTATATGGCGAAACCATATTCATAAATTCATTTGTATTTGATCTGTTAAAAACTTTCATCCTCAATCTTCCATCTTCAGTTATTTTAACTTCAATATTAATATCGCCGACAAAGTTGTTAGTGTTTTTTGCAATTGCTGAGCTTGAATTATCGTCTGTTTTCAGATTTCCCCCCATACCAAAATTGCCATCAACAGTAACCCTGTCGTTAAACAACTGAGTAGATAAAGCCAATTGTAATTCCTGAGAACTTAACTGGTCTCCGGGACGATAGTTTATACCTATATCGAAATCCTTACTTATTTGCGATAACCAATTACTAATTTGATTTGATATAACCTCCGATGACGAATTTCCCACGCCACTTCCTACTGAAGAACTATAGACATTTCTGTTTTGAGATATAAAACTATTCATTACAAGTAATGAAAAACTTTGTTGCAACATTTGTTCTTTATCGTTTCTATCAAGTACACTGAAAAATCTGTCTTTAACTTCTTGCTCAGTTGTGGGCAAATCAATATCAAAATCGATATTTGGATTGGTTAGATTGCCTTCGATGCTGATAATATTCTGAACAGGGACTTTCTTTTTCGAAACATTATCGGCAGTACCAAGAAGAACAGGGTATAAGGAAGCACGCAAATTATAAATAGCTTTCATTTTGACTATTGCATCATAAGGGTCACCACTCCAAACTATACTACCTCCGTTTTGAATATTAAACTTTTTACTTATAATATTTTGAATCGTAAAGAAATACTGTCCGTCATTTATGGTATATCCGCCATACATTTTAAACTCACCGTCTTTATTAATACCAAGCTGAATGTTTCCTTCGCCATAAGCTCTTATTTCTCCGCTTGTTTGTGGTGTTTCTAAATTAATATTTATTTCAGCTTCAGGTTTTACTTCTAACTCAAAATTCATTGATATTCCCGAAAATTTATTCCTTGTTTCTATTTCAGTTTCTACCCTCTTTTCTTTTTGTATGAATGTTATAAAATTGTTATCATGAGTAATTGTTTTATTTGTAATTGGGATGTATATAGATGTTTCTTTATCGGTTTTGGCTCTAATATCAAGATTAATATTATTGTCAGGACCGTTTATTTTAACCTGACCAGAGGCAAATGCTTTCCCGTAAAACATATCATTTTCACTTGCCAATGTATTAAGAACCATTAAATTATTGAAATTAATATTTAAATCGATAAATATGTTTCTAAAACCATTGTGGGTTATTTTTCCGTCTAAAGTTGCTTTACCTGCCGAATGGTAAAGATGAAGATTAGTAAATTTAAAATAATTTGTACCTATCTCTATTGAATCAGAGTTTGATATACTATAGTCAACTCCAAGATAATCAATTTTCATATATGATCTTAATAAAAGCAATTTGCCGAATATTTCAGGATTTTTAGCATTGCCTTTCAAACTCAAATTTCCCATTGCTTGACCATCGAATGCTGAACTGAAACCGGAAAAATAACTTGACAAACTTCTAAGCTTTAAATGATTAAGCCTAACTTTAATATCAAATTGTTCATTTTTATTATTAGGAAAATAATACCCATTTACAAATAAGGTTGTATCTCTTCCAATATTGCCAGTATAAATTAAATTTGATTTCAGAAACAATCCGTCTTTTTCATCGTCCCATGTAGAAAATAATCTCAAGTCCCCAAGTTTATCTTTATTGAAAGCCAATTTATTAATTGTAAGATTACTATAAAAATTAAAATTTTTGTAAAAGTTGAAAAGTTCTATGCTTCCGTCAACTATGCCATCTAAATCAATATCATTGTCAACAGTCAGAAAATCAATATAAGAAATATTAAAATGGTTGAAATCAATATTTAGTTTATCGTTAGGATTTTCCGAGATATTACCATTCAATTTGATGTACTGATTTTCGTCTCCTAAAGCAAAATTATTTATTGATATTCTTGATTTACTATAAACAATATTATTTTCATTGAATAAATGCCAAACAGAATCATTTACTGTAATGTCTGAACGTACAATTTTTAATTTTATATCGGGAGCATCGGTAAAACTTGCAAAACCTCTTATATCTCCGTTATTTTTGTTTTTTGTTAAATTATCATTCCAGTTAAAAGAATAAAAAACGCTATCGCTTTGTAATGTAGAAAAGACTTTAAAATTATCAAGTCCCATGGTTTCATTAAACATAAACCGACTGCTTACAAATCTTATGTAAAGTTTATTTTCGTCTGTTACACTTTCAAGATTCCATTTTTTAATGGTTTGACCATAAAATTTAACATAATCAGCATTACAGTTTATATTAAAAATTTTGGTCTGAGAATTAAATCTTGCTACAATTTTGGCACTATCGCTAACGAAAATATTGGGCATTAATAGGCGAGAAATCGGATATGTGTTTTTAAGATCTACTTCTGCATCAAAATAATATTGATTTGAAAAATTAAATGATTTTCCTTGTTGTTTATCGGTTATATTTAATGACGGAAGGTAGTTTTTAATAAAATAATTAAATGCATTAGGCAAGTCTTCAAACCTGAATTTTCCATGCATTTGAGCATCAACAAGATCCGAATTAACCTCAATTCGTCTTTCACCTATGCTGTCATTAAAAGTCAATAATGTAAGCTTATCAAGTTTAAACAACTCATTATGTCTCTTATAACGTGTGTCGGTGATATTTATAACTCCGATAATATCATCGATTTTTTTACCTACAAAATTGAAATTCAGCTTTGTTGAAAGTACTCCTGTTGAATCAACATCGATTAGTTTCAGTTGGTATAAATGAGCATTGCTAACCAAAGCAGTAAAATCAAATACAGGAAGTTCAGAAGACATATCAATTGCACCAAGGAAATTTAAATCAATTTTATCGTCCTGAACATTTAAATATCCGTTGAATAGTTTATTGGCAATTTCCCCTTTTATAACAATACTATCGTAAACATTTTTCTTAAATTCAAGCCTGTTTATATTGCCCGAAATTTGAACCTTTGCAGTTGCGGCAGTTACTCCGCTTCCGTTTATTTCGGCATCAAGATTCAGTTTCCCGAATACATCAGAAACATTTAAAAATTTACCTATATCGAATTTCTTGGCATATAAATGCCCTTTGTATTCAATTTCTTCTTTTTTATTCTTTTTTAGCACTATATCTGTTGAAAAGTTGCCATTTTGAGTATAAAAATCAGCATACGCATTAAAATCATTGTAAAATCCGGTAAAATCGCCGTTAATAATTATGTTTCCGAAAGACAATAGCTCTCTGGGTATACTTATAGTATTATTATTTCCGGGTAATTTTAAACTTTCGATATCGGATTTGATTGTAGTAAATTTTTTGACGGATATTCTTATAAACGTTTCTTCTATTTTAGGTAAGCCATTTAATGAAATAGCACCTTCAAAAGCTGTTGATTTACCATATGAAAACTTAAAGTTTCTTAGTTTAATATTCGAAATAGTACCTAAAACCTCTCCCGAAAAGGTTATAGTGTTGTATTTATTATGAAATTCAGGTAAAAAATACCCAAAATCATTTGTATTTATTCTTGATGAATAAAACTTTGTCTTAAGATTAACCTTGTTTATAAAATCATTCAAATCTTCAGGCTCACCGTACTTAAGCGAACAATCAAAGTTTAAACTTGAAGTGTTAGTTTTTATAAAACAATTATCCAGATTAATATTCCCTGAATAAAATTCAGTTTTGGCATTAAGGTCTATTATTTTAAATCCTGATTTATCGGCAAATGATAAATTTTTGATATTCAGTTTAATTGTATCGCTAATTAATGAAATACTGTCGATTTTTAAATTAAGTTGGCTTAGTTGAATATTATTGAAATCCATTCCTTTTTCAATAAAATTCATTTTATCCTGATTTTGAAATTTAAAATTCGAATTTCTTACTTCAAAAGTTTTGCAAGAAAATTTCCATTGCTTTTCAACCGGAACTTTTGTAGTGTCTTCTGATGCGAAATAGTCGATAATAAAATGATAGTTCATTACACTATCATTTTTATATTTTACCAGTGATAAATTGTTTTTATCAAATATTATTTTACTAAATTGAATTTTTCTTTTCCCAAATGACAGCTTATTGATTTTAAAATGAACTTTTTGACTGCTGATTATATTGTTATGATATTTGTCGTTTATAAAAAAATCTTCAGCTACAACTTTTAAGGGTAATGATACTTTTAGTCTTGATATAAAAACTTCGGTTTTAAGTTCTTTTGAAAGGTATGATGCAAACTTTTGAGCAATAAAAGTCTGAACCAGACTGCTTGATAATAAAGCAAAAATTATTAATGGAATTGCAATTATTACAGCAGCAAAGTATAAAACAATTTTTCTGATTACCCTTTTACCTGTCAATTATTTTTAAATAGATTTAAATTTGTTTACAAAATTAAGCAAATTCGATGTTAATTCAGCTATAACTTTTTAAACTTCTATTTTACAAACAAAGTATTATTTTTAATTTTTTCGAAGTTTTTAACTACAAAAAAGTAGCTAACTGAAATTAAAATAATATTCCCAACACCTAAAAAGCCATTAGAAGCTAAAAAAATTGATATTTTATGCCCCCAAAGATCGTGCCAATTACCACCATACAAAAGCAATCCGACAGTAAATAATATTTTATATCCCATAGAAGCATTATTATTATAAATAAACGATGCTCCGATATAAATTACAGGTAAACAAAATAAAAAGTGTTCTGTATCAGTCAATGTAAGAGATGGAATCATGGCTATGGCAAAAAAATAAGTAAGGAAAAATACTAGTAAATCGGGTTTTTCAGATAAAATGTTTCCTTTTTTTATAACAAAATAAACAAATAAAATAAAAATCACCGAAATAACTACAAGCATTGCAATAATTTCAGGTATTGAAGGATTAATAAATTTTAATAATTTGACAAAATAAAAATATGCTGTATCAGGATGATAAAAAATGTTTGCATTATGAACTTTCATTATATTAAACCAGTCGTTATAAAGATTTAAGCCATTTTCAAAACCCTTGAAAATAAAAATTAATGAAAGAGATGCTAAAAAGGTAAAAATTGAAACAAATGCAAGCTTTATTTTCTTGAAAATAAACAGAATAGGAATCAGAACAATAAAATGAAGTTTGAATAGCAATCCAATACCTATCAAAATACCCGATAGAACACTTTTATCGTTATAATTAAAGTAGAAGGCAAATGTGTAGAGCAACAGTAATAACATATTTACATTTCCTAAATGCAATTCACGATGTAAATGAACAAATGATACAATCAGAGTTATAAATATTGCATTACTGCTGTTTGAATTAAAGATTTTTTTTGACAATATGGGGAAAAAGTTAAAAAAAACAATTGTTGAAATCCCGATTAAAAAATAGTAAATTATGCTTGCGAAAATGTATGGGATAAAATAAAATATTGCAAAGGGAAACAAAGCAATGGGAGCATATTTATAAAATCCCGAACCCAACCCGAATGGAATACCGTATATTGGTTTATTATCAAAAAAATTCTTCATTGCATAATAATAAACCTTGAAATCGTTTAATTCGAATCTGTTGCTTATCAATTCGCTGATAAACAACAGAATAATAAATACAATTAAAATGGTATTAATAATTTTGTTTTCTTTAGTTTTAATAATTTCCATTTTCTAAATTTCAATTTTTAATCCATCGTAGGCTAATTCGACATTAGGAGGTAATTCTTTCGTTACAAGTTTATGAAGTCCCATTAAATGGCTAATATGTGTTATGTATGCTTTATCAGGCGATATTAAATCAATAATTTTCAATGCTTCCTGAAGGTTAAAATGAGAGATATGAGGTGTTTTTCTTAAAGCATTAATTACTAAAATCTTTGATCCGTAAACTTTTGAAAGTTCTTTTTCTGTAATTTTATTTGCATCGGTAATATAGGTTAAATCGCCAATTCTATAAGCAAAAATTTTAAGTTTGTAATGCTGCACTTCAATAGGTAAAATTTTTATTCCGGCAACTTCAAATTGCTTGTTTTCTACAATATGAAGGTTTATTTCGGGGACTCCCGGGTATTTATCTACTGCAAAAGCGTATGAAAATTCGTTTTTTATAATTTCATGTACGTCTTCTCTTGCATAAACATCAATGGCTTTGCGTTGTAAATAATTGAAAGCTCTAACATCGTCAAGGCCTGCAACATGATCTTTATGGCCGTGAGTAAGTAAAAGAGCATCGAGCTTTAATACATTTTCTCTAAGCATTTGTTGTCTGAAATCAGGGCCTGAATCAATAACAATAACTTTATCATCAATATTAATCATTACTGATGAACGTAATCTTTTGTCTTTTTTATCTTTAGATTTACATACTTCGCAATTGCAAGCAATTACAGGTACGCCCTGAGATGTTCCTGTGCCTAAAAAAGTCAGTTTCAATTTCTTTTGAGTTAATGGTTAAGAAAATTACTATTGATGTTCAATTCTTAATAAATCATTAATAACTTTTACAGGGTTAAAGGTAATTATGGGAACTTCTACAAAAATGGTGAGCCAATCAGCCATAGCTCCATTCCATAACCCCGGTAATTCCTGGGCTTTTAAATTGCGACCATCTTTAGATTTTATTGAAATAAATCCTGTTGAAGGATCTATATATTTTAATAAATCGAAATTTTCCCCCTTATAGTTTCTTAATCCACAAACTAAATCAACCGGATTAAAATGAGTTGATGAGTTAAAAATTTGATTTTGTATACTGTTATCCATATTGATTTGTGAAGATTCAATAATTTGTAGACTAATTTCATCATTCGAATTTTTCACCCAAAATGGTCCTCCACCCGGTTCTCCTTCATTTTTAACCATTCCGCACACTCTAATTGGGCGATTTAGTTTATTAAATAAATATTCTATTTTCTTACTTCGCGGTAAAGTCTCAAAATTGTCATTAAAACGAATCATTAATTCATTAATGGCAAAATCTATAATCTCATCAAGCATTCCATCATCAGGATTATTTTCAAGATTTTCGATGTATTTGAAGATTTTTTCTTGCAAATAGATTAAATAGCCTCCAATTGCTTTTTTATAGTTATATGTTTGTTCCTTGTATTTATCAGGAACAACATTGTCAATATTCTTAATAAAAATAATATCTCCCTTCAAATCATTCAAATTTTCTATTAATGCACCATGTCCGCCGGGTCTGAAAAGAATGCTTCCGTCATCATTTCTGAAAATATTATTATCCATATCTACTGAAATGGTATCGGTACTTGGTTTTTGGACTGAGTGTGTAATTTTGAATTTTACGTTGAAAATATTTTCATAATAATTAGCAACTTGATTTATATGATTTTCAAATTTTAAAATATGCTCGGGTGAGAGTGTAAAATGTACTGAAGCATTTTTTTGATTGTCAGTTGCATAGTTTGCTGCTTCTACAAGATGTTCCTCTATTGATGTTCGTGAATGTCCTTCGTATTTGTGAAATTTTAGTAAGCCTTTTGGAAGACTGCCATATCCTAAACCGTAATCTTCGAGCAAATAGTTAATTATAGTAACATAATCTTTATCGTTTAAACACTTTTCAATATCAATATTGTTTTTATCCATTACCTTTTTCAAATCATCATAAAAAGCAAACTTCTTTATATCGGTAATAAATCTGTAAACTGAGTTAAAACTCTTATCACTTTCAAATTGCTGTATATCTTTATCTGTTTTTTTATATTTTTCTCTAAAGCTGTATAAATTTTTAAACATTCTGCTTGCTGCACCGGAAGCAGGAACAAATTTCAATACTTCTCTCGAAGTACTTTTAGTCGTAAAAAGCTCTATAAAACGGTTTATTTCAGTATTTTCAAACACCTTAATTCCGTCTTTCACTAAAGCAGGTTTAACTAAATCAACAAAGGGAAAACCTTTTCGGTAATTTTCTAATTGTTGTTCGATTTTCGAAATATCAATACCTAAATTTGAAATTTGCTCTAAGTCTCTTGAATTTAGCATAATTGTCATTTTTTATTCAAAATTATAAAAATGATTTAAATAAAAAATAAAAATCGTTTTTAAAACTTGTTTATTTTCAAAAAATTGATAAACTATTTTTTTAAATTGTTGTCATTATTGAAAAGATTGATTTTTTTTGTAATTTTATCTTTCAAATTTAGTGATTTCGATGATTAAATATTATAGGCTATTATTTTGGATTACAATATTCTTGTTTCATTTGCAAATTATTGATAGCTATGCGAGCAGAGATAGTTTAATATCTAAAAATCTTAGATTTATCGAAAACAAAAATCAATGGAACAAAAACGTTCTTTATGCCGCAAATTTGAACTACGGAATGGTTTTCGTTGAAAAAAAGGGATTGACTTTTAATTTTGTTAATCCTGAAGATGTTTTACATTCACACGCACATCACGGCTTTAATAAAAAACATAACCATAAATCTGATAAAACTAATTATTTCGCTTATAGCTTAGACTTTTTAAATTGCAACGATGCCGTTATTAATGCTTATGAAAAATCAACCGATTATTACAACTTTTTCTTGGGTAAGGATCCCGAAAATTGGTCAAATTATGCATACAGTTATAAAGTAATTGAATATAAAAACCTATACAACAATATCAATTTAAAAATATACAGCAATAATAATTTTATTAAGTATGATTATATCCTATATCCTAATTCAAATTATTCGGATATTAAAATTTTATATAAAGGTGTAAAAAAAGTATTTATTAAAAAATCTCATCTTATAATAGAAACTACATTTAATCAAATACTTGAATTAAGACCTTATTGTTATCAATTAATTAATGGTATAGAAAAGGAAATAAGCTGCAATTATATTTTAAAAAACAATATTTTATCGTTCGAATTGGGTGATTATGATAAAACTTTACCTGTAGTAATAGATCCTGCATTAATATTTTCGACTTATACTGGTTCTACTGCTGATAACTGGGGATTTACGGCTTGTAACGATTTACTCGGAAATGTATATGCAGGAGGTATAGTTTACCAAATGGGTTATCCTGTAAGCTTGGGAGCATATCAAACTGTAAGCGGCGGGGGTTGGGATATAGGAATAATAAAATACGATTCATCAGGAATAAATCGTTTGTATGCAACTTATCTCGGTGGAAGTTCAACAGATATTCCTCATAGCATTGTTGTTAATAAAGCTAATCAATTATTAATTTTGGGGACAACCGGTTCTTCGGATTATCCGGTAAAATCGAATGCTTACGATACTTCTTTCAGTGGTGGGACAAACATTGCTTTGGACAATGTTTTGCAATATCCTAACGGTTCGGATATTGTAGTATCAAAACTAAGTACTGACGGCAGTCAATTGCTGGCTTCCACATTCATTGGTGGTAGTGGCAATGACGGGTTAAATTTTTTGCCACACTACAACAATATGTTGATGTTTGGGAATGATACACTCTATTACAATTACGGAGATGGTGTAAGAGGCGAAATAATAACCGACAACCAGAATAACGTTTATGTAGGAACTTGCACTTTTTCGACTGATTTTCCGGGTACTTCAAATGGATTTCAAACATCAAATAACGGGAAACAAGAAGGAATTGTTTTTAAAATGGATTTTAATCTTACAAATTTGATTTGGAGTTCATATTTGGGCGGAAGCGAAAACGACGCAATATATTCAATTGATAACAACAGCGATTATGATGTTTATGTTACGGGAGGTACAACTTCTTTAAATTTCCCCACAACAAACGGAGCATATAAGACTTCTTATCAAGGAGGTTCAGCAGATGGATTTATATCAAGAATATCACAAAACGGCAACATATTAAAAGCTTCTTCTTACTTTGGTTCAAACAAATACGATCAGTCTTATTTTGTAAGAATTGGAAAAGATAATAACGTTTTTATTACAGGACAAACCAGAGCCGACAGCAATATTTTGATTTATAATGCTCCGTTCAATGTTCCTAATAGCGGACAATTTATCACAAAAATAAAACCAAACCTCGATTCATTAATTTGGTCGACAGTAGTAGGCACAGGCGATGGAAAACCCAACATATCTCCTACTGCATTTGCTGTTGATATTTGCAATAGGATATATTTAGTAGGCTGGGGAAGATATTGGGGCGATTATACGTACAACGGTGTAACTTACAGTTGGGGGACTGTTTTTGGTACTGTTAATATGCCGATAACCTCAAATGCATATCAAAGTGTGACTGACGGACAAGACTTTTATATAATAGTTATCTCGAATGACGCATCATCTCTTGAGTACGCAACTTTTTTCGGAGAAATTCATACCGGTCCAAACTATAGCGGACATGACCACGTTGACGGAGGGACAAGCAGATTTGACAGAAAAGGAACTGTATATCAATCAGTATGTGCAAGTTGCGGAGGGTTTAACCTCTTCCCTACTTTCCCTGCAAATGTTTGGTCTCCAACAAATGGTTCATTAAATTGCAATAATGCTGTTTTTAAATTTAAAATATTCGACAATTTTGCATTAGCCGATTTTGTAGACCCAATAACCGGATGTGCACCTGATACTGTTCATTTTATAAACGCAAGTTTAGGCAATAGTTTTATTTGGGATTTCGGAGACGGAAGCCCTGTAAGTACTCAAAATAACCCTATTCATGTTTATACTAACGCCGGAGTTTATTTTGTTAAACTTATTGTTTTTATGCCAAACGGATGTATATCAACTGATACAATAATCAAACAAATAGTAATACTCGACGATACAACTTATAGTATTCCCGATGCCCATATGTGTTATGGAGATAATATTCAAATAGGTATAAATCCTGTTAATAATCCAAATTACACATATAATTGGACTCCTTCAACATATCTGAGCGATAACACAATAGCTAACCCTTTTACAAACACTCCTACTGATAAAATTTACAGATTGATTGTTAGCAATGGAAGTTGCAGCGATACTATTTTTCAAACAGTTAAGGTTCACAAAATGATAGTAGATGCAGGCAATGATACACTTGTATGCAGCGACACAGTTAAACTTACGGCTCATACAAACGAGTTCCCTGTACATTATATTTGGTCTTCAAATTCAAATTTTACTGACACACTGAATAATGTATTAACCGATAGCAGTGTTCTTATAAATTTTACTAATAATACTTATTATTATGTAAAAATAACCAATGATTGGTGCGAAGGTATTGATAGTGTTCATGTAGGTTTTTCAATTCTTACAAGCCCATCTGTGATTAACCATCCAACTTGTACAGATTCCTGCAATGGCTCTATATCAATAATACCTCTTGGAGGAACGCCTCCATATACTTTTCAATGGAATACCGGACAAAATACTAGTACTATAAATAATTTATGTCCAGGAACATATACAGTTACTATCACTGATTCTGTTAATTGTAAATCAATTAAAACAATAAATCTTATTAATCCTCCACCTTTAGTATTAAATAAAGTCATAAATAATATACCATGTCCGACAGCATGTATAGGAAGTATCCAAACAAATGTAACGGGAGGGACGTCTCCTTACCAGTATTCATGGAGTAACGGTTCAAATCAAAGCTCACTGAATTCGTTATGTGCAGGGAAATATTCATTGACATTAACAGACAGTAAAAGTTGCAAACTATACGACACCACCGAAATTGTTGTAAGTAGTCCTTTTAATAATGTTACAGCATGGGCTGATAAGGACACTATATTTAAAGATCTTAACACACAGCTTCATGTAACAGGGGTTAATAATGTCAATATTCAATGGATACCTTCAATAGGACTTAACAATCCTTTTAGTTTTAACCCTATTGCTTCGCCACAGGTCACTACAACTTATTACTTTACTCTTACTGATCCTTATGGCTGCACATATACCGATTCTCTAATTATTTATGTAATAGATCAGAAATGTGATGAACCATACATATTTATACCAAATGCTTTTACACCAAACAACGACTTGCAAAATGACGTTTTTTTGGTTCGAAGCGAGATACTTGAAGAAATGAACATAAAAATATTCGATCGTTGGGGTGAAAAGGTATTTGAAAGCAACAACATAAATTACGGTTGGGATGGACGATATAAAGGTGAATTACTTCAACCGACCGTTTATGTCTATTATTTCAAAGGGAAGTGTCAAAATCAAAAGTTTTTTGAAAAGAAAGGAAATGTTACTCTTATAAGGTGATTCTGAAATATAATGAGAAAAATATATATAATATCGATAATTTTTCTGTTTGCAATTTGTTGCCTTAATGTTAAGGCACAAGATATTCATTTTTCTCAGTTTTTGAATTCACCATTAAATCTTAATCCTGCTCAAACCGGTTTCTTTCAGGGTTCTCAACGCTTTGTTTTGAATCATCGTAATCAATGGTCGTCTGTTACTGTTCCTTACTCGACATTTTCCGGTAGTTTCGATTTACAAGCATTAAAAAGAAGATTTAAACAAGATATAATTGGTTTTGGTATAGTTTTAAATAACGATATAGCCGGTGACGGGAATTTCGGTACTACTCAGGGAAATTTTTCCGTATCGTATATAAAAGCCCTTAACAAAAGGAATAATCATATTATTTCATTCGGACTTCAAATTGGGGCTGCTCAACAAAAAATTGACTTCAGCAAACTTTATTTTAACAACCAATACGACGGCGATATTTTCAATCCTAATTTAAGCAACGGAGAACATTTCCAAAAAAATTCATTATTCTATCCTGATATAAACTTTGGAACTCATTGGTTCTTTCAAAAAGACGATCAGCTTATATTTAACTTTGGAGCAGCATTATTCCACTTAAACAAACCTGTTGTTTCTTTTTTTGAAAACAATGATGTGAAACTAAACCGCAGATTTGCAGCGTATTCAGGCGTACTTATTGGACTTGACAAGAATATAGAGTTAACACCTTCAATATTATTTATGCAGCAGGGCAAATATAATGAAATGCTTTATGGGGCTGAATTGAATTTTATTTTAAACAATAGCCTGTATTTTTACTCTGCCTTTTCATTTGGAAGTTTCGTACGCAATAATGATGCAATTATTGCTAAAGCATCTTTATCGCACCGAAAATTTATTTTCGGAATAAGCTACGATTTTAATATTTCTGAACTGCACCCGGCAAGCAGATATCTTGGTGGCTACGAGTTTTCGATAATTTATGTTGTAAGAAACACATACCAGAAGAAAGCAAAAGAAGTTCCTTGTCCGATATTCTAAAATTATGGGAAAAATAAATATTGTATCGAAATTCTTGAAAACTGCTCTAACATTAATGTTTTGTTTTATTTCTATCAATGCTGTTTTTTCCCAGTCTTATGAACAAATAAAAAAGTTTGCCGATGATGCCTTTTCGAAAGGAGATTTTTATAATGCCGCATATTTCTACAAACAACTCATAAAGCAAGAACCTAAAAATACTGAATCTCTTTTTTTATGTGCAAATGCCCTAAGATTGTACAACAACTATTCAGAAGCAATTTATTATTACGAAAAAGTTCTTCAAAACGACAATAACCCTGAATATGCATTGGCAGAATTTTATCTTGCCGATATGCTCAAATATGAAGGGAAGTATTCAGAAGCAATCAAATATTTTTCTGCATTTTTGAAAAAAAATCCTAATGTAGATAGGTATTATATAAATAAAGCCATTCAGGAGATTCAATCGTGCAAATGGGCATTGGAGAATAATAATGATAGCATAATAGCAAAAGTAGAACATTTAGGAAAAAATATCAATACTCCCTACTCTGAGTTTGGCGCAACTCAACTTGGTGATACTATGCTTATTTATTCTTCATTGAGCAAAGTTGCAGAAAATGAATTTGAAACTTTTTTACCTGAAACTTACTTATCGAAAATATTTTACTCATGGATTTCTGTTGCGGGATATTCATCAAGAAGGGAAATAAAAGGAAGTATTAATACTAATAACGAGCATTCAGCAAATATTTCGATAGACAGCAAAAATATGCAAGCTTATTTTACACGTTGTTTAAATGATGATAAAGGAGAATTGATTTGCAAAATATACACTTCTAATTTCAAAAAAGGCAAATGGGATAAACCAAAAAAATTAAATAACCTGATTAATCTGAAAAACTATACATCAACACAACCTTTTATAGTAAACAGAAACGGTAAAGAAGTATTATATTTTGTAAGCAACCGACCCGGCGGCTTCGGACAGTTGGATATATGGTATTCGATAAAACATAACGGAGAATTTCAATTACCGGTTAATCTTGGAAGTACTATCAATACTCCGGGAAATGAAATAACTCCATTTTATAATTTTTCTGATACATCATTGTATTTTAGTTCCGATTGGCACTATGGTTTTGGCGGTTACGATATCTTTAAATCGAAGGGTGAACTTAATAACTGGCAAAAGCCCATAAATTTAATGAAACCCATAAATTCGTCGTTTAACGACAATTACATAACTTTTAATGATAATACTAATGAGGGATATTTTACTTCAAACCGCCCGGGTTCTTTATATATTAAAGGCGAAACTTGTTGCTACGATATATATAAATTTGAATTGATTCCCAAAAAAGAAATTATAACGGAAAATAATAACCTAACTAAAAACGATGATACAATTAAGAAACTATTACCAATAACTCTTTATTTTCATAATGATGAACCCGATCCTGCTACTATGAAAATTAGTACAGACAAAAATTATAAGCAAACCTTAGCCGATTATATTTCATTAAGAGATAAATATATATACGAATATTCAAAAGGATTGAAAGGAGCAGAAAAAAATAAAGCAACAGAAGAAATAAATATGTTTTTCGACAATTATGCAGGTCGAGGATTTGAACTTCTCGAGCTTTTAGCAAAATTGCTTTTAGAAGATTTACAAAAAGGTAATAATGTAAAAATAACCGTCAAAGGTTTTGCAAGTCCGTTAAATAATGAGGCTTATAATATTAATCTTTCAAAACGAAGGATTTCGAGTTTAATAAATTACTTGAAAGAATATAACGGTGGAATTATTGAAAAATATTTACAAAGCGATAGTATAAACTTACCTAAACTGACCATTTACGAAGAGCCATTAGGAAAGAGCAAAGCATCAAAGGATGTAAGCAGTGACCCTAATGACCCTCGTAATTCTGTTTATAGCCCTGCTGCTGCAATGGAAAGAAAAATTCAAATTTTATATTACGAATACGAAAATAAAGAGAAACAAATCATTGATACTATGCCTAAGATTAGTTTTTTAACCGATAGTATTATTAATTACGGAAAACTAAGTTCGAAGAATAGTAATGCTTTTACTGTAAATATACAAAATACCGGAAACAGAGCATTTAAGATAAAAAATATCACTTCTGATTGCAATTGTATGAAATTTTACTGGGATGAAAATGAGTTATCACCAGGAGATAAAATGAAATTTCATTTACTAATATTAACCGAAGAAAAAACAGGAAAGATTAAAACTAATTTGATAATAACTACTTACCCTATTGAAAAAAGTTTTACCATTCCGGTAATATTCGAGGTAATAAAATAAAAAAAGGGTAAGCCCCTTATATCGCACCGCTCAACCACCTATCCTTGCTTCCTTCCGAACCTGGGGAGTTTCGGCAGGAGCTGGTCGTATAAGACTTACCCGCTGCAAAATTAATATTTTTTTAATCAAGAAAAAATTATTTAAATCAAATTTTTCTTAGGTAGATATTAAAATTGTGAATATAAGGTCGATAAAATTTGAAAATGTAGTTTATTTTAACGGTGGTTGGTTTAATAGTAACCAATAAAAACCAAGTTCTTTCACGGCAAGCATAAATTTTTCAAAATCTACAGGCTTAGTAATATAACTGTTTACTCCTAACTTATAACTTTCAATTATATCCGATTCTTCGTTTGAAGATGTTAAAACTACTACCGGTATTGATTTGAGTTTTTCATCCGATTTTATTTCTTTTATCACTTCCAATCCATCTACCTTTGGTAGTTTTAAATCGAGAAAAACTACTTTGGGGTTTTTATTATCTTTTCTGTCGGAAAATTTACCTCTTGAATACAAGAAATCTAAAGCCAATTCACCGTCTTCAACTAAAAATATATTGTTTGCCAGATTATTCTTTTTTAATGCTCTTATGGTTAGTTCAGCATCGGTGGGGTTATCTTCTACTATTAATATATCCACTTCATAATTATTTTCCATAGGAATAAGTTTATAATTAATGTTTCAAATATAAAACATTTTTTTTTGAAATACAAATAAAAAGTTCCTAAATTAAAATTTGAGCTTAAATATTAAGATAATATTAAAAAAATAATAATTTTGTGCTAATAAAAATGCATAAAAATGAAGAAAGTCATATTTTTATTAATTGCGGTTTGGGCAGTAACACTTATTTCGTGCGAAAAGGAACCGGGTAAAGGAGGAAACGCCACATTATACGGCAGAGTTTGGGTAAGAGATTATAATACTACATTTACTGCATTATTGGACGCATACTGGGCGCAAAACGAAGATGTTTTTATTGTTTACGGTGATGAAAAAGGTGTTAGCGACAGAGTTAGAACAAGCTATAATGGTTCTTTCCAGTTTAAATACCTTAGACCGGGGAAATACACAATATTTGCCTATTCAAAAGACTCGACACTTCAAACACTTGCCGAAATTCCCATTATTCGCACAGTTGTGATTGGCGATAACGATAAAGACGTTGAAGTTCCTCAAATTGATATATTAAAATAAATGTTACGTAAATATTTAATTTTAACACTTTTAGCCAATTTATTTTTATCTGCATATTCTCAGGTAAACGATGCTGGGATGTGGTTATCTTTTAATATTGACAAAAAAATCAATAAAAAATTCTCTTTCAGTCTTTCTCAAGAGCTAAGATTTAACGAAAATGTTACCGAATTGGGAACTTTTTTTACCGAAGCAGGTGTAAACTACCGCATAAATAAATTAATAAGAATTTCGGGCAACTATCGTTTTGCCAATAAACGATTGATAGATAATACATATAGCCAACGTCATCGCTTTTTTGCCGATATTAATCTGAGAAAGAGATTTAACGATTTCCAATTTTCATACCGAGCAAGATTTCAAAATCAATTTAAGGATTTTTATTCGCGTTCGAATGAGGAGATGTTTGAATATTATCTTAGAAATAAGATATCTTTATCTTATCGTTTAAACAGAGTTTTTAGTACATATTTATCATTTGAAAACTATACTCCATTGAATGGTGAAAATTATTTTACCGATAACATAAGATATACATTAGGCACTGAATATGTTTTCAATAAATCAAACTCAATAGAATTGTTTTATATAATTCAAAAGGAGTATAATGTTAATAATCCTTATACCGATTTTATTATAGGATTAGCTTATAATTACAGTTTTTAGGTTTAATTTTTATAACATTCCATCTAACCATAGTTTAAACTCGGCTGTTTTTGATGTACTGACCATTACTTCTGTAGGCGGAGGTGGGTTTAGTTTTAATTTAATTCTGTAATTAAAATAATTACTTGCTTTTTCAATTGATTTTATCGAAACTATGTATTGTCTGTTTATTCTGAAAAAACTGACCGGATTTAAAGTACTTTCAAGTTGATCTAAAGAAATATTAATTAAATGCTTTTCGCCTGTTTTAAGAACCATAAAAACTGCTTTATCTTCTATGTAGAAATAAGATATATCTTCGGTGTAAACAGTAACAAGAGATTCGCCCTTATATACAACGAAACGCTCTTTGTACCGACTACCCCCCTTGCTGTAAAATTCTATCATAGAATTAATTTTTTGCATCATATCTTCATTTGAACTAACATTTACCCTTTTCTTGAATTTTTCGATACTTTTATTTAAAAGCTCTTTGCGAAGTGGTTTTAATAAATAATCTATACTGTTTAGTTCAAATGCTTTTAATGCGTAATTATCATAAGCAGTTATAAATATTACAGGGCAATCTACCGAAACAGAGTTGAATATTTCGAACGAAATACCATCAGCAAGCTGTATATCAAGGAAAATCAAATCGGGTAATGGATTGTTTTGCAACCACTTTATAGTTTCACTGACACTTTCGAGCATTCCTACAATTTCAACCTGATTGTCAATTTCAAGTAACATTTTTTTTAGGCGCAAAGCTGCCAATTCTTCATCTTCAATTATCAATATTCTTTTCATAATGTTTTTTAATTAATGGTATTATTACTTTAAATATAGAGGAGTTTTCAATTATTTGCGGTTTTGGGGCCGATAAGTATTCATACCTTTCGATAATATTTTTTAATCCTATACCTGTAGAACTTTCGCTTAGTTTTTTCTGAATGTTGTTTTCAACATAAATATAACCATTTTTTTCGCTGCCAATACTTATTAGCAAAGGTTTTTCTTTCGAAATTATGTTGTGTTTTATTGCATTTTCCAGCAGCATTTGAATAGTGAGCGGTGCAACATAAGTATTTCTTAATTCTTCGTCGATATTATTTTCCCAATTCAGATTATTGCCAAAACGTGCTTTTTGCAAATACAAATACATTTGGCATGCTTCGAGTTCTTCGTTAAGAGTTATAAGATGTTTGTCTCTGTTTTTTAGTACAAACCTTAGAAAGTCTGAAAGATTCTGAATATAATCGCTTGCCTTTGGATTATCATCAACGTATGTTATAAGTGTATTCAAGCTGTTGAAAAGAAAATGCGGGTTTAACTGAGCTTTTAAGGTTTCGTATTTTGCTTCTATATGGTCTTTTTTGAGTTTTAGTGAAAGGTTAAAGTTATTCTTCCATTGCTGATAAAAGAAGGCACTTTCGTGAATACTTGTAATAAAAAGTGTAATAAGTAAACCTAATATTAGACTTGATATGTTGTTTTGCCGGTCAACTTTTATATTACTCATTTTATAATATAGTTCTTTCATAGTAAACATTACTAAAAATGCCCAAAAAAGTATTAGAACGACCTCAATTATTAAATGTTTTAACGGATATTTTTCCCATGGGTATTTTATCCATAAAAAATTTACTATTATTCTGCAGCCTGTCCAAATTAACAATGTAACTAATATATTCATCAATATACCGGCATAAAGTGGATAATTCCTGAAATCCTCATTGTTTTTATATAATATAAAAAAAATGAAAGATATCAGCATTACACCTATTATTACAAATATTGTTTCGAACTTAAATTTGGTGTATTTTGGCATACTTTTTTAGTTTTATATAATTTGTTCTCAATTTTTGTCATATTTTTATTATAATGATATCTAAGTAAACTCATAGTTAAAACTGGATACGATAAAGCATCATAGGAAAAAATCCCTGCTGGTATGTAAGATATGTTTTCTTTTTATTACTATCGTATCCTTGCATAAAAGGAGAATGATGTGAAGTAACATTTTGCAAATCTAATGCCCACTCCTGATTTATCTTTCGTCCGTTTATTTTATAACCAATTCTTATATCCATACGAAAATAATCATCGAATTTTTCTTTGTAGGCATTTGTATAATCGAATACTGCTTCTTCTTTTGCCATACTTTTTTGAATATCAATTGGTATATATCTTTTCCCTCCGGAATAAACTGTTTTAACATCAAATGTAAAAAAAGTTCGGGATTTAATTTTAAACTCATATCCTGCAAGTAAATTGAATATATAATTGCTGTTAAAAGCCGTATTTCGCCATATATTGTCGGTTCCCTTATATTTTGAATCGAACAACGATGTTGTGAATAAAATATAATATCCGTCTTTTAATGACTTTTCGATTGTTATTTCAATACCATAATTGCGACCTTTTCCGCTGTTGACTAAACTGTCTTGATTGGGTATATTGAAAAACTCGCCTGCATTAAGCATAGAAAACTCGGGTATAATTTGACTAACAGGAATATTATAAATATTCTGATAATATGTTTCTGTTTTAAATCTAAGGTTTTCGTTCAATTGATATGAATATCCGAGAACAAAATGATCGGCTTTTGTTAAACCTAAGTTTTTATTTGTAAGTAATGTTATGTGGTTCACAGTATCATTGTATTCAAGAAAGTAAACCGATGCCGGTTGCATTTGACTATGCTTACCGTATCCTAACGATATTGTTTGCAAATCATTTAATTTCCATTCAATTCCTGTGCGAGGTTCTATAGAAAAGTCGGCGTTTATAGAGTTAGCTAAAATATTTATTCCAGAAAACAGCGATAAAACATCGGTAAATTTGTACTGATATTGTGTATATGCTCTATAATTTAAAAAATTTTCTTTAGTATTATGTAGAGTAACGAATTTATTAAAATCGTAAAGATAGATACTATCAGTAAAATCAATTTTATTGTAATCTACATAAAATCCTATACCAAAATTGTTTTTGTTATTTATTTTTGATTTAAGATGAGAGGCAAGAGTGAGTTTTTTTTGTTCTTTTTCGCTACGAAAATTTTCCTGAATTCGATTTTGAGCAAATCTGTAAAAATCTATTTCAGCTTTATCGTTTGCTTTTTGCCCAGAGATAGTAGTTTTAATTCTTGTTTTCTGATTAAAGAAATATAGATTTGAAATACCTACAACCATTTGGCCTGCAGAAAATCTTGTTCGTGTATCGGTAGAATTATATCCGGTAGCAACAGTATCATTAATATCGGCTCCTAAATCGATACTGCTGTTGCCAAAAATACCAAATGCGGAAAATTTTCCTGCCTTTTTAGTAGGTAAATCAATTTTGAATGTTAAGTCCTGATAATAAGGGATAGCATTTCCAGTACCAGTTCCAAATCCTATTTTGTGCATTAATGCAAGTGTAGAATAGCGGCCGTTTATAAGATAAGATGCTTTACTGTTTTTCGAAAACGGACCTTCGATACCAAATTCGAAACCATTAAAACCTATTTGGCCAGTATATTCGGTTTTTTGATTATTTCCACTTCTCATATTAAGGTCAAAAGCTCCAGAAATGCCGTTTGAAAATTGTGCAGGAAAAGCTCCGGTAAAAAAATCGGAATTTGTAAGCAAGTTGTTGTTGAGCATACTTACAGGGCCTCCCGTAGTACCTAATGCACCAAAATGATTGGGGTTTGGAATTTCTATATCATCAAGTCTCCATATAACTCCTATTGGCGAATTGCCCCTTATAATAATATCGTTGCGTGTATCGTTTTGCATAACTACCCCTGCATAATTGCCAACCATACGTGCCGGATCTCCGAGGCTACCAGCAAAACGCTCGGTTTGTTCCACAGAAAACGATCGTGCGGATACGGGTGCCATTTCATTTATTGCTCTGCCATTGTTGGTATATGCTTTAATTTCTATACCCTGCAAATTTTCTACTTTTTCAACCAACTCAATATTTACTACTAATTCTTTTCCCGATTGCAAAAATAAGTTTTTTACTTCTGTTGTATGATATCCCATATATGATACTGTTAAGCTTTGACGTCCTATTGGCAAGTTTTTTATTTCATACTCGCCCTCAATATTGGTTACTACTCCTATCAACGGATTTGTATTCTGAACCAACACGGTTGCTCCGGGCAAAGGTTGTTTACTGTCTTTATCTGTTACTCTCCCTCTTATGGTTTGATTTAATGTTTGAGAATAAACTAATGTTTTTAATGTTAAAGCTATTATTATTAATGCTATTGTTTTCATATTGATATTTTTTAATGGCAAATTTCATATTAAAGTCCCTCTTATTCAAATAACTTTTTTATGAACGATAAAAAATTGATATTTAACTAAAGAAAACTCAATCCGAATTTATACTTAATTTATTTGATTATATTATTTGTTACTTTGAAATGGTAAATTTTATTACGTTACATACTCCTAAATTCTGTTTTTTTAATAATTTCGCAGATTAATTAAAATATAATAACTAACTCTTATAAATTACTTCAAAAAATACTTATGAAAAACATATTAATAGTTGGAGCAGGATTATCATCTTCGAGTTTAATTAAATACTTGTTGGATAACTCAACAGAAAACCAATGGAAAGTATATGTAGGTGATGTAAATAAAAACACTGCAGAAAGTAAAATTAACGGACACCCTAATGGCGTTGCAATCAGTTTCGATATATTTAATGAAACACAAAAAGATGCTGAAATTGCAAAGGCTGATGTTGTAATATCGATGTTGCCTGCAAAATTTCATCCTATTGTAGCACAAAGTTGTATTAAACACGGCAAACACATGATAACGGCTTCATATGTTTCAAACGAAATGAAACAACTAAACGACGAAGCTAAGAGTAAAGGATTGAGTTTTTTGAACGAACTTGGAGTTGATCCGGGAATTGACCACATGTCGGCAATGAAAATTGTCGATAAAATAAGGAATGAAGGCGGAAAATTACTTGCATTCAAATCATCTACAGGTGGATTAATAGCGCCTGAATATGACAATAATCCATGGAACTACAAGTTTACATGGAATCCTCGTAATGTTGTTTTGGCCGGTCAAGGTGTATCGATGTATCTCGAAAAAGGCGATGTAAAATATATACCATATCACAGGCTTTTCGAAAGATTAGAAAAAATAGAAATCCCCGGTCTTGGCGATTTCGAAATTTACCCAAACAGAGATTCATTGAAATACCGCGAAATATACAATTTGAATGATATTCCCACAATTTTTAGAGGCACAATACGACGTCCGGGATATTGCAAGGCATGGAATATATTTGTTCAATTAGGACTTACTGACGACACTTATACTATAGAAAACTCCGCAAATATGACTTACCGTCAATTCATCAATATGTATCTGCCATACCATAATACCAAAAGCGTTGAGGAAAAAATTATTGAGCAGTTTAATCTTGATATTAATTCCGATGAAATGAATAAGCTAAAATGGTTGGGGATATTCGAAAACGATAAAATTGGACTTGAAAAAGCAACACCTGCTCAAATATTACAGAAAAAATTAGAAGAAAAATGGGTTCTGGGCAAAGACGACAAGGATTTGATTGTAATGCAACACCAGTTCGAATATTCTAAGAACAATAAAAATTACAGGATAATATCATCGCTTAACGTTATTGGACAAGATACAACCCATACCGCTATGTCGCTTACGGTAGGATTGCCTGTAGCAATTGCTACTAAAATGCTTCTAACCGGAAAAATAAAATTAACCGGAGTACATACCCCTGTAATTCCCGAGCTATACAATCCTATACTCGATGAATTAGAACAATACGGTATTGTATTTACAGAAACTGAAACCGAAATTTAAAGAAATATATGGGAAAATACGGTAAATGGATTGGCGGAGCATTAGGTTGGGCATTTGGAGGTCCTATCGGGGCAATATTGGGTTTTGCATTCGGTTCTATGATTGACGGAGCAACGGTAAGCACAACAGATACAGACCCAAGAGGCGGACAAACACAAAAAGGCGATTTTATTGCAAGTTTGCTTGTCCTGACTGCTGCTGTTATGAAAGCCGACAATAAGATTTTACGCTCTGAACTCGATTATGTCAAAAACTTCTTCGTTCGTCAGTTTGGAGTAAAATTTACCGAACAGAAAATGCTTCTTTTACGAGAAATATTAAAACAAGACATACCGCTTTACGATGTTTGTACACAAGTAAAGCTGAATATGGACTACGAATCGCGTTTACAACTTATTCATTTTCTTTTTGGCATTTCATCTGCAGATGGACAGGTTCATGCCAACGAAATTGCCGTTATCGAAAACATAGCAAGGCTAATTAGCATAAGTACAAGCGATTTTACTTCAATTAAAGCCATGTTTATCGACGATACCGACAGTGCTTACAAAATACTTGAGGTATCTCCCGATGCAAGCGACGAAGAAATAAAAAAAGCATACCGACGTCTTGCGGTAATGTATCATCCCGACAAGGTTAGTCATCTTGGCGAAGAAATTCAAAACTCTGCTAAAGAAAAATTTCAGAAACTAAACGCTGCCTATGAAAAAATAAAAAAACAAAGAGGTATAGTATAATTATTTTAAAATGGACAGCTTATACAACGAATTTAAAAAATATATAGCTCAATCGTCTGAATTTAAGCCCTTTCAACTTGAAATTAATAAGGCTGAGGGAGTTTATGTAGAAGATATTTACAGGAAAAAGTACATAGATTTGATGTCGGGTATTTCGGTAAGTAATATCGGACACAGGCATCCTCGAGTAATTGAAGCTGTGAGAAAACAGTTGGATGCCTATATGCACGTTATGGTTTATGGCGAATTTATCGAAAGTCCTCAGATAAAACTTGCACAAAAACTATGCTCTCTACTACCCGATAATCTCGATACGGTGTTTTATGTAAACTCCGGCAGCGAAGCTATCGAGGGAGCATTGAAGTTAGCAAAAAAATATACTAAAAGACACGAAATAGTTGCATTCAAAAATTCTTATCACGGTAGTACTATGGGAGCAATATCGTTGCTTAGCCAACAAGACTTCAAACAACCCTTTTTGCCTCTTTTGCCCGATATCAGAATTCTCGAATTTAACAACACAGCACTATTAAATCAAATAACCGAAAAAACAGCTTGCGTCGTAACTGAAGTTATACAAGCCGGTTCAGGAATTATACCAGCCGAAAAAGAATTTTTAGAAACACTCAGAAAAAGATGCAACGAAACCGGAACATTACTTATTTTCGACGAAATTCAAACCGGCTACGGCAGAACCGGCAAACTGTTTGCATTCGAACACTACAACATTGTTCCCGATATACTTTGTATTGGCAAAAGCTTCGGCGGCGAACTTCCTTTAGCTGCTTTTATTTCATCAAACCAAATAATGAACGTTCTAAATCAAGGTCATCCTCTCTATGGTCATGCTACTACTTTTGGCGGACATCCTGTATGTTGCGCTGCATCTCTTGCTACATTAAATGTTTTAATTGATGAAAACATTATTGATTCAGTACCGGCTAAGTCTGCTCTTTTTATCAAACATTTAAAGAATCATACTGCAATCAATGAAATCAGGGGCAAAGGATTATTTTTGTCGGTAGAAGTTAAAAACTTCAATAATATCGAAAAAATCATAGAAGATTTAATCAATAATGGTATTATAACATTTTGGTTTTTATTCAATCACAAAGCATTTTCGATAATACCACCATTAACAATAAACGAAAACGAAATCGAAACTGCCTGTGAAAAAATAATTAATGTCCTCGATAAATATATTTAATCTATTAATATAAATCACCATGAAACAAAAAGTTATATATCTGTTACTCCTTTTTATTATATCAGTTTCATGTACAGATAAAGAAAAAGAAACACAAAAGTATTTGAATTCAGCATTAGTAAAAATTGATAACTCGGATTTCGACGGTGCATTAAATGACCTTAACAAAGCAATAGAATTATCGCCCAAGAATTTTAAACTTTATTTTACAAGAGGAAACACATATTTCAATAAACAACAATATAATAACGCTATAGCCGATTACGATAAAGCAATCGCATTAAATGAAAAATACACTGATGCTTATTTCAATCGTGGTAATACTTACCAATTATTAAACAATAACGACAAAGCCTGTGCCGACTATATTACTGCTTATAAACTCGGCAAACCTAATATTGAAGACAAAGTAAGAAGATGTAAATAGAGTCGAAAACTGCAATTTCGTTAGTACTTTTATTATTTTTTTGAAATAACCAAACCGTTTAAAAAACTTTCGAGCGAAGCTTTATACTTTTTAAACAGATTGCTTGATGTATAAGTTATAAGTTGTAAAGAGCCGTTTTCGTCAGAATAGTAATACCCGAAATAAACGAATTTTATACCCTGTATAGTACCTTCCATTTGAAGGCAAAGAACTTCTTCTTTATTATTTACTTTTCGTTTTTCTTCCAAAACAATTTTAATATCAGGTGCCACATTCTGAGCATTTTGCAAAGCAATCTGTTTTAGATTGTTCAACGGAACTTCAATTCTTTCGGTAATAAGCATGGCATAAGCATCTTCGCCTTTAAGCCTAAATTCATACTCAGCCGAAGCCGATTCATCCGAAGGCTTGTTAAAGCTCCATTTCTTTGCATTAATCCATACTCCTATATCTAGTATTTTGCTCTTAACCTGAAAATCAGCATCAATATCCTTAGTAAAGTGAGTTGGATTTATCTTAATACTACTGCTACTTGCAGTTTCATTAACATCTTTTACATATTTCCATGTGCCGTCGTCATACAAATATACCTGATCGCCGGTACCTGTAATAGCAATTATCTGCGATTTTAGTGATTGACCAAAAAACAGAAAAGCGAATAAAATAAAAATCAGTTTTCTCATTAAGTAATTTTTTTTATAAATAAAACATCAAGTAAATTACATTCGGGAAAAATAAATAATTTTACTTTAACTTTAATAAAATCTTTTAAGATGCTTAACAAAATTAAAAAAATATTCGCACGAGTAACATATTATAATAAAAATATTGAAAATAAAAGCTATTATTCAGATTATCAGAAGGCAAAGTTTTATTATCATTGGCAACATAATTTGCTGAGAAGATCAAAAGATATAATATTTATCCTAATAGGCACATTGTCAGCAGCTTTCGGATTAAAAGGTTTTTTATTGCCAAATAACTTTATCGACGGAGGTGCTGTAGGTATTTCATTATTGATACGTGAAGTTACAAATATTAAATTATCTGTTTTACTTATAGTTGTAAATGCTCCGTTTATTTTACTGGGAATTAAAATTATAAGTAAGGAGTTTGCAATAAAAACAGCCATAGGAATAATCTTATTATCAGTTTTTACAGCTTACATCCCATACCCCCAAATAACACACGACAAATTGCTGGTAGCCGTTTTCGGAGGTTTCTTTCTTGGAGTTGGAATAGGTATGGCAGTCAGAGGAGGCGGAGTTATAGACGGCACTGAAGTTTTGGCAATTTCATTGTATCGTAAGTATGGAATAACTGTAGGCGATGTTATTCTAATAATAAATATCATAATATTTTCGGTTGCCGCATACCTTTTATCCGTTGAAATAGCTTTATACTCTATACTTACATATTTATCGGCATCAAAAACCGTAGATTTTATAATCGAAGGCATCGAAGAATTAACAGGAGTAAGTATTATTTCAGTAAAAGCCGATGAAATACGTAAAATGATTATCAATAAAATGGGAAGAGGCGTAACAATATATAATGGTGAGAGAGGTATGGAAAATAACGACGTTTGTAAAAAAGAAATTCAAATTGTTTTCACAGTAATAACACGACTTGAAATAAACCGTTTAAAAGCCGAAGTCGATCAGATTGACCCCAATGCTTTTATTTTTATGACAAATATTAAAGACACCAAAGGAGGAACCCTAAAAAAACGTCCGTTGAAAAGTTAAAATAAAATTAAAAAAAGTTTTAAATGGATATAATTTTTTTAAAAATTTCATATTTTTGTAATTAAATTAAATATTATAAACCATTTAATAATCAAATCAATATAATTTAAATGTTTTACTTTTCAGTATGTAATAAAATTAAATATTATGAAAAAAATTACAATTAAAATCGGATTAATTTTATTATTGTCAGCAGTCTTTATTTCATGCAATAAAGATGATATTCCCAAAGACCCTGTTACTGCGAATACACTAATTGGAAACTGGAGAGTAACAGGAACATTGGTTACAACAACCAATACTGCTCCAAATTCGCCTCAACCCGGTTTTCAAGCAATGGATTATTGGGAAATAGGACTTGAAAATAATGTCCCTGTTCTCAAAACTTCTAAAGGAACTGTTAATGGAAGTGTTGTCGGTAAGGGTTATCACTTTGAAGGTCAATTCGATGTAGCTGCAGGATATGTTTGGTGTACATTTGTAATTGAGGTTACTCCAAGCGTTCAGGCCGGTAAAATGTACGGGACCGAAGAATTTAAGTACTTTGGATTAAACGGTGTCGGTCAACCTATGTTTTTAGGAACAGAATCGTGGAAACTCGACGGCGATAAACTGTAATTTCTGCCTTTACGGCTTATTTCTTAATAAAAATTAAAGTCCTGCCTTTTTGCATAAGTGCAAATCAAAATATATTAGCAATTTTCAAAAAAAAAACTAATTTTGCCGAAAATAATTTGTTACAGGCTAACTTAACTTAATTAATAAGCTGAGTAGTCTGTTGTTTTTTGTTTGAAAAATATTAATTTTATTTAATTATATGAAAAAGAAATTAGCTGTAATTGCATTTGGAGGAAATGCCTTATTAAGAGGCGACCAAATTGGTACTATCGACGAACAGGAAGCAAACGTATATGAAACCTGTTCTTATTTATTGGAATTGCTGAAGAAAGACTATGACATAGTTATAGGACACGGCAATGGTCCACAAGTTGGAAATGTTTTATTACAACACGAAGCAGGCCATAAGATGTTTGGTCTTCCTGCTATGCCTATAGATTTTTGTGTTGCCGAAACCCAAGGTTCTATCGGTTATATGATAGAACAACAAATGAGAAATGTTCTGGAAGCTGCAGGCATGGAAAGAGATATTATTACATTGATAACACAGGTAGAAGTTGACAAAAACGACCCTGCATTCAATAATCCTACAAAACCTGTTGGCCCATATCTTACAAAAGAAGAAGCAGAAAAATATTCTGCAGAAACAGGGGCAAAATTTGCCGAAGACCCACGTGGTAGAGGTTATCGCAAAGTTGTTGCTTCACCAAAACCAATGAAGATTAACAATATACATTCAATTGAAAAACTGGCAAGAGACGGGCAAATAGTTATTACTGTTGGTGGTGGCGGAATACCCGTTTTCCATGTAGAACCCAATAAGCTGCAAGGTATTGATGCCGTTATCGATAAAGACCTTGCTTCATCTTTGTTAGCTACAAAAATTGGAGCCGATGAATTTTATATTCTTACTGACGTTCCTAAAGTTTGTATAAATTTCAATAAACCTGACGAAAAGAAACTCGACAGAATATCTGTTGCTGAAGCCAAAGAATACTTAGCTCAGGGACATTTTGCCGAAGGTAGCATGGCTCCAAAAGTTCGAGCTGCAATCTATTTCATCGAAAATGGCGGTAAAGAGTGTATTATTACAACTGCAAGTACTCTTGGAAATCACAACGGAGGCACAATTATTTACGCATAAAAAATTAATAATTCAAAATAAAACGGAGGATTTATGGCTTTTAATTTAAAAAACAGAAGTTTCCTGAAATTACTTGATTTTACACCTCAGGAAATAAAATTCTTGCTTGATTTATCATTAGATTTAAAAAAAGCAAAATATACAGGAACCGAACAACAGCGATTGAAAGGTAAAAACATAGCTTTACTTTTCGAAAAAGATTCTACCCGCACACGTTGCGCCTTCGAAGTAGCAGCTTTAGACCAAGGTGCTCATGTTACATATATAGGACCATCAGGTTCTCAAATGGGTAAAAAAGAATCGATGAAAGATACAGCACGCGTTTTGGGACGCATGTACGACGGTATTGAATACCGCGGATACGGGCAACATATTGTAGAAGAGCTTGCAAAATATGCAGGTGTACCTGTTTGGAACGGTTTAACAAATGAATTTCATCCAACCCAAATTCTGGCTGATTTCCTCACTATGATGGAACATTCGGATAAACCATTAAATAAAGTTGCTTTTTGTTACTTAGGCGATGCACGCAATAATATGGGCAATTCGTTGATGGTTGGTGCTGCAAAAATGGGTATGGATTTCCGTGCTGCTGCTCCTAAAGCTTGTTGGCCAAACGAAGAATTAGTAGCAAAATGTAAAGAAATTGCCAAAGAAACAGGTGCTAAGATTACATTAACCGAAAGTGTTGACGAAGCAGTAAAAGGTGTTGATTTCCTTTACACCGACGTATGGGTATCAATGGGAGAACCCGATTCAGTTTGGATTGAACGTATTAATTTACTTAAACCATATCAGGTAAATATGGAAGTAGTTAAAAAAACAGGAAATCCAAATGTAAAATTCCTGCATTGCTTACCTGCATTCCACAACCGCGAGACTACAATTGGCGAAGAAATTTATCAGAAATACGGCCTTGACGGAATGGAAGTTACCGAAGACGTTTTTGAATCACCTATGTCTATCGTTTTCGATGAAGCCGAAAACAGACTTCATACAATAAAAGCCGTTATGGTTGCCACTCTTGGTGCATAATAAATTTATAAGTTTAAAAAGCCCTGAATAAGGGCTTTTTTTTTTGCATTTTATTTTAATGACTAATAAAAACCTGAATAAATTCTATATTGTTGTCAATCCTAACGCAGGTGCAGGGAAAACCAATAGGGATTGGAGAAAAATTAATTCATTATTAAACAATAGTAAACTTACTTTTGATATTTATTTCACTAAATATGCAGGTGATGCCATAAACGCCGTAGTTAATGCCGTTGAAAATGGTTATAGAAAATTTATTGCTCTTGGAGGCGACGGTACTCTTAATGAAATAATAAACGGTTTATTTTCTCAAAATATTTGCGATGCAAACGAATTTGCAGTTGGAATGATTCCTGTAGGCACGGGAAACGATTGGTGCAGAACATATAACATACCTGTCGATTACAAAAAAGCAATAAAAATTATTGAAGAACAAAAAATATTTGTTCAAGATATTGGATTGGTTGAAATATCAGGCAAAAAGCAATATTTTATTAATGTTGCCGGACTTGGGTTCGATGCTGCAGTTGCTCATAAAACAAATATCAAAAAGCAAAAAGGAAAAGGCGGAAAATTATCGTATTTAATAAGCATTTTTTCTGTTTTAAATAAGTATAAATCGAAAATTACAAAAATTATCACTTCTGAAGAATCTATAGAGATAGATCTTTTTAGTATGAATGTCGGGATATGTAAATACAACGGCGGAGGTATGCTTCAGCTTCCTGAGGCTGTTCCCGATGACGGTCTTTTCGATGTAACGATTATTAAAAATGTTTCAAAATTCGAACTAATCAGAAATATTAATAAATTATTTGACGGTAATATTCTTAAACATCCAAAAGTAATTAATTTAAGAACAAATAATCTAAATATAATTAATAATCAAGACCTTCTACTCGAAACTGACGGAGAAAGCAATGCAATAGGAAACTATAAATTCTCAATAATTCCAAAAGCAATGAAAGTTTTTATCAAATAAAAAACTATTTATTACCAACTTCATAACTAATTTTTACAGCAGGAGCACCATCCGGATAAAAACTTACTGCAGACGAATCGTCAGTGGCAGTTATATAAAAACTTATTTTATAGTTTGCCGGAAATCCTTGTATTTTGGCTTCCAATTTTCTGGGATCGCAACATGTATTAGTAAAATCAGCTTTATATTCCACATTATTAATATCATCGTAATATATCAACTTTGCACCGGTAAGCCCATGATCATCAAAAATAAAAGCCGAAACGGCAACTTCCTGAAATGGCATCGGGTTAATAGGTGAAAATGAAACATCTTTTATTACAGGAGGTTGATTGGGCATCATAAAAGTATAATTCGACTGCATAGGCGTAGGTGTGTCGAAATAAATATAATTATTTCCGCCATCAGGAAGACGACCATACGAACCTCCATCTACTAAGTTAACAAATTCAAACTTATCAACTAATTTCTTATATGGATCTTCGAGATATACTACTCCTCCATTTTTGTTTATAAAAACAGGTAAATTATTATTTCCCTGAATAGAAGCTAAATTGTAAACAATATATCCCTTTGAAGGTATTACGTTCGAGCTTAATCTAACCTTATTTTTATAATCAGCATATAAAAGAAACCCTCTCAAATCAATAGCGGTATCTTCATCGTTATATATTTCAATCCAATTAGGGTTATATCCAATTTCGTTAATATATAACTTAAATTGTGAATGCTCGGGAGAATATATACTGTTTTCTTTCTGACAACCGATTAATAAAGAAAATACAAGTATAACTATTGATATAGTTACATATTTATACATATCACTTTTTTTCAAATTAAAACAATTGAAAAAAGCTTTTGATTTTGAAAGTATCTATTTTTTTATCTCGTAATAACACATTTTGGGCGAATGCACCTGACCTTCAGTTTTTAACTTTTTAATAAGTTTATCAACTTCTTTTTTATCTATTCCGGACAATTCGGCTATTTCTCCTGATTTTAATGGTTTTCCGGCTTTCTGCAGAGTTTCGATAATAACTTTTTGATTTTCCATAATAAAAAATGTTTTATTTGATGAATTTAAACATAACAGATAAAAGAAAAAAGCACAGATAAAAATTTCTGTGCTTAATCATCAGGGTAGATGATGGGATTCGAACCCACGACCCTCAGAACCACAATCTGATGCTCTAACCAGCTGAACTACATCTACCGTATAAATTCTTTGCAAAATTATACATTTTTTTTAATTCTGCAAATTTTAGAATCAACTTATCTCAGTATTGTCAAAGAACCTTTGTACTCTCCTTCGTTTAAATAGCCTTTATATCTAAGAATGAAGTAATATGTTCCATCAGGCAATCCTTCACCGTCCCATTTATGCACATCAGGAATATATGGCTCTTTTTCGTAAACTTTCTTTCCCCAGCGGTTATATATTATTAGTTGATTGCTCAAATAATTCTCAAGATTAAGTATTTTGAAATAATCATTAAAGCCGTCACCATTAGGAGTGATAATATTTGGAAAAACTAATGAATCTTCAACTATTCTAATTTCCTGATAAGTAGAATCGGAACAACCGTGAGCAGTAGTAACTTTTAACCAAATACCAAATAATCCTTGAGATAAATACAAGTGGGTAGGATTTTGCAGATTACTCGAATTATCAGGGGAAGCAGGTTCTCCGAAATTCCAAAACCAATTTGTTACGTTTGATGATGAATGAGAACTATTGAAAGAAATCAGCGAATTTGTAATCGGTGCAATATTTGGAGTTGCAGTAAATGAAGCTACCGGCATAGGATAAACTTTGGCAGCATTAAACAGTTTTATATATCCCTGACAACCATCAGTAGTAATAACACTAAGAGAAACGTCGTAATTACCAACTTGAGTGTATGTATGAGTCGGATTAGCTATTGTACTTGTTCCTCCGTCCCCAAAATTCCAACTATAAGTTTGAACTGCAGGAAATGTAATATCGGTAAAGTTTAATGTAAGCGGCACACAACCTTCGGCAGGCATAGGATTAACATCAAAGGATACAGAAGGCTCTTGATTAACAATAACATTCATATCGGCTGTATCTCCTGGACATCCTGTCGAATCGGTTACCATTACGGTATAATACATACTATTACCAATGGGAGGAGTACTTATTGGATTTGCAATATTAGGATTGTTTAAATAGGTTGTCGGTTGCCAATTGTATGTATAAGGAGGATGCCCATACTGCGTTATTATTCCCAACTGGGCACTTGCATCCAGATTATCATTCTGACAAATCATTGTATCCGTAATAGAATTAACCACTATAGGTTGATAACTCAATATTGGAATTGTTACGCTATCATAAGTACAAACTGTTGACTTAATTTTAATCGTAACATATTCAATAGGTTCATTAATTCCATCCATATAAGGCATAATAATAAGTGTGCCTGAAGTTTGACCGGGTGGAATAGGAAAAGTATTTCCAATTAAAGGGAAGTCAACTCCGTTTGTTGCAGTTCCGTAAACAGTATCAATCGGAACCCAGAACGTATCTGCTTTTGCGTAGGGTAAATTAAATTTAATCATTGCATTATTACATCCTTCAATTGCCATAGGAATTGCAGAAGGAGTAGAATAGTTAGTTGTTACTGTAATAGCATTACTCGAAAAACTGTTAGCTTCAAGAAATACACCTGAATCTAAAGCAGTATCACCTGCATCGGCAATTGCTATTTTGATGTGGTATTGAGTACATGGCTGAACTACTATCCAAGCGGTTAATACAACAGTTAAACCATCATATTGAACAGAAACTCCACCGCAATTATTTACATAATATGCACAGTTATTACATGGTCCAGTTGTTTGATTTGTAGGACATCCCGAAAAATAACCGTTATTAACGTTATTTATTGCAACAGGTGTATTTGTATTTGGAATTATTGCAATATTTTTATTGTTGTAAGCAGGTCCATTGGGATTTATTCCTGTTACAAAAAAGCCAAAAACATCGTTAAAAGAAGAATTTACAAATTCAGGATATTCTTCCGAACCAAAAACATATCTGAACTTAATAGTATCGGAAAGCGGAATAAAATCGAATTCAAGTACTGCAGCATCATTTATAGTATAGCCTGGTATCAAAGACTGCAACTGCGGGTCACTGATATTTGTTGTACCAGTTGGAGTTGTTGTTCCGTTTGCATTATTAGGTCCCATAGCTCCGGTTACTCCACCTGAGGCCAAAATTAAACCACTGCTTATTCCTAAGTTTGTTGGAACTCCTCCTGTAACAAATGTACCCATCATACTCCCAACTAATGGACCGGTAGAATTATTAAACTTTACATTACTTACCGTAACTCCTGTTCCAAGCAAAGTCGATTGCACAAGCTGTTGCGGAGTTATTCCTGTACCGCTTGTTACGATAATTTGACTGTAAATACTGCTGATAAAAAGCGTACTTATTATTAAACAAACTACTTTCTTCATACTATTATATTTTCAGAGTTAATATCTAAACAAATAAGCCGAAAGTTATTTAAAAACTTTCAGCTTATTTATTTTAAAATAAAAATCTTTTATAAATCAATTTATTTTTCATTTCACCTCAATATTGTCAAAGAACCTTTATGCTCACCGCTTCTTATATATCCTTCGTAAGTTAATACATAATAATAAGTTCCGTCGGGCAAACCCGAACCATCCCATTTATCGGTATCGGGCAGATAATTTTCTTTTTCATAAACTTTCTTTCCCCATCTGTTGAAAATCAAAAGCTTATTATGTTTATAATTTTCAAGATTTGTAATTTTAAAGTAGTCGTTATATCCATCACCATTAGGAGTAATTATGTTAGGAAATACAAGAGAATCTTCTACCACCCTTACTGTTTTTGAAATTGAATCCTTACAACCATGAACTGTATAAGCCCACATCCATATTGTGTAAAGTCCATTCTGATAGTAGTTATGAGTTGGATTCATTAAATTACTGAAAGGGGTTCCATCTCCAAAATCCCAAGTATAATTAGTTGCACCGGTTGTAGTGTTAGTGAATACAAAATGAGCATCGTTTTTTGGTGCTATTTCAGGTGTAACATTAAACCCTGCAACAGGTTGAGTATAAACTTCAACAACATTAGAAATTGAAACCGAATCTTTACATCCATAGGGTGTTGTTACAACTAATTTTGCGTTATAAATTCCCGGAGTAGTAAATGTATGAGTAAAATTAGGCACATTAAATGTAAGGCCACTTCCCAAATCCCAGAAAAACGATTGAATTGTAGGTTCAGAAGCATCTTTAAACTCAACAGTCAAAGGAGAACAGCCTTTAGCTGGATTTGGAACTGTTTCGAATGAAGGAGAAGGAGATTCATAAACAACAACATCCATAGTAGTAGGTAAAGAAGTACAATTATTGGTATCTTTAACTGTAAGAGAAATAGTGTTTACTATTGAATCGGTGGCTCCATAAATACTTGGACGATCCCACTGAACTAAAATAGGACCTGAACCACTACCGTTTGTAGAAATAGGGTTACCTCCAATATTCCAGTTAAAGTTTGAATTTAAAGGAGCATTTCCTGTATATTGAAGTGTGGTTTTATAGTCGGAGCAAACAGGTGATACAACTGAAAAATTTGAAGTTGGAATTGGGTGTACTATCACAAGAACGGAATCCTTAGCTATTAAAGGAGGGTTTTGAATAGAATCCATAATTGTTACAACATACCAAGTTGTTTGAGTCGGAGTGATTGGTGGAGGATTAAATACATTATGCCCGGTTGACCATTTAACATTTTGAAGAGAATTACATAAAATTTCAACATTATCAATACCCCAATGGTCGAAAGCATTTCCTGAAGCTATATCCTGATACCATCTGATTTTTGTATTGACTGTTGAAGCAGCAGCAGGAATTGGAGAAGTATATCTGTTCCATTGATAATAAGGTCCAGTGGCAGCATTACCGCTAACAGGAGTCCAATAACCGCCTGTTCCGTTTATATAATTTGATGTTCCGTAAGTACCGCTTGGAGCCTGATCAACTCCGGGAAATTGAACCCATGTAGTTCCGTTATTTACAGAGTATTGTAAATGAACACCTTCTGTAGGTAAATCAGGTGATTCGCAATTGGCAGTATTTTGATTTGCACCATATTTCATATCAAAGTTAATAAAACAACCACCTGTTGACAAATCATAAGATACTGTCACTAGTTCTCTCGGATATGAATTTTGACCTAACCAACAAACAATTCCCGATGCCGGTAAATTTGTCGGTGGGCAAGGATTGGTAAAACTTGCAACCACATTTGATGACCAACCTGTGCCAATAGTACCGTTATTAAAATTATTGTTCATTAAAAAGTTACATGCTCCACTTGATGTAAGTGTTACGCTTTCTCCCAAACAAATTTCAACAGTATCTTTAGGAACACCTCCAATTGTGCTGACTTTGGCAGTAATAGAACATTGAGAAAATGTATTATTTGCAATTATTAAAGAAAAAATTACTAATAAATATATTTTTAAAACAGTTTTCATATTATAAAATCCGATTATTTAACTAATTACGAACGTTAACAACTACATTATTTAATTGAAATTTAGTCAAATTAACTTTATTTTGGTATTTAGTGAATTTAGAAAATATTACTAATTCCCTTAATTGATGGCGTTTTTCGCAACTGCCTATTTTAGTTTCACCGGCGTTAAGCTCAATTTTGTTATGGTTTTCACCGTTTTTCATATTACAAGTTCTGCAGTTGTCGTTGTACCATAATTCGGTATCCCATTCAACAATAATATTTTGATTTGTTGTGTTAACTACTTTTAAAACAACATTTTCTTGATGAATATCATTCACTTCATCACTGCAGTTTTCGTATTTAAAATAAATCTTGACTCCATTTTTTTCAGTTAAAAGTTTCCACTCAGTGTTTTGTGATTCCTTGGTATTTTGATTATTATCATTACCTGCATAAGCAAAAACACTGACTAAAGCAACTAAAATAACTACTAAAAAGTTCTTTTTCATAACGTTATTAATTTAAATGATTTATAAATATTTATTTTATTGATTATAAGCTAAAATAATTAAAAAACACCTAATAGACAAAGAATCTTAGTAAATGGTTGTATTAAAATCGAATTAATTGATTTTTTTATTGATAATTTTCTCAATAGATTCAACTTTTTTTACCATTCTTTTTGATTGATTCTTTCTAATATCAAGTTTTAGCGAAGAATATACCCTGTTACAATCCGATTCTAAAGTTTTATAAGCTCTATTTACACATTCCAATGCTTCTTCCAAAGTTTCAGTTTCTACGATAGTTCCCATTGGTGTTAATTTGTATGTAATATTCATGTTTTCAAACAATTCTATAATTCGGCTTACATATTTACTAACACTTTCTCCTTTATCGGTAGGAAACATCGAAAATTCAAGTAAAACAGACATATTTCTAATTTTTATTGCAAATAAACACAAATTTTGTTTTTTTAACAATTAAATGATTGTTAAAATTTTAAAATTCCTAAATTTTTAGTTGGATATTTTGGTTTTAAAAAGTTTCCATGCTTCTTCTGCCTGTTCATGTAGCATAGTTAAACCATTTATTACAATCGCCCCTTTTTTATAACCTTCTTTCATAAATTGAGTAATGTCGGGATTATATATCAAATCAATTAAGATATGATTTTGTGTTACATATTCATAAGGAATTTGAACTTTTTGATTAATATCAGGAAACATACCGAGCGGAGTACAATTAATTAACAACAAATGTTCTGATATTATTTCTTTGTTTAAATCATTATAAGTCAGGTATAAATTATTTCTCTTTCTGCTCACTTTTTTATAAGTGATGTTTAAATTTTCAAGTGTATAAGCTACAGCTTTTGAAGCTCCACCGGTTCCGAATATTAACGCTTTCGAATTCAATATTTTTTTCCTGTGAACTTTTTCTAAAGTTTTTTCAAACCCAATATAATCGGTATTATATCCAGCTAATTCAATTTTATTTCCAAATCTTTCAACTAAAACGGTATTTACTGCTCCAATTTTTGTAACTTCTATACTTTTTTTCGATAAAAAAGGAATTATTAATTCCTTATAAGGAATAGTTACATTAAAACCTACTATTTTATCATTAGTTTGAATAAGATATTCTAATTCATTTATTTCATTTAACTGAAAATTAGAATAAGAAACATTGTAAATACTTTCTTTCGCAAACTTTTGTTCAAAATAACTTTTTGAAAATGAATGGCTTAAATTTTTACCAATTAACCCGACTTGAAACATCAATAAGACTGATTTAATTGCAAAAACAATTTAAAAGTATCTCCTCTTAAACCTGTCCTTAATGTTTCTAAAGGAATTACTTCAGTTGGGGGAATATTACCGAGGTTAACATTAGCTCCAAATTTTTTAATAAACCATGTTTGTTGTGATTTAAGAGGAGTTTCCCAAATAATATCGTCAAATGATACTTGATTTAGAATATCATTAATTAATTCATCATCTACCGAACCATCGGCGAAGTATATACCAACATTTCCGCTTTCGCGAGCTTCGGCAATAACTTTGTCAGCACCGGCTTCAAGTTCGGTTTTCATCATTTCTACCCATCTGCAATGTTCAATTTTTACTCCTGCTTCTTTAGAACCAACTTCTGATATAACTCTGAAATTTTTTGATAACTTATTTATATAATCACATTTTAAATTATGATCGATTTGAATTGAACCATCAGAAATTTCAATAGTATCAATTTTAAGTTTTTCAATAAGTTTTAAGTAATCGTCCAACTTATTTCTTATTAAAAAAGCTTCAAAAAGAGTTCCTCCCAAATAAACATTAATGCCGTTTTTCTTGTAATGCAATATTTTTTCATCCACTCTGTTTGTAAACAAAGACGTTCCAAACCCAAGTTTAATGAAATCGATTAAATGTCCCGATGAATCTACTAAATTAGCAGCTTCATTAACACTCAACCCTTTGTCCATAACCATTGTAAGTCCGGTATTTCTGGGTTTCTCTGTTCTTTTTGGAATGTCAGGAAGTTCTGTAAGCATATTCATTATAGTTAAGTGTACATTTTTTTTACTTCTTCAATAAAATATTGTTGTTTTACTGTTAATTTCAAATCATTTAAATAATCAAAAAACTCGAAAAGAAGAGTTTTGTCCGATTCATATGACAAAAGTAGTGTCAACTGTGCTGTTTCATACTGAAAATCGAGAAGCTGATAAGCTGCTAAACGATAAAGTAATTCTGTTTCGTTAGGAATATTTTCAAGTCCTTTCATTATAACGGATATAGCATTTTTTATCTGCGAATTTGCTCTTAATGCATCTGAATAATCGAGCCATGCGTTGGCATTTTGAGGATCTACTGTTATTACCTTTTCATACAAATCAATAGCTTCGTCAAATTTATTTTCTGTAAATAAAATTTCTGCCAATATTAATTTATAATCGCTGTTGCTATCATTCAATGAAATTGCTTTTTTAATATCATTTATTGCCTGAATATTCATTCGAAGTTCGAAATAACAAATGCCCCTGCCTAACCATGCTTCGTCAAAATATTCATCATGATTTATTGATAAAGTATAATAATAGATTGCTTTTTCGAAATCGGTTAATTTTTCATAACATTCACCAAGATAATAATATACTAATCCTTTATTATCATCTATATCAATAAGTTCTGAATAAACCTTAATTGCTTCGGCATATTTATCGTTTTGAAATAATGTAATTGCTTTACTGTAATATGCCTCAGGTTTTTTATCATCAATTGCTATCGAAAAATCAAATGCTTCAATAGCTTTTTCGTACAAACCCAATAAATTATATGCAGTACCTAAATAAAACCAAGCTTTATAAGAATAAGGATTATCTTCAATATATTTTAAAAAGAACTCTGCAATTTTATCATTCTTGTCGATTATTTCATAACAAAGTGATAATTCGGGAAAAATGCTTTCATCTTGTGTCAATTCGAAAGCTTTATTAAAATATTCTATAGCTTTTTCGTAGTTGCCTAAAAATTGGTACTCGTAAGCAATATTAATATATACTTCGTCCAATTCATCTACTTTTGACAAAGCTTTTTTATATTCTTCAATAGCCTTTTCGTAACGTTGCAAGTTGCTGTAAATGGCACCTTTAGTAAAAAGAACATCAACATTCGACGGATCAATTTTCTCGAGTTGAGTTAAAATCTCAAGAGCTTTGTCGTTTTTATCATTATAGGCAAAATATTGTGCTTTCTTAAGAAGAATAGAAGTTGAAGAAGGATGTTGTTCGCTTGCTAAATTCAATAGGTGAGAAATATATTTATAGTTTTCTTTTTCAATATAATAATCTATCAATAATTCATATTCATCAACATCGAAAAAGAAACTTTCATTGTCTTTGATTTTTTTTTCAAAAACTCTGATAAGTTCATTTATTTCGTTATCCTCGAAAAAATCATCATTAAAATCGTCCTTCATCAATGTTTTTTTATGCAAATTTAGTTTATTATGTCGAATTTTAAAAAACCTTAAAATAACTTTTCAACATTATAAGGTTAATTATTTTTAATAGTTTAAATTAAAAACTGTTGTATCGAAAGGAATACAATATATCAATGAATCGTATAAACTATTGATATTATTTTTCTTAACACTCCATGTTATTTTAACTTTCTGTGCTCCGTAGGTTTTACATTTAATAGTATTTTCGTAAAAATAGCCAATACCCGTATTTGCAGAAGAAGGGCAACAATTTACTCCGTTGGGTTGAGGAGGATTTATTGTATAGCCGATAAAATCGTTATTATCATAAGGATAATGATTTTTTACAACTAACTTTAGATATGCTTCGGGGGTAATTTCATAATTATAAGTATAGTTTCCCGATGGGAGTTTATCCACATCAATATCCTGAGTTATTCCAAAATAATTATTTTTTTCGACTGTAATTCTGTATGAAGCATCTTTATCTTTATCATAAGCTATTTGAAAATCACCATTTTCATTGCTTACAGCAGATGCCATTGGTATTAAACTCGGATTGTATGTCCCGCCCTGCAATCTTGATGCCCAAAAAGTAATTTCGGCACCAGATACCGGAATATTTTGATTTTTATCAATTATCTTTCCCTTGATTACAATCTTTTTAGTATCATCCTTTTTGCAGGAAAACATAAGAACAACAGCCAAAAAGATAAAGGATAATATATAACGCATATCAATAACCCAAAAATGATATGCAAAATTAAATTAAAAAAGAATATCTAATCAAAATATTTTAGGATATTTTGTGGGATTGAATTCATGCATTATATTGTAAACCGCTTCAAATACATCTTCTGCATTTGGATTTGAATAATAATCACCATCGGTACCGTAAGCGGCTCTGTGTTCCTTTCCTGTTAATGTTCTTGGTTGTGAATCAAGATAAAAGAAACCGTTTTGGTCTTCAAGTACTTTTTTCATCATATAGGCAGTAGCACCACCGGGAACATCTTCGTCAAAGAAAAGGATTTTATTTGTTTTCTTAAGTGATTCAGAAATTATGTTATTAATGTCAAACGGCAGTAAACTTTGGACATCTATTAATTCAGCCGAGATATTAAATTCTTTTAACTGTTCCAGAGCATCTTGGGCAATTCTGACACAAGACCCGTATGTAACTATAGTAATATCATTACCTTCACTTAAAATTTCGGGAACCCCGAGTGGAACCTTGTATTCACCAATATTAGCAGGGAGTTTTTCTTTTAGTCGATAACCATTCAATGGTTCGATAATCAGAGCAGCATCATCGGAGGATAACATAGTATTGTAAAAACCGGCTGCTACGGTCATATTTCTTGGAACAAGCACATAAATACCTCTTATGGAATTTATTACCATACTTAAAGGAGAACCTGAATGCCATATACCTTCGAGTCTGTGGCCTCTTGTACTTATTATCAAAGGGGCTTTTTGTCCGCCCTTTGTTCTATATTGCAATGTAGCCAAGTCATCACTTAATGTTTGTAAGCCATATAATAGATAATCGAAATATTGAATTTCGGCAATAGGTCTCAAACCTCTCATAGCTAAGCCTATCCCCTGGCCTATTATCGTTGCTTCTCTTATCCCTGTATCTGAAATTCTTATTTCTCCGTATTTAGCTTGTAATCCTTCGAGAGTTTGATTTACGCCTCCAATTTTTCCGACATCCTCGCCAAAAATCATTGTCAAAGGATTGTTTCTGAAAATATAATCGAAGTTTTTCTGTAAAACTTCGCGTCCGGTAATAACAGGCGAATCATCGGAAAAAACGGGTTTTACTTCTTTAACTTTTAAAGCTGAATATTTACTTTCGCTGTATAAATGCGAACTGTACTTTTCTTCACCTTCTTTCATCTCGTTTTCAAGCCAGTTTGTAACATTCACTTTTAATGAATTGGCAGGATTACTGCATTGATCGCAAATTAGTCGTAATATTTTTCTTGCAGATGAAACAATATCTTTTCTGATTGGCTCACCGATGAATTTTAAATCTTGTTTAATTTTTGCGATTTTATCTGTTTTTGAACAATGACAAGTTGTTATATCGCAAATATTAAGGAACTCATCTCTCTTTCTTTTTAAAGGTTGAATGAAGTTATTCCATGCATTATTTTTTGCTTGTTTTGCTCTTTCTTTTGCTTTTATTTCTATTTCGTCTAATTCAGCTTCATTAGCAATATTAATTTCTAAAATCCATTCTCTCATTTTCTTAATACAATCGAAGTCGGCCTCCCATTGAAGTCTTTCTTTAGACTTATACCTTTCATGAGAACCAGATGTTGAATGTCCCTGAGGTTGTGTTAGTTCTGTTATATGAAACAATACAGGAATATGTTCTTTACGGCAAATTTCAATTCCTTCTTTGTAAATACGGATTAATTCAGGATAATCCCACCCTTTGGCTTTGTATATTAAAAAACCGTCACCATTTTCATTGCGTTCGAAACCTTTTAAAATTTCTGAAATACTTTGTTTAGTGGTTTGATATTTATTTGGTACAGAAATACCCCACCCATCGTCCCAAACGGATATTGCCATAGGCACTTGCAAAACACCTGCAGCATTTATTGTTTCAAAAAAATGACCTTCAGAAGTACTTGCATCACCGATAGTTCCAAAAGCTACTTCATTTCCCGATATCGAAAATTTGCTTGTTTCGGGCAAATTATCAAAACTCCGGTAAACTTTTGAAGCTAATGCCAAACCAAGCAATCGAGGCATTTGGCCTGCTGTCGGGGAAATATCGGCTGAAGAATTTTTTTGTTTTGTTAAATCTTTCCAATCTCCATTATCATCCAAAGAACGTGTAGCAAAATGATTATTCATAAGTCTTCCCCCATTCGAAGGAGTGGCATTTATATCGGTATCACCATAAAGTTGAGCAAAAAACTCTTCCAAAGTAAACATTCCGGCAGCCAACATAAATGTTTGATCGCGATAATATCCCGAACGCCAATCACCGTTACGAAAAACTTTGGCCATTGCCAACTGGGGAACTTCCTTGCCATCGCCGAAAATTCCGAATTTTGCTCTACCTCCCAATACTTCCTTTCTGCCAAGCAAACTAACCTGCCTGCTTTCATTCGCTATTCTGTAATCGTTTAAAACTTCTTCTTTTGTTAACCCTAATTCTTTTAGTGAAATCCGGTTTTGCATTGTAATAAGATTTAATTTTCTATTGTAAAACAAAAATAAAAACAAATGGTTTGAAAACAAAGAAAAAGGGAATATTAAAATTTAGGGTTTATTTTTTTAGTTAAGCACTGTATAACTTATCAAAGTTCAGAACTTCCTTAACGGATTTGGACAACTATCAATATATTAAGGTGTTGTAATATTTTATTCAGGATTAATGCACACTTCTGAAAATAAATCAGAAATTTAAATTATCCGACTAAAAGCGTGTTTGAATAAAGAATCTAAAAAAACAATTATTAAAGCTCAACTTTACCCATTTTATTCATTAAAAGTAAGATTCTTTGTTGTTTTCGTTTAATGTAGTTATTTGGATTGTCAGCATGCCATTTTCTGGGATTTGGAAGTATGGAAGCAATTAAAGCAGCCTCACTTGGACTTAAATCCTTGGCCGATTTTTTAAAATAATTCCGAGAGGCCATCTCTGCTCCATAAATTCCGTCACCCATCTCTATTACGTTAAGATAAACTTCCATTATTCTTTTTTTAGTCCAAAAAAGTTCTATTAGTCCTGTAAAATAAACCTCAAAACCTTTTCTAACCCAAGTTCTATCGGGCCATAAAAATACATTTTTTGCGGTTTGTTGTGAAATAGTGCTTGCCCCCCTTAACTTGCCACCTTTTTTATTCAATTCATTAGCTTTTTTAATTGCCTCAAAATCGAAACCCCAATGATTGGTAAAATTATTATCTTCCGAAGCTATAACGGCTTTAATCAGGTACGGAGAAATAGATTCTATCTTTACCCACTCTTTCTTTAATTTTAGATCGTCACCCGAAAATAATTGCGATGTGCTTCTAATCAGCATAAGTGGGGTTAATGGAGGATTTATAAAAATATAAATTATAACGGTAAGTAGTGTTGAAGTAAAAAAGAATATCAATAATCTTTTAATAAATCTAAAAATTGACGTTTTTTTTATCGACATAATTCATATTAAAAAACACGCAAAAATAAGTCAATTTTTTTTTTTTAGAGCTTATTTCAAGTTATATTTTGTCACGATAATAATGAATTTTCATAAAATTATTTTCGTAATATATTGTATTACATATATATATTAGAGAAAATAAAAATTTTAAAAAAAAGTTGTTGATATTTAAAAGTTTTGTATTTTTGCAGCGGAGAGTTGGCAGAGTGGTCGATTGCGGCGGTCTTGAAAACCGTTGAACTGAGAGGTTCCGGGGGTTCGAATCCCTCACTCTCCGCAGAAAATCTGAACGAATAAGTCTGATAGCTAATATTCAGGCTTTTTTTATAAATAAATGTTTCCTTTTATTTAAATTCCGCTTTAATATTTTCATTTTTAACAAATTATCATTCAAATCATTATATTCGTATTTAGAATTATTATAAATATTCTGTTGAATTGCAAATATTTACAATTTATTTTTATTTTAGCCTCAATAAAATAAAAATAATGTTATGCGTATAGAAAGAATTTCTAAAACGGTTTCAAATAAAATAGATGAAGAAGTCGATTTAACATTGCTTAACCCTTTAATAGAAAAATACAAGAATAAAAAAGGAATATTAATACCAATATTACAAGGAACACAACAAATTTACGGTTATATTCCCAAATCAGCTTTCATAAAGATTTCGGAAGAAACAGGACTCAATTTGAGCGATATGTACGGTGTTGCTACATTCTATGCACAGTTCAAGTTAAAACCGGTTGGTAAACATATAATTAAGGTCTGCCACGGTACTGCATGTCATGTTCAAAATGCCAATTCTATTACTGAGGAGTTACAAGAATCATTGGGGGTTAAAGATGGAGAAACCACTGAAGACAGGCTTTTTACTCTCGAATCTGTTGCTTGTTTGGGATGTTGCTCACTTGCACCTGTTATGATGATTGATGAGGAAACATACGGAAAACTCACAGGCAAAGAAGCTGTAAATATTGTAAAGAACATTAAAATCAAAGAAAGTAATTAAATCCAATACTCAATAAAATGGAAAAAACAAAAGTTATAGTAGGCTTAGGAAGTTGCGGAATAGCAGCCGGAGCAGGAAAAACTTTCAATAAAATTGAAGCATTAAAACAAGCCGACAAACTCGATATTGAGCTGAAAAAAACCAGTTGTATTGGTATGTGTTTTCGTGAACCATTAGTCGAAGTAATTGACGAAACCGGTTCTTATATTTATGGCAATGTTGATGAAAACAGAGCTATAGAAATAATTGAACAGCACATTAAAAAACATGAACCTGTCAAAGAATACGTTGTTAAAACCGATTTATTTGAAACTGCTGATAATAATTTCTTTGAAAATCAGATAAAAATAGCCTTAAGACATTGCGGAATGATAGATCCAGAATCTATTGAAGAATATGAATCTCAGGAAGGATATGAAGCTATAAAGAAAATTGCCAAAGAAAAAATCAGCCCTGAAGCAGTAATTCAATCTGTTCTTGATTCAGGATTACGCGGCCGAGGTGGTGGCGGGTTTTCTACAGGTATGAAATGGAGATTTGCACGCAATAATAAATCAGATGAAAAGTATATTATCTGTAATGCAGACGAAGGAGACCCCGGAGCTTTTATGGACAGATCATTGCTTGAAGGCGATCCACACGCCGTATTGGAAGGAATGATTATAGGGGCTTATGCCATAGGTGCAACTGATGGAGTGATTTATTGCCGTGCCGAATATCCGTTGGCTATAAAGCGATTGAATATTGCCATAGAGCAAGCTCAGAAAAAAGGCTATCTTGGCAAAAATATTCTAGGAATTGAAGGTTTTAACTTCGATATACATATAAAAGAAGGTGCAGGTGCTTTTGTTTGCGGCGAAGAAACTGCATTGATAGCATCAGTAGAAGGCGAAAGAGGTATGCCACGTAAGCGTCCCCCCTTCCCTGCCGAATCGGGCTTATGGCGTAAACCTACTAATATTAATAATGTTGAGACTTATGCCAATATTCCTTGGATAATAAATAAAGGTGCTAGTGAATATGCTAAGTTCGGTACAGAGAAAAGCAAAGGAACCAAAGTATTTGCCTTGGCAGGAAAAATCAAACATTCCGGTTTGGTTGAAGTTCCTATGGGAATTACCATAAGAGACATTATTTTCAAACTCGGAGGCGGAATTCCTAACGGGAAAAAATTTAAAGCTGTTCAACTTGGAGGTCCCTCAGGGGGTTGCATACCCGAATTTCTTGCCGATACTGTTGTTGACTACGATTCGGTTAATGCTACCGGAGCTATTATGGGTTCGGGTGGTATGGTAGTTATGGACGAAGATACCTGCATGGTTGATATTGCTAAATTCTTTCTGAATTTCACTCAAGCTGAAAGCTGTGGGAAATGTACTTTCTGCCGTATAGGAACAAAACGTATGTTGGAAATTCTTGAAAGAATTACCGAAGGCAAAGGTAAGCCTGAAGATATTGAAAAACTTGAAGAACTGGCTGCACAAATTAAGGATAATTCATTGTGCGGATTAGGGCAAACGGCTCCTAACCCGGTATTAACTACCCTTAAATATTTCCGCGATGAATACGAAGCTCACATTTTTGCAAAGAAATGTCCTGCAAAAGCTTGCAAACCACTGCTTACTTACGAAATTATCCCTGATAAATGTACAGGTTGTACTGTTTGTGCCGTAAAATGTCCTGTGAAAGCAATTTCAGGCGAACGAAAACAAGTTCATTTTATTAATCAGGAAATATGTATAAAATGTGGCGATTGTTATTCGAGATGTAAATTTGAAGCTATTTCGTTACAGTAAAAATCAATAATGTTCATAAAATTAATAGGTAAAATTTGATGAAAATAGATAGGTTTGAAAATATTATTACAAGGAAAAAGTCTAAAAAACTTGCTTTAAATATTTGTACTCTATTTTCTGAAAGTAAAGATTTTTCTTTTAGGGAACAGATACAAAAAGCTTCTGTTTCTATTATGAACAATAATGCTGTGGGAATGACAGAAAGAGCAATAAAGTATTTAAGCAATTTATGTTTATTGCAAAAGACAGCTTTGGAGAAGTTCGCTCAATGATGATTTTAAAATCGAAAATAAATAAAATTTCAAAAGAAGATTATTTCTGTCAACATAAGTTAGCTGAAGAAATATCAAAAACAATTTCAGGATTAATAAGACACTTTAATAATTTACAAATTTTAAAACTTAAAAAAAACTTTATATACTTTTAACTTTATAAACTTAAAAAAATGGGCAATAGCGTAAATATCGTATTAAACGGTCAGATAGTAAGAGCTTCTTCCGATGAAAGTATATTGGAAGTTGCTAAAAGAAATAATATATCAATTCCAACATTATGTAACGATCCCCGTATAGAACCATATACTTCTTGTTATGTTTGCGTTGTCGAAGTAGAGGGTATGAAAGGCTTACAGCCTTCTTGTTCTACCAAAGTTAGAGAAGGCATGGTAATAAATACTGATAACGAAAAAGTAAAAAAAGCACGTAAAACTGCTTTGGATTTGCTATTGAGCAACCATTATGCCGATTGTATGGGTCCATGCAAGCAAACTTGTCCGGCAGGAGTTGATGTACAGGGATATATCTCTTTAATAGAAAAAGGATTATATAACGATGCTATTGCCTTGATTAAAGAAGTAAATCCCTTACCTGCTATATGTGGCAGAGTGTGCGTTCGCCCATGCGAAGTAGCCTGTCGCCGAAATTTGCTTGACGAAGGTGCAGCAGTCGGTATCGATTATTTAAAGCGTTTTGCTGCCGACAGAGATTTGGAATCCATCAATAAATTTGTTCCTGAAATAAAACCATCAACCAATAAAAATGTTGCAGTTATAGGAGCCGGTCCCGGCGGTTTATCCGCAGCATATTTTCTGCAAATTGAAGGCCATCAGGTAGATATTTACGAAGCAAGTCCTAAAGCCGGCGGTTGGTTGCGTTATGGTATTCCCGAATATCGTTTACCTAATGATGTTCTTCAGGCCGAAGTAGATAATATTACCGAATTAGGAGTAAATATCTATTATAATCAGAAATTAGGCGATAATTTAAGCTATAAAACATTAAAAAACAAATATGATGCAGTAATTCTGACAATTGGTTCTCAAAAAGGTACTAATGTCGGCTGCGAAGGCGATGATGCTGAAAATGTATTTTCAGGCATAGATTTCCTTAAAAAAATGGAAATTACAGGTCAGAAGTATAACTTCAAGAATAAAACCATAGCCGTTGTAGGAGGCGGAAATACTGCCATGGATTGCTGCAGAACATCTGTAAGATGCGGGGCAAAGAAAGTTTATGTGATTTATCGTCGTACCGAAAAAGAAATGCCCGCCAATCCTATAGAAATTCATGAATCTAAATTAGAAGGTGTAGAGTATCTGTTTCTTACATTACCTGTAAAAATTAATAAAGATAAAGAAGGCAAAGTCAAATCAATGACTTGTATTAAAATGGAATTGGGCGAACCGGATTCGTCAGGCAGAAGACGCCCTATACCTGTAGAAGGTTCCGAATTTGAAATCGAAATGGATTATGTTTTAGCCGCTATTGGCCAGAAAACAGAAGTCAATTTCTTGGAAGATATTAATAAATACACCGAAGAAGGTGAATTGAAAATAAACAAATGGGGCGATATTGATTGCGATAAAAATACTTTACAAACAGGTATCCCTTCGGTTTTTGCAGCCGGTGACGGAGTTACAGGTCCTGCTACTCTTATTGAAGCTATTGCTCAGGCTAAAATTGCAAGCCGTTCTTGCCACCAATTCCTTATGGGAATACCAATAGTTCCACCTAAAAAAGAATTTTTAAGCAAAAAAGATAACTTTAAACCTCAGGTTAAAGAAGATTACATTGGACATTTTAAACATCAATTGCGACACGAAATGCCAACTCTTAAACCTGATAAAAGAAACAATTTCTACGAAGTAGAACTTGGCTATGAAAATGAGGTTGTAGCCAAAAATGAAACAAATCGCTGTTTAGAATGCGGTTGCACCGAGTATTTTACATGCGATTTAAAAAAATATGCAACAGAATACGATGCCGAACAAAAGCGTTTTGAAGGCGATTTTAATGAATTCAAAATAAATTTTGAACATCCTTATATTGAAATTGATAACAATAAATGTATTTTATGTTCAAGATGTATTAGAATTTGTAAAGAAGTAGTCGGAGCTAATGCATTGGGTTTGGTTGAACGCGGCTTTAAAACTTATGTTGCTCCAAGTATGGGAAATCGTCTGCAAGATACTTCTTGTGAAAGTTGTGGACTTTGTATATCGACTTGTCCCACCGGGGCAATAACAGAAAATTTTTCATTTAAACCCGGACCTGTTAAAACCGATACATTTAACACAATTTGTAACTATTGTTCTGTAGGGTGCAGCATAATTATTCATCACAAAAACAACTTTGTAATGAAAGTTGAAGGTAACAACGGTATTGTTAATACAGACGGGAATATTTGTAAATACGCAAAGTTCGGTTATTCATATCTCAATGACAAAAGTAGAATTACAAAACCATTGATAAAACAAGACGGAAAGTTTGAAGAAATCAGTTTCCAGGAAGCTTACGATATAATTTTACAAAAGATAAGAGAAGTAGAACCCGATGAAAATGCTTTTTTTGCCGGTGCACGTCTTACCAACGAAGAAATTTATCTTATCCAAAAACTCGCCCGTGCAGGAGCTAAAACAAATAATATTACAAGTATGCACTATATCAAAAGAGGTGCACATCTTGTTAATACTTCTTTTGATAATGCTCCTTTCAGCCAAATAAAAGATGCTTCTAAAATTTATCTTATTGGTTCCGAAACTAATTCCGATAACCCTGTTGTTAGTTTTATGATTTTCAATGCTCATTACACTAAAAATATTGATATTGAAATCATTACTACTAATTCTAAAAACTCTATGGCTAAAAAAGCCAATAAAACTACTGTCATAAACTCATATTATCATTTTGTAAAAGCTGTAAATTATTACTTAATATCAAATAAATTGTATAATTCAATGTTCATTAATGATAATTGCGATGATTTCGAAAATTATAAAAAATCGCTTTTATCCGAAAATTATAATGAATTAGTTGAATATTCGGGTGTTTCATCTCAGTTTATTGAAAGTTTTGCCAAGGAGTACAATCTTCAAATGAATGCAATAATTCTATTCTCCGAGAAAGAACTATCGGCACCTACTTCAACAGAATTATATAATTTAACAATGATTACCGGAAAACTCGGAAAAACATCCAATGGGCTAATTGCATTAAAAACCAAAAATAATTCTCAAGGGTTATTCGATATGGGAGCCCAACCAAAATTTGGAGTTGGTTATCAAGATATTAGTGATAAAGATTTCTTAAAACGATTAGAAAAAGTATGGGGTGTCAGCAATTTGTCCGACAATTTTATTCACGAACAAGAAAATTTACTAAGAGAAGGAAAAATTAAAAATGTATTTATTTTCGGCGAAGATCCTATTGGATGTGCTATAGATAAAGAAAACTTGTTAAAAGTAGCTTCAAAAGTCAGTTTTGGTGTTGTTCAGGATTATTTTATGACCGAAACAGCTCAATTAGCCGACATAGTTTTACCTGCATCACTACCGTTTGAAATCGGCGGCCATTTTACTAATACTCAGAGATATATTCAAAAAGTACACCAAACAGTTACTTCTCCATTTGCCGATACTTCTTATGTTCAACTTTTAACTTTACTACGAAAACTTGGAGTTAAAAATACAATTAAAGATCAAAATGAGATATTACTCGAAGTTGTTTCTCTGTTGCCCGATTTACCCAACGACGACAATCGCGCTAAATATAGATTTATTGTAACAGCAGATAATAATTACTCGCCCCTATTCCATAGCGGATGTGATGTAGTTGTAAATCGTTTTAATAATGAATTCAATGAAAAAATAAACAAATAAAATTTATATGAAAAATTTCGAAAGTATTGATGATATATTAGATTTTGCAATCAACGAAGAACAAAAAGCTGTTGATCTTTATACAAATTTAGCCGCTTCGGCAAAAACAGAAGACGTCAAAACAGTATTCTTAGAATTTGCAAAAGAAGAAATTGAACATAAAGCCCGATTAACAACTATTAAAAATAACGGACTTTTTACAATGAAACCCGAACAAGTTATTGATTTAAAAATCAGTGATTATTCGGTGGTTAGTGAACTAAATGAAGGCTCGACTTATGCAGATGCATTAATTTTTGCAATGAAAAAGGAAAAAGCAGCGTTTAAACTTTACACTAAACTTGCCGAAAGAGCTCCAAATAACGACCTTAAAAATGTTTTTCTGGCTTTGGCCTCTGAAGAATCAAAGCATAAACTTCGTTTTGAAATAGAATACGACGAATTTGTACTTAGAGAAAACTAAAAATCTGATAATTCAGCTTTAATTTTTAATTGTTGATTTAACATATTAACAAAATTATGTAAAGGCTTGCTTGCTAACATGCTAAGCATAGGATTCATATTGGCTTTAAATGTCAGTTTCGATTTAGATTGATTATCTGAAATTTTATCGATATTGCAAATTAATTCAAATTCAAAAGGAGCTTTTCCCGTAGATACTATTTCTATGCGATTCGAGGGAGTTTTATCTTTGATTTTCATGCTTAAATCTGTCATTCCCTTGATGGTAAATGAACACTCATCATTCGTAGATTGCCAATTAATAACCTGTTCAGGCATTAACCTTCCGAAATTATTGAAATCGCTTAAAAAATTGTATATTTTATCTTGAGAATTGTTTATGACAATCTCCTCGCTTTCGATTATCTGCATTAAAATCCTTCTTTAATTTTATTTTCCGACCACAATTCCGGATTTTCTCTCCACTCATTCAATGAAAATAAATCATCGGTTGTTATGTAATTTTCTTCCACAGCAACTTTGATTAAGGTGTTGTAATCGGTTAGTGTGTATAATACAACATTTGAATTTTTAAAATTTTCTTCAGCAACTCTCAATGCATAAGTAAATATTGCTGCCATTCCTTTGACATTAGCTCCCGCAGCAATAAGGGCATTAACAGCATTAAGACTACTTTTGCCAGTTGAAACCAAATCTTCAATAACAACAACTGAATTTCCTGAATTAACTACACCTTCTATCTGATTGGTTAGCCCATGTTTTTTTTCTTCCGATCTAACATAAGCAAAAGGCAAACCAAACTCTTGTGCTACTAACACTCCATGTGCTATTCCGCCTGTAGCAACACCCGCAATTAAGTCAACATTGCCGAATTTATCATTAATCAAATCAACAAATTGCTGACGAATAAAATTTCTCACTTTAGGATACGACAAGGTAATCCTGTTATCACAATAAATCGGAGATTTTCTTCCAGAAGCCCATGTAAAAGGTTGCTTATTATTCAATTTTATTGCTTTAATTTGCAATAAAAATTCAGCTGTTCTTTTTGCTATTTCTTCATTAAATTTCATATTGCAAATGTATAAAGTTTTTGTTAACAATAAGATTATTACTTTCAGTAAAAATTTAAATAATAATTGGTTTGATTCTGAAGATACTGAAATCCATCAATTTATAAATAAAAAAAATTTAACTTTAGCTGTAAACGAGTTTTTGCAAAATAATCAGAAAACAAACTTGTTTGTTTATTCTCCAGAGAATTTAAGTAAAGCTTTCGAAGCGTTTTCTTCTGATTATAAAATAATTAAAGCATCGGGCGGTATAGTTCAAAAAGATGATAAATATCTGCTGATTTATAGAAACAATAAATGGGACCTGCCAAAAGGGAAACAATCAAAAGGCGAAAATATTAAAGAAACTGCCATTAGAGAAATTGAAGAGGAGACTAATGTCAACAATCTGGTTATAATCAAAAGGTTAACAGACACTTACCATATTTACGCATCAGAAAAATATCAAATTTTGAAAAAATGTTATTGGTTTCATTTGAAAACCAATTCAAATTCAAACCCATTACCACAAACCGAAGAAAATATTACTGATGTTAAATGGTTAAAAATAAATGAAATTGAGCATATTATTGAAAACACATATCCTTCAATAGCCTATTTGTTAAAAAAATTTTTTGATAACTTTAATAAAAGTTGAAAAGTTAGAATGAGTTTTTTGAAAGTAATTGTTTAAATCTCATTTCAATCCCTTGACTTGGTTTTAATGCCGGATAATCGACGATATTGCCCGATTCATCGATTAGTAAAAAAATGGGATATGTTTTGACATCGTATTTTTCCAATACATCGTAATCGCTCAAAGCCAATAGAAAAGGCCAATTATATTTATTTTTTTGAACATAATAATAAACATTCATCTCCTGTTTATCTCCCGAAATAGTTACAAAATTTATTTTATCCCCGTATTTTTTTTCTAACTCTTTAATAACCTGCATTTCGGGCAAACAACCTGCACACCAAGAAGTAATAAAAGATATATAAGTATATTTACCCAAAAAATTATCCAATGAATAAATTCCGTTGTTTATCGATTTCAATTTAAATGAAGGAGCTTTAGTCCCCGGCTTAAGTTTTTTGAAATCAACTATTAAGTTCTGAGCTATAGCTTTATGCTCTTTAAATTTAGTTTTAGTTAAAAATCTGTTCAAGATGTCAATAATATTATCAGAATTGAATTGTTTGTAATAGAACAATTCTTTCATTCCTTTCAGAAAAACTAACTCTCTGATAATCTCATTCTTAACTAAACTGTCTCTTCCTAAAGAATCTAATATGGCATTGTAATTTTTATCTCTATTAATAAAGCTCTCTAAATTGTCCCTTTTAAGATTATGATTTCCGTTAAAGAAAAACTTTTCATAATACTGATTGAAAAAATACATATACTCTATATTGCTATATAGCACGGGTTTGTTATATATGTATTCCGCAAACAACTTCTTCTTGTTTTTCAAATTTCCTGACTGCTCAAGGGTTGCAATTTTGTATTTTGCGTAATTTTTGATAAAATTATTAGAGTTATATGTTATTGAATTTAAGTTTTTTTTCAATGTATCCAATACTGACTTGTTTCTGCTTACATAAAGAGTATTATAATAGTTTAATATAAAATCATTATATTCTTTATTTATGTCGGAAATGACAATATTAATATTACTTGTATCACTATTAATCCAATTAAAATCAAGCTTATATTTTGTCAAGAAAGGACTTTCTTTTATATCTTCTTTAAAATTAAATTTATCGATAGTTAAATAATAAGTTTTGCCAGGCTCAAGATAAATGTCGCCTTTAATATTTTGTATTTGTATCCATGCATAAATGGTTTGGTTTAAATAAAAATTAAAGCGAAATTTTCCGATGCTATCAGCAGTAGTCTCAGAAATTTTTACAGGTATTTCTGAAATAAAATCAGTATAAGTGTATAAATTGATTTTCAAAAATTCAGCTCCTGGAGCAACACCTTCTATAACAGTATTTTGCGAATACAGATTAATGTTAAGTAAAGAAAATAAAAATGTTATTATAAAACACTTATTCATTAAAAAGAAACGAAATTTGTTGACGTATATTATTGATTTTTTGCAAATATATTACAAAACTGAAATTAATAAACAGGATTTACAAAAATTAAAAAAATAACTATTTGTGAATTAATTATTTATTTTTAGTAATTTTGCAAATGAATCGGCAGTTCGTTCTATCGCTGGTCTGAATATTCAGACGAGAGGAAAGTCCGGACAACACAGAGCAACCATACTTCCTAACGGGAAGGTATCCTAATAAATAGGATAACAGATAGTGCCACAGAAAATAACCGCCTTGATAATTCAAGGTAAGGGTGAAAATGTGAGGTAAGAGCTCACGTTGTTTTATGGCGACATAAAACAAGGGTAAACCTTATGGGTTGAAAGACCAAATATACCGGATGTTAAGGATTGCTCGTCCGATGCCGGGGGGTAGGTCGTTTGAGGCTAATGGCAACATTAGTCCTAGATAAATGATAGAAGTTCCTTCGGGAATACAGAATCCGGCTTACAGAACTGTTGATTCATTTTTTATTTTAATATGAGATATTTTATTCACTTAGCTTACAACGGCAAAAATTACCATGGATGGCAATTGCAAAAAAATGCAATTTCCGTTCAACAAGTTCTTAATGATACTCTTTCAACTTTTTTTAGGCAAGAAATTGAAACAGTTGGTGCCGGAAGAACCGACACAGGTGTTCATGCCAAATGCTTCTATGCCCATTTTGACTTAAATAACGGTATTGAAATCGATAATATTAAGTCAGTTGTCGGAAAATTAAACAGTTTTTTAGATAAATCAATTGTAATTTACAATATTTTCAAAGTTCGCGAGAATGCTCATGCAAGGTTCGACGCTATTTCAAGAACTTATCAATATATAATAAGTACTGAAAAGAACCCTTTCGATTATTGCTTTTCTTATTATTATAACCGTCCATTGGACGATAAAATTATGAATGAAGCTGCTAAAATATTATTTAATCACACCGACTTTTCTTGCTTCTCGAAATCAAATACGCAGGTTAAGACTAACAATTGTAAAATAATGGAAGCTAAATGGTTAAGAAATAATAATAAATTAATTTTCACTATTAAAGCTGACAGATTTTTAAGAAATATGGTAAGAGCAATTGTTGGAACTATTATAGATGTCGGAAGTAAAAAGATTTCTCTTGCCGATTTTAATAAAATAATTGAAAGCAGAAAAAGAACAAATGCAGGATACTCTGTTCCTGCACATGCCCTATATTTAATTGATATTGAATATCCTGAAGATATTTTTATAAGTTCTATTGATTAGGATTCTGAACTACGTCTCTAATATCGCGAGATTGTTTAGATAAAGTGATTTGGCATTTTTGGAAATTAGTTGCAGGCCAACCTTGCCATAAAACATAATTACCATATTGGTCTTTTTTGTTATAAACTGCTGTAGTTGCTTCGTCGATAGTCCAAGTCATTGTTCTGTAATCACTGCTGAACGAAACCCCAACATTCATAAATTTATGATAAATCACGACATCAAGATAGTCATTACCAATACCTATCATTCCTAATAAAGTGGTAAGTGATTTTTGCCCGGGCAATCCTTCGAGTTTCATTTCAAGAGTAAACCTCGATTGCTGTCCGCCACCAATAAAAAATTCTCCTCCATTAAAACTTAATGTAGCATAATTAAATACCTGATCGATTGAAGAAGCTATTTGGGTGTATTTACTTGGTCCATAAACTATGTACATTATAAGAGGTGCTGCTGTTGAAATTATTGTTCCGTCGCTGCTTAAATGAAAAGCCACAACAGGGAATGACAACTGCTGAGTAATATCTGTGCCCGCAGAATTTGTTATTCTGGTTGCTTTCCAAACACCCTCCATACTTGTTTTTGTAGGAGGTTTCTCTTGAATTAACTCTTCACACGAAGTAAATATTAACGATATTGAAACAAATAATAAAATTAGTAAGCTTTTAATTTTCATAAACAAAATTTATTAATAATTATACTCAAAAATAACAATTTTTATACCAGAAATAAATTATGATTAATTTAAAACAACTTTTGTCTTCAATTCATTCTTTTCAGAATATAATGGCACTGTAAAAACAAAGGTACTACCTTTACCCAAAGTACTGTCAACATAAATATTGCCACCATTCTTTTGAACAAATTCTTTACATAAAATTAACCCTAAACCTGTTCCCGTTTCACCTTCAGTACCCAATTTTTTCACTCTCGACCCTATTTTAAATATTTTATCGATATCTTCCTTTGATATGCCGACTCCGGTGTCAGAAATTGCGATTTCCATAACATCTGAATTCCCATTTTCAGAGGCTAATTGTTTTGTCATATAATTTACTTTTACTGAGCCTTCGCTCGGCGTATATTTTATTGCATTCGACAAAAGATTTCTTATTACGGTTCTTATCATATTTGCATCAACGTAAATATAAACCGAATCAGCATTCAATTTATTCAGAGTAATTTTCTTTTTATCAGCCTGAACCTTGACTAAATCAATACATTCGTTTATGATATCTATAGCGTTAATTTTTTCAGGATTATATTCAATTTTTCCACTTTGCGACCATGCCCATTTTAGTAGATTTTCAAGTAAATTATTAATATCTTCGGATGCTAAGGCAATACTTTCAATGAATTGTTTTTTTTCTTCATCGCTATAGCTGTCGTAGTCATCTCTAAGTAAATTGGCAAACCCCATTACAGCATTGAACGGATTTTTTAAATCATGAGCTATTATCGAAAAAAAGCGGTCTTTAGTAGCATTCATCTCTTGTAACTCAATATTTTTGAGGTTAATAGCCTTATCTTTTAAATACTTATCAGTAATATCGATAGCTATTGCTTGCACTTTTGATACTTTACCTTTATCATCAACTATAGGATAAAGATAGTAATAAATAACAACTTTATTCCCATTTAAAGATTTAATCTGAATTTCACCGGTGCAAACCTTATTTTCCGAAATTACTTTTTCAAAATCTATTAAAATATTTGTTCTTTTTAAAATCGAGAAATCAAATAAATTTTTTGAAATAATTTCCTTATCATTAACTAATCCGAATATCTTTAAAAGTGCATTATTTATTTTTTGAAAATCACCTTTCGAATCGATTAATGCATTTCCTAATGGGGAATTTTCGAATATCATCCTATAAAGCTGCTCACTTTCAATCAGTTTCAGCTTATGTTTTTCTAATTCAAAATTCTTCTCATTTAATTCTTTATTTAATGATTCTAATATCTTCTTTTGCTCATTAATAAGTTTGTTATCATTCTTTTTAAGTTTTAATCTTTTATAATTCATATATAGTAAAACCATCAATATAAAGCTAACAAATGATAAAAATATTATATTGGACTGTTGTTTTTTTAACTTTAAGATATTAATAGTTTCTTCCTGTTGTTTTTTGTTATAACGCATTTCAAGTTCTGCAATATGAATATTCCTTTCATTATCATAAACACTGTCTTTTAATAAGCTAAACAACTTGTAATATTCAAGGCTATTTTTTAGTTCATTTGTTTTTTCATATAAATCTGATAATTCGTAGTAAGACTCAATTAAAACTCTTTTTAAATCAATTTCTTTAGCAATGTTTATGCTTTTAAAAAAATAATCTTTTGCTAAATTGTAATCCTCTTTATTTTTGTATGTTGTAGCAATGTTTTTATAAATAATTGCTTCCAAGTTTTTATCTTCAATATCAAGTGAAATTTCAAGAGCAAGATTGTAATATTTCAAAGCTGTTTTAAAATCCTTTTTCATTCTGTTAACATTACCGATATTGTTTAATATTCCCGATTTAAAATAAAGCGGAATATTTTTATCACTATAAACTTGCAATGCTTTGTTATAATAAACAATTGCACTATCATAATTTTTGGAGTAAAACATTAAATTTCCGATATTCTTATAAGCTATTCCCTGCCCTTTTAGATAATTTCTTTTAAAACTTAAATTTAAAGCCTCTTTATAACTTAGCATAGCTTTTTCGTTATCGTTAAAATTACGATACAATACACCTAAATCATTAAAAATTTGAACCTTTAAAGTATCAGGATCAGGAATTTGATTTGATAATTCAAGTGCTTTAATATGTTTTTCGAGAGAAAGATGCAATGAGCCTAAAATACGATATAAAACTCCTATTTTATTTATAATCTCAATTTCACTTATTTTATCTTTCTCCTGTATAGAAATACTAAGAGCGAGATTATAATATTTAAGTGCATTTTGATTATTTCCCAGGTTGTAATATGCTCTTGCTATTAATTTTAAACTTTTAAGTTCTTTTTTATTATCATTATCTCTTAATGCTATTTTATATGCCAGCAAACTATATTCCAATGATAATTTTGGTTTTATTTCGGAATTTAATTCAGCTTTTTTAATAAGTAATTCAAAATTATTACTGTCGATTTTATTATTATTTTGTGCAAAAATGTGGTTTATGTTTAATGAACTAAATATTAAAATCAACAAAATTTTAATTAAATTACTGTATTTCATTTTTTTTCTCATACACTTTTATTATCAAATTTTATTAATCATTTGTTCGATTAGACTCAATAAAGCCTCTTTTGTATAAGGTTTTGCTATGTAATGCGTAAAACCGCTTTTCAAATAGTGTTCTATTTGTTCAATCATAGCATTTGCAGTAACAGCAGCAATAGGAACATTTTCATATCCAGAAACAGAACGGATAATATTTGCAACATCAACTCCGTTTTTTCCCATACCTAAACTAATATCCATTAAAATTGCATCATATTTATATTCATAAATTTTTTTTATGGCATTATCTGCATTTATAGCTGTATGTAAACTATATTTTCCTGATAATATTAGGTTGGCAAATTCCCTGCTCGAAATTTCATCTTCTACCAAAAGGATTAACGGGTTATTTTTTTTAATTTTTATTTCACTATCATTATAAGTAATAGATGAAATAACATCAGGAAATGTAAGAGTGAAAGTAGTTCCTTTACCCAGCTCACTGCTTACTTCGATTTTTCCACCCAATAAATCAACATATCTCTTGCAAATAGTAAGTCCTAAACCATTACCTTCATACTCTCTTGATAAGCCCTCACTAACCTGGCGGAATGGTTCAAAAATGAGCTCAAAATGCTCTTTTGCTATGCCAATACCTGTATCAATTACTTTAATCTGAGCAAAGTTAACTCCTGATTCATTCTGTATAAGTCTTACATCAATAACAATCGCACCTTTTTTGGTAAACTTAATTGCATTATCTATCAAATTACCAAAAATTCTTCCAAAATAATCATAATCAGTTAAGATTTTTATTTTGTTATTTGATTGATAATAGAATCTAATCCCTTTACGTTCAAGGTCGATTTTAAATATTTTTATTTTATTATTAATTACTTCGTCAATATCAACAGCGGTTTTATTTAGATATATCTTTAATTTTGAAAGCAGTGTAAAATCTATAATTGAATTTAATGTATCAAGCAATCGCAAGCTGCTTAAATTAATTATTTCAAGCATATTTTTATGCTCTTCATTAACCAGTTCTTCTTTAAGCAATTCGGTAAACCCGAGAATTCCATTCAAAGGAGTTCTTAACTCGTGACTGATGTTTGATATGAAATTTGTTTTTAACTTATCGGCCTCTTCAGCTTTTTCGCGAGATTTAATCAATTCAATTTCAAATAATCGAGTTTCTAAATAATTACCTATGCTTGATGCCGAAATATTAAGTATTGATATCTCTGTTTCAGTCCATTTATTATCATTTATAAAATCTTCAAAACAGATAAATGCCGATAGTTTTTCTCTTGTATATATTGGTGCGGCAACTAATGCTTTTATGCCACATTTTAATAGTATTTCCGACTCTTTAGAATTTAAATTATTAGATTCTTTATCATAAATCTTTATACTATTAAAATTCTCTATCCAATTATTGAATATTGAGAATATTTCATCATCACATATTTCGGGAATGCTTAAAACATGTTCATTGTTATTCCATTCTGATAAAGTTTTTAATTTATTTCCTTCAGAAACATCATAAAATATTTCAAATACTCTTATTCTGTCTATTTGCAATGCCTCACCAATTGTTTTAATATAAAGTTGCAGCGAATTTTCATTTGATTTAATATTAAGAAGTTGTTGCTGAGCTTTAGACAGAGCATTGAATAATTCTCCCTTAAGTTTTATCTCTTTGTTATATTTAACTCTATCGCTAATATCATGGTAAATGGCATAGATTCCGAATTTGTTTTTGTAATATTCAATTGGAGTGCCGATAATTGATACATTTATAATTTCACCATTTTTTGTTATTCTAACTGTATCATAAAAAATTGTTTCTCCCATTACTACCCTCGATATCAAAGAATTAATTTCCCCGAAAATTTCTTTTGGTTCTATTAGTTCTTTTGTCGTTTTTCCTATTGCCTCTTCGGCAGTATATCCGAACAATTTAGTGAATACATTATTTATTTTTATTATAACACCCTTATTATCGAGTATAGCAATAGCTTCAGGCGATTTTTCAAAAATATTTTCAAAATATGCTTTCTCTTTTAGAAGTTCTTTTTCAAATCTTTTTTTATCAGTAAAATCTAACAATATTGTAAGATTATATTTTTTATCATTCAATTCTAAAATATTCGATTTTACATTTACATCCTTAATTTCACCGTCAGAACATTTTATTCTTACATCATAACTTTTGTCATTATGAAGACCCATTTCTGCTCTTTTATATCTTTCAAACATTATTGGTTTATCTTCTTCATAAATTAAGTCTATAATATCAATATCTCTTAAATCTTCAAAAGATTTATATTTAAATAATTCTAAAAATGCATTGTTGACATTTATCAGCTTTTGCTCTAAAGAAAAACATATTGCTACTGAAGAATCATCAAAAATGCTTTTATACATTTTATTTAATTCATTTATTGATTCATCAGCCTTTTTTCTTTTAGCTACTTCATTTTCAAGTAATTTATTTTTATTAATAAACTCTTTTAACAAAAGGCCAAACTTTCCGAATTCATTATTTTTTATAGTAAGTTTATTGATTTTTTCGTCGCTTTTGTCAATTATAGCCTGATTCAACAATTTAAGAGGTCTATTAACTAAAATATCAAATCCATAATAAATTACACACAACACAAATAAAGTTAAAAAAGATAGAAATACTATTGTATAAACACTTTGTTTATGTAATTTTTCAAGAAATAATGATTTCTTTGTAGCTCTTAAGCTTCCTATCAACTCACCATTATTATTATTGAAAGGATATGACGAAGTATAAGTTGCATCAACTAAGTTATAATAATCAGGCAATATACTATCTTCTATAATTTTCAATTCGCAACCACAAATTGAATAACAATAGTTTAACATATCATTATCAAGTGTTTTGGCTATTATAAAATAACCTTCCGGTTCTGATTTTCTTTCAAAATCATATGATGGATGTATGGTTTTCCCAAAAATAAAGCAGTATTTATCTTTTATTTTTTTTTGGAAACTAATACCTCTATTTTCTTTAAATTCCTTCCAGTCGAAATCACTAAGTCCTATATCATAAAATGAAGTATCATTTCTAAAATTATCAACAAAAAATTTTATGTTTTTATCTTTATCGTAAACCCATACAGCATTTATTCCGTAAGATTTAAATAGTATATTCAGATTTTCAACTTCCCAAACTTTGTTTTTCTTACCATTAACATAATCGACCATATCATCCCAAAATGAATAGTCAGAAGCTAAACTTTCGTATGTCTTGTTATAAGAATTTATAATTGTTTTAATTAGAGCATTTAATATATTACTATAATTTTCCAATTGTTTTAAGTTCTGATTATTGGAATATTCAAAATAAATAATTGTAATAGAACTTAGTAAAATAAAAATTGAGAGTATTATTAAAAAAAACTTATTTCTTATCTTCATAAATTAAATATTAGAAATATTGTCAAAAATAATTTTCCTTAAATCTTCTTTTCTGAATGGTTTTGATAAATAATCCGTAAATCCACTGTTTAATAAATAATTAATTTGACTTCTGTCTTTATTTGAAGACAAAGCAATAACAGGTATTTTTTTTATTTTAGACTTAATAGAATTTAAGAATAAAATATCAGAATCTATGTTATTATCGATTATATCCATTATTATGAGTTGAAACTGTTTTTCATCAATCAATTGTAATGCTACTGATAGTTTTGAAGTGACATCAACATCATATAAATCTTTTAAACAAAAATAAATAAAATCGGCATTTGCTTTATTATCTTCTATAAGGAGTAATGATTTTTTCTTATTTTTTTTATTGTTAAATATATCGAAACTTTCAATTATATCATCTTCGTTTAAAGGCAAAAACACTTTAAATATAGAGCCTTTTCCCAATTCACTTTCAAGAGTGATATAACCGTTTAATAGCTCTACATAATGCTTGGTAATAGTTAAGCCCAAACCGGTACCCTCATATCTCCTTGAATAACCTTCGCTTACCTGAGTAAAGTGTTGAAATATTTTATCGAAGTCATCTTTATTTATGCCAATTCCGGTGTCTTCTACAGAAACCATCAGAAATGAATTTCCCATTACTTCTGCTTTACTCACTCCAACTGTAATTTTTCCAATATTTGTGTATTTAACTGCGTTTCTGACTAAATTTAGTATTATTTGCTGAAATATTCTTCTATCTGTTTTAAATATAATATGACTATCATACTTAAACTCGAATTTAAGACCTTTATCAAAAGCAACTTTGCTCTGGGGTTGAATAATTTTTTCAATGAAATCGATAATTTCGACCTCTGTCAATTCTAAGTTCAGTTTGTTCGATTCAATAATTGAAACATCTATAATAGTATCAATGGTTTCGAGTAATCTGTTTCCGCTAATTCTGATATTATTTATCATATCAAGATGATTATCGTCTTTAATTTCTGACATCAAAAGCTCTGAAAAGCCAAGAATTCCATTTAAAGGTGTTCTAAGTTCATGACTTATATTTGCAAGGAAATTCGATTTTATTTTATCGCTTTCAACTGCTTTTTGTCTTGCTTCTATCAATTCTTTATGTTCTGCTTTTTGTTTTGAAATATCCTGATAAATTCCATAAACAACAACTGTGCCATCAGGCATAGTAATGGGAACACCTAAAATATTAACATCAATTTTCGTACGATCTTTTTTTAACCTTACTGCTTCGTATGATGTTAAATTGCCTGAATGAGCCATGAGAGTTATATTACGTGCAGTTTCTATTTCTTTACCTTCAGCAATCAAGTCATCAATATTCTTTCCTAATACTTCATCTTCAGTATATTGAAATAATGAAACAAATTTTTTATTAACTCTTAATACATTGCTGTTTTTATCGGTAATAATTATTGCATCAGGAGAATTATTGAATAAGTTTTCGAAATACTTCTTTTCATTCAAAAGAGCAGTTTCAGTTTCAATATTCGACTTGATATCAGTAAAATAACCACAAGTACCTACAACTTCTCCATTTTTACCGAATACAGGTGTTTTAAATATTTCCCATATTTGCTCAGTTCCATATAAATCAAATTTAACTCTGTTGGTGATTTTTTTCTTATTAGTAATTACTTTAAAATCTTCTTCAACGATTTTTGATGCCAGTTCTGATCCCCATACATCACTATCTGTATATCCGATAATATTCTTAAATGGTTTTCGACACACTTCGCTAAACCTTTGATTAACAGCAGTATATTTACCATCAAGGTCTTTAAGCCAAGCACCTGAAGGTAAATTATCTAAAATTGCCAATATTTGTGATTTTGAAAGTATTAAATCCTGTTCTGCTTTATGTTGCTGCGTAAAATCCTCGACTAACCCAATTCCTCCTATTATTGTTTTATCTTTATTATTTGATAATGGTTTAAGAATTAATCTCATATATACGGTTTTATTACCAGTAACCGAAGTATATTCACCGTAATATGAAACTTCATTGTTTGACAAACATTTTTCAATTGACTTCAGTATATTTTTGTCTTTTACGTTTTTAAAAATATTGAAATTAATTAATTTGTTTCTTTCAGAGCCTAATATTTCTGTAAATTTTTCATTAAACAATACAATATTACTGTTTTTGTCAAAACAAAATATCCCTATAGGAGAATAATTGAATATCAATTCATAAATTGAATTTAATTCAAAAATATTTTCTTTATAAAAAACACTTTCATCTTGACAAGACTCCATATATAAATTTATGTTTTATTTCTAAATTTATTGAATTTCAATCTAATAAATTAATTTACATTTTCAATATTATTTTAACGAGGGTTTCTAAAAAGCTCTCCGGCTTTACCGCCCGGTTTTCTTTGATTATCCTCATACAATTCGTTACTTCTTGACAGTCTTTGATACCAATTTGGGTCGTTTACTTCACCAAGTGCATCAGAATGTATTAGTTCATAATCATTCGATGCTAAATTAGGGTTGTAAAAAACAAACTTTTTATTTGATTGATTATTTATTTTGTAATAATGCCATATTTGATAGGGCACCGACCCCCATCCTTCGTCATTCAAACCTTTACTTGCTTCAAAAGAGCGATCAACAATTTCATTCGGTGCTCCATATTCCAAATATACTCTGCCTCTGTCGGTTTCATAGCCTTTTTTAACTTTGGTTCCGAATTTACTATTTACCATTATCACTTTTTCTTTATATGCTAACCAAGCTCTCTCGGGATCGGTACTATTGCGTTGTAACCAAAAATTAAAGAAAAATTGTTGAAGCAGTTTCAAATCAGCTGTCTTAACTCGTTGATTTATAAAATTTCTTTCAAGTTCAGATGAGATAGGGTTTAAACTTTTGGTATAATCTATTATTTCATTTATATCATTTATTTTTCCCGCAAATGTTTCCTCTACACTTAATGCCGCAATGTCTTTAATATCGAACTGAATTTTGGGATTGCTTCTCTGAAAGAAAATTTTATTGGCTGCAATTAACTGATTATTTTTATCTCTTACTTCCAAAACAAGATTAAAATTTCCGGAGGGCAACTGCAAAAGGCTAAACTCACCGAATACTACATTAACAATTTTGCTTTGTTCTCTTTTGTTTTTAATTAAATTACTTATTTTTTTTGATGTTTCGAACGATTCAATATAAACACTCGTTAAAAAATTTTCGTTTTTCCCAAGTTTTTTTTCAGTATTATATATTTCGGCATAATACGTTATTTTTTCAACTTTTTCGGGATAAAAATCAGAAACATAGGGAACTAAGTCTAACCCGCTTTTAGTTATAATGCTTGGGGTTGTAGTTTTTTTATATGATTCAATTAATTGAATTCCCGATATTGATATTTTATCTTCAGGAAAATCGATAATTATTTCTTCTTCGGTTTTATAAGGTGGTTTATCAGAAAATTTGTCGGAAATTAAAATTTCGAACATATATTTTCCGTTTGGCAGTAAAAAGCGCTGCTGATCTATAAATGAAAAATTAATATTGTTTGTATCTTCAATTTCATTGCTGTTTAATTCATATTTTTTGTAATCTTTAATAACATCGTTTTGTTTGATAATCATTGTAACTTGGATTACAGCCTGATACTTCCCTACTGTGTTTTTTGTATAATTTACGGTTCTTCCGTCAACAGCCAAGTATGTTTCAAAAAAAGGACCATGTTCGGGTGAAAAAAAAGTTGAATAAGTGAGTATCGCCTGTAATCTTTTATTGTTAGCGTATGTGAAAAATATTAACGATAAAAATAATAAACTTAATAGAATTTTTTTCATTTCTTAAAACTGTTTTTACTTAATTTTAAATAATACTTTTTTTCACAAATTTATAAATAATTGTATTCAAAATATAGTAAAAAACCGTTAACATCAATTTATTTTTTATTAATAAATTTTAATATTTGTTTAAAAAATGAAAATTCAATTAAATGAACCTAAGAATATCAAAATATAATAACATAAAGTGTATTTTTGTATTGATAATTAAATTAGCGTTATGATAAAGAATCTTTACATTGAAAATTATGCACTAATTGAAAAACTTGAACTTAACTTCGGAAAAGGATTTACGGTTATAACCGGAGAAACAGGAGCCGGAAAATCAATTATAATTGGAGCATTATCACTTTTACTAGGGCAACGTGCAGATAATAATGTTCTCTTTGATAAAAATAAAAAATGTATAGTTGAGGGTCAATTTGATATTTCTTTGCTAAATATTAACAATATTTTTAATGAAAATGATTTGGATTATGACGGAATTTGCATTATTCGCAGAGAAATAAACGATAACGGAAAATCGAGGGCATTCATCAACGATACACCTGTTAATCTTACAATTTTAAAAGAAATCGGAGAAAAATTAATTGATATTCATTCACAACACAATACTCTTTTACTCAATACATCCGATTTTCAGCTGAATGTTCTGGATATTTTTGCTAATAATAAAAATATTCTGAAAGAATATAAAACCGAATATAAAATTTATGAAAATTTAATAAAACAACTGGAAATACTTAGAAATAAGGATAATGAAGCAAATACAAACAAAGATTACCTTCAGTTTCAGTTTGATGAACTTGAAAAAGCAAATTTAATTATTGACGAACAGGAAAAATTAGAAAAAGAACTCGAAGTGTTGACTAATGCCGAAGAAATTAAGAAAACACTTTACGGCCTATGTTACGAATTAAACGAGTCAGAAGAAAATATAATAAATCGACTTAATGAATTAAATTCCGGAATAACGAAAATAAAAAATTTTCATCCAATTTTAAACGAAATTGAATCTCGAATATTAAGCTGCATCATAGAATTGAAAGATATAAATGAGGAAGCATTTTCGTTTAACGAACAAATACATTTTGATAATAATTTGATTGAAAAATATACTGAAAGACTTGATATTATTTACAAATTACAAAAAAAACATAAAGTAAACACTGTAAGTGAATTATTAGATATAAAGGATGAAATTTCTGAAAAATTAATCAATATAAATTCTCTTAGTGAGAAAATACTTGAACTTGAGAAACAATCAGATAATCAATTTAATAAAATTAGAAATATTGCCGAACAAATTTCAAATAACCGCAATAAGAATATTACTGTTTTAGAAAAAAAATTAATTGAGATATTGAAAGATTTAGGAATGAATGACGCCAATATTTCTATTAACTTAATTAAGTTAGACCGCCCGAATATAAACGGAATTGATGAAATAACATTCCTATTTTCGGCAAACAAAGGAAGTAATATGAAAAAGATTTCTGAAGTTGCATCAGGGGGTGAAATGTCAAGGCTAATGTTAGCAATAAAATCGGTAATTTCAGAACAAAATATTCTCCCAACTGTTATTTTTGATGAAATTGATAGTGGAGTTTCTGGAGATATTGCAGGAAAAGTCGGGAAAATAATGAAAATGATGTCGAACGACAGACAGATAATAGCAATAACACACTTACCTCAAATTGCAGCAAAAGCTGATTATCATTATTTTGTTTCAAAATCATTAAAAAACGAACGTACAATTTCAGATGTAAAAGAGTTGAATGAAGAAGAAAAAATAATAGAAATTGCTAAAATGCTTAGCGATGAACATGTAACTAATTCAGCAATATCAGCGGCAAAAGAATTAAAGAAAGTATCAAATAATTAATAACTAAATAAAATCAACATGTATAATCTTTTAAAAGGGAAAAAGGGTATAATTTTTGGGGCATTAAACGAAAAGTCAATTGCTTGGAAAGTTGCAGAACGCGCATTTGAAGAAGGTGCCGAATTTGTATTGACAAATACACCCGTTTCAATAAGATTAGGAGAAATAAATGAATTGGCAAATAAAACCAATAGTATTGTAATACCTGCAGATGCAACGAATATCAACGACCTCGAAAATCTTTTCTCAGAAACTCTAAAATATTTCGGATGCAAAATAGATTTTGTGTTACACTCAATAGGAATGTCGCCAAATGTGCGTAAAAAAAAGCCGTATGACGATTTAGATTATGATTTTTTCCATAAAACATTAGATATATCAGCAATTTCATTTCATAAAGTTCTTCAAACTGCAAAAAAAATGGATGCTATTAAAGAATGGGGTTCTGTTGTTGCCTTATCATACATTGCAGCGCAAAGAACACTTTTCGAATATAACGACATGGCAGACGCAAAAGCAGCGCTTGAATCTATAGCAAGAAGTTTTGGATATATTTACGGCAGAGAGAAAAAAATAAGAATAAACACCATTTCGCAATCGCCTACACTTACAACTGCCGGAAGCGGAGTAAAAGGAATTGATGGACTTATGGATTTTACCGAAAGAATGTCGCCTTTAGGAAATGCTTCGGCAGAAGAATGTGCCGATTTCTGCATAACATTGTTTTCAGATTTAACTCGAAAGATTACTATGCAAAACCTTTATCATGATGGAGGTTTCTCAAGTATGGGTATGAGCCAACTTGCTATGAATCAGTATAACAAAAGTTTCAACGAATGCGATTGCGAAGAAAAATAATTCTTCAGACACCTTTTTTGTCTATAGTTTTGTCAAATAGATAAAAATTTTTACTTAAACCTAATAAACCTTTCCTTATGAAAAATAAAAAAAATCTACTCTTATCTTTGTTTGGTATTTTTGCATTATTGTTATTTTTTTCCTCTTGCAAAAAAGACGATAATAACAATCAAACTCCTACCCCAACCTATCCTTCAACGGTAACAGATATTGACGGCAATGTTTACCATACCATAAAAATTGGTAATCAAGTTTGGTTGAAAGAAAACTTAAAAGTAACAAAATATAGAAACGGGGATCCAATAGAAAATGTCACAAGTGATGCCGAATGGTCTACAAAAAATACAGGAGCATATTGTAATTATGAAAACGAAGCTTCAAACGGAAATACATACGGTAAATTATACAATTGGTATGCATTAAACGACAGTAGAAATATTGCACCTGCAGGCTGGCATGTACCAAGTGAAAGCGAATGGAAAACAATGATTGACTACCTTGGAGGAGAAAGTCAAGCAGGCGGAAAACTAAAGGAAAACTCTTTAAATTACTGGTCAACACCTAACTATTTAGCGACCAATTCGAGCGGTTTTACAGCTCTACCCGGAGGAGGAAGAAATCAGGATGGCATTTTTAATTCTAAAGGACTCAACGGTATTTTCTGGACTTCTTCGGAATACGACAATACATTTGCCTGGTTAAGAATATTAAGCTACGATAAAGCCGATATTAATAAAAACGAATATTACAAAAAATGGGGAGCTTCTGTCAGATTAATAAAAGACTAATAAAAATTATTCATAGAAAAAAAGGCTGTCTATTTTTTGACAGCCTTTTTTTTAACTATATATGCAACATATGCCCCATCTTATCCTGTTTCGCTTTAAGATATTCGAAATTAAATTTATTGGGTTGAATAATTAACGGGATAATTTCAACGATTTCAATACCATAACCTTGAAGTCCGGCTTTTTTAACGGGATTATTACTGATAAGTTTAATTTTTTTTGCATTTAAATCACGAAGTATTTGTGCCCCGATTCCATAATCGCGTTCATCAGGTTTAAAGCCTAATTCGATATTTGCTTCAACGGTATCTTTGCCTTCTTCTTGCAAATGGTAAGCTTTGAGTTTATTAATTAAACCAATACCGCGCCCCTCCTGGTTCATATATAAAACAATGCCTTTACCTTCTTTTTCTATCATTTCCATCGACTTATGAAGCTGAGGACCACAATCGCATTTATACGATCCGAAAATATCGCCGGTAACACAAGATGAATGCACCCTCACTAATACAGGCTCATCACCGTTCCAACTGCCTTTTACTAAAGCTAAATGAATTGTTCCGGAAGTAAGCTGAGTATATGCATGCAACTTAAAACTACCATATTCGGTAGGCAAATTAACAACTTCTTCTTTTTTGATTAAACTTTCATTCTTAATTCTGTAGGCAATTAAATCTTTTATCGTAATTATTTTTATATTGAATTTTTCAGCAATTTTAAAAAGCTCAGGTAATCGAGCCATTGTTCCGTCTTCATTCATTATTTCAACTAAAACACCTGCAGGGTACATACCTGCGAGAATTGCTAGATCGATAGTTGCTTCAGTATGACCGGCACGTTGCAGTACTCCACCGTTTTTGGCTTTCAATGGGAAAATATGTCCGGGTCTTCCGAAATCTGTTGGTTTTGTATTAATATCGGTAATTGCTTTTATTGTTTTTGCTCTATCAGAAGCAGAAATTCCTGTTGTACATCCATGTCCCAATAAATCAATTGAAACAGTAAATTGAGTTTCATGAGCTGATGTATTATCTGATACCATCATGTGTAAATTCAGCTCATCACACCTCTTTTCAGTTACCGGTGCACATATTAAACCCCTACCGTATTTTGCCATGAAATTTACAATTTCAGGAGTAATAGTCTCTGCAGCACATATAAAGTCTCCTTCATTCTCTCTATCTTCATCATCAACTACAATAAGTACTTTCCCCTGTTTAAAATCTTCTATAGCTTCTTCTATTGTGTTTAGCGAATATTGCTTTTCCATCTTAATAATTTTTTGCAAAATTAAGCATTTTTTCCCACCCTAATTGTTTACCAACTAAAATTGTTAACGGTATAATCAAGTAATGTTTTAAAATTCGTAATTTCAATTATTTAGGTTCTTAATTATATTTTTAAAATATTTTAAATGCCACCAAATATGAAAAACTGAAATTAATGTCATAGCTATTCCTATTTGAACATGCCAATATAGTACTGTTGAATACCAATCCATTACAAAATTGTAATTAATCTGGATGACAAGAAAAAAACCAAATAAACATGAAACCAAAAAAGTTAATAACAAGAGTATATTCCAGATTTTTCTGTGTGTTATTTTTTTTATAAAACTGAAATTAGCTAATAAAAAAGTTATTGAATACAATAAAATTGTAGCCAACGATATTAGTATCAGATCGTAAGGTTTTGACGAGTTTAAGGACTTTTTATCGACATTGGGATTTTTATCTGTATCTTGGTTTAAAAAAGATTTTTCTGTACTATCTGTTTCAACTTTTACATTTATACTATCAACATTATTATTTTTTACATCAGACTTTTTAAATGCTTTCTGCTTATCAATACATTTATCATTATTTTTTTCAACAATAGTTACTACAGTATCTGGCTTAGGTTTTGATAAATTATTAATACTGTCAACCTTTTCTTGCAATCTTTGCAAAATATCTGCCGTAAACTCGGTATAATCGCAATAACCATCATTATTCGAATCTACATGTCTTCCGCAACCATAGCTGCAATTTACTTTATGTTTATAACATTGAGGATAAGATAAAGATGAGAAAATCAGCAAAAAAGTAAATAAAATACCTATTCTTATCATTTTAAAATTTAAAGCCAATTATAATTTTTTGCAAAATTACAAAAGCTCGACAAATAATAAGATTTATTGTCATAAAACATTTACTGATTAACCTGTTTTATTAATTTAAAAAACAAATAATCAGCAAAATTGTTATAATTTTATAACCTTAAAAAAAAATGATATGAAGACACATCTAATCTTTGGAAAAATAAGCTTTTTGTTTTTATTGTTAATTGCTTTTACTGCAAACTCTCAGAAAGAGATAGCCCAATTTCTTGTTGCAGGTAAAAGTGATGCAAATAAGTTGTCGGGATATTATTTAAGTCCTTTTCTTAAATCGTTTGGAAATAATATGAATAATGGATGGTACAGTACTGCAGAACCTTTAAAATTGGGCAGATTTAATATATCTATTGGTGGCGTTGTATCATTTATTCCTGAAAATGAACAAAGTTTCATATTAGATCCGTCTGAATTCTCTGTTGTTAAAACCAATGGCAATGCTCCAGTAACATTACCAACTATTTTTGGAGAGAATGCTCATCCGTCAGGTGTGAATGTACAATACAGCAACTCATTAGGTAGTATAACATATCCTTTAAATGTTCCTGCTGGTACAGGTTACCCTTACTCTCCTTTCCCTATTGCTCAGCTTAATGTCGGGCTTATCAAAGGGACAGAAGTAATGGTAAGATTTTTTCCATCAGTAGATTATGAAGGTTATAAAAATAATTATTTTGGATTTGGATTAAAACACGACATCAAACAATGGATACCATACATCAGTAAACTTCCATTCGATATGTCAATAGCCGGAGCATATACTAATTCAAAATTAGAAGTAGTAGGAGGACCTTTTCTAAAAGCTGAAGCAGGTGTAAGCGACCCTAATCCTATGGATATATCGGGGCAATTATTATCATATAGCTCAAATGCCTGGAATGCAAGCCTTTTGATATCGAAAAAATTACCTGTCTTAACTATATTTGGCGGAATGATTTATTCATCAAGTAAAACTAACTTCGACCTGAAAGGAAATTATCCAATTACAGTTATAAACAATTTGGCGCAAAAAGAAATTGCATATCTTAGCGACCCTCTGGCTTTAGAAGGTAACAATAACCAATTTGGGATAAATGCCGGATTAAGAATTAAATTACTCTTTATGGCTATTGTTGCCGAAGGAGTTTACTCTCCAAACGGTTATTCTTCTGCTAATGCAAGATTACAATTTGGTCTTTTTAACTAAGGTATAGTGGCAAAAAATGGTTGGTAAAATATAACCAAAATCCGCATTAGAAA
>CAZWKQ010000010.1:0-101309 GCA_964634005.1 uncultured Bacteroides sp.
ACAAAGTTATTAATGTAATATCATTAAATCACCAACCATTTTTTGCCACATTACCCTTTTTATTGTTAACAAAATCAGTTCTATTCTATCATTCCTACACCTACAGTTTCATTTGTCGATTCGTCGATTATTATTAAGCTTCCGGTAGTTCGGTTTACCTTGTAGGAATCAAATATAAGAGGTTTGGTTGTTTTTATTGATACTTTAGCAATCGAATTAAGTCCAACTTCAAAATCATCGGGAATAGGTTCTGTTGTATTGACATTAACTTTATAAAGAATTTCTTTCACAATACACTTAACCTCCTTAGTAGTATGCATAAGAGTATATTTTATACCTGTTTTCAAAGGTTTATTGCTCATCCAGCACAATGTAATAATAAGCTCCTGACTTATCGACGGTTCTGAACCTTCTTTTACTATCATATCGCCTCTGCTGATATCAATATCATCTTCCAGAGTAATATTTACCGACATAGGTGCAAAAGCTTCATCGTATTCGGTTTTATAAAGTGATATCGAATTTATCTTAGATTTAAGTCCCGAAGGCAAAACAACTATGTTGTCACCTTTTTTAAATGTTCCACCTGCAATCCTCCCCGCATAACCCCTGTAATCGTGAAACTGTTCGCTCATAGGTCGGATTACGTATTGTACAGGAAATCTCGAATTCTTAGTATCTATATCTTGTTCTATAGGTATATTTTCGAGTATATTCATTAATGTTCCACCCTTATACCATGCCATATTAAGCGATCCCTCCACGACATTATCACCTTTAAGAGCGCTTATAGGTACAAAGTGAATATCTTTATAATCGAATTTTGAAGTAAATCTTGAAAACTCAGCTTTAACCTTTTCAAAAACCTCTTGTTTGTACTCAACAAGATCCATTTTATTTACACAAACAATAATATGAGGTATTTGCAAAAGTGCTGCAATGTAGAAATGTCTGTGAGTTTGCTCGGTAACTCCGTTTCGGGCATCAATCAGAATAATGGCAGCATTAGCAGTAGATGCTCCCGTAACCATATTTCTTGTATATTGAATATGACCGGGAGTATCGGCAATAATAAATTTTCGTTTAGGTGTGGCAAAATATCTATAAGCAACATCTATAGTTATTCCCTGCTCTCTTTCTGATCTTAAGCCATCTGTAAGTAAAGCCAGATTAATATAATCATTACCTTTTTGAATGCTTGCCTGTTTGACAGCCTCAAGTTGATCTTCAAAAATTGACTTACTATCGTAAAGTAAACGTCCAATTAATGTGCTTTTACCGTCGTCAACACTGCCTGCGGTTGTAAATCGCAGCAACTCCATGTTTAAATAACCGTTGTTTGAAAAGCTCATTATTATAATTTTTTAAAAATATCCTTCACGTTTTCTATCTTCCATTGCGGCATCCGAGCGTTTATCATCAGCTCTGCCTCCTCTTTCGGTAATGCGGGTTGCAGCTATTTCATCAATAATTTCTTCAACTGTAGTTGCTTTCGATAAAGTAACTCCTGTACATGTTATATCTCCAATTGTCCTGCACCTGATATCACGAATTTCAGGTTTTTCATTTTCTTTCAGTTTCATAAAAGGTGCTGTTGCAAGCCATACCCCGTCACGATAAAAAACTTCTCTTTTGTGGGTAAAATACAAGCTGGGCATTTCAATTTTTTCAAGTAAAATATATTGCCAAACATCCATTTCTGTCCAATTGCTGATTGGAAAAACTCTAAAATGCTCGCCAATATTCTTTTTACCATTAAAAATATTCCATAGCTCAGGGCGTTGATTTTTGGGATCCCATTGTCCGAATTCATCTCTGTGAGAGAAAAATCTTTCTTTTGCTCTAGCCTTTTCTTCGTCACGTCTCGCTCCGCCCATGGCTGCATCAAATTTATACTTTTCAATCGTATCTAGCAAGGTAGTAGTTTGTAAAACATTTCTGCTTGCATTATAACCTTTTTCCTCAACTACTCTACCAGTATCTATCGATTCCTGCACAGACCCGACAATAAGCTTTGCCCCGATTTTTTTTACAAGATTATCTCTGTACTCTATCGTTTCCTTAAAATTATGTCCGGTATCGATGTGAAGTAACGGAAATGGAAGTTTGGCCGGATAAAATGCCTTACAAGCTAAATGTGTGAGTACTATTGAATCTTTACCTCCGGAAAAAAGCAAAACCGATCGCTCAAACTGCGCAGCTACTTCCCGAATTACATATATCGATTCTGATTCAAGCTCCCGTAAATGATTCAAACTCCTCTTTTCAATCATTTTTATTATCTTACTTTTTATAAAAAGATTTGCAAAAGTAATAATTTAAAAAATGATTAAGAAACTAAAGTAAACAAAAAAATAACATTGATTAATTTGTTGTCAGAAAAAATAAACTAATTTTGAGAACTTTTTAATTGTATTTCTTTATTTTGATTCTAATATTATTTCTTTATGAATAACATTGTAAAAAAGCTAAAAGAATTTGAAGAAAAATATAAACTCAAACCATTAAGAGAAGTTGCCATTTTTATGCTGATAACCATAGTAGTTCACTTTTTATACAGGTTTTGGGCATACAAACACGATCATAGGATTTTTGGTTATCAGATAATAACTCCTGCCGTTTTCGATTTTTTCTCTGATATATTGTATTACAACAGCCAATGGGTAAACGAACATATACTCAATTTAAAATTTATTTCTGAAGGAAGAGATATGTACTTTATCAATCCGAACTTTCCTGCCGAACCTAACCAATATTTGGGTTGGATTGGTGTTAACGCAGGCTGTTCAGGGTTGAAACAATTTTTACAATTTACTATATTGATGATGTTATATCCCGGTCCTTGGAAACATAAGCTCTGGTTTATTCCGGCAGGTATATTAATTATTCATATTACTAATATTTTTCGCATAACCGGACTATCAGTCATATTGGTAAAATGGAGTAATCAGCAGTATTTTACTTTCAGTCACGATTGGCTTTTCCGCCCTTTCTTTTACGTTGTTATTTTTAGCATGTGGGTTTTCTGGGTCGAAGTAATCAAAAAAAAGGCCTAAATCTCAGAATATTTTCAACAACTGTTCTCCTATTCCTATTCTATATCCTTCCGAAATAAACAATATTTCTCCTTTTTCATTCGAATAAATTACCACAGGAAAATCAATGTTATTGCGATTAATCGTTTTAAGACATTTATTAAGGATATCCTCATTATCAACAGTTAATAATGCCTTTTCCGGGAAAAACTGTTTTATATTTTCATCATATCTTGCCTTAAATTTATCGGGAATAACAATCACAATTTTTCCTTCCCATTTTTCGAAGTTCGATTTTAACTTTTCAATATCAACTAAAATGTGTCGTGTTGGTTCTTTCCCAGGCTCTAACCAAAACAAAACACAAGGTTTATTTTCTGATATTTTACCCAAAGTTTCTCTAATTCCGGTATCATAATATCTTAAATAGCTGTCCATCGATAAATTTCCCAACACCTTAAAAGGAGAGCGATTTTGTCTTAATTCAATTTTAACGCTTCTTTTTTTATCAGGTTCAGTTTTAAAAAAATTCAACGAAACAAGTACACTCCCATCGGGCAAACGATTTCCGGTTACAACAAGATATTTTCCGTTATCTACAGTCAATGCAACAGGGAAATTATCCCAGCGTTTATCCATTTCATAATCAAGCGTAAAATATCTTCCCTTATTGTATTTTTGTATTGTAAAATGTGTAGAATATTCGGGCTTTATTTTCAAATTATGTTCCGAGTTTTCAATTATCAATTCTGTTTTGGGAGTTGATTTTTCTTTTATTTTTCTTTCAAAATTAACATCAGTCCAGCCTTTCCAACTATAATACTGAGGCGTTTTAGTCGAAGGTTCAAGCCTCGATGCAATACCTATACTTCTGCATGCAGATACAAAAAAGATATCACGCGAACGACTATCACATGTTCTAATTTTTAAGCATCCTACAGGGCTTATCGGTGCTCTTGAATAATTATCAACATTGTTTAGTTTAATGTTCTTTTTAATCCACTTTATTAAACCGTTTGCATCAGAAATATTATATTTTTTGAAAAAATTATTCATTTCATTTTTATATGGCTTAATCATTTCGTACTCAACTCGCGGGTTGAAAATATAGTTGATATTAAACAGTGTGTCAAAATTTGCATCAAAAACACTATTGTAAAGATGATCGAATAAAACATCTTTTGTTACGTCATGTAAGTCCTTTTCTGCTATTGCATCAAGTAAAAGAACGGCTAATTCTCTATATTTTTGCGGAACTTCTTCTAAATACTCCTTTATTTCCCTCCAATTTCCTCTGCTTTTTTGCAGAAAATCTACAGTTTTTTCTATAGGATAATTATATTTTAATGCTATTGCTTTCGACGAGTTTGTATCAATAAAACTATTTTCATAATTCTTTCTTATACTGTCTTCATATTTCAGTCTTTCGTTATTGATTTCTCTCTGCGATTCGCTTACATTTACATCAATACTCCTGACAATAGGCGGAATAATGTCAAAATTATAAACCGTATCAAATATGTTTTTATTATCAATAACCAAACTGACAGTATCACTATTTTCAACGCTTATTTTTTTGAAATTGAAAAATCCTTTATTGTCATATACCCAAATTAATAAATCACCGAATCCGGTTGTTAAGGATGCTATTCCGTCAATATTTGTTTTTTTTATTGCTATAGGATAAAATTCGGCATAGTTATATAATTGAAACTCAACCGTTATATCTTTAAGTGGGACATTTTTATTATTGGTAGTTTTAATAAAAATTGTTTTCACGGGAGCATAATTTGCAAGTAAATTAATTTTAGTGAACTTAGTTCCTTTATTCAAAATTTCTTCGCTACCGGAGTAATCTCCGAAAACAGTTGTATTGACCATCATAGCCCGTTTTACGGGTGCGGCAAACCATCCCAAATTTAACTCCGGTTCGGGTTCGCAGGCTCCTAAAAAATACCATTTGCCATCTACCCATACCTCCACCCAAGCATGGTTATCGTCGCTATGAGCCCAACGAGGCGTATAACATTGACGTGCAGGAATACCAACAGCTCGCATGGCAGCTACAGTAAATGTCGATTCCTCTCCACAGCGGCCTATTGCCTTTTTCATTGTACACAATGGACTGCTTGTCCTAGCATCGCTTCCTCTGTAAGTTACTTTTTCGTGACACCAATGATTTACCTCCAAAGCTGCTTCATACATACTTAAATTTTCGACTCTTTTTTTCAATTCTTTGTAAAAAACAATTCTGGATGTATCAAGGTTTTCGTTGTTAACTCTTATTGGTAATACAAAGTGCCTGTATATCTGCTCCGGAATATTTCTAACCCATTTTAATTCATTTCTGGCCAAGAAACTTGCTTTAACATTGTCAATATAGAATTCCTCGCTGTAATCAGCCCAATCACTCAAAGGCATGTATGCATACAAAAAAATCAATGCCTCTTTTTCTTCATTACTTAAACCGGTTCTTTTTTCGAAATTAAGTTTTAAATATTTTGAAAAACTTCGGTAAGTTTCATTAAAAACTTTATTTGTACTTTCTAAATATTGCTTGTCGGATATAAAATGTTTTTGTTGAGAAAAAACTGTTGACAAATCAGTCAGAAAAAAGAGAGCGGCTAAAAATAAATATTTTGACATATTTCGATTTTAAAATTTCTTTTGCTAAGGTAGTATAAAAGTATATAAAAAACAAAAACACACATCATTGTAAGGTTGATGTGTGTTTTTGGATAAGATGATAAAAAAAGAAATTATCTGCCTTCGAGTTTTCTCATTTCTTCGTCAAAAGTCTTTTTGAATTTTTCGTAATCATAGTCAATTTTAAGCTCTTTATCAGCAGACAAACGACTGTTAACTCCTTTTATGATATCTTCGGCCGAAGCTTCAATACAAACATAAGTTTTATAATTTCCTTCCTTTGTTTTTGTTTGTTTTTCGCAAATAACTCTTACGCTGTTAAGTTGTTGGTTAATAACCTCACGAGTGTTGCCTTCGAAACGTTCTTCCAATCCTTCTACATTGTTTGCTTCTGAAGACTTAACATAATTATCTGTAACACCTTTCATAATTGTTTGGATTAACCCAGCAAGCTCAGCTTTTGCGTTACTCATGGCTTTTTTCTTGGATACCATTTGATCGAGGCTTTCGCCAACAGCACTAGCTCTGAAGAATTCCTTTGTACTCATGTAAATTTTATCTCCCGAACAGTAATTTTCAATCAGAACTTCACCTTGAGGCGGATTCTTTGGCCCTTCATAAACCTTTTGTTTCGATTTACATGACGATATTGCTAATGTTGTAATCAAAACTAATGCGAAATAATAATAAATTTTTTTCATAAAGCTATTTTTTTAAGTAATTGATTAATTTTTTTCATAAAGCTATTTTTTTAAGTAATTGATTAATTGTTTTCAAAAACTATGCCAAAAATTATTAAAATTCAATATTCAGCATTTCAGGGATAATTTCACTTCTGAATTTTTGTAATACCTTTTGTTGAACATCCATTAAAGCATTATCATAATCACGAATTTGCATCCCTTTTAAGTTATTTATACTTCCGTTATATATTTCTGTTTGCGTTTTATTATCAATAACCGAGATTTGAAAATCGAGATAAACTATATATAAATCATTTTTCTCGAGATAGGTTCCTTTGTTGGTTTGCGTTTTCATTGTAATAATAACATCGGCATTTTCTTTATTATCAGTAAAAGAGTAGAGTTTTTCGGCAAGTTCTTTTTTAATTCCGTTTGAAACAATATTTTTAAACGAGTTTATACCAAAATCAACCTCTTCTGAGATTAAGTATGCTCTTTTACCTTCTACCTCAACAGTTATTCTGCATTCAGGAATTATATTTTTAAAGGAAAACAACTGTTTCATCAAAGGATCCTGCGAAAGTTCCCCCATCATTGTCTCAATGTCAAGACTTGCTTTTAACTGTTGAATTTTTCCTTTGTTACTTACCTTTGCTGTCGATAATACAGCATCTCCGTTTTTATTAGTCGAAATTTTTTCATCTAAAACACTTCTCCCCTTTTCGAATGTAAATCGGATAGGTAAAGATTCTACAGGATACTCGACATCAGAATTTTTAGTTATGTAAGAAGCTTTTACAATCAAATCATTTTTAATAGGCGTCGATTGACTTACAAAAAGTCTGTCGATATTGGGTTTTAAACGAATGTTTTTCAATATTTCCTGCAACGACTTGAAAGATTCAACACCAAGATCTATTCTGCCTTGTGTGGGCGAAAAAATAGTTAACTCGTCGGATAAATTCTTTTTAATTACATCAAAAGTTTTTAAATAAAAAATAATTGCATTGGCAAAATCCTTATTTTCTTTAAACTCTGAAGCTTTTTCAAAAAAAGATAAGGCTCTTTTTTTTATATCTTCAAGCTTCTTTGATTTTAAATCAGAATAAAGTTTTTTCGATAATTTATAAAAAACCCAATATTCCGAATCATCGCCCCAAGACCCTGCAAGTTCATACCCTTCGAGGTTTTCCTTAATAGTTGTATTTGTGTATGAATTAAACTCCTCTTTAAGTTCAAATCGATTGTCGAACTGGTATAATGTAGAATTTCCCGATATATTAATAGATATTTCGGAAACAAGGTCGTTTAGTGCATTATTTCTTGCAATAGAAATATAAGTATCTCCGGTACCGGTTTTGCGAGCCATACCTATCCCGACAAAATAATCTTTAAGAATCGGCCGACTATTAACCCATTCGGGTAGTTTATTAATTTGAGGTTTTTCTTCAATAAATTGTTTTGTCTTACATGAAGTAACACTTAAAATGCAAATCATTAAAAATGAGTAAAATAACTTCTTCATAGATTTTATTTTTAGAAATAACCTCAAAAAACGTACCTAAAAATTATCAAGGTCATTCAAATCGATAACAGAGGCAATTTCTTTAATTAAAGAAGTCATTTTAGGTTCAGCCGACTTGGCAGCTTCTATTACTTCCTCGTGCGAAATCTCAATAATTTTTCCTTCTACACCTAAATCTGTAATTACTGATAAAGCAAAGCAAGGCAAATCCATATGACGAGCTACAATAACTTCCGGAACTGTTGACATTCCAACGGCATCACCTCCAATTATTCTGAAAAACTTATATTCTGCAGGAGTTTCATAAGTTGGACCTGTTACTGCAACATATACTCCAGTTTGATAGTTTATATTCTTCTTTTCAGCAATTTCCTTGGCCAGTTTTATTAATTTTTTATTGTACGGTATATGCATGTCGGGGAATCTGGGGCCTAAACTATCGTAATTTTTCCCTATTAAAGGGTTTGTTCCCATCATATTTATATGGTCGGTTATAATCATTATATCTCCGATATTGAAATTAGGATTAACACCTCCACTGGCATTTGATAAGATAAGAAGTTTTATACCAAGAAATTTCATCACTCTGATTGGAAATGTAATTTCATTCATTGAATAACCTTCGTAATAGTGGAAGCGTCCCTGCATTGCTATTACATTTTTATTGCCTAACTTACCCATTATCAACTGACCTCCGTGGCCGGCTACAGTCGAAACAGGGAAATTTGGAATTGATGTATATGGCAGCTTATGCAAAATTTCAATTTCATTAACCAGATTGCCTAAACCGCTACCGAGTATTATACCTATTTCGGGATTGAAATTTGTTTGATTTTTAATGAATGATACTGTTTGGTTGATTGATTCTAACATAGTTAATTATTTGATTGTCAAATTCATTATTTGCTTCACAATGAAATTTTATTTCAATAGGAATGTAAAACAAGGGCAAATCTACAAAAAAATTAATTAACTTGGTATCTTTTATTCGCATGGCGTCTTTTTCGGTAGTAATGATTATTTTATTTTTGGAAAGAATCTTTCTGTATTCGTTTGAAATTCTTATTACATCTTCTTCCTTATACTGATAATGATCTTTAAAACGGATAATATCAATTTTGCTGCATTTCCCGCTTAAGTATTCTTCCAAAGGATAAGGATTAGCGATTCCAGTAAACAATAATATCGTGTATTTATCGAGTTTTAAAGGAGAATTAAAAGTATTGTTTAACGGTACCAATTCGCCATAATCTATATACGAAAAAAATATTTGCTTATCAGTGTATTTTCGAATTGAATCAACTACTGATTTTTGAGTAAGTGGTGATAATACCTTAGGACACTTAGTAACAATAATAAAATCGGCACGCTTGGCGTTTTTTCGCTGTTCTCGTAATTTCCCCGATGGAAATATAAAATCGCGATAAAAAGGACTAAAATAATCTGTCAGCAAAATAGAAATTCCGGCTTTAACATAACGATGCTGAAATGCATCATCGAGCAAAATTGCATTAATTTTCGGATTCTCCTTAATAATTTTCTCAATCCCTAAACATCTGTTTTCGGATACAGCTACGGTTATATCATTGAATTTTTTAAAATATTGTGTAGGTTCATCTCCAATAATTTCTGAACAAGCTGTATCATCGGCTAAAACAAATCCTTTGGTTTTTCTGCCGTAACCTCTGCTTAGAGTTGCCAATTGAAAATTTTCTTTTTTCAGTAATCTTATAAGGTATTCAATATGAGGAGTTTTGCCCGTTCCTCCCATATTCAGATTGCCAATACTAATAACAGGAACAGGATATGTTTTGCTTTTAAGAATTCCTATGTCAAACATAAGATTTCTGACAAAAACAACAAATCCGTAAAGAATAGCAAACGGAAAAAGAAGAAAACTTGTAAAATTCATTAAAAACTTTTTCAATCGTTGGCAATTTTACGAATTTTAATATAAAAAGTTGTAGGGTTATAGTTTTAAAATAAAAATATAATGACTCATTAATGTTTATTTAAAGGAAAATAAACATCACTAATATCGCCTTTAATAAAAAGAATTGAATTATTACTTACCTCTGACTACTTCGTCAATAGCATTGTCAACCAAAATTCTTCCGCAATATTCGCAAACAATAATCTTTTTATGCATTCTAATATCGAGTTGGCGTTGAGGTGGAATTTTGTTAAAGCAACCGCCGCAAGCGTCTCTTTCTATCTTTACGACTGCTAAACCATTACGTGCATTTTCACGTATTCTTTTATAAGCAGTTAATAAACGCTCCTCAATATATTTTTGATTATCAATAGATTTTTGAAGAAGTTCCTTTTCTTCTTTTTCAGTTTCAGCAACAATATCGTCCAATTCGGCTTTTTTGATTTCAAGATCGTTTCTTCTTTCTTTTAAAATAGAATTAGCCTTTTCAACATCCAATTTTTTATTTTCTAAAGCTTGAGTGAACTCTTTAATTTTTTTCTCATTTAATTGGATTTCAAGATTTTGATATTCAATTTCTTTTGTAAGAGAATCGAATTCTCGGTTGTTTCTCACATTATTTTGTTGTTCTTCGTATCTTTTGATAAGCATCTGGCAATCAACAATAGCCGATTTCCTTTCATTGATAGAAGTTTCAAGATTTTTTATATCCTGAATAAAATTATCAATACGTGTTTCCAAACCGGCAATTTCATCTTCCAGGTCTTGAACCTCCAATGGCAGTTCACCTCTAATTATTCTTATTTTATCAATTTTACTGTCAATTTGTTGTAATGAATAAAGTGCAATAAGTTTTTTCTCAACACTGACATCAGCTTCTTTTACAAGTGTTTCCTGAGATGAAACATTTTCAACTTCTATAGCTTCTTCATTTTCTGTCATTTCTTTTGAAACTTTACCGCTTTTGCTTGATTTTGCCATATTTTTATCTAATTGTATTTACAAATAATAAACCGGATTTGTATTTATTTCCGAAATTAAAACTGCAAAATTAGGAATTTTTTTTGTAATAACATTATATATTAATTCTTTACTGAATTGTTCACTTTCATAATGACCAATGTCAGCCAATATCATATTATTATCAACGTCCATAAAATCGTGATATTTTATATCACTTGTAATAAAAATATCAGCCTTTTGTTTTAAAGCTCTGTTTATAAGAAAACTGCCCGAACCTCCGCAAATTGCAACTTTTCCTACAGGTTTATTTCTTAATTTGCTGTGTTTAATTGTTTTTACACCGGTTAATTTTTTCACTTCCATCAAAAAGTCAATCTCCTCGCGAGGTTCGATGTTACCTATAACTCCGCTTCCAACTTGATTCCATTTATTGTTTAAAGGATAAAGGTCAAATGCAACTTCCTCATAAGGATGAGCTGCTATCATTGCTCTTACAATATTATCTTCCAAATATTTAGGGAAAATCACTTCAATTCGGGTTTCATTTTCAAAATGAATTTTATTTTTTTCTCCTACATAAGGATTTGTCCCTTCCAAAGCTCTAAAACTTCCTTCACCTGATATATTATAACTGCAACAATCATAATTACCTATTTTGCCGCCTCCTGCATCGAATATTGCTTGACGAACCTGATTTGAATGTGATAAGGGACAAAATGTAACTAATTTGCTCAGCATTTCTGCTTTAGGCTCTAATATTTTTAACTCTTTTAACCCTAACTTTTCGGCAAGTATATGACTGACACCATAGATAGTATTATCGAGATTTGTATGTGCCGAATATATCGCTATATTGTTTTTTATGGCTTTTTTAATAATTCTTTCGGTAGGACAAGATTCGGTAATTCTTTTTAAGCCTTTGAATATCAATGGGTGATGTGATATTATTATATCGCAGTTTTTTTCGGCAGCCTCATTTAAAATATCTTCAGTTATGTCAATACATATAAGAGCCTTATTTACTTCTTCGTCAAAACCTCCGATTAATAATCCCGAATTGTCGTACCCCTCCTGAAATGACAAAGGTGCATGTTCCTCAATTATATGAATTAAATCTCTAATTTTCATTATTTCATTTATCAAGTTTTTGCAAAAATATATTTAAAAAACGAATTTTTACAAATTACTGTTTTTTGTTTTTTAAATCTCAATCTGTTTTTTTAACTATTTTTGCAGTATAAAGGTTTTTTAATCCTTTTATTTGTAAAGCATTAAAACTGAGGCTCCGTAGTTCAACTGGATAGAATGTCAGATTCCGGTTCTGATGGTTGGGGGTTCGAATCCCTTCGGAGTCACTTAAATTATATTGAATTTATGTCGTCAGATAATATTAAAACAAAAAGTAAACTTTATTATCCTATCGGAGAAGTTGCCCGAATGTTTAATGTAAATACTTCTTTGATAAGATTTTGGGAGAAAGAATTTGATATAATTAAACCCTATAGAAATAAAAAAGGAACGCGTTATTTTACAAATGAGGATATAAATAATTTTCATCTTATTTACCACCTTGTAAAAGAAAGAGGGTTTACACTTCAGGGTGCAAAAGAAAAAATAAAACAAAATAAAGACGAAATAATTCAAAATCACGAAATTATTAAATCTCTTCAAAATATCAGGAAATTCCTGATTGAATTGAAAGAAAACCTCTGAATCTTTTAAAACAACTGTTTTCCCCTTTTTTACTCACGTTTTTTAATGGGTATTGTTTTTGTAATAATTTAATTAATTATCTTTGTTCTAAATTTATTTACACTACTATGACGAAGAAAGCTATTTTAATTTTTATTTTAACTTTACTTTTTTTTACAAACTTTATCAACGCACAAAATACACATTTTCAATTAATTGTATTAGGCAATGGAGAAAGTGCATCTGAATCGAACCACACTGCCTACTTGCTCGGGAATGGTATTAAAAATGATTTTATATGCTTAGATGCAGGTGTTGTTATTGAAGGAATAAATAAATCAATTAAAAAAAAGAATTTTGGGAATAACAAATTATTTAAAAATCAACCTTTAAACACCGAATATTACATTTTGCGAAATTATATTAAAGCTTATCTGATAACTTATCCGGGTATTGATAAAATTGCCGGCTTAACAGCAGCCGAACAATACGATACCAATAAATATGTATACGCTACTCACAACACAATCGAGAACCTTCTACAACATGTTTTCAATGGCAAAATCTTCAATGATTATTCAGCTCAAGGTAAAAACAGAAAATACAGATTTGTTCCTGTTAATCAAGGCGATAAAGTAACTATTGATAACACATCATTTAAAGTCGAGAGTTTTTATTTAAGTCATAATGGAAATCAATCAACAGCATACCTTATTGAAAATGCGGGTTTATATTTCCTTTATTTAGGCAATACAGGCTCTGATATCTCTGAGGGGACAAATAATATTGAAAACTTATGGAGATATATTGCCCCTATTATCAGAGAAAGAAGACTTAAAGCAATATTGATTGAATGTTCATTTACAAATGAAACAGACAAAGACCAGCTATTCGGACATTTAAACACTAAACTACTTTCAAGCGAATTGGAAAAGTTGGAAGAAATTGTTAATTTCAAACAAAATACTAATTATATCAAGGGCCTTAATGTTATTATAACTCAAATAAAACCTTCCGCTCAGAAAAATATTGACAACAAAAAACTTGTTAAAAATCAATTGCTTATTAAAAATACAGGCGGATACAACTTTATTTTTCCCGAACAGGGCGACAATATTAAATTCTAATATAATGTCTAATTAAATGAGCTTAAACAAGAAAGTTGAAAATATTATAATTTTTTTTATTATATTTTTGCTTCTATCAAACAAAGTATTCAGCCAAATAAGCATAGGAGGTATTCCGGAAAGTTTCAAATATGATTTTCTGTCCCAACCTATACAAAGCATTGAATTACAAAAACCTGATTTAACTAAAGTATTTCTTGAAGACGAAATATCCGACAAGAAAGGTGAAGCATATCGCATGGGTATTTTGTTGGAAATAAATAAAGGTATTCATAATTCGGGTACATGGACTATATTAGGTAATGGCGACAAAATATGGAGACTTAGAATACAAGCAAAAGGAGCTTTAGCTACATCTCTTTACTACGATAGATTTTACCTTCCAAAAGGAAGTAAAATGTATATTTACAATGACAAAAAGGAAGAAATAAAAGGAGCTTTCAGCAGTATTAATAATAATCCATCAGGACTGTTTGCAACAGAATTGACTTCAGGTGATGCAGTCATCATCGAATATTATCAGCCAAACTATGTAAAAGACACTGTTATTATAAACATTAGCGATATCAACTATGCATACAGAGGAGCATTAACATATAAATACGGTTTTGGGTCATCGGGACCCTGCGAAGTAAATGTTAATTGCAGCGAAGGATTAAATTGGCAAAAAGAGAAAAGAGGGGTGGTAAGAATAAATGTTAGGGCAGGCGGCAGCTCAAAATGGTGCACAGGGTCGCTTGTAAATAACACTAAACAAGATTACAAACCATATTTGCTTACAGCCGACCATTGCGAAATAGGAGTCAGTGCAAGTGATTTGGCACAATGGATTTTTTATTTTAATTATGAATCTCCCGATTGTTCAAATCCTGCAACCGAAGGTACATTAAACTCACAGAGTTTAACAGGTGCAGTAAAAATTGCTGATGGTGGCGATGGTGGCAATTCAGGGTCTGACTTTCTCTTACTTCTGCTCAATAATGAAGTTCCTATATCTTATAATCCTTGTTTTTTGGGTTGGGACAAAACCGGTAATACAAGCAATTCGGGAGTTTGTATACATCATCCCGCAGGTGATATAAAAAAAATAAGCACTTACTCATCTCCTTTGATAAGTAGTTTTTGGATAAATTCTTCTATCATTTCTCACTGGCAGGTTGTTTGGACTAACACAATAAACGGACATGGTGTAACGGAAGGAGGTTCTTCTGGCTCACCAATTTTTAACGAAAGCGGCAAAATTATCGGAACATTGACCGGAGGAGATGCTCTTTGTACTAACCTAACCGGTCCCGACTATTTCGGGAAATTCGACTGGCATTGGGATAAAAACGGAAATACTCCTCAAAACAAACTAAAAGATTGGCTTGACCCACTAGATATTAACCCTGGCTCTATAAATCATTTATTTTATTCAAATGTAGATTTCGAAGCAAATATTAATAAGATTAAAGCAAATTCATGTATTAATTTTACCGATAAATCTACAGGAGGGCCTTATCAATATCATTGGATTTTCCAGGGTGCTACACCCAACGAAGATTTCTCAAAAAATCCACAAAATATTTGTTATTCATTACCGGGAAATTATGATGTAACCCTGAATATTTCAAACTCCGATACATCGTTTTCAATCACCAAAACTAATTATATCATTGTTTGGAATGATATAAATGTTTATTCTATCAATAATTCAAATCAATTTGCTATTGAACTGAATAATAATTTCTATGAGAAATTTACAATAAAAATCTTCGATTTAACCGGTCGGGAAGTATGGGTAAAAGAAGTTGCCCCTTTATTGAATGATAAAATTAAATTTAATGTAAATAACATCAATACAGGAATTTACATTATTCAGGTACTCACTCCTACAAAAAATTACCAATTTAAAGTATCATTTTTTAATTAATAACTATGGATTTATTAAAATACATTGATAATAAAGATATATCTGACAATATTAAAAACATTAGCAAGAAAATAATTGAAAATAAGCGCATTAGTAAAGACGAATGTAAAACCTTATACAATGAAGCTGAATTAGGGCTACTCGGAATGCTTGCCAATTTTGTAAGAGAGCAAAAAAACGGGAAAAAAACCTATTACAATAAGAATATTCACATCGAACCGACAAATATTTGTATTTATAATTGTAAATTTTGCTCATACTCAAAGAAAATTGGCGGCGAAGGATGGGAGCTTAATTTGGAGCAGATAATCGAAAAAATCAAAAAAGCTCCCGAAGACATTACAGAAGTGCATATTGTAGGGGGAGTTCACCCATTCAGAGACATATATTACTATTCAGAAATTATTAAAGAAATAAAACTCCGCTTTCCTAAGCTTCATATCAAAGCATTTACGGCTGTAGAAATAGACTATATGATAAAAAAATCGAAATTATCTTTAGAAGAAGGTATTTTGATTTTGAAAAAAAGCGGATTGGATTCAGTCCCCGGCGGAGGAGCCGAAATCTTTGACAAAGAAATTAGAAACAAAATTTGCCCGACAAAAACAACTACTGAACAATGGCTTAATATTCACAAAACTCTTCATAATAATGGCATTCCGAGCAATTCTACCATGCTTTACGGACATATCGAATCTATTGACCACAGAATAGCTCACCTTGAATTACTACGAAATCTTCAAGACGAAACTAAAGGCTTTTTGGCATTTATTCCTCTGAAATACAAGAATAAAAATAATGAAATGTCTGATATAAAAGAAGTATCGGTAGTAGAAGATATGCGAAACTATTCAATCTCAAGAATTTTCCTTGATAATTTTCCGCACATAAAGGCATATTGGCCCATGCTCGGAAAAGAAACAGCTCAAATCTCACTTCAATTTGGAGTTGATGATTTTGACGGAACTATTAACGATAGCACAAAGATATACTCTTTGGCCGGTTCTTCGGAGGAAAAACCATCTATGACTTCTGATGAAATAAGGCAGTTAATTACCGAAGCCGGCAAAATCCCAATTGAAAGAGATTCATTATACAATGAATTAAACCATTAATAAAAATGAAAGACCCGGATATAGTCGATAAACCAATCAGATATGATCGAAAAACAGCCTGGGATAAAATACAATCTTATTGTGTTTATAGAGAACGTTGCCATCAGGAAGTTAGGGACAAACTGTACGAATGGGGCTTAAACTCAACAGACGTCGAGAATATTATTGCAGATTTAATTGAAAATAATTTTTTAAACGAAGAACGTTTTGCAATTCAGTTTACCAGCGGAAAATTTAGAATAAAGAAATGGGGAAAAAATAAAATAAAACAAGAACTAAAAAACAAAAAAATAAGCGATAAATGCATTCAAATTGCTATTAATCAAATAGATGATGATGAATATATAAATACTCTTATACAACTGTTAAATAAAAAAAATTCGGTTTTAGAAGAAGAAAACCGGTTTATAAGATATTCGAAGCTTATGCAACACGCCTTATACAAAGGATATGAATATGATTTGGTAAAAGATGTTATTGACGAATTTTTTAAAGATAATATTTAATGAATATTGATAGACCAACTTTGTTGCTCGATAATGAAAAATGCCTTAACAATATAAAAAAAATGCAGGAAAAGGCAACAAAACACCGGTTAATATTTCGCCCTCATTTTAAAACACATCGTTCTGCAGAAATTTCAAATTGGTTCAAATCTTATGGAGTAAACTCGTGTACTGTTTCAAATATTGAAATGGCCGAATATTTTGCTGAAAATAATTTCAATGACATTACAATAGCTTTTCCTGCCAATGTTTTACAAATTTCAAGAATAGAGAACTTAGCCCGAAAAATTAATTTAAACATACTTATCGATAACCTTGAAACATACGAGATTATATCAAAAAAAACTAATACCACTCTAAATTATTTTTTGGAAATCGACACCGGTGCCAATAGAACCGGAGTATATTACTCGAACTTTGAGTTAATAAAAAAGATTGTTTTTAAAGAAAAAAACTCAAAAAAACTAAAGTTAAAAGGACTAATCACCCACGCCGGAAATACATACCTTTGCAATAATGCAAATGAAATTGAAAAAACTCATAGAGCTTCCATCGAAAGGTTAATTGAAATTAAAAACAAGTTAAACTACGAAAAAAATCTGATACTCTCAATTGGTGATACGCCTTCGTGCAGTATTTCCGATAATTTTGAAGGAATTGACGAAATTCGTCCCGGAAATTTTGTATTCTACGATGTCATGCAGTGGCTTATCGGTTCATGTTCAATTGATGAAATTGCCATTTGTGTGGCTTGTCCCGTAGTAAGTATAAATTTAAATAACGAAATAGCATACGTTTGGGGCGGCAGCGTTCACCTTTCTAAAGAATTTGCAGTACTTGGCAATAAAAAAATATTCGGGTTGGTTGCAACATTTGAAAACAATAAATGGAATATTATTGAAAACGCCTATGTTAGTTCAATTTCTCAAGAACACGGTTGCTTATACATCCCGAAAAATATTTTAAAATCATTTTCAGTTGGGAAAATATTGGGTATTTTACCGGTCCATTCTTGCTTAACTGTCGGATTAATGCGAACATATAGAATTAACGGAAGTACGGAGTTAATTCAAACTTTACCTGATAATATTTAACTAATTTTGGAAGAAAATTTATGTTGAAAATATCTGCAGTAATAATAACTCATAATGAAGAAAGAAACATCGAAAGGTGTATTTTATCATTACGTGACGTAGCCGACGAGATTGTTATTTTTGATTCATATTCAACCGATAAAACAAAAGAAATTTGTTCAAAATATCCTGTTAAATTTTATCAAAAAGAATGGATGGGTTATTCTTCAACAAAAAATTTTGCTAATCAAACTGCAAGTTATAACTACATTTTATCGTTGGATGCCGATGAGGTACTTTCATCGAAGCTAAAAGAAGAAATAATAAAAATAAAAAAATCAGATACTGTTTTGGATTCTTATACATTTAACAGATTGACAAATTATTGCGGAAACTGGATACATCACAGCGGTTGGTATCCCGATAAAAAATTAAGATTATGGAATAAACAAAAAGGCCGATGGGAAGGCGAAATTCACGAAAAGGTTACAATGGATAAAGACTCTACTCAAGGGCATTTAAACGGAGATTTGCTTCATTACTCTTATTATAGTGTTGATGAACACAGAAAAAGAGTTAAGAAATATGCCGAAAAAAGTGCTCAGATAAGTTTTAACAATAAAAAATCATTTTTGACTTTAAAAATCTATTTGGGACCGATTGTTCGCTTTCTTAGAAACTATTTCGTTAAATTAGGATTTTTGGACGGATATAGCGGATTTTTAATAAGTGTAAATGAGGCTTATGGGGTATATATTAAGTATTTAACTATTAATAACTTAAAAAAAAGTAAATGAATTTTGTAAAATTTACTCAAAATAATGATAACTCAGTTTTTTCAATAATAATTCCTACTTGGAACAATCTCGATTATTTGAAACTTTGTGTAGAAAGTATTAGAAAAAACAGCTCTTTTAATCACCAAATAATATTGCACATTAATGAAGGAATTGACGGGACAAAAGAATGGGCTGAAAAAGAAAAAATTGACTATACGCACAGCACCGAAAATGTTGGTATTTGCATTGGGGTAAACGCCGCAGCTCAACTGGCATTGGCAGACTATATTGTTTATATGAACGACGATATGTATGTTTGCCAAAATTGGGATAAATATTTATTCGAAGAAATAGAACAACAAAAAGATGATTTATTCTTTTTTTCATCAACTTTAATTGAGCCAAAGTTTACAAAAAATTCCTGCGTTTTAGCACCCTTTAATTTCGGGAATAATCCACAAGATTTCGAAGAGGAGAAGTTACTTGAATATTGCAAAACTAATAACAGTAAAGATTGGTATGGAGCTACATGGCCGCCAAATATCATTAGCAGAAAGAACTGGAACCTTGTAGGCGGTTTTAGTATTGAGTTTTCACCCGGAATGTACTCCGACCCCGACTTTTCAATGAAATTATGGCAGCTGGGAATAAGAAACTTTAAAGGTGTAGGGAAAAGCCTTGTTTATCACTTTATGTCAAAATCAACAAGTAAACTGAAAAAAAATAAAAACCGAAAAGGCAGAAAAATTTTTCTTGATAAATGGGAGATAACTCCAAAAGTTTTCTATAAATATTATTTGAAAATGGGTGAACTTTACAATGGAATTTTAAATGAACCAAAAATTGATTTTAAATTAAAAACATTGCTTTTATTTTGCAAATTGAAGAAAATTCTGAAATAACATCACATTAAATTAATTCTTAACCGAAATGAAAAAAATTCTTACAATAATAACCATAATTCTGATAATCATTCTGTTTGCCTTTCTATTATCCCCGCAATATATACGTAATGCACTCATATACAGATACGTAGGCATTGATGATGAATATATTTTTTATACACGCGAAATTCAGGCGTCTAAACACCCTTTAAACTGGAAATTATCATCATCATATAATAATAAAATATTGCCTGACAGTTTATTAAAAAAACTTGAAGAATATAAAACCATCGCTTATTTGGTTGCTAAAAATGATTCAATAATTTATGAATCTTATTGGGATAAATACAGCGATAGCAGCTTAACCAACACTTTTTCAGCTACTAAAAGCATTGTCGGTCTGCTTATAGGTTGTGCATTAGATGATGGAAAGATTAAAAGTTTAAATCAGCGGGTTATAAACTTTATTCCGGAAATAAAAGGGAAATATGCAAAAGAAATAACAATAAGAAGTTTATTAAATATGAGTTCGGGATCAGATTGGGATGAAAATTATGCCGGATTATTCTCAAAAACCACACAAGCATATTACGGCGACGACTTATACAAAATTGCAACTGAAATCAGATTTGATAAAAAGCCCGATTCGATTTTTCAATATCAAAGCGGAAATACTTTGCTCTTAGGTTTAATCTTAAAAAAAGTAACAAATAAATCAATTTCAGAGTATGCTTCCGAGAAATTATGGCAACCGATTGGAGCCGGTCATTCTGCTAAATGGTATCTTGACAAACTAAACGGTACCGAAAAACCATATTGCTGTTTTTGCTCAAATGCCCGGGATCTCGCCAAAATAGGAAAATTGATTTCAGATAGCGGCAGAGTTAACGGGCGACAAGTTATTTCGGAAAATTATATAAAATCAATTTCCCAACCCGATACTACTTTGATAAATGAAAAAGGTTTGAAAAATAATTTTTACGGACTGCACTGGTGGCTTTTAAATTACAAAGGTTACAATATCACTTATGCCAGAGGTATTTTAGGACAGTATATCTTTATAATTCCCGAATTAAAAGTAGTAATTGTAAGATTGGGACACGAAAGAAGTCAAAACTACATAGGACAACATCCGAGCGATGTTTTCCAATATCTTGATATAGCTTTCGATATACTGAAACCATAATCAATCAAAAGTTATCAGTTTTAAAAAAATTAGTAATAATAACTTAAAACTAACTTAAATACAAATTAACACAATTGCGAATTAATCGGAATAATTTTGCCCCGTAACAAATTAATCCTGATTAAAACATGAAAAAATTTTATTCTTTTATTGCCTTAGTATTATTTTCGGCAATGAGCATAACAGCTCAAAATTCTCCTTTATTAAGCGGAGCATCATTTACAAATTCAGCATTAAATGATTCTTTTTTTGAAGTAGTAAATTACAGAGGCGCCTTTGGTTCTTCAAACTGGACACAAGGTTGGGCAAATTTCGACCCTCAAAACACAAATTATCCTACCCCTAATGTAACAGTAAATGGAGGTGATATAACTTCGAATACAACTTGGACATCGAACAATGTTTATTTACTGAATGGTTGGGTATATGTGAAATCCGGTGCTACTCTTACAATAGAACCAGGAACTATAATAAGAGGCGACAAGACAAATAAAGGAGCCTTAATCATTGAAAAGGGGGGCAAGTTAATTGCTAACGGAACAGCAACTAATCCTATTGTTTTCACTTCAAACCAATCTGCAGGTAACCGCGATTACGGCGACTGGGGAGGTTTAATAATACTTGGAAACGCAGTTATTAATGTTGCCGGAGGAAGTGCTACTATTGAAGGCGGTGTCGGGTCAACATACGGGGGAACCATTGACAATGATAACTCAGGTATAATAAAATATGTAAGAGTTGAATTCCCCGGTATAGCATTCTCTGCAAATAATGAAATTAACGGTATAACATTCGGCGGAGTTGGCAGTGAAACCGAAGTTGATTATGTACAGGTTTCTTATTGCGGTGACGATTCTTTCGAATGGTTTGGCGGTACTGTTAATGCAAAACATTTAATCAGCTTCAGAAGTTGGGATGACGACTTTGACACTGATTTCGGATTCAGAGGAAAAATCCAATTCGCTGTCGCTCTTCGTGATAAAAATATTGCAGATGTATCAGGCTCAAATGGATTTGAATCTGATAATGACGGTACAGGTTCTACTAATACTCCTATTACTAAACCTATTTTTAGTAATTTTACGCTGATAGGTCCTATGCAAAACCTTACTGATACTATTCATTCAAACTTTAAAAGAGCAATGCATTTAAGACGTAACACCAAACTGAATGTATTCAACAGCGTTTTCTCCGGATGGCCTGTAGGTCTCTTTATCGACGGTAGTGCATCACAATCGAATGCAACTAACGATGAACTCAGAATAGAAAACTGTGTATTGGCAGGTATGACCAACTTCTTTGCTTCTCAATTTGAAAGAAATTATTTTACCTCAACTTCAAGAAACAATGATACTATGGCAACTGCTTCAATGATGATGCTTGTTGATCCTTTCAATATGACTAATCCTAATTTCCTTCCTGTAAACACATCTTCTGTTAAAGAAAACAATTCGTTAGATGCAATTATTTACTCATATAACAACAATGTTTATATAAAAGCTGATAATCTAAAATGTAAGTCATATGTAGAAGTTTATAATTTAACCGGACAAAAAATATATTCCAAAGAAATTTATAATGAGAATACAAACATTATTAGTTTTCAAATTCCTGCCGGAATTTTTATAATCAGAATTACCAACGGTGAGCAAAGTATTGTTAAAAAGTTATTTATCGAATAAACTCTTTATAAATCAAAAAAAAGGCTGTCAATAAATATGACAGCTTTTTTTTTGCACTAAGTTTTATAAGTTACCGTTAATATTGTATAATTCCATTTTTCTCATTAGTCGTTTTCTGTCAATACCTAAAAGTTCGGCCGCTTTCGATTTGTTGAATTTTGTTTGTTTAAGTGCCGTTTCTATTAAATTTTTTTCATTTTCGGCTAAATTTAAAGTAGAATAAATTTTGGCAGGTTTGCTGTAGTTTATAGAACTGCCATAGTTAAACTGAAAATGTTTTAAGTTGAGTTTTTCCGAATCACAAAGTATAACAGCCCTTTCTACCATATTTCGCAGCTCCCTTATATTTCCCGGAAACGAATAGTTTTCGAGTATCTGCATAGTGTTGTTGTCAATACCTTTTATTTTTTTCCCCGATTGTTTCGAAAATTGTTCGATATAATAGTTAAGAAGCAAAGGTATTTCTTCTCTCCTTTCACGAAGCGGTGGTAAGTTAATAACAAATGAATTCAATCGATGCAACAAATCTAATCTGAATTTATTTTCGTCGCACATTTTCCTTAGGTCTCTGTTGGTAGCGGCTATAATTCTAACATCAATATCAATTATTTTACTCGAGCCGATTTTATTAATTCTACCCTCTTCGAGTACTCTTAAAAATTTTCCCTGCAAATCGTATTTTAAGTCACCTATTTCGTCTAAAAATAATGTCCCTTTATTTGTTACTTCAAACAATCCCAATTTATTTTCATAAGCATCGGTAAATGAGCCTTTTTTATGCCCAAAAAATTCACTTTCAAACAAATTGTCAGGAATAGCAGAACAATTTACTGCATTGAAAAAATGATTTTTCCTTTTGCTCAAATAATGAATAGTTCCGGCTATCATTTCCTTTCCGGTCCCGCTTTCGCCAGTTATCAGCACTGTTGTTTTATCCGACTGAGCAACTTTTGTAACCATATTTAAAACTTCTTTCATACTGTTGCTTTCGGCAATAAAATTCCATTTGAATTTTGATTTTATTTGCTCGCTTACCCAATCGTAATTGACTTGTATTTCTTTGAACTGTTTATTGAGATTAATATACCTTTTAGTTCTCTCAATAGCATTTTCTACGTCAGACGAACGAAAAGGCTTTAAAAAAAAGTTGCTTGCACCTGCCCTCATTGCCTGAATTACCATTTCCATATCCCCATGACCTGAAATCATAATAACCTCAACATCAGAATATTTTTGCTTTATTTCCTTTAAAGCTTCTATGCCGTCTTTTTCAGGTAATTTGACATCAATAATTGCAATGTCAATTTCTGTTTGTTCGAGTAAATATTCGGCTTCTGATGGTTTTGAAGCTTTAAAAATATCAAAACCTTTGCTTTCGAGAAACTCGCTTAATTCATTCCTAATAGCTGCATCATCGTCAAGAATTAATATATTTATTCCTTTCATATTTATTTGTATTCTCTTGGTAAAACAATTTTCATTATTGTATAATAATCGGGTTTACTTTCAGTAAAAATATCTCCGTTAAACTCCTTAATTATTCCGTAAACTATCGAAAGGCCAAGCCCTGTGCCTTTATCAGCATCTTTTGAAGTATAAAAAGGGTTAAAGATATTATCAATTTGTGATGTTTCAATACCTATTCCATTATCTTTTATTTCGAGCCATATCCAATTTTTATCTTTACTGATAATTATTTCGATTTTCTTGTCATTGAAGTTTTTTTGTTTTTTTGTTTTTTCTATTAAAGCGTCTTTCGAATTAGATAGTAAATTAAGAATAACTTGCTCTAATCTGAATTTATTTCCTTTTATAAAAAGCTCATCGTTCTCAATATTTGTTATTATTCTTATACCCAGTGCCTGATATGGTTTTTCAATTAGCGAAAGTGCATTTTTTATTACTTCGTTTATGCTAAACACTTCATTAATTGTCGATTGCTGGTCTCTCGAAAATATTCTTACATGTTCAATAATTTTCTTTATCCTGTCGATATAATCGAAAACACTTCCGACTTTTGTCTCGAAATAATTATAACTAGCGTCTTTCTTATCGAATTTATTCAACAGATTTTCCATAGCCATCGAAATCCCGGTTAAAGGCTGATTAATCTCATGAGCCATACCTGCAGCCATTTCACCTAAAAATTCGAGTTTTGATTTTTGAACCAATATATTCTCCTGTTTTTCTCTTTTTTTAAACTCTTCTTCTACTTTTTCTTCAAGATAACGATTGAATTGAATAAGTTCGTTTTCGGCATTCCTTAACTCGGTAATATCGTGTACTATTCCCAATACAGCATCTTCATTACTATATTTTATATCTTTTGTAGTAAATATACAATTTCGGATTTCTCCGCTTTTGGTTATAATTCTCGACTCATAAGTAATGGGAGAGTTTTTTTTCTTTTTTTTCTTTCTTATCAAATCTATCACATTTTCCTTATCCTCAGGATGAATTAATGATAAAGCATCTATATTTCTTAATTCATCATAAGAATACCCGAGTGCTTGTTGCATTCTTTTATTAAAAAAAATAAACTTCGAATTTTTTAAAATATATATACCATCGGTAGTGTTTTCAACTATCATACGGTAATTTTCTTCACTTTGCTTTAAAGCATTATCGGTATCTATAAATTCGGATATATCGGTAATTATATTTAAAGAGAATTTTTTATTGTTTATATCAAATAAAACTACCGAAAAATGAAAAAAACGTGTTTTCCCATCTTTATCACAATATGTTGTTTGATAGTTTCTTACAGTATTATTAGTACGTAGCAGTTTACCAATCATTATCATATCGTTTTTAGGGAATAAACTAAGAAAAACTTCGCTCTTTTTACCTATAACATCTTCTTTACTAAAACTAAAGGTGTTTTCAAAAGAATTATTAACATCAATTATTTCATCCTTTTCAATATCAACAATTACCATTATTGCAGGCATATTGTTAAATGCAGTTAAAAACTTTAATTCCGAAAATTGCAGATGACCCTCAATTTCTTTTCTGACAGTAATATCAATAATTCCAATCAACCAAACTCTTTCTCCATAATAGTTAATCGAATCTGCGGATATTAAAACCCATTTTTTTTCTCCTTTTGCGTTAATAATTTGTGTTTCAAAATCATAAATTTTGCCATTTTTATTTATTTGCTCTATAAAATCGGAATAACCCGATTCGCTCAAAAATTTGCAAAATCCGAAATTTTCAATCTCTTCGTTTGTTAATTCGAGTAGTTTTATTGCTGATAAGTTGCATTTAATAATTTTATGCTTATTAAAATCAGTTATACATAAAGCAAGAGGCGAAAAATCGAAAAGTTGCATCAGGTTTTTCTGATTTTCTTTCAACGATTCCTCTGTATTAACAAAGTCTGTTATATCGGTTACAATGGCTATAAAATAACTTTTGTTTCTAATGTTTATAATACTTCCATTGAATACCAAAATCTTTAATTTCCCGCTTTTTGTTTTTACCTTAAGCTCAAAATCTTTTATTACTCCTTCTCTGTTCAATTTTTCGAACATCAGAGTTCTCTGGTCAATATCGGTATGTAACCCTAATTCTAAAGCCGATTTTCCAATAACTTCACTTTTATTAAATTCTAATACTTTTAAAAACTGTTCATTAACATCGACAAAAACCTCGTCTTTAATATTAACTATACCCATAATGGCCGGATTAAGATAAAATATTTCTTGGGCCATTTTTCCGGTAAAAAATTCTTTATTTGAACTTTGATTATTCTCTTTTATCGAATCAAAACTGTTATTAATGTTTGTAATGTCAACTTCTTTAATAGAGCTATATTTTGAAACTTTATTGTTTCGAATATTACTTTTCAAATTGAAATACAGGTATATAAAAACTACCAGCAATAAAATCAATACAAAAATCAACAAGTAAACTATCTCAATCTCAAACATAATATATTGATTATTATAAATAAAATTAGATTATTCTAAAAAATATAATTATGAATTCATTTGTATTACAAAACCATTAATCAATCTAAAGTGTTAATATTATACAAATTATTCAGTTGAAATTCAAATGTAAAAATAATTAAAAATTCATATGCAATCAAACAAATCATACAATAAACCAAATTCATTGATTAATGCGAAAAGTCCTTATTTACTCCAACATGCCTATAATCCGGTAAATTGGGAAATATGGTGTGAAGATGCTCTATTAAAGGCAAAAGAGCTTAATAAACCCATTCTTGTGAGCATTGGATATTCATCATGTCATTGGTGCCATGTTATGGAGAAAGAATCTTTTGTTGACAATGAAATCGCTCAAATAATGAACGAAAATTTTATAAACATAAAAGTTGACAGGGAAGAAAGACCTGATATTGATCATCTGTATATGGAAGCTGTTCAATTGATAACAGGTAATGGAGGCTGGCCTTTGAATTGCTTTCTTCTTCCCGATACTCGTCCTTTTTGGGGAGGAACATATTTCCCAAAAGAAAGTTGGAAAGAAATACTTTTACAAATTTCGGAAATTTATAAAAAATCTCCTGAAAGGCTTATTAAACAAGCAGATTTAATTCAACAAAACTCATTAAAAATTCAAAATAATTTTTCATCATTTTCACGTAAAACAGAAACAAACTTAAACCCTGATAAGGCATATCGAACTATTTCTAATTATTTTGATAATATCAAAGGAGGAATAAAAGGAGCTCCAAAATTTCCTATGCCGGTTGTTTATGATTTTTTGCTCACATATAGTTTTTTTAAAAACAATAATAATGCTTTGGAACATATTTCGCAAACATTGGAGTTAATGGCTAATGGCGGTATTTATGACCAACTTGGCGGAGGTTTTTTCCGTTATTCAACTGATAATGATTGGAAAGTTCCGCATTTTGAAAAAATGCTGTACGATAATGCCCAGCTTATTTCATTGTATTCAAATACTTTTAAAGTAACTCAAAACAATTTTTTTAAAGAAATTGCAGAAGAAACTATATTTTTTCTTGAAAATGAACTTAAAAGCGAAAACGGGTTATATTACTCTGCAATCGATGCCGATTCGGAAGGAGAAGAAGGGAAATATTACATTTGGAAAGGAAAAGAGATAGAAGAGTTTTTAGGTGATGATGCCATTTTGTTTAAGTATTTTTTTCAAGTTGATGGCTATAGTAAATGGGAAAAGGAATATAATATTCTTATTCCATCAAAAAACCCCGAAATGGTAGCTGATAAATTTAAATTGACTATTTCTGAATTAAAAGAAAAAATAAATATCTCCAAAAAAACACTTTTCAATCGAAGAAAAAACAGAATAAGGCCATTGACCGATACTAAAGTTTTACTTTCATGGAATGCCCTTGTAATTAGCTGCTATATTGATGCTTACAATGCTTTCAATAATGAAAATTATTATTTAACTGCTAAAAATAGTGCATTGAAAATAATAGAAATTTATAATGATAACAATCAAGAGCTCAAGCATATTTTAAATTATAATCAAGAAGAAAATTTGGCCTTTCTTGATGATTATTCTTTTTTTATTGAAGCTTTAATAAATTTATATCAAACAGACGCTGACGAATATTGGCTTGAAACGGCTTTAAAATTAACTCAAGAGGCATTTATAAAATTCAAAAAACAAAACGACGAACTTTTGTTTTTTTCAGATGTAAAACTGAATAAGTTGTATCAAAATTATAAGGAAATTACTGATATAGTGATACCTTCGGCTAACTCTACTTTTATGCTTAACTTGTTTAAATTAGGAACTATAACGGATAATTCGGAATATAAAAACACAGCTGTAAATGCTCTAAATTTGCTTTCCGATAAAATTGATACTAATCCTTTGTACTATTCAAAATGGATAAAATTGTTGTTGATGGTGGAAAATGATTTTTTTACGTTAAGAATTGAAGGCAAGAATTCAAAAGAATATCTTAAAAAATTGAATAAAATGTTTATCCCTAATTTGCTTTTAATGCCAAACATAAGCAATACTAAAGATAACCAAGAAAACACAATAATTTATTTATGTAATAAAAATTACTGTTTCGAACCAATGACTGATATTGATAAATGTGTTGAAATAATTAAAAAACAATAAAGCGAAAAATATTTTTGAGAATATTTCAACCGCTTATAATTCATGTTCCGGATTTTTATTAGGACAGCTTTCGCCGCCGCCGTGGTGTTTGCCTCTACCACCTCTGCGATGTTTCATGTTTTCGCAACCGAAAATATCTTTGTAAATTTCAATAAATTTTAATTGTTGCTCTTTTGTTAGTATTTTTTTGAGCTCAAGATATTGTTTTATTGAGTGTTGCAATAATTTTGATTGAAGAACAACAATTTCATTACTTATCGTATTAATCGATTGAATATCAGGATTATCATGAGCAAGAATTGCCATCAGATCACTTCTTTTTATTCTTAACGAGTCGAAGATCACTTTAGCTTCTTTTTTCGATTCTTCTTTTATAATGGCAAACTTAGCAGCTTGCTCTTCTGTTAGATTTAATTCTTTTTTAATAAATTCGATTGGAGATGGATGTGGTTGAAAATCTTTTTCGTAATTATCTCTTACAAAACTATTCCTTTTGTACAGTATTGTAGAAATAGCGACAATATTAATAATCAACCCTATTAAAATAAGCCAACCCAATATTTTATTTTTCGAAAAATAATTCATAATGTTTATTTATTTGAAATAAAAAAGTTTTCTAAATTTTCATTTTCTGCTAATATAATGTAGTTATCTTTTGCATAGGCATCAATTTGATTTTTTCTTACTTCTTCGGAGTATGTTTGGTTGGAGTGATAACTGTTTCCTAAATAAATTCCGAAATAAATACCTATCAGAATTAAAGCAGTAATATAGACAGGTTGGAGCCTTCTGTTCAAAGTTTTTAAAATAGTATGGTTTTCTGTTGAGCGATTTTCAAGCTTTTGAACCAATCGGGTATAAAAAAACGGATCTTCTATATTACTTGCTTTTAAATTTGTAAAATCATACGATTCTTTAATTTTTTCCAAAAGAATTTTGCATGAATTACAATTCTCGATATGCTGAACAAAATTGTCATAATCGCTTTCGTTCAGATTATTTTCGATATAAGGTATTATCCGTTTTTTAAATTCTTTACAATTCATTTTTTTCTATTTAGACAACAAATCTTCAAATTTCTTGTATTAATTTTTAAAATAATTTACTAAATATTTTTGTAAATTTTGTTTAGCTCTGAAAATTAATGATTCGACTGCTGAAAGCGAAATATTCATTATTTCAGAAATTTGCTGATAAGGTATATCATCATACTTATGCAAAGTGAAAGCAATTCTTTGATTTTCGGGCAATTTGTCAAGTGCCTTATTAATAATTGAATTTCTTTCATCGAGTTCTATTGCAGCATCTGATATATTATAGTTTTTATCATTATTTTCGATATCATTAGTTTGATTTTGATTCAGAAAATCAAAATATTTAAGCCATTTTTTTCTTTGCAGACGTTTTTTGTGGTTTATAGATTCATTTACGGCAATTCTGTATATCCATGTCGAAATTTTCGATTCTTTCCGAAAACTGTGTGCCGATTCGTAAACTTTGATAAACACATCTTGAGCAACATCCTGAGCATCTTCGTAGTTTCCCAAAAAACCAAAGCAAGTGTTTATCACTTGCTTTTGGTACAACTGAACCAGTTCTCTGAATGCACTTTCGTTTTTATTTACAATTCCTTCAACCAGTTCTTGTTCTGTCATCAACTATTTTAGTTTTTTATTTACCCTTTTTTTATCCAAAATTAATTAATTTTTTGAATTACCGCAGCAATGACCTTTTCCGTGATGATGTCTGCCGTGATTATGGTTATGTCCTTTGCAACCGCCATTACCGCAACAATTTCCTTTTGCTTTGAAGTTATCGCAAATACCATCGTTATTTGCATCTACAAAATTAGGACAATCTTTGTTTTTACCTCTCATCTGATAATTGTCGCAAACGCCATCATTGTCTTTGTCAACAAAATTTCCTCTAACATTTGTTGTTTCAGCTTTTTTGGTTGTTAATGCTTCGCTTTTGACTTTTTCACTTTTAACTGATGTTGTGCTTTGTGCGTTTGCTGCAACTGAAATTCCGATAAAAATCGCAATAATTAAAAATAACTTTTTCATGTTTTTTTGAATTTTAAGTGATTAAATATTTTTTTCTTATTTGACACTAATTTTTTTAAAAACTTGTGCTGAAAAAATAAAAAAATTATTCAATCCACTTTTCTTCGATATCCCAGTTGGCTTTTACATTTATTTTTGAAGGGAAAAGAAATGTATTTTCAGGTTGAATTTTGAGTAAATAATTTCCGGTATCCCAAATATTGTTTTTGTTTCTATCAGCAATTGCCTTTAAAGTATAATTTCCCGGCCTAATATTTACAAACCTTATTTTATAACTTCCCTTTATGATTTTCTCTTCAACTACCTTATTTTTCTCATCAATAAGCTGAATTATATACTGGCAAGTACTGTCTTTAGCAATAAAATCTATTAAAACATTACCAAAATCCTCCGACCCGTTTGTTTTGAAACTTATTCTTAAACTATCAGGAATATTATTGTTCAAATCATATATATTTCGATTTCCATAAATCAATTGATAATCTGTCTTTTGCTTAAGCTTTCTCTCTGATTGATAAATTCTTTTTGATTTATTGATAGAATATGCCTTTATAGGTATAGCAACCGAATCTTCAATTAAAATTAGGCTTAAAGAATCGGTATTCAATAATGGATAAGGGAATGTGAGTTTTATATTGTTAAAATAATCGAAAACAGGTGTAATATTAGACGAAGGCCTTATATTAGCGACAGGAGCTTTTTTAGTAAATGCTGTTTTTTTAATTGTTACTGAATCAGTAAAATTCAAGTTATCCGATAAAATAATTTTTATCGAATCAATATTATCTTTAAGCAACCACAAAACAAGAGTATCGTGAATTTCGTTCCATTCGGGGATAAACAATTTTTCTGATAAATCAATTCCTTTAATAGCAATATTTTTGTCGGGTTTTTGTAACGCCAATACTATTTGATTATTAGTAATAAAAGAAGATTTTATGATCTTTTGCTTTGCTGAACTTTCCATAAAAGTTCTTAATATCATCGAATTACCGTTATCAACTATTCTTTTTATAACATTCGATGTATCTGATGATGTTGAATCATTTATTTTACGAGGGACATAAACCGGTTGAATCAAATCCGATTCGAAAGCAATTTTTTCGACGTATTGATTATATTTAAGATTTTTATTAATATCGTTAATGGCAACAATTTTATAAGGTACATTTTCGATATTGCTAAAAGCGAAATAACCCTTTGAATCAGTTTTGCTTATATACAAAGGTTTTTCGAGAAAAGGAACAGAATCATAATTTTTTTTGTAAAGCATTACCAAAGCATCTTTTTCGGGTTCGGAAGTAAAAGCGTCAATAACACGACCATAATAAGACATAGAGTCGAGAGAATTACCTGTAGAAAAAACCAGTTCGAAATTGGTTAACGGGTTACCTTCGTGTAAATCGGCTATAGCATCTCCGAAATTGAAAATATAGGTAGTATTTGGAATTAAATCTTCTTTCAATTCAATATGTAAGGCTTTGCCTTTTACTTTAACTTCGGGCTTATTTTCAAAAGGCGGCGAAATAAATAATTGGTTTGCAATATCTTTTAAAACTATATACTCATCGAAATTTAAAATAATCTCTTTTCCTGAAAAATTCGACTGATTTCTCTCAGGTTGGCTTTTTATTAATTTCGGTGGAGTTTTATCTTGCGGGCCCCCGCTCGGAGCAACAATATTTGCGCAAGATGAGAATATAAATATCAGAAAAAGAAAAGAATATATTTTAATTTTTTTTGTTCCTAAAATTATTGTACTGATAATCACTGTTTTTATTATTAAGTTTAATGCAAAATTGCAAATTTTTTTTATACTTCCTTAAAAAATCGTTTAACAAAAACGAAATACTCAATAAAAGCTGACATTCAAAATCAACGATATTTAAAAAAATGTGCCCTATTTTCAACGAATTTATTTTCAAAAGAATTATGTAAACTTTTTTATTATTATATTTGTTCTTTAAAGGTATAATAAGAAAAACTTAGAAATGGACGAATATTCATATTTGAGTAACGTTGAACCTCAGTTTTTAGATGCACTTTATAAGCAATATAAAACTAATCCCGAATCTGTAGATTTTGGATGGAGGAAGTTCTTCGAGGGTTTCGAATTTTCAAAAGCAAATTTTTCCGAAACATCAACATTAGACTATCCTGATGAATTTAAAGTAATAAACTTAATTAATGCTTACAGAGAAAGAGGTCATTATTTTACAAAGACCAATCCCGTGAGGAGCAGAAGAAAATATACTCCTACATTAGATATTGAAAATTTTGAGCTTAAAGAATCGGATCTTGAAAAAGAGTTTTTTGCGGGAAACAAATTAGGACTCGGGAAAGCCAAGCTGAAAGACATTATAAAACATCTGCAAGACACATACTGTAATTCTTTCGGAGTAGAATATCGTTATATCCGTAAGCCTGAAATTACAAACTGGTTGAGAAACAAAATGGAAACAACCAGAAATATACCTAACTTCAGTAAAGAAGAAAAAATAAGAATACTCCATAAACTAAGCGAAGCCGTTATATTTGAAAAATTTATACACAAAAAGTTCCCTGGGCAAAAACGATTCTCATTAGAAGGCGCCGAATCAGCCATACCGGCTTTGGATGCCATTATTGAAATTGGCTCAACACTTGGTGCTAAAGAATTCGTAATAGGAATGCCACATAGAGGCCGTTTAAATGTGCTTGCAAATATACTTAACAAATCCTATAAAGATATTTTCAGCGAATTTGAGGGAAAAGAATATGATGACGATGAGCTAATGGGTGATGTTAAATATCATCTTGGTTTTACTTCGTTTACATCTACACATAAAGGAGAAAAGTTAAAACTTACACTTGCACCAAATCCTTCACACCTTGAAGCAGTAAACCCTGTAGTTGAGGGTATCGTCAGAGCAAGAATTGATTTAGACTATAATGGCGACAACTCAAAAATTGTTCCTATACTTATACATGGAGATGCTTCAATTGCAGGACAAGGTATAGTTTACGAAGTTTTACAAATGTCTGAATTACCGGGATATCAGACAGGCGGTACCATACATTTGATTATAAACAACCAAATTGGCTTTACGACAAACTATCTCGATGCCCGCTCAAGTATTTATTGTACCGATATTGCCAAGATAATACAATCGCCTATTTTTCACGTAAATGGCGACGACGTTGAAGAAGTTGTATATACTATGCAATTTGCTCTCGAATTCAGACAAAAATTTCACAAAGACGTTTTTATTGATTTGCTCTGCTATAGAAAATACGGGCATAATGAAGGAGACGAACCTCGCTTCACTCAGCCTACACTATATAAAATAATCGAAAAACATCCCAATCCGAGGGAAATATATGTTGAAAAACTTAAAAATGAAGGAGTAATTGAACATGAAGAGGCAAGAAAAATGGAAAAAGAATTCAATCAATTGCTCGAAGAAGATTTAATATTATCAAAAAAAATCCCCAAAGCCACTATTACTTCTTTTCTGGAAAACGAATGGAAAAATATAGTTAAAGCAAAACTTTCGGATTTTGAAAAATCGCCTGAAACAGCCATAGATAAAGAAAAAATATTCTATTTGACCGAGAAGATTACAGCATTACCCGAAAATCTGCCATTTTTCAGTAAAATTAAAAAATTACAAAACGACAGATATGAAATGGTTTTCAAAGAAGGGAAGCTTGATTGGGCTATGGGTGAATTACTTGCATACGCATCATTATTAGACGAAGGTTACCCTGTACGTATTAGCGGGCAAGATGTTGGTCGCGGAACTTTTTCGCACCGCCATGCTATATTAACTGTAGAAGATTCTGAAGAAAAATATATTCCTTTGAACAACATAAAACCCGATCAACCAAAATTTGAAATTTACAATTCTTTACTCTCGGAATATGGAGTGCTGGGATTTGAATATGGTTATGCTTTGGGTTCTCCATTTACTCTTACAATTTGGGAAGCTCAGTTTGGCGATTTTTTCAACGGTGCTCAAATTATAATCGACCAGTTTATTACAAGCGCCGAAAATAAGTGGAATGTTATGAATGATTTAGTTATGTTTCTTCCCCATGGCTACGAAGGGCAAGGACCGGAGCATTCAAGTGCAAGAATTGAGAGATTTTTGCAACTTTGTGCCGATTGTAATATTCAAGTTGCAAATTGTACAACTCCTTCTAACTTTTTCCATATTTTAAGAAGACAATTACATCGTAATATTCGGAAACCACTTATTATATTTACTCCAAAAAGTTTATTAAGACATCCTGCTTGTATTTCGGATATAAATAATTTCATTCAAGGAGGCTTTAAAGAAATATTAGATGACGAAAAAGCAATTCCCGAAAATGTTGACAGAGTGATTTTCTGCACCGGAAAAATTTACTATGAACTTATTGATGAAAGAGATAAGGATAAAAAAGACAATATTGCCATTGTAAGAATAGAGCAATTATATCCTATACCGTACTCACAATGGGACAGTATTTATAAGAAATATAACAAAGCAACTCATTGGCTTTGGGTACAGGAAGAGCCTGAAAATATGGGTGCATGGGATTTCATACACAAACACATTAAAAATATACCTATAAAGCTCTTTGCAGCAAGAGCATCAAGCGGCAGCCCTGCAACAGGCTCAGGGAAAATACATAAAATAAGTCAACAAAAAATTATCGATAAAGCAATGGGTAAATGCACCTGCGAATGGGCATTGAGCGAATGTGACATGCATTGTGTAAATGAATAAAGTTTTTTAAAAAATAAATAATATGAAAGTAGAAGTTGTTGTTCCAAGTCCCGGCGAATCAATATCTCAGGTATTATTGTCTAAATGGCTGGTTAAAGATGGCGATTACGTTGAAAAAGACGATGAAATTGCAGAAATTGATTCGGAAAAAGCTACACTTAGCATATATGCAACTGAAAACGGCGTTGTAAACATTATAGTAAACGAAGGCGAAACTGTTAATGTAGGTGCTACTGTTTGTTTTATTGATACTTCACAAGTAAATAAAAATCCTCAAACAGAAAAAGAAAATGTTGCCGAAAAAACTGTTGTTCCTGAGAAAAATATTGATAAAAAAGATGAAGTAAAAGAAATATCCGACGATAGTAAAGTTCATATAACTCCTCTGGCGCGAAAAATTATGCAGGAAAAAAATCTTGCAGAAGATTATGTTATTGACAAATACAAAAATTCGAGAATATATCGCAATGATATTGAGAACATTTCAACACAAAAACAATATTCAAAAACAATTTCGAGAGAAGTTGATCGTAAAAAAATGACTCCGCTTCGCATTAAGCTCTCCGAAAGACTCGTTGCAGTGAAAAACCAAACAGCTATGCTGACTACATTTAATGAAGTCAACATGAGCAAGTTAATAGAATTGAAGAAGCAATATTCAGAGGAGTTTAAGGCAAAATATGGTGTTGGTATCGGGTTTATGTCATTTTTTACAAAAGCTGTTACTTTGGCTTTAAAGGATTATCCGAACGTTCAGGCGATGATAGACGGCGAAGAGCTTATATTTCCTGATTTCTGTGATATAAGCATTGCAGTTAGTGCACCCAAAGGCTTGGTTGTACCTGTTATTAGAAATGCCGAATCATTAAGTTTGGCTGAAATAGAACTAAAAATTAAGGAAATGGCCAACAAAGCCCGCGAAAATAAAATAACATTGGAAGAAATGACCGGAGGAACCTTTACAATTACTAACGGCGGTGTATTCGGCTCATTGTTGTCTACTCCTATAATAAACCCTCCTCAAAGTGCCATTCTTGGAATGCACAATATTGTAGAAAGACCGATTGCTGTTAACGGAGAAGTAAAAATTCAACCTATGATGTACATTGCTCTTTCCTACGACCACAGAGTTATCGATGGCAGAGAATCTGTCGGTTTTCTCGTAAAAGTCAAGGAATATATTGAAAATCCAATAAAAATGCTTTTCGAAAGCAAAGACCCTTTTAAAATTTTACTCGACCTTTAATTTTTATTATATTTGCAAAAACAATTCAAAATGATTTCAGTTAAAGTATTCCCTTTCAATGCTTTTCAGGTAAATACCTATTTAATTTACGACGAAACCAAAGATTGTATAATTGTTGATGCAGCCAATTACAATGAGTTAGAAGATGAAACTCTCAATAATTTCATAATTTCAAACGAACTTAAAATAAAATACCATATTAATACACATTGCCACGTCGACCATGTTTTGGGAGGTTACTTTGTTGAAAAGAAATTTAATGTAGGATTAACTATACATAACGACAGCAAAATTTTTCTCGACAAAGCAGTAGATCAGGCTAAGATGTACGGATTTAACTTGAAAGAAACTGCTAAAGTCGATAAAATTGTAAACGATGAAGAAATCATTAATTTTGGTAATACCTCGCTAAAAGTAATTCACACCCCGGGGCATGCTGATGGTAGTATTTGTTTAATATCATTTGACGGAAAATTTGTAATTACCGGCGATGTATTGTTCAGAGATAGCATTGGTAGAACTGATTTACCCACAGGCAATTATGACATTCTTATCAACAACATCGAAAAGAAGATTTTTACTTTGCCTGACGATTTTACGATATTACCCGGACATGGTCCAAGTTCAAAAATAGGGTACGAAAAAGAAAATAATCCATTTTTTAATTAATCTGTTTTACCTTGTATTTTGTAAAATCACCTGATTTATTGAATTTTATTACGGGGAAAAGTGTTATTTGGAAATTCCCTGCCGGGGAAAAAAGAATTTTTCTTACTTTCGACGATGGACCAATACCTGTAGTAACACCTTGGGTTATCGATATTTTGAAAAAGAATAATGCACATGCAACTTTTTTTTGCGTTGGAGATAATGTTGCAAAACATCCCGAAATTTTTAAACTTATTATCGAAAACAATCATTCTGTCGGGAATCATACATTCAACCATTTAAAAGGCTGGGAAACAGACAATAATGAATATATCGACAATATTGAAAAGTGTAATAAATTTTTTACTTCAAAACTATTTAGGCCACCTTACGGAAAAATAAAATATTCGCAGCTCAATAAAATTAAAAAAAATTATTTTACTGTACTTTGGACTGTCCTAAGCGGGGATTTTGATACAAAAATTGACGGAAAACAATGTTATGACAATGTTGTTCGTTATGCAAAAGACGGGTCAATTATTGTTTTTCATGATAGTTTGAAATCTAAGGAGAGATTATACTATGCTTTGCCAAAAGTTTTAGAGCACTTTTCATCCTTAGGATATACTTTTGAATCAATTGATGTTAATAAAATAAAAGAATTGAAAAAATGGCATTAATAAAATCAGTTAAAGGAATCGCACCACAATTCGGGAAAAACTGCTTTATAGCTGAAAATTCGACAATTACAGGCGATGTTGTTATGGGTGATAATTGCAGTATATGGTTCAATGCGGTTGTAAGAGGAGATGTGCACTCGATAAGAATAGGAAATAATGTAAATATTCAGGATGGAGCTATAATACACTGCACTTTTCAAAAAGCTCCTACTAATATTGGTAATAATGTATCCATTGCCCACAGGGCTATAATTCACGGTTGTACAATTCATGACAATGTGCTAATCGGGATGGGTGCTATTATAATGGATGGGGCAGTTATCGAAAGTAACTCTATGGTAGCGGCCGGAGCCTTAGTACTCGAAAACACCGTTGTAGAATCAGGGTCGCTTTATGCCGGAGTCCCTGCAAAAAAAGTTAAAAATCTCGACAACAATATCTTTGAAGGTCAAGTGCTTAGGATAGCAAATGCCTATCCGATGTATGCAAGTTGGTATGATTAATTTTTCATATAGTTTTATTATGTAATTTTACGTTTAAAAATTACTCTATGAAGTTTAAAAATTTATTGATTTTATTATTTTTCAGTTTCGTTTATAATAACATATCGGCCCAAAACTTTAATGGAGGATTTATAGGAGGAATCGTTGCATCGCAAGTTGACGGCGATACTTATGGAGGTTACAACAAAATGGGATTTAATTTCGGAATATTTGTAAACTACAGGCTCTCGTACCGTACTGCATTTCAAACCGAATTAAATTTCGTACAAAAAGGCAGTAGACATAATCCCGACTATGATAACAACGATTACTCACAATACATTATGAGACTTAATTATATGGAAATTCCATTATTATTAAGTTATAAGATATACGAAAATTTTGCAGTTGAATTCGGCCCATCAATGGGGTATTTGGCAAGCCACTACGAAGAAAGAGACTACAGAGAAATCGAAAGTAATCCTTTCAGAACATTTACAGCAAATTGGATTACAGGATTTCATTATTTGATGAACGAAAAATGGAGTTTTAATTTTCGCATAGATTATTCGCTCATTGGAATAAGGAACAAGCCTGCACCCGGCGACAGGTATATTCTTTTTCAATATGGTCAGTTTAATAATGTATTAAACTTATCTTTGCAATACACTTTTAAACGCAGCGATGAATAGCACAAATAAAAAAATGAAGATAATTATAGGTGTAACTGGTGCCAGCGGTGCAATTTATGCAGAAAGACTTTTATTTAATATAAAACAACTCCGAGAAAATTTTGAGGACATTTCTGTAGTATTTACCGAAAAAGCTTTTCAGGTTTGGGAGTATGAATTAAACAATAAAGAATATTTAAACACAGGGTTCGACTTATACGATAATAACGATTTTTTTGCACCTTTTGCTTCAGGTTCAGCACAGTACGATGCTATGATTATATGCCCATGCTCAATGGGCACTTTATCGAAAATAGCTACAGGCTCAGCAAACGATTTGATTTCGAGAGCTGCTGACGTAATAATTAAAGAAAGGAAAAAACTAATACTTGCAGTAAGAGAAGCACCTTACAATCTTATTCATATTGAAAATATGAAAACCGTAACAATGTCGGGGGGAATTATATGCCCGGCATCTCCGTCATTTTACAGCAAACCTAAAGACATTTTAGAATTGACGGATACTGTAATAAACAGGGTTTTACAATTAGCCGGAATAGAAACAAATTCATATAAATGGGGCAATAACAACTAATTAAAAATAATTGATATGAACGATGATTTATTTGATATAGTTCTAAAAAAAGCAATACTAAAGCAAGATGTTTACGCTAAAACTTTCGACGGATTTAAAATATTTAAAGACGCACTGCAAAATATTACCAACGAATTTAAAAAGAAGCTGCCTCCCGATGAAAACAGAATAACTTTTGAATTCCGCGACAAAGGTATTTTTGAAGCAGAATTGAAATTTGCCGGTGATATTTTAATTTTTATGATGCATACCAATATTTTCGAGTTTTCTCGAAATCATGAAATTATGCGAGATCCTTACATTAAAGAAGATATTAGCAGATCATACTGTGGAATCATCAATATTTATAACTTTCTAGCCGACTCGTTTAAATACAACAGAGAAAACGACATAGGATATCTTATCGGCAGAATTTTTATAAATATTGACAATCATTATTATATTGAAGGGAAAAAAGAACTGGGCTTGATTTATAATAATATAGCAACTAACGTTTTAACACCCGAAGCAGTAAAAAGTATAGTAGAAAAAGCCATTTTATATACATCAAATTTCGACCTACTGACTCCACCATACGACGAAGTGAAAGAAGTAAGCGTTTTCGATATGCGATCGAGTATAGATAATATGAGATTAAAAACAGGAAAACGACTCGGTTTTAAATTTCAGGCAGATATGGAAGCAGAAAATACAAACTTTCGTTAAAAAAGTGAAAGTTTGTTAAATTTTGACCGTTTCTTTAAAAAATATGTAATTTTGATTTTGAAATACTAATCCGATATTCCGGCTTATGAAGCTTAAAAACAATATACCTAATTTTATTACACTGCTGAACCTTTTTTGCGGTTGTTTGGCTATTGTGGCTTCTTTCAAATCAGATTTAGTTTTAGCCTCGGTTTTTGTATTTATCGGTGCTTTTTTCGATTATATTGACGGATTGGCAGCCCGTTTGCTTAACGCACGCAGCGAAATAGGCAAAGAACTCGATTCGTTGGCAGATATTGTTACTTTCGGAGTTGTTCCTTCAATAATTGTTTATCAATTATTACAAAACTATAGTTTCGATTGCCCTTTCCTCGACAAATACAAAGCAATGAATTATTTCCCGTTTATAATTGCCATTTTTTCGGCAATAAGACTTGCAAAGTATAATATTGACAATAGACAGACGATTTCCTTTTTAGGACTTCCAACCCCTGCAAATGCCATTTTTTGGGCATCCGCTCCAATAATTATCTTTCAATACGAAAACAATTTAAGTTACAACTTTCTGAACAGCTATTTTGCATACATTTTTCATAACCCTTATTACTTAATGCTGCTTACACTGGTGTTTGCTGTTCTGCTTGTTGTTGAAATCCCTTTATTTTCAATAAAGTTCAAAGATTTTTCGTGGTCAAACAATAAAATTCGCTATTATTTTCTCGCATTAGCAATAGTTCTAATAATCTTTTTTCAATTCACTGCATTGCCACTGATAATAATTTTATATGTATTAATGTCAGTAATTCATCATTACTATTTATTATAAAAATAAACATAAAGAAATATGAAGTTCAGAGCTGAAATTGACGTAATGCCCCTTAAAAACTTATTAGATCCACAAGGGAAAGCTGTTACCGCAAGTATGAAAAACTTAGGGTTACCGAATATTACCGATGTAAGGATTGGTAAACATATAACAATGGTAGTGGAAGCAGATAATGAAGAAATTGCAAACTCAATGGTTAAAAAAGCTTGTACCGACCTGCTTCATAACCCTATTATGGAATACTTCGAATTTCATCTAATAGAAATTTAGCACTCTACTTATTTTCTTCGAAATTTCAATTATTTTAGGCAAAATGTGATTAACATTCGCTTAACTCTTTTGTTGTTTAACAAATCGTGCGAAAAAGTGTTTTTTATACATTTGCAAAAAATAACATTTACATGAAAAAATTTTTCATTAAACACTTCATTTTATTTTCAATAATTTTATTGAGTAAAACTATTTTTTCACAGGTATTAAACCCTGTTAAATGGTCGTTTTCGGTAAATCAGGGTAAAGGAAACGAAGCCGAACTTATTATCACTGCAAAAATTGATAAGAATTGGCACCTCTACTCACAATACATGGATGAAGGCGGTCCTATCTTAACTCGGTTTAACTTCAAAAAATCCAACGATTATAAACTTGTAGGTAAAACCACTGAGCCAACTCCAAAATCGGAATTTGACGATATTTTCAAAATGACTGTCAAATATTTCAGTAATCAAGCTATTTTCAAACAAAAAATTAAAATCCTCAGCTCAAAGGACTTTACAATTACCGGAGATTTTGAGTACATGGTTTGTAACGAAGGGAGCTGTATTCCTTTCTTAAACAATACCTTTGAGTTTAAGGTTAAAGGCGTTGCCGATGTTAAAACAGAAGATGTTGCCGAAACAGAAAACGACAGCACTAACGACAATATGGCTCTTAAAAATGATTCCAATGTCACATCTGTCAAAAAAGATACTTTAGACCTTATTAAAAAAGAAGATATTACTGAAAATGCCAATAAAGATAAGTCGCTTATGTTGATATTCCTGATAGCCTTTTTTGCAGGTATATTGACTTTGATAACACCTTGTGTTTTCCCTATGATACCTATGACTGTTAGTTTTTTTATGAAAGGGAATAAAACAAGATCTCAGGGATTGAAACAAGCTTACTTTTTCGGAATATCTATTGTATTGATTTTTGGAGTATTGGGTTTGCTTCTAACACTTATTTTGGGCAAAGATGCCATGTATATAATAAGCACCCATTGGATACCAAATCTAATATTTTTCTTTATCTTCATGATATTTGCCTTTTCATTCTTCGGTATGTTTGAGTTGGTTTTGCCAAGTCGGCTTATCAATAAATCGGACAAAAATGCAGACAAAGGTGGATATTTAGGTACGTTTTTCGTGGCATTCACAACGGTATTGGTTTCATTTTCCTGTACCGGACCTATTTTAGGTGCCGCACTTATCGAATTATCATCAGGTTCGGGAAATAGTCTGGTATTTTTAATTTCGATGATAGGTTTTGCATTGGGCTTTGCTCTGCCTTTTACTTTGTTGGCAATGTTTCCAAGTGTTTTGAGTAAGCTAAAATCAGGAAGCTGGCTAAATACAGTTAAAATTGTTTTTGGATTCCTCGAAATAGCCTTAGGTTTAAAATTTCTTTCAATGGCCGACCTTAGTGCAAACTGGGGCATACTCGACAGAGAAGTCTTTCTTTCATTATGGATAGTGGTATTTGCTTTACTGGGCTTTTATTTATTGGGCAAGCTCAAATTTAAAGGTGATAAAGATTTGGAAAAAATAAGCGTTACAAGGTTAATGCTTTCAATAGTAACCTTTTCGTTTGTAGTTTATATGATACCCGGATTGTGGGGCGCACCGCTTAAAGCATTATCGGGATATGTACCTCCTCTTACCACTCAGGACTTTGATATTGAAAGAATTATTGTCGAAAATAAAGGTATGGTTGAAAATAAAACCGACTTAGGAAAAAGAAAATTTGCCGATAAACTTCACTTACCTACCGGTTTTGACGGATTTTTCGATCTCGAAGAAGCCAAAGCTTATGCTAAAAAAGTTAACAAGCCCATTTTTGTCGATTTTACGGGAAAAACTTGTGCCAACTGTCGTGAAATGGAAAACAATGTTTGGAATTCGCCGGAAGTGAAAAAACTATTAACAGAAGAGTTTGTAATGGTAGCACTTTATGCCGATGCTAATTTTATAGAACTCGAAGAAGCCGACTGGGGAAAAGCTGCCGACGGAAGCCCTATAAAAAAATTGGGATCAAAAAATCTTAACTACCAAATTACACGTTTTAATATTAACGCACAGCCATATTACGTTCTGATGGATTGGAATGAAAAAGTTCTAACAAAACAAAACAAAGCCTACGATAAAAACGTAGATAATTTTGTTGCCTTCCTGAAAGAAGGATTGGAGAATTTTAGAAAAATTCATCAATAGATTTTATTCATTATCTTCAGCATACCATTCAGCAAATGAAGTAATTGTTTCTCTGAGTTTTAAGCTAAACAGCTTAATATTTGGAGGTAATACTTTTTGAAGTTTATTTGCAAAATCTATTAACATATTTTCGCTTGTAGGCTGATAATCTACAATTTTAATGTTTGAAAACTGATTTTTCAAACATAACAATTGTTCTTCATGTATTCTATTAAATAAAACTAAAGCGTGATCGAGTTCATCAACGATATTTTCCTTAACTATTTTTTTTAGTTCTCCAAAATCAATTAGCATTCCGTTTTTAGGAGAAAGCGTATCCTCAATAGGCTCGCCTATAACGGTTACAAACAACTCATAAGAATGTCCGTGTATATTTTTACATGGTCCGTCATAATTGTACAACGCATGAGCCATTTCAAAATTAAACTGCTTTGTAATTCTTACTTTGCTCATTATTTTACAATTTTATAAGTAAAAATAACTTTATCGGCAGAAAAAGCAGCCAGAATATAAACTCCATTTTCGAGCGAAGCTATATTAAGTTCAGTCTTATTATTATTAATAATATCCGATAAAACTTTGCGGCCGCTGATATCATACAAGTAAATGTAATTTTTAGAATTTTCGGCAGAGAACAAATCAACATAAACTATTGACCTATCGGCATTTGTATAAACATTAAACAATTTTTCTTTCGAAATATCATTGGTTGCCGGATAAGGCCCCCAGATTAATTCAGCAAATTCAGGATGGTCGATAAAAGGGTTTCTGTTATTCTGAATATTATAAACGGCATTGTTTCTGTCGATTTCTTTTTGGCTTACAGGATCTAATTTACACCACTCAAGAAGCAAATAAATATACCATTGTTTGAAAGCTAAGCCGCTATTTCCGGCATAAACGGCAGCAGCTTCTGTAGAATTTGAAGGCCATGTGGCAACAACATTCTCATATCGTGTAGCCATATAAAGAAATGAACGTGCAAAATCACCTTTGAAACTGTCAATAGGTTCAAATACAGTTCCTGAATAACCGAGAGTTATACAAGTACCTAATTTACTACCATTTGACGATGTCCATGTAGCATTCCCTACTTTGGCCATAGGGTAGTTCGACCTTCTGTTGTTTACATATCCGTCTGTAGGATAAACATTAAACAAGTCGGAATACATTGGCGAAGCATCGTTGAACCAACTGGCAGGAGTAGAATGTTCTCTGTTGTAACAATCGCCTTCGCTGTTGTATGAGCCGCATGTATTAAGGCCATGTCGATAATAGTAATTAGCAGTTCCGTTACTTTTAATAGAATACATATCCCAAACAGTATCACCTTTTAGGTTATCGGTTGTTGCATAGTGTGTGTAAAGAGAATTGTAACTTACAACCGTGTGGTTTTTAATTATGTTATAAAGTGCTGTTTTAAGCTGAGTACCATAAAGTCCAATTGCAGAGTCGTAGTATCCCTGTGGAATCTGAGCAAAGCTGAAAATTATTCCGAAATAGAATAATGTCAAAGAAATAAAAAAACGTTTTTTCATAAATTTTAATGAGTATAAATATGTTCTACCAAAATTTTAAATCCTATTGCAATTAATACAATACCTCCAATAATTTCTGCCAATCGTGGTTTGATGAATCTGTTTAATTTACCAAGGCAAATACCGCCAAAAGAAAAAATAAAAGTTACAACCCCAATTATTAATGCAGCAATTAATATTTTTTGATAACTATCAATAAGAAAACCAAAGCCGATGCCAACAACAAAAGCATCAATTGTTGTGGCTATAGAAAGCATAATAATAACATAATTGCTGTTAATATCAAACTTTCTGTCTTCGGGATTAATCTTAACTGCCTCAATAATCATCTTCAAACCAATAATAAACAGCAATGAAAATGCAATCCAATGGTCTATTTGCTCAATTAAACTTTTAAATGAAGAACCTATAAGCCATCCTATAAAAGGCATAAGAGCTTGAAAGAAAGCAAAGAATAAAGCTATTTTTAAGCCTTTTCTGTGTGTAACACATCTTATTGTTCCACTTGTAAGAGAAACTGCCAAGCTATCCATCGACAAGCCTATTCCAATGATAATCAGTTCTATAAAAGTCATTTCTTATTTAAAAAGCAATTTTACAATTTTTTCGAGCCATTGAGCATCTACTTCATCAAAATTATTAAATTTTGTACTGTCAACATCAAGAACTCCAATTAAATTATTTTCATTATCGAAAACCGGTACTACAATTTCGGAATTAGAGCGGCTATCGCAGGCTATATGTCCCTGAAACTGATGAACGTCGGGGACTATAATAGTTTTTCTTTGATTTATTGCAGCCCAACAAACGCCTGTATCTTTTGCTAAAGTCATACAAGCCACAGGCCCTTGATAAGTTCTAACTATCAACTGATTATCTGTAAGACAATAAAAGCCTGTCCAGAAAAAGTTTTTTAGTTTATAATGCAATAAAGCGACAATAGTACACATTCTTGCTTCTAAATTGTCGCTTTTTTCAGTTAAGTCTGAAATTTGCTTATAAACTCTCTGATAACGGAGGTTTTTATCCATTTAATTAAAAAAACTTAAACTCTTTCCAATTCGACAGTGAAGTGTCGCATAATTGGAGCTTCTCTTAATATTTTCAGTCCTTTGGTTATTTTTTCTCTTCTGTCGAAAACATTTTTAAGAGCTACAGCAACAACATTCATGTGATTATTGGTATAAACTCTGCGTGGGATAGCCAAACGAAGCAGTTCTAATGAAGGATAGCGGTTTTCGCGTGTTATGGGATCTCTGTCGGCAAGCAATGTCCCTATTTCTACACCTCTTACACCGGCTTCAAGATATAATTCTATTGCCAATGTTTGAGCAATGTATTGTTCTTTAGGTAAGTTTGGAAGAATTTTTTTTGCATCAACAAATATAGCGTGACCTCCAATGGGTTTCTGAATTGGAATACCAAATTCTATAAGCTTTTCGCCCAGATATTCTACTTGTTTGATACGTGTTTCGAGATAGTCGAACTCTGTGCCTTCGTATAACCCTTGTGCAAGCGCATTCATATCGCGACCCGACATACCTCCGTAAGTAACATATCCTTCAAACATTATATTGAAGACACTTGCCTTACGGAATAATTCTTCATCACGCATTGCAATAAAACCGCCCATATTAACAATAGCGTCTTTCTTGCTGCTCATAGTCATTGCATCGGCATAAGAGAACATTTCTTTTACAATTTCTCTTATGGTTTTGTTTTCGTATCCTTTTTCCCTTAATTTGATAAAATATGCGTTTTCGGCAAAACGAGCCGAATCGAAAATAACCATTTTGCCGTATTTTTCGGCCATCTGTTTTACTTCTCTGAGATTTTGCATCGAAACAGGCTGACCTCCCGAAGAATTACAAGTAACAGTAACTATAATAAACGGAATTTTTTCAGACGGCAATGATTTCAATACATTTTCGAGCTTATTAAGGTCGATATTACCCTTGAAAGGATGTATAATATCAGTATCGAAAGCTTCATCAATGGTGCAATCCATTGCTTTGGCTTTTCTAAATTCTATATGTCCTTTTGTAGTATCGAAATGTGAATTTCCGGGGATAAAATCGCCTGTTTTAATAAGTGCCGAAAAAAGTACATTCTCGGCTGCCCTACCCTGATGCGTAGGTAAGAAATATTCGAAACCAAGTATATTTTTAATGGCGTCTTTCATTTTATGATAAGAAGACGCACCGGCATAACTTTCATCTCCAAGCATTAATTCGCTCCACTGACGATCGCTCATGGCTCCTGTTCCCGAATCAGTCAGTAAATCAATATAAACTTGTTCGCTCTTAAGGTTAAATAAATTATATTTTGCTTCTTTAATCCATTGTTCTCTTTCTTCTCTTGTACTTCTTCTGATGGGCTCGACCATCTTTATTTTATATGATTCTGCAAATGGTAAATTCATAACTGAGATTTATTTGAATAAAAAAATTGATTTATTAAAAAAAAAGAATAAAAAAAGATTTGTGTAAACTATTGATAATTAAAACTATCTCTATCTTTTAGATTGAGTAAATGGAATTCTTTTATCGTTTTTTTTAAATCAAAACTCCTCATAGAGAAACAATTTCAATGGCAAAATTAGATATAAAACAAATACGAAAAACAAAAAAAATAAAATTTTAATTTAATTTCGCTTAAAAAAAATATTATTATGCTTAAAAGAACTTTAATTATTGTGTTGATTTTCAACAGTTTTATTTTAAAAGCTCAATTCAACGAATTTTTTACGGATAAAACTTTACGTATAGACTATTTTCATTCAGGAAATTTCTATAACGAATATTATCGTATTGATGAACTTTACAAACTTAATTTTTGGGCTGGGACAAAAATAAACCTTATAGACACTCTTGATTACGGAGAATTTAAAATTGAAGTATTCGACTCTGTGAGTGATAAGGTTATTTTTTCACATAATTTCTCTACTTTATTTGCCGAATGGCGCCATACAAAAGAAGGAAAAGAAAATTGCGGAAATTTTTCCGAAACAGTGTTAGTCCCATTTCCACAAAAAACGATCAAATTGAGATTTTCGAGCCGCGATTCATTGAATATTTGGCATAAAGTGGAGGAAGTTTTTATTAACCCAAAAACCGATTATATACAAACTCCTCCCAAAAAAATAAAAAATAAAGTTATAAATCTTCACACTTCAGGCGATTACAGCAGTAAAATTGATATTGCAATAATTGCCGAAGGATATACAAAGAGCGAAGAAGAAAAAATGACTAAAGATTTTGAGAGACTGAAAAATTATTTATTGAACTCTAAGCCTTTTAATGAAAATAAGAATAGATTTAACATATATGGTGTTTTATCTTTTTCTGAAGAATCGGGTATAACCGATCCTGTTAATAATCATAAGGTAAATACTGTTCTAAAAAGTAGTTTTAATACTTTCAATTCCGACAGATATTTGATGACAATGGAAAACAAAATATTACATAATCTTATAAGCGAAATCCCTTATGAACATATAATAATTATGTGTAATACATCAAAATACGGTGGAGGAGGCATTTATAACTTTTATGCAATTGTAGCTGCCGACAACAAAAACACTGATTTCCTGCTTCTACACGAATTTGGACATTCTTTTGCCGGTTTAGGTGACGAATATTATGACTCAGATGTTTCTTACGACAATTACTACTCTTTAAACGCAGAACCATGGGAACCGAATATTACAACTTTAGTTGAATTCGATAAAAAATGGAAAAATCTACTGGACAAAAACACTCAAATACCTACTAAAGCTAACATCTACAATACCAATACAATAGGTGTTTATGAAGGTGCGGCATATTCATCTAAAGGATTTTACAGACCTTATTACGATTGTACAATGAAATCAATAAAATACAACTCATTTTGTCCTGTATGTACTAATTCTATTCAGAAAATAATAGATTTTTATTCATTTTAAGCTAAGATAAATTATAGCCATTTTACTAAAAAAGTAAATCTAAACTATTGTAAACAACGACTTTATTTATAAAAAAAATCCCGATAAACTAGAAGTTTTATCGGGATTCAATTATTTAGTCAGAGAGATTATTTTCTTTTATTTACATCAGGTTTTATTGTCTTTTTCAAGTTTGATACAGGAGGAGTGAAAATCTTATTCATATTTCTGTATCCTGTAATATCTTTATACCAGTCGGCATATTGATTACCATCACTCATTACCCAATCGACAAAATATGGATAAGCTTCAATTATTGGAGTTTTTTCAATTGGATATTCAAAAGTATCATAAATATTTAAGGCCCAAGGGAGATTTTTTGAAGTTTTGTAGTATCTGTTACTTGTTGGAATGCTATTATCATCATAAGTGCCGAAGAAAGCAGGATTTACAAGTGCAGTAGGCGGATAATCGGGTAAATGAACTTCTTTATTTCTGTTTTTATTGACAATAATGAAAGGGTTGAAGTTTGCAATATCCAATTGTTCTTCTGTATAAGTATTTTTGGGATAAGTAATGTGAATTGTAATAGTAACAGGAGTAACATAAGGCAACCCGGGTGTTGTATTAACTCCGGTACCTACTCCGGGATGTTGCAGAACTTCAAAAGCATTATCAAAAACTATAACAGTAGGCTTATTCTGATTTAATTCAAAACCATTATTGCCAACATTAATATAATTTGATTTCAAAATATAACCACTTGCAGAAATTTCATTAATATTTATTTGATTATTAGCAAATTGAAATCCAAAACCATTATTGAAACCGGCACCACTTGCCTTAAGAATAAATGTAGCATAAGTTTCAACCAATTTATTATTAGCATCAACAACATTTTTAAATCTGTAATCGACAACAACATCGTTCATATCATAATCGCCTTTGTTAGGCCAAGAATCTTCAAATGCAAGAGTACCATAACCATTTGCAGGGAACATGTTATCGAATGCACGTGTAGAGTCGCTTGGATAATCATCATCCTGATCAATAACACCATCACCGTCTGAATCAATAAAGATAGTATAAACAGCTTCGGAAACATCGCTTTGTGTCAATCCTGACTTTATTCCAATAGCTTTAACTGTTGCAGAAGCATTGAGAGTAAATGGGTTGCTGTAAACAATACCATTAGTTAAACTTGGAGTGCTTCCGTCCAAAGTATATTTAATTTGAGCGTCGTTTGTAGCACTTGTTATGCTGACATTAACCGGAGCATAATAGTTTCCTGCTATAGGATTAAATACAGGAGCAGCAACTTTTGTAACTATTGTGTGAGAACCTGTTAAATCGCTTTGATTTGCAGAGCAATAAGCATCGTTTAATGTATTAACTGTATATGTTGTAGTATTTACCGGATTAACCGTAATATTTGCGGGGCTTGAATTTACATTAAAATTAGTCCCATCAGATAATTGACCGCTCCAAGGTGCTGTTCCCGTTAGCGCAACAACAACTGAGTTGTCAGTACCTCCGGTAATATTGGCAGTAGGACGATTTCTGGAAGTAATAGTAGCACTTCCACTCATATTTAAAGTACAAGTACTGTGTAGATTAGTTGCTTTTACAGTATATGTACCGGCCGAATTTGCCGAAAAAGTTAAATTGCTACCGGTTCCTTTAATAGGCATACCCACAGCGTTTGAACCGTTGTATAGCTGGTATTCGTATTGATTGCCGTTTTGCGAGTTAGATAAATTAATATTAGTGCTAATACCATCACAAATCGTAGCAGAACCTGAAACAGTATAAGCTACTAATCTGTAAACCAAAGTTGTAAGTGCAGCATCACTATACCAAGGTTCGTAACTGGCATTAGAAGTTATAGAATAAATACCTCCACAAGTATTACTTGCTATTTTTGGTCCTTTTGGAGTACCCCAGTAATTGTTTGTAACATTAACGGTATTTTGAGAATATAAAGCCAATAAATAGTTGCCGTTAAAGACATTGTTGTAAATATTATAAACTCCACTACCTCTTATTCGCAAAGCATAAGATGATGTATAAGTGCCTATAGTTCCACTGAATACATTTCCTGATATTGTATTGGTACCAACCAAATCCAATGTTACCAAACAATTGCCTTGCGGAAGCGGATTTTGAGCTGCACCGGTATTACTAATATAGCTCATCCCTCCGGTAATTGTGGAAATAATATTGTTTGTAAATGTAAAATTTTTGGTATTTGTTGTTGATGTACTTCCACCAAAAACTACAGCTTGACGAGGAACATTAGGCAATGTGTATTGAGCAGAGAACCCAACTCCTGAAGGATTTGCTCCAAGAAATGTTTGTCCGGTAAATTGATTTTTATTTATTACGATATTGTCCATACTTGCGTTATAAACGCCCATCATTGCAGCATCTCCTATTGCTTCAATAATATTATCCTCAACTGTAACATTTGTATGAGAACCACCAAAATAAAATGCTGCCTTTTCAACTGCGGCAGTGCCATCTATACCCTTTATCGTAAAACCTTGCCCTATTGCTCCAAATCTTATTCCATTTACATTTGAAGTAATAAAAACACTGCCTGATAGTGAACCCGTTCCGACTATTATTGTATTTGATGCACCGCTTGTTGACAAAATGGTCAGATTACTCTTATTAATATTAACACTCTCGTTGTAACTTCCGGGACTAACTAATATTATATCTCCTGCAACTGCAGCATTAATAGCAGCCTGTATGGTTGTATAACAAGGACTGTTTCCTCCGCATAGCCCATCAGGACTTACGTAACGAGTAGTCTGAGATTTTATTCCTAAAACCGTAAATAACGATATTACAAAAAATAATGATATTTTTTTCATATTCTCTGACTATTTGATTTTTTATTAATTGAAATTATAATTAATTGTATTTTGAGTTAAATTTATCTCAACACTTTTATCAGCATATTGTAATTTAACTTTTTTCTCATAAGACGGTAATGTTACTTTTGAAGAATAAACCATATTAGCTTTTAATAAAGCCTTATGATATAAATTCCCGTTAGGAGACAATACTTTAACAACAGCATTAGCATTTCCCTTCAATATTAGCTGATATTCTTTGGTTGTTTTCCAATCGAAAGTTGGGCTTGCTGTAAGTTCATCCATAGATTGCGGCTTAGGTTTCACTGGCGGTTGGATTTCATCTTTTTTACAAGAAGCCAAAACAAACACAACCGACATTACTAATAAAAACAATTTTCTTTTCATCTTTATAGACTTTATATATTTTAAACAATAACACCAAGACAAATAATATACCAAAAATATATACAGCTAAATATCAGGTTTTTATATAAACATACTTTAATTACACGTCCCAATATTGGACAAATTTATCATTTTTGAACTCAACCTATTATATATTCTTGTCTTTTTTATACAAACTTACAAAATTAAATAATAAGATAAAGCATTTATAATAAACTAATTTTCAATATCTGACAAATCGGTTATATTAAGGCTTCTTAATGCATTGCCAATATTAGTCGATTTTATAATTATCTCCTTTTTTTCGCCGGGCAATAAATCGAAAAAATTATCTGAAAACTCAGTATTTTCGATACTTTCAAGCATAATATCTTTAGCTAATATATTTGACTGTAATGTAATAACGGCTTTATCAATAGCTATTCTCTTTGTACTAATATTTATTTCAGGTTTCTTAAGTTCTAAATTTTTGGGAGAAGCAAAGAAATATAGCTCCCTGCAGATTATAGAATCTTCATCCCATAGCTCGGCAACTAATAAAGAATTGTTTTTGTACTTATTCAACTTAAAAGCTGTAGTGTCGTTTTCCCATATTTTTTCCGAGAAATTTTCTTTTATTTTAATATTAGGCAAAATAGTGTCCCAAAGAAGATTACCATCAAAGTCAATTTGCTTGATAATCAGTTTATTTTTATCAAAAGCTTTATTATCGCTTATAACCCAAAGCTGTATTTTTTCATTTTCATTAAACGACAGTATAACACTTTCAAACATTTTTTTTGCGGTAAAATAAAGAGCTTTGGGATTTTTATAGAAATCAACTGACGACCACGAAACAACAGGCCAACAGTCGTTCAATTGCCAATATAAAGTTCCCATACATCTTGGCATAGCCCTGCGATGTGAACCAATGGCAATTTTCATTCCTCTTGCCTGCAAAAGCTGACTAACATAAACATAAAGTGCCAGATCAGCAGATTTTTTGTAGTCTCTTTTCAAATATTCATCAATAGTTTCAAATCCTGTAGGATGTTTCTGGTGGTTTTTCAATTGCGGAGAATAAAAATACAATGCAGTATCATCGATAACTCTCTTTAAAGTAGAAATTTGCGGGAAAGATTGAAATCCATATTCCGACATAAATCTACCTGTTTTTTCAATATATTTCTCAAAAGGTTCCATACCCCACCAAACGCCCCAATAGTGCGAATCGCCATGAGTCATACTTTCTTTTCTGCCCCAGCCGAATTTGGGAGATGAACTGATATAATCAGATTTTAAATTCAGTTTTTTTATTGTTCGTGGTAAAATATTATCAAACAAATACTTATAATCATTCCAAATTTTTATAGAATCTAATTCAGTATAATTGAATTGTTTTTGCCAACCCCAATTGTGCCATCCTTCGTCAATTTCATTATTTCCACACCATAAAGCTATGCAAGCATTGTTTCTTAAACGTTTTATATTATCAATAGCTTCATTTTCAACATTTTCAATAAAATTGCTATCGCCCGGGTACATATTACAAGCAAACATAAAATCCTGCCAAACAAGAATTCCATTCCGATTGCAAAGACTGTAGAAATAATCGTTTTCATAAATACCTCCACCCCAAACTCTCAACATATTCATATTGGCATTTTTTGCTTTTTCGATTATATCTTCATAATCATTATTGGTAACTTCTGTCGGGAAACTATGCAATGGAACATAATTTGCACCCTTTATAAAAACGGGCTTACTATTAACCTTGAAATAAAAACTTTCGCCAATACTGTCTTTTTCTTTAATTAATTCAATTTTTCTAAGACCAATTTCAAAATTCTTTTCATAAACAGTTCCTTGATTTCTTTTTATTAATAATCCGAAATTGTACAGATACGGATTACCCGTTCCATTTGGCATCCATAGTATAGGATTTTCGATATTATAAGGCAGTTTTATAATATTTTTTCCTTTGGTAATTTTAATTTTTTTTAAAAGTATTCTCGAGTTTGAATTATTATCAATGAGTTCAATCCAAAGCCTATTATTTTTTTCTGAAGAAAGCTCAATTTCAAGCTGCAGTTCAGCAGATTTGCTATTGATATTTAATTGGTTAAAAAAAACGTCTTCTACTCTAATATTATCGTATGCAATTAGTTTTACGGGCTTCCATATTCCGGTAGTTAATAATTTTGGTCCCCAGTCCCACCCGTATTGATATTGTGCTTTTCGTGAAAATGCTCTTGAATCGGGTAATGAATAAGGCAGTTTAAGAGCATTAAGGCTATCTTTTATAACCGGAGAAGTAAAAACCAACAATAAAATATTGCTATCAGGTTTTAAATATTTTTCAACATGAAATTCCCAAACTCTAAACATATTATCTGTTGTACCCAAAAATTTATTGTTCAAATAAATATCGCAATGGGTATCAAGCCCTTCAAATCTTAGAATTACATTCTTTTTCGATAAAAAAGTGTCGGAAACATTAAAATTACATTTATAATTCCAATTTTTCCGATTCAAAGTATCCAGCTTGACTTCATTATCGGCATAAAAAGGATCAGGGATTAAATTATTGCTCATTAAATCGGTATACTGGCAACCGGGCACTTTGGCCTTGTGCCAATTATCGGTTTTATTTTCACAAAAAAACCAATTATCAGCAATTAATTTTTCAAATGTCTGTGATTTCAAACAATGATTAAATGCAAAGAAAAACAGTAAAATAAATAGTTTTTTCATTTAATCTGTTTTAGAATTTCAACAACTTTCCTTACACGGTTTTCGTCTGTAATTTGGTGTTCGTATTCTTCTTTATCGGAAAGTTTACCCATAGTAACCCCTTTTTTACGGTATTTCATTTCACTTTCGATAGTTTTGCGTAGTGAAACATGAAAAACATCAGCGCCGGTTTTTTGGGCTATATAAGCAATATTATCTTCGTTTATACCGCTTCCGGGCATTATTTTGCAATTGCCTTTATTAGTTTTTATCAGATAAGAAATAAGATCAACTCCCATAAGGGCAGTTTGCTTTTGTCCCGATGTAAGTAAATAATCGAAGCCTATTTTATTTATATCATCAAGAGCTAAGCTTGCATTATTTGCCATGTCGAATGCACGATGAAAGGTAGTTTTTTTTGGATAGCACATTTCAATTAATTGAGAACAAACAGATTTATCGATACTACCATCAAACGTCAGGCAGCCAAAAACAAAACCATCAACACCCAGATTTTTAAGAGCCGAGATGTCGGTTTTTATTATTTCGATTTCATTTTTGTTATACAAGAAATCGCCGCCTCGTGGACGAATAAGAACATGAACAGCAATAGAAAGATGTTTTCTGACCGAAGAAACCAAGCCAATAGAGGGAGTAGTACCGCCTTCGATAATATTATCGCACAGCTCTACTCTGTCGGCACCTCCAAGTTCTGCTGCAATAGCCGATTGAAAAGAGTTTACACATACTTCAAGCAGCATAAACTATGTTTTACTTCTTTTTTCCTTTATGATAAACCTCATTAAGTCCTTTTACGACTTCTTTTGTAATATCTAAGCTGTCGTTTGCGAATAATATGCCGCTAATTCTCGATTTTTCGAGTATAAAAGTATATTTTGGACCTTTATTAAACCTGTTGATAAAAGAAAATATCGAATCCTGAACTTCAATATTTTTATTTTGCTTTATTTCGGCCAACTGGCTACCATATTTTTTTTCGAGTTCCATCAAATCGCTTTGCCTTTGCTGTAGTGCGGCTTCTTTTTTCTTTTGTTCGCTAAGAGTGAATGAGGCTCCGGTTTTTAAATAATTCTCGTAATCGTTTTTAAACGTAAGTGCCTGACTTTTATAGTCATTGGTAAGTTTTTTTTCCAGTTCTTCGAGGTAGACTTTTGTATCTTTCACAAAATCATAATTTTCCCATAAAGTATCACTATCTACATAAGCTATGGTTAAATTTGAATTGATTGCAACTGGCTGTGAAATGTGTTCCTTTTTACCTTCAGTAAAAAATAAAATATATAGTAATACAACAGCAATAGCTAAAATAACATTAAATATTACCGTATATTTCGACTTTTTGCAATTAACCGATTCTGAATTATTTTGCTTTATTTCTATTTGTTCTTCCTGATTCATTTGTTTTTAAAATTAATTTCCTAATTCTGACATAAACTTAATTCTCATCAATCTTATTTCTTCCTCGCTGTATTCATTTTCACCGAGTTCTCTCAGACAATCCTCAATTGAATCCGATTCAGCTTCGCGGAAGTACTCATAAATTTCCTCCTGATGGTATTCATCTACGAATTCATTTATGTAGTAGTTTAAATCAATCTTGGTGCCTGATGCAACTATACTTTCAATTTCGGTGAGCAATTCATCGAAGGTAAGATTTTTTGCTATGGCAATATCTTCAAGGTCAATTTTACGGTCGATACTTTGAATGATATATACTTTTAATCCCGATTTGTTTACAACAGATTTAACGACAAAATCCTGAGGACGTTCAATTTCGTTTTCTTCAACGTATTTTTTAATCAGGTCAACGAAAGGTTGTCCGTATTTCAATGCCTTACCTGCACCAACACCTGTAATTTGCTTCATTTCCTCAATAGTAACGGGATATTGTATAGTCATGTCTTCAAGTGATGGGTCTTGAAAAATAACAAATGGCGGTAAGTTTTCTTTGCGTGAAATATCTCTTCTAAGGTCTTTCAGCAATGCAAAAAGAGTTTTATCGGTAGCATCGGTTCTGCCGCCTCCACCCATAACAGACATAATATCTTCGTCCTCATCGTTAAGATAATCGTGGTCTTTGGCAATCATTATCTTATAGGGCTTTTTGATATATTTCAACCCTTCCTGAGTTACTTTAAGCAAACCGTAGTTTTCAATATCTTTGGCAAGTAAGTTTTCGATAAGAGCTTGTCGAATTACAGCATTCCAGTAGCCTTCAACTTTGTCGGCTCCGGCCCCGAATTGCGGTAGTTTATCGTGTTTCATTTTTTTGAGCGTACCGGAGTTTTTCCCTAAAAGAATTTGAACAACATGTTTGGTTTTAAACAATTGTTTGACAGCGAGTACAGTTTCTATTGCAAGAACAACATCTTCGGTACCATCGGTTTTTTCTTTCGGGTGCAAGCAATTATCACAAGTTTGACAATTATGTGGTTCATAATTTTCGCCAAAATAGTGCAGTAGTACTTTTCTGCGGCAAGCCGATGATTCGGCATAAGAAATAGTCTCATTTATAAGCTGCATGGCAATTTCTTGCTCGGCAACAGCTTTGTTTTTCAGAAATTTTTCAAGCTTAACGATATCTTCTTCGCTGTAAAAAGCTATGCAATTGCCTTCACCATCGTCTCTTCCGGCACGGCCTGTTTCCTGATAATAACCTTCGAGGCTCTTAGGCATATCGTAATGTATAACGAATCTTACGTCGGGTTTATCGATTCCCATTCCGAAAGCAATTGTGGCAACTATAACATCCACTTCTTCCATCAAAAATTTATCCTGATTTTCGGCTCTCGTAACCGAATCAAGACCTGCATGATAAGGCAAAGCTCTAATACCGTTGACCTGTAGGGTTTCGGCAAACTCTTCCACCTTTTTTCGGCTCAAACAATATACTATACCCGATTTACCCGGATTGTTTTTAATAAACTTAATTATTTCCTTGTTTACATCGTTTGTTTTTCTTCTTACTTCGTAATATAAATTAGGACGGTTGAATGATGATATATAAATATCGGCATTCATCATTCCGAGATTTTTCTGAATATCCTGTTGAACTTTGGGAGTAGCAGTTGCTGTTAACGCAATTACAGGTACTTTTTTACCTATAGCATCGATAATTGGGCGTAAACGGCGATATTCGGGGCGGAAATCATGTCCCCATTCGGAAATACAATGTGCTTCGTCAATTGCATAAAACGATATATCGATATCGCTGAAAAATTCGATGTTTTCTTCTTTAGTAAGTGATTCGGGAGCAACGTAAAGTAATTTGGTTTTACCGGTTATTATATCATTCTTTACTTCTTTAATTTCGTTTTTACTGAGCGAAGAATTCAAAAAATGAGCTATTCCTATTTCGGTTCCGAAATTTCTTATAGCATCTACCTGATTTTTCATTAACGAAATAAGAGGAGATATTACAATAGCAGTACCTTTGCTAATCAATGCGGGCAACTGATAACAAAGTGATTTGCCGCCGCCTGTTGGCATTATAACAAAAGTATCGCGTCCGTTTAATACACTTTTTATAACCTTCTCTTGATTACCCTTGAAATTGTCGAAGCCAAAAATCTTCTTCAAATGAAAATGAAGATTTAAATCATCCTTAGCAGCCATCAATTATTAGTTTTAAATTTTTCCTTTTTCAAATTTCTTTTATGTAAAATTAGTTTTTTTTAAATAATCAACCTATCAATACGTATTTTTTTTAAAAAAATTTTGTACTGTAGTTAAAAAAATTCTTGTAGGTTTGTAATGTAAAATTAATATATTTTTTTTGAATTTATGTAATTTATTTTAAAAGTCTTGAAAACACGGGAAGAAATAAAAAAGATTGCAATTGAAACCATAAACAACGAAGTAGAATCCATTTCACAACTGAAGCACTATATTGACGACGTTTTTGCAAAGTGTGTAGAATTAATTTATAACTCCAATGGCAGGGTTATAGTTACGGGAATAGGCAAAAGTGCAAACATAGGAGTAAAAATAGTATCAACATTTAATTCAACAGGAACTCCTTCAATATTTATGCATGCAGCTGATGCTATTCATGGAGACCTGGGAATTATTCAACCGGATGATATAATTATTTGTATTTCCAAAAGTGGTAATACACCTGAGATAAAAGTTTTATTGCCGCTAATAAAATCTATGGGAAATACAATAATTGCCTTAGTAGGAAACACAAGTTCATATCTTGCTTTACAAGCTGATTATGTTATAAATTGTACAGTTAACAAAGAAGCTTGTCCTAACAATTTAGCACCAACTTCGAGTACTACGGCACAGTTGGTAATGGGAGATGCTCTTGCAGTTGCACTATTAGAATACAGGGGTTTTACTACCGAAGATTTCGCCAAGTATCATCCGGGAGGTGCTTTGGGGAAAAAACTTTACCTAAAAGTTTCGGATTTGACAATTAACAACGAAAAACCATCAGTAAGCCTCGAAGATAATATTAAGAATACAATAATTGAAATAACAAGCAAACGACTTGGAGCTGCCGCAGTAGTTGAAAACAAAAAAATTATAGGAATTGTAACCGACGGCGATTTAAGACGAATGCTTCAAAAAAATGATGATGTCTTTTCTCTCAAAGCAAAAGATATTATGACAGTTAACCCTAAAACCATATATAAAGATGAATTAGCTGTTAATGCCCTTCAAATAATGAAAAAAAACAACATAACTCAACTGCTAGTAACAGACGAAAATTGTGAATATTATGGTGTAATTCATTTACACGATCTGTTAAAAGAAGGTATTTTGTAACTCTTTCCCGATTAAGATTATTTTCTATTTTTGGAAAAAATAATTAATTAGAATGAAAAACCGAAAATTTCCACACACCTACGTTATTGTTTTCTTTGTAATACTTATAGCAGCAGTAACAACATGGATAGTTCCTGCAGGCGAGTTTGAGCGTCAAACTATTGATACACACGGACAAAAAAGAGAAATTATACAAACGGACTCTTATCATAAAGTAGAACAACAACCTCAAACTTGGCAGGTTTTCTCGGCATTTTACAAAGGGTTTGTAAGGTCACCGAAAATTATAGTATTTATTTTGATTTTAGGAGGAGCTTTCTGGATTTTAAATGAAAGTAAAGCAATAGATGCCGGTGTATCGGCATTTTTGAAAAGAAGTAATAAATTGGAAAAATATTGGATTATCAGAAAAATCGGAATTAACAACATAATTATAACAACAGTTATGCTTATGTTCAGTTTTTTCGGTGCAATATTCGGTATGAGTGAAGAAACCATTGCCTTTGTAATAATTTTTGTACCATTGGCAGTATCTATGGGCTACGATTCGATAGTTGGCGTTTGTATGTGCTTTATTGGAGCAGGAATAGGGTTTGCAGGATGTTTATTAAATCCGTTTACATTGGGTATAGCTCAGGAGATTGCAGGATTGCCATTGTTTTCCGGTATCGAATATCGTTTGATTATATGGATGGTTGTAAATATTGTCGGTATTGGATGGGTTTTAAAATATGCAGCTAAAATTAAAAAAGCACCGCATAAATCGCCTGTTTATAATGAAGACGAATATTGGAGAGAACATCATAAAAACTCTGAAACCGATTTACGACAGAAGTCTTATAATTCGACATGGTTGGCATATATTTTAGTTTTAATTGTTACCGGGGTTTATGCAATTTTTTTACCGGTAAATTCGATAAAATTCGGGCCTAATTCTTTTCAAATACCTTTATTGCCTGTTCTAAGCATTTTATTTGCAATATTTGGTTATATAACAGCAAAAAAATCGGTACAATACTTTGTTTTAAATATACTAATGTTTACAATAGCCTATTTAATGGCAGGGGTAATGGGCTTCGACTGGGGGCTGCTCGAAATAGCCGCATTATTTTTCGGAATGGCAATAGCAGCAGGGATTTCAATAAACAAAGGGCCAAATGAAATTACAAAACTGTTTGTGGCAGGAGCAAAAGATATACTTTCCGCAGCACTTGTTGTAGGTTTGGCCGGCGGAATTATTGTTATACTTGAAGATGGCAAAGTGATTGATACCATTTTGTACGGAATTTCGAAGTCAATGACAGGATTGAGCAATATAGCAACACTTTCGTTAATGTACACTTTTCAGTCGCTTTTGAATATGGTAATAACTTCAGGCACTGCAAAAGCAGCTTTGATTATGCCGATATTAAGAGATATTTCGGAAATGGTAGGGCTTTCGAAACAAGCAACAGTTACGGCATTTCATATTGGCGACGGATTTACGAATCTGATTACTCCAACATCGGGCGTGCTTATAGGTGTTTTGGAAATAGCCCGTATTCCCTTCAATAAATGGTTTAAGTGGGCATTACCTCTAATTATTATTCTAACAATAGTTGGGTTTTTAATGCTTATACCAACCGTTACCATGCAGTTAAACGGGTTTTAAAGCGTTTATTATACTTAGATAAAACTCTGCAAAAAACCTTTTGTAGGCAATGTATTACAAATAATTTTTTTTAAAGTAAAATATTCCATAGTTTTGTAAGCGAAATAAAAAGAATTAAGATTAAATTTTAATAAATAAAACTTAATATGCAAAAAATGTTATTACTGGGAGATGAAGCTATTGCCCAGGGAGCTATTGATGCAGGATTATCGGGCATATATGCCTACCCCGGCACACCATCAACCGAAATTACAGAATATGTGCAACAATCGAAAGAAGCAAAGCAAAAAGGCATAAGAAGTACATGGTCGAGCAATGAAAAAACGGCTATGGAAGCTGCTTTAGGCATGTCTTATGCAGGAAAAAGAGCCATGGTTTGTATGAAGCATGTTGGGTTAAATGTTGCTGCCGACCCATTTATAAATTCAGCTATTACAGGTGCAAACGGAGGAATGATAGTTGTTTCCGCCGACGATCCTTCTATGCACTCTTCGCAAAATGAACAAGATTCTCGCTTTTTTGGAAAATTTGCTATGATGCCGGTTCTTGAACCTTCCAATCAGCAAGAAGCTTACGATATGGTTCATTACGGTTTCGATTTATCGGAAAAATACAAAATTCCTGTTTTAATGAGAATTACAACCCGTATGGCTCATTCAAGATCAGGCGTTGTTAGAAAAGAAGCTCGTAATCAAAATGAAATGAGCTTGCCAACTGATTTAAGACAATTTGTACTTCTCCCAGCAATTGCTCGCAGAAGATACAAAGGCTTACTTAGCAATCAGGAATTGTTTGAAAAAGAATCAGAAAATTCAGCTTTTAATAAATATATCGATGCTAATGATAAAAGCTTAGGAATAATAACTACAGGTATAGCTTTTAATTATTTGATGGAAAACTACCCTGACAGAAAAGTTCCATATCCGGTGCTTAAAATTGGTCAATACCCGCTTCCCTATAAGCTGGTAGAAAAAATTTGCAATGAATGTGAAGAAATACTAGTATTGGAAGAAGGCTATCCATTAGTTGAAGAAATGTTGAAAGGTTACCTGTCAAAAGGATTGAAAGTTAAAGGCAGACTTGACGGTAGTGTTCCGAGAGACGGTGAACTAAATCCTAACATTGTTGCTAAAGCATTAGGTTTGCCCGTAACTGTCGGTTCAGATATTCCCGATTTAGTAGTAGGTCGTCCACCTGCCTTATGTATGGGATGCCCTCATACCGACTCTTATCTTGCTCTAAACGAAGCTCTTTCAAATTTGGCTCCGGGCAGAGTTTTTTCTGATATAGGTTGTTATACATTGGGAGCGTTAAAACCACTCGAAGCAATAAACTCTTGCGTTGATATGGGTGCTTCAATAACAATGGCTAAAGGTGCCGCTGATGCCGGTCTTATCCCAGCAGTAGCAGTCATCGGCGATTCTACTTTTACTCACTCCGGAATTACAGGATTAATCGATGCTGTAAATGATAAATCTCCAATTACTGTACTTATCCTTGATAATGGAACAACAGCTATGACAGGTGGACAGGAATCTTCTGCTCAAGGCAGAATCGAATCAATCTGTAAAGGAATAGGTGTTGAAGAAGAGCATATCAGAGTTCTTAAACCTTTAAGAAAAAATCACGAAGAAAACACAAAAATAATTATGGAAGAACTTGCTTATAAAGGAGTTTCCGTAATTATTCCGCGCAGAGAATGCATAGTGGCAATAGACAAGAGAGTTAGAGCAAAAGAAAAAGCTAAAAAAGAAGCTCAATAAGCATTTAATATTTAATTAATAAAAAGAATATAAGATGAAAAAAGATATAATTTTAGCAGGTGTGGGTGGTCAAGGAATACTTTCAATAGCTGCAATAATAGGAACTGCAGCATTGGATATGGGACTTTATTTAAAACAATCGGAAGTTCACGGTATGGCTCAACGTGGAGGTGACGTTTCATCGAATCTCAGAATATCTGATAATGAAATAGCTTCCGACCTTATTGCTATGGGCAAAGCCGACCTGGTTATAGCAGTAGAACCAATGGAGGGTTTAAGATATTTACCTATGCTTTCGCCCGATGGTTGGCTTATTGCAAATGCCACTCCTTTTAAAAATATACCCAATTATCCCGATATAGACAGCATTTACGCCGAAATTGCAAAAGTTAAACATCATGTTATGATTGATGCTGACCAAATAGCAAAAGATATGGGATCTTCAAAAGTTGCTAATGTCGTAATACTTGGTGCTGCTTCTTCACACTTGGGTATGGATTTCTCTACCTTAGAAAAAGCCATTATTTCAATTTTCGGCAAAAAAGGCGAAGATGTTGTTAATCTTAATATTAACGCCCTAAAAGCCGGAAGAGAATATGCCGAAAAACATAGTATAGGTTAATTTATTCTAAGTGTAAAATACTAATCACTTTTTTGAAGATTTTAAAAAACAATTCAACCAAAAGGTTGAATTGTTTTTTTATTCCAAATTATTAATGAGCCTCCAACCAGTTATTGCCGATATTAACCTCAACTTCAATCGAAGAACTCAAAGGCAAGGCGTTTTTCATTTCATTAACAATAATTTCTTTTGCCTTATCTAATTCCGGTTTAAAAATATCGAAAACCAATTCGTCGTGTACCTGCATTATAAGCTTCGATTGCAAATTGTTGGTTTTAAATTCCTTGTGAATATTTATCATGGCAATTTTAATCATATCGGCCGAGGAGCCTTGAATAGGAGCATTTATTGCATTTCTTTCGGCAAATCCTCTTTGATTGAAATTTGCAGAGTTTATATCGTTCAAATACCTTTTACGTCCTAATATTGTTTGCACATAACCGTTTTTGCGCGCAAAATTTATTATGTTTTCCATATAATTTTTTATACCGGGATACTTTTTGAAATATTGGTCAATAATTGCCGCTGCTTCTTTTCTTGTAATATTTAACCTTTCGGAAAGACCAAAAGCCGAAATCCCGTAAACTATGCCAAAGTTCACCATTTTAGCGTTGCGTCGCATTTCGGGAGTTACTTCTTCTATAGGAATGCCGTAAACTCTCGAGGCCGTGGCAGAATGTATATCGAGGCCGTTACGGAAATCTTCGAGCATATTTTCTTCATTACTCAAACTTGCAATAATTCTGAGCTCTATCTGAGAATAATCGGCTGATAGTATTGTATAATCTTTGTTTCTCGGGACAAAAGCTTTTCTTATTTCTCTGCCTTTTTCTGTCCTTATGGGAATATTTTGCAAGTTGGGATTGTTTGAACTTAATCTGCCGGTAGATGCAACAGCCTGATTGTATGTTGTGTGTATTCTTCCGGTTCGCGGATTAAGCAATAATGGATGTGTGTCAACATAAGTCGATTTAAGCTTTGTTAGCGAACGATACTCCAAAATTTTTGGAATTATAGGATGTTTATACATTAATTTCTGTAAAATCTCCTCCCCTGTTGAGTACTGCTTTGTTTTGGTTTGTTTAGGATTTTCGATAATTTTGAGTTTGTTGAAAAGTATTTCACCAAGTTGTTTTGGAGATGATATATTGAAAGGCTGACCTGCCAATGATATAATTTCTTTTTCAACTTTGCTTATTTCATTGGCAAGTTCAATTGAGTATTGATTCAAAGCTTCCGTGTCCACTTTAACGCCTTCTACCTCCATATCGACCAAAACAGGCAATAAAGGCATTTCAACATTGTAAAAAAGACTTTCAAGATTTTGTTCTTTTAATTTTTGCTCAAATAACAATTTCAATTGTAGAGTAATATCGGCATCTTCAGCGGCATATTCTTTAATTGTTTCTATATCGACATCTCTCATGCTTCTTTGATTCTTATCCTTTTTGCCAATCAAGTCTTCTATAGGAACCATATTATAGTCGAGGTAGGTTTTAGCCAGAAAATCGAGTTTATTTCGCATGTCAGGTTGTAATAAATAGTGAGCTATCATAGTATCGAACAATTTACCAGAAACTTTTATCTCATACCAGTTCAGTACTTCGATATCAAACTTTAGGTTATGACCTACCTTCTCAATATTTTGATTTTCGAAGAAAGGTTTAAAAATACTTACTATTTCCAAAGCATCATTATACAATTCAGGTATCGGGATGTAGTATGCTTCAAACGGCTTGAAACAAAATGACATTCCTACTAATTCGCAATTATTGGGGTCTAATCCCGTTGTTTCTGTATCAATACTTACACTTTTTTGTTGCAACAATAGATATACTAATCCGTGAATAGCATCAATATTATCAATTAAATGATATTTATGAGCGGTATTTTTAATTGATTTTTCTTCAAAATTTACTTCAATATCGGAATTACTGAAAAGATTAAAACTTGCCTCGTCGGATGCAGGTCGTAACGATAAATCGGTAAACACTCTTTTAGCAAAAGTTCTGAATTCCAATTCGTCCAGTATTTGTTTTAGTAGTTTGGTATTAGGTTTTTCGAGCAATAGTTTTTCCTGTTCAAATTCAATAGGAACGTCTAATATTATTGTTGCAAGATTTTTCGATGCTATTGCCTGATCGGCATACTGAATAATTTTATTGCGAAGTTTCTCGTTACTTACCTTATTTGCATTAGCTATCAGATTTTCAATATTATCAAACTCTGCGATTAGCTTTCGAGCAGTAACTTCACCAATTCCGGGTATTCCGGGTATATTATCTGAAGCATCGCCCCATAATCCGAGCATATCAATTACCTGCTCGGGACGTTTTATCCCGAATTTTTCGCATACTTGTTCTTTCCCGATTATTTCGGCTTTTTCACCCATTCTGCCCGGTTTATAAATCAATATTTTGTCATTTACAAGCTGACCAAAATCCTTGTCGGGAGTTACCATATATGTGATGAAACCTTCCCTTTCTGCTTTTTTGGCAAGAGTTCCAATAACATCGTCGGCTTCGTAACCATCAACAAACAGAATTGGAATATTAAATGCTTCGATTAATGACTTGATATACGGTATTGACTTTGACAAATCTTCGGGCATCTCCTGTCGATTAGCTTTATAATCGGCAAAGTCGTCATGACGAAATGTAGGAGCAATTGTATCAAATGCAACACCAATATGCGTTGGTTTTTCATTTTTTATCAAATCGTACAAAGTATTTGCAAATCCGAGTATTGCCGATGTATTAAGCCCTTTGGAATTTATTCTCGGGTTTTTATTAAGTGCATAAAAAGCTCTGTATATCAAAGCCATTGCATCTAAAAGATATAGTTTTTTTTCTGTTTGCATCAAGTTGATTATTTTTCGATAAAATTAAAAATAATAACAGTTCAAAAATTAATTTTTAAGCTTATTGAAAAATATTCTGAAAAATTGAATTACATTTGTTTTTAAAAAATTAATTATTTATAAAAATTTATAAATTTAATTAATTAATTCAAAATCAGTTATAAATAAAATTATTTTGAAATGAAAAATCTTGTGTTTATTTTAGCAATTATTCTTTGGGCAAATAATATTAACTATGCTCAAAAATTAAACCCGAAAGACGTTCCATTACAAATTGCAAATGATTTTAAGGGGCGCTTTCCCGAAGCAACAGGAGTAAAATGGCAGAAAGAAGGAAAATTTCTGCAGGCATTTTTCGTAAACGATGGTAATAAAATGGTTGCAGAATACGATAACAATACTTGGGTAAAAACAAAATGGATTATACCCGGCAATATTGCTCCAACAAAAATTAAAGAATACGTAGGGAAATACTATCAGGGCTATAAAATAAAAGAAATCTTTTTTGTTGATACCAATTACTCCGAAAGAGACTATGAAGTAGAAATTTCGAAAAACAAAAAAGATATAACCAGGTTAATATTTGATATAAGTTGTAATTTTATCCGATTGGACGAACAAAAATAAAAATGATAGATGAGATATAAGGTTGATTTTCTGGTAATAGGCTCAGGAATTGCCGGACTAAGTTTTGCATTGAAGGTTGCCGATTACGGCAAGGTTTGTATTGTTACCAAGTCGAAGGCCGAAGAAGGTTCCACAAAATACGCACAGGGAGGGATAGCAGCGGTTATGTACACTCCCGATACTTACGAAAAGCATATACAGGATACTATAATAGCAGGAGATCGTTTATCCGACGAAAAAATAGTAAGAATAACTATCACCGAATCAACCGACAGGGTAAAGGAGCTAATTGAATGGGGTACCGAATTTGACAGGACATCATCAGGAAAATTCGATTTGGCAAGAGAAGGAGGACATTCGGAATTCAGAGTGTTACATCACAAAGATAATACCGGCAACGAAATTGAAAGAGCTTTATTGGAAAATGTTAAAAAACATCCTAATATTGAACTTAAAGAAGATCACTTTACTATAGACATTATCACACAACATCATCTTGGTATAGAAGTAAACCGAAGAACTCCCGATATAAGTTGCTATGGAGCTTATGTTTTGAACACTAAAAATCAACAGATTGATACAATATTGGCACGAAAAACCATGCTTGCAACAGGAGGCATAGGAAATGTTTATAATACCACTACAAATCCTGCCATATCTACCGGAGACGGAATTTCTATGGTATATAGAGCAAAAGGTAAAGTTGAAAATATGGAGTTTATTCAATTTCATCCAACTTCACTTTATAATCCCAACGAGAAACCTTCATTTTTGATAAGCGAAGCATTGAGGGGTTTTGGAGCTGTTTTGAAAGACCACAATGGCAATGAATTTATGCAAAAATACGATTCGCGAGGTTCACTTGCACCTCGCGATATTGTTGCCAGAGCTATCGACAGCGAAATGAAAATAAACGGATGGGACTACGTTTTTTTAGACGCAAGGCATCTTGAAAAAAGTCGTCTTATTGATCATTTCCCTACTATTTACGCTAAATGCCTAACTATAGGCATAGACATTACAAAAGAAATGATACCGGTAGTTCCAGCGGCTCATTACAGTTGCGGCGGTATTAAAGTCGATGAATGGGGCAGAAGCTCAATACAAAACCTATATGCTTCGGGAGAATGCGCATCCACAGGATTACACGGTGCAAACCGTTTAGCATCGAATTCGCTGCTCGAATCGCTCGTTTTTTCACATAGAGCAAGCGTTGATGCTTTAAAAAATTTTAAAAATATTGAGTTTTGCAACTCCATCCCCGATTGGAACGCCGAAGGTATGGTGCTGAACGAAGAAATGGTACTTATTACCCAATCGCTAAAAGAACTGCAACAAATTATGTCAAACTATGTTGGTATAGTCAGGTCGAATTTGCGTTTAAAACGTGCTTTGGACAGACTAAACATCCTTTATCGAGAAACTGAAGACTTATATAACAAATCAATACTGACAAAGCAAATATGTGAACTTAGAAATTTAATAAACATAGGATATTTGATAATTAAAATGGCTATGGAAAGAAAAGAAAGCATAGGACTGCATTACTCAATAGATTACGCCCGCAGAAATGAAAATAATTTTAAAAACAATTAAAAAATAAACATTTATGAAAAAGTTTGCAGTAATATTGTCAGGATGTGGTGTTTACGACGGCTCCGAAATACACGAAGCTGTTCTTACACTTTTAGCTATTGATAAAAACAAAGCATCCTATCAGGCTTTTGCTCCTGATATTCAACAATTTCATGTTGTAGATCATTACAGAGGTAAACCAACAGATGAAAAAAGAAATGTTTTGACTGAATCGGCACGTATTGCCAGAGGAAATATAAAAGCATTATCGGAGTTCAATTCTAAAGATTACGATGCCTTAGTTATACCCGGCGGTTTCGGATGTGCAAAAAACTTATCCGACTACGCATTTAAGGGTGCAGATATAAATGTAAACAAAGAGGTTGAAAATGCCATTTTATCTATGATAGAAGCCGATAAACCCGTTGGTGCATTATGTATTGCTCCGGTTCTATTAGCTAAAATAATTAATGGTGTTGAAATAACTGTAGGAAATGACGAAACTACAATTAACAACGTTGAAAAATTAGGTGCTTTACACACAAAAACTTCAAACACCGATGTTATTAAGGATTCAAAAAGGAAAATTTTTACAACTCCTTGTTACATGCTTGATGTGAGCATATCAAAAATTGCCGAAAGTACTGATAGTTTAATTAAAGAAATGCTGAAATATATGTAATTCAACATTTTATCTGATTTTTTAAAATATATGAAGTTATTTTTTATTTTCGTCGTATTCTCAATTTTTACTGTTTCAGTAAGTTCTCAAAAGATACTTCTTCTTGAGAAACCCGGAACTGTTAATAATATAAAATACAGAATCGGTGATAGGATTGATATTTATACTAAAGAAAAAATAAACTATTCAGGAATAATTACTTATATCGGAGATAGTACAATAAATGTAAATTACAGCAAAATCAAAATATCTGAAATCCAATATATCAACATTCGACGTCTTTTACCTTCAATTATCAACGGAATAGGAGTTCAGGGAGGGCTTGCCTATATTGGAATTGACTGTATAAACAATTCTATCAATAATGAAACCCCTATTTTGAGGAAAACAACTCTAAAAACTGGACTATTTTTCTTGGGAACAGGACTTTTGGCGGACATTTTCAGCAAAAGCAAAAGAAAAATTGACGGAAAAAAATGGAGAATTAGTATTTTAGACTTCGATAAATAAAATTTTTTATTTGTAATTAAAAGATTTTTAATATCTTTGCATTCGATTTGCAGGGACAGAAAACGCTAAGAGATTACTAATTTGTAAAGATATTGTGAGGGGGCAGATGTCCCCTCTTTTATTAAAAGTAATATGATTAACAGAGAATTAATTGAAAATATTGTAAACGAAAAACTTGTAAATACCGATAAATTTCTTGTTGATGTTGAAATAACACCAACAAACAAAATATCAGTATTTATAGATGGAGACAATGGAATTAAAATTTCTGATTGTGTCGAAGTAAGTCGTTTTATTGAAAAAAAACTTGAAAATAGCGAAGAAGTATTTGAGCTAAATGTATCTTCACCAGGTATTAATAATAGTTTATTGATAAAAAGACAATATAAAAAAAATATCGGAAGAAAAATACTTGTCAGTCTTGAAGACAAAACCCAAATAACAGGGAAATTGATTGAGGTATCGGAAGATAATATTGTTTTAGAACTTGAAATGCCTAAAAAAACAAATAAGAAACAACAATCAGAGTTTGAAGCACAAAAAGTAATAAATTTCAATAATATTAAAGAAGCAAAAGTAATTATTTCGTTTAAATAAAAAACAGATAATCAAAAGAATAGAAAAATGGAAAATATCAATTTAGTAGAATCGTTTTCGGAATTCAAAGAATTTAAAAATATCGATCGCGAAACAATGATGCGTATTATCGAAGATGTTTTCAGAAGTATGCTTGTTAAAAAATACGGTACTGATGAAAATTTCGATATAACCGTAAACATTGATAAAGGAGACCTTGAAATATGGCGCAGCAGAACTATTGTGGAGGACGGAACTGCCGAAGACGAGAATTTACAAATAGAATATTCACAAGCAATAAAAATTGAACCTGATTTTGAAATTGGAGAAGACGTAATTGAAGAAATAAAAATGAAAGATTTCGGCAGGAGAGAGATACTTGCCATAAGACAAAATCTTATTTCAAAAATTCAAGAATACGAAAAAAACAATGTTTACAAAAAATATAAAGAAAAAGTAGGCGAAATTGTTGTTGGAGAGGTATATCAAGTATGGAAAAAAGAAATACTTGTATTAGACGATGAAAATATCGAGCTTATACTTCCAAAGTCCGAACAAATACCTTCGGATTTCTATCGCAAAGGTGATACAATAAGAGCTGTTGTGCTTAAAGTTGAAATGAAAAACAATACTCCTCACATAATTTTATCGCGTACATCTCCTGTATTTCTCGAAAGACTTTTCGAAGCCGAAGTTCCCGAAGTTTATGACGGACTAATCACCATCAAAAATATTGTTAGAGTACCAGGAGAAAAAGCTAAAATTGCTGTTGAATCGTATGACGACAGAATTGACCCTGTAGGAGCTTGTGTTGGAATGAAAGGTTCGAGAATTCACGGTATTGTCAGAGAGTTGAGAAATGAAAATATCGACGTTGTTAATTATACAACAAATCCCGAATTATATATTACACGTGCGTTAAGTCCTGCAAAGATTTCATCAATTAAAATTGACGAAAAAGCCAAAAAAGCTGAGGTTTATATGAAACCCGACCAAGTTTCATTAGCTATAGGAAAAGGTGGTTATAATATTAAACTAGCAGGAAGACTTACCGGTTATGAAATTGATGTTTACAGAGATACCGATTCATATATCGAAGATGTTGATTTACAAGAATTCAACGATGAAATCGATCAGTGGATTATTGATGAACTTAAAAATATTGGTTGCGATACCGCAAGAAGCGTAATCGACTTAAGCATCGAAGAACTTGTTAACCGTACTGATTTAGAAGAAGAAACAATAAAAGAAGTAATTCGTATTCTTAAGACAGAATTTGAATAATTTCATTTATATATAAATTACGGGTTTTAAATAAATTATTGAATCAATATCAAAAGAAAAAGCAGATAAGATGGCAGAAGAAATTAAAAATATACGATTAGCAAGAGTATTAAAGGAGTACAATGTAGGATTACCTAGAATTATCGAGTTTTTATCGAAAAAAGGTCATAAAATTGAGTCAAATCCTAATACCAAAATTTCTGAAGAAGTCTATGCACTTTTGGTAAAAGAATTTCAATCTGAAAAAATCGTAAAAGAAGAAGCTAAAAAAATTGGTCTCGAATACAGCAGTAGAGAAACCATATCTATTGAAAATATCGAAAAAGAAAAACCTCAAGTAATAGAAGAAGATGAACCGGAAGTCGAAAACAAACTTAGAATTAAAAACACTTTTGTAACCGATATTAAGAAAACTGAAATAAAAATAATCGATAAAATCGATATTGACAGTATTTCTAAACCTAAAGGCAGTAAGCATATTGGTAAAAAGGAAGAAACTCCGGCCCCTGCCGAAAAACAAGAAACTGCTGTACCCGAAGAACCAAAGGCAACCGAAGAAAAACCTGTTACCAAAGTTTCTGCCAATGAAAACGAACTTAAAGAAAAAGAAGCTGAAACTATAAAACAAACAGTTGAAGATAAAAAACCTGAAGTAAAGGCTGAAATTTCTAAGGAAGAAACAGTGGAAGTTGCTGCTCCTGTTGAATCTGCAGAAGAAAAAGTAACTGAACCTGAAAAAGAAACCGGTTCAGTAGAAATTGAAAATAAAATAAAAGTTGTTGGCAGAGTAGATCTAGATAAATTAAATCAAAAAACCAAACCCGACAAGAAATCGAAAATAGAGAAAGAGAAAGAAAGAGAAGCCAAGAAACATGCTCAAATTGCTGAAAAAGAGCAAAAAACCGAAGAAGTTAAAGCAGAAGAAAAAGTAACAGAACAAAAAAACGAAGCTCCTTCAGAAAATAAAGAAAGCACCGAAGTTAAAGAAACCGTAAATACTACAGAGGAAAAGCAGAATAATTTTATCGAAACACAATACCTTAAATTAGAAGGTCCAAAAATTATTCATAAAATTGATTTAGATGAATTTAAAAAACCCGTAATAAAAAAACCTCAACTTGTAGCATCGTCTTCCGATAAAAAAACAGAAAAGAAACGTCCGCGAATCAAAGAAAAAAATAAGGTTATCGAGTCATTAAATCTTCAGAATAAAAAAGAAGGAAAAAAATGGACTAAAGACGATATTAAGCTCAAGAAAAAGGATTTTAAGGAAAAGAAGAAGCCTGAAGTTGATGAATCGGAAATAGAAAAGCAATTGAAAGAAACTCTGGCGAGATTAGGTCCAGCCGGAAAATCGAAAACATCGAAACACAGAAGAGAAAAGAGATCATTAATAAGTCAGCACATACAGGAAGAACAAATAAAACAACTTGAAGAACAAAAAATTCTAAAAGTAACCGAATTTGTTACTGCAAATGAGCTTGCAACCATGATGAACGTTCCGGTTACGAGTGTTATCTCTACTTGTATGTCGCTTGGTATGTTCGTATCAATAAACCAAAGACTTGATGCCGAAGCATTGACTATAGTAGTTGACGAATTCGGATATAAGGTTGATTTTGTAAGTGCCGATGTACTCGATGCAATAAATGTAGCCGAAGAAGAAGACAAAGAATCCGATTTAGTACCAAGAGCTCCAATAGTAGCAGTAATGGGTCACGTCGATCACGGTAAAACCTCATTATTGGACTATATCAGACATACCAATGTTATTGCCGGTGAAGCAGGTGGAATTACCCAACATATTGGTGCATACGAAGTGCAGTTGGATAATGGTAAAAAAATCACATTCCTCGATACTCCCGGTCACGAAGCATTTACTGCCATGAGGGCCAGAGGTGCCAAAGTTACCGATGTGGCAATTATTGTTATTGCCTGTGACGATAGAATCATGCCTCAAACAGTAGAAGCAATTAATCATGCACAAGCTGCAGGAGTACCTATAGTATTTGCACTTAATAAAATTGATAAACCAAATGCAAATCCCGAAAAAATAAAGGAAGAATTAGCCAATATGAACATTCTTGTTGAAGATTGGGGCGGTAAATATCAAAGTCAGGAAATTTCTGCAAAAAAAGGTATAAATGTTGATTTATTGCTCGAAAAAGTATTACTTGAAGCCGAATTACTTGATTTAAAAGCAAATCCTAACAGAAACGCCGTTGGAACAGTTATAGAATCTTCATTAGACAAAGGAAGAGGCTATGTAGCAAAAATTCTTGTTCAAAACGGCACTATTCATATAGGCGACATAGTTTTGGCAGGTACCACCTACGGAAGAGTCAAAGCGATGTACAACGAAAGAAATCAACTTGTTAAATCAGCAGGACCATCGTCTCCGATTTTATTGCTCGGATTAAACGGGGCACCACAAGCCGGCGACAAATTTAATGTTATGGCAGAAGAAAAAGATGCTAAAGAAATCGCTACAAAACGTCTTCAGCTTCAAAGAGAACAGGGCTTACGTACACAAAAACATATTACTCTTGACGAAATAGGCAGAAGAATTGCCATTGGCGATTTCAAACAGTTGAATATTATCGTTAAAGGTGATGTTGACGGTTCTGTTGAAGCTCTGTCCGACTCGTTGTTGAAACTTTCTACCGAAGAGGTACAGGTACAGGTTATTCATAAATCGGTAGGGCAAATTACCGAATCGGATGTATTGCTTGCAACTGCATCGGAAGCAATTATTATAGGTTTTCAGGTAAGACCTTCGCTAAATGCACGTAAACTTGCCGAACAAGAACAAATTGATATTCGCCTATACTCTATTATCTATACTGCAATTAATGAGATTAAAGCTGCAATTGAAGGTATGCTTTCTCCCGAAATTGTTGAAAAAATTGTATGTAATCTCGAAGTCAGAGAAACATTTAAAATCAGCAGAGTCGGAACTATTGCCGGTTGTATGGTATTAGACGGAAAGATTACCCGCAATACCAAAGTAAGAGTAATCAGAGACGGTATTGTGGTTTATACCGGTAAATTAGGTTCTTTAAAACGTTTCAAAGACGATGTTAAAGAAGTATCTGCCGGTTTGGAATGCGGACTAAACATTGATAATTTCAACGATATTAAAGTAGGCGATATTATCGAAGGATACGAAGAACAAGAAATTAAACGTAAATTGTAATTAATTGATTTATTGAAATGAAAACTCGTTTTTTGATTATTTTAATGGCTTTCGCATACATTTCCTGTAAAAATGAAATAAAGGAAATAACTGAAACTTACCCTAACGGAAACCCAAAGAAAATAGAATATTTCAAACAAAAAGATTCTTTAAAGATTAAGGTAAAAGAAGAAGGATTTTTCTTCAACAAAAAAATTAAGTACAGAGGCAGTTTTAAAGATAATCAACCTTCGGGTAAATGGAAATACTGGTATCAAAACGGAAAAGTTTTTTCTGAAAAAGAAATAAAAAACAAACTGTCTTCCAACTGGAAAATTTTCAATACCGACGGTAAACCGTTTATGGACAAAACCTATAATTTAACAGTAATTGAAGAATATCCAAACGGAGCACCCTATCATATATATTACTCCAAAAAAGGCGATAAATATAAATATGAGTATTTTTTCCATCCCGATTTTCAGCTTCAAATGCAAGGAGCAACAATTAATAACATCAGGGATGGTAAATGGGCTTATTGGTATGAAAACGGAAACCCTTGGAGCGTAGGTTATTATAAAAACGGCCTAAACGACAGTACCCGAACTGTATGGTACGAAAACGGGAAAATTAGATACGAAGGGAAATATAAAGACGGTATTGAAGTAGGAATTTGGAAATTCTACGATGAAACAGGCAGTCTCGTAAAAGAAGCCGACTATGATAACAAAAAAGTAATTGATAAATAATACTTTACATCATTTTTTTATAAACTTGCCACCATCTTTCAGGAACATCATCCTCTAATGCTTTCTGATAATCAGAATATGAACAAGGGACAAGGTAGTGCCTTTCATATTTTGCTTTCAACTCTGATGAAGGACATGGCACTTCCATCCACCACCTGTCGCTTTTTTTGCTCTTATAAAAAATTATCTCATGTGTATTGTCCTTGATTGAGACATAATATTTCTTGTAACTTTTCTTCTCTTTGTAAGGGAAATCGTGTTTTCTGTTATAAAAACCTTCGATAAAATACCAAATCATTTGAGCTGCAAGGTGCGATGTTTGGTCATTATTATCCATTTCGGGATTGATTTCGTAAAACCCTATTGATGTGATTTTATCGCTTAAACCGGCATAACGAGTTATCTGACAAATTTCTTCTCCGTTAAAGCCATTTGGAGATACATTTCTATTTCCGGGAGCATCGGGTTGTCTTACCGAAGAAATATCTACACTAACCATATCGGCATTTCTCAGCAAAGGCTCTACATATTCCATCTCTTTTTTTATAACTCCCAAACGATATACATCAAAATACAATTTATTCATCAGATCAATCGCTTCTATATCAACAAAATACGATTGATAACCAATATTTGTAAAATTAAAAAGGAAATTGGGCTGGTGTAGAATGATTTTGCTCAAATACGACTGTGATGAAATTTCGCTGTCAGTATCACCTAAATCAAAACGACTGTCGATACTTGCAATATTAATTATTTGACCTATTTTCTCATAAGCTCTGTAATTTGCAAAACTTAAATCTTGACTTCCTCCAATGATAATAGGAATTATATTCCTTTTTATCAAAAAAGCCAAAACCTCAATAAGAGCAAAATATGTATCTTCGACCTTATTACCTTTGACAATATTGCCCAAATCAGCAATTTTGCAATGGTTATTGCACGGGAATAATTGGTAAAGCTTTTTTCTTACGATATCAGGAGCTTTATCACATCCGAAATTATTAATCGAATAACGATCTTCCTTGACGCCTATAATAGCTAAATCAATATTTTCCAAATCGGGAAAAGCATTTTTCTTTGTATATGCCGATATTTTGTGACCTAATCTTTCTCTTTTATCAGGAAAATCAATATCGCTAATTGTAAAGTCTAAAGGTTCAAGGTATAGATTTATTTCCATTTTCGATTGTAGTTTTTATTTTAAAATTTCTGAATTCAAAATTAATTTTTTTCTGCTTCTTAAGCTGTGTTTTTAAATAAAAAAAACCGTCCAATTTAAAAAAGGACGGTTTTCAGATTTTTGGAAAAAAGATTATTTTGAATAATCCATTGCAGCAATTCGTTTATAGTTATTATATCTCCATTTTGCATTTTCCTCGGCAGCTTTGAATAATTCGGCAGCTTCTTTCGGGAAAGTTTTCTTAAGAGATGTATATCTAACTTCACTGTTTAAGAAATCCTGGAATTTATCCCATTCAGGTTCTTTTGAATCGAGAACAAAAGGATTCTTTCCTTCTTCAGCTAAAAGTGGATTATAGCGATATAATTGCCAATAACCACACTCAACAGCGAGTTTTGCTTCTTCCTGGGTTTTGCCCATACCATGTCTTAATCCGTGGTTGATACAAGGCGAATAAGCAATTATGATAGACGGACCGGGATAAGCTTCGGCTTCTTTAAGCGCTTTGAAATATTGACTATGGTTAGCTCCCATAGATACCTGAGCTACATAAACATATCCGTATGTCATAGCCATTGCACCAAGGTCTTTTTTACGGATTTTCTTTCCTGAAGCGGCAAATTTAGCAACAGCTCCTATTGGAGTAGATTTTGACGACTGACCACCGGTATTTGAATATACTTCGGTATCCATAACAAGTACATTTATGTCTTCACCTGAAGCAAGTACGTGGTCTAAACCACCGTAGCCAATATCATAAGCCCAACCATCACCACCAAACACCCAAATAGATTTTTTTACAAGGTATTGGCGTAAGTCATAAATTGATTTGCAATAACTACAATCGCATTTTTCGATATGAGGCAAAAGCTCATCGGTTATTTCCTTAGATTTTGCTGCATCATTTTTGTTGGCAATCCAGTCTTTAAATAAAATTTTAATTTCATCGGTGCAGCAATTGCAGTTATTGATAGCTTCATTCATTATTTGTTCAATACGATTTCTCAGTTTATTCACACCGAGAACCATACCTAAACCATATTCGGCATTGTCTTCGAACAAAGAGTTTGCCCATGCAGGACCATGTCCGTCTTTGTTTTTGCAATATGGCATCGAAGGAGCAGAACCTCCATAAATAGATGAACAACCTGTTGCATTGGCAATCATCATTCTTTCGCCATAAAGTTGTGTAATTAATTTTATGTAAGGAGTTTCTCCACAACCGGCGCAAGCTCCCGAAAATTCGAATAACGGCTGAGCAAACTGGCTGTTTTTGAATGTTTTTTCTCTTGGAGCCAGATGAGTTTTATAGCTTACTTTTTCGATAAGGTAATCCCAATTTTTAGTTTCCTCCATTTGTGATTCAAGAGGCTTCATAACTAAAGCCTTAGTTTTTGCAGGACATATATCGGCACAGTTTCCGCAACCTGAGCAATCAAGCGGACTAACTTGAATTTTAAACTCAAGGCCTTGTAATTCTTTACCAACAGCTTTAATGGTTTTGATACCTTCCGGAGCTGCTTTCATTTCGGCTTCATCCAATAAGAAAGGACGAATAGCTGCATGAGGACAAACATAAGCGCACTGATTACATTGAATACAATTTTCGGGTATCCACTCAGGAACATGAACGGCAATGCCTCTTTTTTCGTAAGCTGAAGTACCGGCGGGGAAAGTACCGTCTTCTCTTCCCAAAAATGCACTTACGGGCAAATCATCACCTTTAAGGCTATTTATCGGCTCAACAACACTGCGAATAAAATCAGGAATATTTCTTTCATCCTGCTTTGGTTTTATTTCAATATTAGCCCATTCTGCCGGGACTTTTACTTCAATAACATTGCTTCCTCTGTCGATAGCTTCGTTATTCATTCTGACTATTTCTTCGCCTTTTCTGCCGTAAGTTTTCTTATTGGCATTTTTCATTTCGGCTTCGGCTTTTTCGTAAGGAATAACATTGGCTACTTTGAAGAATGCTGCCTGCATTATAGTATTGGTTCTGTTGCCTAATCCTATTTCTTCGGCTATTTCGGTTGCATTGATAATGTAGAATTTAATATTATTCTCGGCAAGATATTTTTTCATGTGGTCGGGAAGTCTTCTCTTTGTTTCTTCGACATCCCAAATACTATTAAACAGGAAAGTGCCTCCTTTTTTCAATCCTTTTAGCATATCGTATTTATCGATATAAGAAGGAACATGACATGCAACAAAATCAGGAGTATTAACAAGGTAAGGAGAACGAATCGGATTATCTCCAAACCTTAAGTGAGAAACGGTAATTCCGCCTGATTTTTTCGAGTCGTATGAAAAATAAGCTTGAGCATATTTATCGGTTGTATCTCCGATAATTTTTATTGAGTTTTTATTGGCACCTACTGTTCCGTCAGAACCAAGACCATAAAATTTTGCTTCAAAAGTACCTTCTTTTGCCATACTTATTTCGGGAAGTAATGGCAACGAGCGATAAGTTATATCGTCAATAATTCCAACAGTAAATTGATTTTTTGGCTCTTTTAGTTTCATGTTTTCAAAAACAGAGATAATCTGAGCAGGAGTGGTATCTTTTGAGCTTAATCCATAACGACCTCCGATAATAAGAGGTTTTTCCGATTTATTATTAAATAATTCAACTACATCAAGATATAAAGGATCACCATTTGCTCCAATTTCTTTAGTTCTGTCAAGAACTGTTATAATTTTAGCCGATTTTGGGAGAGCATTGAAGAAATATTTTGCAGAAAAAGGACGGTATAAATGTACGCTTATTAATCCTACTTTTTCGCCTTGAGCTAATTTATAATCGATAACTTCTTTAATAGTATCGGTAACAGAGCCCATGGCAACTATAATATTTTCGGCATCGGGAGCTCCGTAATAATTAAATGGATGATATTCTCTTCCGGTTATTTTTTTAATCTCCTGCATATACTCTTCAACAATGTCGGCAACAGGTTCATAAAAACGGTTAACTGCCTCTTTTGCTTGGAAAAAGATATCAGGATTTTGAGCTGTTCCACGTGTAACAGGATGCTCGGGGTTTAATGCTCTGTCTCTGAATTCTTGTAAAGCTTTATAATCAATTAAATGAGCGAGGTCTTCATTTTCAAGGACTTCAATTTTCTGAATTTCGTGAGAAGTTCTGAAACCGTCGAAAAAGTGAAGAAACGGAATACGAGTTTTAATAGCAGTTAAATGAGCTATTCCTGCCAAGTCCATAATTTCCTGAACGCTGCCGGTAGCTAAAAAAGCAAAGCCTGTTTGTCTTGTTGCATAAATATCGGAATGATCGCCAAAGATTGAAAGAGCGTGAGCAGCAACAGTTCTGGCACTTACATGAAATACTCCTGGTAAGAGTTCGCCTGCTATTTTGTACATATTTGGTATCATAAGCAGCAGTCCTTGAGAAGCTGTAAAGGTGGTTGTCAAAGCACCGGCCTGTAAAGAACCATGTACAGCACCCGCAGCACCGCCTTCGGATTGCATTTCTACAACTTTTAATTCGTCGCCGAAAATGTTTTTTCTGCCATGTGCAGCCCATTCATCAACATTTTCCGCCATGTTTGACGATGGTGTTATAGGATAAATCGCAGCAACCTCACTAAACATATATGCAATATGTGATGCAGCCTGATTACCATCGCATGTAATAAATTTTTTCTTTTTTTCCATTGTATTAGGTTTTTTAAAATACTGATTTATAGCATTTTTTATTTAAATTCTCTTTCCTGAAATTTTTAGCAAAAGTAGAAATAATATCTTTAATTTTCTCATTTTTATTGCAAAAAAGTGCTATTTATTTTTATAGATTTTTTAGTCCTTTATAATAATTATCGAAACAGCTCTGCAAATAAAAAACTCAGGCCTTTGAAATTTCAAAGGCCCAATGATTATTATAAAAGAATTGAGTTATTTTAGCCTTTATAGAAAGGGGTTTTAACAACTTTAGCTTTCAAAAACTTATCTCTTATTTTGATATAAATTTCAGTGTCTGGTTTAGAGTATGAAGTTTCTACATATCCCATTCCGATATTTTTATTCAACGATGGCGCCATTGTTCCTGATGTAACTTCGCCTATACGATTTTGCTCGGCATTGAATATTTCATAATGTTGACGAGGAATTCCTTTATCAATCATTTCGAAACCTACTAATTTTCTTTTTACGCCGTTTTTCTTTTGTTCAAGCAATAATTCTTTATCGATAAAATCTTTATTATCGTTGAATTTGGTTATCCATCCGAGGCCTGCTTCAATAGGCGAAGTTGTATCGTCTATATCGTTGCCGTAGAGACAAAATCCCATTTCCAAACGAAGAGTATCTCTTGCACCAAGACCAATTGGTTTAATTCCGAATTCTTCACCGGCCTCGAATACTGCTTTCCATATTTTATCGGCATCTTCGTTTGCCATATAAATTTCACAACCTCCTGAACCGGTATAACCTGTTGTTGATAAAATTACATCTTTAACACCGGCAAAGTTTAGTTTTTTAAATGTATAATACTCCATATCAGTAATAGAAGTATCGGTAAGTTTTTGCATAGCTTTAAGTGCCAATGGTCCTTGAACTGCCAATTGAGCAATTTCATCGGAAGCATTATAAAGCTCTTTACCAACTTGCATTCCCATTTTCTCGGCCTGCATCGAACACCATGCCCAGTCTTTTTCGATATTTGCGGCATTGACAACAAGCAAATAAGTTTCGGAATTGATTCTATAAACTAATAAGTCATCAACTATTCCGCCTTTTCCATTTGGAAAACATGAATACTGAACTTTTCCGTCGTATAATGCGGCTACATCATTTGAAGTGATCTTTTGTACCAGGTCGAATGCTTTAGGCCCTTTTACCCAAAATTCTCCCATATGCGAAACATCAAATACTCCTACACCTTTTCTTACTGTTAAATGTTCAGAAATTAAACCTTCATATTGAACGGGCATATTATAACCTGCAAAAGGAACCATTTTTGCGCCTAATTCGATATGATACTTTGTAAAGGCAGTGTTTTTCATTTTTTTAATTTTTTATTGTTTTTAAGCTCACAAAATTATAAAAATTAAATCTGTTATCAACTAATTTATGCTTATTACTTCAGATTTTTTAAGTAATTTTGTTAAAAAAATAATTATGTTTTTTCTTAAAAGCAACCTTCCTTCTTGGGTAGTATTTATTTTTGACATTACTGTTTGTTTATTCTCAGTTATTCTTGCTTTTTTATTAAGATTTAATTTTGCCATACCCCCGCAGGCTATGGCCGATTTGCCTATTGTTTTAACTATAATTCTTGTTATAAGAGCAATTTCTTTCCTTATTTCAAGTTCTTATACCGGTATGATTCGTTATACCAATACTGATGATGCCGTAAAGTTGTTTCTTGTAATTTTAAGCGGAAGCTTTTCATTTGTGTTGGTCAATGTATTCACCTTTTATTTCTACCACGGGATTTTTATTATTCCTTTTTCCATAATAATCATCGACTTCCTGATAACATTAATGGTAATGCTTTTTTTCAGGATGTTGATAAAAATTATTTATATTGAATACGTTAATCCTAAGAGAGAAAGGACAAACGTTGTAATTTTCGGTGCCGGTGAAGCAGGAGTTATTGCCAAAAGAGCTTTAGACAGGGATGCAGGCAGTAAATATAAAGTAATAGCTTTTTTCGACGATAACGAAAAGAAAGCAGGAAAAAAACTTGAAAACATAACTATATACAGCTCCGACAAGTTAAGCGAAATTTTATCGGAAAATTCTGTTGCTCATTTGATAATTGCAATTCAAAAAATATCTACTAAACGCAAGCAGGAAATAATTGAAACATGCCTGAAATACAATACCAAAATTTTATCAATACCTCCCGTAAGCAAATGGATAAATGGTGAACTAAGTTTTAAGCAGATAAAAAAAGTAAAAATTGACGACCTCCTCGAAAGAGATATTATAATCCTCGACAAACAAAAAATAAGTGCCGAGCTTGCCGGCAAAACTATATTAATATCAGGAGCTTGCGGCTCTATTGGAAGTGAATTGGTAAAATTAATTTCCGATTTTCCGCATGAAAAAATTATTATTATCGATCAGGCTGAAACTTCTTTATACCACCTTCAGTTAGAAGTTGAATCGCAACCAATAAAAGCCAATTATTCGTTTATATTGGCCGATATTCAGAATGAGTGGAGGATGAGACAAATTTTTGAGCAATATAAACCGAAAATAGTTTATCATACTGCTGCTTACAAACATGTTCCGGTAATGGAAAACAATCCGGTAGAAGCCGTAAATATCAATATAAAAGGAACAAAAATACTCGCCGATTTGTCGGTGGAATTTAAGGTCGAAAAATTTGTCATGGTATCGACCGACAAGGCCGTAAATCCTACAAATGTTATGGGAGCATCAAAGCGTATTGCCGAAATGTACGTGCAATCGTTAAATGAAAAAGGAATAACAAGTTTTATTACCACCCGATTTGGTAATGTTTTAGGTTCAAACGGCTCGGTAATTCCTTTATTTAACGAGCAAATTGCCAAGGGAGGGCCTATAACAATAACCCATCCTGAAGTTACACGTTACTTTATGACAATTCACGAAGCCTGTCAGCTTGTTCTTGAAGCCGGAAATATGGGCAAAGGCGGCGAGATTTTTATTTTCGACATGGGTGAGTCGGTCAAAATTGTTGATTTGGCAAAAAAAATGATAAAACTTTCAAATCTCACGCTCGGAAAAGATATTCAAATTGTTTTTACAGGATTGAGACCCGGAGAAAAACTATACGAAGAATTGCTGAACAATAAAGAAAATACCATACCTACTTACCACCCTAAAATAATGATAGCAAAAGTTAATCCTGAAAATTACAATAAATTGAATTCCGATATACTTAAACTTATTGATTTGATTGAAACCGGAGATAATTTCGAGATAGTAAAACTAATGAAACAAATTGTCCCCGATTATAAAAGTATGAATTCAGTTTTCGAAAAATTAGATTAAAATATTGATAAATAATGATTACCAAAGAAACAACCATAGAAGAAATAATTGAAAAAATTCCCGATTCAGTAAAATTTCTATCAGAAAAAGGGATAAGATGTATTATATGTGGCGAACCTGTATGGGGAACAATATACGATGCCGCAAAAGAAAAGGGATTCAATGAAAATGAAATAGAGCTGATAATCAAACAGCTCAATGAAATGGAAAAATAAAACAAAACTACTTTTCAGAAACAGTTTTTTTAAACATCCGAATTTTTTAAAATTTTATTTAGAAATGATATAAAAAATATCATTATTTATTTCATTTTTAAATAGTTTAAATCATATACGAAACTGACACTTGAAAAAAAGACTAAAAAGTGAAGTTAATTCGGATAAATTCTATAATTTCGTGGCATTAAAAAATTAAACATATATTAAACACAAATTAAAAATGGCAAAAGTTAAGGGAGATATTGTAATAGATATCGAAAGATGCAAAGGATGTGAAGTGTGCATAAGTGCATGTCCTAACGACGTAATTGCTATGTCAAAAAATGTTAACGGAAAAGGGTATAGATATGCCGAATCAGTAAACGATGAATGTATTGGTTGTGCTAATTGTGCCATTGTATGCCCTGATGGTGTAATAACCGTTTATAAAATCAAGTTATAAATTTTAAAAAGATTAAATACAACAAAATGAAAGAACTGAGATTAATGAAAGGCAATGAAGCTGTTGCAGAAGCAGCAATACGTGCCGGATGTGATGGTTATTTCGGTTATCCGATTACTCCTCAGTCGGAAATTATGGAATATTTGATGGCTCAAAAGCCTTATGAAACTACCGGGATGGTTGTTTTACAGGCCGAAAGCGAAGTTGCTGCCATTAATATGGTTTACGGGGGAGCTTCTTGTGGTAAAAAAGTAATGACATCATCTTCAAGTCCAGGTATAAGTTTAAAACAAGAAGGTTTATCGTACATAGCAGGTGCAGAATTACCATGCTTGGTAGTAAATGTTGTCAGGGGTGGCCCTGGTCTTGGTACTATACAACCTTCACAATCAGATTATTTTCAAGCAACTAAAGGCGGCGGACACGGCGATTATCGTTTAATAGTACTTGCTCCGTCTTCTGTTCAGGAAATGGCTGATTTTGCCGGTCTCGGATTCGACCTTGCTTTCAAATATCGTAATCCTGTTATGATACTTTCTGACGGAGTTATCGGTCAAATGATGGAAAAAGTAGAACTCGACGAATTTAAACCTCGCATGACCGAAGCCGAAATTATTGAAAAATGCCCTTGGGCAACTACCGGCAAAACTCCCAACAGAGAAAGAAATATAATTACTTCTCTCGACCTTGACTCAGCAAAACAGGAAAAACATGTTCAACACTTACTCGATAAATACAACGAAATAGAAGCTAATGAAGTAAGATACGAGGAATTTCAATGCAGTGATGCCGAATACCTTTTGGTAGCATACGGTTCAAGTGCCCGTATATGTCAAAAAGCTGTTGATTTGGCAAGAGCAAAAGGGTTAAAAGTTGGTTTATTAAGACCTATAACTCTATTCCCATTCCCAAAAAAACCTTTAGCACAATATGTAGGCAAAGTTAAAGGTATATTAACTGTGGAAATGAGTACAGGCCAAATGATAGAAGATGTAAAACTATCAGTTGAGTGTAAAGTAAAAGTAGAACACTTCGGGCGATTCGGCGGTATAATTCCAACTCCCGATGAAGTTGTTATAGCTTTGGAACAAAAAATTATAGGAGGTTAGAAAATGTCAGATACAATAACAAAAGAACAAATAAGAAAACCCGAGAATTTGGTTTATACCAAAACCAAATTACTGACTGACAAAACATTAAGTTATTGCCCGGGTTGTGGACATGGGACTGCTCATCGTATATTAATGGAAGTAATAGAAGAATTCGATGCACAAGATAAAACAATAGGTATTGCTCCTGTAGGATGTTCGGTTCTGGCCTATGAATTTATGAATATCGACATGCAACAGGCAGCACACGGCAGAGCTCCTGCATTGGCAACTGCTGTTAAAAGACTGATGCCTGAAAAGTTTGTTTTCACATATCAGGGAGATGGCGACCTTGCTGCTATTGGAACAGCAGAAACCATACATGCATGCAACAGAGGCGAAAACATTCTTATTATTTTTATTAATAACGGTATTTATGGAATGACCGGTGGTCAAATGGCTCCGACTACACTTCCAAATATGAAAGCATCAACCTGTCCTTACGGAAGAGATACATCAATTATGGGTAATCCATTAAGAATTACCGAGATGGTAGCTCAGCTTCCGGGAGTTTATTATGCCACAAGACAAGCCGTTCATACTCCTGCAAACGTTCGCAAAACGAAAAAAGCAATAAGAACTGCATTCGAAAACCAAAAGAACGGAAAAGGTCTTTGCTTTGTAGAAATAGTTTCAAATTGTAATTCAGGATGGAAAATGACCCCAACCCAAGCCAATAAATGGATGGAGGAAAACATGTTTCCATTCTACCAATTAGGCGATTTAAAAGTAGATGGACAATTGGTGAAGTAATTTAAAATTTAAAAAGGATTTAATTATGACAGAAGAAATAATTATTGCAGGTTTTGGCGGACAAGGTGTTTTATCAATGGGTAAAATTATTGCTTACTCGGGAATAATGCAAAATCAGGAAGTTAGCTGGATGCCATCGTACGGTCCTGAAATGAGGGGCGGTACAGCCAATGTAACTGTCGTTCTGAGCGACGAACGTATTAGTTCTCCTATCGTAAACAGTTACGATACAGCTATTATACTAAACCAACAATCGCTCGATAAATTCGAACCTACGGTTAAACCCGGCGGGCTTCTGATTTATGACCCTAACGGCATCACTCGTCATCCTGTCAGAAAAGATATTAATATCTACAGTATAGAAGCTGCCGAAGAAGCCGGAAAACAAGGGTTATCGAAAATATTCAATATGATTGTCCTTGGCGGTTTTCTGAAAATAAAACCTATTATTAAACCTGAATTTATTCATAAAGGATTGGAAAAATCTTTACCGGCACGCCATCATAAGCTTATTCCCGACAACGAAAGAGCTATTGAAATAGGTAAAGAAATTATCAAACCTGTTTTGGTTTTATAAATCAATTAAGACGTTCTCTTTAATTTTTAATAAAATTTACCCGATTGGAGATTAATTTTGCTTGTGAGCAGTTCACGGCAAAATATTTCCAATCGGTTTTTTTATCCTAAATTTGTCTTTAGGAACGAAGTGAACTAATGAAATTAATTGGGATAACCCCGATTTAGAAAATTTTGGGTTTTAAGGAATTCTTTCTAAGTAGAATTTCTTAAAACACTATATTTTCTTATTCGATTATTCAATAAAGAAAATCTTTATTGAATAATTTGGGTTTATTTAATAAGGAAGGTAAATTTATCGTAATTTTTAAGAGCTATACCTGTTCCGCGTGCTACGGCTCTTAAAGGATCTTCAGCAACATGAACGGGAAGTTTTGTTTTCATCGAAATACGTTTATCCAAGCCTCTGAGCATAGAACCTCCGCCAGCAAGATAAATACCTGTGCGGTATATATCGGCACATAGCTCAGGTGGTGTCATTTCAAGAGCATTAAGCACAGCTGCTTCGATTTTTGAAATTGACTTATCGAGACATGTAGCTATTTCTTTGTAATTAACCACAACTTCTCTTGGAGTTCCCGTAAGCATATCTCTGCCTTGAACGGCAAAATCTTCAGGAGGATTATCTAAATCCTGAATGGCAGCACCTACTTCTATTTTAAGTCTTTCGGCAGTTCTTTCTCCGATAGTTATATTGTGTTGTTTACGCATATGCTCTTCAATGTCTTGATTAAAGTCATCTCCGGCAATTCTTATTGATTTGTTACAAACAATACCGCCGAGTGCAATAACGGCGATTTCGCTTGTACCGCCTCCAATATCAATAACCATGTTTCCTGTAGGTTCAAGAACATCGATACCTATTCCGATTGCAGCAGCCATAGGCTCATGTATCAGCTTAACTTCTTTTGCTCCGGCTTGCTCTGCCGAATCTCTTACGGCTCTCTCTTCAACTTCGGTAATACCCGACGGAATACATATTACCATTTTCAATGCCGGCGGGAAAAGAGGTTTCTTGGGACTTATCATCTTAATCATCTCTCTTATCATGTATTCGGCAGATTGAAAATCGGCTATAACACCATCTTTCAATGGTCTTATGGTTTTAATGTTCTCATGTGTTTTACCATGCATAAGCATAGCTTTTTTCCCGACAGCTATAATTTTTCCGGTTATCCTGTCGATTGCTACAATAGATGGTTCATCAACTACTACTTTATCGTTATGAATTATTATTGTATTGGCTGTACCTAAGTCTATCGCTATTTCCTTGGTTAAAAAAGAAAAAAATCCCATATTCTTTTTATTTTTTATTTCCTTATGTTTTGTATCAATAAGTTAGTTAAATACGAATTTAATAAAATTTTGTTACTTATTAATGTTTAAAATGTCTTATTCCCGTAAAAACCATTGCAATACCGTTTTTATTGCAATAATCAATGCTGTCGTTATCTCTTATAGAACCTCCGGGTTGAATTATTGCGTTTATTCCTTCGCTATGAGCAATTTCAACTGAATCGGCAAAAGGGAAAAATGCATCTGATGCCATAACTGCTCCTTTCAAACTGAATCCGAATTGCTTGGCTTTTGAAACAGCTTGCTTAAGAGCATCTACCCTCGAAGTTTGCCCTACGCCACTCGAAAGCATTTGTTTATTTTTTACAAGAACAATAGCATTTGATTTTGTATGTTTTACAATTTTATTGGCAAAAAGCAAATCCTCAATCTGCTCGGCTGTTGGCGAAATTTTTGTAACAACATTAAGCATATCGGGTGTTTCTACCATAATATCGCGTTTTTGTTCAATTACCCCATTTAAAACTGTTCTAAACTGCAAATCATTCAAAACAAAATCTTTTCTCTGCAAAATTATTCTATTTTTCTTTGTTTTAAGTAATTCAATAGCATTTTTTTCATACGAAGGGGCAATAATAATCTCAAAAAACAAATTATTTATTTCTGATGCCGTAGATTCATCTATTTCGGTATTTGAGATTATTATACCGCCATAGGCTGAAACAGGGTCAGAAGCGAGAGCATCTTTCCATGCATCAACAAGTTTATCTCTGCTGGCAATTCCACAGGCATTATTATGCTTTATTATTGCTATTGTCGGCTCGGTAAAGTCGCTAATCAATGCTATTGCCGAGTCGATGTCAAGCATATTGTTGTAAGAAATATCTTTACCGTTTAATTGAGTAAAATAATCTTCGATATCGCCATAGAAATAAGCACTTTGATGCGGATTTTCACCGTATCTTAACGGCGTGTGCTCAATTATACTTTGTTTAAAACAACTTATTTCGGCAGGTTTATTAAAGTATTCAAATATCTTTGTATCGTAATGCGATGAAACACAAAAAGCTCTTGCGGCAAATTTTCTTCTTTGTTCCAAACTTGTAAAACCCTTGTTTTGTTCCAATATTTCGAGCAATGCCGCATAATCATCAGATGACGGGACAACTACAACATCCCTGAAATTTTTTGCAGCAGCTCTAATCAGTGAAATTCCTCCAATATCGATTTTTTCAATTATTTCAGCTTCATTATCGGTTTGTTGAACGGTTTTTTCGAATGGATATAAATCTACTACCACCAAATCAAAAGAAGGAAAATTGTATTTTTCTTTTTCTGTTATATCACTTTCATTATCCCTGCGATACAATATTCCTCCAAAAATTTTCGGATGCAGAGTTTTAACCCTGCCGCCCAGAATTGACGGGAAGTCTGTAACATCTTCAACACTAATTGCTTCAATATTTTGCTTTCTTATATATTCGTATGTTCCTCCCGTAGAGTAAATTTTTACATCCAGTTCATTAAGTTTTTGTATTAAAGGCTCGATACCGTCTTTAGAAAAAACCGATATAAAAGCAGAATTAATTTTTTTCATCGGGCTTGTATAAAAATTTGGAAATTATTAATCAGTAAATCAGCTATATAATCAGATAAAAATAATTTGCAATTTTATTAAATTTTAAAGCAATAACCAATTTTATTTTTTTAATTTTACCGACTAAATCATCAAAATTTTGTTAAAAACACTTAAAATTATTAAATAAACTTTGTGAAAAATAAATTCCGTATTTTCATTAAGCTTTTTCGCGAAAGTTATCTGTTTGCTTTTCAGGCAATTATTGTAAATAAGCTAAGGACAATATTAACCTTGTTGGGAATAACAATAGGTATTTTCTCAATTATAAGCGTATTTACCGTATTCGATTCTATGGAAAACAAAATCAGAGACAGTATAAATACTTTGGGGGATAATGTTTTATTTATTCAAAAATGGCCATGGGCTTTTGGGGGCGATTATCCATGGTGGAAATATCTCAGTCGTCCGATTGCAAAACCAAAAGAATTGACAGAAATTGAAAAAAGAAGCCTTGCATACGAATCGGCTACATTTGTGGCAGCTTCTTCAGGAGCTACCGCAAAATATCTTAATAACAGTATTTCCGATTTACTTATTCAGGTTGCAACTCACGATTACAACAAGGTTATATCGCTTGACATAAGCAAAGGACGATATTTCTCACTTAGTGAATCGCTTAGTGGCAAAGCGGTTGCCATTATAGGATACGATATTGCCGAAGCTCTTTACGATCAATCGGACCCAATAGGAAAAGAAATAACAATAAACGGCCGAAAAGCAACTGTTATAGGTGTTTTTGCCAAAGAAGGCGATGATAATTTCGGTAAGAGCAACGATAATCTGATTCTTTTACCGTTGGAATTCGGAAGAAATATTGTTGATATAAATTCAGAAGGCAGCGACCCTACAATTATTGTTAAAGCGAAACCAAACGTCAGCAATCAGGAATTAAAAGACGAACTTACCGGTATTATGCGATCTGTTCGAATGTTGAAGCCTTCTGTTGAAGATAATTTTGCTATTAATGAAATGAGTCTATTAACCAAAGGGTTCGAAAATATTTTCAATACCATAGGAATAATCGGATGGATAATAGGTGCTTTCTCTCTTATTGTCGGAGGCTTTGGTATTGCTAACATTATGTTTGTTTCGGTAAAAGAACGTACTACATTAATAGGCATACAAAAATCATTGGGAGCAAAAAACTATTTCATATTGTTGCAATTTCTTTTCGAAGCTGTTATACTTTCAATTATCGGCGGTATTGTAGGATTATTAATAATATTTGCAGGTACGATTTTGGTTACATATGCCTTTGATTTTAAACTGGCTTTATCTTTAGGTAATATTTTACTCGGATTAAGCGTTTCTTTCTTTATAGGATTGGTCTCAGGTTTTATTCCGGCATATTCTGCTTCTCGATTAAATCCTGTCGATGCAATACGTTCAAATGTTTAATTTTTACATAAATAATTTTTTGTTATGAAAACTTTAAAAGTAATAAGTTTTATAATCGCGATTTTTGTAATTATTGTTTCCGGTTCTTCCTGCAAAAGACATGAAAATAAAAAACCGTCGTCTTCAGGCAAAACTTGTGAAATACTCGTTGTAGCTAATGAAGGTGTTTACAAAGGTTCGATAGAAGATACATTGAAATCATTTTTTATGCAATATCAGGAGGGATTAAATCAGCCTGAACCTTTATTTACCCTCCCTAATATTCCGGTTTCTTCTTTTGAAAATACAGGAATGTTTCAGGCACACAGAAACATAATTTTAATAGAACTTAGCGACACTTTCAGAAATACTTTCGAGATTTTTAAAGACCTGTATTCAAGCCCTCAGTTAATTTTTTCTTTCAAAAATAAAACCAAAAACGACTTTCTTAAATTATTTGATGAAAAAAAGGTATTGATGTTGAATGCTTTCAACGAACTTGAAAGAACCCGAATTAATGCCGCTTTTAAGGCAGTTGAACAAGTTAATGTGAGAGAAGAAATAACAAAAATTTTCGGATTTTCGCTGATAGTTCCCGAAGGTTTTTCAGTTGCCAAAAAAACACCCGATTTTATGTGGATAAGAAAAGAAGCTAAAGATTTCGGGCAAGGTATTATTATCCACTCTTTTCCTTACACAAATATTAAAGATTTAGAACTTAAAAGAATTATCGAAAAACGCGATTCAATTACTAAACTTTACATACCGGGTCCTACAGACGGTTCTTATATGTCAAGCGAAAAAGAATTTAAACCTTATTCAAAAGAAATTAATTTTAATGGAATATATGCCATCGAAACACGCGGTTTATGGAAAGTAGAAGGTGACTTTATGGGCGGGCCTTTTATAAATTATACTTTTGTTGACGAAAAAAATAACAGAGTAATAATGCTTGACGGATATTTGTACTCTCCCAGAAAACCTAAAAGAGACCTTCTGAAACAACTTGAAGCAATATTATATACCTATAAACCGAATAATAACTAAAAAGCTGTAAATTTAACCCAAATTTTTCATCAGTAACGCAGTTAACCAATGAAATTAATCGGGACAACCCCGATTAAGAATATATTTCAAATTTATTCTTTTATAAATTTGGAAGTTTTTACGTAATTATTTCCCGTAACCTTAACAATGTAAAAACCTTTTCTAAGATGAGAGATATCAATAGTTGAATAATAGTTGTTTACTATCGTTTGTTGCACTTGTCCCGACTTTGTCATCAATAATGTCATCTGAATATTTAATAGCCTGAATATTAGGGTTATAGGTTTTTTATTTTTCAAAAAGTTGCTTGTAGTGCCTTATTAAAAAATATATTTTGTTTTTACAAAATTGTTTTTTATTTTTGCAGTATGTTTGTAAGAATAAAGACCAATAAAAACAGTCCCAATACAACAGTGCAAATTGTTGAAAGTGTGCGGGTTAATGGCAATGTTAGGCAACGAATTGTCCGTCATGTAGGTACGGCATATAATGAAAAAGAATTAGAGAAATTAAAGGATTTAGCTGAATATATCAAGGCTAACATAGAGCAAGAAACACAGCCACGCTTATTTGAGCCTGAAACATTAGCCGAAATGGCAATCACAAGCAGAAATCAAGCCCAAGAGAAAAAAGAACTCAATGTTGATTTAAAAAAGTTAAGGCATCAGCAAGATATTATTACCGGAATACATGATATATATGGTCAAATTTATAAAGAATTAGGTTTTAATAATTTGCTAACAGCAAAAAATAAATCTTCAGCCAATATGATGTATCATTTGGTAATGGCACGCATTGCCAATCCTGATAGTAAAAAAGCAAGTGTAGAGAACTTAGCAAAAGACTTTGGTTGCGAACTTTCACTATCGGGCGTATATAGGATGATGGATTTAATTGATAATAGAGTGATAGAAAAAATAAAAACTATTGCATTTGAACAAACCCAAAGCCTATTGCAAGAAGAAATTACAGCAATTTTCTACGATTGCACAACATTGCATTTTGAATCATTTAAAGAAGATGAGCAATTAATGCACAATGGTTTTAGTAAAAATCACAAACACAATCAACCCCAAGTAATTTTATCCTTACTTACCACAACAAATGGATTGCCCATCGGATATGATTTGTTTGAAGGTTCTATGTTTGAAGGTCATACTTTGTCGAAAGCCATATATAATTTAAAAAAGAATTACAAACTAAAACGCATTATATTTACAGCAGATGCAGCTATGTTAAGCGATGAAAATCAAAAGTTATTAGAAAGTCATAACATAGAATACATTCTTGGAGGTCGAATAAAAAATACTTCAAAAAAAACACAGAAAGAAATCTTAGATTTAACAAGTTATACAAGCGATTTAGGAAATAGCTATTATGATAAAATACGAGAAATTATCTTAGATGAAAAAAGAAAATTAATAGTAACCTACAGTCAACAAAGAGCAGAAAAAGACAAACACGATAGAGAAAAAGCCATAGCAGCCTTGCAAAAAAAATTGCAAAAAAGTAAGAATCCATCATCTTTAATAAGCAATAAAGGCTATTCACGCTACTTGACATTAGAAGGCAATGCAACTATTTTGCTGAATGAAGAAAAAATAAAAGCTTGCCAAACATGGGATGGATTACACGGAATAATTACCAATGTAAAAAGCATGAGCAATCAAGAAATTGTAAAACATTATCACATGTTGTGGCAAATAGAAGAATGTTTTAGAATAAGTAAGCATGATTTGCGTTTCCGTCCCATTTACCATTGGACACCAAATCGAATACAAGCACATATAGCCGTTTGCTTTATGGCATTAGTTTGTGTTAAACATCTTATGTACAGAGTAGCATTGCAGTACAAACAAATGTCAGCAGAAAGCATTCAAAACCAACTGCTTCATGTAAAAATAAGCATATTAAAACATTTGCAAACGCAACAATTGTATGCAATACCATCAAAAATAACTCCCGAAATTCAAAAAATTTATGCCTTGATGAATCAAAAAATAAGTGATATACCTTTTGCTTTAAAAAATTAAAAACGAGAATATGTAGTGCCTTGTTGATTTTTAAAGCTCTGTATATCATTGTTTTAACTCAAAAAAGCGACAAAGTCGGGGGACAACCCCGATTAAGAATATATTTCAAATTTATTCTTTTATAAATTTGGAAGTTTTTACGTAATTATTTCCCGTAACCTTAACAATGTAAAAACCTTTTCTAAGATAAGAGATATCAATAGTTGAATAATAGTTGTTTACTATCGTTTGTTGCACTTGTTTTCCTTGAATATCGTAAATTTCGACCAAAGTATTACTCAATAAGTCGGTATTTTCAATATAAAGGTTCAATATATCATTAGCAGGGTTAGGATAAACTAATATTTCAGCTTCTTTTTGTTCAGTCATAAATTCAGTTAGACTGAATAAATCGCTGCAATCGTTTACAATGTTATTATTATAAAAGTTTCTAATACTTGTGATTTCAGATTTTAAAAAGTTAACAGCCGAAATATTTGAAGAGTAGGGTGAGATATTACGAGCAAAATTGTATGCAAAGTCAATACAAATGCTGCCATTTGCAGGAAAATAAAAAGGGCCCGAACCGGCAACTCCTCTTCTATCTCCCGGGAGGTTGTTCAATTTTACTTCCGACCATTCCGAATTGTTAATAGGATCGCCGAAAAAAGCATATTTTGTTTTTACTGAAGTAGAGTTAACATCGGAAATATGACCCAAACCTCCAACATAAATATTGGTTGAATCTTTCCATAAGCCCTTCATATAATTATAGTAGTCTTCAGGATTATAAGGATCAACATAAATTCCGTTGGGAAGATTATTATAGTAAATAAATGATGTCATAGGCTTATTTAAAAGAGTTACACCTTGAGCAGGCGGACTGGCACCATAGGTGTAATATTGGCCATTACCGTCGATGTTTATAGAGTTATATCCATAATACATCGAACGAGTAGTATCACAACCTATATAATCGTCAAAACCGTATCCTATATCAAAATCGGTGAAAGATCCTATATACAAACTATCGTAATTAACGGCAGAGCGATTATAAATACGGTAATTTACAAAAATTGTATTTCTCAAAGTAGTATCAATCATAAGATTAAAAACATAAGCCATACCGTGTATTTCGACTTTAAGCTTATTGCCTTGCGATTCGGTATGAGTTTTATCGTCGTTGTAGATAAAGTACAACGCTTGTTCGCCTCTTATTTTCGGATAATCACCATTTTGAGGGTCATAAATTCCATTATTGTTAAAATCGACATACGGAGCCAAAAGCTGAGCCTGACCATAATTAGGATTTCCGTTCCCGGGCCAGGTTGCTATATATTCGGGCATTTTATATGACGAAAGGTGAAAATGAGTTCTGTGATAGCTTATATCTTTTTTTGAAACTTTCCATACTTTATTCCATTTATTTCTTTCGAGCGTGTATAATAAAGTATCGTTAGAAACCGGTCCGCATTGATAATCTCTGCCTTTGTCCTTGTATGTTTCGGCACTTACATGGAGTTGCCCCGTGGTAGTGTTTTTGGCACCTAACCACAAGTTTCCGCAATAAATTGTACTACAATCGCTCCCCTTAGGTGCATTAAACATTGAACTCATCATTTTAATACCGGCAGTATTAAACAAAAAGCCCGATGATGAAATACCTGCCGAAATATTATTATGATCAAGAATTTCGAAATCGTCTCTTTCGCATGTTTCGGCAAAAGCTACAGAATATAAATTTTGTGAATGGCTTATCCCTTGTATGTCGGTATTAACAAACCATAATACGTTATTTCCGCTGCACTCCATATAAATAGGATTGATTTTTGTTGTGTAAACTTTACAATTGGTAGGAGTAATCTTTAATAAATTTTTATCAAAATTATTGGTAAGGCCTTTCGCATAGCCATAACAATAAATGTTTCCATCAAGGTCTTTAGCAAAATCGAGTATTTTTTTTTGCAATATTTCGGTGTGATTATCGTCGTATATATATTCTTTAAGCTTTGGATAAAGAAAAAGAATCGATTTTATCGTATTACTTTGCAATATAAATATCCCTTTGTTTTCGGTTCCTATAAAAAGTCTGTTTGTTTTATCGCTAATTAAAGCTCTTATATTGTTATCTTTCAATCCCGAATTTAAAGTATCAAAATTTGTCCAGTTATTACCCGACAAACGCGATAAACCATTGGAAGTACCGAACCAAAGATCATTGTTTGAGGTTTGTTCAATTGCCTGAACATTATTGCTGCATATCGATGAGTTTGATGTTGTGTAGTTTGTCCATGTAGTACCGTCAAACTTTGAAACTCCTGCATTTGTCCCTACCCACAAAATATTATTTTTAAAAAACAGTGTATTGATTTTATTGCTAATCAATTGAGAATTTGAAGTATTTATAATACTCCATGTAGAACCATTGTATCGGGCAATTCCGTTTTTGGTGCCTACAAAAATCAAATTACTGCGAGCAATGACACATGTAACCGAATCGGAAGGCAAACTTCCGTTTGCTACATTGTATAAAACCCACGATGTTCCGTTAAACCTGCTTACTCCTAATGATGTGTAACCTACCCATTTATTTCCAAATGCATCAATAGCCAAAGCTGTTTTTGATAAATATATATTACCTTGCGAACCCCAGTCGGTAACACCACATGGTAAATTAACAGGTTGACATTTAATTGTTAAATAAAAAAATAACATTAAAAAAGAAAGATTAATTTTTTTCATAACAATACGTTTTTTTCGATTTTTATATAATTTTATTTTTTATTGCGAATGATTTTTGTTTATACTTTATCTGTTAATATCAGTTACAAATACTGCATTACTATAAGTTATATATACATTAATTATTAAATTTAATTTATCCTGAAACTATCGTCAAGCTTCCTTTATACTCTTTCGCTCTGCCGTTTCGTTTGCTTTTTGCTTTTATTATATAATAGTAAACACCTGCGGCGCAGGTTTTGCAACTGAAGTCGTTTTGGTAGTTAGTGTTCTCGTATATCATCCTGCCCCAGCGATTGTAGATTTGCAGTGTTATATTGTAGCTCTCGGCGTTTTGTATTACAAAGTTATCGTTTGCTCCGTCTCCGTTGGGAGTGATTACATTGGGTATGGTAAGCGGCGGATTGCAAAAATTCTCATCTCCTTGTGTAATTATTATAGTATCCGATGAATATACATCATAATCTGCTACATAAGCCCTTACCCAATAGGTGCCGGGCTGTTTTACCTCATAGGTAGCGGCATGGCTGCTATCCTGCCATGTATAAGTGGCATTGGGTAAGTTGGGGTTTAGTATTATACTTTCGCCTTCACATAGTGTAGTATCCGGACCAAGGTTAATATCGAAACTGCACTCGCAGACGGAGACGTCGTCTAGGTATATATAAAATTGTCCAAAGATATTTGGAATCCAGTTCATCAAACTAAATTTTCCAATAGCTAAATATTTTTCATCACCTTTAGATATCACACTACCTGATATTTTCATCCAATTTGAAGTATCAATACCAACAACACTTTTTGTAATTTTTGCACATGTATCGCATAAAATTGCTATTGTTGTATCTTTTATAGAATTTAAAGAAAAAATTACACCAATAGAATCATAGTTTACAATTACATTAGGTTGTCCTAAATATCTAAAAGTTTCTTCTGCTAATGATATATAAAAGTCTAAACAATATCTTGCATTTTTTTTTAAACTTTTACTTAATTTATTTTTTATTGTTTCTATATAAACTTTGTTTTCTATATTAAAAGAATGGTAATGTAAAAGAAAACCAGTATAAGCTACTCCTGTTCTTGGATATTGAAATCCATTATAATTTAATGGAATAGATAATTCCCAACTATTGTAACAAATATTATAATACTCCGTACTTACACCCCACCAATTCTTTGAAAGATAAAGCTGACCAGAACCAGTTGGACATGTATCATATTCTTCAAAAGAGGGATTTTGCACTAAATTAGCACCTAAAATATGCTGTCCTTGCGAATTAAGAAAGGTAATTGTAAAAACCAAAAAAAATATATTTTTAATATTTTGCATACCGAAAACAAAAATAACCAAATCCTGCCCAATACTGACAGGATTTGGTTGGAATTAGTTGTTTATTTTTTTATAATAGTAAGTTTCCCTGAAGACACTTTATTACCATTTAGCAAAATACTATAATAATATAAACCAGCATTAAGCTTGCTTACATCAACAAATTTAATATAATTGCCTGCAAGCATACATTCGCTAAGAACTTGATTTCCCATACTGCCATATATTTCAATAACAGCATCATTATTGATAATATCGGTAAATTGAATGTTTATCTGATTAGTAGCCGGATTAGGGAATACCCTAACCGGATTTTCTTTTGCTATTTGTGGTTTGTTTTGCGGAGGTTTTGTATAATCAACACCAATATCCATCGGGTCGATATTAAGCATTACCCTGGCAGTGTAAACTGCATCGCCACCAAACGACCTCCCCCCCGCCTCTTCCCGAATAAAAATCGGGACAGGCTCTAATAGGGGAAGAATTCCGGCAGTGCTTATTTGTTCCTTTTGTGCATTGTAGTTCATTTTAAATTTGATATTATGTTGTTATTGTATTCTATTTCATCATTGACTAATAACTATTAACCATTAACTAATAACCATTAACCATCAACGAAGCACTGCTCTCTCCCACCACCACTTTATACAGACCCGATTTAAAGCCTGTGGTGTTTATTATTGCTTGGTTACTGCCTTTGGGTATTTTTTCTTCATATACCTTTTGCCCGAGCATATTGTAGATTTGTAGCATTAGGGCTTTTTCGGCTGTTGGGTATGTTATGGTAGTTTGGGTAGTGGAAGGATTGGGGAAGATTTGGAGTTCTCCTTTTTTTTTGCTTTTTTCATTTACACCTAAATCACAACCGGGTATTAAACAGCCAAACTCATTGGTTCTGAATATCCAGATATTATTAGGTAATATAGTATTATAAAAAATCTCACCACATGCCACTATGCCACTTTCCGGCGTTAATTCTAAATTAAAAATAGTATTCCATGCAACCTGACTGCTGCCTATAACCGGATAAAGATATTCTTTACACCATATGCTGTCGCCATTTGAGTTAACTTTGAATAAATACGAATCCATATAGTCATATACATGAGTTGTATCAGCATCGTGGTTTTTTGCTCCACTAAATATAAAATCACCATTGCTTAACTGAACTATTTTAGTAACAGACATACCTTTTATAACCCCAAAATATTCTTTCATCCATATTATATAACCATCGGTATCTATTTTTGTAAGTCGTATTTTACCACTCCAATAGTCATTATAATCGGCTGTATAATAGGCGCGAGAAGATGCTACTATATAGTTACCATCATTGCATACAGCTGTTACCAATCCAGCATCTTTTTCAGGCCCTCCGAAATTTTTCATCCATGCCAAATTACCCAAACTATCAGTTTTTATTACTATACCATCTCCTGTGCCCTGATAGGCATTGTCGTATGTATAACAACCCAATAAAAAACCTTTATCGGGTGTTTCTGTTATATTCCAACCTGCATCCCATCTATTCCCTTTGGCTCCTAAAATTATATCATAATATTTTTCAAACAACTTATTTCCCATGCTATCGGTTTTGTATAATAATACCTTTGTAAGTCCTCCTGATTCTTGAAAATATCTTTTACCGCAAATAACAAAATTTTGATTTGAAGTTTCAATGCAATTATAGACACATGAAAAAATTGTATCCTTATATAATTGTTTAGTCCAAATAGTATCAAAATTAGGATTAAGTCTAATTAAAAAATCAGTAAAATGGCTATTCTCAATACCTCCAGCCAAAATATAGCCTCCAGATTTGCATTTTGCAAAACCACCTCCACTAAACCCACCAGCAAAACAATTAGAACTATCCTTTTTAAATTCTTTAAAAAATATTAAGTTACCATTTGCATCATATTTAGATACAATAATATTGGTTTTATTGTAAATAGAATCTCCAGTAACCCCACAACTTACATAACCACTATCAACAGGAAAAACATTGAATGCAGTTGCCCATGTATTATTGGGGTTATAAATTTTATTAAATAAATTTTGTGAATATAAACTTATTGAGATACAAAATGATAATATTAAAATTGATATTTTTTTCATTTTTTAAATATTTAAAATTGTTTTATTGATCTAATTAATTTTTGGGCTGTTGTAAGGTTATAAAAAAATTAAACAACAGCCCTTATACACTTAAGTTAGTCTTACACAATTTTTCAAAGAAAACGCT
>CAZWKQ010000011.1:0-88359 GCA_964634005.1 uncultured Bacteroides sp.
CATTAGAATTTTTATGTGTAAAAATACTTTTTTTTTCTATTGCGGAATTTGGGTTAAATCAAAGGGCAATCTGCTATTAAAGCAAACTGCCCTTTAAACTATATTAAGAAATTGAATTATTGGTTTAACATTGTTTTAGCTCTTGCAATATGCTTATCTACTTCCCTGCTTTCCTGCGATTTAAAGAATTCTTTTTTAATTCTTTCGTACGATTTAAGAGCATTAGTCCAATCGTTTTTTTCTTCAAACACAAAAGCTGCTTTCATTAACGCTTGAGGTGAAATAAAATCGTTTTTGTTTTTATCGGCAGCTTTTAAATAATATTCGGAAGCTTTGTCCAAATCATTAAGTTCAACATAAGCATCTCCTATTGCAATCAATGCCATAGGGCCTACCATTTTATCGTCTGAATCAAAATCTTTTAAGTACTTGATAGCATCCTCAAATTGACCTTTTTTCAAATATATGATTCCGGTATAATATTTACTTAAGTTTGCAGCCTTTGTAATGCCATAATTATCAATTATTTCCAAAAAACCGGCATGTTCACCATCGCCATTCAATGCCAAGTCGAGTGAATCGAGTTCGAAATATTTTTCGGCCACAAACATTTCTGCATGAGCCTTTGTTTCTTTTGGTTTCAAATAAAGCTGTTTGTATCCGAAATATATTAATACTACTCCTACAACAACGCTTAATACAATTATAATTTTCTTCTGATGTTTTTCGATAAATTGTTCAGTTTTGCTTAAAGCTTCTTCAACTGCAATAATTTTTCCTTCGGTGTTGTCTTGTTTTTTAGCCATATCTAATTTTTGATTTTGATTGCAAAATTAATTTTTTTTTTAAAAAGTCAATATTTTTTGTTTATAAATATCAAATGCAAAAGCTTTTGATGTTTTTTTTAAAATTATTCCATTTTAAAAATACTAAAATTTACTTTACCGTAATTTCTGTGTTCAATAAAGTTTGGATGCGATTCAAAATTGTAATTTTTTGAATGTTCTATGATAAAAATACCGTTTTGGCTTAGCATTTTTTTATTAAAAACTAAATCGGGAATCTCATTCAAATTGTCTAAATAGTAGGGTGGGTCGGCAAAAATTAAGTCATAAGTTTGGTTTGAGAATTTCAAAAAATTGAAAACATTTGTTTTTATTAGCTGAATATTGTCAATTTCAAAATTTTCTGCTGTTTTCCTTATAAAGTCAATACATTTGTAATTATTATCAACAGAAGTTACTTTAATACATCCTCTTGATATAAGTTCAAATGAAATATTGCCTGTACCTGCAAATAAATCAAGAGCATTTATAACAGAAAAATCTAATCTGTTTGATAAAATGTTGAATAAACTTTCTTTTGCAAAATCAGTTGTTGGTCTTACCGGTAACTTAGCACTTGGTGAAAATCTTCGGCTTTTAAGATATCCACTTATAATTCGCATTTGTTGATATTTAGTAATTTGAAGTAATGGTGCATGGGAACATCTTTAAATACTTCTCCGACATTAATCGTTTCCATGCTCTTTGTTATGTTTACCTTATAAAAATACTTGTTAATCATTTGGAACAATGATGAATTATCGGAAATTTTACCTGTTAGGATTATCTCGGTTTTTTGCTGAACCAACTCGAGTTGTTTTACTACAAGCATAATAAAATACATAAAATCATCATTGGTTTTATACTCAAATATGTTGTACAACAAAAATTTACCATCTTTAAAAGCAATAATTTCCATTTCATAATAATCAACCGAAATAAATAACTTTTCGCCTTTAAGAGATTGCACATTATATAAATGAGATATACTGTTTATAAAACAAGTAGAATCGTGGAATAATTTTGATTTTGGGAATACTTCCGAAAAAACATTAACTATCTTTTCGGGAACACAATAAATATTATAAAATTTGAATTTTTGTAAATAATCTGTTTTAACAATCATTTCCTGACAATCGACTTCGAAAAAAGCCAGATAATCTTTTATTTTTTCTTCTGAATATAGTTCATCAGGAATGAAAATGAAATTATTGTTTTGATAGCAAATATATATCTGGATAAAATTCTTCTTCAGTAAAGGCTCATTCAAACATAATTCAGATATGAACCGAGAAATTTCAGAGGATGAATATTTTTCGGTAAAAGAATAACTGACAATTGCAAGAAATTTATTGAGCAAATTGTCAGTTATCGAATAACTTAACGATTTTTCCGAAAGTTGTATTGACAATACCAGATTACTAAAAACTTCAGAATCGAGGGCATTGTCAAAATAACTTTCAGTAGGGTTAAGTGATATTTTCATTTAAAGAATATTTGATTATTCCCAGTTTCCATCTGTTGATGGTTCATCAAGAGAACCAACCTTTAATCCTTCAAATTTATTGGCATCTTTAGCTTTTGTTTTAAGATTTCTTACAAGCTGTTTATCAAGGCCTATCAAATAATAATCGTAAGGAGCCGATACTTCAAAAACCGGAACATTAATCGAACTTTTGGTAATAATTGCAGCTTTCAAAATAAATTCTTTGTTGTCAGAATAAGGTATTATACTTATTTTCGATAAGAAATCAGCAGGTTTTTTGCCTTGAAAAATCTCATCATAGGGATTTACATAAACAGTATCTCTACTAACAATTTTCATCTTTAGTGCTTGTTCTTCGGTAAGAGTATCGGGAACATTACCAATTTTCTTGATTATGGGCAATTTCCCATTTTTGAAAAAATCTACCAAAGTATCAAAACCTCCTGCATATTTACCGTTAACACTTTTATAAGTTTGCTGCATGGTTCTGATATCTTTTAATTTTTCAATTATTGCAGCTTCTCTTTTACTTACTTCTTCATTGAATCTCACAGGTTTCATTATACTTTCGTATAACAAGTATGCTAATAATAAAGCAATTACAACTAGTACAATCTGTAATAAATTTCTTTTTTTCATATTTTTGAAATGATTAATTTTTTATTTGCAAATTTATTATTTTTTTCAAAACATTTCTTTTCAAGTAAACTTTTTTTTAAAACTCTGTAAATCATTATAAAATATTGCTTAACAAGATATTATCATTTTAACTCTAAATGATTCACATCACAACCGATAGAATAGTACTTATTTATAAGAGATGCTATTCTTTCGGCACAATAAACAGAACGATGCTGCCCGCCTGTGCATCCAAAATTTATCATTAGATTAGTAAATCCTCTTTCAATATAATTATCTATCGAAATTTTAACGATACTAAATACATAATCAATAAACTGTTTAACAACAATTTCATTTTCGAAATATGATATAATTTCTTTGTCAAGACCGGTAAAGTGTTTCAGTTGTTCAATTCTTCCGGGATTAGGCAAAGCTCTGCAATCAAACACAAAGCCCCCTCCGTTTCCGCTTTTGTCTTTGGGTAAGTTTTTTTTGTACGAAAAACTGTTTATTTCTACATTAAGTTTTTGAGTATTAATAATTTTATGAACTTTATTGGATAATGGAATTTGTTGAAGAATACTTTTTAAATAGTTTATTTTAATCGGCAAAACAGTATTATTTAATATCCAATCTAAATTCTTTAATGCATAAGGTATACTTTGAAGAAAAATGGTTTTGTTTTCATAAAATCCTCTAAAGCCGTACGCTCCCATAGCTTGAAGTATTCTGATTAGCGAAAAACCATAGTAATATTCGGTAAACTTATTTTTGTCGAATTTTATGTAATCACTTAATTTTTCCAGATAATAGTCGTAAAGAATTTTACGACTTTCCATATCTAAATCGGCTTTAGCATCCCAAAGCAAAGAAGCAATATCATATTGCAAAGGACCTTTTCGTCCCCCTTGAAAATCAATAAAATACAACTTGTTTTTATGTAGCATTATGTTTCTCGACTGAAAATCGCGGTACATAAAATAATCGTTATCGGCAGTAAGCAAATAATCAGTTAGTTTAGTAAAGTCTTCTTCAAGTTTTTGTTCATCAAACTGAATTTGTGATAGTTTTAAAAAATAGTACTTAGAGTAATTTAAATCCCAAGATATTGATTGCCTGTCGAACTTTTCACGTGGGTAACACTTTGAGAAATCCAAGCCATTGACACTTTTAATTTGAAATTTCGGTAATTCATCAATGACTTTTTTATACATTTTAAAAATCCGCTCTTTGCCCGATTTGCTATTTTTATGTTTTAGTATAAATGAATAAAGAGTTTCGTCACCTAAATCATTTAATAGATATAATTTTTTTTCATGATTTACTGCTAAAACCTCCGGAACATTTAGATTTATAGACAAGAAATGTTTAGAAAGTTCAAAAAAAGCTGTATTTTCTCTAATATCTGCATTTTCTACTCCTATACATAGGTAGTTTTGACTTTTAATTATGTAATATTTTCTGTTAGAGCCCGATTCTGGTAATAACTCTATAGAATAAGGCTTTTCATTAGCCCAACTGATAAATAAATCTTCTAAACTTTTTATTTCTTTCATACTCTTGGGACAAAATTAGAAAATTTAATTTACAATTATTGAATTATAAATTTATTCGTACTCATTTTTTTAAATTTTGCAAACATTTTTCATGCAATTTTGTTAGCTTTGTAGAAATTATTTAATAAAATATAACTATGGAAAACAAGACAGCAAGTGACATTTTAAAAGAAGCAATTTTGCTTGAAAGAAGAGGAAAAGCTTTTTACAGCAATGTAGCAGAAAAAACCGAAAGTGAAGCGGCAAAAAAAATCTTCACCATAATGGCAGAAGAAGAAGATGAACATATAAAATTTCTATCGCGTCAGTTTGCTCATTTTATGAAAACAAATACTTTTCTGAAAAACGAAAAGAATGAAACTACAAATGAAGATGTAGTAATGCAAATTCTTTCTGAAGATATTAAAAAGCAAATTTCGGCAGCAAGTTTTGAAGCAGCAGCAATTTCGGCAGCTATGGATTTCGAAACAAGAGCAGTTAAAATTTATTCCGAAAGGGCTGAAGCAGCTACAGACCCTAATGAAAAAGAACTTTATCAGATGTTAGCCGACTGGGAAAAAGGTCATCATGCTCTTTTACATAAATTAAACGAAGAACTTAAAGAAGAAATCTGGTACGATAATAATTTTTGGCCTTTCTAATTACTTATAGACCAATTACATTAAAAACGCAAGCTTCTTAAAAAAATTTCAAAATTTTTAGTTTGCAAATTATTTTAATTTTGCAAATAAAAAATATGAATTTTGTTGAAGTTTGCTTTACTCCTATTTTATATAACGAAAGAACTATAAAAGATAACTTTGCCGTAGTTGTTGTAGATATTCTAAGAGCAACAACATCAATTTGTGCAGCTTTTGCCAATGATGTTTTATCAATAATACCCGTTACAAGTATCGAAGAGGCTAAGGCTTATAAGGAACAAGGATATTTAATTGCATCCGAACGCGGAGGCAAAAAGCTCGATTTCGCCGACTTTGGGAATTCTGCTTTTAGCTTTATGAATGAAGAAGTTAAGGGTAAAACTATCGTATATAGTACAACTAACGGCACCGAAGCCATCGAAATAGCCAAAGATTCGGACGTTTTAGTTATTGGGGCATTTTCAAATTTCGATTCATTATCACAATGGCTTATAAATCAAAACTTGAATGTAGTTATACTTTGTTCCGGATGGAAAAACAAATTTAACCTTGAAGACAGTATTTTTGCCGGAGCATTAACCGAAAAATTAATTAATAACTCTTTTACTACTGAATGTGATTCGGCAAAGGCCGCTATTGATTTATGGAGCATTGCAAAAGAAAATCTATTGGGATATATCGAAAAAGCTGCTCATCGCGATAGACTCAGAAAGTTAAATCTGGATGATGTACTCGATTTTTCATTCAAATTCAATACCGCTAATGTTGTCCCTGTTCTTAAAGAAGGTAAATTAATTGATATTTTGAAATACTAGAAATATTATCAGGAATTTTGCTCTCCTATAATATCAAAAATATTCATTTGATTTGCACTTACTGGTTGAGGTGGTTTTAAATCTCCATTTCTTTTTAAAAACTCGCTTATTGCTTGTTTTATGACTTTCTTTGACGTTTTATTATGTACTTTGCAATACAAATCAATTTTTTGTTTCTCGTTTTTCGATATTTTCAGTTCTACTTTGTAAAATTTCCTTTTCTTTTTCTGAGTTTTTCTTTTCTTGTTAGTTTTTAATATTTTCATATCAGAACCATTTGTATTGACTTATTTTTTTTCAAAAGTATAATAATTTTAAAAAGCTATCGTATTTTTACAAAAAAAAATCTTTATGCAACAAATAATTACAAATATTCCACAAATAAAATTTACTGATACAAACAACTATTTCCTTATTGCAGGACCATGTATAATTGAAAATGAGGAAATGCCGTTTGAAATTGCAGAAACAATTAAGTCTATTACCGATAAGCTTCAAATTCCTTATATATTTAAAGCTTCATATAGAAAAGCCAATCGCTCGAAATACGATTCTTTTCAAGGGATAGGCGATATTAAGGGTCTTGAATTATTAAAAAAAATAAAAGAGAAATATCAAATTCCCGTAATTACAGATGTACACACTGCCGAAGAAGCAAAAATTGCGTCCAACTATGTTGATATTATTCAAATTCCGGCTTTTTTATGCCGCCAAACCGATTTGCTTATGGCTGCCGGTGAAACCAATAAAGTTGTTAACATTAAAAAAGGGCAATTTGTATCGGCACAATCGATGAAATACGCTGCCGAAAAAGTAATGAGTACCGGCAATAAATCCGTAATACTTACTGAACGCGGAAGTATGTTTGGCTACAACGACCTTATAGTCGATTTCAGAAATATTCCAATTATGAAATCATTTGAAATTCCGGTAGTTGTTGATGTAACTCATTCGTTGCAACAGCCAAATCAAAGCAGTGGTGTCAGCGGAGGACAACCCGAGCTTATTACATATATTGCTCAAGCTGCTATAGCAGTCGGAGCTGATGGAATATTTTTAGAAACACACCCCGAACCTCAAAAAGCCAAATCGGACGGAGCTAATATGCTTCGATTATCGGAACTCGAATTACTTTTAACAAAACTGAATAAAATAAGAAGTGCAATTATTTGAGTTTAACTAACTACATAATAAGCTGTATATTAGCGTTTTAAATATCAAAATTATCTGTTGATATTTTTTATTTTCTTTTCTTTATTAATCTCAATCCGCCAGTGTCTTTGTCGAAAAATACTGATATATTGTCATTTGGTAAGCTTGTTGTAATACCAAACTGTGAAATATATTTTTGTGTACTGTATAATTTTTTATCACCTTGCTTAATCGATAAATCGACTAAAGCAGGGATTCTATAATATAATCCGTGATTTTTTTCTTTCTTTATGTTGTTTTTGTTAACATTTCTTTCCACTAAACTATTATAAGCTTTGTCGTTCAATTCAAGAAATATCCAGTCGCCTTCAATCGAATTTTTATCTAAAACACCTTTTGTGTTTGAGAAACTAAACAATTTATAATTATATATATTTGTTAATGTGTCTTTTATAGGATAACAATAAAAAGAATATATAAATGTGGTTTTATTCTTAATTCCTGTAAACAATTTTAAATATTCATTTTCCAAATTTTGTAATTCAGAGTACATAAATTCAATATTCTTTTTATCAATAGCTTCTATTTCGCCGGTAATTAAATTATATTCAGCTTCTTTGATTTTTGATAAATTTTCGACTATTTCTTTGACTTTTTGCTCTGTTGACTTTTCAATAAATGAAGTTTTGTAATTTTTTTCAATAATAAAAGTAGTATCAACTTTTACTTTATTGATAATGGTATCAACCTTTTCATATACATTCAAATCAACCATTTTTCTGAAATTATGAAAATCATTATTATCAATATCTTTAGATAAATTGCTGAAAAAAATTGAATTTACGTCATTTGATGAATTATCATTAATATTGAAATTAAAGCTCTCGATAATTCCGGATTTCGCTTTTTGCAGAACAATCTCACTCATGTTCGGAACTACAATAAAGCAATTATTAGAGTCGGGCTCTGTAAGTACATCTACAGAAATATTTTTAATTGAGTAATTTACTGAGCTGTATAAAGGGACATTGTTTAACCCGAAGTATTGTCTTGCATATTCGGCATAAGGGCCTTTTATAATATCCTCTCTTTCGATCTCGAAATTAATTTTTAATACATTACTCGGAAGATAATAATAATAACCATTAATCCCTGATTTATTACTTAATTGCTTTATTTCATAAACTTTATAAGATGTTTTGCAGGAAAATATTATAAACGATAATAAAACAACAGACAATAATTTAATTTTCATAGTTTTCAGCTTTAAAAATTCATTTACAAAAATATTAATTTTCGGCAATTATCATCTACGTCGAATAATAAACAGTCCGATAAACGTTAAAAGACCATTTAAAATAAGTAATTCGAATCCAAATTGATATCCGTTCAACAGTTGTTTGCTGTATTTATCCATAAAAAATGTAAGAACAGGAGATAAAATTGCAATCACAGGCACCCATTTATCATTTAATCTGAATTTTGTAAACAAACCGAAAGCATATAGCCCTAAAAGAGGACCGTAAGTATAACCCGCCACTCTGAATAATTGGTCAATTACGGCTCTGTTATTTATTGATCTGAAAAATACAATTACTCCTAAGAGTAACAATGCAAATGAAATATGAACCAAATAACGTATGTTTCTTTTACGTGTTTCTGATAAATTAGATTTTTTTTCTAATCCTATTATATCAATGCAAAACGAAGTAGTAAGCGAAGTAAGTGCGCCATCGGCACTCGGATAAGCTGCCGAAATCAAGCCTATAACAAAAATCAAACCTGCCAAAGCCCCTAAATGGTTTATTGAAATTACTGCAAACAAATCATCAGTCCTTTCAGGCATAATTATTACTGTTTCTTTTGAGTATATCAACAATATCGCCCCAAGAAAAAGAAATAATAAATTCACAAAAATCAGTATTATACTGAATGTAAGCATATTCTTTTTAGCATCACTCAGATTTCTGCAACTGAGGTTTTTTTGCATCATTTCCTGATCAAGTCCGGTCATAACAATTGTAATAAACATGCCGCTAAAAAATTGCTTGATAAAGTTTTGCTTACTATGCCAATCAGTAACTATTACACGTGAGTAATCTTCGTGAAGTACTTTATTTACAAGGCTCAAAAAACTAATATCAAGTCTTTTGGCTATAATTACTATTGTTATAATTAATGCCCCCAGCATAAATGTCGTTTGTATGGTATCAGTCCATATAATTGTTTTAATTCCGCCTTTAAATGTGTAAAGAATGATTAGAACAATAAAAAGACTTACAGTAAATCCAAAAGGAATATTCCATGAATCGAAAACAAATAACTGAAGAACATTTACAACCAGAAACATTCGAAAAGAAGCGCCAATTACCCTTGATATAATAAAAAAAACCGAGCCAGTTTTATATGACCAAAAACCAAATCTTTTTTCGAGATAAGTATAAATCGAAGTAAGATTCAATTTATAATACATTGGCATTAGGACGTTTGCGATAACTAAATAACCGAAAAAATAACCAATAACAATAGCAAGATAAGTAAACTGAGTATCCTTAACCCAACCGGGAACCGACATAAAAGTAACTCCCGAAAGCGATGCTCCTATCATTCCATAGGCAATAACAAACCATGGGGAATTTTTATTCCCTCTGTAAAAACCTTCGCTATTAGCCCTTTTAGCCGTTAGCCATGTTATATAAAACAAAATGAAGGTATAACCCAAAAAGCTGAAAAGAATTAATTGAGGTGTCAATTTAGATAATTTAAGATTAATATTGTAATTTTGCGAAAGCAAAGATAGAAAAACGCACAAAAATATCTATCTTGATTTTTTTATTAAAAATTTTAAACAATTGTGAATACAATTCCATCAAAATTGATTGAAGACGCCGTTGAGGAATTTGCAAAATTGCCCGGTATAGGTAAAAAAACTGCTTTAAGACTGGTTTTACATCTGCTTAATCAAAAAGAACATGATGTAGAAAAATTTGGGAATGCCATAATAAAAATGAGAAAAGAAATCAAATTCTGCTCAAACTGTAACAATGTATCGGACAATGATTTATGCGAAATATGCTCAAGTGCAAAACGCGACCATTCAACAATTTGTGTAGTTGAAGATGTAAGAGATGTAATAGCTATTGAAAATACAGGTCAGTACAATGGTATTTACCATGTTTTGGGAGGAATTATATCACCTATTGATGGAATAAGTCCGAGCGATTTGAATATTCAACCCTTAATTACCAAAGTAAAAAATAAAAGTGTTGCCGAAATAATTATGGCACTTCCATCTACAATGGAAGGCGATACAACTGTTTTTTACTTATATAAGCTACTACACGAAAATGATATCATAATAACTAACATTGCTCGTGGCATAGGAGTAGGCGATGAACTTGAATACGCTGACGAAATTACACTCGGACGTTCAATTATAAACAGAACACCTTATATAAACCAGTTTAATTCAATAAGAAAATGACAAAAATTGTTGCACCATCGCTTCTATCGGCTAACTTTGCCAATTTACAGGAAGATATCAATATGATTAACCAAAGTGAAGCACAATGGATACATATTGACGTAATGGACGGGGTTTTTGTTCCGAATATTACAATTGGTCCCGTAGTAATAAATAGTATCAAAAAACATACAAGCAAGATACTTGACGTACATCTTATGATAATTGAACCCGACAGATATATTGAAAACTTTAAACTGGCAGGTGCTGATATAATTAGTGTTCACTACGAAGCTTGCAAGCATCTTAACAGAACAATTAACTCAATAAAAAATTTAGGACTCAAAGCCGGTGTTGTATTAAACCCTCATACCAATGTAAATTTGCTTGAAGATATAATTTCTGAAGTCGATTTAGTATTACTAATGTCAGTAAATCCCGGATTTGGCGGACAGAAATTTATTGAAAATACATTTAAAAAAATTTCTTCATTAAAAAACTTAATCGAAAAAACGAATTCCAAAGCTTTGATTGAAATTGACGGTGGAGTTGATACAACAAATGCAAAAAAATTATTTGAAACCGGTGCTAATGTCCTTGTTGCCGGAAACAGTGTATTTACATCAGAAAACCCAATTTCGACTATTTACACCTTACTAAACAGTTAGTTTTACTTTTGTTTGATATTAAATAAACTTTTTACAATCTTTCATACAACTTTTTTGCCTTTTTATACATCTATAGAAATAGTTAGGCAAAAAAAACATAATGAAAAATTGTAATATTTTTACTTAACTTTGAAAAAATTAACGGGTATTATAATCATAAAAACTTTTAGAGTTAATATGATTAAAGTTCAAGTAAAACAATAAGTTATGAAAAAAAATTATATAACCGTTACATTTAGTTTATCTTTGATAATTATATGTAAAGCGTTGATTTCTCAGGTTGTTATCAATGAATATTCATGCTCAAATATTTCAAATTTTCAGGACAATTACAATCAATATGAAGATTGGGTAGAGCTTTACAACACAGGAAGTTCTACAATTGATTTGAGCGGATATTTTTTAAGCGACAGAGCATCTAATCCTACTAAATGGAAGATTCCTAACGGAGTAAGTATTAACCCTAACGGGAGATTGATGGTAATATGTTCGGGTAGAGATGAATTTTCAGGAGGATATTTGCATCCAAATTTTAAATTAACTCAAACCAAGCCTGAGAATTTTCTGATTTCAAATCCTATAGGGGTACTGCTCGAAAGCATTACTTTAGTACCTACTCAAAAAGGGCATTCACGCGGAAGAACTACAGACGGAGCATCAACTTGGGCATTATTTACAACACCTACTCCAAATGCCCCAAATACAGGAGCTAAGCAAGAATATGCCACAAAACCGGTAATGAGTCAAAATGCCGGATTTTATCCTTCCCCTATAACAATAACAATAACTTCTCCCGATCCTAATGTAAGTATCTATTATACAACCAACGGAAGCGAACCTACCACATCTTCAACTCTTTATACATCACCTATAACAATTGGCAGTACGCAAGTAATTAGAGCAAGGGCATTCAGTACTAACGCAAATATACCGCCAAGTTTTATTGAAAGCAACACTTATTTTATTAATGAAAATCATTCAATTGCAGTTATTTCAATTTTTGGGAACCAAATTCAAACACTTTTAAACGGAAGTCAAATAAAACCTGAAACCGAATTAGAATATTTTGATAATAACAAACAACTTAAAACAGAAGTAAGCGGTTACAGCGATAAACACGGAAACGACTCATGGGCATACCAGCAAAGAGGGATAGACTTTGTATCAAGGGATCAGCTTGGATTAAACTATGCATTGACTTATAAAATTTTCTCGAGTAAAAATAGAGATGAGTTCCAAAGAGTAATTCTTAAAGCATTGGCTAATGACAATTACCCGTTTTCGAACGGAGGAGCACATATACGCGATCCTTATGTACAAACATTAGCCCAAAGAGGCGACCTCCACCTCGATGTAAGAACTTATGAACCTTGCGTTTTATATGTTAACGGGCAATATTGGGGTTTATACGACCTAAGAGAAAAAGTTGATGATGCCGATTATATTGAATACTATTTCGACACTCCTGAAAAAGACATACAAATGCTAAAAACCTGGGGCGGAACATGGAGTGAGTACGGAGGAAATCAAGCTCAAAACGATTGGAATGCCCTAAGAAATTTCATTACTTCGAATAATATGGCTATTCCAAGCAACTATGCATATGTTGACAGCGTTTTCAACATAAAAAGTTTGGTCGATTATTTTGTTTTAAATTCTTATGTTGTTTGCTCCGATTGGCTTAACTGGAATACACAATGGTGGCGGGGACTTAATGCAAATGCTAAAAAGAAAAAATGGAGGTATTGCCTCTGGGACGAAGATGCTACTTTTGGTCATTACATTAATTACACTAATATTCCTAATCAAAACCCTGACGCTGACCCCTGTTTCCCGCAATTTTTAAATAATCCCGGCGGACAAGGTCATACATTGATACTTAATGCCCTTTTAAATAATCCTGATTTTAAACAATATTATATAACACGTTTTGCAGATTTATCGAATACAGTATTTACATGCAATTATATGCAATTCTTGCTCGATAGTCTTGTTAATGAATTTTTGCCTGAAATGCCCCGACATATTGCAAGATGGGGAGGTTCAATGGCTACTTGGCAAAACAATCTTCAAGCATTAAAAGATTTTATTGATACAAGATGTGTAAAAATTTCAACCGGAATGATTAACTGTTACAACCTGAAAGGTCCATACGCTATTACTTTTGATGTAAATCCGCCAAATTCGGGTGAAATAAAAACTAACTCTTTTTGGCTGCCGAGTTATCCATTTACAGGCAAATATTACGGGAACATAAAAACTCTTCTTAAGGCCAAGGCTATTGACACAACTTATGTTTTTGACCATTGGGAAGTAGCGAGTGACACAATTTTGCCAAGCATATTAAACGATTCAGCATGGATTATGTTAAACGGACCTCAGACAATTATTGCTCACTTCCGTAAAATTACCGAACCTCCGATTGTAATAGAAATAAAACCACTCGTTATACCAAATGTATTTACTCCTAATAATGACGGCCTAAATGATAAATTCGTAATTAAAAACATCGAAAACTGGAAAGTACAGCTTACTGTATATAATCGTTGGGGAAATAAAGTTTATGAAAACAATAACTACGATAATGAATGGGACGGAGGCAAGTTGCCTGCAGGAGTATATTTTTATTTTATAGTTGCTAATGCTCCCGACAAACCAACTTTCAAACAGCACGGCAGTTTGGAAATACTAAGATAAAAATATTACAATTTATTGATTTTTAAATAGTCTGCAATTTCATCCAACTGTTCTTTTACTTTTTCATTAATACTTATGCCTTCTTTGCGATTAATTATCTCCCAGTTTCTTTCTGGTTCACCGGGTATTATGACTTTTTCTTTACCATCTATGGTTTTTGATTTACTGAATGTTTCTATCCATAAATCCATCATTGATTTGAATTCTTCTTTTGTTTGAAATGCATCAATGGAAATAGCTCCGAAAAAGTGACCTGTACCGCTCCCGGGTGAATTTTCAATAACAGGTAAATACGAAACAGAAGGAGGAACAAAAGGACCGAAATTTGCACCCGAAAATAAAGAAGAAAAAATATCTACAATAGCACTCATACAATATCCCTTATGGCTTCCGTGCAGATAATCGCCACCAAGTGGTAATATTGCCCCGCCTTCAGTTAAAATATTTGGATCATCGCTCGATTTTCCATATTTATCCTGAACGTAGCCAAACGGGGCTTTTTCACCTCTTTTGTGCATAAGGTCAAGTTTCCCTCTTGCTATTGGAGTAGTAGCAAAATCAGCAACGAATGGAGGATATTTACCCGCAGGTATTGCAACCGCAATGGGATTTGTCCCTAAAAGCCTATCTACCGAAAAAGTCGGAGCTACCAAAGGATTGGCATTAGTCATACATATCCCAATCATATCGTGATTTAACGCCATCATTGAATAATATCCCGCAATTCCGAAATGATTCGAATTTCTGACAGCCACCCACCCTGTACCTACATTTTCGGCAAGTTCTATTGCTTTTTCCATGGCAAATTTACTAACAACCATCCCAAACCCTTTATTTCCGTCTATTACACAGGTGGATTTTGTTTCTTTTACTACTTGAATATCAGGCTTAGAGTTTAACCTTTTATTTTTCCATAAGTCAACATAATCTTTTAACCGAGCTAAACCATGTGAGCTAATATTTCGCAACTCAGCTGCCAACAGTACCTCTGCTACTGTTTCGGTGTCTTGGGAAGAACATCCTAATTTAATGCATACATTACGAATAAAACTTTCAATTTTATTTACCGAATATTTCATCTGGGAAGTATTTTTACAGCAAATTTATTTATTTTTGTATTACAAATATTTTAAAACTTGAAAACAGTATATTTTAAAGAAGAACAAAGAGTAACCTCAAAATGGATTTGGCTACTTGTAAGCTGTCTGACAGCAGTTTATTTTTACTCGCTGGTTGAGCTTATTTTTTTCGATAATAAAACAATCAATAATCCGGAACAAGATTGGATATTTATTTTTTTCGGAATAATTCCTCTTATTCTGTTTTTACTGCTTATAAAGGTAAAATTAGTGGTTGTTTTAGACAATGAAGGTTGTAAATTCAGATTTTATCCTTTTCATTTAAAAGACAGAGTTATCAAATGGGACGAAATAAAGAAAATTTATCTCAGAAAATATAATCCTATATTTGAATATGGAGGCTGGGGCATAAGAGTTTTACCGTTTTCAAAAAATATTGCATATAATATAAAAGGAAATTACGGAATACAAATAGAGCTGAAAAACGAAAAAAAAATTCTTTTAGGTACATCCGAATCGGTTGAAATTGAAAAGGTATTGAAACAAATAAACATAAGCTGAAATCATGAGTGAAAATAAAGTAATAGAAACTGAAAACTTATCTGTATTTCAAAGAAATATCTTAATTCTTTCCGGAGTAAACTTTAGTATCGAGAAAGGTGAATTTGTATATCTGGTAGGAGTTACAGGCTCGGGTAAAACTTCTCTTTTGAAAACATTATATGCTGACCTGCCCATAGTAGAAGGCAATGCCAGAGTTGCGGGCTTCGATTTAAAAAATTTGAAACAAAAAGAAATACCTTATCTTAGACGTAAACTTGGAATAGTATTTCAAGACTTCCAGCTATTAATAGACAGAAGTATAAAAGAAAACCTATTATTTGTTTTAAAAGCTACAGGCTGGAAAGACAGTAAAAAAATGGATGAAAAAATCCAAGAAGTTCTGGAAAAAGTCGGACTTGGAACTAAAGGCTTTAAAATGCCACATCAGCTTTCGGGAGGCGAACAACAAAGGGTTGTTATAGCAAGGTCTTTATTAAACGACCCTGAGCTTATTCTGGCAGATGAACCAACCGGAAATCTCGATCCCGAAACATCAGAAGGAATTATCCAATTGCTTAAAGATATTTCAAAAAACAAAAGAGCAGTTTTAATGGCTTCTCATGATTTTTTGATGATAGAAAAATATCCTTCAAGAACTTTACGCTGCGAAAACGGAAAAGTATTAACCGAAAATTAATGTATCGACTTTTTGAGCATTTTTGATGTTTGAATAAGTTTCATACAAAACTTTTTTCCTGTTTTCAATATCGCTTGTTTTAAATTCTGTAACAAACAACTTTAGAGCAGTTTGCTTTAAACTTTTTTCGTTATTGGCAACAAAACACAACTCGTCCAATCCTGTGCCTAACAACATCTTATCGTTTACCAAACAATGCCTGCCGTTGAATAAAGTGTGAAGCAACTTAAGTTTAAGCCCGGTTGACTGAAAAGTAACTAAAATATTAACCTGAGCGTTTTGAATTAATTCAAGCATTTTATCATCATCGGGATTATCAATCAATTCCACATTCGAATAGTTTTGAACAAGTTTTTGAAGTCGTTTCCCGGGATCGAGTCCGGCAATTTTTAATGGAATATCAATGTCATTGAACACTTTTGTAATAAGATATATTGCAGCATACTCATTTTCAGGAACCGATAAATTACCATGATAAAGAACATATTCACCGCTACCCAACCTGATATTTACTTTATCGCTTTGATGAAAACTTGGAATGTAATAAATCTTATTTTTTAAAAACTTTCGCTTTAAGTAATCTGTATCTTTTTTAGAGACAACAAACATCAAATCAGCATATTTCAATACTCTTTGATAAAAAAGCAATTTTAAACTGGCTATTAGAAAATAAATCTTTTTACCAAAATTCTTTTCAACAAAAAATAAGTTAAGGTAGTAAGTATGTTCAATATTGCTTTCTCTATAGATTTTCAATCTGTTTTTGAGCCTTTTATCATTGATATAGTAACAAGAATGTAAGCCTTCGAACAATATCGGATAATCGTCATTCATTAGCACTTTAATCAACTCATCTGATTTTCGGCTTTCAACTATATATGGTTTAAAAAACAAAGCGCTAAAAATCCCGGTTTTCCTTTTATAAAAATTTACCGATTCACAATACTTATTTAAAATTTCCGGAACTTGTCTGCCATAAGTAAAACAATGCAGATGAATTTTTATTCCTATTGAATGCAATGATTTTATCTTATAAAAAACATCAATTATTCCACCGTAATTTGGAGGATAAGGCACATTAAACGAAATAATATGTAAGTGTTTTTCAGGCATATAACTTAAAAACATTTATAAGTTCAACTTCTTCATTCTCCCAGCATAGTTCATTAAGTGCCGAGCTAGTATTTAAAGTATATTTCTTTAATTTTTCTTTGTCCTTTAACATTTGATTGATTTTACCGGCTATATCCATGGGTTTATGACTTTCAATTATTTCTCCTATATCATACTTTTCAATAATTTTTCTGATTTCGGGCAAATCGGACGACAATACAGGAATGCCGGCCATAATATAATCGAATAATTTATTAGGCAAACTAAATCTATAATTGATATTGGTACCTTTATCCAATGTCAATCCTAAATCGGCATTTGAAGTATATTGCATCAATTCGGAGTAAGGCAATTTATTAATAAAAACAATCCTGTCATTTAACCCCATTTTTTTAGTCATAGTCTTAAGAGTATCAATTACATCTCCACCTCCAATAATCAAAAGAAGCGTATTTTCAATATAATTCATGGCTTCAATTAACTCTTCTCCACCCCTATCAACATTAATTCCGGCACCTTGTAAAATTATAATGTTTTTTTCTAATGGTAATCCAAGTTCAATCCGATTTTTTTCCCTGTTGAAATCTGTTTTCAATGGAACATTTCTGACTACTTTCACTTCTTTATTGTATTGCTTACGATATAAACCTGCTATAGAGTCATTTACAGTGAATATATGCTTAAGCTTAGGGAATATTTTTTTTTCGATATAAATCCAGCAATTTCGGGCAAAATTGTTGTTTTCTAATTCAGGAACACCAGTAAAATACTCATGACTATCGTAAACCAAAGGAATTTTTTTTAATTTACTTACTAAATAATTTGGCAATAATGTATCCAAATCATTAGCATACAGCAAATCGGCTTTTTTGAAAAGCAAATACAAAAACAAGCGAAAATTATATTCGGCATAAAAAACTGCTTCTTTTTGGAAAAGCAGTTTCATCCTATGGGTTTTATAATCTCTTTTATCTAATTGACGGCTATCTCTTTTCAACCGACCTACAAGAGTTACATTGTAACCGCATTTTGATAATGTTCTGCATATTTTATCAACTCTGACATCCGTTGATAAATCGTTGATAACTGAAACAACTGCTCTTTTCAAAATAGTAACTGATGAAACCTTTATGCAAAGATACACTCAATTATTTTAGAAAAAAACTAAAGTTGATATTCAAGAGCTTTTTTGACAACATCAAGTGTAACTAATTGCCTATCTCCCAATGCCTTCCAATTTCTTTCTTCAAATCTCTTAATAATTTCAGAAATAGTTTCACAACCTAAATTATATTCGCTAAGTCGGGTTTTTACACCTAAAGATTCAAAAAAGTCAACTGTAGCAAAAATTGCATTGTTAATCTTAATATAGTCATCACCTCTGCTTATACCCCAAACTCTTTCAGCATATTGAATCAATTTTTCTTTTTTCTCTTCGCGCAATGCTTTCCAAATTCCGGGAAGGACAATTGCAAGAGTTCGTGCATGATCGATTTCATAAAGAGCTGTTATTTCATGGCCAATAGAATGTACAGACCAATCAGTAGCGACACCACAACTTATTACACCATTTAGCGCCATACTGGCACATAACATCAAATTTGCCATTGAGTCGTAGTCATTAGGATTATGATATACTTTAGGGCCTTCTTCAATAAGAGTAATTAAAATACTTTCCGCAAACCTATCCTGAAGCGGGGTATTTAAATCGTAGGTTAAATACTGTTCAACAACATGTACAAATGCATCAACTATACCGTTTGCTATCTGATGTTTTGGTAATGATGAAGCAATTTCGGGAAGAAGAATTGAAAACTTAGGGAAAGAAAACGGAGATAAAAATGCATACTTTTCCTTGGTCGATTCCCTTGTTATAACCGCAGCCATATTCATTTCCGAACCGGTAGCTGGAAGCGTAAGAATTACACCTATGGCCAGAGCATCGGTTACAGGTTTATTTTTTGACAATATATCCCATGGATCACCGTCTTTATATTTACTTGCTACTGCAATAAATTTGGCAGCATCAATAACCGAACCTCCTCCAACTGCAAGTATAAAATCAACACCTTCCCTATTTACCAATTCAACAGCTTTCATTGCTGTTTCATAACGCGGATTAGGTTCAACTCCCGAAAACTCAATGAAATTCAATCCATTCAATTCATTAATAATACTTTCGTACAATCCGTTTTTCTTGATACTGCCTCCTCCGTATAAAAGCATTATTTTCTGATAGTTCGAAATATTTGGTCTTAACTTCTTTAACTGACCTTTGCCAAATATTAATTTTACCGGATTATAATATTCAAAATTTTTCATAGCGCAATTTTTTATAAACACTTATTAAACATTAATTAATCAAGTTTTGTTGTATAACAAAGCGATATTATTAAGATTTTTTAATATAAAAATTGCTTTTATCATAATTAAAATTTAAAAATATTGTTCAACAATTTTCGTTTTACAATTGCTAACTTACATTAGATTTGCATAAATTTGCTTTCTTTAGAAATATACAGATAAATGTATAAAAAATTTTTAATATCACTCGTTTTTTTAGTCTCAATAAATATTTCGTTTTCACAGACATCTAAAGTAATTAGAGCTGAAATTGAAACTACAGAAAATGCAAATCCTTTTCACATAGCAAACTTTGAAAAAAATGGTTTGATTATTACAAATAAATTGAACGAATTTTTCGACCGAAAAACATTAAATTTCCAATTTACTTATTACAACAATATTCTTCAGAAAAAATGGCAAAAAAAGATTCCCTTATCCGAAGATTACAATTTTTATGGAAATCAATATGCCAATGATAGTTTGATGTTGATATTATTCAAAGAAAATAAAAAGTCGAATGAACCTAATATATTACTTATTAATTTTAACATACAAAATGGCGGATTTGTGATAAGTGAATTTGCCACAAAAGAAAAAAACGACTTAGTAAGTTTAAAAAAATTTGGGGAAATCTTATTTCTGATTTTTGAAAATAAAAATGAAGATTATTTAGTAAAAATTAATATACCAAACAGAAGTTTCGAAGAAATTGTTTTAAATACTTCAAAAGATAAATATACCACAGAGGATTTTAAAATTGACTCTTCCGGTTCTTATTTCTATTTATTAAGCAAGAAACAACTTTCGCGTAAAGAATATAAATTTACCATTGTAAAATATAATATTGACGGCAGTAAAGTCTTTACAACTGATATTAATAATAATGATGACAACAAGCAATTATTAACGGCTAATATTTCTTCGATTGAGAAAGAAGATTTAATTATTACCGGTTCTTATAATTTAACTGATGAAAAATTTTCGAATTTTCCCGAAACTTACAAATTTGAATCTGCAGGAATGTATTTTACAAGAATTTCGAAAGATGGCTCTTCTAAAACAACATTTTTCAATTATCTTTATTTTGACAATATAACCAAATACCTGAATAAAAAAGAAATTTCGAGAATTCGAAAAAATCAGGAAAAAAATGAAAACAAAGAACAATCGCTCAATTATCTTGTAATAGAACATGATGCTAAAATTGATAATAACAACATTTTACTTATATCGGAAGCATTCTATCCTGAATACCGAACGGTATCGGATATGTCTTACGATTATTACGGCAGAATGACACCTACTTCACGAACTGTTTTCGACGGGTACAGATATACAAACGCTTTTATTTTATGTATCGATAAAAATGGCACTCCTAAGTGGAACCAACTTTTCGACATTTGGAATATACTAACAATGGATTTAAAAGAAAGAGTAAGCACATTAACAATTGGAAACGAAATGGTTATGGCTTATAATAATGATGGAGAAGTTGTTTACAAGGTACTTAACGATTCAAGCACTGTTACCGAAATTGACAAGATAAAAGTAGAAAGCCTTTATCCTAATGACAAAATTATGAATAATTCTAGCTCTAATATAACTCATTGGTATCAAAACTACTTTTTAGCCTATGGTTTACAGGTTATAAAGAATAATGCTTTGGCAAATAAAAGCAAAAGAGTCGTTTTTTATATGAATAAAATTTCGTTTGAATAATATTGAATTTTTAATTGTTCATTAACTGATTTTTTCCCAGTTCCCTTTTTTCTTTTTTAGTTGATAAATTTGTTCTGCAAGCCTTTTGTTTTTTTCTGATTTAAGGAATGGGTCATTATTTGTAATTTCAATAGCAATATCTCTTGTAAGTTTTATTAAGGCATCATCTTTTATAACATCGGCGAGTTTAAGGTCAAGGATTCCGCTTTGTTGTGTTCCTTGTAAATCACCCGGACCTCTTAGTTTTAAATCGGCCTCGGCAATTTCAAAACCATCGTTGGTTCTTACCATTGTTTCAATTCTTTTTTTACCTTCATTCGTCAATTTTGAGCTTGTCATAAGAATGCAATACGATTGTTCGGCACCTCTACCTACTCGACCTCTTAGCTGGTGGAGTTGTGAAAGCCCAAACCTCTCGGCATTTTCTATTATCATAACAGTTGCATTTGGGACATCAACCCCAACTTCAATGACTGTAGTTGATACCATTATTTGAGTTTCGCCTTTTATAAATCTTTGCATTTCATAATCTTTGTCCTGGGCTTTCATCTTCCCATGAACAATACTAATGGCATATTCAGGTAACGGAAACTCCCTTGATAAACTGTAATAACCATCCATTAAATCTTTTAAATCGAGTGTTTCCGATTCATTAATCAAAGGATAAACTACATAAATCTGACGACCTTCTTTTATCTGTTTTCTTATAAAGCCAAATACTTTCAATCGTGAGGAATCAAAAAAATGATAGGTTTTAATCGGCTTGCGTCCGGGTGGTAACTCATCGATAATAGATGAATCTAAATCGCCATAAAGAGTCATAGCCAAAGTACGAGGGATAGGGGTTGCAGTCATTACTAAAATATGGGGAGTAATCTGATTTTTCTGCCATAATCTTGCCCTTTGTTCTACTCCAAAACGATGTTGTTCGTCTATTACTACCAATCCTAAATTATTAAATACGACATTATCTTCCAAAAGAGCATGTGTGCCAATAAGAATATTGATATACCCTGTTTCCAAATCATTTAAAATATTCTTTCTTGCACTAGCTTTCGTTGAGCCAGTAAGTATTTCAACAACAACAGGCAAATCATCCAACATTTTTTTTATGCTGTTGAAATGTTGAAAAGCCAATATTTCGGTGGGCACCATAATACAAGTCTGATAACCGTTATCAATAGCAATAAGCGAACTCATTAATGCTACTAATGTTTTACCGCTTCCCACATCACCTTGAAGTAAGCGGTTCATCTGCTTGCCGGAACCTAAATCGGAACGTATTTCCCTTATTACCCTCTTCTGTGCTTCTGTCAATGGAAAAGGCAATTTAGTTTTGAAAAATGAATTAAAAATATCACCAACTTTAACAAATTGTAATCCTATATTTTTCCGTATTCTTACATTCTTATTCTGCATCAACGAAAGCTGTAAAAACAATAATTCTTCGAATTTTATCCTATATATTGCTTTTTTTAATAAGTCATTCGATACAGGATAATGGATATTTATAACAGCATTTTCGCGCGAAATTAATCTGTATTTAAAAATTATTTCATCTGTTAAGGTTTCAAAAATAAGTCCTTTTGCTGACTGTATCAAAGTTTTTGTAATCTTACTTATTCCTTTTGAATTCAGCCCCAAAGATTTTAATTTTTCCGTAGAGTTATAAAAAGGATACAAACCCTCTACTTCCGATTGATTTTGATTATCAATGACTTTATCAATATCGGGGTGAGGAATATTAAATGAACCGTTGAAATAAACAGGTTTCCCAAAAACTATATATTCCTCATCAATTTTTAATTTCTCCTTTACCCATTTTATACCCTGAAACCACACCAAATCAATACTTCCTGTATTATCGGTAAAAGTTGCAACTAACCTGGTAGTTCTTATTTGTCCTATTTGTTTAAATGATGTTATTCGCCCTTTTAACTGAATATAAGAAACTTCATTGTTTATCTCAGAAATCTTATAAAATCTGCTTTTATCAATATATCTGAACGGGTAATAATTTAATAAATCACCGAAGGTGAAAATATTGAGCTCTTTTTTTAAAAGTTCTGCCCTTTTTGGGCCAACTCCTTTCAAATATTCTATTGGTGTATCAAAAAAATTGAAACTCATAATATCGAAAAAGCAAATCTACAATTTTTACATTAATTTGTAAATAAAGAAAATTTTTATATTTACCCGATTTATTAAATTTAACAATTTATTAATTAGCTTTATTTAAATTTTAAGCATATTCATACATTAAAATATAAGCTTCGTACAATAAGTTATAAATTACTTGCATTCGCCTGATTTCCGTATTATATTTGCATTGTCAATCATAATTATTGTTTTATTTTTTACCCAAATTTGAAAATCATTACCCGCAACAAATTACTTTTGTAATGTGCATGAGTTAACCCTGTTTTATTTAAAACAGGGTTTTTTGTTATTTTTAACAAATAAACGTTTGATTCTCCAAATGTAATTAAAATTTGAAAAGATTTTTTAAACTTAAAAATTTTGATTATTTAATGTATGTAGCTGATTGACAGATATTATTAATAATTATAACAACTAATATTAATTATTTTCATAATTCAAACCATAATTTCTTATAATATCTTAAAAATATTATTTTTGCATGAAAATTAGATTATTTAATCAAAAATACCAATAATGGAATTTACTGTACAACAAATTGCAGATATTTTGGGAGGAAAAGTAGAGGGAAATGCAAATACTAAGGTTTATAAACTTTCAAAAATTGAAGAAGGTTCGGAAGGGAGCTTATCGTTTTTAGCCAATAAACTTTACACCCCGTATATATACGAAACTAATGCCTCAGCGGTGATTGTAAATAATGATTTTGTAGCGGAAAGAAGAATTAAAACAACTTTAATAAGAGTTCAGGATGCATATTCTGCATTTGCGAAATTATTAGAATACTACAACCAGTATAAATTGAATAAAACAGGTATTTCCGAAAAATCGCACATCTCAGGTAGTGCAAAATTGGGAAATAACCTTTACATAGGAGAATTTGCCTATATAGGAGAAAATGTGATAATTGGAGATAATGTAAAAATATATCCTCAAGTATATATAGGCGATAACTCAAAAATTGACGATAATACTACATTGTTTTCAGGAGTTAAAATTTATTCTGACAGCATAATTGGGAAAAACTGTATTTTACATTCGGGAGTTGTAATCGGTGCCGATGGTTTTGGTTTTGCGCCACAATCAGATAATAATTATAAAAAAGTCGCTCAAATTGGTAATGTTGTAATTGGCGATAATGTAGAAATTGGTGCTAATACTACTGTTGATAGAGCTACATTGGGTTCTACAATAATAAAAGATGGAGTTAAACTTGACAATCAGGTACAAATTGCTCATAATGTTGTTATTGGAGAAAATACGGTAATAGTAGCTCAAACAGGCATAGCAGGGTCTTCAAAAATCGGCAAAAATTGTGTTATTGCCGGCCAAGTGGGCATTGTGGGTCACATTCAAATTGCCGACAATGTAACTATAGCAGCACAATCGGGTGTAACCGGAAATATTAAAAAAGAAGGTTCTGTTCTATTAGGCTCTCCTGCATTTGACGCCAATGAATGTAAAAAATCATATATTTATTTCCGCAATTTCTCGAAAATTGTTGAAAGACTGAAAGAAGTAGAAAGAAAATTAAATAAAGAGTAATAAATTAAATCATTTTTTACCTTTCCAACTTTTTTGAGGTAACAGCCTGTCGGCTACATCTTTACGATTAATCCTTTCGAGAGTTTTTCTGATCCATGAGTGATTTTCGGGTTTATACCAAAAGAAAAATCTGTTCTGATTTTTTTTATCGATAATATTTTTAGCAACAAAAACTTTATTCATTGAATAAGGGTCTATTTCGCTATAATACATCTCAGTAGCAAGAGTCATAGGAGTAGGAGTAAAATCCTGAACCTGTTCAGGTTTAATATTCATATCTTTAGTTTCCAATGCCAACAAGGCCATATCAATAAGTTTCGACCCCGGATGACTCGAAATAAAATATGGTACTATTTGTTGATTTAATTTGTTTTTCCTTGAGATATTATCAAATTTATTTTTAAAATCCTTAAATAAACTAAACGAAGGTTTTCTCATTATTTTTAAAACATCATCCGAATTATGTTCGGGAGCAACTTTTAATCGTCCCGAAACATGATTTTTAACCAATAATTCGCAATATTCATCGTAAGAATTTCTAATACTTTCATCTTTGTTTTTGTTGATAAACAAATCGTAACGAATCCCACTGCCTATAAAAACTTTTTTAATTCCTTTTACTTTTGATGCTTTATTGTAAAGATTAATCAGAGGTTTATGATCTGTGTTGAGATTTTTACAAATAACGGGATAAATACATGAAAACCTTTGACATTTTTTACAAATTTCAATATCAATACCTTTCATGCCGTACATATTTGCAGACGGACCGCCTAAATCAGAAATATAACCCTTAAAATCGGGCATATTTGTAATTTTTTCAATTTCATTCAATATTGATTTTTCTGAGCGACTACTTACAAACTTACCCTGATGAGCCGAAATAGTACAAAAAGCACAACCACCAAAACATCCTCTATGAATGTTAACAGAAAATTTAATCATCTCATATGCAGGAATCAAACCTCTTTTCTCATATTTCGGGTGAGGCATTCTTGTATAAGGAAGATCATAGTATTCATCAATTTCATTTTTATCGGATGGCAAATAAGGAGGATTGATTACCAGATACTTTTCCCCGATTTTTTGAATTAAAGTCTTTGCGAACATTAAGTTTGATTGAGTTTCAACAACGCGAAAATTTGCCAAATATGACTTTTTTTCCTTCAAACAAATTTCATGAGAGTTAAGCTCGATAAAATCTTCGTTTCCAACATATTTATTGTCAGTCAAATAAGCTATCTGATTAATTTTTCGCAAAACTGAAATATCATCAGAATTATTATAACAATTAGCTATTTCAACTATACTTTTTTCGCCCATACCATAAACCAGAATATCTGCCCCACTTTCGAATAAAATTGGGGGCTTAAGAGTATCAGACCAATAGTCATAATGAGTAATACGCCTTAATGATGCTTCTATACCGCCAATAACTACAGGTACATCAGGGTATAGTTTTTTTAATATTTTCGAATAAACAACAGTAGCATAATCGGGGCGAAAACCAGCTGCTCCGCCGGGGGTATAAGCATCATTGCATCTAAGTCTTTTGGCTGCAGTATAATGATTAACCATTGAATCCATACAACCTGATGTAACACCAAAAAATAAACGCGGCTTTCCGAGTTTTTTGAAGTCCCGCAAATCGTCTCTCCAATTTGGTTGAGAAATAATAGCTACTTTAAAGCCATATTTCTCTAAAATACGCGAAATAACAGCAGTTCCAAAACTTGGATGATCAACATAGGCATCTCCGCTAACCATAATTATATCAGGTTGTTCCCAACCTCTTAATTTTACTTCTTTTAAGGTAGTGGGAAGCCAATCTGTAATATTTTTTTTTGTCACTTAAAAACCAAAAGATTAAATTTATTTGTTTTTATTAATGTTGAACAAAATTACTTTATCTTTGCGATAGTTTAAAATTATTTATCGACAAATAATTTTAATTAAAGTAATTTTATAAATTTAAAACCTAAAATCATATATGAAAAAGTTATTATTTCTTGCTCTTGCATTTTTTAGCTTTATTAATATTTACTCACAAGACACAATAGTATTTGCTAAAGAAAAAAACACCAAAAAAGACGTAATAATATTCGACCTGTTTAACGATTTCTGGCAAGATGCTCCATCTGTGGTAAACTTAAGAGGTATAAATCAAGGAATCAGTATTTCTGCAATGATAAATAAACCCATAGGATATTCAAATTTCAGCTTAGCTTTTGGTTTAGGTTTAAGCTCACATAATATGTACAGCGATGCTGTTCCGGTTTTGGGAAGAGATATAAATAACAAACCTGACGGTACTGTTCAATTTATTAAACTTGGGAATTATGCAAATAAAACTGTTGAATATAATATTAATAAGCTAAACGTTACTTATATTGATATTCCGGTAGAAATAAAATTTAAAACACGTTCGGAAAAGAAAAAGACTTTCAGAAGTTCTTTAGGTTTTAAATTTGGTTATAACATAAGTAATCATACAAAATACAGAGGCGAAGATTATATTGAAGAAACAGATGATTATGTTACAATTAAGAAAAGTAACATAAAATACATAAACAACTGGCATTATGGTATTATTGCAAGAGTTGGGTACGGTAAGTATAATTTAATGGCTTATTATTCACTTTCAAAACTTTTCGAAAAAGGTAAATTGACAGATAATAACAAAGAGTATAATATTTATCCTATTTCAATAGGAATATCATTTATCCCTTTCTAAAAAACTGTATAAGTAATTATGAAATATGAATATTAAAAAAAATTTATTTTTACTTATAGTTTTGATATTTTTTTATAAAAATTCATATTCACAACTTTTTTATTTATATTCTATAGAAAAAGGATGGGGAATTGGAGGAGCTTCGGGATTAAATTATTTCTTTGGCGATGTAAACGATAATAAAGGACGCATATGGAATAATACACCATTCAATAAGTACTACTATACTGATAAGAAAATAATGGGTAATTTTTTTGTTTCAAAAAAAATTAACCGATATTTGGAGCTAAAAACATCTATAACATTTGGAAAACTTTCGGGAACAAATGAAGGTTTAAACTTAACATTTGAAAGCAATGTTACATCATACATAGTAGAGGGATATTTTTATTTTATTGATTATTTGTTTGAAAAATCAGAATCGAATAAAATAAACTATTATGTAATTGGAGGGGCAGGTTTAAGTTATTTTAACTCGATTTGCAGGGAAAATACGACAAAAAAAGTTATTTCTGTTGTAGGTTATGATTCACAACTAAATAAAACAGAAAAAACAACTGAAACTACAATTAACATTGGTCTTGGTGTTAATTATAACATTGACAAAAAATGGTCGCTATTTTTCAACACTTCACTTTATTATCTGAATACCGACAAATTAGACGCTATTAAATCAACAAAAAGCAGTTTGGAGGGTTACGGTCTTATGTCGTTTGGGGTGAGTTATAATTTCGATTTTAAAATAAGATCATCAAATTCAACATGGGAAAAATCGAGCGGAAATAATGACCGCCCTTACAATCCCGGCGTAAAAAACAAGAGAAAGAAAAAACTGCATAATAAATGGAAAAAATGATTTTAATTATGAAAATAATTTTAATCGGATTCATGTCAAGCGGTAAATCCACAATAGGCAAAATATTGGCTGATTCTCTTAATTTTAAATTTTATGATATTGATGATATTTTTGAAGAAAGATATAAAATCTCTATAAATGATTTTTTTGAGAAATTTGGCGAGCCTAAATTTAGAGAATTAGAGCATTTATTATTAAAACAAACACTCGAAGAAGATAATAGTGTTATATCATGCGGAGGTGGAACTCCTTGTTTTTTTGACAACATAAAACTTATAAACAATAATGGTGTTTCAGTATATTTAAAACTTAATTCAAGGATTTTATTTGAAAGATTGAATAAAACAAGGAAAAAACGTCCGTTACTATCTGGTCTGACATACGATAATCTTGAAAAATATATTTCTGAGAATTTAATAAAAAGAGAACCGTTTTACAATCAGGCTCAGATTATTATTGATATTGAAAATATTCAACCCGAAGACTTTGTTAAACACTTAAAATTACAGTTCGAAAAAAATAATCTCATTTTACCAATTACAAAAGAATAATTCAGGTTCTCGAATTTTTCAGGCACTTCATCCTGATTATATTTAGAAGGACATTTTAACAGAAGATTGCTGGCGTAGAAAAAATCAATAGTAAATTTTCCGGTTATGACAATTTGTTCCGATTTCTCAAAATCCTGAGGCTTGACACCCCTAAAAAAAACTTTTACTGTTTCTTTATTCCTGTCAGTTAAATAAAAATAAAATCCACTGTCCAATTCTACTATAAGCATTGATTTTTCAAGATTGCCTATAATTTGGAATTCCTTTTCAGGGTTCATTCTTGCTTTCTTAAAATCTGAATATCTGTCGGCACTATAAAAAACACTTATTATAATCCCTATAGCAGTTATACCTATTATTATCAATATTAAATGAATAATTTTCATCCCAATATTTCAAATCTTTTTATTACTATTATCAATTTTGGTATCCTTATGTTGTTTTTCGATTTTACTTATTCTTTTATCCAATATTAGCATATACAAAAAAACTGCCGTTTGAATTATAAGGATTACAACAATTACAACCCAAATTTTACCGTAACTTTCCATAATATTTAATTATTATCAATTACTTCATTAATATTTGCTACTCTAACTCTAAGCGAAATAATCCATAAAGCTAATAAAATCCAACCTAATGCCGATAAATAGAACACCCACTGCATTTTTAAAGCAATACTATCAGGGGTTATTGCTGAATCATTATTTCCCGGATGTATTGATTCGCCCGAAATTTTTGGTAAAATCATAACAAAAATTACAAGAATTACATAAGCGAATATATTATATACTGCAGCTAATTTAGCTCTCTTATGGCTTTCATCTATTGATTTTCGTAATAATAAATAAGCAAAGTATGCCAATATACCGACTAAAGCACCATTTAGTTTAGGGTCATTTACCCAAAAATCGCCCCAAGTGAATTTTGCCCATACCATTCCTGTTAGTATTCCTACAATTCCGAAGAATATACCCACATTTGCTGCTTCATTAGCAATAATATCATTTTTTATTTTGAAACTTCTGAGATATTTTAAACTATATATTAATGAAAGAGTTGCAGAAAAAGCTAATCCAAACCACATTCCAACATGATAAAACAAATTTCTTATTGTTTCATAAATGTAAGTTTTTGGAATATCAATCAATAATCCTGCAATTAAAGTATTATATATCAACAAAATACATAAATATTTCCACCAGTTCCTTTTCATTATTCATCAAATTAATCTTTCCAAATATAAGGAAAAAGTATATAAGCTAACAATATTACAACAAATAGTAATATTATTAAAGCTGACATTAATCCGTAAAATATAAATATATTATTCCCAATTATAGCAAATTCAGTCAGTTTTACTAAAAGAACCAAAGCAGGAAATAATAATGGAAAACTGAGAACTCCCGTTAAAGCCAAACTGTTTTTTGAATAATAAGTTACAGCTGAAATAAATGTAATTATTGATGAAATACAAATACTGCCTAATACAAAAACAGGGATATAGTAAAACAACTTACTTTTATAAACACCTATAAGAAACTCAAAACTAATAACAGTCAATAATGAAATTAAAACCATTAGTAATGAATTGTAAATAATCTTAGCAATTATTATTGATTGCGGTGAAGCTAATGAATTATAGTATAATATTTTTTCTTTTGATAATTGAATAAAGCTTTTACCGGAAGCATTCAACGAATTAAAAACCAGCACTATCCAAATTAAAATATTTAATATTGTTTGATTAACAGTATTTCCGATTAAATATGACACAAGAAAAACTGAAGAAAAAACATAAAGAAGCAAACTATTGAATGTATATTTATGTTTTATTTCCAATACTATATCATTTCCCACAAGTGAACTGATTTCTTTGAAATTCATTTATTATTTTGATTTTCGTGTGTCTAAATGATAAATTGATTTATTTCGGTTTTTATCTCTAAAAATACCTTCGTTTACGGTTCTTACATCTTCTATTGAATAAAAAGCATTTGGATTGAACGATTTAATTAATTCGACAAAATGAGAGATATCTTTTCTTTTTATAACACAAAAAATAATTTTCACCTTGCCTTTACTGCCTTCAGCATCAACAACAGTAAATCCGTAATTATTGTTACTAAGATAACTTAACAATTCAGAAGCATCTTTGCGGGGAATTATCCTAACAATAACACTGCCTATTGATATTTTTTCTTCGATAAGCATACCGACATAATTACCGGTTGCAAATCCCCCTGCATAGGCAACAAAACATAAATAATTGTCAAGATGATTTAAAATCTCTCTTATTGCCAATAACCAAATTAAAGATTCAAAAAAGCCGATTAATGGAGCGAATTTTCTGAATCCCTTTGCTATAAATATTAATCGTAACGTTCCTATCGTTTGATCGGAAACTCTTGCAAGAAATATTAAAAGAGGTAGTATAACCCAAGTAAAGAAATCAGAGCTTGTATCCATTATTTGATGATTTTAATAAAATTAAACGGCATAAAAAAAGACCTTAAAATTAAGGTCTTTTTTCGAAATAAAACTCTTTTTTTACAATTTAATGAATTTTGAAGAAACTCTTTCATTTCCACAACTCATTTGAATAATATAAGTTCCTTTTTTAAGATTATCGGTATTGAAATTTATTTGATGGTCGCCGGCAGATTTTCTTCCGTAATTATTTGAGTAAACCAAACTACCGTTAATATCATAAATATTAATAACCACATTATTTTCTTTAGTAATATTGATTCTGAAAGTTGCATCACTGATAACCGGATTAGGAAATACTGACAGAGAAACTTTTTCAGTTTTATTTACAATCGGCTGACTATTTATTCCGACATAGTTTTTACATTGCCAGAACCCTCTTCCATGAGTAGCGGCATAAATAACTCCGGTATTAGTTACCCCGGGGAATACATTGGTAATAACATTACCATTATCATTTACCGTATATGAAGTAGTTCCGAAATCCATTGTTTGTTGTCTTAACTGAAATACTGGAACTCTTTCCATTCCATTATTATCATATGCCCATTCAACATTTGAAGACAGATTGTTAAAGTTAAAATTGCCACAAGTGTAAATACCAAACTCTGTACCTAAAATAACAACATTGTTATTGTTTGCTTCAATTAAAGAGGCATATACCGGAGCTGTTGGTAATCCGCTTCCAGTTTTATTAACGAAAGTGGGATTAGCAGAAGTTGCATTGTTTGAGGCATAAACATAGTCGGTATTTCCATAATTTCCTAAAGTAACAATAACATTTTCCGGAAATCTCGGATCAACGGCAATAGAGGTAATTGTTCTATTGGAATTAAATGTTTTGATTAAATCAACAGATAAATTATAACCGTTAGCATCAACACTTAATGATGCAGAATCGGGAGAATTAATTAAATTAGAAATTCTGTATAATTTCGAACCTGTAGAGACATATAAATAATTACCGTCTTTTGAATTAGCCATTGTTAATACTACTTCTCCGGGGAAGCTTGCAATTTTAAACCATGCCGGTTTTTTTGAGAAATTCAGAGGCTCGGGAGTCATCCATATTCCTTCGTATGCACCAAGGAAAAAGCGACTTTGAGCTTTATCGAGTACTCTTATTGAAGCAAGAGAATCAAGGTTAGAAGTCAAAGTGTAAAGTATAGGATAATTTATTTGTTTACTTTTAACAATAACCGTTTCGCCGGCATTGTATTTTCTATCTGCTACAAAAGTAACAGAGTCTTTAATTTGAGTATTGTTAACAGTTTGCCATAAAATCATAGGTGTTACAAAAGCTGCTTGTAAACCGGTCATTGCAGGAGCAAAGAATGATGCTATGCTTTGCCATGTATTTCCGTTATCGTAAGAACGCCCCATTGATGCGTATTGAGCTGTAACGAATAAAGCCTTTTGCTTAACGGGTACAGAAGTAGTAATATTTGATATAGCAGCCCAACCTCCATCGCCACTCCACAAAACTTTTGCTGAATTTGGATAAGGTGTTGGTGTACCTCTGTCAATATATGGATTACTGTTATCTTGAGTTCCGCCTAAAACAGAGCCATCTGCACCTATGCCTAAACCATAAAACTGTGTAATTGAATAAAAACGATTTAAAGTAACAAAATTTAATCCGCCGTCAGTAGTTCTGTTTATACCACCATCATTTCCGAGGTAGAAAATATTCGGGTTGGTAGGATGGAAAACACATGTGTGATGGTCAACGTGAGCATAATTAGGATTAGGAGTAGGATCATTTCCAGAAACTGTTTCATTTGGTGAAGTAATCTGTACCAAATCATAATAGGCTCCGGGAACAAATTCTTCGCCTTTCCAGCAATTAATACCGGCAACAATTATTTTTTTGGGATTATTAGGGAATACAGCTACAACATTATCGTACCATCCTTGATTATTATCACCGAATAAATTGAATGAAGTACTGCCTCCGGGAGCTATTATTGTCCAATTGTCTCCTTTATCAACTGAACGGTAAATATTGTATAATGCTCCGCCTTTAGAAACAACGGCATAAATATAGTTTGAATTTGACGGGGCAACTGCCACTTCAATTCTATCGTTATATGAGTTTAATGTAACAGTAAGGCCTGTTATATTCTTTTTTAAGAAAATACTATCGTTAGAAACATAAATTTTATTGCCTGCAACAGCAACAACTGTTCCATCGGGAGCAGTTTTAACATCAAATCCTTTACTTTGAATTTCTATTGTATTAGTTGAAGTTATTTGTTCGCGGGCATTTTTCCAAGTAGTACCATTGTCGGTTGAAAATTTTAAGGCGTTTCCGACAGCAGCATATACAATACCGCTAACGGGATTAACGGCTAAACGGTTTACTTCGGCCCAACCAGAAGTTGAACCTACATTTGGAATTGTAGAAGGAATCAATCTAAAGTCATCGCCACTTGTACAACGATAAATTCCTCCACCCGGTTGTCCTGTATTTTGATTATGGCCTGAGAACATAGCAAGGCCTTCGCCTGTTCCGACAAAAATTGTTCCATCAGGTGCCTGAGTAATACAAGAAATAGCCAAATTTGTATTATCTACACTGCCATTTTGATTGTATAAAGTAACTTTAGTCCATGTTGAACCGGCATTTGTAGATTTCCATAACCCACCGGATACTCCACCTGCATATAATGTATTATATGTTGCATCTCTTTTATCTATCAATATCGCTCTGGTTCTTCCACCTACATTATCAGGACCCATTTCCTCCCATGTTAGTCCTAAAGGATTACCAACTTTGAACTTTGCATATTTTTCAGCTAAAGTTCTTGCAAATAACACATCTTCTGTATTTATTTCGCCTGTTAATGCACTACCCCTGATTTTTGATAAATACTCCAAAGCGCCTTGAATACCTCTGGTTAACTCAATTGTTGACGACTTACGGGGAGAATAATTCTGTTTGCTCCCTTTAGACGAACTGACTAAAAAAGTGAAACCAATAATCAATAAAGACGCTGATAAAAAAACTAATACTCTTTTGTTTTTCATTTTAAATACTGTTTTATATTCTTTTAATGATTTTTCAAATAATAATTACGAGTTGTGCAAACGTATTTATTGCAATTATCTCATTAATTTTAAATTGCAAATTTATCAAAAAAATGTATTTTTCTATGCAAAGATAATAAATTTTTCAAATTTATTTCAAAAAAAGCGTAAAGACTCACAATGAAAACAAATTGAAAATTCAATTTCCATGAGATAAAGTTTTTTTCACCTTTATTGAAAAATAAATCAGATAAGCCAATAAAACAATACTGAGGGCAACTGACGGTATAGCCGCTAATTCGCCAATAAGCTGAAGAGATAATACTGCTGAAAAAGGATTGTTCTTTACAAATAATATCAAAGTATAACTTATTGAATTTTCAACACCAAAAAATTTTCTGAAAAATAATTCAAATACTGTCCCAATCAGAAAAAGCAATATAATCAATATTATAATCGGAATTACAAGTAGCTCAGTCTTATTGTAAATAACGTCCTTATTCAATCCGATTACAATATACACAATTATAAAAAAACTCCAGTCAATTAATTTACCTCTGTTCCCTTTTAAAAAATCGCCAACTTTTGTTTTTTTTAAAAAAATCGATAATAATAAAGGTATTGCAATTGTAATAAATAATATTTTGAACATATAAGCATAGTCAATTGTCTTACCAAAAAAGAGAAGGGAAAATATCGGCAAAAGTATAACTACGAGAATCGAAGACGTTACAACTGTTATAACCGAAAAATTAATATTTCCTTTGTAAAGCAAAGTAAATGGGATTATAACTACTCCCGGCGGCGCAGCAACAATTAATAAAAAGCCCTTAAAAATATCACTATCCACAGGATAAAATATTGACACTAACCCCATTAGCAAAATTCCGAATAAAACAAAATTTAAAAAAATACCCAAAACAACATTCTTAAGCAAGGATTTATTAAATTTTAAATTAGTGTAAGAAATTGAAATTAAAGAAACTAACATCATTAAGGCAAGAATATATACAGATACTTCTTTCAAATAAATAGCAATATCACCCAAAAAAACTCCTGATATAAGGGCAAGAATCAAAATAAAATTCCGGTTTTGAAATAGTTTTAATATCAAGATAAGAATCTAATTTTTAAATTTATTATTAAAACACTTGAAAATTACAAAAGTTAATTTAAAGACTATTTACATTAGCAACATAAAAAAACATCATAAACAGAAAATTTATTTAATTTTGGTATCGTAAAATTTTAATATGAGTTTTCCATTCTATAGACAGTTAGACGTTATGGATTGCGGGCCATCTTGTTTGAGGATGGTTGCAAAATATTACGGCAAAAACTATACTTTAGAAAACCTTCGCGAACGATGCTATATATCACGCCAAGGGGTTTCTTTACTCGGAATAAGCGATGCTGCAGAATCGATAGGCTTCAGAACAATTGGAGTTACTTTAACATACGAACAACTTACAGAAGAAATACCTCTGCCTTGTATTGTTCACTGGAAACAAAATCATTTTATAGTAGTATATAAATCAAAAAAAAAGAAATCATTATTTGGCAAACCAAAAGAATATATTTGGGTAGCCGACCCTGCTCATGATTTAATAAAATACTCAAGGGATGAATTTGAGAAATATTGGTTAAGTACAACTGAAAACAATGAAAGCAAAGGAATTGCTTTACTTATGGAGCCAAGTCCCGATTTTTACTCTATTACTGACGAAAAATCTGATAAAACCAAAATCTCTTATTTGTTAAATTATCTGAAACCATATAAAAAGTATATTTCTCAACTTTTTATGGGGCTGCTATTAGGCAGTTTACTTCAATTGATTTTCCCATTTTTAACTCAAGCAATAGTTGATAAAGGAGTAGTTTCTCAAAATTTAGGGTTTATTACATTAATAGTTATTTCTCAGATCATACTGCTTGCCAGCAGAGTATCTGTTGAATTTATTAGAAGTTGGATATTGCTTCATATAAGTACAAGAATAAATATTTCGCTAATATCAGATTTTCTGATAAAATTAATGAAACTACCCATAGGTTTTTTCGATAGCAAGATGATTGGCGATATACTCCAACGTATTGGCGATCATGTTCGAATTGAATCATTTTTAACCGGCAGTTCACTTTCTACATTATTTTCACTTTTCAATCTTATTATTTTTGGGGCTGTTCTTGCATATTTCGATTTGACAATTTTTGGAATATTTTTTATCGGCAGCTTACTTTATGTAATTTGGATACTACTTTTTTTAAGAAAAAGGAGAGAGTTAGATTTTAAGAGGTTTAAAAAAGCATCCGAAAATCAAAGTTATTTAATTCAATTAATAACCGGTATGCAAGAAATAAAACTGAACAATAGTGAAAAGCAAAAAAGGTGGAAATGGGAGAGAATACAAGCCGGGTTATTTCACATAAGCATGAAAAATCTAAGCCTTCAACAGTACCAGCAAATGGGATCATTTTTCTTCAATCAGGTTACAGGAATAATAATAACTTTTGTAGCAGCCAAAGCTGTAGTAAACGGCAGTATGACTTTGGGTATGATGATGGCTGTAGTATATATAATTGGTCAAATAAGTTCACCGGTCGAACAACTTATAGGCTTTATTCAATCGTGGCAGGATGCAAAAATCAGCCTTGAACGACTTGGCGAAATACATTTAAAAGAAGATGAAGAAACCTCAACTTCTCCACATATTTCGATTATTCCCGAAAAAACCGATATTAATATAAAAAATCTTAGTTTCAGATATGAAGGACCGCATTCGCCAACTATTCTTGATAATATTAATTTAACGATCCCAAGCGGAAAAATTACTGCAATTGTAGGTAACAGCGGCAGTGGTAAAACAACACTTGTAAAATTACTTCTGGGCTTCTACCCTCCTACTTCAGGAGAGATTAAAGTAGGCGACATTCAACTACATCACTTTAATAGCCACAGCTGGCGCGACCGTTGCGGAGCGGTAATGCAGGACGGTTTTATATTTTCCGAAAGTATTGCTCGTAATATATGCGTAAGCGACGAGATTATTGATCGCGAAAAATTGATTAATGCTGTTAAAGTAGCTAATATTCAAGACTATATCGAAAGCTTACCTTTAGGATATAATACTAAAATAGGTCAGGAAGGATGCGGACTTAGTCAAGGACAAAAGCAAAGAATATTAATAGCAAGAACTGTTTATAAAAATCCTGAATACATTTTCTTTGATGAAGCAACAAATGCTCTTGACGCTAATAATGAAAAAGTTATTATGGCCAATTTAAACGAATTTTTCAAAGGAAAAACAGTTTTAATAGTTGCTCATAGGCTCAGCACCGTAAAAAATGCCGACCAAATAGTTGTACTCGATAACGGTAAAATTATTGAATATGGCAATCATAATCAGCTTATTGAAAGAAGAGGAGCCTATTATGAATTGGTTAAGAATCAATTAGAACTTGGTACATAAAAAATAATCATTATGGATAGAAATCAAGCATTTGAACTACTAAAAAAATACATTACTCAAGAAAATATGATAAAGCATTCATTAGCTTCAGAAGTTGTAATGCGGTCATTAGCTCGAAAGTTAAAGTATGACGAAGTTAAATGGGCGTTAGCAGGATTACTTCACGATATCGACGTTGAAATAACGAATGCCGACCCATTTATTCATGGTCAAAAAGCAATAGAAATTCTTAAAAACACCGATTTAGAAGCTGATGTAATTGATGCAATAAGCATGCATAACGAATGTTCGGCAAATAATAAAAGAGAAACTGTTTTTCAGCACGCTTTAGCTGCAGGAGAAACTATCACCGGACTAATAACAGCGACAACTTTGGTTTATCCCGACAAGAAACTAAGCAGTGTAAAAGCCAAATCAGTTGTTAAAAGAATGAAAGAAAAGAATTTTGCAGCCTCCGTAAAACGTGAAAATATTCTTGAATGCAAAAAAATAGGAATAGAGATTGATGAGTTCGCCCAAATAGCAATTGATGCAATGAAAGAAATAAGCTCAGAACTCGGTTTGTGATTATTTGGATAAAAAAATGGAAAAAATAAACAAAAAATACAGTATTAAACAAAATTTGCCTCCCGGCAGTTTAGTCCATACAGGAAATAAATACCAAAAAAACTCTAAAATTCATATCTATATTTACAACTCAGAAGAAATTGAAGAGTACAAACTCGAAAACATTGAAGATATACTTCCCTTACTAAAACCTGACAGGGTTAACTGGATTAAAATATGCGGCTTACAAGATATAAGTATTTTTGAAAAGATAAATAAGTTATTTAAAGTTCATACTTTGATGCTCGAAGATATTTTAAATACTCATCACCTCCCGAAAGTTGAAGATTATAACGAGCATATTTTTTTAACCATAAAGCAATTAAAATACAAAGCCGATATTGAATATATCGAAAAACATCAAATAAGTTTTATACTTGGCTCAAATTATCTTTTCACATTTGAAGAGCTTGAAAGCGATTTATTAGAGCCGATAGTCCTAAGACTTAAGAATAAAAAAGGTAAAGTAAGGTGGATGGGGAACGATTACCTTATGTACGCTATTACCGATATTTGCGTTGATGCTTACTTGAGAATTATCGACGAAATGGAAGATGATATTGAAAAAATAGAAGAAGAATTATTAAATAATCATTCAAAACTGATAGTCGAAAAAATAATGCTTAAACGTAAGCAACACCTCTCACTCAAAAAAACTATTTATCCTATGCTCGATGAAATGCGAAAACTAAAATCCATTGATTCTGAATTAATATGCAATAAAACTTTAATTTATTTTCAAGACATAATAGACCATTTGAACCTTATTACTCAAAATATCGAGGCATTCAGAGAAACAATATCGAATATGATGGATATGTATCTTGCCAATAACGATATAAAAATGAACGATATAATGAAGCGTCTCACCGTTGTTGCAACCATTTTTATACCTCTCACATTTATTGTAGGTGTATATGGAATGAATTTTAAATATATGCCCGAACTCGAATGGGAATACGGATACATTTCTATATGGCTTGTTATGTTGATAACTGTCGCAATAATGATTGTATATTTAAAACGTCAAAAATGGCTTTAATAACTTTCCCATGGGGGCATAACAGACGTTTTAACTCATATTCTGAGTATTTTAAGAAAAAATTTGGCACAAGAGTACAAAAACTATCGATTGATGCAGGATTTACATGTCCAAACCGCGACGGAACCAAAGGATTTAACGGATGTACATATTGCAACAACGACGCATTCAACCCATCGTATTGCCATCCTCAAAAAAACATTGAACAACAAATAAAAGAAGGGATTGAGTTTCACACAAACCGATACAGACGAGCTGAAAAATACTTAGCCTATTTTCAGGCATATTCCAATACTTATGCACCTTTGGAAAACCTAAAACACATTTACTCACAAGCTTTAAATTTTGAAGAAATTGTCGGATTAGTAATAGGCACCCGCCCCGACTGTATAGACTCTGAAAAATTATCCTATTTCTCAAAACTTTCAGAAAAAAAATATTTGATTTTAGAATATGGCATTGAAAGTTGTTATAACACTACATTAAGCAAAATAAACAGAGGACATACATTTGAAGACGCAAAAAATGCAATTATTTTAACATCAAACTATGGAATTAACGTTGGTGCTCATATTATTTTCGGATTGCCCGGTGAAACAAAAAATCAAATGCTTGAGCAAGCCGAAATATTATCAGAATTACCGCTAAATACTATAAAATTTCATCAACTGCAAATAATTAAAGGAACTGCCTTAGAAAAGCAATACAATTCCCAACCCGAAACTTTTAAATTCTTTGAACTAGATGAATATATTGATTTTATTGTTGATTTTACCGAATTACTTAACCCGAATATTGTCATTGAAAGATTTGCCGGTGAAGTACCGCCCCGTTTTCTTTCAGGACCTGGATGGGGTCTTATTAGAAACGACCAATTACTTAATAAAATCGAAAAACGTCTTGAAGAAAGAAATACTTGGCAGGGCAAATACTACAAAGCAAAGAAATAAAATATATCATTTATTTCTTTGCTAATGCTCTAACGACAACACCTTCTCCTTTATGCAAACTCCCTTCGTTTAAGTTTATTATCTCTTCCCAAACTTTAATTTCACTGAAGCTTTTTAATAAATACATCACTTCGTCCTTGCTATATAGCATATTTTGGTCCTTAGGCCCTCCGCTTTTATAATTAATTTGCTTTTTTTCAAAGGCCTCAAACACTAAATTTCCTCCTTTTCTGAGAGCCGAAAATATATTATCGAAAACTTTATTTCTGATATTTTCTTTTACATGCATATAAACAATGGCAACTGTATCGAAAAATTTATCATCATGCTTAAAGTCAATTAAATCGGAAATAAAGTAATTAATTTCTACATTTTTACTTTTAGCAAGCTTTAAAGCCTTATTTTTGGCTGCTTCACTTATATCGAATGCAGCAACCTCCCATCCTTTCGAAGCAGCATATACTGCATTACGACCTTCGCCTTCGGCGGGGAAAAGTATGCTACAAGGAGGATTATTATCTATGTAAGACTTTAAAAAATTATTTGGTTCTACACCATAGATATATTCTTTGGCAGAATATCGTGCATCCCAAATCTCTTTTTCCACTTATATAAGCCCTTTTTTATGTTTCTCGCCAATAACTTTCAACATATCCTCAGTCATTGAATCCAAATCGTAAGCGGGTTTCCAGCCCCATTCTTCTCTTGCACAACTATCATCTATTGAATTTGGCCACGAATCGGCAATTGCTTGACGATAATCAGGTTTGTAAGTTATTTGAAACTCAGGAATAAACTTTCTTATTGATTCTGCTAATAACTTAGGAGTAACACTAAATGCCGACACATTAAAATCGGAATGATGTTTTAATTTACCAAAATCAGCATGAAATAAATTTATTGTAGCATTAAGGCAATCGGGCATATACATCATTGGCAACATAGTGTTTTCACTTAAAAAACATTCGAATTTACCATATTTTACAGCATCGTAATAAATTGCAACAGCATAATCGGTAGTACCTCCACCCGGAAGAGTTTCATTGCTTATAATACCGGGATATCGCAAACCTCTTACATCTAAACCATATTTTAAAACATAATAATCAGCCAACAATTCTCCGGCAACTTTTGTAATTCCGTACATTGTAGTCGGCTTCAAAATTGTATCCTGAGGAGTATTATCCATGGGAGTGCTTGGGCCAAATGCAGCAATGGAACTGGGAATTAATACTCTTTTTAATCCTTTCTCTCTGGCAATTTCCAAAACATTCAACATACCGTTTATATTGACATTCCATGCAGCCATAGGATTTTTTTCTCCAACTGCCGATAAAATTGCCGCTAAATGTATTATGGCATCTACTTCGTATTTATCGACAATTTCTTCAATAGCTTTCTTTTCAAGTACATCTAACTGTTCGAAAGGTCCGGTTTGCTTAATTTTATCACTTGCGTTAGGGCATTTGTCAGAAGCAATTACATTCTCACCTCCGTAAATATTTCTGAGTGCCATTACCAATTCAGAGCCAATTTGTCCTGAAGAGCCTGTAAGTAAAATCCTTTTTATCATAATTTCTGATAGGTTTTTTTAAGTTAATTTTTCGACAAAATTATAAAAATGTAGAAATTAATTTACTTAAAATTAATACATTGTTTTAATTTTACCATAACTACATATCTACTTAACAATCATAATTTTAGAATTAAAAATTGTTTCATTTCGATAAGTAACTGTCAAAAAATATACTCCGTTTGATATATTATTATATAAATTCATTTGAATTAACCCTGAGTTAAATGTTTTTTCAGAATAAAATATAACTTTTCCTAATTGGTTATAAATCGAAATTTTAAGCGGATTATTGACAAAAGTCTCAGGAATTCTTAAAAACAATTTATTTTCATAAAAATATGCATAAAGTCTTCCATTTTCATTGAAATTTATACTGCCTATAGTAGGGTAGTACAATTTAAATGAACCAATATTATTATTCTCATTAGTTTCGTTAATAATAGAATCAGCATCTAATTTATAAAAAATATAATAATAAGCTCCATTTATAATATTAGAAGGATAATTAAATACTAAAACAGAATCTTCAATACTTCCCGGAATTATCGGATTTTCATTAATTTCGAATATAAGCGAATCGTTAATATCTAAAATATTGTTTTCTGACCAATAAAATTTTGTTTTTGTATTCCTGCCTTTATAATTGCCATTATTGAAAATAGTATAAGTAAAATTAACAGATGGGGAAGTTAAGTCAACATTTATTGATTCCATTGAATCCAATGCAATTAAATCAGCAGTAAATCCTTGAATTTTAAAATTATCAATTCTCATTCCTTGAGCTTTTCCGTTATTATATGTATCATGATTACCACTATATTTAAATTTAAAAACTACATCCTTTTTCCCTTTAAGAAAAGAAATATCTTTAAAAACATAACCTAACAAAGAATCGTTGCCACCTTGAGGAGTAGGTGAAGACCAACCAGGTTCATTGTTAATTGAAGTAATAGATTGCATATTAAACCAATTATTTTCAATAGGATAACTATATGGAAAAACACTCCAAATATTTCCACCATCTATAGAATAAGATAAGTTACCCCCCGATGAGTTAGAAGATAGAGTTTTACCGATACACATCAAGTCGAAACTAATGCAAACCGAATCAAGCATAGAAAAATCGAAAGAAGGAGATGTAAGATGCCATGTAGGAAAATATGTCGAAACATTATTTATCCATTCGGTAAACATTTGCCCCGATTTTCTGCCGTACTGAATTTCGGCAGGAGCGAGCATATTCCTGAATCTAAAATTTTTAAAGAAAGAATTTCCTGTAACATATTGGTTCCATCCATTTAGAATAGTATCATTAAAATCAATATAATATGGATAATCTTTAATGCTGTCAAGTGCTAGTTCCCAGTAAGCTATATTATTTATTTCATTGTTTTCAATAGTACTGTTCAATGCATCAACTTCTTGAATTAGATATTTAAAATTTGAAAGATTTACCTGGGCAAAATAAGAAACATTCAGATAATATTTCATATCAGGTCGTATTGATGGGATACTATCTGAACCTAAATAAAATGAAGTTGAATTTATTAATGTATCATTTGAAAGATAAAACTTAACAATACATGGATTACTTATATAGTTCCCGTCATTTTTAATATGTGTAAAAAACTGAATATTTTGCGATAAAGAACTTATCATTAAACTTTTTTTGTAAGGGACCAATAAATCACTTTTTGCCTCTTTAATCGTGAAATTATCAATCAATGCCCCTTCAACAGGATAGTTTGGAGATGTAGAATCATTGGTTAAAGTTGCCAAATTGAACCTAAACTGAACTTTGGGTTTCCCTTCCAAAAATTTAATATCCAAAACATAATGTGTAATTCTATCAACATCGCGACTGTTATATTGATTAAATGCTACAAACGCTTTTTCTTCGGGTTGAAATAAAATATTAGTGAAATTAGGCGAATTATAAGTGTAATCAACAGCATTTTGATTTGAATATTCCATAGGATAATACCACCTGTTATAAGATTGAGAAGTTGTATCAAGCATTATCCATGTAGTTCCTCCATCAGTAGAATAACTCATATTTGTTTTCCCTTCAAAACAATAGCAAGAAGGGTGACTGTGCAATAACATATCAAACTCTAAAACAGGATTGGAAAAATTGCTAAAATCAAATACAGGTGTGTACAAGTGCATTCGACTCATTGGTGAAACTAAACCTGTATCGTTAGTAATCCAAGCTTTATTACCTGAAAAAGCCGAATTTAGTATATTTTTATTAGGAATTGTCCATTTCCAATCATCAGCACCAAATGAAGAATTATGTCTCCAATGATTAATATTTGTTTCAAAATCATTAAAATATGGTAGAGTAACCAGATTTTCTTGATAAAATGTAAAATATCCGGTATTGTTGTATTCCCTCATTTCATCTATAGTGTTGTTAAAGTCGAGCTTGTAAAAAATATAATATTTTCCGGTATTTGTTGTAGGTTTATTAAATACAAAACTTGTCCATAATCTGGAAGTATCTTGTAAAGCATTTTCATTTTTTATACCTAAAAGAACATCAGCAGCATCAAGTATAGTATCTAATGACCAGTAAAATGCAGTTTGACTGGTAGGAACATTTGCTAAACCGCTGTTATTCAGAAAATAAAAAAGTGTATCTACAGATTGATTACTCAAAGTGAATCTGTTTTCCAAATCTCTTTCTATTGTTAAATCTGCTTTAGCTTGTCCTATATACACATCATCAAATATAATTCCTTCGGGTTTCAAATAACTGTAGGTATATTTAATTCTGAACTTCAAATTATTTTCATTAATAAACTGGCTTAGAACAATATTTATAAAATCCCATTCATCATCTCTGCAAGCATCAAAAGTGTATAATGTTGACCAATTTGAACTACAACCTGTATTATATTCTATTGTATAGCTATTGCCGGCTATTTGGTTTTTAAACCACAAATTCAAAACGGGAATTCCGGCAATTGACGATATATTTAAATAAGGGAATTCAACCGATTGTTCGTTACATATATTATTGGGGCAACTTTGTATAGTATTTTGAGTAGATTTACTCGTATGCCATGCATAATTACCTGAGTGAGTACCTTCTAAATGGTGTCTTGTTCCTTTTCCAAATTGCCAGAATAAAGTAGGTCCTGAATAATGAGTATAACTTTTCCAAAGTTTAGTAACATTCTCAAAATCTTCAATCAACGGTAAATTGAAGACGGTATCAACATTTAAAACAGCATATCCGGTATTATCATTTTCATTGCTTTCAACAAGCACATTATTAGCATCGTGTTTATAGATGATGTAATAATTTCCAGTCGTAAGATTGGAAAGCATTGAAAAAGTTTTAGTTAATGAAATTGTTGAACTGTTAAAGCTCGTGCCATTACTACCCAATAATGAATCTTGCGCATCTAAAATTGTGTCATTTGAAAAATAATATTTAGTTGTATTTGAAAAATATTCCTCATAGGGATTGTAGAAGGTTAATGTAGTTTTTACAGTAAATGTAGGACAATTTTTTGAAACAAAAATAGTATCTGAATTATATGCAGCTATATTATAATACTCTTCAATAATTCTGAAATTATCAATCAACCAGCCTTCGTTGGTATATCCGGCACTAACAAATCTGAAACGAAATTTAACATTACTGTTGCCTTGGATAAATCTGATGTTAATTAATGAATTATAAAATGTAGAATATAGGCCATTTCCGAATCCGGTTGTGGTTTGCCAGTTTTTTTTCTTCGAAGCTGCATTATTGAGCAAATTCCATGTTAACCCGTTATCAGTTGAATATTCTAAATAAAAATAAGTTTGACTGCCGGCTTTTGTTTTATGATAAAATGAAAGAATATAACTCTTGCTTGTATCCGAAAGATTAAAAGCGGGGCTAACTAAAACTCTGTCTGAATTCAATGCATACCAGGAAGTTAGATTTGTAACCCATGCATTAGGGGCAGACATTGCAGTATTAAAACTTGTTTTTGTTGGATTTCCCAAAGCCCAGTCATCTGTACCGCTTAATGCATAATGCGACCATCCTACCGTGTCATTAGGTAAATTATCAAAAGAATTGTTATAAGGCAAAATTGGTTGCCCGAAATTCAATTTTAAAAAAAATATTAAAAAAGATAATAATAAGATTTTTGATTTAATCATTTATGAAGGTATTGGTTAAATTATTAAAATAGATAATTTGTTTTTTTAAATAAAGTTTAAAAACTACCCGAATAGCTCTTGAAATAATTGCTCAACATTTTGAAGAGAAACAATTTCAATACGATTTCCCAGTTTTTCTGTTTCTTTGATATTGTATTTTGAGATGAAAATTTTTTCAAAACCTAATTTATCAGCTTCGGTAATTCTTTGTTCAATTCTTGTAACGGGACGTATTTCGCCCGATAAACCGACTTCGGCAGCAAAACAAAATTTTGAGTCAATTGCTATATTTTCGTTTGATGAAAGAATAGAGCAAATTACAGCCAAATCAATAGCAGGATCATCAACTCTTATTCCACCGGCGATATTTAAAAATACATCTTTAATACCAAGCCTAAAACCATGACGCTTTTCTAACACTGCCAGAAGCATATTCAATCGTTTTGAGTCAAAACCATTGGCTGAACGTTGAGGAGTTCCATAAGCAGCAGAACTCACTAATGCCTGAGTTTCAATAAGCATAGGTCGTAAACCCTCTATGGTTGCCGCAATAGCAATTCCGCTTAGCGATTCATCGCGTTGCGAAAGCAAAATTTCAGATGGATTAGATACTTCCCTCAGCCCATTTCCCTGCATTTGGTAAATACCAAGCTCTGAAGTTGACCCAAACCTGTTTTTGACAGACCTGATTATACGATAGCCGTGATTTCGGTCACCTTCGAACTGAAGAACAGTATCTACCATGTGTTCGAGTAATTTAGGCCCCGCAATACTACCGTCTTTTGTAATATGGCCTATTAAAATAACCGGAGTAGAAGTACTCTTGGCAAAACGTTGCATTTCGTAAGCCGACTCCTTGATTTGAGAAATACTTCCTGCCGAAGAATCTATCGTTGACGTTTGTAATGTTTGAATCGAGTCAATTATAAGTAAATCGGGCTGTATTTTATTGGTATGTTCTAAAATATTTTCGGTAAGAGTTTCTGTTAATACAAAGCAATTTTCGTTTTTCACTCCTATCCTTTCCGCACGCATCTTTATTTGCTGTTCGCTTTCTTCACCGCTAACGTATAATACAGTCTTATTTCTAATATTCAATGCCAACTGCAATAGAAGAGTTGATTTCCCTATTCCGGGTTCTCCTCCGAGTAAAATTATAGAGCCTGCAACTAAACCACCGCCTAAAACTCGGTTAAATTCCTGATTATTAGTATCAACTCTTAATACATCAACCATGCTTATTTCACCTATCTTTTTGGGTGAAAATGAAATATTATCGGATTTTTTTTTCCAGTTGTTATTTTTATCTCTTTCGACTACTTCTTCCATATATGTATTCCATTCGCCACAAGACGGGCATTTGCCTATCCATTTTAATGATTGGGCACCGCAATTGCTACAATAAAAAACTGTTTTCGTTTTCATTACCCTTTAGTTTTCAAATAGTTTTGAATAATCCTTTGTTCAATGGATGTAGTAGAATAACCCTCGACTAAATCTATGGTTTGAATAATGCCCCCTTTGGCCTTTAAAATATCGTATCCGACAATATCTTCAACTTTATAATCACTGCCTTTAATTAAAACATCGGGTTGTATCTTTTTTATAAGGTTATATGGAGTGTCTTCATCGAATAATACAACCGCATCTATAAAACTAATCGAAGCCAGCACAATGGCTCTAGCATTTTCGTCGTTCAACGGGCGATGTTCTCCTTTTAATTTCTTAACGGAAGCATCGGTATTAAGACCAATTACAAGTATGTCGCCATATTCTTTGGCTTTGGCAAGATACTCGACATGACCTAAATGCAGTATATCAAAACAACCGTTAGTAAAAACAATCTTTAATGATTTAAACTTCCAATAAGCTAATTTTCTGTCTAATTCTTCAATTGCGATTATTTTCGACTGAATATTTTCTAAAATCATATATATAATTTATGAATGCTGCTAATTTAATATTTTTCCGGCAAATAAATTGATTTATTGATGAATAAAATTTATAAACATCTGTTTTTATTATTTTTTCTTTCTTTTAAAAAAAGATAAAAACAAAAAGCCTGAAATTCCGAAAATAATTATTAACAAAGTTTGCGATGACCATGCTATCCATCCAACAGCATATCCGACAGTTTTGGGAATAGCGAAAATTATTAATGTTTGAGATACTATCAACGGATAAATCCCGATACCGCCCGGAACTATCATTATTCCTATCGAACCTGTTACCAGAGTTGCGAGTGCTACATTTAAGCCTAAATTTGAAGTTTGGTTAAAACATAAAAATATCAGCCAGGTCATTAAGAAATAATTAAACCATATAAAAAAGGAGTAAAATATAAACAAAAAAGGTTTTTCGATTTTTGATAACGATTTTAACCCCTCAACAAAGCCCATAACAACAACCATAGTTTTTATGTACAAATTTGATTTTTGTATCTTTTTTTTAAAAATTATAAAAAGAAAGACACTGACAATAATCAGGCTTAGAATCAAAATACCAATAAAAGAAGTTAGATGAAATTGTTGATATTTATGAGCAAATTCAACCCAAAAGTTATTATACATATAATCTTTAAGGTTATAAAAATCGAGTATAAGGGTTAAAGAAAACAAAAAGAAAAAAATGATTATATCAACCGTCCTTTCAGTAATAACAGTTCCAAAAGATTTTTCAACCGGAATTTTCTCATATTTGCTAAGTATTCCACACCTCATTATTTCGCCAAGTCTGGGGAAAGCGAGATTAGCAAGATACCCGATCATAACGGCCGTAAAAGTGAGCTTTTTATTGGGATTATATCCCATTGGCTTAAGAAGCATCCTCCATCGTACCGATCTTATCCAATGACTGAGCAATCCTGGTATAAATGAAATTAAAACCCATAAATAATTTGCACTGAAAAAAGAAGAGTAAATTTCATTTTTTTCTTCAGGTGTAAGCTTTCGCTGAAACCACCATATAAAGAAAAATCCTAAGCCGAGGAAGAAAACCAGTTTTAAAATAAATTTAACTTTCGGGTTCACCTCAAACTCTGTTGTTTTGTGGGAAAACTATCAAAGGTGAATGCTTTTTGGCTTCTTCAAAATTCATTGTTGCATAAGAAACTATAATAATATAATCGCCAATTGCTACTTTGCGAGCAGCAGCTCCATTTATGGCAATAACACCGGTTCCTCTTTCACCTTTTATTACGTATGTATCAAACCTCTCTCCGTTATTAATATCGTAAATATGAACCCTTTCGTTTTCAATTATATTTACAGAGTCCATTAAATCTTCGTCAATCGTTATACTGCCAATATAATTAATGTTGGCATCAGTAACCTGAACTCTATGAATCTTTGATTTTAAAACTTCTATTTGCATAATTTTGCAAAATTAGTTAAAAAAATAGTTTCTTTCGAAAATTTTTTATTTTCCATAAGTAAACAGTTACAGGGAAAATTTGTTAGTCCCTCAGAAAAATATTGTCGATAAGCCTAACATCGCCCAAAAATACAGCTATACAGCCGATTATTTTTTCAGCCTCATTCCAATCGGATATAACATTTAAATTATCCGCATCCAGAACTTCGAAATATTCTAATTTAAACCCGTTTATAGAATTTATCTCATTAGTTACCCACATTTTAGTATCAATCAACGACATTTTATGTGAGTTCTCTTTTGCTTTTTTAAGTGTGCGGTATATTAAAGGTGCAATTTTTCTTTCATCCGATGTCAATCTTAAGTTTCTCGAACTCATGGCTAACCCATCATCCTCCCTAACTATTGGATGAGGAATTATATTAACAATTATTGAAAGTTTTTTTACTAATTCTTTTATTATCAAAAGTTGCTGATAATCTTTTTCACCGAAATAAGCATTTGTTGGCATTACGATTTCAAACAACTTTTTCACAACTACGGCAACGCCGTTAAAATGTCCCGGACGAAATTTTCCTTCCATAACACTTTCCAAATGCCCAAAATCGAAACTTTCCTCTATCTTGTTATCAGGATACATTTCTGTTACTTCAGGTGCAAAAACTATATTACAGCCTGTATTACTGAGTTTATCCAAATCGCTGACTAAAGTTCTGGGGTATTTTTCCAAGTCTTCTTTATTGTTGAATTGTATAGGATTAACAAAAATACTTACTACAGTTATATCATTCTCACTTACAGCCCTTTTTACTAACTCAATATGCCCCGAATGTAAAGCCCCCATAGTAGGTACAAACCCTATACTTTTCCCGCTATCTTTGATTTTTTCGATAGTATCTTTCAAACTAACTATTTTATCAAAAACTTGCATACAAAAATACATTTGAAATGAGCCTGCAAAGGTCATAATTTTTTTAATACATTTACGAAATAAATTTTTACTTATTTTTTAAAACACAAACTGTTGTATTTTAGTTGATTAACAATAATTATTCTCATGAAATTCAATTTTTTTAATAGTATTCTACTAAAAATTGTCGTTTTTTTGATTTTTACAAACATATTTAAAACAGGATACACTCAAAATAAGGAATTGATGACCTATTTTGAAAAATCTGATTTTAAAGAAACACCTGTTTATGATTCTACAATTTCATATTGCAAAAAACTTGCAAACAGTTCGAAATATGTTAAATATCAAACTTTCGGCAACAGTGGCCAAAATCGAGAGTTACCACTATTAATAGTTGATTTAAACGGTAATTTTACACCGGAAAAAGTAAAAAAATCGGGCAATTTAACTGTACTTATTCAGGCATGCATACATGCCGGAGAGCCCGACGGTAAAGACGCCGGACTAATGTTAATAAGAGATTTAATTGTAAATAAAAGCAAACAAGAGTTATTTAAAAATATTACCCTATTATTTATCCCAATATTGAATGTAGATGGGCATGAACGTTTCGGTAAGTATAACCGAATTAATCAAAACGGTCCTAAAGAAATGGGATGGCGTACTAATGCAAATAATTTGAATTTGAACCGCGATTATTTAAAAGTTGATTCGAAAGAAATAAAACATTGGCTTACCCTTTTCAACAGATGGGACCCCGATTTTTTTATCGACTGCCATACCACCGATGGAGCAGATTATCAGTATGTTATTACTTATGTTTTAGATACTGAAGGAAATTGCGATTTGCAATTATCGGAATGGCAGAAAAATACTTTTCTTAAAAAAATCGAGCCAATGATGTCAGAAAGCAGCAATCCGATTTTCCCGTACGTAACTTTTCGCAATTGGCATGACCCGAGAAGTGGTATAAAGAGCGGCGTATCTCCCACTATGCTATCGCAAGGATATACCATTGCACGAAACCGACCGGGACTGCTTATAGAAACACATATGCTTAAAGATTACAAAACCAGGGTCTTCGGAACTTATTATATGATAGAAAATACATTTAAAATTCTGAACCAAGAGCATTCAAAACTAAAAAGAATTTTAAAAGAAGCTGATATTAAAAGTGAGAACTTAAAAGCCGAAAATAAATTTCATCCTGTAAGCTTTACCATATCATCTACCGACAGTACTTTGGTCGATTTTTTGGGAGTAGAATATACCATAGAAAAAAGTAAATTTACTAACGGCGACTGGTTTAAATATAACAATAGCGAAAAAAGAACTTTCAAAATACCATTTTTCAATAAAACCATACCCTAATATTACATAGAGATTCCTGATGCTTATATTATAGGACCTGAGTGGAATGAAATTATAGAAAAATTGAAAATTCACGATATTAAATTCAAAACAATTTCGGAGCCGATAAAACTGAAAGTAAACTCATATAAATTCTCAAATGTTAAATTCAACGATGTTCCTAATGAAGGACGACAAACCATTTTAAAATTTGATATAGATACAATTACTGAGATAAGAACATATCCTAAGGGGTCGGTAATTGTTGAAACAAATCAGAAACTTTCAAAATTAATAATTAATATCTTCGAACCAAAAGCAACAGGCTCTTTCGTTTATTGGGGATTTTTCAATTCAATATTCGAGCAAAAAGAATATGCAGAATCTTACGTTATTGAAAATATGATAGAGGAAATTTTCAACCAAAACCCTTCTTTAAAAGAAGAATTTTATTTAAAAATGAAAAATGACAGTACATTCAGCGGAAACAACAGAGCAATAATAAACTGGCTTTACAGCAAAACGCCTTATTGGGATAATCGAATGAATATATACCCGGTCGGTAAAATATCGGATATGAAAAGTATTGGGGGAATATTGCAAGGCAAATAATATTAAAAATTAAGGATTTTTAATAATTTTGCTAAAAAATATTAATAAAATTGGAAGCTAAAAATATAGTGATATTAGGCACGGCACATCCTTTCAGAGGAGGTCTGGCAGCTTACAATGAACGTCTTGCAACAGAATTTCAGAACGAAGGAAACAATGTAACCATTTATACATTTTCATTACAATATCCAAGTTTTTTATTTCCGGGAAAAACACAATATGCTGATTGGGAAGCACCGGATAATTTGAATATCAAAATAAAAGTAAACTCGATTAATCCTTTTAATTGGATAAAAGTTGGGTTAGAAATCAAGAAAACCAAGCCTGATATATTGATAATCAAATATTGGTTACCTTTCATGGCGCCTTGCTTCGGAACTATTGCACGAATAGTTAAGAAAAACAAGAAAACTAAAGTAATTTCGATAATCGATAATATTATTCCTCACGAAAAAAGACCTGGTGATAATTTGCTAACCAGATATTTCTGCAAGCCTGTTGACGCTTTTGTAGCAATGTCGGCTTCGGTTATCGATGATATAAACATTTTCGATAAGGTTAAACCAAAAAAATACAGTCCTCATCCGCTATTCGATAATTTTGGGAGTATAATCCCCCAAAATGAAGCTGTAAAAAAACTTGGATTATCGGAAGAATATAATTACCTTTTATTCTTTGGATTTATCAGAGCTTATAAAGGATTAGACCTTTTGCTAAAAGCCTTTGCCGACGAAAGACTTAGGAAATATCCTTACAAGCTGATAATTGCCGGTGAATTTTATGATGATAGTAAACCATACTTCGAATTAATAGAACAACTAAACCTAAAAGAACATATTATTCTTAATACCGATTTTATTCCCGATAATAAAGTTGCCGACTATTTCTGTTCAGCCGAATTGGTTGTTCAACCGTATAAAAATGCCACTCAGAGCGGAGTTACCCAAATTTGTTATCATTTTAATAAACCAATGCTTGTGACAAATGTAGGAGGTTTGCCCGAAATAGTTCCCAACGGGGAAGTTGGATATGTAGTAGAGCCTGACAGTAAAGCAATAGCTGATAAATTACTCGATTTTATTGAAAACCATAAGAATGATTATTTTGTTGAAAATATAAAGGAAGAAAAAAAGAAATATCTTTGGAACAAAATGACATCAACAATTTACGAACTTTACAATAATTTGCATAATGATAATAAGAAGTAAAGCCCCATTAAGGATAGGACTTGCAGGAGGAGGCACCGATGTTTCGCCTTATTCCGATATTTACGGCGGAGCTATCCTCAACGCAACAATAAATATGTATGCTTATGCTGACATAGAACCATGTGAAAACGGAAAAATAATATTCAAATTAAATGATAAAGACGAATATTATGAATATAACAGTCAGAAAGAATTACCCTTAGACGGAAATCTTGATTTAATAAAATCAATTTATAATAAAGTTGTTAAAAAATTTGACCTTCAACCGCTTTCATTTATATTGTCGACTTACGTAGATGCCCCTCCGGGTTCAGGTTTGGGAACATCTTCTACGCTTGTGGTTGCAGTTTTGGGAGCTTTTTCCGAATGGCTTTCACTTCCATTAGGAGAATACGATTTGGCTTATCTGGCTTATGAAATCGAACGTATTGACCTTAATATGGCCGGAGGAAAACAAGATCAATATGCAGCTACTTTCGGAGGGTTTAATTTCATGGAATTTTATAATAACGATAAAGTTATAATTAATCCATTGAGAATTAAAGACAGAATAATGAACGAATTATCAAACAATATTGTACTCTATTATACTCAAACCAGCAGAAATTCTTCAGATATAATCGTTCAACAGCAAAAGAATGTAAATGCAGGCAATCCTAAATCAATAGATGCTATGCATCACCTGAAAGAACAGGCAGTAATGATGAAAGAAGCCCTTTTGAAAGGTCAGCTTGATTTAATAGGAGAAATTCTTAATATGGGATGGTTGCATAAGAAACAAATGGCCGAAGGAATAACCACTCAACTTTTCGAGGAGTTATATAATACAGCCTTACAAGCCGGTGCAACAGGAGGCAAAATATCAGGAGCCGGCGGTGGCGGTTATATTTTCTTCTATTGCCCCGGAAACACACGATACAATGTTATAAAAGCCCTCAATAAATATGGCGGTTATGTTCAAAAGTACGAGTTTACTAAAATGGGGCTCGAGACTTGGATAAGCTGATAAACGATACTATTATATGTTATTTGATGATACATACAAAACTATAACCAATATTTCTGAAGGTATTTACAAAGAAAAAGGAAGTAAATTCCTATCCTTTGCTTTCCCTGTTAAAAATGAGAATGAAGTTAAATTAATATTAGCCGATTTAAGAAAAAAATATTACGATGCAAGGCATCATTGCTATGCATACGTTTTAGGATTCGATAAATCAGCATTTAGAATAAACGACGACGGAGAGCCTTCGGGTACTGCCGGCAGACCAATTTACGGACAAATTCTTTCGTTTGACCTTACAAATATTTTAATCGTAGTTATAAGATATTTCGGTGGAACAAAATTAGGCGTAAGCGGTTTGATAAATGCATACAAAACCTCAGCTCACGATGCAATTACCAATAATATTATTCAAACAAAAATCGTCCATGAAACTTATGAAATAACTTTCGATTATTTGCAAATGAATAATGTTATGAAACTACTAAAAGATGAAAACTTAAATAATTTTGACCACAATTTTGAAGAAATTTGCAAACTAAAATTTTCTGTCAGAAAAAAACTATCTGATGATATTATCAATAAGTTTAAGAAAATTAGCGGAATAAAAATTGAGTATATTCTAACAGAGTAATTAAAAGATAATTCTATTCTTTCAACATTCTGTAAATGGTAGTTTTACCAACTCCGAGTTTTTCAGCCACTAACCTGACTTTATTATTGTATTTTTCGAGGAAATACTTGATAATTTTTTTGTTGTACTCTTCAAGGGTAGTTTCTTCTGTTAGAAAACTTTCGAATGAATTCTTTTGAGTATAAGAAATATCCGAATCTTTAATTTCTTCGCCATCAGCCATAACAACGGCAAGTTCCATAATAGCTTTCAACTCTCTGACGTTACCCGGAAATGTATGCTTTTTAAGCTTATCAATTGCACTTTGCGAAATTTTAATTTTTTTCATTTTATTTTTTTCGCAAAACTCATCTACAAAATATTTTGCAAGAACAACAATGTCGTTTTCTCTTTCTCTTAGCGGAGGTAATTCGATGGGAAGACCAAGTAAACGATAATACAAATCTTCTCTGAACTTGCCCTTTTCTACCTCTTCTTTAAGGTTTTTGTGAGTTGCAACTATAATTCTTACATCAAGCTTTATAATACTGTTTCCCCCTATTCGCGTAACTTCTTCTTCCTGAATAACCCTAAGCAATTTGGCTTGCATACTTAGGTCCATATCTCCGATTTCGTCAAGAAAAATTGTTCCTTTATTGGCTTCTTCAAACTTACCTATTCTTCTTGCTGCTGCACCGGTGAATGCACCCTTTTCATATCCGAACATTTCACTTTCTATCAATTCTTTCGGAATTGCAGAGACATTTACTGCGACAAATGGGAATTTGCTCCTGGGCGAATTGTAATGAATAGCTTTGGCCACCAGCTCTTTTCCGGTACCGGTTTCACCTGTTATAGAAACCGAAATATTGGTTTTTGTCGCTTTATCTATTAGCTTATAAATTTTTTGAATTGAAGAGCTGTTACCTTTTATCAGTTTGCCGTATTCATATTTTTTTTCAATTTCTTCTTCAAGTTGGCTGATTTTATCTTTCAGTAAAAGTTTCTCCCTTATATTTTTCATTATGTTCCAAAGTCGGTTTTTTGTATCTTCGTCTTTAAGAACATAATCGTAAACACCCTTTTTAAGTAGTTCGACTGCCGTAGAAATATCTTGCTGACCCGAAACTATAACAACTGGAATATCGGGGTTATATTCCTGAATTTTAGTTAGCAGTTCCATTCCGGAATAATCGGGTAGATAAAAATCTAAAGTAATTGCCGAAGGATTTTTGTATAAATTCTTCAACAAACTTTTTCCATTTGTAAAAATTTCAACATCATATTCAGTATTTAAGCTTAAATAGTGGCGAAGAGTTTTTGCAAATATTTCATCGTCTTCTACAATAAAAATTTTGAATAAATCCATATTCTTGTTTTTGGGATAATAAACTAATTCAGCCAACATGTTCCAAAATTGAACATTTTTTCAAAATTAAATAATACTTTAAGCGGAAAGTGTTATGAATGTGTTAAAAAAATAAAAAAAGGACTTAGATTTAAGTCCTTTTTTTTGGGTGGCATCGACTGGAATTGAACCAGTGACACAAGGATTTTCAGTCCTCTGCTCTACCAACTGAGCTACGACGCCATCATAAATTCGGGTTGCAAAATTATATAATTATTTCTAAACAGCAAATATTTTTTCATTTTTTCATCATTTTTTTAACTACTAATTGAAAATCAATCGAAAATAAAAAAAGGCTTATAAATTTTTCAATATTAAAATTATTTCTATCTTTGCAAACTTGTTTAAAAAAGTGATGCTTTGGATAATTTAAAGCAATATTGTCTGTCGTTCAGTGGTTTAGGTTTAGGTTTACACCAATACCACTTCGACATAGATTTAAAGTTCTTTGATAATTTTGAGCAAGATGTAATATTGTTTTCGGATGTTAAAATCGACATTTCTTTAGAAAAACAAGAGAGGATGCTTATTTATGACTTTTTTATCTCCGGTTTTATAAAAGTTGAATGCGATAGATGTCTTGAAGAAATGATAATGCCAATAGAAGGAAACGAAAGACTCATTGTTAAATTCGGAGAAGAAAAAATTGAAGAGAGCGAAGATGTTTTGATTTTAACTGAAAATGAACATAAAATAGATATCTCGGGTTATATATACGATTATATAATGGTTCGGATTCCAATAAAGAAAGTTCATAACGACGATGAAAACGGAATAAGCGAATGTAATCCGAAGATGCTTGAAATTCTCGATAAATTATCAGAACGAAAAATCGACAATAGATTTGATAAACTGAAAGATTTATTTAATAATAATTAGTAAATAACAATTTAAAATATTAATTTATGCCAAATCCTAAACATAGATTTTCAAAACAAAGGACTGCAAAAAGAAGAACCCATCATAAAGCAGAAGTTCCTACAACTGCAGTATGTTCAAATTGTGGCGCACCTGTGTTATATCACAGAGTATGCCCCGAATGCGGTTATTATAAAGGTAAACTTGCAATAGAAAAGCAAACTAATGCATAAAATCTGACAAATCTGATTGATATTTTCAGTCTTAATTTACTAATAAGTATATGAAAATAGGATTAGATGTAATGGGTGGCGATTACGCTCCTGATGCTACCATAGCCGGTGCTGTTTTAGCTCTTAATGAACTTGAAACAACAGATACTATTGTTCTTATTGGAGACGAAACAATAATTAGAGATAAACTAAAACAATACAACACAAGTGCAGATAGGTTTGAAATAGTTCATGCTTCAGAAGTTATAGGTATGGGCGAAAAACCAATAAAGGCATTTTCACAAAAACCTAACTCAAGCATAGGACTTGGATTCAAACTATTAAAATCCAAGAAAATTGAAGCTTTTGCCAGTGCCGGAAACACCGGAGCCGTTTTAGTTGGTGCAATGTATAGTGTAAATACTGTCCCCGGCGTAATTCGTCCGTCAATTTCCAGCATTATACCTAAAGAAAACGGCGGATTAAGTTTACTTTTAGACGTTGGAGCCAACCCCGACAGTAAACCCGATGTACTTTATCAGTTTGCCATACTTGGTTCTATTTATGCCAAATCAGTTCTGGGAATAAATAACCCGAAAGTAGGATTGCTGAATATAGGAGAAGAGGAAGAAAAAGGCAATTTACAATGTCAGGCAACATTCCAACTGATGAAAGATACCAAAGATTTCAATTTTGTAGGTAATGTTGAAAGCAGAGAATTATTTAAAGACAAAATTGATGTTTTTGTCTGCGATGGTTTTGTAGGCAACATTATATTAAAACAAATTGAAGCAATGTACCGTCTTTTGGTAAAACGCAATCTGACTGACGATTACATTAAAAGGTTTAACTACGAAAACTACGGTGGAAGTGTTATTCTGGGGATAAACTCCTCTGTAGTAATTGGACATGGAATTTCGAATGATATTGCCGTAAAAAATATGATATTGCTATCTAAAGATGTGGTTTTAAGCAAATTGTCATCAAAAATCAAATCGGCAATGTCAAAATATGCAAATTAAAATTAAACAATAAAAAAGACTCATGAAAAAAATAAGAGCTGCAATAAAGGGTGTAGGAGCAAGTTTACCCGATTATATTCTCAATAATGAAGAATTAAGCAGAATGGTTGATACGTCTGACGAGTGGATAATGACTCGAATCGGAATAAAAGAAAGACGAATATTAAAGGAACCGGGAAAAGGCTCAAGTGATTTAGGTGCAGCTGCCGTAAACGAACTTCTTAAAAAAACTAATACAAAACCCGAAGAAATTGATTTTTTGCTTTGTGCTACCGTAACTCCCGACATGCAGTTTCCTGCCACTGCCAATATTATTTGCGATAAAGTGGGCTTAAAAAATGCTTTCGGATACGACTTAAATGCCGGCTGCTCGGGTTTTTTATTTGCTTTAGCCACAGCATCACAATTTATTGAAACAGGAAGATACAAAAAGATTATTGTTGTAGGCGCCGAAAAAATGTCGTCAATTGTAGATTATACCGATAGAGCCACCTGCCCTATTTTCGGAGACGGAGCCGGAGCAGTTCTTATAGAACCCGTTGAAGAAGAACTGGGAATAATTGACTTGATACTTCGCTCTGACGGTAGTGGTAGAATTCACCTGCATCAGAAAGCAGGCGGATCTGTAAAACCGGCCTCACACGCTACTGTTGACGCTCGCGAACATTTTATATATCAGGAAGGACAACCGGTATTCAAAGCTGCCGTATCTAATATGGCCGATACTGCCGTAGAATTAATGAAAAAAAACAACTTAACTTCAGATGATATTGCTTACCTTGTACCTCATCAGGCTAATATGCGAATAATTGAAGCTACCGGTAAAAGAATGGGATTACCAAGCGAAAAAGTTATGGTAAACATTCAAAAATACGGCAACACAACTGCTGCAACCCTCCCCTTACTTCTTTGGGACTACGAAAATAAGTTAAAGAAAGGTGACAACCTTATTCTTGCCACTTTTGGAGCCGGTTTCACTTGGGGGGCAATCTGGCTGAAATGGGCTTATTAAGAAACTTAATGAATTAACATAGAAAAAGGCTGTCTTAAAAGGCAGCCTTTTATTTTTGATTAATAAAGAGTTTATCAAAATCGGGACAATAAATAAACGAAAAACCGCATATATTTAAGTAGAATCAGGCATTTAAAGGGTTATTAAGTACCGATTAAATGCCCGATAATGAAATATTAAAAATTATAAATAACAGAAAGTAACAGTCTCATATTTGTTACATTTTCGGTTTTTGTAACCACCCCAAAAACATCTCTGTTTAAAGTGCCATCCTGCTCTTTTGTAGCATAAGAAGCAGTTGTGTACTCAAATTCTGTAGCAAAATTGAATTTGCCTTGTATAAAAACAACCCTCGGGGAAACTCTAATAATAGATTTAACATTAGAACCACGCGATAAATCAGTTATACCAATTTTATAATTTAATATTGAATCGTTGGCTCCAATATTTTGTGTGTATCCTGCCCATAATCCAAACTGAATCTTTTCTCCATTCGTTTGAAACTCTGTCCAACCTGTTATGGCATTGATAGTTGTATAACTGACAGTATTTTTTGCAGTATCGGTAATTGCTTTTACAGCATAACCTCCAAGCATTGTCAGATCATAAAGATTTTCGCCGTAAATACCTTGCAATTTAAAAGTAAACGAAGGGTTTTTATACCTCAAAAAAGCCGAAACCGATCTTCCTGTTACTTTTTCATTATTAATAAAAGTTTTACCTCCTTTGGTAGTAGTCAACAAGGGTTGAATAGTTTTATAATCTAAAACAATACCGGCAAGCAGGTCTGTTTTTTTATCAACATCTTTATTTTCGAACGAAAAGATAGTACTAATATTCGGAATTGATGAATATCGTAATGGTGCTGACCCTAAGGCACTCGTAAAATCTCTTTGTGCCGATAAAGCACCTGAAATACTCAGTTTCCCTAATTTATGAGTTAATCTTATCTGAGGATTTCTGGAAAACGGCTGAAAAGGAGCACCGGTATTAAATGAAATTACTCCCGAGAAACAACCAGGAACAAAAAGCGGATGCCAGTATTGTCCGGCAAGTAGCTCAGTGTTTTCCCAGTTCAACTTTACATAAGCATGACGGAGCCTAAAACCATTTGCATCAATAAAATTAGTGTTTTCATTACCAAAAAAATCGGCTTCCAAAATACCCGTAGTCTTAGCCCCAAAAGCATCAGGAGCTGTGATCTTTCCTGTTAATCGTGATTGAATTGATAAAAAATTAAACGACGTTTTATCATTTATATCATTACCATCCGAATCGAGATTTTTTTCCTTGGGAAATAATAAAAAATGTCCTTCCCTTAATGTATAATTATCTCTGCTATCGAAAAAGAAATCGTTTTTAATAAAACCCGAAAAATTTATTCCGTATTTTGGTTCTTCTTTTTTTTCTTGCGAAAATGAAATAATAGGAATAAATAAAAGTAATGCAAGTAAAAAATTTTTCATATAAATTATTTTTAAAATTATACTTTATTAAAATTATATATTAACTGTTATGATAATTTTCGACTTTGGATAAATTGTCCTTTTGAGTCATCAACGATACAACTACCAGCACAATAACGGCTAAAGGAATTGAAATAATTCCCGGATTATCGAGCGGTATCGGAGCCAAAGCTTTGTCTAAACCGTATTTTTCGTACATAGTAGGCGAAAGTAAAATTATTATAACGGAAGACAAAATACCTACGATTATTGACCATGAGATACCTTTAGAAGTAGTTTTTTCCCAGAATAATAAGAAAATGATGGCAGGTAGATTTGCTGAAGCAGCAACAGAAAATGCCAATCCAACCAAGAAAGAAACGTTCATTCCTTTGAGTAAAATACCAAGAATAATTGCAAATACTCCAACACCAAAAGCGGCAAATTTTCCTGCTCTGACTTTCTTTTTATCGTCCATTTTCATATCAAGGTATTTGTCCATAAAATCGTGAGCAATTGCTCCCGATGTAGCCACTATCAATCCCGCTACAGTTCCTAATACAGTTGCAAATGCAATAGCTGATATTACCGCAAAAATTCCTACACCAAAATATTTAGCCAATAATGGTCCCGACATATTGCTGCTTTCAACATCAAGGACTCCATTTATTGAAGCTCCAAGACCCATATAAAGAGTAAGAATATAGAAAAAGCCGATCGATGCAATGGCAACTATAGTCGATTTCCTTGCTGCTCTTTGACTTGGTACTGTATAATATCTTATAAGAATATGGGGTAATGCCGAAGTTCCCAAAAACAATGCAAGCATAAGTGAAACGAAATTTAATTTATCCCAGAATGTTGCACCGGCCTTTGATGATATTTTATACAACAATCCGGGTTTTATCATATCTTTTCCAGAAGTAATATTCTGAAACCAAACAGTTGTATGCTCATCTTTAATCTCTTTTTTTGTAAACCTGACAATATCAATATTTTCGAAATTTGATAAAAATTTGAATGGATCTACAGGGCCTGTTTTATCCACTTCTTTTCCGTCTATTATCATTTTTGAAATATGTCCAACCTGATAAAATTTAGCAGCCGATTTCGGTTCGCCGTTGTATAATTTACTTCCGTCTTCCAATGTAGTTATCGACAACATTTCATCCAAAACTGTCGAATCTTTCGATAACTTAAACCAACGGTCAACCCCATCTTTCCTTAGCTTAACAAAAACAAATTTATTGTCAATATTTTTAACTTTTTCCAACTGATAAGTCGAATCTGTAACTGCTACTAAATTATTATCTTTAAAAACAGTATTTAGCTTAATAAACTGATGATAAGTATGTTCAGGTTTTGATTTAAAACCGTTATTTAGAATAAAAATTGTCAATATAGTTGAAAAAGTTATTAATAGTCCGCCTTTAATGAACTGTACATAAGTAGTAGAAGTCATACCGGCAGTAGCAACTATAAAGATTACAATAGAACCTACTATTAAAACACCTGTCCAATGAGGTAATCCCAGCAGAGGCACAACCAAATCGCCGGCTCCAACCATTTGAGGTATCAAATAAAATACCGAAACCACCAATGTGCTTATTGAAGCAGTTAGTTTAATTGATTTTGAATTGAATCTTGCATCAAGAGCATCGGTAAAAGTATATTTGCCTAATCTTTTCATAGGTTCGGCCACAATAAATAATGCTACTACCCAGCCTGCCAAATAACCTATAGAGTATAAAAATCCGTCATACCCCGAAAAAGCAATCATACCGCATATACCCAAAAATGAAGCAGCAGAAAGGTAATCGCCTGCAAAAGCAATACCGTTTACCCCCCAATGTATTTTACCCCCTGCTGCATAATAGCCTGATGCAGATTTTGTTTTCCTAGCAAAATAAAACGACAATCCAAGTACAAGGGCTACAAAAGTCAAAAATATTACAATAGCTGAAATCGATACATTATAAATCATACATTGTCCTCCTTATTCATTTTTTTCTCCAATCTCGTACATAAAACATTATATATAAAGCCCATAACTATAGCTAATATTATAAGTCCAAAACCATATACTATTGCCAGGTTTTGCTTTCCTACTACATGTAACCCCATTAAATCGGGATTTACCAGGCCAATAAATACAAAACCACTATAAACTATAGTGTAAACAATAAATAATTTCACACCTAATTTCGATTTTTTGGCAGCAGAGTTATCTTTCTCCAATTTTGCCGCTGGTCCGTGCATTTAACCTCCATTTTTTAATTATTAATAATTTGTTTTACTTTTTAGAATTTTTCAAAAATATTGATTATAAAAATTCAGTAATAAAAAAATAAGTTTAAATGTAACATTGTTTTATAACAACTTTTTTTATTAATTTTGATAAAAAAATAATTAATGAGATTTTCAAAATCAATAAAATGCGAAAATTGCAGTTATAAATGCGACATATACTCTGCAATTGTATCTCAGAACTTTAGCGTAAATATTGATCCCTTCCATGCTTATTTTAAAAAACATGACATAATTTGCCGTCAGGGTACTGAAGTAACACACGCTTTATATCTTGTAAAAGGTTCGGCAAAACTATATATCGAAGGCTTAAATAACAGAAATATCATTCTATATTTATTGAAACCTCCGGCATATATCGGATTACTTTCGTTTTTCGAAACTCCTTCTTATTCTTATTCTGTTTCGGCAATTGAGGAAAGCGAGGTCTGCTTTATTGAACTTGATGTTGTTAAAAAGTTATATATCGATAATCATAATTTACTTTTAAGCTTAAATAAAGCATTCGGTAAATCTGTTTCGAATATTTTAAAAAAAATAATTTCACTAAACCAAAAACAAATCAGAGGCAGAATAGCAGAAACATTGATTTATCTCTCCGAATTAAATCATTGCAATAAATTCAATCTTCAACTTTCGAGAAAAGAAATAGGAGAAATGATTGCAATTTCGGAAGAAAATGCCGTACGACTGCTTTCGGAATTTGCAAAAGAAAACATTATAAAAATAAACGGAAGAGAAATTGAAATAATTGATATGCCCTTATTAAAAAAAATATGCGACGTTTGCTAACTAAATTGTGATTTATGAAAATACAGTACATATCTGATATTCATTTGGAATTAGAAGAGAATGCTAAATACCTCGAAGCTAATCCATTAATTGTTTCTGGAGAGATTCTAATAATGGCGGGAGATATTTTCCCTTTAAATAAAGACTTTGCTAAACTTGATTTTTTTAATTTTATATCGGAAAACTACAAAGAAATTTTCTGGCTAACGGGAAATCACGAATTTTATAACAATGATATTTTTTCTTTTGGCAACACAATTAATAAAAGAATCTTTAAAAACATCAACATAGTAAACAATACGGCAGTTAGTATCGGTGGTGTCAGATTTATTTTCACTACTTTATGGTCGAAAATTAGTCCCGAAAATGAATGGAAAATTGAACAACATATACCCGACTTTGATTTTATTAGTTATTCGAAACGCAGACTTAGGAGTGAATATTATAATAAATTACATAACGATTCATTAGAATTTTTAAAAGATGAGTTAAAATATAATTCAAAAAAGAAAGTAGTTGTTACTCATCATTTGCCATCGGATAAATGCAATTCGGATAAATACAGAAAAAGTGAGCTTAACGAAGCTTTTTGCACTGATTTAGACTATTTAATTGAAAAATCAGACATTAATTTTTGGATATACGGTCATAGTCATTTTAACCAAATGCCAATAATAATAGGCAATACAATACTACTAACAAATCAATTGGGTTATGTTGCCCTTAAAGAACATTTTGATTTTAAAAGAAATGCCTATTTTTCGATTTGAAATTCAAGCCAATAATTCTTTAAACATCCAATCTGAAATCATATTTCAACAAACTTATATAATCTGGTATTGATGAAACAAGTTTTTTAAGCAATGATAATTCGGTTTCCGAAATTGAACCAATAAGCATTTTATTGCTTATTTCAATTTGATTTTCAATATTTATTAACTGGTTTTTAAATCTGTATTTCATCAAACTTCCGTAAATAAAAATCAGTTCTTTAACAAGCTCTTCTTTAATCAAGTTCTTTTCTCTGAGCATATTAAGCCTTTCCAAAGTATTGGTATTTGTAATACCGTTTTTCAGAGCATACACCCTTGCAAACATAATAATCGGTATAACTGCGTTTTTCAAATCAATATATTCATTGGCAATAATATGCTGATTTTTTGAATTAAAAGCATTGTTAGCCAAGTGATATAAAAATTGATTTTGCTCGGGAGCTTCATTTATAATTATATTCCTGAGCTTATCAACCAGGTAATCAGACCCATATACTGTTCTTAAATCAAAAAATATGCTGGCATCGAGTAGGTTTTTGGGTTCGGGCTGATTTATCCATGTTTTAAACATCATTTCCCAAACTTTTAAGGGCTGACACCATTTTTCATTGCTCGCCATTACTTCGCCAATACAATACTTGTAGCCAATTTTATCCAGATAATAACTTACCTTTTTACCTAACTTTAAAAAATATTTTTTGGCTACTTCTCTCAGTGATTCATCAGTATTTTGATAAACTATGGCATTATCCTGATCGGTAAGCAAAGTTTCCTCTTTTCTGCCCAAACTGCCCAAACATATAAAAGCAAAGTCAACAGGAGGCTTACCTATTTCCTGAATAGATAAATCGATTATTTTTCGAGTAATTTCGTCAGAAAAATCTGATGATAAACGTGTTATATATTCTATTGAAATATCATTTTTAATTAATGGCTTAACCAGATTAATGTACATATTGTAAATATCCTTCAGTTCATCAGGATTTTGAGACCTGCTTATCAATGATTTCAAAAACGAAATATTATTTTTTAATTGAGGATAAAATTTATTAAGACTGAAAAGCCCAACATTTAAGCCTGAATCACTTTTAACAAGTAAATGATTTATTCTGTTTTGCTCACAAAAAATTACAGCATCTTCAACGGTTTTATCGCTGTTAATATATTGTACCGGAGAACTCATTATCAGATATGCAGGATTATCTAAATTAAGTTGCAGTTCAATGACTCTTCTTTGAATATCACTGCCCGTAACAATACCCATAATATCGTCATTTGACTTACAAAGAAACAGACAATCAGAGTTTTTAGTTTTAAAAATATTTATTACGTCAGAAATAGTACTATCAACATTTAAATAAGTAATTTCCTCTATATGATTAATTACTTTTTGACCAAGTAAAAGTTGTTGAGATTTCAAATGAGTTATTAGTTTTTCTTTATTTTCAATTTCTTTTAATCCGATTGTGATATCCTCTATTACACCATCGCAAATTAAATTTTGATTATTCTCTTTGTTGAAAGCAAACAACGAAACAGAAACAATTGCCAAATCGCGGTTCTTCTTGTAAATTTTTAAAACTTTATTTTTGATATAACCCTTTTCGGCAATAATTTTTCTTAAAAGCTTTCTGTCATCTTTATCGGCAAGAAGCTGAAGTATATGAACGTTCGACAATTCTTTAAAACTGTCGAATCCTAAAATCTTTAAAGTAGTATCATTTGCATACAAAAATTTACCTTTGGTATCGATTTCAGCTCTAAAAAGGCCTACATTAAGTGTATTGAGTAATGATTTATAATCAACTTTTGAAACTTTGATTTCGTTGTCCGACGTTATATCTTTAATAATCAACACATTCATCTTAGTATTAAAAAAAGTGATAATTGTAACCGTAACGATAACTTCTTTATAATCACCTATTTTTGTTTTTAAATTTAAAAAATATTGGCCTTCTTTAATTATCGTTTCAGAAAATTGCTTTTTAATTTCTGATGTGTTGCTTTGATGTATAAAGTCTTTAAAATTCATGCCTGATAAATCTTCGGGAGAAAAATCAGTCAGTCGGCTGAATACGAAATTTGCGAATGTAATCTTATTGTCAACCAATGTAAGTAAGCCTTCACTTGCCGATTCGACTAATGTACGATATTTTTCCTGCGATTGATGAAGTTGTTCAAGAATTTGAAGGCGTTTTTTTTCAAGAGTAATACTCTGAATCGAGAGAAAAATAAGAATAAAAGCTATTAAAACACTTATTCCTACAGACATCCATAGCAAATTTCGAGTTAATTTATTCATCTCTTTTTTAACATCCTCGATATAAATTCCAGTTCCAATTATCCAACCCCATGGTTTAAAAAGCTTTACATATGATAATTTAGGAACTATTTTTGTTGAATCGTCTTTCCATTGCCACATATAGTCAATATAGCCATGTTCGTATTGACTAACCACGTTAACAGCTTCAACAAATAACTTTTTACCTTGTAAATCCTCAAAATTATTTAAATCTTTTCCGTTTAAATCGGGTCGAAACGGATGCATTATCATTTTTGGCGTCAAATCGGTAATCCAGTAATAATCTTTGTTTTCTTCACCGTATCTAAGGTATTGAATCCTTGAAATTGCAGTTTTTTGAGCCTCTTCCCTACTCACCAAGCCTGTTTTTTCGTCATTTTCATATTTAACAAGAATACTCCAAGCTGTATTTGTAAGCTCTTTTATCATTTCTCTTTTTTCTTTCATTATATTTTCACGTGAATGTGGTATTATAAAAAAGAAAATAACCGATACAAAAAAGAATATACTAATAACAGCCGGTACTATTATTTTGAAATAAAATTTGTTCATAGAATATAAAATGAAATTTTTTATAAAGTTATTACAAAAAAGAGAGAAAAAAAACAAATAAAAACAGTTCTGCTCGAATTAAACTATCGAGGCTATTTTATACTTAAAAAAACTAATAAAATTTTAGAACTTAACTATCAATTCGGCAGTTATTTTATCGTCTAAATCAGGTAGTTCTTTGTAAAAATATTTTTCATAATTAAATCTAAGATCCGCTAAAGTCAATTTCGAGAATCCGAAAGTCAAACCTGCCGTAATTCTTCCGGGTTCAAAACCTTCTTTACTGATATTTGAATCAAAAGCATCGTATCTTAATGCCGGAGTAATTCGCTTTACTATTTTTTTGTTGATTTCAAAATGGTATAAACCGTAAATAAAAAAACTTTGAGCTGTAACTGAATTGTTTAAGGTATCGGTAGTATTTTTTCGTGCAATTTCAAAATCTAAAAATAATTTCCCTACTGTAATATGCGAACCTATATTATACAAATTAACATTATAACCGTCCATTTTGCCGGTATAATAGTTTCCCGATATATTTAAAAAAGGTTTCAGTCCTATTGAAGTCCTAAAAGCATAATTTGGACCATCTACCCATTCGGGATTATTCAAGCCCGAACCGTTAAACATTCCGAAATCAAAATTAAAAGGGAAATTAACCGGAACTTTATAAGAAAATAATGCACCTATATCTCTTAAATTTTTACTTATCCTTTTTGCAATAAATGACCGGTTTGAAAAATTGAGCTGATGAGGCGAACGCAGATTGTCGGTACTGAAAGGAATTTTCATTTGACCAAGAGTAATGTTTAAATCTTTAATTAAGTCAACCCTAATGTATGCGTCCAACATTTTCATAACTCCTTCATCGCATAAATCAACCTCAGCTTTGTAGTATAAAAAAGGAGTTTCGAAACCTGATAAACTAAAACGGGCATTTCTTACATTAAACCTATGCTTATCGGTACTGAAATTGTATTCGTATTTGGTTCGAATACTGCCACTTACTTCGACATTTAGATTATAAACTGTATCTTTTTGTGATTGGGCATTATATGTTATTAATAGTAAATAAAAGAGAAATGTAAGCCTGTAGATTTTATTCAGTATCATTAGCAATTAACTTAAATCCAACACCATGAACATTTAACAATTCTATTTCGGGATCATCCTTCAGATACTTGCGAAGTTTGGTAATATACACATCCATACTTCTGGCATTGAAGTAACTGTCGTCTTTCCATATACGGTTTAAAGCCAAACTTCTGTCAACAACCTGATTTTTGTTTTGACAAAGCAATGCCAACAAATCCGATTCTTTGGAAGTAAGCTTTTGCTCATTGCCGTCAATAGAAAGCAGTTGACGATTAAAATCGAAAGAGTATCGGCCTATTTTGAATATTTTATCGGCAGGAATTTCTTTTTCTATTTCCGAAACCCTTCTGAGAATTGCATTCATTCTCATTAAAAGCTCTTCCATGCTGAATGGTTTTGTAATATAATCATCTGCACCCAACTGGAAGCCTTTTAGTTTATCTTCCTGCATATTTTTTGCCGTTAGAAATAAAACAGGAACTTTAGAATCTATTTTTCTGATATCTTTAACTAACGAATAACCATCTTTAAGAGGCATCATAACATCAATTATACAAAAATTGAAAACCTCTGTTTTGAAAACATTAAGTGCTTTTTCGCCATCGGCGCAAAGCACTGTTATAAATCCTTTTGCTTCAAGATAAGTTTTTAGAAGATTGCCTAAATTCGGGTCATCTTCGGCCAATAAGACTTTTAATTTACTTTTTTCCATCCTTAAATTAATAAAAGTTTTATTTAAAAGGCAAAAATACAATAAATACTGAACCTTTTTTCAATTCACTCTCGATTTTTATATAACCCTGATGTTTGTCAACTATTGCTTTAACATAACTCAACCCTAAGCCGAAGCCTTTTACATTATGAACATTTCCGGTCGGCACTCTGCTGAATTTTTCGAATATCTTTTTTTGATTTGCTTTGCTTATTCCTATTCCGTTATCTTTGACTTTTATAATAACTCCCAATTTGGTATTTTCTGTAGATATTATAATTTTGGGCTTTTCGGGCGAATATTTGTTTGCATTATCCAATAAATTATAAATAAGATTTGTTATATGAACTTTATCGGCCATTATTTCGTGTTTTGCGGCATTCAACTCCTGATTAATAACTCCGCTTTTTTGCATTACATGAAAACCGACATTATTGACAGCTTGTTCTATAATCTTATGCAAATCAATAAGTTCTTTATTTAAAACGAGTTGACCCCTTTCTAATGTTGCCGTTTGCAAAATATGTTCGACGAGCGACTCTAACCTTTTGTTTTCGTGTTTTATCATCGAAACATAATTTTCAAACATTTCGGTCGATTTTTGAATATCTTTATCTGTAAGAGCTTCGCAAGCAAGTGATATTGTAGATATCGGAGTTTTAATTTCGTGAGTCATATTATTTACAAAGTCGTTCTTTATTTCTGATAATTTTTTCTGCCTGAAGATTGTAAAAATTGTATATCCAAAGGAATAAATAATAATTACTATCATCAAAATTGAAGCTATCAAAAGAACCAACAACTGCAATAATAAATAGCTTCTTTCTTTTGGAAAATAAAGAACTAAATATTCGGGGTTCATATAAATATCGCTTGGGAAAAGAACATAAGTAAAATTTCTTTTTAACAGTTCGGATTTGTATTTACCTGTTTTTTGTACTATTAACTGTCCTCTACTCGGACTATAAATACCGAATTCATACTCAGTTTTAATGTTTTTATTTGTCAACTCTTCATAAATTAACGAATCGAGCAAATAAGGGTCAATTCTTTTTTCAATAGGTTTAAAATTGCCCATATTAATAACATCTCCGAAAATATCTTCCAATAGTGCTGATTTACGCAATAATTGGTCTCTTTTTGATTTAATTAAATTGTAATCTCTAAGAATTGTTTTGTCGATATCGAGTTTTTCGGTTCCGGTTTTAGATGTATTTTCGTAGTTACCTGATTGATCTTCGTTATAAACAAGGTTAGTGTCATGAGAAAGAATAGCCTCACCATCAACTAAATCCCATGAAGTTATTTCAATTTTTGATTTTTTATTTTCATTTGTTTCGTATCCCGAAGCTAATTTATCAATTCCCGGGTACTTTTGTTGTTCTCTGATTAACAATTTATTGAGAGAATCAATTGTGTAAAATAGTTTTGTTTTTTCTCTGTTTTTCTCGAAGTGTTCTGAAATTTCCTTTTTTTCGAGCTTAGTAATCACAATCGACATAGCATCATTTACACTTCTTTTGAAGTTATTTTCTTCGATAATTATTGCGTTTTTAACCCAAAACAACTGCAGGCTTATTAATCCGATAAGCGCTAATGTCATCAAAATAATTACGAGAAAAATATTCTTTTTGTTCATACATTACAAAATTAGTTTTTTTAAAAAGCCTAATAATTAATGCTTAACAATTATTAACAATAATTAACGTAACTTAACAACAAACAGAGTTTATTAAACAGTATTTTTGCAATTGTTAAGAAGATTCCAGATTTTAGAAATTGGTTTTTGGTTAATTAACGGGGTTATTAAACCCCGTTTTTATTTTTAAAATTATTGAAACCCATACCAATAGTTTTATAAATTTAATAAATTTGCAGAAAATTATTATTGTTAATTGAAAAACTTCTATAATTGACTTATGACAGAAAAGCAGAAAACTATTGCAAAAGAGGTAGTTGTTTCCGGCACCGGACTCCACACAGGAAAAAACGTCAGCTTAACATTTAAACCTGCACCGGTAAATTTCGGTTACAAATTTAAAAGAACTGATATAGAAAATTCACCATTGATAAATGCAGATGTCGATTTTGTAGTAGATACTTCAAGAGGAACAAGTCTTGAATATAAAGGCATAAGAATAGGCACAGTAGAGCATACTTTAGCTGCTGTTTTCGGTCTTGGAATTGATAATATTCAAATAGAACTTGACGGACCCGAAACTCCAATTCTCGACGGAAGCTCAAAACCTTATGTTGAGGCACTAATAAAAGCCGGTATTGTTGAGCAAGATGCCGAAAAGGAATACTTTGAAATAACTTCCAATATAACCTATACCGACCCTCAGAAAAAGGTTGAAATGGCTATTATACCAAGCAAAGAATTTAAACTTTCGGTACTTATTGATTATGAATTGAAGGTTCTTAATACTCAATTTGCATCTCTAAGTAAGCTCGAGAATTTTGCAAATGAAATTGCACCATGCAGAACATTTGTTTTCCTTCACGAATTGGAATATCTTTTGAATAACAATCTGATTAAAGGAGGCGATTTGAATAATGCCATAGTATTTGTAAACAGAGTTATTTCAAAAGAAGAATTAGACCGCTTGGCTTCACTATTCAACAAGCCTACAGTAGAAGTTTTAGAAGAAGGCATACTCAACAATGTTGAATTATATTTTAAAAACGAACCCGCCAGACATAAGCTGCTGGATGTTATAGGAGATCTTTCATTAATAGGCAAAAGAATTAAAGGGCATATTATCGTCAGTCGTCCCGGACATAGTTCTAACGTCGAATTTGCAAAGCTTATCAAAAAACAAATTAAAGCAGAAACAGCAAATAAAAACATTCCGGTATATGATATAAATACTCCTCCATTGTACGATATCAATAAAATTAAAGAAATACTGCCGCATCGTCCACCTTTCCTGTTAGTTGACAAGATACTCGAAATGAGCGAAAATCATGTAATCGGACTAAAAAATGTTACTATGAATGAACATTTTTTCGTAGGTCATTTCCCCAATGAGCCTGTTATGCCAGGAGTGCTGCAAATTGAAGCTATGGCACAGGTTGGCGGTATCATGGCATTGAGTTCAGTTCCCGACCCTGAAAATTATGCAACTTACTTTATGAAAATTGATAATGTACGATTCAGAAATAAAGTTGTACCCGGTGATACAATTATTTTCCGCCTCGATTTACTATCTCCGATAAGAAGAGGTTTGTGCAATATGAAAGGGGTAGCATATGTTGGCACAAAAATTGTTATGGAAGCAGAAATGCTAGCACAAATTACTAAAGTAAAATAATTTTAAAAAATTAATACAAAAATAGGAAATGAATCAGCCACTTGCATACGTAAACCCACAAGCTAAAGTAGCCAAAAACGTTGTAATAGAGCCATTTGTAACTATAGATAAAAATGTTGAAATTGGCGAAGGAACATGGATAGGTCCGAATGTTACCATAATGGAAGGTGCCAAAATAGGCAAGAATTGTAAAATTTATCCCGGTGCTGTTATATCTGCACCTCCTCAAGACTTGAAATACAACGGTGAGGAAACTTCAGTAATTATAGGGAATAATACCACAATACGTGAGTTCGTTACCATAAACCGAGGAACAAAAGCAAATATGGAAACCGTTGTGGGTAATAATTGTTTACTTATGGCTTATGTCCATGTTGCTCACGATTGTATTATAGGCAATAATTGTATCTTGGCAAATGCTGCAACTTTGGCAGGTCATATAGTAATAGATGATTGGGCTATTATCGGAGGACTTTCGGCAGTTCATCAGTTTGTAAATATTGGAGCCCATACAATGATTTCCGGAGGCTCTTTAGTAAGAAAAGATGTTCCACCATACACTAAAAGTGCAAGAGAACCACTTTCTTACGTTGGAATTAACTCAATAGGCCTTAGAAGAAGAGGTTTCAGCCCTGAAAAAATTAAAGAAATTCAGGATATTTACAGAATAATATATCTCAAAGGTTATAATGTTTCTCAAGCCTTAGATGTTATCGAAGCTGAAATGCCTGCCACTTCAGAAAGAGACGAAATACTTTCATTTATCTCCCGCTCGAGCAGAGGTATTATGAAAGGCTATTCACGACTTTCATAATATTTTCGCACTAATATCTTTTTATGCAAATTGAACTGCATAATATCGGAAAACAATTTAATAAAAAATGGATTTTCAGGGGGATAAACCTCAATCTCCAACCCGATAACACTTATGGAATAATTGGCCAAAACGGCTCAGGGAAATCAACTTTATTAAAAATTATCGGTAATATTCTTGACATTTCTGAAGGCAATGTGTTTTATAAAATAAATGAAGCTGAAATAAAAAGAAATATTTACAAAAACATTTCTTTTGCAACACCTTACCATGCTCTTATAGAAGAATTTACGCTTTATGAATTACTAAAGTTTCATTTCAAATTCAAAGATATTATTGATAATCTATCAATAGATGATTTAATTGTTATTTCTCAACTCGAAACACATAAAAACAAAGCTATATCAACATTCTCGACCGGAATGAAGCAAAGGATTAAACTTCTTTTAGCTATTGCTAGCCAAACAAGTGTTATTTTACTTGATGAGCCTACAACAAACCTTGATAATAACTCAATAGAATGGTTTCATTCGTTGATAAATAAATACCGAGCTAACAGAACCGTTGTTATTTGCTCAAATAATAACGAAAAAGAACTGACCCTTTGCAAAACTATAATAGATATTAACGAATACAAAAAAAGCTGTGATTGAGTTAACCACAGCTTTTTAAATTTAAAGCATTTATAATTGGCAATTATTTATTATCGAGCATTTTTGTCCATTCTTTTTTCGAACGGTTTTTCCAATTGCTGTTATAGTAAGCATAGCTTATCATAAGTGGAAGAACCGAAGTTGCTTCAGCAAAAACCATTTGTTCATAAACTGTATCAACTTTACCCCAAGATGAGGCTTCTTTAAGAGTAGAGCTTGAGCAAGCACCGTCGCGAGAATCGGCAACAGTAATCTGAACGGCATATTTATGCATAGGCACTTCTTTACCAAGCACTTCAGCACAAATAACTGTATCCTGAGTAAAGTTTTTGGGAACTCCGCCTCCTATCATAAACAAACCGGTAGTCGGAGCTGCCATTTTTATTTTTGTTAATTCGAGAAAATCTTTTATTGAATCAATAGTTAAATGATTATCGGGATTTTCCCATTGATGCAATACTAATCCAAACCCTGCACTGCTGTCGGTAAATGCCGGACAGAAAATGGGAACATTGTGTTCGTAACATACCTGAACCAAAGAATCTTTCTTTTTAGCGTTTTTAGTAAGGTATTTACCCATTTCTCTTATAAACTCTCTTGATGAATAAGGTCTTCTTTCTAGAGAATCGGCAATTTCCTTTATTGTTCGGTCGCAAACCTGCAGTTCTTCTTCATCAATATAGGTATCGTAAATTCTGTCGATATATAAATCTCTTAATTTGCTGTCATCAACAAATGGAGAACCTTTATAATGTTTAAACCCGAGAGCTTCAAAAAAATCCATATCAACTATCGAAGCACCTGTAGCAACAATTGCATCCACCATGTTTGCTTTTACCATGTCAACATATACCTGCATACATCCTGCAGCACTTGTACTACCTGCCAAAGTAAGAATTATACTGCAATCATCTTCATTAATCATCTTAATCAGTATATCGGTGGCATAAGCTGTATCACGCGAAGTAAAAGACATTTCACGCATAGAATTAATAATCGGAGTAGAATCAAACGACTTAATATCTATATGTTTTACAACATCCTTTAATAATTCTGATTTTTTAATTTCCATTTTATTATTGTGTTAATTAATTATTTACGCAGAAATTTACTGCAAAAATACTTTATTTTTTAATAACCTAAGATTTTTAACATCGATTTATGAGTTTGCTCTTTAGCAAAAAGTTTGGTATAGTATTCGCCTTCTTCATCAATATCAATAATAATGTGCTTAGGCGAAGGTATCAAGCAATGCTGTATTCCGCCATAACCACCCAAAGATTCCTGATAAGCCCCGGTATGAAAGAACCCGATATATTGGGTATCTTCGCCGTTGATTTTTGGTAAAAATACTGCATTTGAATGAGCTTCGGCATTGTAAAAATCCTGACTGTCGCAGGTTAAACCGCCCAAGAAAACTCTTTGGTACTCTTTATCCCAATTATTTATTGCCAATAAAATATATCTTTGATTCATAGCCCATGTATCGGGTAAAGTGGTCATAAACGAACTATCAATCATATTCCAAAGCTCTCTGTCGTTCTGTTGCTTCTGATCGATGATAGAGTATAGAATGGCACCGCTCTCCCCTACCGTAAACGACCCAAATTCGGTAAAAATATGAGGTTCTTCAACTTGTTGCTGATTGCAAATATTCTTCACCTGAGCTATTATTTCCTCGGCCATATATTCGTAATCGTAACTGAAAGCCAAGTTGTTTTTAATCGGGAAACCACCGCCTATATTTAAGGAATCCAATTCGGGACAAATTTTCTTTAACTCACAGTAAATATTGACGCATTTAGATAACTCATTCCAGTAATATGCAGAATCTTTTATTCCGGTATTAATAAAAAAGTGAAGCATTTTAAGTTCAAATTTCTGATTAGGTTTTATTTTATCGAGATAAAAATTTAATATCTCATTGTATCTCATACCTAATCGTGAAGTATAAAATTCAAACATAGGTTCTTCCTCGGCAGCTATTCTTATTCCAATTTTACATTTTACGTCTAACTGCTCATCCAATAATCTGATTTCGTCTTTATTATCCAAAACCGGAATAGTATTATGAAAGCCGCTTTTTATCAATTCTACTATATTTTCGATGTATTGAGGTCTTTTAAAACCGTTGCAGATAATAAATTTATCCTTATTAATTTTACCTGTAATGTATAATTCATTAATTATATTTATATCGAATGCTGATGATGTTTCTAAATGCACGTCATTCTTAAGAACTTCTTCCAAAACAAACGAAAAATGCGAACTCTTGGTACAGTAACAATAGTGATAATCATTCTTATAATCAACCTTTGCCATGGCAACGTTAAACAATCTTTTTGCCCTTTGAATTTGTGAAGATATTTTTGGCAAATATGTAATTTTCAGCGGAGTTCCATATTGTTTAATAATGTCCATTAAAGGAACATTATTGAAATACAACTCGTTATCTTCAACTCTGAATTCATCATCCGGAAATTCAAAAGTCTGTTCAATCAAATCGATATATTTGTTCTTCATTTTTTTATTTTAAATAAATTAGATTAACAAAAAAAACACAATCCAACTAAGTTACTTTATAAAATGAGCGCAAAATTAATTAAATTAATTTTACAAAATACCCTGCTCGATAAAAAAATTATAAAGAATTTAAAAATTAAGCTTCGTTTATCAATATATATGTTTCGTACAGAAAAACCATAGCTTCGTTAAATAAGTCTAATTTTTAGAATTTATTAACCATAACACGCCATCATTTGTAAATTATTTATTAAATTTGATGAAAATAGTTTAAAAAACAAGAAATTATGAGAAAAATTTACTCTATCATCTTAATATGTATAATCTCATTATTAGGAATAGTTAAAGGGCAATCATATTTATTAAACGAAGATTTTTCAAGTGCTAATGGAGTAAATCCGCCAACAGGCTGGACACAGCAAACTATTACCGGTAATGCAACAACCGACAAATGGCATTTTGACAATCCCGGGAATAGAGTTGTAAATCTGCCAATAACAGATCCTTTTGCAATTTTCGATAGCCAAAATTACTCAACAAGCGGAGGCAACGAAGTAGTTAATTTAGAATCACCATTTATCGATGCATCAGGAACTTCATGCATTTACTTAATATTCGATCAACTATTTAACAAAGGAACGAATAGCACAGGTCAAGTACAAGTTTTTAATGGAAGTATTTGGCAAACTGTTTATAATATTGATTCAAATATTAACTCGATAAACAATCAGGTAATTAATATATCTTCCATGGGTGCGGGAGTATTGAATTTAAAAATTCGCTTTAAATGGAACGGAAATAATGGAGGTTACTGGCTTATAGATAACGTTAAAATATTTTCTCCGTTTACAAGAGATATGAGTGTTACAGCCATTAATGCACCTTTAAATCCAATAGCATCAGGAAATCATAAAATTACTATTAATTTAAAAAATTATAGTTGTTCTAATGTTAATAATGCACTTATACAATGGAAAGTAAATAATCAGCCTATTAATTCATTTACATGGAATGGTAATCTTGCATTTAATCAACAAACACAAATAGATTCAATTGGAACAATTACTTTACCTACGGGTGGTGTATTTAACTTAAAGGTATGGATTAGCACAATGAATAATGGGCAAAACGACATGTATCATTTGAACGATACAGCCTATATTACATTATACCCGAAATTATGCGGAACTTTTACCGTTGGAGGCACTAATCCCGATTTCCCAAATTTGTATTCAGTTGAACAGGCATTAAACTTATCAGGCATATCGTGTCCTGTTGTATTTAAAATTAGAAATGGAAATTATAATGAGCATATTAAATTAGATTCAATTCAAGGCAGTTCGATATTAAACACCGTTACTTTTGAATCAGAAAGCGGCAATGCTAATAATTGTATAATTAATTACCAAAATATTGACCCTACCAATGATTATACGATAATAATTGACAATTGTGATAATTTGAAATTTAAAAATTTAAGTATATATAGAAGTAATGGCAATACTAATTTTGTATTTAATAAGCCTATCCAAAACGTTTATTTTTATGGTAATAAGATCGATAGATTATCATTTAACAATTCATGTAAAAATTTAAAGTTAATTAAAAATAATTTAACCACAACTAATTTTTATAATAGCACTTTAAATTTATTATTAGATAGTAATTACATAAACAACTTATATTTTAATAATTCGTTTCCCGATTCAAATATTTTAATCACTAGCAATAATAGTGTTGGTCAGTTTTTTATGGAGAAAAGCAATACTTTATCAAAAAAAGTAATTGCAAAATATAATTCGTTTAATCACACAAGATTTACCTATGTTGAAGATATTGTTTGTGATAGTAATAATTTTTATAATAATCTTGAATTCAGGAATAGTAGTAATATAAATTGTAATAACGATACAAGTTCTTATGGAGGTGGGGTTGCTTTTTATTTTGAGCAATGCAAAACTGTTTCTCTGAAAAAATCAAAAGCATTTGTAAATGGATATTGCGATACTTATGGTGTAATTTTTGAATCATCTAAAAATGGGATATTCCAAGATAATTATTTTAAAATGCAAGGAGGTGGATATAGCTGGTGTAGTAATACAAGATATGGAATAAAAATGAATAATTCAGATACAATTGATATTAAAAATAACTTTATAAGTTGTTCTGATTTTACTTATGAAGGATATGGAATTGTTTCATATGGTAATTCGAACAAGGTTAATATCGAAAACAATGTAATTGTTAATTCCCGTAAAGGAATATTATTTAACCAACTGCAGGATTTTAACATTAATAACAATAAAATTATTAATGTTCAGGATTATTTTTTACAAATAAGTAATGGAGATAATGGTATTATTGAGAATAATATATTAAATACAATAACCGCAGGCAATGGAATAAATTTATCTTCGAGTAATACACAAGTGAAGAATAACAAAATTACTACCATAAATGAAGGTATTTGTATTTTAAATAACAATAATAATAACACATTTACAAATAACTACTTACATGCCGGGGGATTAGGCGTTGCTAAAGGTATTGTCAGTAATTCGGCAAATAATATGACATTATTTAATAACAGTATTAATATAACTTCAGTTGACAGAATAAAAGGTAGAGCAATTGAAATTAACGGAGGTTCTTATATTACATTAAAGAATAATATCGTTTCTAATAAAGAAGGGGGGTATTCTTTATTCATTAGCGGGAATCCTACAAATTTGACATTTGACTATAATGATTATTACAGTTTTAAAAATAAATTGGTACATTATAATGGTGTTGAATATGACTCCCTATCTGTATGGAAAAACACATCAGGTATGGATGCAAACTCTCTTGATTATAATCCTTATTACCAATCTGATACATGTTTGAAACACAATCAAATGAAATTGTTTAATGCTGCCTTACAAATCCCATTAATAACTTCAGATATATATGGAATTTCCAGAGGAACAACCCCTGATATTGGTGCTTATGAATATACAAAATGTGCTAATGATGCAGGCGTTCATCGTTTTATTGGATTAAAAAGTCCAGTAACAACAGGAGTTGCTACTCCAATAGTAGTTGAATTAGAAAACCATGGTACATCCAATTTAACAAGTGTAATTGTAAATTGGACAGTTAATGGTAATGCCCAATTACCTTATAGTTGGACAGGCAACTTAATTGCAGGACAAACATTAAATATTACATTAGGTTATTTTACATTCACTCCAGGTACAACTTATAATTTAACAGCTACAACTTCTTTTCCTAATGGAGTAAGCGACTGTAATAATAACAATAACAGCGTTTCGATAACAGAATTGGGGACCAAACTTTGTGGAACATATACCATTGGCGGCTCAAATCCTGATTTTCAAAATTTTACTGAAGCAGCAGTTGCACTTAATAGTGGCGGAATTGCTTGTTCTGTTATTTTTAAAGTTAGAAACGGAACATATAACGAACATATTATCTTAAATCAGATACAAGGAGCATCAGATACTGCTACTATTACTTTTGAATCTGAATCAGGTGATTCTTCTTTAACAATTCTTTCATATAATTTAGGAGACCCAACTAATGATTATACATTGATATTAGATGGTACAGATTATATTAGATTCAATAAACTAAGTATAAAAAGAATTAACGGAAACGGTAATATATTTGTAAATAACGGATGTAAAGATGTAAAGTTCACCAACAATTTACTGTGTAATGTTTATATGTCAGGTTTAGATTCTTTATTTGTTTTCAGAAAGAATAATCTAATAAATAATTTTTTAACAATTGATTATAGTGGAAATGGATTTTCAAAAGATTTAATTATTAATAACAACAAGATCAGAGGTTTAATAATAAATAAATGTTATATTATTGAAATAGACTCAAATAGAATTTTTTGGGAAAATAGCCAAACAATCAGAGCTGTTAATATTACAAACTCAAAAAATATTATATTAAACAAAGATTCATTATTTGTTAATTCTGATTACAATAGTTCTTCAATTGCTAATTGTATATATTCAAATAATAATAATAATATTACTATTAAAAATTCAGATTTAAAAGTAAACGGGGGATGTTATGGCATTGGAATTCAAAGTGAAAAAGATACTTTAAGAGTATTTGAAAACAATAATATATTTTTACAAAGCGGAACTTCGGGATGGTGGGGTGTTACCGGTTATCGTCAAGCAATAATGGCTAAAGGAGGCGATAATTTATTTGTAAAAGGAAATAAAATAATTTCAGCAAACCATGATTATTCAGGAATAGGAATATATTTGTATGATAATATAATTACCAATTACGAAATCTCTGACAATTATATTGAGTTTTTTCAGAATGGTATGATTTTATTGAATAATTCAGCAAATAATATCACAAAAAATAATAAGATAGTTAAATCCAAAGAATTTGGAATAAAGTTAACTGGTAATTTGGGTTTAATTACGAAAAATTCTATCCATAGTGTAAATGGAGGAATCGGAATAATAAATGAAGCAACAAATACTAAGTATTATCAGAATAGAATAACAGGTGTAGAAAACGGAAAAGCAATGACAAATAATAAAAATGGAGTTGATATTCAGAATAATTATATGCATTCTTATGGCGATTTAATTCCATTAGGATTGCAATTCATAAACAACCCATCTAATTGTTTAGTTTACAACAACAATATAAATATTACAGGAAATGATGCTATTGGTAGTGCTGCTTTTGAAATTCAAAATGCAAGTAACCTTATAATTAAGAATAATATATTTGCAAATCAAACTAATGGATACGCATTAAAAATCAATAATCCTGCAACAACATTCGTTTCTGATAAAAACTGTTTTTTTACATATGGCGATTTTTTATTTAACCGATATGGTCAGAATATTCAAAATTTAAATCAATGGACTGCATTAAGCAGTCAAGATGCAAACTCAAAAAACATCAATCCATTCTACAGTTCTGACACTAATTTGAAAATGAATCAAATTCAACTTGATAATAATGCTGATTTTGTAGGCATTACAATTGATATTGATTCAACCAGCAGAATATCAAATAATGATATAGGAGCAAAAGTTTTTAATCCTTGTGTGAATGATGCAGGTATTGACTCAGTTGTAGGTATGCTGCATAATCTTACAAATACTACCATGAATATTAAAGGCATTTTGCAAAATCATGGTACAGCTACTCTTACAAATGTTAAAATTTATTATAGTGTAAACGGTGTGGTTCAACCTGTATATAACTGGTCAGGGTCTTTAGTTTCAGGTGCAACAGTACAAATAAACTTTCCATCACCTTTTACTTTTACTGCGGCCCAATCAAATTTAAAGATATGGACAAGTTTACCAAATGGAGTTGCAGATTGTAATAACTATAATGATACTGCTAAGTTTGACAAAATTAGCGGACCATTATGCGGAATTTATACAGTAGGAGGATTTAACCCAGACTTTAATTCTTTAGCTGATGCTGCATTTGCATTAAACGGGGTTGGGATTTCTTGTCCTGTAACTTTCCGTGTTAGAGATACAATTTTTAACCAAAATATTAAAATAGGACCGGTAAAAGGGAATAGTTTTATGAATACTATAACTTTTGAACGTGATACTTTTTTATCTACTTTACCGGGTATTAATTATACAATAACCGATCCAAATGATTATTCCTTACGATTGGATAGCACAACACATGTAACATTTAGAAAATTAACAATTAGCAGACAAAATGGGAATAGGAATGTATGGTTAAAAAACTTGAACAATTATATTACTTTTGACAGTTGTAAAGTAAACGGTCTGATTACAGATACATTGGGTATAGATTCGGTTTTAGTTATTAAAAATTGTGATTTTCAAAACAACAAAATTGATTTATTTGGAGATTCAACTTTAAAAATGTCAAATATTTCTATTATAAATTCAATCAATATTGGTAAAACTAAAATATTAAATGCAAAAAATATACTCATAGACAGTAGTAAATTTACTTTTCAAAACATTTATAATTGGGATAATGTTGATAATATTTATTTCTTTAATAATGAGAATGTTAATATTAAAAGATGTAATATAAATATCACAAATGGCTACTTTACTACCGCAATTAATATGCAAAAATCCAAAAATATTAAAATCGAAAAAATGAAATTTCATCAGTTTCATACAGACAGCAAGTTAATTCTATAAATATAGTTAAGTGCAATGATATTTACATAGAATCAAGTATAATAAATGCAAATACAAATAATTCAACATGGTGGATAAACCAAAGAAATGGAATTTATGCTGAAAAATCCAATAATATTTACATAAAGTCAAATAAAATAAATAGTAATTCATTTTATGCTACTAATTATGGAATATTAATGTTGGATAGTATAAACAATATTAAAATTGAAAAAAATGAAATCAATGGATTCACTGACGGAATAAGATGTAAATTACAAGGCACATCTGATTCTATAATTGAAAATAGAATATATAATGTTAATACAACTGGAATAAGTATTGAGGGTGAAAGTACAGTAGTCCAAAAAAATCGGATTATTAATTCAGCTAATATAGTTGGTATATACATAAAAAGCAAAAACGCCAAAATACAACAAAACAGAATGTTAAATCTAACAGAATCAGAAGGTATAAGAATAGAAGGGAAAAGAAATATTATATCAAATAATTTTATTAATATTACAGGATTTGGTATAGCTAAAGGCATAGTAGTAAATGTTGGCTCTGATTCTTCTAAAATTATTCATAATAGTACTAATATAACAAGCACTGACCAAATAAAGGGTAAGGCCATTGAAATAAACGGAGGAAATAATTTACAAGTTAAAAATAACATTTTCAGCAATAAAGGAGGTGGTTTTGCGGCATATATAAGCAGCAATACACTTCCACTAAATATGTCAACAGGTTGGAATACCAATTCGTATTATACTCCCACATATAAAATAGGCTATTATAACAATACAACTTATAACAGCATTACAAATTGGAATTCTGCCATTGGCAGTGGAGCTGATTACGGATTTTACAATCCTTTTTATGCATCCGATACTAATCTGAGACCTTATCAACGTTTCTTGAATGGTGCTGCGGTTTCTCATCCTGATGTAAATGTTGATATTGATGACCAACTAAGAAATGCTCAGGCACCCGATATTGGTGCTGACGAATATAAAGTCGATTTCGGAATAACTCAAATGTTAAGCCCGTCGTTGGAATGTGTTCATGGTACTAATGATACTGTTACTATTTATATTAAACAATTCGGCGATATTCCTTTCATTGACATACCATTGGCATATAGTGTAAACGGCGGTCCGGTTTATTATGATACAATTCCCGGCTCAACGTTTAATGATGTAATACACTCATTCTCTGCAACTATTAATATTTCGGCTAATAATACTTATATATTTAAGTTATGGATTATAGACACTTACGATGATAATAAAGCAAATGATACTTTGATAGTTACTCGTTACTCAAAACCGGCTCCAGTTATAAACTTTTCTGCTCCTACTTATTGCCACAATCTAAATACATATTTTACATCTCAGGCGAGTATAGTTTCTCCTTATACTATAGCTTCTTACCACTGGAATTTTGGAGATGGTGATACTTCAAATATTCCTCATCCAATTCATGTTTATGACAGTGTCGGGAATTATCAAGTAAAACTCAGAGTTTTCAGTTCTGCGGGATGTTATAAGGATACTATTAAGACAATTACGGTCCATAATACTCCAACGGCTCAATTTAACACAGGGCCACAATGTAAAGGTGTTCCTGTTATTTTTACAAACAATTCTTCAATTATTTCCAACGACAGCCTATCTTATAACTGGAATTTTGGTGATAACAATACTTCTGTATTAAAAAACCCCACTCATACATATAATATCAGCGGTAGTATTCCTGTTCAATTAATTGCTACTTCAAATTTCGGATGCAAGGATACTGTTGTTAAAAACGTTACTATACATAATCTACCGATTATTCAATTCAATAAACAAAACATTACATGTCATGGTTTAACTAACGGTCAAATAACGGCAAATGTCAGCTCGGGGAATCCTCCATATCAGTATTTATGGTCGAATAGTTCAACAACTTCTGCAATAAATAACTTAACGGCAGGCTCTTATATTCTTACCGTAACAGACTCATTAGGTTGTAAAGATATTGATACAACAACTATAATACAACCCGGAGCAATAACATTAACTTTTAACAAAAAACTTTATGTTTGCGACGGAATGAATAATGGCTGGATAAAAGTAAATCCAAACGGAGGGACGCCTCCTTTTACATTTAATTGGACAGGTGGTTTAACAGGTGATTCCATAACTAATTTGAGCAGTGGATTTTACTATGTACTGGCTAAAGATTCGAATAACTGCCAAAAAACTGACAGCGTAATTTTAATTTCTAAACCCAAACCAACTATTAGCTTTACTCATTCTGATATTTTGTGTTATGGTGGTAATAACGGAAACGCAAATGCAAACGCATCAAACGGAATGCCTCCGTATTCATACAACTGGCAAACTACTCCTTTTCAAACAACTCAAAATATATCTAATTTGACTTCGGGATACTATGCCGTGATAATAACTGACTCATTAGGTTGTAGTAATATCGATTCTGTTTTAATAAAACAGCCCGACTCCTTCAATATCACAATAACCTATTATAAACCGCTTTGTTATGGAAACAATAACGGCAAAATACAATTAACGACATCCGGTGCTACACCTCCATACCAATATACTTGGAATACTACACCTGTTCAAACTTCAGCTACGGCTATTAACCTCAGTGCCGGCAATTATCAGGTAATCGTGAAAGATTCAAATAATTGCAGCAAAACTTTAGATTTAATTTTAACTCAACCTGATTCATTAAAAGTTACATCTCAAACTAAGTTTCAAAGTTGCCAAAATTATTGTGACGGGACTATAACAGCAATAGTCAACGGTGGTACACATCCATACTCTTACACATGGAATACAACACCTGTTCAAACCGATTCAGTTGCAAAAAATTTATGTGAAGGGCAATATCTATTAACAGTGAAAGATTCGAATAATTGTACTGCCAGTCATACTCCTTCTTTTGTACAAACTAATACTCTTATTCAAGCAACATTTACCCTAAATCCTAACTTTGGATTTTCGCCTCTTGATGTATCATTTAATTTTACCGGTTACGGAGCCTCAATTTACAACTGGGATTTCGGAAACGGAAATACTTCAACTCAGCAAAATCCTATGAATACTTATTTGACAGAAGGTAATTATCATATTGTTTTAATTGCAAACAGCGGAGCTCCTGACTTTTGTACTGATACAGCAACTTTTAACCTTACAGTTGAATCTCCTTCAGATATATTTATACCAAATACTTTCACACCTAACGGCGATGGGCTGAACGATTACTTCTATGCTAAAACCCAGGGTATGTCGAAGATGCAAATATTTATATATAATCGTTGGGGCGACCAAGTTTATGTCATTGAAACTATTGACGGCAAATGGGACGGCAAAATTCTTGATAAAGAAGCACCAACCGGTGTATATTATTATATTTTAAAAGCAACAGGAAAAGATGGGAAAGAGTATAAAAAGAACGGCAGTATAACTCTTCTCAGATAGTTTATTGTTATACTTTTCAAGTACTAATTACAATCTGCCATTATTATTATTTTTTTTGGAAAATGTTTTCTGTACTGTTAAGTATATTTGTATATTTTTATTGATAATAAAAATATACCAAATTACATTTTAGTTTATTATTACGTTTTATATTTGCAGTATAATTAATAAACTCAATTATAAAATGATACCTGATTTAAAAGGAATTGGTTTGGTTATCGACGGTATGGTTCATGTATCGGGCAATGAGGTTATTCAACTTTGTGAAAAGGGGGCTATATTGGTCGATATTCGCGAGGAATACGAAACTGCAGCACGCAGGTTTGCAATCGAAAACACAATTTTCTTCCCTTATTCTGTTTTAAAGCAAAATTATAATGATTTGCCTAAAGACAAACTGCTAATTATTGCCGATGGTGTAGGATTACGCAGCAAAGAAGCGGTATTATTATTAAAGAATAACGGCTATAGTCATGTTATAAATTTGGCAGGCGGCATTGTAGATTGGGAACGCGAGGGCTATAAAGTTATAAAAAACAAAGCCGAAATGTTTCACGGTCAATGTGCATGTATGCTAAAGAGCAATACCGGCCGCAAAGCGGATTTCAAATAAACAACCTATATCACTTTTTTTGGATTATCTAGTAAAGCAAATACATTCTATAAAAGATATTAAAGAAATTGTAAAGAAAAAATACAGCTAAATAGCTTAAAGTATTAAATATCTTAACGCAAATTATAATAAGTCTTGATCTTCCCGCTAAGGTGGGATGTACCATTTGGTTCTTTTGCATCAAGGCAAAAGAACATATAAAAGAAATAAATTACTTTTATTATTTACTTTCTTTTGCTTGAACCAAAAGAAAGTATTATAATACCGAGCATAAATATGTTTTAGTTTAGGAGCGAAAGCGAACTAAACTATTACATATTTACCTTCGGTAAAACAAAGAAAAGTCACCGCTGCATATAAATTTGCTGAAATTGTATGCTTTTTATCTCACGCAACCCAAGCCGTTCGGAAACAAGCTAAAAGTTTTTCAATCTAATTTTATCCCTTCCTCACTTCAGGGTTGCTTACTATGCCCAACGCATGATAAAAATCATTCAATTTCTTAACGCAAATTTATATAAGGCGGATTTTGATTTGCTCTATAAGTATGTTTTTAAAGATGACCTATAATAATTTGCGTATCAAAACAAGTTTTCAAAAAGTGCGATGGGCAT
>CAZWKQ010000012.1:0-4172 GCA_964634005.1 uncultured Bacteroides sp.
CTGATTATTGTATTCTAAAAAATTATCTTTTTTATTTTTGTCGGACATTAATAAATCGAAAATTTAAAAATAATTTAAAATTTGAAATAAGAGTTAAAATAAGTTAAATACTACTTTAAGTTTATAACTTTACTTTTAATTTGCAAACTTTTAAAAATTGATTTTAGATTTAGATTGTACTAATGAAATTTAGACTGACTTTTATACTTGTTTTTTTGATTTTATCAATCTTTAATGCAAAATCACAAGAAGATATATACAAAAAAATAGAACCTGTTCATATAACAGAAACACAAAACGACAGCCTTGATTTAATTTATGACTTCTATTCATTTTACGATTCTTTAGCAGTTTTTTTTGAAGGAGATACTTTGTACGAAAATTTTGATAATGAGATGATACATTATCCCAAAGTAGATTTTTCGAATAAACTTGATACAACTATAATTCCTTTGGTAGATATATCGAAAGGGAATAATTATATTCATCCATACAAAGGAGAAGTTACTTCACAGTTTGGATTAAGGCGATATCGTTATCATTATGGCACTGATGTTAATCTTGAAACAGGAGATAGTGTTCTTTGTGCCTTTGACGGTAGGGTAAGGATTACTAAAAAAAGTCGTTCTTATGGTTTTGTTGTTGTCGTTAGGCATTTAAATGGCTTGGAAACCCTATACGCACACTTATCTCAAATAAATGTTTTCCCCGATCAACTGATTAAAGCCGGAGATCTTATTGGTTTTGGGGGTAATACAGGACGTTCACGAGGAAGTCATTTACATTTTGAAACACGATATTTAGGAGCACCTATAAACCCTGAAGACATTATAGATTTCAGTAATTATAAGCTCAGATCAGACACATTGTATCTAAGCAAATATCATTTCAGGTATCAAAGTGAAATAAATAAACTGAAGCAAGCGAGATTTCACAAAGTTAAAAAAGGAGAAACGCTTGGAAGTATTGCAAAAAAATACGGCACTTCAGTAGCTGCATTAAGAAAATTAAATAAAATGGGGAAAAAATCAATTATCAGAGCAGGAAAGAAAATAAGAGTCAGATAACGACAACAATAATAACAATCAAAAATAATAACATGAATAAATTAAGTTACAGTTTGGGAGCTAGTATAGCTTTCAATTTAAAAGGGCAGAAAATTTCTATCGAAAGTTTTGAAGATTTTTATAATGGATTAAAAGACGTTTTAACTGATAATAATCTAAAATTAACAGAAAGTGAAATTAACGAAGAAATCCAAAATTATTTTGAAATGCAACAAAAATCAATTTATCAGAATAATATTAACGAAGGAGAACAATTTTTGGAAGAGAATTCTAAAAGACAAAATGTTGTAACATTGGAAAGCGGTTTGCAATATGAAATTATAAAAGAAGGAAACGGAGAAAAACCATTACTTTCAGATACAGTTACTACTCACTACCATGGCACACTAATCAATGGCGAAGTGTTTGACAGTTCAATTCGCAGGGGACAACCGGCAACTTTTCCTGTAAGCGGAGTAATTAAAGGTTGGACAGAAGCTTTACAAATGATGAGTGTGGGCTCAAAATGGAAATTATACATTCCGCATCATTTGGCATACGGTTCTCAAGGTGCCGGAAATTCGATAGCACCTTATACAACTTTAATTTTTGAAGTAGAATTAATTGATATAAAAAGAAGATAAAAATTTATATTTGGCAAACTCCTCGAAAAAGCTATTGAGCATTTTCAAGGAGTTTGTTTGTAATATTTAAAATATTTGCATGTGTTGTCTTATTGACTTTAACAAGCGGAAGACGCAGATTATTTTGGCATAATTCAAGTTTTTCCATAACGGCTTTTATTCCTGCAGGGCTACCATCCTCGAATATTACATTAAAGAAATCGAGCAATTTGTAATGTATTTCTTTAGCTTTTTTACAATTTGTTGATAGTGCAAGTTGAACCATATCGGAAAATTCTCTTGGAAAAGCATTAGCAGCAACAGAAATAACACCATCGGCTCCACAAGCTATTAATGGAAGTGTTAAAGCATCGTCACCCGATATTACCAAAAAATCTTTAGGTTTGTTTTTAATGATTTCCATACATTGCATTAAATTGCCGGAAGCTTCTTTAATTCCTATAACACCTTCAACTTCATTTGCAAGTTTAAGAGTAGTTTCAGCAGTTATATTAACTCCTGTTCTACCGGGGACATTATATATAATAACCGGTAATGGTGATACTTCAACTATGCTTTTAAAATGCAGGAATAATCCCTTTTGCTGCGGTTTATTATAGTATGGCGATACACTCAGTATTGCATCAATCCCATCGAAATTAAAAGATTTTATTTCCTCAATTAATTTTTGTGTATTATTACCTCCCATTCCCAATACTATAGGGACTCTTTTATCAACAGATTCTATTATAAAGTCAACAACAGCCAGTTTTTCTTTATCAGTTAATGTAGCAGTTTCAGCAGTTGTCCCTAATGCTACTACATAGTTTACACCATTATTAATAACATGTTCAATTATTTTACCAAGAGATGTAAAATCAACAGTTCCATGTTTATGAAAAGGAGTAATCAAAGCTACTCCGGTACCTTTAAATAAGACTTTACTCATAATTCTTTTTATTTATTATTTCTAAATAATGTGTAACTAATGATATATATTCGTCTAAGGTAGTATCATCATTCAGTTTTATCATGAAATCGAATATTTTTTCTTTATCCTTTCCACCCTTCCCTACTTTGAATTTAGCCCTTGATAATGCAGAAATGTATTTTGTAGGGAAAAACTCGACAAGAGTTAAATCAATAAGAATATCAAATTCTTGCTTAAGAAATTCATTAACATAATTACCCGAAGGTTTACCATACCAATTAATATCTTTTCTATCATAAAAATCTAAAGATAGCTTTTCAATAGCGTAAATTGGTCTGATATTACCGTCGAAATATCCTATTGCTTTTATTGATATTTGCTTATCTTGAAGGTATTTTACAAATTGAGTTATTTGATTATATGTTTGTTCGTCTTTTAATATGTATATTATTCCAATTGTTCTGGCATCGTCAAGATTAATTATATTACGTTCGCGTTTTACTTTAGGAAGTTCTTTGTTTAGAACAAATTGCCCAACCGCATTTTTTATTTTACTAAATATTTCCACTTTAGTATTTATTATGTGTTTAGTTTTAATAAAAAAGAGGGTAAAATTATAATATTTTTAAATAACTAAACAATTTAATTTTGTATTTAACATTGTTTAATTTTTATTTTGTTTTTTTAATATTTTTGAACAGTATTTTTTCAAAATTTTAATTCTATGAAAAAGTTTTACAGTATTATATTCTTTATTTTTTCAATTCAAGTTTTGTTTGCTCAAACCGAAATTACATTTTATACTTCCAAGGGTAATTTTGTGACCAAGATGTACGACACAATCACACCCATTACTTCCGGAAACTTTATTTCTCTGGTAAATGCAAAATTTTACGATGGTTTGATTTTTCACAGAGTAATAAATAACTTCGTAGTACAAGGCGGATGTCCTTATGGGACAGGTTATGGAGGACCCGGTTATACTATTCCCGATGAGTTTGACAGTACACTAAGTAATGTTCAGAAAACTATTTCAATGGCCAATAGTGGTCCTAATACCGGAGGAAGCCAATTTTTTATTAATTTGGTTAACAATACTTTCTTAGATTTTAACAAACCTCCTTATACTTCTGCACATCCTGTTTTTGGTATAGTTATATCAAATTTTTCTGTTGTTCAAACTATAGGGGCAGTACCTGTTGACGCAAATAACCGACCAATTACGCCAGTAGTAATGGATAGTTTAAGAGTAACTTTCAACCCTTATACGGGAATCGACAAAAATTCTAATGTCTCATCTATAAATGTTTTTCCTAATCCGGCAAAAGATTTTATAAGTTTTAATAACAATTCACAACCTAATTTTATTTCAGATATAAGTATATATGATATAAACGGGAAAATGGTTTACGAAAAAAGAAACTACAGAATAAGTGATATTATTTATATCGATAATTTTCCAGATGGTTTCTATTATGGTCAAATGAAAAACAAAGATAATATACTAATATTCAAATTTATAAAGAATTAATTTATTAAAAATACCTCTAGAAATCAAATATTAATCATAAT
>CAZWKQ010000012.1:4272-82462 GCA_964634005.1 uncultured Bacteroides sp.
AAAGAACATAAATTCTTAAGATTTGTCGGGGTGGCAGGATTCGAACCTGCGACCTTCCCGTCTAAAACGGGACGCGATAGCTCTTTTAGGGAAATAAGTTTATTTGAAAATTATGATAGATGGAATAAATAAGATTGTGATTAAAAAAGATGCGATTCCGACTGGATTCGAACCAGTGACCCATCCCGTATTGTACGGGATTGCTCTATCCAACTGAGCTACGGAACCTTAATCAATAAAAAAAGGAACATCTTAAGTTCCTAAATTTATTAAATAAAGAACATAAATTCTTAAGATTTGTCGGGGTGGCAGGATTCGAACCTGCGACCTCCTGCTCCCAAAGCAGGCGCGATAGCCGGGCTACGCTACACCCCGATATAATAACTCTGCGGAGAAAGGGGGATTCGAACCCCCGGTACCGTTTCCAGTACGACAGTTTAGCAAACTGTTGGTTTCAGCCACTCACCCATCTCTCCTGAGTTGTGTTTTCAATATCTTAAGAACTAACTTTATTCAAAAATTGGTTTGCAAAATTACAAAAACATTTCAATTAGCAAAGAAAATAATTCGATAATTGAAAATAATTTTTAAAATTTACTTTTGAAAATATAAACTTTTCCAAATCAAATAATTCATATATTTCCATAAAAAGCTTATCCCTTTGGGATTATTAATCAACTCATTCCAATTACTCAACAATAAATCAATATTTATTAATTCATTATCATACAGTTCTTTAATTTTTTTTTGCATTTGATAGCTTTCGTTTTTCAACCAGTGTATTTCTGGAGTCGAAAATCCCATTTTATCAGTTCTGTTCAATATAGCAGAAGGAACAACTCCTTTCATAGCGCTACGTAAAATTGATTTACTCCATCCATTATTAATTTTATAAATTGAAGGAATTGTAAACATATATTCAATTAAATTTAAGTTATCTGAAAATGGAGTTCGTGATTCTATCGAAAAAGCCATAGAACATCTATCTTCCCATCTTAAAAGATTTTTTAGAAAATTCCCGGTAAAAAAATAATGTAATAGCCAATTCGTTCCTTTAAATTTATAATCTGAAGCTAAACTGATATTTTTTACATTTTTTTCAATGACTTTATCAAAAAAATATTTACTTTCATTTTTGAATAATTTTAAAAATGAAAGTTTTAAATCATCAGCAAATATATTATCTGCAAAATTTTTAATAATTGCTTTGAAATAAACGTCAATTGTAAGTGGCGAAAAATCAATATTTTTTAACTCATTAGCTAAATGCTTAAAATTTTTATTCAGCAACAATTCGGTATAAAATGAACAGAAAAATGGAGCATATCCGGCAAATAATTCATCACCGCCCTGTCCGTCGATTAATACATTGATATTATTATTTGATGCAGCTTCCATTACTTTATACTGGGCATAAGTGCTTGTGCTTAAAAGAGGTATATCCTGAAAGTATATTATTTCATCAAGTTTCTCAAATAAGTTTTTTGAATTACATTCAGCAGTATAATAATTAGAGTGAACATGATTGGCAACAATTCTTGCCCAATTTTCTTCATTATAGTTTTCATAGGAGTTTGTAGCAGTAAATGTAATTAGTCTGCTCCCTAATTGCAGGAATTCATTAGTGTTACTAATTTTATTGGCAGTACAAACAATGCTCGAACTATCAATTCCGCCACTCAAACAAAAGCCTATATTTATATCCGACAATAATCTACTTTCAATGGATTTTGTAATTAACTCATTGACTTTATTGGTGTAAAAATCATATTTGCTTTTACTAAAGTTTTCGATTTGAGAATTAAAATTTAAAGTGTAGTATTTTTTAATACTCATTTCATTATTAGTTAAATCAAAAATGAAATAGTGAGAAGGGGGTAATTCAAAAATATTTTCGAAAATACCTGTATTATCAACTTCTATTTTATTGAAATAAAGATAATTGATTACTTCGTTGTAATTAACTGAAGTTTTAATCTCGGGGATTTCAAGTAAGGCTTTGTGTTCGGATGCAAATGCAAAATAATTATCATCGGAATAATAGTATAGCGGCTTAACTCCGAATCTATCGCGAGAGCCAAGAAGGATATTTTTATCAATATCATAGATAACGAAACTCCACATTCCGTCGAATTTCGAAAAACACTCAAATCCCCAATGTTTGTATGCTTTTAAAAGCACCTCCGAATCGCCTTTGCTAAAAAAATTGTAACCTTCATTTATCAACTCATTTTTAATATCTCTGAAATTATAAATTTCTCCGTTAAGCGTCAACCATATCTTGCCGGTTTCGTCGCAAATGGGCTGATGAGAAGCTTCGGAAAGATCTATAACTGAGAGTCTTCGATGGCCGAAACCAAGATGATAATTACCACTGATATCTTCTATTCTGTCTTTTGGAGAATGTTTAAAATTGGCATTCCAGCTTTTTTCATCAGTATCACCGGAACCGGCAGTAATAAAATTGAAATTTGAAAGATTAAACAACGAATAACCTTCATCGTCGGGGCCACGATGTTTCAATTTATTGGTCATTAATTTAATTATTCTTGGTAGAAATTGGTTATTCGAAGTTGTTTTTAATAAAATACCACTAATTCCGCACATATAGAGCTATATGTTTTTTCGGTCAAAAAATGGATTTTTCCCTTGAGAACTCAATGGTATTCCGAAAATAATTGCTGCATCGTTTCCAAGCAAATTAAGTTCTTTTACAGCTTTACCAATAGAATACATTATACGATTATCAACCCTGCAATCAGCAGCTATACTGACTGCCGAACCAATAGCAATTCCCAAATCACTGGTATTAAAGGCACATGGCACCGACGGATATTTATTTTTCAGCTCACAATTTTCAAAACCGCACAACCCGCAATTTAATCCGATAGATCTGATTTTTGTTGCAATTAAAACTATTGATTCAGCATACATTATATTTTCGGCATCACGTTTAAAAAATGATACAGAGTCTCTTATTGAAATTTCTTTCATTTTTTCGGAAATCTGCAAAATGCCTTCTTTTGTAACTTTTGCTATAATCAAATTATCAAATCCTCTGGCTTTAGGTGCAGTACGTGCAGCAATAAGCATTTGATCAGCAATGTTTTCAATAGTGCGTTGTTTAATTTCTTCTTCAAATTCTATCATAAAAAATTAGTTTATCGATTTATAATTATAAAGAAAATCAACAAGTTTTTTTACGGCTAAAGCTCTATGGCTGATAACATTTTTCTGTTCCAGTGGCATTTGAGCAAACGTTATATTATAACCGTCAGGCAAAAAAATAGGGTCATATCCAAAGCCTTCACTTCCTTTAACTTCCTTAATAATTTGTCCTTCAATTTTTCCCTCAAATAAATATTCTTTCCCATTAATTATCAGAGATATTACAGTTCTGAATTTTGCTTTTCTGTTTTCTACTCCATGCAATTTTGTCAGCACTTTCATAATATTGTCCTTGAAACTGCATCCTTCACCGGCATATCGGGCAGAATAAACACCAGGTTCTCCATTTAAGGCATCTATTTCAAGACCGGTATCATCAGAAAAACAATTAGTATTGTATTGATTATAAATAAAATAAGATTTCATTGAAGCATTTCCTTCCAATGTATCGGCGGTTTCGGGAATGTCTCCATTAAAACCCAACTGCTTTAATCCTATCAATTTTATTGAAGCAGGCATTAATGGTGCTACTTCATTGATTTTATGTTGATTATTTGTTGCAAATACAAGTTCCATGTTAAATATATTATTTTGTGTTTTATTCCGATATTTCATCAGAATTTATGGGGTTTTCAGGTAATTTTTCTTCGATTTTTAAAATAGTATTTTTAAGTAACCCTAAATTTTGAAGATTCTGAACATTAAAAACTTCATTCAAAATAGTATAACTCAGATTAATAGAAGTTTTTCTTATTGTAATACTTGCTTTTTCGATTTTGGTGATGGCATCGTAAAGCATATTTGAACTTCCGGCCATTGAACCTAATGCTGATAAAACTACTGTAGTTTCTTTTAGTTTACCAAAAAAACGAGTCCAGTTTGTACGTTGACTTTTCAAATCTCTAAGTGCTTTTTCGAGATGGTTGATTAGTTTTTTCTTCGTAAAATCAGTTATAGAAGTGTCATCTTCTATTATCTGAATAGCCTCATCAATAATTGCAGCTATTTCTTCTTTGTTCGATTTTGACGGTTGATAAAAATCGCCTATTTCCAAATTATCGAAAATATACTCCCTTTGAATTACATCATTTATTAAATTCATTGTAGATGAATATAATACTCTGAATGTATCCTGTAAAATATACATTTGATGTTTTCGTTTCTTTGTAAATGGTATCAACCTAAAAATTAAAGGCTTACGTTCAATAATTTTCAGCTGTTTAAATTCATTTTCAATTTTATTAACTATATCTTCATATTCTTCTCGCTTGTTGGTTTCGAAATAAGTAAACTTCTCAATAGAATTAAGAAACTTATTGCTGGCAGCTTTTAGTTGAAGTTGTTTTTCATCAGCGAATTTTGAGCTTGATAAAGAACTTAAAAAACTTAAGTAATAATTAAAAATCTCTTCAATATCCTGTGTATCAATGTATAAATATTCGTTAAAATTCATAATGTTTTTTTTTCAAAAATAACAAAAAACACCAATAAAATATTTTCGATTTTAAATATTAATAAATACTATTAGAATTTTATAAATTTGCAATCGAATTAAAAATAAAATAGGCTATGGATTTATTAAAGGGAAAAACAGCTATAATTACCGGAGCATCAAGAGGTATAGGAAAAGCAATAGCATTAAAATTTGCCGAAAATGGTGCAAATATTGCCTTTACTGATTTGGTATATGATGAAAATGCTCAAAATTTGGAAAAAGAAATTGCAAGTTATGGCGTAAAAGTTAAAGGATACGCATCGAATGCCGCTAATTTTTCCGATACTCAAAATACTGTTAACGAAATAATTAATGAATTTGGAAGAGTTGATATTTTAGTGAATAATGCCGGAATTACAAAAGACGGAGCTTTAAAACGAATGACTGAAGAACAATGGGATATGGTTTTAGCTGTTAATCTTAAATCGGTATTTAATTTCTCGAAAGCTATTCAACCAATAATGTGGAAACAAGGCGGAGGCAGTATAATTAATATGAGTTCTGTAGTAGGTGTTTCGGGTAATGCAAACCAAGCTAATTATGCAGCATCTAAAGCAGGAATAATTGGTTTTACAAAATCTATAGCTCAAGAGCTTGGAGTAAGAAACATCAGATGCAATGCTGTAGCCCCAGGTTTTATTGAAACTGAAATGACAGCTCAACTTCCTGACGAAATAAAACAAGGATGGATAAACGATATTCCATTACGCAGAACCGGCAAGCCTGAAGATGTTGCCAATCTTTGTCTGTTCCTTGCTTCCGACTTATCTTCTTTCATCAGCGGACAAGTTATAAATGTTTGCGGAGCAATGAACACCTAATCGCATATTATTTTCGTTTTTCTTTTTTATTTGATCTTTTTTTTTGAATTTTAAAAAGTAATTATTTTGAATTTAATCACCGAGTATCCTGTTTGGTTTATTCCTGTTTGCATCATAGCGGGAATTTTCTATTCAGCGCTTCTCTATTATAGAAATTCGAAAAATAATTTCAAGAAAACTGTTACAATCATATTATCGGTTTTAAGAGCAATAACTACATCACTTATTGTTTTTTTACTTTTATCGCCGGTTTTCAGAGTAAAAAGCTTTGTTAATGAAAAACCGATTATAATTTTTGCTCAGGATAATTCAAATTCGATTTTATTAAATAAGGATTCTGTTTTTTATAAAACAATTTATAAAAACAAAGTAAATGAATTACTCGATGAGTTATCATCAGATTTTGAAATAAAAAGATTTGATTTCAGCGAGAGGGTTAATGAAAATAATTCATTCAATTTCAATGGAAAACAAACTGATATTTCAAGTATTTTTTATGAAACAGAAAACCGATTTATCAACAGAAATGTTGGAGCCATAATACTATCAAGTGATGGGATATATAACTCGGGAAGTAATCCGCTTTATCTAAAATCTCAAATTAATGCCCCTATATTTTGCATTGCAATGGGCGATACTTCGATAAGAAAAGATATATTTATTCAAAAGGTTAATTACAATAAAATCACATATTTAGGAAATAAATTTCCTCTTGAAATAACTGTTAATGCAAATAAATGCGATGGTAATAATGTAAAATTATCGGTTTTTCATAATAACAAGGAGGCTTTTTCGCAAAATATAACTATTAAAGGAGAACAATACTCGGTAAATATTCCCGTAACATTAGATGCCAATGAAAGTGGTCTTCAACGTTATACAATAAGAGTAAGTCCGATAGATAATGAAGTTACAGAGGTAAATAATATCAAAGAAATATTTATTGAAGTATTAGATTCGAGGCGAAAAATATTGATTCTTTACGATGCACCACATCCCGATATTAGTGCTATAAAGCAAACACTTGAAAGAAATAAAAATTATCAGGTGGAAACATACGATATTGAAGCTTTTACCAAAAATGTCAATGAATTTAATCTTTTGATATTTCATTCATTACCATCTAATAATCTGAATTTTAACAGAATTTTTTCAGAAATTAAAAAAAACAATATACCGGTATTATATATAGTTGGCAGTCAGACTAATATCAATCAGTTTAATCAACTTCAAACAGGTATCAACATAATATCAAAAGGCAACAGTTTAAACGAGTGTTATCCATCTTTTTCAGATGATTTCTCTTTTTTCACTATTAATGAATTCAATAAAAAAATTGCTTCTACCTTACCTCCAATGCACTGTTTATATGGTAATTATCAGATTTCTCCTTCAATTGAAACATTGATTTATCAAAAAATCGGAAATGTAATAAGCAATTTCCCATTGATAGCTTATTCGCAAAATATTGAGACCCGAAATGCCTTTATATTGGGAGAAGGAATTTGGCGTTGGAGAATGATAAATTTTTCACAAAAAGATAACACTGATTTTTTTGATGAGCTTATAATAAAAACCGTACAATTTTTATCTGCCAAAAATGATAAAAGTCAATTCAGAGTTAATAATTCTTATCTTTTTTATGAAAATCAAAATATTGAATTTAATGCCGAATTGTATAATGATAATTATGAACTGATTAATTATCCTGATGTAGATTTAATAATTAAAAACTCTAAAGGTAAGAATTATGATTATAAGTTCTCAAAGCAGGGTAATTCATATTATTTAGATGCAGGCTTACTACCGGTTGATAATTACACTTATAATGCTACTGTTTTAATAAAAAATAAAAAAATGAATTTTAAAGGCAGTTTTACTGTTGCACCTGTCGATATTGAATTTACCGATTTAATTGCCAATCATCAACTGCTATATAATTTATCGCAAAAAAGCAGCGGAGAATTGATTTATCCGAAAGACATCGATAAATTAAAAGAAATCTTAACTGAAAGAAAAGATATTAAAACTGTAAAATACGAACGAATTCAATATCTTGAATGGACAAATATAATATGGATATTGATTATAATAATACTTTTTATAAGCACAGAGTGGTTTATCAGAAAATATAATGGAGGTTATTAAGATTATGAGTAATACTATTTTGATATTTATTGTAATAATTTTGATTTTTGATTATTTATTTGAAAGAATTCTTGATATTTTAAATGCCTCGCGATGGAGTAATGAAGTTCCTGACGAATTGAAAGGAATTTATGATTCGGAGAAGTACAAAAAATCGCAAGAATATCACAAAGCAAACAATAAATTTTCATTTATAACTTCGACTGTTTCGTTTATTCTGATAATCATTGTTTTATTAACAGGCGGATTTAAATTTTTGGATAATTTTTTAAGACAATATACCGAAAACCCTATTATTCTCGCATTATTGTTTTTCGGCATACTTGGCTTGGCTTCCGATTTAATAATGACTCCATTTTCAGTATATGATACATTCGTAATAGAACAGAAATTCGGATTTAATACAACAACCCCTAAAACTTTTATATTGGATAAATTGAAAACATGGTTGCTTGTATTAATAATTGGAGGAGGGCTACTGGCCTTATTTATAACTATATACAATTTTTTTCAGCAGAATTTTTGGTGGATAGCATGGATAGTACTAACAATTGTCAGTGTTTTCTTTACTATGTTTTATTCGGAGATAATTGTTCCTTTATTTAACAAACAAACTCCACTGGAAAATGGAGAATTAAGAGACGAAATCGAAAGATTTGCCAATAAAGCAGGTTTCAAACTAAAAAACATTTATGTTATTGACGGTTCAAAAAGGAGTAAAAAAGCCAATGCATATTTTACGGGCTTAGGTACTAAAAAAAGGATAGTTTTATATGATACATTGATAAATGAACATACAAAAGAAGAGCTTGTAGCTGTTCTTGCCCATGAAATAGGGCATTATAAGAAAAAACATACTCTTAAAAATATGATTTTTTCGGTATTCGAAACAGGTTTAATGCTGTTTATATTATCTTTATTCATTGGTAAACCCGAAATGAGTTTAGCTATAGCAGATATACCTTCGTTACACATTGGTTTATTGGTGTTTGGAATTTTGTATTCTCCCCTATCACTGATAATTGGTATAATTACCAATGTAATCTCGAGAAAGTACGAATATGAAGCCGATAAATATGCAGGAGTTAACTATAATCCCGAACATTTGATTCTTGCACTTAAAAATCTTTCGGTAAATAATTTGAGTAATTTGAATCCTCATCCATTTTATGTTTTCATTCATTATTCGCACCCTACTCTTTTACAAAGAATTAAGGAACTCAAAAAAATCTGAAATAAAGTTTTAAGATGAATAAATTGAACTTTTTAATTAAAAAATTTTTCTCAGTTGTAAAGAAAATATTTTATATAAACAAAGAATGGAAATGGTATAAAAAACTAATCTTCAGATTATTTCATTTTTTTATCATATTCATATTTTTTCTTATTTTAATTGATATAAATTTTCTGTGGCTTTTTGGAAAATCGCCTAAATTGCATCAGATAAATAACCCTAAACAGAAAATAGCTTCTGAACTTTATGACTATAAAGGACGCTTGATAGGAAAATATTTTGATGAAAACCGTACACCAGTCAAATACAATGAATTATCAAATGATTTAATAAATACATTGATATATACCGAAGATTACAGGTTTTACAAGCATCACGGTATTGATTTAAAAGCAACATTCTCTATCCTATGGTATCTGGCAAAAGGTGAAAAGCGAGGAGGAAGTACAATAACCCAACAATTGGTTAAAAACTTATTTAAAACAAGAGAAAATTATTCAAAAGGGTTATTAGGTCATATTCCATTTGTTAAAACAGTTGTATATAAACTAAAAGAGTGGATAACAGCATTAAAAATTGAAGCCTTTTACACAAAAGAGGAAATAATAACGATGTATTTCAATACAGTTGATTTTGGAAGCAATGCTTACGGAATAAAAACAGCCTCACATACTTTTTTTAACGAAAAACCTTCCTCTTTAAATATAGAGCAATCGGCACTATTAGTGGGTATGCTTAAGGCTCCTACTTATTACAGTCCCGTTAAATATCCCGAAAGAGCATTAGAAAGAAGAAATGTTGTTTTAGGTCAATTGTTAAAATATAATTATATAAGCAAACCGGAATATGATTCGTTAAAATTACTTCCTATAAAACTCGATTATAATGTTGAGTCAAATTATGACGGAGAGGCTCCATATTTTCGTGAAGCTGTGGCCAATTATTTAAAAAATTGGGTAAAAGAAAATAAACTTAATCTTTATGAGGATGGATTAAAAATTTACACAACACTTGACTTAGATATGCAGAAATATGCCGAAGAGGCAGTTAATGAGCATATGAAGCGTCTTCAGAAGCGATTTTTCGAACATTGGGAGGGCGAAAATCCATGGAGAGATGAAAAGAAGCAAGAAATCAAAAATTTTATAGAAGATAAAGTAGTAAAAACAAATTTTTATAAAAATTTGATTAAGATTTTTCCAAAAAACTATGACTCAGTTACATATTATCTGAATCAACCAAGAAGAATGAAAATTTTCACATATAACGGAGTAAGAGACACTTTATTAAGCACAATTGATTCAATAAAATACTATAATTCGCTGTTACATGCAGGTTTTATAACTTATGAACCTGAAAGCGGTAAAATACTAACATACGTAGGTGGTGTAAACTTTGATTTCTTCAAATTCGACCATGTAAGTCAAATGAAACGTCAGCCCGGCTCAACCTTCAAAGCATTTGTTTATACAGCTGCATTCGAAAATGGCTGGGGGCCTTGCGATAAAATGTTTGACATTCCGGTTACATACAAATACGTTGAGAATAATATTCAAAAAACGTGGTCGCCTCAAAATGCCGATTGGGTATTTACAGGAAACAACGTAACTCTAAAACATGCATTTGCAAAATCGATTAATTCGATTGCAGTTCAATTGACAAAGCAATTAGGATGGGAAAAAGTTATTTACTATGCTCATAAACTCGGTATTTCGACTAAGTTAGCCAATGTTCCTTCAGTTTGCTTAGGGTCAAGTGATGTTTCGCTATTTGAACTTGTAAATGCATATTGTCCATTTTTGAACGAAGGATATAAAATTGAACCTTTAATGGTTTTAAAAATAACCGATAATAAAGGGAAACAAATCTATTCAAGCGAAATCAAAAAAGAAAGAGCAATATCTGAAGAGACAGCTTTCTTAATGAATCAAATGTTGCAGGGAGGACTGCACGAACCCGGCGGAACAACTCAGGCTTTGTTTGAACACGACTTATTCAGATACAATACCGATTTCGGAGGCAAAACAGGCACATCTTCTAATCATTCCGACGGTTGGTTTATTGGAGTATCTCCTTCTCTAATTTCGGGAGTGTGGGTAGGTGCTGATAATAGAAGTGTACATTTCAGAACATCTGAATTGGGAGAAGGATGCAAAACCGCATTGCCAATTTACGGTATTTTTATGGAAAAATTATTGAAAGACAAAAGATTCGATTATATCAAAAAAAAGTTTCCTAAACCTAAGATAAAAATTAGCAAAAACTATTCGTGTCATACTTATTATACAAAAAGTGATACAACAAATATTGAAACCGACGAATAGTTTTAACTTTTATGATGGTTTTATACTTTAAGCCACTTGTCTAACCAACGGAAAAAAGTTCTTTGCCACAGTATTCCGTTTTGAGGTTTAAGCACCCAATGATTTTCATCAGGGAAAATGAGAAGTTCGGCCGGAATTCCTCTTAACTTCGCGGCATTAAATGCTTGCATACTTTGAGAAGCTAAAATTCTATAGTCTAATTCGCCATGAATACAAAGTATTGGAGTATCCCATTTATCAACAAAACGGTGTGGAGAATTTGCATAACTCCTTTGTGCAATTTTATTGTTTTTATCCCAGTAAGGACCACCTAAATCCCAATTAACAAACCACATTTCATCTGTTTCGAGATATTGTGCTTCGAGATTAAACATACCGTCGTGGGCTATAAAAGCTTTAAAGCGTTTATTGTGATTTCCGGCTAACCAATAAACCGAAAAACCGCCATAACTGGCACCTACACATCCTAAACGAACTTTATTAACAAATGGCCACTTACAAGCTTCGTCAATAGCAGTTAAATAGTCTTTCATATTCTGACCACCATAATCTCCGCTTATTTGCTCATTCCACTTCTGGCCAAAACCGGGTAAGCCGTGTCTGTTTGGAGCTACGACAATATATCCATTGGCAGCCATCATCTGAAAGTTCCACCTATAGCTCCAAAACTGGCTGACAGTACTTTGTGGACCACCTTCGCAATATAAAAGGGTAGGATATTTTTTAGTACTGTCGAAATCAGGAGGATATATTACCCAAACATGCATATTTTCGTTAGATGTCGTTTTCATCCATTTTTCCTCGACTTTTCCCATTTTAATTTTTGAAAGCAATTCATCATTTACATTGCTTATTTTTTTAATACTGCCGTCTGAAGAGTTCACGGAAACAATCTCCAATGGATAAGACATTGACATTCTTGTCCCTATAAGAATATTTCCTGCTGGAATAACACTTCGGAAATCGTGAATTCCATTTGTAATTTTTCGAATTTTAGAATCATTAATATTTAATTCATAAATATCTTCTTTAGCATGAAAATCGCTTATAAAATATATTTTCGAATTATCTTCAGCCCAAGCTAATCCGGTTACATTTTGGTCAAAATCGGCGGTATAATCTGTAATTTTCTTCGATTTTGTATCGTAAACAACTAATCTGTTTTTATCGGCCTCATAACCATCGCGTTCCATACTTTCCCACGCTATTTTTGAACCATCAGGAGAAAATACTGGAGCAATGTCGTAACCTTTCATATTCTCGCTTATATTAGTTGTTGTTTTATTATCAATATTATACAAATAAATATCAGAATTAGTTGATAATGTATATGCTACACCTTTGAGTTTTCGGCATGTATATGCTATGGTTTTGCTGTCAGGGCTCCAATTTATTTGCTCCATACCGCCAAACGGACGATTTGGTGATTCGAAAGGTTCATCTTTCATTATATCGGTCGAATTTGAAATTCCGTTTTCAGAATATTGAGCAACGAAAATATGCGGATAACTCTCAATCCATGTATCCCAATGTTTATACATAAGATCGGTAATGATTTTTCCGCTTGTTTTGTCCAAATCAGGATAATAATCCTTAACGGTACTGTCAATTTTTACTTGTTTAATAAAAAGAACATGTTTCGAATCAGGCGAATACTTGAAACCTTCTATATCACTATCTTCTTTCGATATTTGTTTTTTATTACTTCCATCAAAATCCATTTCCCAAATCTGAGAACTTCCGCTTTCGCTCGAAAGAAAAGCAATCTTTTTACCATCGGGTTTGCAAATGATATTCGATTCATTATAAGGAGTTTTAGTAAGTTGTTGAACATTATTGCCGTCAATGTCCATACTATAAATTTCCGAATTTCCTTTATTCTCAGCAATACTGAAATACTTTACCGTATATATTATTTTCTTTTTATCGGGCGAAACAACCACCTCACCTATTCTGCCGAACGACCATAATGCTTCAGGTGTCATTATTCCGTTTTCGACATTAACCTGAGGTTTGCCGATAATATTTTTTTCATTATTGTCCTGTTTCGATTTACAACTTATAAAAAGAATAATTGTAATTGATGAAATTAGCAAGAATAATTTTTTTTTCATATAAATGATTTTTATAAATTTTCAATAATTACTTAATAATCAACTTTTTCTTAGTTTAATCCAAAAAGTGGTACCATCGATTTCAGAAGTATTAAAACCAACGCTTCCTTTGAGATATCTTTCGGTAAGCAGTTTAATTGAATATGTTCCTAAACCTCTGTTGCTCCCCTTAGTAGAAAAAGATCTTTGAAATACTTGCAACTGAACATCACGAGGCATAAAAGATTGGTTATGAACACTGAAAACAACATCATTATATTCAAGTCTGCAATTTAAAGTAACAATATTATTAATACTTGAAGCCTCTAAGGCATTTTTTAATAAGTTTATCAATACTCGTTTCAATAAAAGTTCATCAGTAGTAAATTCAACATCAATAGCCTGATTTGAAATTGTAATCTTTTTATTTCTCGAAACGCTATGATTACTAAGATATTTAGAAACATCAAAAAGAATTTTTAAAGATGATATTTTCGCCATTTCGGGTTCAAGTTCGCCTTTTTCGGCAGCAGTTAATGCCCGTTGCGACTGTATTTCCTCTAACAATTCACCGCTCAATTGGTCTAAAACAGGTATATTTTCTTTAATTTCTTTAACATCGTGAGTTTCTGCAAGCATTTCAGTAAGACCTTTTAAACCGCCGGCAACATTTATAATATCATGAAAAAATATTTTCTCGAGCATCTGCTTTCTCTTAAAATCGCTGATATCATCAACAGTGAGGATGGTATAAACATTTCCTTTGAAATTGAACGGAGTGCATGTTACTTGTAAATCTAAATATTCATGTTTATCATCAACAAGTGTAATTATACGACATTCTCTTGTAACTTTTGAATTAGTTTTCTGACTTTCAATAATAGCATTAACAGCACCACAATACTTGCAATTTTCGGAAGTACCGCAACCGGCTTCCATCAAACTTGAATGCACGCATTTTATTGCTTCTCCGGGTCGAAAACCAAGTATGCCGTCTTTATCGATTATGCTCAGGAAATTAAGCAATGTATCATTTGCAAATACTATTTGCCTTTGAGGATTGAGAATGGCAGCAATATCGGGCAGTGCATTCATAATCATTTTAACATAATCGTCCTGTTGAATTATATTATTATCATTTAATATTTGTTCTTTTGGGGCTCTTTCGGCAGGTGCATGATATGTTTCCATATATTTTTATTAAACTAATTAATACAAAAATAGTAAAATAAATTCAACTTTCACGTCAATATTAAAGTTCAATTACTTGACTGTCATACGCAAGATTAATGTAATCTGGTAATCGGGCATTAACATCTTCGTGCTTTCCGATAAAATGGCTTACATGAGTAATAAAAGCTCTTTCGGGTTTAAGTTCTTCAATAATTTCGACTGCTTCGCTCAAAGAAAAATGAGAAACATGTTTTGAATTTCTAAGTGCATTCAAAACAATAACTTTTGAATTGGCTATTTTTTCTTTTTCTTTTTCGGAGATATAACTTGCATCGGTGATATAAGTAAAATCGCCTATTCTATAGCCGAAAATAGGAAGTTTTTCGTGAATTACTTCAATAGGTATTATTTCAATATCGTTGATGAAAAAAGGCTTGTTTTCGATATTATGAATATTTATTTGCGGAGCGCCGAAATAGCGAGCCGATTCTTTAAAAATATAAGGAAACTCAACCTTTATTGCTTCCATTACTCTTTCGATACCATAGATATCAATTTTTTTATTAAGGACATAATTAAAAGCTCTTACATCATCAAGACCTGCAATATGGTCACGATGCTCGTGCGTAAATAATACGGCATCAAGATTAGAGATATTTTCTCTAATCATTTGTATTCTAAAATCGGGGCCACAATCTACAACCAAGGATTTATCATTTACTTGAATGTGAATAGAAGCCCTAAAGCGTTTATCTTTTTTATCATCCGAAGTACAAACCGGACAATCGCAAGCAATAACAGGCACACCTATTGAAGTAGCAGTTCCAAGAAAGGTAACTTTTATTTTCATTATATTTTTTCTAATTGCAATTTTTCCAACTAATTAATAAATCAATTCATCTATTGTTTGTTTGTCGTACATAAGTTGTTTTCTCATATCATCTTTATCGTTGAAATTTTTTAATTCTCGAATCCGTTTATGAAAAAAAACAGTTGCGGTTTTACCAACCAAACATTGGTCAATATCAAATAAATGCATATCAATACATATATTAGGCTGATTAATTTGAAATTTTGAAGGAGCATGCCTAATATTTAGCATCCCCTTAAAATAGCATTCATTTGAAGTTAAACTGATGGCATAAACTCCCTCGGGAGGAATAAGTTTTATATCCTCGTCAATAAAAATGCTCATGGTAGGCAAACCAATATTTTTTAATACTTCGCTACCTTTAGTCAATTCCCCGATAATAATGTACTGATGATCGAGATAAGCATTGGCTTTTTGAATATCGCCTTCGTGTAATGCTTTTCTTATTTTTGTAGAACTTACAGTTTCATTTTGTATGTCTTGTTCGGGAATTTCTTCCACATCAAAACCTTGAATCTTCGATAATTCATAAAGCGAGTGATAGTTACCTTCCTTATTATGGCCAAAATAATGGTTAAATCCGACAATAATTTTACGGGCATTTACTTTTCCGAGAAGAATATTTTTGACAAAATCAATAGAAGAAGTCTGAGCAAATTCTCTTGTAAAATTAATTATTATCAAATTATCGAGACCTGCTTTACGAAGGAGTTCAATTTTTTCGCGTTGAGAATTAATAAGCAGAAGGTCTTTACCTTCGGTTTCCGGATATAGAACTCTACGCGGGTGCGGATGAAAAGTAATAAGAACCGACTCGCCCCCGATTAATTTTGCAGATTTTCGCAATCGGTTTATTATAGCTTTATGTCCTATATGAACTCCATCGAAAGAACCGGTAGTTACAACAGCATTTTTTATATCCTTAATATCCTCGATATTTCTGAAAATTCTCATATTTTTTTCTATGCGGTTAATTCATTTTTTTTGACAAAGTAGGCAACTTTTTCTAAAGAAGTAATCATATCGTATTCTTCGAGAAAAATATGAGAAGAAACGTTAACAGGAGATGGAGTGAAATTTAAAATCCCTTTAATTCCTGAAATAACAAGGTTTTCGGCAACTTTAGCAGCTTCGGATGCGGGAACAGTAATAATACCTATTGTTATATTTTCTTTTTTAATTATTTCCTGAAGTTTATCGTAAGAATAACAATGTACGCCGGCATAAACTCTGTCGACCTTTTCGGGATTTGTATCGAAAGCTGCAACAATTGACAATTTTGTTCTTTTACCTTTAAAATAACTGATTATTGCTCTACCCAAATTACCAACACCCACAACGGCAACCTTTTGCCCGTCTTCGCTATCAATAATATCACCAATTAAATCAATTAATGCTTGAACATCATACCCTTTTCGCAAGGTTCCCGAATATCCTATAAGCATAATATCCCTACGTACCTGAACAGGGGTTATATGAAGCAAATTGGCTATTTCGTGCGAATAAATATGAGTCTTACCATTTGCTGCACATACCAACAAATTTCTGCGGTACTGACTAAGTCTTTCAACTGTTTTATCGGGTAATTTTTTTATTTCTTTCACTTTTGTTATCATTATTTTAAAATAATTAGATATTCTTTGGTAATGTAATTGTAAATACCGACCCTTTTTCAGGTGAACTCGAAACTGTTATATTTCCTTCATAAGAATCGATAATTTTCTTAACTATAGATAATCCTAAACCACTTCCTGAAATATTTTTAGTTTTTTGATTTTTAATTCTAACAAACTCATTAAAAAGTTTCGACATATCGTCTTCAGTCATTCCAATTCCATTATCACTTACCGTAATAGTAATATTTTCTTCTTTTTCTTTGATAAAGCAATCTACTCTGCCACCTTTTTTGTTATATTTTATAGCATTAGAAATCAAATTATTAAATACAATTTCCATTTCTCTTTCATCAGCATTATAATAAATACAGTCCTTACAATTTAAATAAACTTCAACATCATTTTGTATTGCAAAAGGATTCATGGCATCTTTCGATATTTTAGCAATTTCGCATAAATTTATCTGTTTTATCTCTCTGTTTGATACTCCTGATTCGATTTTTGTAAGGTCGAGCAAATCCATTATTAAAGAACGCATACCGTTAATTCTCTCAATAGAACGTTCGATATTATTTTTATAATCGTCAATATTATCGCCGAGTTGTTTTTCCAACATCATTTGTAAATAGCCTTCAATAGCATTCAGCGGAGCTTTCAATTCGTGAGAAAGTACCGAAAGGAATTGAAAACGAACTTGTTTGCCGACAGTATTCAATCTTTTGGTCATTCGGCGGAAATAAACCTGTTTGGTTATAGTTTCGATTGATGAACGAAGTTCCTGAGGTGTGAATGGTTTGGGAATAAAGTCAAAAGCTCCGTTTTTGGTTGCTTTTACTGCAACGTCTAATGATGCATAAGAAGTAATCATTACAACAAGTATGTCGAGATGATTTTTGCTGACATACTCCAAAACCTCCAACCCTTGTATTCCGGGCAGCTTATTATCGAGCAGCATAATATCGGGTAGACCGGTTTTGAGGTATTCTATGGCATCTTCACCGGTAGGAGCCTCAATTATTTCAAATTTACAGGCCTCATCCATAAAAGGATATGAAACAGAAAAATCACGTAATACGCGCGACACACCCGAACGGATTCCGGGTTCGTCGTCTACAACCATTAATTTGATTATTTCCATTACTTAAATCTTTAACAACTTATTTATTTCTCTTTGTAACTGATCAGAACGTATGCCTTTATCCATGTATAAATCAGCCTTTATCCATTTACGTTCTTCTTCCGAATGAACGTCGAAACTCATGCCGGTTTCGGCTGTTACGGCTGTTGCAATTATTATGGGTACATCAGGATACTTCCTCTTCATTTTATAACTTAAAACGAAGCCGCTATCTTCATTCTCCATCATCAAATCGAAAATTGCCAAATCGGGTTTAAACGACTCCAAAAGTTGTTCAGCTTCATATTGACCATCTGCTGTTATTACTTCGAAACCTAATTTTTCTACTTTAAGTTTCATTTGATACAAGTAATCCATGTCATCGTCAACAATTAAAACCTTTTTCATATTTTTATTTTATTAAAATTTATTTTCATTCATTTTACAAAGTTATTCCGACTTATACCTTGGTAAAGTAATAGTAAATGTGGTTCCAGTCGGGCCTTTTTCTATATCTGTGTTAGATTTAATGTCAACTTTACCTTTATGCATTTTAATGATACCGTAAATTATAGGTAATCCTAAGCCTGTGCCTTTTCCAATACCTTTAGTTGTGAAAAAAGGAGTAAAAATTTTCTCCATATTTTCGGGAGCAATACCTGTACCGGTATCGGAAATTGAAAATATAATATCATCATTTTTCTCGGCAATATTAATATTAATTTCTCCACCATTTTCGGGCATTGCTTCTATTGAGTTTTTAATCAGATTAGTAATTACTTGTACCATTTGGTCGTAGTCTATCATAGCCATTTTATTCTTAAGTTCCGAATTAAGATTTATGGTAACGTTTTCAGGACATACTACCGATTGAATGCTACGTTCAAACATATTTTCAATATTAATCTCAGAGTAATTAAGTTGATTTTTCCTTGCAAAATTCAAAAGGCCGGACACTATTTTTTTACATCTGTCAGTTTGTTCTACAATCAGCTCAAGGTCTTTTCTTATAGGATCATCTGGATTACATTCGTCTTTCAGAATATTGCTGTACATAGTAATAACTCCAAGAGGATTATTTAGTTCGTGAGCAATTCCGGCAGAAAGCTGTCCCATATGTGCTAATTTTTCCGATTGTTTTAAGGCTAACTGTGCAGAAGCAAGTTTTTCGTTCGATACAGCCAAATCTTTTATGTATTTATGCAATTTCTCAATTGCATAAGGGAGGCACATTTCTTCTTCGGCAAGTCCTTTTATAATGGCTATAGCATGCTCATTGCATGAATCATAACCGCAAGCACCACAGTTTAGATGATCTTTTTCACTAAATTTACCCAACGATTTCAAAACTTCTTTTACTTCTTCCCAACTTGGGTCAGGAATTCTCCTGTCGTTGGCTACAAATGTTTGTGTTAAATCTATATCGCTATATTTTTCTATTTCTTTGAGCCATTCATCATTATCAATATTTTTGAGTTTTTGCTTAACATAACTACTTACCATAGTACGTCGGGCAAATCTTTTACCATTGGGCGAAGTACCCGGCCCCATAATACATCCTTCGCAACATAATAACTCGAGATTATTATAACGTATCAACCCATTTTCAAACTCTTTAATGGCTTCACGAAAATCGACCCTTCCATCGGCAACAATAACATTGCCCTCGTATATGTTTTCAGTAACATCAGTAGTTTGCAATAATCCTCTAGAAATCGGGAATATTGCTCCTTTTCCGGCATGAGGCGGATCAAACTCTGACGGAGTTACGTTTTCGCGTTTTATTCCAGAAATTTTAAACATTTCTCTGAGTTCTCTGAAAGTAAGTACTTCATCTAATTCGTCCGATTCTGCCTTTTTTGCAATACAAGGACCAATAAAAACGACTTTTATGTCATTACCATACTTTTTCTTAACAACCCTTGTCATAGCAACCATTGGAGATGCAATAGGAGCAAGATATGGAACAAGATCGGGGCTATAATGCTCAACATAAAAAGTAATTGCAGGACAATCGGATGATATTATTCCTTCACTGCCTTTTCTTTTAAATAAATTTGAATATTTTCTTGCAACCAAATCAGCTCCGAATGAAACCTCTGACACATAATCGAAGCCTAATGCTTTAATCATTCCTACAAGCAGCTTATAATCTTTTATTTCCTCAAATTCGGCAGGAAAACTTGGAGCCAGTAAAGCTATTTTTTTTGAATCAGATTTTAAAATAGAATAAACTTCGTCAGTTGCTTTCAAAAATGTTTTAGCTTCCTGTACACAAACCTTAACGCAATTTCCGCAACCAATACATCTTTTATCGATAACTTCGGCCTGACCATTAACAATTTTAATGGCTTTGACGGGACATTCTCTGACACAAGTATAACAAACCCGACATTTATCGACTATTGTAAAAACCAATTGGTGTTTATGAGCCGGCATATTTATTTTCTTTTTTTGATATTAATTAAAAGCTCCCTGCAGATAACTTTTTGTTTTTTCCATTTTCGGATTTTCAAAAATCTCATCGGCAGGTCCTTGTTCTACAACTTCACCCATATACATAAAAACAACATGATCGGCAATCCTTCTTGCCTGACGGAGAATATGAGTAACTAAAACAATAGTATATTGCTGTTTCAATTCAACAAATTTCTTTTCAATAACTTCGCTCGAAATAGGATCTAAAGCTGAAGTCGGTTCGTCGGCAAGGATAATCTCGGGATCGACAGCCAAACCACGTGCAAGGCACAAACGCTGCTGCTGTCCTATTGACAGTTTGGAAGCAGGTTCGTGAAGTCTGTCATGAACTTCATCCCAAAGACTTACAATTTTCAAATAGTTTTCAACTCTTGCACTTAAAGCTTTTTTGTTTCTTCTTCCGCTAATTTTCAATCCGTAAGCAACATTATTAAAAATATTCATCGGCAAGGGATATGGTCTTTGCGAAAGCAATCCCATCTTCTTTCTTATCTCAGTTACATCGGTTTTTGTATTTAAAATATCTTCATTGTCAATCAAAATATTTCCGCTTATTTTAGCATCGTGATACAAATCGGTCAATCGGTTAAGACATTTTAAAAGCGTAGTTTTTCCGCAACCTGATGGACCTAATATAACTGTAAGCTTATTCTCAGGAATTTCTATATTAATATTTTTCAGAATATGTTGTTTCCCTATGAAAAAATTTAGGTTATCGATTTTTATTTTAGCGTTGCTTGTCATGTTATTGTATTCTGTTTTTATAATATTTTTTTGATAATGCTCTTGAAAATACACTAATAATCAGTATTATAATAGTTAAAATAGCTGCACTGGCATAAGCACGGTTTTGAACTTCAGGTACAGGCGAACTGAGTTGGAAAAAGATAGATAAAGGCAGAGTAGCAGCAGGTTCGAGCAAAGAAGTCGGAATATTATCGGTATATCCTGCAGTAAACAGCACTGATGCTGCATCTCCAATCGCACGTCCGAATGAAAGTAATATTGCAGTTACTATTCCCGAAAACGACTGAATAAGAACTACTCTGAACGAAGTTTCTGTTTTTGTTGAACCTAACGAAAAAGCTGCTTCGAGTAAGCCAACAGGAGTTGTTTTCAGAACTTCGTCACAAGCCCTTATCATTATTGGTAAAACAAACAAAGTAACAGTGATAATACCAGCCAATAACGAAGTTTTTATTCCCAGAAAAACCATTAATCCAAAACCAAAAGCTCCATAAACTATTGAAGGAACACCCCATATTAAATCGAGTAAAAACCTGAAAAAGTTTAAAAAGCGTTTGTATTTTATTAGATAAACATTCATAAATAAGGCTACAGGAACGCCTATAACAGTAGCAAGAAAAGTCGCTCCGACTGAAAGATATAATGAACCTATTATTGCATTGAGTACACCGCCTTGTTTACCGTAATAATAGCCACCTTGAGGCTTCTGAGTAAGCATTTCCCATGAAAGCGAACTTAATCCCTTTTTGAAAATACTATAAATGATTAAAAGCAATACAAATAGTATAATCAAATTGCTAAACAACATTAAACCCCTGAAAAAATACTCTTCAATCTTTTTTAACATCTCTAAAATCAGTATTTATCGTATCTAATTATAATCATTCTCATTATAGCATTAAAAAACATAACAACTACAAACAAAATTAAAGCAGCAAACATAAGAGCAGCATCATAATGTGGAATAGATAACATTTCCCCATAGTTATTGGCAATCAAAGCAGGTAATGGATAACCACCGTCAAAAACATTTTTCGGAATTTGGACAATATTTCCAACTACCATAAGTACTGCTATTGTCTCTCCAAATGCACGCGCGAAGCCGAAACCAATAGCAGCCATAATTCCGGGCAATGCCTTTTTAACGAGAACAAACTTAATCGTTTGCCATTTAGTTGCACCCAATGATAATGAAGCTTCTGTCAACTCTATCGGTATTGCTCTGAAAATTTCAATGAGAATATTCAGAATAAACGGTATAATCATTACCGCTAAAACCAAACCCCCTGCTAATATACTGTACCCCATGGTATTTGCTCCAAAAACAGGTGCTATAACGTTCGAGATAAATGGGACTATTACTATTACACCCCATACACCATAAACAACCGATGGAATACCGGCCAATATATCTATTACGGGATGAATTATCTTTAAATAAAACTTTTTTGAATACTGTGTTATTGAAAGAGCAGCGAAAATGCATATAGGAGCCGAAATTACCATTGCCAAAGCAGTAACCCATACCGAACCCATAATAAACGGGAAAAAGCCAAACTCTTGACTGCTCGGACGCCATACTTTTGAAAACAATAATTTCCCTAACGAATTATCTCTAAATAACATATCAGATTTATAATACAATCCGGCTCCAAGAATAAATGGCATCAACAACACCACTAATGATGCTATAACCATCCATGCAGTACTTATTCTGTTTTTAGTTTTTCTGTTATAAAATAATACTATCATTAATACTTATTAGCTGATAATTAGTAATTTATGTTAACATTTATTTTAATTTTTCAATTTCACTTTTCACTCTTTCATCAGAAAGTTTAACATAACCTGCCTCATTAACATATTTTTGTCCGTCAGTCAATACCCATAAAATAAAGTTTCTTACGAGCGATTTCTTTGGAGTTCCCTGAGAAACAAAATACAAAGCCCTTGAAGGCGGAGACGGATAAACTCCATCTCTGATGGCATTCATTATATCATCAAGAGTTTCATAAACCATTTCTTCTTTATCAATTTTGCCGTTTGAATTTATATCAATCGGAACTACATCAATACCTTGATATTTCTTACGTGTATTAATGTCATAAACATAGGCAATATTGTTAAACCCTATACCATTTATATCTTTTCTTACAGCATCGGCTACACCCGGATCTCCATTTACTCCTATACCTTTAATATCTTCTTGTTTTTTATTTTTTAAAAACTTTGCCCACATTTCGGCAGCTCCGCAAGCATCAGATCTGGTATAAACATTTATTGGTGAGTTATTTGTAGTTTTATACAACCAACCCCATTTTCTGTAATTTCCTGTAATAAATATCTCATAAAAATCATTTTGCTTTAATCCTTTTTCTTTCAAATCTTTCATTATTGGATTTTTTTCATTTACCGTAGCTAAAACAGCATCTTTTGCAACAGCAACAAACCAAGCACCTTTTTGCTTTTCTTCATCGCTGATTTCTTTTGAAAACATCCCTAAATCGACCATTTCCGAAAGTGCATCTGTCATTCCTTTTCCGGCTCCACCGGCAGATACATTGATTGTAACTTTAGGATGTAGTTTCTGATATTCCTCAGCCCACCTGACTGTCAATGGATAAAGAGCAAATGCTCCCGAAATACTTATAGTACCCGATAAACTATCTTTGCCGTCAGTTGATTTATTTGAGCCATTATTGCACGAAAATAACGACATCGACAAAATCAATGTTACTAAAGTAAGCACATTTAATGTTTGTTTGATACAATTGGTTTTCATTTTATTTATCTTTTTATTTTTTATAATTATTTAACTTATTATTTTTCAATATTATAAAACCTCTCTTCTTCTAAAATCAGTATATAACATATTTTTGTTGTTTTCTGAAATGTTGAAAAAATTTTGATAAATTTCGTTTACCAAAGGATTTTTATGAGCAAACTTTATCGATTCTTTATCATCAACATCATAAATAGCTTTGATTCGCGATTTTACAGCTTCTTTGTTTGAAGGAATAGGTTGTCCGCCACCATTAATGCAACCATTTTGACATGACATTACTTCTACAAAATGTATATCATTCCTGCCATTTTTAATCTCATTTATAATTTTTTCGGCATTAATAATATCGCTGACAACAGCAACACCTATATTATAATTTTGAGTTTTAAGAACAAACTCTTTCCTGTTTTTATTTATGGTTCTTAATTCAGTAATTTTATAATTAACCATATCAGAATTATTGATAATATAGTAGAGCGTTCGTAAAACAGCTTCGGTGACTCCACCCGATGCAGCGTACAATTTCCCCGAAGAGCTTCGTGTTCCTAAAGCAGCATCTGATAATTCCGATTCGATATTCATTAAATCAATTCCGTAAAGCCTTATTAATCGTGCCAACTCTCTTGTAGTAAGGACTGCATCAACATCGGTTATACCTTTATGGGTCATTTCTTCACGCTGAGCTTCAAATTTTTTAGCAATGCAAGGCATAATGGAAACATTATATATATTTTCGGGCATAAATGATTTGCTTTCGGAATAATAGTTTTTAACAAGCATACCCATTATTTGCTGCGGTGATTTTACTTTTGACAAATTTCCGATCATTTCAGGGTGAGTTTGCTCAACATATTTAACCCAAGCAGGACAGCAACTTGTGAATAAAGGTAAGTTTTCGCCCTTATTTATTCGGTTTAACAATTCATTTGCAACTTCAATTGCGTTAATATCGGCACCTAAGCTTGCATCGAATACTTTGTGAAATCCAATTTTTCGTAATGCAGCATTGAGCATTCCGTTTATATCTTTACCTGCTTTGATTCCGAATTCTTCGGCAAGTGATACTGTAATAGAGGGGGAATAACTTATTACAACATGTTTATTGGGATTATTTAATGAATCTATTGTTTCAGGTAAATGATCTCTTTCGTAAAGAGCACCAGTAGGGCAAACCATAATACACTGACCGCAATTTATGCAACTCGATAGATTGATTCCTTTTTCACAAGCAGTAGTAATTTCGCAATATTTGCCTTTCTTAATGAAATCAATAGCAGTAACTCCGACAATTTCCTCACATACCCTGACACACCTTCCGCACAAAATGCACTTTTTGGGGTCACGTATCATGCATGAGCCTGACCTGTCGGCTTTTTGATTACCTTTTCTTCCGCTTATTCTTCTTTCAAGAACATTTAATTCAATGGCTAACTTTTGTAATTCGCAATTGCCGTTACGTTCACAATAAAGACAATCGTCAGGATGATTTGATAACAAAAGTTCAACAATAGTTTTTCGGGCTTTAATTACTTTGGGAGAATGTGTTTTTATCCTCATCCATTCTTCTACCTGTTGAGAACAACTTGGTACAAGATTCTCATATCCTTCAACTTCTACTGCACAAATTCTACAGGCACCGGATGGAGTAAGGTCTTCCATAAAACATAGTGTAGGAACTTTTATTCCATTCCTGTTTAAAGCCATTAAAATAGTTTCACCTTTTTTGGCTTTAATTATTTTATTATTTACTTCTATATCAAATACCATTTCTTAAACTTTGAAAATATATTGATTATTTAATATAAATTGCACTGAATTTACATGTTTCGAAACATATACCACAACCTATACATTTGCTTTCGACAATAAAGTGAGGATATTTAACAGTTCCAATAATAGCATTAACCGGACATTTTCGCATACAAGCATTGCAGCCGGTACATTTTTCTACATCTATATAAAAAGTTCTTAATTCTTTACAAACACCTGCCCTGCATTTTCTATCGAAGATATGTTCTTCATATTCATCTCTAAACCACTTAAGTGAACTTAAAAAAGTATTAGCTGCATTTTTTCCTAAACCGCAAAGTGATGTATCTTTAATAACATCGGCAATATTTTCGAGTTGCATTACGCCTTTAAATCTGTCTAAGGTTTGATGTGAAGTTTCATCTTTAGGAATTTTAGTAATCTTTTCGATTATCTCATACATTCGTTGAGTTCCTTCACGACAGGGAATACACTTTCCACAACTTTCGTGTTGTATGAAATTTAAGTAAAACTTAGTCAAATCAACCATACAGGTATCTTCATCCAAAACAACAATACCTCCCGAACCCATGAAAGTTCCGGCATTCTTCAATTCATCATAATCTATCGTTAAATTAAGATTTTGTTCAGTAATAAAACTACCTGCCGGACCTCCTAACTGTATTGCTTTAAATTTCTTATTATTTTTTAGTCCCCCTCCTATATTTTCAACAATTTCTGCCAATGTCTTACCCATTTCAACTTCTATCAATCCGTGATTTGCAATTTTTCCGGAAAGAGAAAGAATTTTGGTTCCTTTGCTGTTTTGTGTACCAATATTTGTAAACCATACAGGACCATTATTAATAATATTCGGAACATTTAGCAAAGTTTCCACATTATTTACAACTGTAGGCTTACCAAACAGTCCTTTTTCAGCGGGATATGGAGGCCTTGTTCTTGGCATTCCTCTTCTGCCTTCAATACTGCTCAACATAGCTGTTTCTTCCCCACAAACAAATGCCCCCGGAGCTTTTTTTATAATTAAATCAAGATTAAATCCGCTATCGAGAATATTTTCACCTATTAATCCCAAATTTCTCGCTTGATTAACAGCATTTTTAAGTCTTTCATAGGCTAAAATATTGTCGGAGCGAATATAAACATAAGCTTTGCTTGCACCAATTGCATAAGAGGCAATTGCTATACCCTCGATTAATTTATGAGGATTACTTTCAATTAATATTTTCTCCATAAAAGAACCGGGGTCACTTTCATTCGAATTACATATCAAATATCTCTGGTCGGAAGCGGTTTCGTGTGCCAATTTCCATTTTTGACCCGTCGGGAAACCTGAACCTCCCCTACCCCTTAAGCCACTTTTACTTACAATACGACATACTTCATCAGATGTATAATGATAAATCGATTTTACATAAGCTCTGTAACCGCCATTGGCTATAAATTCTTCTATTGATTCTGGATTAATAATACCGTTCAATTCAAGTAAAATTCTTTTTTGACCGGAGAAAAAAGGTAAATTTTCAATATTATTAATATTGTCCCACTTCTGAAGTTTTTTTTGATTATATTGTCCTATAACATTATCTGAAACAATGTTGTTATTAAAAACACCGTCTAATATATTCGTAACCGATTCCGCATCGACATTTTTGAATGATATTCTGCATAATCCCGGCATCTGAACATCCATAACAGGCTCTAAATGGCAAGCACCTATACACCCTACACTCACAACTTCGGCATCTATTTTCTTCTCTTTAAGATAAACATTTACGGCCTCTTTCGTTTTTAAAGCTCCGGCAGCTATACCGCAAGACGAGGTGCCTATATAAATTACAGGTTTTCTTACCGTTTCACGTTTAAGTTGTTTTATCATCTCATCCGCTTCTTTGCCGGCAGATGTTGTATCGTTTTGTAACACATTTTTAGTTAAAAACTTAATAATATTCTCCATAAAAATCATTATAGTTTATTGATTCTTTAAACTATCTATCAGCTCACGAATATCTCCAATTTTAACATTAGTATATGTATGGCCGTTTACTTCAATCACAGGCGATAAGCCACACGAACCCAAGCAACTGACCTGTTCGATACTAAACTGACCATCTCTGGTTGTTTGTCCGGCACTTATTTTTAGCTCCTTTTCCAACTCTTTTAAAATTACCGACGATTCGTTTAAATGACATACCGTTCCATTACATATTTTAATGTGAAATTTACCGTTAGGTTTAAATTTTAAATTATTATAAAACGAAGCAATTCCATATACTTTCGATGATGCCAGATTAAAATACCTGCTGATTACCGAAATAGACTCTTCGGATAAATAACCCTCTTGCTCTTGAATTTCTGTCATTAAATCGATTAATCCACTTCTATCATCAGGTTTATACTTTCTTAATATCTCTTCAAAATTTATTCCCATAATTCGCGGAATTATTTTAATTTGTTTACAAAAATAACAGAACTTTTCGATTTAACAATAATTATTGTTAAAAAAATAACATTGTTATTTGCTTAACAACCAAAATTTAATTTTGGCTTTTTTATAAGGAATTAATTAATAGTTGGGTCAATCTAAATCAATCTGTTACATATTTCTGAATATTCGCAATATTTGCAATTGTCTTCGTTCGAGGTTTGAGTGAAAGGCAATTTTTTATCAAAAATCTCAGAAATTAAGCTTACAAGCAAATTTTCAAATTCTACGATATTATTATGATCGACTTCTTGTTTATTTATTTTCAGACTAATAAGTCCTTCTGAAGGCTTTATTAGTGAAATTATTCCTGCTTCCCAATTATATTTCTTTAATTCGGGAAATTGCTTATTTAAAAGTAAATAATAAAACAACAATTGAAAAGCATACGAATACTTTTTATCTTCTGTAACTTTTTCTATATCCGACACTTGAACGTTTTCTTTATTTATACTTCCTGATTTATAATCAATTATTCTTAAAGTGCCATCAATTAAGTCAATTCTATCAATATTACCTTTTAAATTAACCGTAATTTCTTTATTTTCAATAATTAAATTTAAATTATTTAATATTTCTTGCTCGAGAAACAATATTTTAAGAAACTTATTCTCATTCTCCAACTTTTTTATACTAGTTTTTTCGTTGTACAATAACTTTTTAATCCATGATTTTATTAATTCGTAAATCAGAAAGTTTAAACCATAATCTATAGTTCCACCGCTATATAACTTATCAAATGCTTTGTTTAGAGTGAGAGCCAATTTATTGCTTATTTCATCAATATCTCGGACTGAGATAGTTTTTCCAACAAACGGATAATATAACTCTTTCAAAGTATCATGAATTATATTTCCCTTGGTATTATCCATAATATTTTCTTCGATAGTATCAGGAACATCAAGATTAACAATATATTTGAAATAAAATTTCAATTTACAATTGATGTAAGTGTTGAGCAATGTTGCCGAAAAACCTTTATTAGCCAATAAAAAAATCTTTTCAATGATTTCATCATTTTTTTCAATAATTATACCATTGATATTTTCAGATTTATAACTTGTGATATTAACTAATCTTTCTCTTATAACAATATTTGAATTTATTTTAGGCAACTCATATTTCAATTGATAAATAAATCTGCTTTTATCGCCGCCCGAAAATTCATCAGGTTCTGTATTGTACAATATCTTTATATTTCCAGCTCTTTGAATAAGACGATAAAAATGATAAGCAAAAACAGCATCTTTCTCAATAATGGCGGCAATTCCGAATTTATTTTTTATACTCAATGGGATAAGAGAGTTGTTTTTGTTCGATTTTGGGATAATACCTTCATTAACAGACAATAAAATAACATTTTTAAAATCAAGCAAACGGGTTTCAAGAACTCCCATTATTTGCAACCCACTCAAAGGTTCGCCATAAAAAGACAGAGTTTCAGTATTTGCCTGTCTTTTGAATAATTTTCTTAAAACTATTATATTAATATAACTTGCATTTAAATCAATATTATTGATTATCTGATGAAATATTTCGGAGAAACCAAATAAGAATTCATTATTTAATTCATACTTCATTAAAATCTCATTTCCTTTCAGATAATCGATAAGGCTAAAAATAATATTTATTAATTGCTTTGTAGTATTTTGAGTATTGAATATTTCCAGTAAATTATTATCCACAAAACCATTCTCAGAAAACAAAACCAAAATATCGTTGTAATTGTAAAAAGTTTGATTAGTATTAGAGATTTTATCAATAATATTCTGAGTATCAAATGCAATTTTAAAATAACTGTGTTTTAATATTTTTAAAAGATCGATATAAAATATAGTTCGGAAATGATTGTTTATATTAGAAAATCGGCATTGATTTTCGTGCAAAAGAAGAATACTGTCGAAAAGATCGAAAATAGTGGTCTGTCGTAATGGGAATCCCATTGTAACATTGAATTTTCCGATATCTGCCGGCAAAGAGTTTATAACAGGAATAAGTAAATTTTCATCGCATAAAACAATTGCCGTTGACTCGAGATTTTTTTCTTTTTCATATATTTCATTTATAATTTCCGGCAAAACTTTTGCTTGCCCTATTTTCATTGGCACTCCTATCAAATCGATATTTTTGGCAAGTTCAGCGAAATTGTTTTCGATAAAAAGGCTGTTATTATTTATTAAACCTTTGTTTTTGAGCTTTCTGAAAAAAAAACCGGCTTCTTGGTTCTTATTTTCGAAATAATATTTATCAATATCCCATATTATTTCTGATTTCAGGTTTTTCAAAAAGTGATTTATTATTTTTTCTTCCGAAGGTGTTAACGCATTAAATCCGAGGAAAATAAAGCGTTCTGAATTTAAACCGAGACCTATTTTTTCAATATTATCTGCTACAAATCTGTAGTTATAACCTTGATAGGCAATCTTGAGATTTGAAATACGCTCTTTTAGTTTTAAATAATAATCTTTTAAAGATTTATAAAAACTCAAATATTCTTTCTGAAAATCAGTAAGTGGTTTACCGTCTAAATTCCATAATTCAATAGCTTTAGTTTCGGTTATAAAATCAAAAATTCCGTCAATATCTGCCAAGAAAAAGTCAATTTCATTAAAATCGGCAATCATCAGTTCCGCTACTCCGATAAATTCATCGAAAGTTCGGTAATTTGTAGGGTTTAGCTCAATATGAATTTTATAAAGTTCATTTATTAAAAAAATCTGATTTGCAGGTTTCCTGTCAGAAAGTTCATTCACAAAATCTTCTATAGAATAAAACTTTGGAGACCAAAACGGCTTGTTATAATGGTTTGCTAGATATTTTTTCAGATACAAGCTTCCTCTTCTGTTTGGAAGAATTATAGTTAACGAATTTGTTTCGGAACCGTAATTTTGAAAAATATAATCGGCAGTTTTTTCTAAAAAAGTGGTCATTTATTTTATTTTAACTCTTTAATATAATTCGTGGCTTCCTTCAACTTATTGATACTGCCTAAATCGAACCAATAATCCTGATCATGTATATATGCCTTGATTTTTTCTTTTTTCGACAATCGCAAATATACGTCTATAATAGAAAATTTACCAACTTCTGCAATCATGGGTAATAGTTCGGGAGAAATAACCTGAACACCACTGAATGCAAGGGGTATAAGTTCTTCTCTTTTATAATTTTCATTAACAATCACTAATTCATTAGCAGTGGTGTTTTCCCAACCCGAAAGAAATAATTCGCTGTTGAAAAGTAGCTTTCTGTTGCTTTCTCTATTCCTTACTGCCAATGTTGCCAATGCTTCGCTTTCTAAATGCTCGTTATACAGGTCTATAAGATTGATATTTGTAGCAATATCGACATTATAAGCAAAGAAAGGCTTACCATCGTTGAAAAAATGAGCAGCTTTTTTCAGTCCACCGCCTGTATCAATTAAAAAACGGCTCTCATCGGAAAATTCAATTCTAATTCCAAAATCATTTTTCTTAAAATAATCTTTTATCAAATCGGCAAAATGATGAACATTAATAATAACTTCATTTACTCCGGCATCTATAAGCTTTTTTAAAACAACTGCGATAAATGGTTCTCCGTCTAATTCTACCAGTGCCTTAGGTTTATCGTTTGTCAACGGTTTTAGTCTTGACCCTAAACCTGCCGCAAATATCATTGCTTTCATAACAAAATTTAAGTTTAAATAGTATTTTTTTCTATAATTATTTAATTTCTAATTATTTGCTTTAGGCTTACATAATTTCTTAGCCTTATTTGAAGTGCTGTTACATTTTTTACAAATGTATTTATCTTCTTTTGAATTTTTATCTGAATTACATTTTTTTTCTTTTGACATTGCTAAATGATTTTAAAATAGTCGGGAATTTCATCCAGAAAATTAAACGATAAATTATCGAAATTAATTTTGCACATATAATGATTTATCCCGTTAGTAACTAACAAATATTCTACTTTTAACGGCAAATTATATTGGGCAATTTGATCGAAAACATTATTATTCAATTCAATATGTGGGGCTTTACATTCTACAATCAATTTAGGAAGTGTATCATTTTTTCCATAAACAACAATATCTGTTCTTCTGTTCATTCCATTAACAATCAATGACTTTTCAACTGAAAGTAGTGTTAACGGATAATTTTTAAAGTTTATCAAGTAATGAATACAATGTTGTCTTACCCACTCTTCTTCTGTGAGTAAAATATATTTTTTTCTGACTATGTCAAATATCTCATGTCCTCTTTTGGTTGTTTTTATATTAAACTTAAATTCAGGAAAGTTTAAATTGTGCATTAAAAAATTATTTTATAAAAATGTTTTACAAAGTTACCTATTTTGAAAAACCAAGCTTACTACAGATATTAATTTTTGCTACTTTTGTGATTATTTAAAAATAGAATTAAAAATCAATATGGAAATCATACATAATAAACTCAAAGAACTATCGAAAGAGTTTAAAGGAGAAATATATACCGATAAAATAACACAGATTCTATATTCTACAGATGCATCAGCATACAAAGAAACTCCATTAGCCATAACACTTCCAAAAGACAAAAACGATATTAAACTTCTCATTGATTTTGCAATAAAAAATAAAACTTCGCTAATTCCAAGGACTGCGGGTACATCATTAGCAGGTCAGGTTGTAGGAAACAGCATAATTGTTGATGTCTCGAAATATTTGAACAAAATTATTGAAATAAACGAAGCAGAGAAATGGGTCAGAGTAGAGCCGGGTGTGGTTTTGGACGAACTGAATAAAATACTCGAACCTAAAGGCTTATTTTTCGGTCCCGAAACATCAACTTCGAACAGATGTATGATAGGTGGAATGGTTGGAAATAATTCGTGCGGAGCACATTCGCTTATATACGGTAGTACACGCGAGCATACAATAGCCATCAAAGGATTTATGAGCGACGGCTCGGAAGTTGAGTTTAAACCACTTAGTAATGAAGAGTTTAAACAAAAAATTAATGATAATAATCTCGAAGGCAAAGTATATCGGCAAATATTCAATATTCTTTCGAACGAAGAAAACAGAAAAGAAATTGAAGAACAATTTCCCGATAAAGCAATAGAAAGAAGAAACACAGGCTATGCCATCGATTTACTTCTTCATATGCAACCTTTTAATCCTGACGGCGAAAAATTTAATTTTTGCAAATTATTGGCAGGATCAGAAGGTACATTATTTTTCTCTACCGAAATAACATTAAATCTTGTCCCTTTACCTCCCAAAAATGTTGCTCTTGTTTGTGTACATTGCCACACGCTGGAAGATGCATTGGCAGCTAATATTATTGCATTGAAACACAAGCCTTTTTCTGTCGAGCTTATGGACGATATTATTATCAATTGTACTAAAGACAACATTGAACAATCGAAAAACCGTTTTTTTATTCAAGGTAATCCCGGTGCAATATTGATAGTAGAATTTGCTAAAGATAAGTTCGAAGAGATTGAAGCAGCAGCAAAACTTATGGAAGCAGAAATGAGGGAGGCAGGTTACGGCTACTATTTTCCGATTATAACGGGGAAAGACACCAAAAAAGTCTGGAACTTACGAAAAGCCGGATTAGGTTTATTATCAAACATTCCGGGTGATGCAAAACCTGTCCCGGTTGTTGAAGATACTGCTGTTAATCCCCATCATTTACCCGATTATATTAAAGAGTTTAAAGAACTTTTAAACAAGCATAACCTCAGCTGTGTTTATTATGCACATATTGCTACAGGAGAGCTTCATCTGCGACCGGTTTTAAATTTAAAAGACCCGAAAGATATCGAACTGTTCCATACAATAGCCTATGAAACTGCATTATTAGTAAAAAAATACAAAGGTTCACTTAGCGGCGAACATGGTGACGGCAGACTCAGAGGCGAATTTATACCATTGATGATAGGTGAAAAAAACTACAATCTTATCAAGGAAATTAAAAAAACATGGGATCCTTTAAATATTTTCAATCCCCAAAAAATTGTCGATACTCCGCCAATGAACACTCACCTGCGTTATATTCCAAATCAAATAACAAAAGATATTGAAACAATCTTAGATTTCAGTAATGATTTGGGTATTATAAGAGCGGCCGAAAGGTGCAATGGATCGGGTGATTGCAGAAAATCTGCAATTATTGGTGGTACTATGTGCCCAAGTTATATGGCTACAAAAGATGAGAAAAATACCACAAGAGCAAGGGCAAACATTCTTAGAGAATTTTTAACTAATTCAAATAAAAAAAATCCCTTTGATCACAAAGAAATATATGAAATCCTTGATTTATGTCTTTCATGTAAAGGCTGTAAATCTGAATGCCCATCGAATGTCGATATGGCTAAACTTAAAGCTGAATTTCTTCAGCATTACTACGATGCAAACGGTGTACCATTACGTTCATTAGCAATAGCATATATTGCAAAAATAAACAGCATTGGAAGTTATTTTACGCCGATAACAAATTTCTTCTTAAAAAACTATCTTACTTCAGCATTATCGAAGAAAATTTTAGGGTTTTCCTCAAATAGAAAAATCCCATTATTGTCCGAAATAACACTTAACCGCTGGTATAAAAAACATAAAAATACTAATATCGAATATCCAAACGGTAAGGTCTATTTATTTTCAGACGAGTTTACCAATTTCAACGAGTCGGAAATTGGTATTAAAGCAATACTATTACTTGAGAAACTGGGTTACAAAGTAGTTATAACAAAACACTTGGAAAGCGGAAGAACATTTATATCAAAAGGATTACTGAGGAGTGCAAAAAAAATTGCCAATAAAAATATTGTTTACTTAAAAGACATTATTGATGAAAACTGCCCATTAATAGGGATAGAACCGTCAGCAATTCTGAGTTTCAGAGACGAGTACCCCGACCTTGCCGATAAACACCTTAAAGAAGATGCCAAAAAAATTGCATCAAACTCTTTTATGTTCGATGAATTTTTTATGCAGGAAGTTAAAAAAGGAAAAATAAAAAAATCTTCTTTTACACTTGATGCAAAAAAAATAAAACTACACGGGCATTGTCAGCAAAAAGCTATTGCTTCCACTATACCAACATTAGAAATGCTCTCGTTTCCTGAAAATTATGAAGTTAGCGAAATACCTTCGGGCTGTTGTGGCATGGCCGGCTCGTTCGGTTATGAAAAGGAGCATTACGACTTATCTATGAAAGTTGGCGAATTGGTATTGTTCCCCGAAATCAGAAAAACTGATGACGAAACTATAATCGCCGCTGTAGGCACAAGTTGTCGTTGCCAAATAAAAGACGGAACTAACCGTACAGCATTACATCCTGTTGAAATTATTTATAATGCACTGATTTAATTCGAAATTAAATTTTAGAGGCTTAATATATTGATAATAAAAATGCCCCATGATTTACTCACAGGGCATTTAACTTTTTTTATTTTTTACTTCTTAGGGAAGTATTAATTTGCTTTGACCATTTGTCAGCCAGTTGCAATTCACCAGTTAACTGAACATTATTTAATTCGTTAAATAATTCGAATTTCGTTTCTCCTTTGTCCTTATTTTTTGGAATAAAACAAAGTTCTAACTTTTCGATAATCGAAGTACTATCTTTGTTATTTTTTACACTTCTTGCTTTTTCGGCAACCTTACAAGCTTGAATTTCATTTAAATCAACACTTTGAAAAGTTGTTTCTGACGAATTTTGTTTCAAGAAGAAAATAAAATCTTTTTCATTATCTTTCCCTAAAACAAAATCACCGGAAAATTCGTATTGGCTTATTTTACAATTATTTTTCTCTGCATTTTCAGCCAATAAATGTAACATTTTATTGTTTTTTCTAATCTTATTGATATGCATTATTATAAATGGAGTAATACATATCAAAATAAATACTATACCTATTATGATTGTTCCTAAATCAATTTCCATAATTCTGTTATTAAAAAATTAAAAAATAATTACCCGAGCTTCACAAAACTGTAAAGCATAAAAAATTAAACAACCTTTAAAACAAGGTTTTATAATATTTTTTACCAGAAATAATGGAAAGGAAAAATAATGTCGGACTTTCTATGTTTAATCAGGATATCTCCTGAAAATGAAGTGTATTGAGTAAATTCTGTTTCAAGGAAGTTTTCAGCATATTTAAAAATAGCGTCAAACTGTAAAAACGGGATTTTAAAATTCTGAGAAAAGAAATTATTTATATTGTCAACCGAATTTTCAAACTTTGAAAAACTGCAATACAGATTAGCTGAAAACTCGACAAATACACTTTCCTGTAGTGAATCGGGAGAATTTGAAATACCAGAGAATTGGGGTACTTTATTGAAACTTGCTATTACAAAGCAATATGCAATAATTAAGAAATTAACACCAAAACTTCTAATTTTATTTTTCACGATGCAAAATTAATCAACTTTTCTCAGATTTGGCAGATTTTATTAAGCAATTTTGAACCAATTCAAAATCACCTTCTTTATCGGCAATAACCATTAATTTATCCTTTTCCTTGATAATAGTAGAACCACTTGGTCTTATATATTCGCCATTTCTTATTATCATAACAATAAATGCTGATTTTGGAAAATTCAAATCTACAATTCTCTTATTGACTGCTTTACAATCGGGCGAAATTTCATACTCTTTCAATAACGATTTCGGAAGGTCTAAAATTATCTTTTCAGTTTCAGAAATTGGTTTCACTTTTTCAGGCAATGCAACATTAAACCACTTTGCAACTACTGATAATGTTGTGCCTTGAATTATAACCGAAGTAACAGAAATAAAAAAAACTATATTGAAAATCATATTTGCTTTGTCAATTCCTGCCAGTAGAGGATATGTAGCAAAAACAATAGGTACGGCACCACGCAATCCAACCCAGGAAATATAAAAACGCCTTTGAATTCGCATTTTAAAAAAGATAAGACTTAAAAAAACGCTAACAGGTCTTGCTACAAAGATTAAAAACAGAGAAATTAAAAGTCCGATTCCTATGTATGGAACAATTTGAGATGGGAAAACCAGCAAACCCAAGGTTAGAAAGAGAACTATTTGCATTAGCCATGCCATACCATCATACATTTTAAAAATGGTTTTCTTGTGTATTAACTCCTGATTACCAAGGTAAACCGCACAAATGTATATTGCAAGAAATCCGTTACCACCAACAAAATCTGTCGCAGAAAATGTGATAAACATCAACGAAATAACTAAAACCGGATAAAGACCTTCAAAATCGAGTTTAATTTTATTGATTATAAATTTACTGAGTCTCCCGAATAAAGTACCGGCTAATCCTCCTAAAATCATTTGTTGTAAAAACAAAGGAATAATTGATAAAACGTTTTTATCTTGATTGACCACTAATGACAAAAAAGCAATCGTCAATACATAAGCCATAGGGTCGTTGCTTCCGCTTTCTAATTCTAAGGTTGGACGCAAATTCGATTTTAAAGCCAGACTTTTAGAACGCAGAATTGAAAAAACAGCCGCAGCATCGGTAGATGAAACAATAGAACCCAACAACATACTTTCATATATCGTAAAATCAGTAGTAAACCACACAAAAGCCCCTATTGATAAAGCAGTTAACAATACACCCAAAGTTGATAAAACAAGTCCTTCTTTTAATATAGGCTTTACTGAATTCCAGTTAGTTTCAAGTCCACCCGAAAATAATATAAAATTCAGAGCTACTACTCCGATAAATTGTGCTATTTGAGGATTATCAAAATTAATTTTGCCAATACCTTCAGAACCTGCTAACATTCCTATTGCTAAAAAAAGCAACAATGTAGGAACTCCAAACCTAAAAGATGTTTTACTGACAATAATGCTGACAAAAAGTAATAAAGAGCCAACCAAAAGTATATTTTCAATGGTTATATTCATTAATTAAATATTTTAATAATTTATCAAATGCCAACAATTTATAAAGCTCAGTATTACAGCAATTTAATCATTCATCTATTCGAATATTGTATCCGCCCTTAGTCAATATCATTCCATCAATTTTATTATCCAAAACTTCAAAATAATCGTTAAACTCTTTTCCGATACTTATTTGATGTTTTATAAAAAAATATTTGCCATCGGCTTGTTTATTTAACACTAATATATAATTTTTATTGCTCGATTTAATTAAGGCACTCTTTGGTAAAACATAAGTTTTGGTAGTATCGGTTATTATTTCCCCTTCAATAAAAGAATTTGCTATAGGTGCAATAGAAAGATTATTTATTGATGCATAGCATGATATTGATTTTGTTTCATTATCGACAGCTGCACCTACAGAACTCAAAGTAGCATATTGAGCTTCGTTTTTGCCTGCAAATCTGAACCTTACACTTTGTCCTTTTTTAACTTTCTCTATTTCATTGGCAAAAACTGACAATTTTATTTGAAGCAAGCTCGGATTGATAATTTCCATCAGTTCAAATTGAGAATCAACATAACTTCCGATTGTTGCCTTAGAGTTGTATATAATTCCATTTATTGGAGCTTTAATAAAATATGATGAATAAAATTCTCCATTTTCAATTTTTAAAGGATTTAGTCCGATTGATTCAATTTTAAGTTTTAAACCTGAATATTTTGCCATTGAAATTTTATAGTCTGTTTCAATAGCAATAAAATCTTTTTCGGAAGTAACTTTCTCATTGTAAAGTAATTTTATTCTGTTATATTCAGTTTTCAACCTTTTGTTATTTGCCGCTGCTTCTGCAAATTCTTTTTGAATTTCAATTATTTCGTTACCGCTTATCTCTATAAGTGGTTGATTTTTATTAACCGACTGACCATTAATACATTTAATATTTTTTATAATACCGTTTAAAGGTGCATTAATTTTGGCAATTCCATCGGGCAATGGAACCAATATACCATTACACTTTACAATATCTTCAAAGACTTTGTTCTCGACTTTTCCAAGATGCATAGAATCGGTTTCGAACTGTTGTTCGGTAATTTCAATAAAATCTGATGCTTTCTCAGCTGTTTCTTGCTTATTGCCACAGGCAAAAACTATAAAAATTGAAACGGTTATAAATAATCGATAATTAATCATTTTCATACAGTTCTATTTTGATAAATAATTAAGTTCAAGTGTAACATTGTTATAATCAATAAGGTTATTTAAATAGTCAAGCCTAATTCGAAGGGCTGTTTCGATACTTGTTACAAATTTCAGATAATCAATCTCTCCATTTTCGAAACTTAGTTTAGCAGTTCTGTAGATTTCATTGTAAAGTTTATCTCCTGTTTCGTTATAATAATTAATTAGTTCTTTAAGCTTAAAGTGAGTATTTAACAATTCCTTTTGTTTTACTTTAAGAAGTTCTAATTCATATTCAGTAAGGTTTTTAGAAGAATTTGTCGCAAAAACAGACGCTTTAATCCTTGATTTTTGCGCATTAAAGAAAATGGGGACAGAAATTCCCGCTTCAAATCCGTAATAATTTTTTGAATTTTGATAAGAGTTAGTTCCAATAAAGTAATTAAAAGAAATATCAGGCAATAGTTTATTCTTTTCAATATTAATTTTAGCAGCATTCAAATTTTCCTGATTTTTTAACCATAAATAGTATGGAGAAGATTCGGCAGCTTTATTGGCAAGTTGTAATATTTTAATTTCGGAAGACACAACAAAAGAACTGTCGTAACCCATTAATGCCTTAAGTTTTGTAGTAGAATTTTCAATTCTGTATTTTAATTCGCTCAACTGAATTTTTAGTTCTTGCTGTTTGGCTTTTATGTTCAGTAAATCGAGATTTGTTATATCGCCTTTGCTATTCCTGACAATAGCTCCTTTTAAAATGTTATTATAAAGACTGTCAATTTTTTCAAGAATTTTCGACTTTTCAATTAATACCTGAATTTCGATAAAATTTTGAGATACCTGTTTGATTAGACTTTCGGTTTTAATTTTCAGTTCTGTTTCAGCAATATTAAGCTCTATTCGTTTTGCTTTTAATTCGGCAGTATAAAGAGTTGGGAAATTGAAATTTTGAGTAACACCCCAAACCTTCAATGGAAAGCCGTTCTCTGCTATATTATTTTGGTCATAACCATAAGATATAGTTGTTTTATCGAAATCGAATGCGGTTGATATAAGTGCTTTTTGCTCATCTGTTTTTAATAAATATGCTTTTATTTCTTTATTGTTTTGCAAAGCAATATTTACGGCATCATCAATTTTAAGTTCTTTATTTTGAGCAAAAACGGAAAAAGAAGAAAATATTATCAATAAAGAAACAATACATTGTTTTGATCTGATAAATCTTAAAGGGAAAAATTTTATTCCAACAACATTATAAAATATTTCGAATAAAAGCGGGAGAGCAATCATAGTGAGCATAGTAGAAGTAACCAGACCACCGATAACAACTGTAGCCAAAGGACGTTGTACTTCAGCTCCGGCGCCGTTAGATACTGCCATTGGCAAAAATCCCATTGCTGCAGCTCCTGCTGTAAGCATAACCGGTCGAAGTCTGTCTTTTGTACCTTGAATAATTAAATCTCGCATACAATTAGTTCCATTGTGTTTTAATTCCTTTAAATGCTCAATAAGAACAATACCGTTAAGCACTGCTATACCGAATAATGCTATAAATCCAATACCTGCAGAAACACTAAAAGGCATTCCTCTCAACCATAAAAGCAAAACACCGCCAACAGTTGCTAAAGGAATTGCAGTAAAAATCATTATTGCATCTTTAAACGACCTGAATGCAAAATGCAGGAATATAAATATAAGCAGAAGCGCAACCGGTACAGCAATTAGCAATCGGTTTGTCGCTTTCTGAAGATTTTCAAATTGCCCACCGTATGCTATATAAGTACCCGGTTTTAAATTGATATTTTTGTTGATTTTTTCCTGAATATCCATTACCACTGATTGCAGGTCTCTATTTCTTACATTAACACTAACAACCACTCGCCTATGAGTATTCTCTCTCGAAATCTTAGCAGGTCCTTCGGCATATTGTATATCGGCCAGTTCGGCTAATGGAATTTGACTTCCGTTAGGTATAGGCACTCTTAGTTGTCTGATATCCTCTATGTCAGTTCTGTTTTGGCTGTCGAAACGAACAACCAAATCGAATCGTTTTTCGCCTTCAAAAACTACTCCCGAAATTCTTCCTGCAAAAGCAGTAGATATGTAATTATTAAGAGTTTTTATGTCAACTCCGTAATATGCTATTTTATCTCGATTATAATCAATTTTAATTTGCGGCAGCCCTGCTGTTTTTTCCATAATTATGTCGCTTGCTCCAGGAATTCCTTCAATTAAACCTTTTATTTCAATAGCTTTTTTGTTAATGTAATCCAAATCATCACCAAAAATTTTAATTGCTATATCGGAACGTACACCTGTAATTAGCTCATTAAAACGCATTTCAATAGGTTGAGTAAACTCATATTCTATACCCGGAATTGCCGAAAGTGCTTTTTTAAATTTATCGGCCAATTCTTCTTTAGTTTTAGCACTTGTCCAACTCTTACGAGGTTTAAGTTTAATTATCATATCTATCTCTTCCATCGACATTGGGTCGGTTGGAACTTCTGCTGCTCCTATTCTACTGACTACTTTATCAACTTCAGGAAAGTTATTTTTCAATATCTGTTCCATTTTGGTAGTTGTTTCAATAGTTTTCGATAATGATGTTCCTGTTTTTAAAACAGGTTGAATAACAAAATCGCCTTCATCCAAAGTAGGGACAAATTCTCCTCCTATTCGTGTGAAAAGGAAAGCAGTTAAAAGTAAAGATACTAATGCAGCTCCAAGCACAATTCTTTTATGTGAACAAGCCCAATGAATTACCGGAGAATAAGATTTATGAGCCAATCCCATTATTCGGTCTGAAATATTTTTCTTCTTTGAATTTGAAGGCTTTAGAAATAATGAAGATGCAACAGGTAGCCAAGTTAATCCCATTATCATTGCTCCAATAATTGCAAAACAAAATGATAAAGACATAGGTCTGAACATTTTCCCTTCAACACCGGTTAATGAGAGAATAGGAATAAATACTATCAAAATAATAATTTGACCGAATATTGCAGACTCCATCATTTTCGAAGCTCCATCAAATGATATGGTATCCATAATTTTTCGACGTTCTTCTCCCGTGGAATTTTCAATGTCATTTTTCTTGATTGAAATTTTTAAAACGATAAATTCAACAATAATAACAGCTCCATCAATTATAATCCCAAAGTCAAGTGCGCCTAAACTCATAAGATTGGCATCTATTCCGAAAATATACATCATCGATATTGTAAAAAGCAGTGCAAGCGGAATAATTGAAGTTATAACAAGTGCCGAACGTATATTCCCAAGTATAAGAATTACTGTAATCATAACTATTAGAGCACCTAATAACAAATTTTCAACAACAGTAAATGTTGTTTTGGCAACAAGTTCACTTCTATCAACAATGGGATTAATATAAACACCTTCCGGAAGATTTTTCTGAATCTCGGCAACTCGTTTTTTTACTTCCGAAATAACATCTTTAGAATTTGCATTTTTGAGCATCATTACCTGCCCCAATATCGTTTCGCCTTTGCCGTTTGCTGTAATTGCTCCGTATCTGTTGGCATGTCCGAATTTTACTTTTGCCAGATTTTTGATTAAAATCGGAGTGCCATTCACATTTTTAACAACAATATTTTCAATATCTTCTATCGATTTAACCTGTCCATCACCTCTTATAAAATAACTTTGATTTACTTTCTCGATGTATGAGCCTCCAGATATACTGTTATTGGCTTCCAACGCATCAAATACCTCCATCAGGGTAACGTTTATGGCTGTCAATTGTGCGGGATTAATAGCAACTTCGTATTGTTTTAAATATCCACCCCAGCTGTTTATTTCAACTACACCATTAATTCCTGATAATCGTCTTTTAATAACCCAATCTTGAATTGTACGCAAATCGGTAGCCGAATATTTGCTTTCATAACCTTCTTTAGTATCAAGTGTGTATTGATATATTTCTCCAAGCCCTGTTGTGATTGGCCCCATTTCGGGTTCTCCAAAACCTTCCGGTATTTTGGCTGTTGCACTTTTTATTTTCTCGGCTATAAGCTGACGAGGAAGGTAAGTGCCTAATTTTTCATCAAATACAATTGTAACTAGAGAAATACCAAATTTCGAAACCGAACGAATTTCTTTAACACCTGGCAGGTTTGCCATCTCCATTTCTACAGGGGCAGTAATGTATTGTTCTATCTCCTGAGTTGATAAGTTACTCGAAGTTGTTATTACCTGAACCTGATTATTGGTAATATCCGGTACTGCTCCTACCGATATTTTTAATACAGCATAAAGACCAAAAGCTGCAATAGTTATTGTAAATAAAATTACTATGAGTTTATTTCTAATGCTGAAGTTTATTATTTTTTCAAGCATAATAGTTTGTTATTTTTCAGAGTCAATATTAAAATGTAGGAATTTATCTAATTAAATTTGCTGTAAATTTAATAAACATTTAAACAATATTACAGCATTTTCTAATAAAATTTATTATTTGTATATTCAAGTATTTTTTACACTTTTTATAAAGTGAAGTGAGTAATAAAAAAAAGTGGTTATAATTATTTTTTAAATCCAACAATTACAACCACTTAGTAACAAATTATTTTAACCCAATTTAATCGTCTGAATAGCTAAGCGTTTCTTTATAAAAAACTACTGATAATTTTTCAAGTTTATCCAAACCAGAAAATCAAACCTTTTCAATATAATCAAAGATTAAAATTTTTCTGAATAATTATCATAAAAAAGTTAAGCAATGGCCTCTTTAATTTTAATTTCAAGCTCTTCGGCAAGTTCGGGATTATCGATAAGCAATTGTTTTACGGCATCTCTACCCTGCCCTAATTTTGTATCGCCGTAGCTAAACCATGAGCCGCTTTTTTTAATGAGATTTAAACTTACACCTAAGTCGATAATTTCGCCAATTTTTGAAAATCCTTCCCCATAAAGCAAATCAAACTCGGCAGTTCTGAAAGGAGGTGCAACTTTATTCTTTACAACTTTAACTTTAACTCGGTTACCGGTAACATTTTCGCCATCTTTAATCTGCGATATTTTACGAATATCCAATCGTACAGAAGCATAAAATTTCAGGGCGTTTCCACCTGTAGTGGTTTCGGGGTTTCCAAACATTACACCAATTTTTTCGCGCAACTGATTGATAAAAATGCAACAACAATTTGTTTTGCTGATAGTTGCAGTCAATTTACGAAGAGCCTGAGACATAAGTCGGGCTTGAAGACCCATTTTCGAATCACCCATCTCTCCTTCAATTTCACTCTTAGGAGTTAATGCGGCTACCGAGTCAATAACAATTATATCAATAGCACCCGAACGAATCAAATTTTCAGCTATTTCGAGGGCTTGCTCTCCGTTATCAGGCTGCGATACCAACAGATTATCAATATCAACCCCAAGTTTTTTTGCGTAAAAACTGTCGAATGCATGTTCAGCATCTATAAAAGCAGCAATACCTCCGAGCTTTTGAGCTTCAGCAATTGCATGTATCGCTAATGTGGTTTTACCTGATGATTCAGGCCCAAAAATCTCTATTACTCTGCCTTTTGGGAGACCTCCTATACCTAAAGCAATATCCAAACTTATTGAACCTGTAGGAATTACTTCAACACTTTCTACGGGATTATCACCTAATTTCATAATTGAACCTTTACCATAGTTCTTTTCTATCTTATCTATGGTTAGTTGCAAAGCTTTCAGCTTTTCTTTTTTGTCTTGGTTTTCCATTTGTTCTTTACTCATTAGTTTAATATTAATTTCCTTAAATTATTTTCGTTTTATAATCTGATTTGTATGATTCTTTGTATCAACCTTTTCAATGATTTCTTCAATTTTTCCTTCTTCATCAATTATGAATGTAGTTCTTATTATCCCGTCAAATGTTTTACCCATAAACTTTTTTTGTCCCCAAACACCATAATCCATAATAATCTTTTTTTCGACATCAGCAATTAACGGAAATGGAAGTTGAAATTTTTCGGTAAACTTTTTATGCGATGCCTCATTATCAGCACTAATACCTATAACTTTATAACCATTTTTGAGCAAATATTCATAGTTATCTCTCAAATTGCATGCTTCTGCAGTACAACCGGGTGTATTATCCTTAGGGTAAAAATAAATTACAACCTTACTGCCTCTTAAACTGCTTAAATCAACAGGATTTCCAAACTGATCTACAGCATTAATTTCCGGGGCGATATCGCCTATTTTTAACTTTTTCATTTTTTTTAATATTTAAGCTACAAATTTAAACCAAAAAATAATAATTACGAAATAAAAACACTTTTTCAAAAAATGCTTAATTTTGTTTTTTAACTAATTTTTCTTTCTGATATATGACTAAAAAAATTGACATTTTTGTTCCTTGTTTTATCGACCAATTTTATCCTAATACTGCGGTAAACATGGTAAAAATACTCGAAAAACTTGGTTTCGAAGTTTATTACAACACAAATCAAACATGTTGCGGGCAGGTAGCTTTCAACTCGGGATATTGGGACGAAGCAAAAGAATTCGGGATAAAATTTCTCAAAGATTTTCCAAACGAAAGATATATAGTAGGAGGTTCTGCTTCGTGCATCGGATTTATAAGAAATCACTACGCAAAGCTGTTTCATAACACACCATATCACCTTGAATTCAAAAAAATTCAAAAAAATATATTCGAATTTTGCGACTTTTTGGTAAATGTATTAAGAATTGTTGACGTTGGAGCTGTTTTTAACCATACCGTAACCTATCATGATTCATGCGCTGCATTGAGAGAATACGGTATAAGTCTTGAAATGCGAATTCTGCTTGAAAATGTCAAGGGATTGAAGTTGATAGAAATGAAAGAAAGTGATATGTGTTGTGGTTTTGGTGGTACTTTTTCGGCAAATTTTGAAAGTATATCAACTGCTTTGGCAATGAGAAAGGTTGAAAATGCTCTTGAAACAGGTGCTGAATATATAGTTTCAACTGATGCTTCTTGTTTGATGAATCTTCAGGCATTTATTGATAAAAATTCGTTGCCTATAAAATGTATTCATATAATTGATTTGCTTGCAAGTCAATAAAACAGCCTAACGCTAAATGAAAAATAATTTATTTTTCGCAATAACTCTACTAACACTATTTTCATTTTCAAAACAACTATCTGCACAATTCTACGAAGCAGGTCAAAACCCGCCGTCAGTTAAATGGAAAATAATTGATAATAAAAGGTTTTCAATTATTTTCCCTGATGAAATACAAGCTAATGCCATTAAACTTGCAAACTACCTTTATAATAATATTCCTGATATTAATTCGGATTATTCAATAAATGCCAAAAAATTCCCAATAATACTTCACAATCGTACGGTTACTGCAAATGGCTTTGTAACCTTGGCTCCCAAAAGAAGCGAGTGGTATGCTTTGCCGCCACAAGATATTTATTCGCAACCTTGGCTCGAACAAATGGCACTTCACGAATACAGACATATTGTTCAAATAAGCCAATTTTACAGGGGATTTACAAAATATATGCAAATTCCGTTTGGTCAAATAGCTGTAGGTTCTGCTATAGCTACATTTATTCCGAGTTGGGTAATAGAGGGCGATGCGGTAATATCAGAAACAATGTATTCAAACTCTGGCAGAGGAAGATTACCCGAATTTTCGGCTCCATTAAAAGCTCAACTTTTAGAAAAAAAAATATTCAGCTACAACAAGGCAATTTTTGGCTCCTACAAAGACTTTGTACCTGATATATACACTTTAGGTTATTATCTAACCGGATATACCAAAATAAAATACGGAAACGAAATTTTCGATAAAGTTTTCAGCTATACAGCACGCTATCCTTATATTTTTATACCTTTTGCAACAAGTGTAAAAAAATACACGGGGAAAACCCCATTAAAACTTTATAAAGAAACTATTGGCGAAATTAACAATCAATTTTCAAAAGAAATTAATACTGATACTTCCGATTATAAATTATTAAATACTTCGCAATCTGTTGTTTATACTAATTATTACTCTCCAAAACCATTTAAAAATAAAACTATTGCCGTTAAATCCTCACTAAATGATATAACACGTATTGTAAGCATTGATAGTAACGGGTTTGAAAAAATTTTATTTACACCCGGTTATATGACAGATATGTCTATTTCAAATACTAACGATAAAATATTATGGGCAGAGTATGAACCGGATATCAGATGGGGTTTACAATCTTATTCAGTTATTAAAGTTTACGATTTGAATAAAAAGAAAATTAAAAAACTAACAAATAAAACCCGTTATTTTTCTCCGGCTTATAATAAAACAGGTGATAAAATTGCTTGTATAGAGAATAATCTAAGCGGAAACACATCACTAATTATTATTGATGCATTTACCGGCAATGCTATTAGAAAAATAAATTTCGAAAGTACTGATGTTATTGCATATCCTTCATGGAATAACGACGGAGATAAGATTATTGCCGTTATTACAACTAATTCAGGCAAATCGCTAATTGAATACAATCTGATAACAGATGAAACAAGAATATTAATTCCTTTCACTTTCAATGATATTAAGTATCCCAAATATTTCAAAAATTATATAATTTTTTCATCTTCCGAAAAAAACACAAACGAAATATTTGCTTTTGACACTGTAAATAATAAGTATTTTCTAATTACTTCTTCGGTATTTGGCTCATTTCAACCGCAAATTGATGACCATTCTTCGATTATGTATTATACAATATACACCTCAAATGGCTATAAAATAGTCTATAACACTATTAAAGAAAGTGATTTTAAAGAGGTTAGCTTTCCCAAAATTATAAGCACATCAATTATTGACAGCATAGGAAAATTTAACAAGACAGATAAGGACACAGTAAAAAATGAAGTAATAGATTTTGAAGTTAAAAAATATAAGCCTATCAATCATTTGTTTAATTTTCACAGTTGGGCGCCTTTATCAATTGATGCATATAATCAAACAATTACTTCCGGCGTTTCGGTTATGTCTCAGAATCTATTAAGTACTTTGTTTATTACTGCAGGCTATGAATATATAAGCCAAGAAAAAAAGGGGAAATATTATTTTGATTTGTCATATAAAGGCCTCTTCCCGATAATTGATATCAATGCGGAAACCAAGTCAAGAGAGGGAAATTTGTTTTCAAACGGATTATTTGTCAGAAAATTTACATATAGAGAAAATACATCAAAAATAGGTATCAGAGTTCCTTTAAGATTTGCTGCGGGAAAATACTATACAGGATTACAACCTTCATTAAAAACTCAATTAATTCAAATTGTTCACAACGAAACTACTCCCGAACAAATGACAAAAGGAATGATATCGAGTTTAGATTATAGATTATATTTCTATCATTTATTAAGAACTTCGAAAAGAGACATTTATCCAAGATGGGGGCAAATTGTTGATATTAATTTCAGACATTCGCCCTTTGGAGAAATCAATTTTGGCAATATCGGGTCTGTTGAAACATGGTTATATTTCCCTTCTTTTATTATAAACCACGGACTTATGCTATATGGCGGATATCAAAAAAAGAATTACGGAGAAAACCTCTACAGATATTCTGATTTAATAAATTACCCGTTTGGAACAAGTATTGTTGAAAATGATAATTTAATCTCAATATCAGCTAATTACACATTCCCCGTTTTATATCCCGATCTTAGTCTCGGTTCGCTTATTTATTTAAAACGAATACATTCTGTATTGTCATCATCATTATTAAAAGGTAATTATAAAGGAAATAATATCAATTTAAGTTCTTACAGTGTTGAATTAAACACTGAATTTCATTTTTTAAGATTCTTGGCACCATTTCAGCTTGGCTACCGCTTTTCTTACATTCCTGATAAAAAAAGTTATTTCAATGAGATTCTATTTAATATAAATTTTTCGGGATTAGCTCCTAAAAATTAGAGTTAGAAAATAGCTTTTCCAGTTCTTTAATGGCTTCGCTGACAATAGGTAAGTTTACTTTAAAGTTTTCTTTTTCTATGGTACAAATTTTATTTTTTCTGTTTACCGATTTTAAATAGTCTAAATTTATTATATACGAACGATTAATTTTATGAAATTTTTCGGATGGTAACATTTTAAAAATCTGACCGATATTTCCCGAAAGCATCTCATTTTTATCATTATTAAAAAAAACCGTAGTATAATTGCCTTGAGCTTCAAAATAAAATATTTCATCAATATCAACAATGATAAAGCCTGTTCTCGAATTAAACTTTAATTTAGGTTCGTGAAGTTTTTCAATGTTTTTGCACAAAATATCAATACGATGAACAAAATTACTTTTTAGGATATTAACTTTTAATCTGTTTAAAGTGTTTTGTAATTCAACCATATCAATTGGTTTAAGCAAGTAATCGAAAGCAGCTATTTTGATAGCCTGAATTGCATACTTATCATAAGCTGTGGTGAAAACAACGTATGGATGTGAAATTTGTAACCGTTTCATTTCAAAAATTACATCAAACCCCGATTTTACGGGCATTTGAATATCAAGAAAAATTAAATCGGGAACATGTTTTAGTATTGCTTCAATAGCTTCGTCAACATTTGTACATTGAGCTACTATTTGAATTTCAGGGTAATTGATCAGCAAATTATTCAAAATTTCTAATCCTTCATACTCATCATCAACAATAATTGTTTTAATTTTATCTTTCATATTTCTAAATTGAATATTTAAAATCTTTAGGGAAAAATATTTTTACTTTTGTTCCATTTGCATTTCCATTATCGTCATACAAATCAATTATTTCACATTTGATTTTGTTTGAATTGACACTGTTGTAAAGTTCAAAAAACTGATTCATGATACTGATACCGAGTCCGGCGCCTTTTGCCGATATTTTTGACGCTTTCTCCCTCCCAATTCCATTATCAGTTATCGATATCATGATATTATTGTTTTGATCATAATGAACTTGAATTATTAAAACCCCATTATTGTTTAAATGCATTATACCATGCTTAATCGAATTTTCGACATAGGTTTGTATAAGCATTTGAGGTATTTGAATATTCTTATCCACATCTTTATCGACTTCTATATAATATTCAAACTTATCTTTAAATCTGAATTTCTCTATTTCAAGATAATTTTCGATAAAATGTATTTCATCCTGCAGTGAGCGGGTAATATTATTGCTTGAGAGCAATACACTTCTGATTAATTGAGCAAATTTGGTAAAATAATGATAAGCGAGTTTCCTTTCTTCTCTATAGATAAGCGAAGAAATTGCATTTATAGCATTAAAGGTAAAGTGTGGATCTATTTGACCTTTTAAAGCCTTTAACTGAAGTTCTTTTATTTTCTTTTCACTTTCATATTTTCTTTGAATTTGTTTTCTTTTATTCTTAAAAATATGATTTACAGCAATAATTATTATCGATATTATTATAATAGCAACTAATGATTTAAACCACCAAGTTTGCCAGTAAGCAGGTTTTATGTAAAAAGCTATTTCAGTTGGTTGTTGGCTCCAAATTCCGTCTTCATTACATGCTTTAACTTTAAATAAGTACTTTTTAGGAGGAAGATTTGTATAAACTACAAATTGCTGGTCGTTAGCTTCCGACCATGTTAAATCATAGCCTTCGAGCATATATTTAAACTTCACTTTTTGTGGAGCGGTTGTTGAAATTGCACCATAATCGATACGGATATTTTTTTGATTATACTTTAGCTTAAAATTGTCTGATACGTTATCGTATAAAGTAATTTTCTTCATTTTAGGATTAATGTAGCTTAATTCCTTAAAATAAGTTTTAGGAGGATTTTGATTAATTTTCACTATACGCGGGTCAAACTTAACAACCCTATCTGTGCCTGCAATCCAAACATAACCTTTACTATCAGTAAAAGCTCCGTTTTGCCCGCATTCCGATGCTAAAAATCCATTGTACTTATCATAAAGTTTAATATGACAATTGCCTGTTAAGTAAAAATTATCGAGAAATAATACTCCGAGATTATTCATATTACCTATTAATAACCGATTTTTTTCAACACCTGTAATAAACCCCATAATTGATTTAAAATTCGGAATATCAATTTTTTTGAAAGTTTTATAGTTATAAAAAAACAAACCTTTTTCATTTCCTATCCAAATATTTCCTTTGTAATCAACATACATTGTGTTTCCACCAAAATCAAAAGGAAACTCTTTAGTAGGAAAATTAATAATGCTATCGTTAACCAGTAATGATATTTTCTTAAACCCGCCCAACCAGTACCTTCCAAGCGTATCTTTTGCTATGCAGACTACTTTATGATTAGGATTTTTATTCCCAAAAGGTTTGTCGATTATTCTATAATCTTTATTATCAAAAATTATTAACCCGACTGTAGTTCCCGACAAAACTATGTCTTTTTTTTCATCATAGTATGTGTAAAAAGGAGTATATTCTTTGAAAAATTTTGAGTTCAATTTTGAAAAGGTCTTTCCATCAAAAATACTAATACCGTAACTTCTAATGTTTACAAGTATCTTTTCGTTTTTATATTTAGTATTTCCCATATAAAATTGTAGTTTATTTAGGGTATCAGGTATGCTTATTCTTTTAATATCTTTATTGTTATACATAGATACACCTAATGAATAAGTGAAAAAATAAATATTATTTTTTACTTCACTAATATTCCAAGTATCATAAAGAGAATTATATGTGCTAACGGGAAAATTAATAAAGTTTTTAGGGAACATCTTCTGAATTCCATTTTCTCCGAAAATCCACAAGTTATCTTCATTATCAATACTCATTTGAGCTTGAGATTTGATAGAGTTATGAAATAAATCATTATTTATGGCATAAATACATTCTTGCAGGCTAAGTATTTGATATATATCACCTTTTCTGTCAACAATAAAATTAACTAATTCATAATCATTATCTCTCGTTTTAAATTCAACTAATTTATCATTATTAATTTTATAAAAAGTTTTTCCTGAAGATAGATAAATTTCATTATCCTTCCCCTTAATCATTTTGTTTTTATATTCATTTAAAGTGATTATTTTTTTTAAAACATCAGATTTTAAAGAATAAATTTCATTATTTAAAAGAATATAAAAACACTTGTAATTTCTGCTGTAAATTATTTCAAGACCTATATAATTTTGTTTTTGGAAGGATTTATTTTCACTTATCAATTTATTTATTTTGCTGCAAGGAAAAGTTTTGCCGTTTACATACTTTGCAAACTTCAAACTTTCGGATTCAAAGTATGGGAAAATAATATTATTATCATCGTCAAATCCGTATGAATTAGCACTTACAAGCAAATTAATATTATTTGGTAAATAATAGTTTATGAACTTATTATTCGATAGTAGTGAAAACCCTATCCTTGTCAATATAAACAAACAATTGTTATTTACTTCAAAAATTTTTAGAATAGAATTATCAATTAAGCCCTCATTGGTAGTGTAATTTTTAAAATTTGTTCCGTCGAATCTGCTAACTCCTCCTTTTGTGCCAAGCCATATAAAACCTTTGCTGTCTTGAAACATATCTTGCACCTGCGATTGTACAAGTCCTTCTGTTGGCGTATAATTCAGACATCCTAACTCTTGTGAACACAATATTTCACTCAATAATAGAAAAAAAGTAAAAGCTATTAATTGAATAATTCTGTTGTTCACAATAATTTTATTAAGAAGGATAAATCAAAAATATTGATAATATTTCAAATTTAAAGATTTAATTTTATTTTTTTATCTTTCTTGCATCAATTATCCATGACATAAGATAAAGCAGTGCCGGAGATGTAAGAATTAAAAAAGCTAATCCTTCGGGTATAGATTTTTCGACAAAATAATAAAGTAAATAGAAGGTAAATAAGGCAAAAATAGATATTATACTGCCCAAAAGTTCGTTTTTAAGTCCAATTAGTAAGCCTGATACAACACTTAAAGGTAGAAAAATATAAAAGATAAAATATTTAAAATTAAACTCGTAAGAATATGCTAAATGACTGATAATAAACAAAAAAATAAAAAATACAGATGCAACAGAAAAAACTCTTGCAACCCATTTCAATATTAAATTTAGTCCTATTTTCATGTTTTTTTATTACAAATATAGTTTAAAATTTAATTAAACACTAATTTTACGGAAAAAAATATGACACTATTTCCGAACTGCAAAATAAATATTGGATTATATATAGAAAGAAAACGAGAAGACGGTTTTCACGATATTAAAACTCTTTTCTACCCAATCAATTTTAATGATACTATTGAGATTGAAAAAACCGATAAAAAGAACACATCTATAAGTATTTTCGGTATTCCTATAGAAGGTGACACTAATGACAATTTATGCTTGAAAGCATATAATTTATTAAACAATGATTTTGATCTTCCACCGGTAAACATAATATTATTAAAAAGAATTCCTACCGGTGCAGGCTTAGGTGGCGGTTCATCCGATGCAGTACACACTCTATTACTTTTGAATGAAATGTTTGAATTGAAAATATCTAACCATCAACTATATTCTTATGCCAATAAATTGGGCAGCGATTGTGCTTTTTTTATCGAAAACAAGCCGTTGTTAGCCTCTGAAAAAGGTAGTACTTTTAATGAAATTGACTTTTCAATTAAAAATCACTATATTGTATTAATTAAACCAAATCAAAGCATCAATACAACCAGTGCCTATAAATGGATAACACCGAGAAATAAACAAATAGACTTAGAAAGTTTGCTGCATGCACCTATTGAAAATTGGAAAAATACCGTAATAAATGACTTTGAAGAAGAAGTTTTTAAGCGATTTCCTAATATAAAAGATTTGAAAGATAGATTGTACGATTACGGAGCAGTTTATGCATCTATGAGCGGAAGCGGCTCTGCTGTTTTCGGAATATTCAAAAAAATTCCTGAAAATATTGAACACGATGAATGCTACTTATGGCACGGAGAATGTATCTATTAATTAATAATTAAAGCTAATTTTCATTTACTTTAAATATCCTAATTTTACCTTCTTCAATTGCAAAGTTACTTTTTTTAATATTCCAGATATATACAAGCAAACGTTCAGACTGTACAGGTAAATTGGTTAATAACAAAGTCGTTTTAATATGCTGATTCTTCCAATTATTTCTTAACCAATTCAAAGGAACATATTCGTAAGAAGTAGTTTTCCCCGATTTATCAAAGGTTGTAGCCACTAACCATGCTTCAAAAGGCTTAAAGTCAGTAGAAATTTTTAAATCAAATTCAACTTTTAACGGAAAACTAATCAGACTATCAATGTTATTTATTTCAATAAAATTAAAAAATTCATCATTGAAATTCCTGTTCAAAACTATATTACCCTTAGAAAGAATCATCTCTGCATTCAGTTTGTACTTTCTTTCCAACAAATAGTATCCGGTAATTTTATCATAATCGATTATAAAATAATTAAACTTAAAAAAATCTAAATCATCGTGTTTTATTATTTGAAAATCAGGAATTAAACTCGGATAATGACTATCATAGTTTTTTGACAAATTACCATTATCAAGATAATTGTGAAAAGCTGTAACTAAAGTTCTACCAAAATGCGAACCTACAACAGGCATTACACATGATTCTGATTTTTCTTTTAATTTGTCGTAGAAGTGATAAGGGATTCTATCTTCTTTATAAACGCTGACATGTGTCAAGTTTAGACCGTATAAAAAGTTAAAAGGAAAAATAAAAAAGATTAATGTTATAATTTTAATCGTTCTAAATTTAAAATTTTGGCTTTGTATCTCATCAATTAAGAAAATAAATGCAATTATAAATAAATAATAAAAATAAAATGCAGCTCTGTCATCAGGATAATTTACTTTAAATAAAGTATTTAACAAAACTAATCCAACAACATTACTGAATAATAAAAACCCATAGAAGAAACAGTTAGAATTTAGGATTTTAACACTCAAATTCTTGAAAATAAATCTCGAAAATCCTACAATAAAAATTAAACTCAATATATACAAAACCAAATGATTGATTTCTTTATTAGTATTAACGAGCGATTTTAAAAGTGAAGTAACAGTAAGAGTCCAGAATCCATCCTGACTGCCATAATATAAAGCACCACCCTTTTGAAGAAGAAATGAATATTTAGTCAATATAATTAATGGAAGTAATCCAAAAGTAATAATTATTAAAAGTTTTAAAAATAATCTTTCTCTGTTAATAATTATTTTTAAAGTGAAATAAAATAAAATACTAATAAAAATAAGCATTAGGGATAAATTGGCACTCAAAGCAATTAATGCTGCAATTATTGAAAATAATAAATGTAGAATTTTGTTCGATTTGTTATAACTATTAGCATACCAGAAACTTCCGAGCAACATGGCAAATGAAATTCCGTAGCCACGACATAAAGCTAAGAATTCGACAATTGGATGTATTGTTATAAATGATAAAAATAAAATTAAAGCTAAGAATTTACTATTCAGACTCTTGGCAATTTTATAAGAAAAATAACAATAAAAAGGTATAAATATCAAGTTTGAGATACGTAAAATAAATGGGGAATAACCAAAATAATTATAAAAAAATCGACATATAAAAGTATTGATTAAATGATTGTTAGCTGCATTAACATCTATGTTGTATTTAAAAGGAATATATTCTCCTGTATCAACGTAAAACCAAAAAGTCATTATCTCATCGTGCAGGAATGGAACAAAATATGCCCTTATTAATAAATATACAAAAATCAGTATTGAAGTTATAATACAGAACTTATTAAAATATTTTACAATAAATCTTTCAAAATTATCGAAAATGGCTTCAATTTTATTCAACATTCAAATTAATCTTTATTAAAAGTAATTTTCTTTTTAACACTTTTAGGAATAGGCAAGTTGCTTTCTACACTAATACCAATCAACTCTCTAATAACAACCGAAGCACATAGGCATCCAAAGAGCGGCGGCATATAAGAAACAGTTCCGACAGTTGACTTTTTATTTAATTCATTTTCTACCACAATAACAGAATCGGCAGGAATTATTTCAGTAGAGAACACTGCTTTAAAACCGGTGTAAATTCCAAGTTTATGAAGACGTTTTCTGAGAATATCAGCAAGCGGACACATAAAAGTTTGAGCAATATCTGCTATTTGTACTTTTGAAGGGTCCAATTTACCTCCTGATCCCATTGAACTGACTACTTTCAAATTCCTTTTGACTGAGTGATGTATAAGGTAAATTTTTGGAGAAAGAGTATCTATGGCATCAACAACATAATCATAGGGTGCTTCTTCAATGATTTCAATCATTCTTTCATCTTTTATGTACTCGGGATATATTATTAAATCAATCTCAGGATTAATATCGAGAAGTCTTTCTTTCATAATTTCAGCCTTTTTCATCCCTTCTTTACTTTTTAAGGCCAATAGCTGCCTGTTTCTGTTAGAAGGATTTATGACATCTCCATCAACTAAGGTTAATTTACCGATACCGGCTCTACAAAGCATTTCTGCAGCATATCCGCCTACACCGCCAAGACCGGCAACAAGCACATGCGATGATTTTAGTTTTTCAATGTTTTCTGCTCCCAACAACAATAAAGTCCTTGAATTCCATAGGTTATCATCCATAGATATTATTTTCCACAAAAATATTCGATTTTAATTTATTTAATAAATAAAAATTATCGAATTTTGCTTTTTAAATTTTTAGGTATTATAAAACAACTAATAAATCTAAGATGTTGGAAGTAAGCAGTAATATACCTTTTATCGTTCAGGTTTTTCTGTTATTGCTATTAGCAAGGGTTCTGGGCGAGCTTATGGAACGGTTTAACCAGCCTTCTATGATTGGAGAATTATTAGCAGGGGTCATATTAGGACCTTCATTACTGGGAGTTTCAATCGTTTCGCCATATTTAAAAGCAATATCCGATTTAGGGGTATTACTGCTTGTAATTTTAGCCGGATTAGAGATAGATATTAACGAACTCAAAAAATCAGTAAAAGGCAGAAACTTCTGGATTGCAATTCTTGGGTTCACAGTTCCTTTACTTTCAGGGCTTTTACTGGGTGTAATTTTTAAACTTAATTTTATACTGTCGGTATTTTTAGCATTATGTATTTCAATAACAGCTTTGCCTGTTAGTGTAAGAATACTGATGGATATCGGAAAATTAAATACTGATATAGGGAGGAGAATAATTTCAACCGCTATATTTAACGATGTAGTCGCATTGTTAATTTTGGGTGTAGTGCTTGATACTAAAGAATATAGTGATAGCGTAAAAGAATTATCAATCAATATTACAATTTCGGTATTAAAAGTAGTTTTGTTTATGTTTTTTATGCTTTTTGCATACAAAATATTGGAAAAAACAAAACAAAAAATGCCGGTTTTTAATCAAAAACTCAATATGTTTCTTGACTTTCTGAAAGGTAAAGAATCGCTTTTTGCAATTGTAATGGTTTATGTACTGATTTTTTCGAGTATAGCCGAGTTAGTTGGATTGCATTTTGTAATTGGAGCATTTTTCGGTGCAATTTTATTACCAAGAGAAATGTTGGGAGTTGATAATTTCAAAAAAGTAAAACAGAGTACTTCAAGTATAACAATAGGATTTTTAGCTCCTATATTCTTTGCTTTTATGGGAGTTGAATTCAGTTTTAAGTCAATTAGTAATTATATTTTACTTTTATCAGTAATTTTAGCATCGTTTATAAGTAAAATATTAGGCGGTTATATAGGCGGACGTCTGGCTAATTTCAACAAACAGAAATCTTTGGCTATAGGAATCGGTTTAAACGCAAGAGGTATAATGGAGCTTGTTATTGCCAATATTGCTCTTCAGAACAAATTCATTGATATATCAATGTTTTCTATTCTTGTTCTAATGGGGTTAATTACAACAATGGTAACACCGTTTTTACTTAAAACAGCTTTTAAAAAAATTGACGCCAAGAAGTATTCAAAATTTTCAATTTAAATTTATTCTTATGTAATGCTTAAGGATTCTAAAAGTATTAAATTTGCTCAAAAATTTTAAAATGGGAATATTCAATCAACTGTTAGACTTTATAATGCATATTGATGTGCATTTAAACAACTGGGTTTCAACCTATCAAACATGGACATATTTAATTTTGTTTTTGATTATTTTTTGTGAAACCGGCTTAGTTGTAACACCTTTTTTACCAGGTGATTCACTATTGTTTGCCGCTGGAACTATAGCAGCAATGGATGGTCAACCTTTAAACGTTTTTTTCTTAATTCCAGTTATTTTAATTGCAGCTTTTGCCGGTGACAATACGAACTTTTTTATCGGCAATCTTATAGGTCATAAGGTTTACGAAAAAAATTACAAATTGATAAAACGCGAGTATCTCGATAAAACACATAAGTTTTATGAAAAACATGGCGGTAAAACTTTAATTATAGCTCGTTTTATGCCAATTATAAGAACATTTGCTCCTTTTGTAGCCGGTGTTGGCGAAATGAAGTACTTGCGATTTGTTTCATTCAGTATTATTGGTAATTTACTGTGGGTTTTCCTTTTTATTCTGGCCGGATATTACTTCGGGAACATTCCTTATGTTAAAAAGAATTTCACTTTAGTAATAGTAAGCATAATAATAATTTCTCTATTACCGCCTGTTATTGCGGCACTTAAACAAGGTTTTTCAAAAAATAAAGATTAACCTTGTCTTATGAAATGTTTCATTTCATTTGGAATAACCAAAGATAGCTCTATATAACCGCTATATTCACCGTTTTTATACCAAGGTGACTGATAAATGAGCTTTTTTATACCGTTTTTTTCAATAGTATAAGCATTTAATACGGGATTTTTCAACATTTCCATTAGCAATGACTTTGCCGGTTCGGGATGGCAGTCACCAAGATTATTTCCTATAATCTTTTTTCCGCCATATTTCGAAAATGTGTCGATAGATTTATCGTTCATATAAACTACTTTCCCTTCTTTATCGCAAACCGTAATTGCAAAAGGAAGTTCATTATGCCATTCTGTTTCCATAAACTATTTACAAAATTTGTTAATTTCATTATTTGCTTTGATATATCCAAGTTCTAAAGCTGTATTAAAATCATTGCAAGCTGCAATTTTGTTGTTGGACTGTAAATTAGCGAAACCTCTTTTATGATATGCCTCACCGGCTTTAGGATTCAACTCTATACACTTATTGTAATCGGATATTGCTTCGTTTATTTTACTGCTGTATAGGAAAACATTGCCTCGATTGTAATAGTAATCAGCCTTTTTGTCTTCAAGTTCTATGGCTTTGTTCAAATCTGCCAATGCTCCTGAGATATCCTTTAAGAAAAATTTGGTACTGCCTCTGTTTGAGTAATAAATTGCTTTATTGGGATTGTATTTTATGGCATTATTATAATCAATTATTGCCTGCTCCAAATTTCCCATACGTGCATTTGAATTAGCTCTGTTGTAGTATGTATCTGCATCTTTGGGGTTGAATTTTAATGCTTTATTATAAAGAATCATTGCTTTTTCAATGTTATTTTTATTGAAATACACATTTGCAATTCCTGTGTAAGCAGCACTTTGAGTTGAATCTAAATTAAGTACCTGATTATAAATATTTAACGATAATTCTTCACGTCCGGAGCTATAATAAGCATTTCCCAATTGAACTAATGCTTGAACATAATTAGGATTAATTTTTAATGACGATTGAAAATCATTTATTGCTGAATTATAATCACTTAACTCCATATAAATCAAACCTCTGCTATAATATGCTTCGGGAATAGTTTTGTTTATTTGAATACTCATATTATAATCGGAGATAGCCTTCTGAAAATTCCCGATTTTTTTAAAAGCATTTCCCCTATTGATATATGCTGTAGCATTATTAGGATTCTTTTTTATAGTATCATTCCAAAGATTAATACTGTTTGCCCATACTTCATTACGAATTATTGTATTAAAACCCAATAAATGGAAATATATAAGTGCAAATGCCATTAGATGTCTTTTATAATTAGAATATTTCAAAAATAACTTCTCAAAGCTATATGAAACAACTAAAAATATCCCTATTGATGCTATATAGCTGAACCTGTCAGCCATAAAAGCAATACCGACAGGGAAAAACTGAAGCATAAGAAATATGTTTACCAAAAAGAAAAGTAACCCGAAGAAAAATGTATAATGCTTTCTTTTATAAAATATAAAAATTAAATAAAAAAACAGCACTGAAAATAAAGCTATTAGAATTGTATATAAATTCACACTCCCACTTTTAAATGGGTAATAATAAATTGCCGATAATTTTACTGGGATAATTAATTTAAAAATATACATTGGCAACGCATAAGCCGACAACAAAAGGCGTTCGGGCAAAGTATATGATAATCCTTCGGAATAAGCAGTTTGAGATACTTTTATTGCTATTATTCCAAATATTAATGAAAGAATAAAAAATGGTATTAAAGTCTTATAGTTTTTAATATTTTTACTAATCAGAAATTCAACTAAAACTAAAACCAATGGCAATGTAACAGCTTGAGATTTAGAAAGTAATGACAGGAGAAAGAAAAGAATTGAATAAAATAAGTATTTGTTTGTTTTAATCAATCTATACTTTATATAATGAAATATCGACAGCAGGAAGAAGAATGAATAAAGAACGTCTTTTCTTTCGGTAATCCACGCAACCGATTCAACCTGCATTGTCGAAATTCCAAACATTAATGCGGTTCCAAAAGCAATACGAACCGACGAAAATAACGTTTTAATAATAATAAAAACGAGCAATGTATTTGCTAAATGTAGTAATAAGTTTGTAAGATGAAATATAAACGGATTCCCGCCACCAATTTGATAATCAATTGCTAACGAAACAATACTCAAAGGAACGTATGTTCCGGTAAAACTTTGTTTAAAGATTTGAAAAAAATTATTCAAACTTAACTGATGAATCAGCTCATTATTAGTTACATAATATGGATCATCCCAATTTGTAAAATCATTATTTAGTGTGTTAAAAAAAGCTGCAAATACTATGCTCAATAATAAAATATGCTGGAAATACCTATAATTTTTAATTTTCTCTATCATTTTACAAGTTTAGGTTTTAAATATTTGGATGTATAAGAGTTTTTACACTCTGAAAGTTCTTCAGGTGTACCTTCAAAAACCAGATAACCTCCTTTATCTCCTCCTTCGGGGCCTAATTCAATTATCCAGTCGGCACTTTTAATAATATCAATATTATGTTCAACAATCAAAACAGAATGTCCATTGCTAATAAGCTCATCGAAAGAGGCTTTTAGTTTGTTTATATCATGAAAATGCAAGCCTGTTGTGGGTTCATCGAAAATAAATAATGTTGGTTTGTCTGTGTAACCTTTATTCAAAAATGTTGCTAATTTAATTCTTTGAGCTTCTCCTCCACTTAATGAGCTTGATGATTGCCCTAATTTCACATAACCCAACCCAACTTTTAAAAGAGGCATTAACTTTTGAACTATATTAGCTTCAGTTGATTTTTTTTTCGATGTTGTAAAAAAATCAATAGCTTGCTCTACAGTCATTTCTAAAACATCATATATGTTTTTGTCATTATATTTTATATCAAGAACTTCATCTTTAAACCTTTTACCTTTACAACTTTCGCAAATTAGCTTTAAATCAGCCATAAATTGCATTTCAATTTTCACAAAGCCCTCCCCTTCGCAGTCTTCGCAACGGCCGCCCTCAATGTTAAAAGAAAAATAGCCTTGTTTGTAACCTCTGGCTTTTGATAGAGATTGCTCGGAAAACAACAAACGTATATCATCATAAGCTTTTACATAAGTAGCAGGATTTGAACGTGTTGACTTTCCTATTGGATTTTGATCAATATATTCGACATTAACTAATTTTTTCAAATCACCACTCACTCTTAAATATTTTCCGACCTTATCGCTATAACCTTCATAATGAGACTTTAAAGCAGGATACAGTACGTTTTTAACAAGTGATGATTTACCGGAACCACTAACACCCGACACAACATTGATTAGATTCAATGGGATTTTTACGTTGATATTTTTAAGATTATTCTCAGATACGCCTTCCAAATAAATATAATCCTTCCATTTTCTTCTACTTTCGGGAATCATAATAGCTTTCGAGCCATTAAGATAATCTGCCGTCAATGAGCCTGATTTTTGAAGTAAATTTTCATAATTTCCGTTAAAAATTACTTCCCCGCCTTTCTCGCCGGCTAATGGTCCCATATCTATAATATTGTCGGCAACTTTCATAATCTCCTCATCGTGCTCAACAACAATTACGGTATTTCCTATCGATTTTAACCTTTTTAGTACACCAATAAGACGATTTGTATCTCGCGGATGCAACCCGACACTTGGCTCGTCGAGAATATACATAGAACCTACAAGATTACTGCCCAAAGACGTTGCCAAATTAATCCTCTGTGTTTCTCCCCCCGAAAGTGTCGATGACAAACGATTTAATGTCAGATATCCTAACCCGACATCCTCAATGGTTTGTAACCGATTTATTATTTCCGTTAGTATTCTTTTTGCTACCTTTGATTCATAATTATTGAGTTCTAATTGTCTGAAAAAATTCAAATTATCTGACACAGAAGCAAGTACAATTTCAACAATCGACTTCCCTCCAACTTTTACATAAGATGCATCTTTTCTCAACCTGCTGCCTTTGCATTCGGGACATATAGTTTTACCCCTGTATCGCGATAGCATTACTCGATATTGAATTTTATAAGCTTGTTCCTCAATTCTTTTAAAAAATACATTCAAACCCTCAAAATACTCATTTCCTTCCCAAAGTATTCTTTTATGTTCTTCACTCAACTCAACATAAGGTTTATGAATAGGAAAGTCAAACAAATAAGCGGTGTTTATCAATTGTGTTTTCCAAGCTTCCATTTTTTCACCTCTCCAACATGCAACAGCATCTTCATAAATTGAAAGATACTTATTTGGAATAACCAAATCTTCGTTAATGCCTATCACAGTTCCGAAACCCTCACAGTTTTTACAAGCACCGTAAGGATTATTGAAACTAAACAAATTTGTTGAAGGTTCTTCAAAAGTTATACCGTCAAGTTCAAATCGATTTGAGAATTTTATGCTTTTTTGTGTATCATTAAATTTATAATGCACATTACAATATCCTAATCCTTCGTAAAATGCAGTCTGAACAGAATCAGCAACCCTTTCATATAATTCATTATCTTCCTTATCTATAATTAATCTGTCAATTAAAAGTTCAATATTATCGGTCGATTTTGCTTTTTTATTAACAATATCTTCGATTAAATATATCTGATTATCAATATAGACACGTGCGAAACCCTGTTGTTTGAATAGTTTTAATTGTTCTTCTATCGTACGATCGGTATAAATACTAATCGGTGCAGTTATAAAAACTTTTGTTTCACTTGATAGCTCCTTAATGAAATCAACTACATCGCTTACTGTATGTCTTTTAACAATATTTCCGGATACAGGAGAATATGTTTTACCTATTCTAGCAAACAGTAACTTAAGGTATTCATAAACTTCCGTTGATGTTCCAACAGTTGAACGCGGATTACGATTATTTGTTTTTTGTTCAATTGCAATCGCAGGAGATATTCCGTTAATATAATCGACTTCAGGTTTGGCAATTCTACCTAAAAACTGGCGTGCATACGAGCTTAAACTTTCCACATATCTTCTTTGTCCTTCAGCAAAAAGAGTATCAAAGGCGAGGGAAGTTTTTCCCGAACCTGATAATCCGGTAATAACAGTAAGTTGGTTTCTTGGAATTACAACATCAATATTTTTTAAGTTATTAACCCTCGCTCCTTTGATTATGATATCCCTAACATCCTCTTTTTTAATTTTTTCAGTAAACATTTCAGAATTTTATTTTGATTTCAAAAGTAATAAATAAATGAAAACCAAAATTTCTAAAACTTAGTTATCTTTGCTTAAAAAAAATATGTTTTCAGTTAAAATCAATCATAAAGAAAGTCTTTTAGTATTTATTTTTATTATTTTTTTTTCGTCTGTATTTTCACAACCAAAAATTGATTCGTTAAGAATAGAGCTAAATAAAAGAAAAGGCAGCGACCGTATTCCAATACTTCACTCATTAGCATTACAGTTTTCGGTAAAAAAACCCGACTCGGCAATTAATTATGCCAAAGAAGCTATTTTTTTGTCGAATCTCTATAAAAAGGAAGATTCTATTGGAGAGCTTTATCAAATACTCGGTAAAAACTATAAAGAAAAAATTGATTTTAAATCATCTTTAAATTATTACACACTTGCTTTAGAAATTTATAAAAATCAGAAAAACAAAGAGAAAAAAATATCTGAATTATATAATTCGATGGGAATTATCTACGGTAAAATTTATAATTACGAAAGAGCCTTTTATTATTTCCATCTTGCCGTAAATAACATGTTGAAAAACAATGATTTCGACAGACTTCCTCCTATATTAAACAATATTGGACTTATTTATTTGCACATAAAAGATTACGAAAAAGCCAAAGAAAATTTTCTCCGAGCATTATATATTTCAAAATCAAATAATAATTTGGCATCAAGTGTATCATCTCTATTCAATTTATCGGCTCTTTATGATAATTTGGATAATCAAAAAATATCTCTAAAATATCAATTTGAAGCATTAGAAATTTGTATAAAATTGAAAGATACTCTAAAAACTGCAATTTCAAAATTGAATATAGGAATTTTTTATAATAAGTTATCAGAGCCAAATACAGCAATAAAATACCTGAATGAGGCTCAAGAAATATTTGAGAAAAGCTCCGATGCTTATAAATATTACCAAACCTATACACTTCAAAATCTTGGAAGTGCCTATTTAAAGCTTAAAGAAAATGATAAAGCTTATAATTATTTAAAACAGGCATATGATATTTCTGTAAAAATAAAAGATAACGGATGTATTAGAAATTCTTTTGAAAATTTTTCAAAATTTTATGAAAAAACAGGTGATTATAAAACTGCACTCGAATATTATAAAAAATACAAAAGTATAAATGATAGTATTTTTACAAAAGAAAACAGCGATAAAATCGCAGAAATGCAAGTAAGATACGAAACCGAAGAAAAGGAAAAAGAAAATGAAATTTTAAGACAAAAAAATACTATTCAACAATTAGCCATTCAAAAGCAAATTTACTTAAGAAACACATTTATTGCCGTTTCCGGCATTGTTATATTGCTGATTGTTTTGGTTTTGTATCGCTTTTATATAAAAAAGAAAGCTAATAAATTACTTTCAGAAAAAAATAAGATGATTACAGAACAAAAAGAAAAGCTCGAACTGGCCAATGCAACAAAAGATAAATTTTTCACTTTGCTTGCCCATGATCTAAAAACGCCATTTTATGTTATTATGAAATATGCTCATTATCTGAAACTTGAAATAGATAAAATGTCGATTAATGAAAGAGATGCAATAATTAATGAACTTAACGATTATACCGAGCATATTTACGGCTTACTCGAAAACTTGCTTACATGGTCGCGTTCTCAAAGAGGTATGATACATTTAAAAAAAGAAATGCTTAATGTTGCAGAAATAGTCGAAGATTCAGCAAAAACGTACAGTTACGAACAACAGACAAAAGAAATTAAACTAACAATAGAAATACCGGAAAATTTACTTATTTACGCTGATAAATACACCATAAAAACTGTAATAGGCAATATTTACAACAATGCAATAAAATTTACAAATATAGGTGGTGAGATAAAAATAAATGCAACGAAAAACGTTAAAAATAATGTAGAGATTTTGATTTCGGATAACGGTGTCGGAATTGATGAAGACAAAATAGAGAGTCTATTCACCATTGGTGAAAGCTATTCAACAGAGGGAACGATGAACGAAAAAGGAACCGGCTTAGGGTTGATTATTTGTAAAGAATTTATTGATTTAAACAATGGAGATATAAGAGTTGTTAGTAAAAAAAATGAAGGAAGTACTTTTATAATCGAATTACCATCAAAAACAGAGGATGAAAACTAAATTTATTTAAGTTTCGATCTCTCAATTTCCATTTTCGAGTCTTTTGTTTTCAAGCTTTCGCGTTTATCATAAAGCTTTTTCCCTTTGGCCAGCGAAATATCAATTTTTGCAAGACCATTATCGTTAATATACATAGCTGTAGGAATAATTGTAAATCCTTTTTCCTTGGTTTTATTCAAAAGTTTGCGAAGTTCTTTTTTTGTCAATAAGAGTTTTCTGTCTCTTTTTGGCTCATGATTCAAATAAGTTCCATAAGTATATTCAGAAATATGCATATTTCTGACAAACAATTCATTACCGACAAAAACACAATAGGCTTCCGTAATTGATGCTTTACCTAACCTCAAAGACTTTATTTCTGTCCCTGTTAATTGAATTCCGGCAGTAAAATTTTCAATCAGAAAATATTCAAATGCAGCTTTTTTGTTTTTTATATTTACGACGTTATTCATCGATTGCAAAATTACAAAAACTTTGCTTAGCTTTTTATTGAAATAAAGCAAAATTTTACTGTCATTTTTTTAACAAACATTTACTATTTTTGTTATTATTTTTTTAAATTAACAATCTATAAAAATGGGAAATTTCAGGTTTTTATCAATCGAATTGGCAACAAACAGAAAAAACAATAATGATATATTACAAACCAAGGAAAAGATTTCGGATATATTCGGGGAACTGACATTTGACAGAAAATCAATGCAGCAATATTTAAGCAAAATCGCTTTTCAAAAGGTACTAAATGCAGTAGAAAAAGGGGAGAAAATTGAAAGAGAAATTGCTGACGAAATTGCTTCGGGGATGAAATCATGGGCATTATCAATGGGAGCGACCCATTATACACATTGGTTTCAACCACTTACCGGTTATTCGGCCGAAAAACACGATTCGTTTTTTACATTAGACAAACAAAACAGAGCAATAGAATACTTTGACGGAAGCAGTTTAGTACAACAAGAACCTGATGCATCAAGTTTCCCGAGTGGCGGAATAAGAAGTACATTTGAAGCACGCGGGTACACGGCATGGGACCCAACTTCTCCGGCATTTATCATAGATAATACTCTTTGTATTCCGACAATTTTTGTCTCATATACAGGCGAAGCATTGGATTACAAAGCTCCTTTACTTAAAACACTGCATTTTTTAGATAAAACGGCAACCGAAGTAGTTAAGATATTCTCACCGGAAGTTAACAGCGTTAAAGCCACTCTCGGAATTGAGCAAGAATATTTTCTTATTGATGAAGCTTTATTCTTTGCAAGACCCGATATTGTACTTACAGGCAGAACACTATTCGGACATTCGGCAGCAAAAGACCAACAATTAGAAGATAATTATTTCGGAAGTATTCCCGAAAGAATTATGAAATTTATGAAAGATATAGAGTATCAAGCATATAGATTGGGTATTCCGCTTCGTACACGACATAATGAAGTTGCTCCAAACCAATTTGAATGCGCTCCGCTTTTCGAAGATGTTAATCTTGCAGTTGACCATAATATTCTCCTTATGGATATTATGCAAAAAACAGCAAGACGACACCACTTCAGAATTCTGTTTCATGAAAAACCTTTCGCGGGAATAAACGGTTCAGGGAAACATAACAATTTCTCTTTAATGACAGACACAGGAGATAATTTGCTCTCTCCGGGGAAAAATCCCATTTCAAACTTAAAATTCCTTACTTTTTTATTAAACATAATTAAAGCGGTAAACGATTATCCCGATTTACTTAGAGCTTCGATTGCAACTGCAAGCAACGACCTTAGACTTGGAGGAAACGAGGCACCTCCGGCAATAATGTCGGTTTTCCTCGGCGAACATATTACCAATATTCTTAATTCTATTAAAAACAGAAACTACAACGATAATTCAGAAAATATAAATAAAAGACAAGAAACAATTGATATTGCACGAGTACCTGAAATTTTACTTGATAATACCGATAGAAACAGAACCTCTCCATTTGCATTTACCGGCAATAAATTCGAATTCCGTGCTGTAGGCTCTATGAGTAACTCCGCTGCTCCTATGATTGCATTATTGACTATTATCGGAAATCAGTTGAAAATATTTTTAGAAACATATAATTCAAAACTAAATAACGGACAATCGAAAGAGGAAGCATTATACGACATTCTTAAAAATTATGTCATTGAAACCGAAAAAATAAGATTCGACGGGAACAACTACAGTCAGTTCTGGATAGAAGAAGCCGAAAAAAGAGGTTTAAGAAATATTAAATCTACTCCCGAAGCTCTCGACTATTTTATTGACCCCGAAATAGTTAAAATATTCGAAAATTCAGGTGTATTATCCTATAGAGAACTTCATGCCCGGATGGAAATTAAGTTTGAAAATTACATTAAAAAAATTCAAATCGAATCCCGTACTTTGGGCGATCTGGCTATTAACCATATAATTCCTGTTGCAATCAGCTATCAGAATGTTCTTATTGAAAATGTAAAAGGATTGAAAAAAATATTCGACATAGATGAATTTCATAAAAAGTCATCTCTTCAGATGAAAAATATTAGTGAAATTTCTGAGCATATCAATAATATAATTAGTTTGGTTGATAAAATGACCGAACAACGAAGGGCTTCAAATAAAATTGAAAACTCAAGAGAAAAAGCAATTGCTTACTTAAAAAATGTACTCCCATTTATGGAAGAAATCAGAAAGAATACTGATGCACTTGAATTGATGATTGATGATGAATTATGGACTTTACCAAAATATAGAGAATTATTATTCATTAATTAATTTTTTATTTCGTTTCTAATGCTATTTTTTTTATTTTTGAGAAAAAATCAAAAATGAAGAAAAATAACATATCTATTCTTCCCATTGACGATGATAATAAACGTAAGGTTCAGATTATTATTGAAAATGACGCCAATATCATAACTGAAGATTATTTTTATAATACTTTCAATGAAATTTTCGATAATTTTGATTATTTTTATATTAAATTAGTCAATATCGAAACTTTCGATCTGTCTTTTCTTCAATTGCTGATTTCTATAAAAAAAACTATAAGTAAAACTAATAAATCAGTCGAATTTGAATTGAATTTACCTGATAACATAAAAACAGTTTTAAGTAACTCGGGAGTAGATATTAATAGTTTGTTTGAAATAAAAAATAATTAGATTTCCATATATGAAAACAATTTTATTTGTTGACGACCACGCAAGTATCAGAGAATTAGTCAAAGATGTACTAACGCAAAAAGGATTTGATGTTTTATTAAGTAATGACGGAGAAGACGCAATAAAACTTTTCGACGGACGCAATATCGATCTTTTAATCACCGACTTACATATGGAAAAAATGAATGGTATTGAACTTACAAAAGAAATCAGGAAAAATTCTGACTATAAACATATACCAATAGTAGTATTAACCACAGAATCTCAAGTTGAAAAGAAAATTGAGGCTAAGAATGCAGGTGCTACAGGCTGGATAGTAAAACCTTTTGATGCCGAAAATTTATTGAAGGTTGTAAACAAATTAATTCGTTAGAAGAATAATGAAAACGATACTAATTGTCAATGACTCTGATATTATCAATAAAATAATATCAAGATCGCTGGAGAAAGAAGGTTTTAAAACAGTAGTAGCCATAAACGGGAAAGAAGCACTTGAATTGTTAGATAAATTTGAATTTCATATAGTTATAACCGATGTAAATATGCCTGAAATGGATGGAATTGAGCTTACCAAAAAAATCAGAGAACATAAAAACTATAAATTTATACCGGTAATATTCTTATCGGGTTCGGAAGAACCCGAAATGCTCAAAAGAGCAAAAGAAGCAGGTTCTTCGGCATGGCTTACACTGCCATTCAATGTTAAAACAGTAGTTGCAACCATTAATAAATTTTTGAGATAATGGAAAACTACACCGAGAAGTTCAAAGAGGAAGCCATAGATTTTATCAACGAGCTTGAAGAAGCTCTTTTAGTTCTTGAGTTTAATCCCGAAAACAAAGAACAAATTGCTTTAATTTTCAGGGTTATGCACTCTTTGAAAGGTGCCGGTGCTATGTTTGGTTACGATAAAATAAGCGACTTTACTCATAATCTCGAAACATTATACGATTTTATTAAAACAGATAGACTTCCTATAACAAAAAATATATTCGATTTAACACTTCAATCAGTTGATATTCTTCACGCACTTCTTGAAAATCAAGAGCTTGATAACCCTGTATTAATCAACCTTTACAACAAAATCACAAAAGAAATTGAAGAAATTATTGCATCAGTTGACAATAATTGGAATAATAGAACTAAGATCCAACAAATTAATTTCAATAAAACAGAATTAGAACATTATTCTACATACTTCATTACTTTTATACCCGATAAAAACATCCTGAAAAATGGCACTAACCCCCTTTATCTCATTGATGAGCTATCGAGCATGGGTAAAACTGCCATTTTTATTCATTATGAAAATATTCCCGACTTGAAAATGTACGAACCATCTTCATGTTATGTATGGTGGGAATTACTTTTAGCTACAAATCAAAGCGCCGAAGATGTCAGAAATGTTTTCATTTTTGTTGAAGATGATTGCCGACTCGAAATAAATGTCATCTCAGACACAAATCTATTGGATGATTCAGAATTTGTCAGTTCATTTAAAAATCAAAAAAAAGAAGTAAAAATTACTGATATTGAACAAATTAAAACATATATTGAAAACTATCACAACGAAAAAGAAGAAAAAAACAAAAAGCTTAATCAAAAATTAATAAAAGATACCGGAATAAACAGCATAAGAGTTTCTACACATAAATTGGATGAAATGCTGAAAATTGTTTCCGAATTGATAACAGTACAGTCAAAACTGACTACTTTCTCGGATAACCTTAAAAACTCAGAACTTTCTGCAATTTCTGAAAGTGTAACAAAAATTACAAAACAACTAAGAGATAATGCTTATAAAATATCACTTATACCGGTAAATACCCTAACCATTCGTTTCCAACGACTTGTTAGGGACTTATCCGTCGAACTCGGCAAAGAAGCTGTTTTTGAATCAATCGGAGGTGAAACAGAACTGGATAAAAAAATTGTCGAACTAATCACCGACCCCATACTACATATTATCCGCAATTCACTCGATCATGGAATTGAAAGTAAAGAAGAACGAATAAAAAAAGGTAAATCACCACGCGGAAAAATAAGACTGAAAGCTTATTACAACGGAGCAAACGTAATTATTCAAATAAAAGATGATGGCAAAGGTATTGATACCGAATTTATAAGAAAGAAAGCAATAGAAAAAGGTTTTGTAAAACCTGAAGTTATTTTAGGGAAAAGAGATATTTTAAATTTTCTTTTTTTACCGGGCTTTTCAACCGCTGATAAAGTAACCGAAGTATCAGGAAGAGGTGTTGGTATGGATGTGGTTAGGAAAAATATTAATGAAATAAGAGGTGAAATTGAAATTGATTCTGTAGTTGATAAAGGAACTACCATAACATTAAAACTACCTTTAACACTTTCTATAGTCGATGGATTATTAGTATTAGTCGATAAAACAACTTTTCTTGTACCACTTACTGCAATACATAAAATTTATGCCATCAAACATCAATTAATTGAAAATAATTATTACCAACTTCTTGTTCTTGACGGAAATCAGATTCCTTATATTTATCTCAGAAACAATTTTGGAATGGATAGTACTGAAAAAAACGATACTGAATTTGTTCTTGTAATTCAATACGAAAATCGAAAAGTAGGTCTAATCGTTGATAAAGTTTTAGGTGAATTTCAGGCGGTTGTAAAACCTTTGGGTAAGCTGTTCAATTTTCAGGAAAGCATATCAGGAGCAACTATTTTAGGCGATGGAAATCTCGCTTTGGTAATTGATACCAATAAAACAATACAGAAATTTTCAAGTGTTATTTAAATAAAAAACGAAATGAGCGAAGAAAATTTGATAAACGGAAGTTATTTATCATTCAGAATAGGGAGCACTTTCTTTTGTGTTAATATCGAAAAAGTACTGAACGTAATTGAGTTAATGAATATAACAAAAGTCCCACATTCACCCGAATATATGTTGGGAGTTTTAAATCTTAGAGGTGAAGTACTACCGGTAGTTGATTCAAGAATAAAATTCGGCTTTCCGGTTACCGAAAACACAATGAAAACTTGTATAATTGTTCTTGATATATTATTGCAAAACGAAAAAATTCATATCGGAATGCTTGTAGATGAAGTTTTTGAAGTATTTGAGAAAAATGACGAAGAAATTTTACCTCCCCCTGCCTTAGGAAATAAATTCAAATCCGAATTTATAAAAGGAGTTTTCAAATCGAATGAGCAATTTGTTATGTTTATTGATATCGACAAAGTATTCTCTTCGGATGAATTAGTTACAGTAAATGATTTAGGAAAAGATGTTATGAATAATTAAAATTATCCTTATGAAATTCAACGATATTCGCATTTCAACAAAATTGGTAATCGGTTTTTCAACAATAATGTTGACAGCAGGGCTGTTCTCATTTTATTGCTGGACGCAAATTAAAAATCTTCATAAATTATCAAAAGCTAATGACAATTTGATGGAATTAATAATTTCATTAAACGACATTAAAATTAATATTTCAAACAATAACTTTCTTACTGAAACCGATATAAAAACAATAAATGTATCATATGATAAATGTGAGAATTTTTTAAATGAATTAAATAAAATAATTGATAATGAGAACTTTGTGAAAAATGTAGAAGAAAATTTTAAACAAAGTCGGCAAATTTTTAATTCATATATTACATATTTATATAATTATCAGCACAATAGCGAATTACATCTTACCAAAGAAAAGCAATTAATTGATTTATTGAACGATAAAACAAACATAAATAAAGAAACCTCCCTTTTATTACAACTAATAAATGAAAAAAATAAATATTTCGACATTAATGACCCGAAATTTGATAAGTTTTTAACAATAAATTATAATGAAATTATTGAGAACAAGTCAATAAAGCCCGAAATTAAAAATTATATACAAAACTATTTTAGTACATTCAATTCTTTGAAAAGCAGTTGGGATAGCTTCAATAAAATCAAAAAAGAACAAATGGATGTATTAAATCAACTCCCCATTCAAATCAGAGAATTTGAAAATAAAACAAACGATGAAATAAATAATACATTTATAGAAACATCATCGGTAATTGTTGTATTTGTTCTAATTGCATTAATATTTTCGATAATATTGATTGAGATTATAAAAAGGAATATTTCAAGCGGTATAAAAAAGGTTAAAGAGATAGTTCAAAATGTAACATCGGGAAATCTCTCTATCGAAATTTCGGATAAATATATTAATAGAAAAGATGAAATGGGGGTATTGATAAATTTAATTTCCGAAATGACAAAAAAACTCGATGAAATAGTAACCTCAGTAATTTCGGGTGCCGAACAAATATTAAGTGCGAGCCGTGAATTGAGTAACACATCGCAGCAGGTTTCACACGGAGCCTCTACACAAGCTTCATCGGCTGAAGAAATTTCATCATCAATAGAAGAAATGTCATCAAATATACTTCAAAATACTGACAATGCCAACAATACCGAAAAAATAGCATCAAAAGTATCGGAGGAAATTGACAGTATAAGCAAAAAAATATTCTCGACAGTTGAAGCTATGAGAGAAATCTTTAATAAAGTATCAGTGATTGGTGATATAGCTTTTCAAACAAACATTCTAGCTCTTAATGCTGCAGTAGAGGCTGCAAGAGCCGGCGAACACGGAAAAGGCTTTGCGGTTGTCGCATCTGAAGTTAGAAAACTTGCCGAACATAGCCAACAGGCTGCTAATGAAATAAACTATTTATCAAGTCAAAGCCTTCAATTAGCAGAAAACTCGAGCGATTTATTGGCAAAGTTAGTGGATGAAGTTCAAAAAACAGCTTTACTAGTTAAAGATATTGCCTCAAGCAGTATAGAACAAACATCAGGAACCGAACAAATTAGCTCGGCAATACAACAGTTAAACAGAATTATCCAGCAAAATGCAGCTGCTTCCGAGGAATTAGCAACAAGCTCCGAAGAACTTGAAGCTCAATCGAATCAATTAAAAGAAATTGTAAGCTTTTTCAAGGTTAAATCGATAAATTTATCTCATAATAGTGAAAAAGAAATAAAAAAAGAAGCTCAAATATCCGAAAAAAAGATAATTACACCGATAAAGAAAAAAGAAAATACAAAAGGGGTTATTATTGACTTGGGAAAACCCGATAAACTCGATGATGAATACGAAAGATTTTAAAATTGATTTGATGGATAAAAGCAATTTTAAATATAATATTTTTGAAAGAAAAATGACAGATACTGATTTCGATATAATCAGTAAAATTGTTACAAATGAACTCGGGATTAAAATGCCGCCCCAAAAAAAGACGCTTTTGGAAGCCAGACTTTTTAAACGGTTAAAAGAATTAAATTTAGATTCTTATGAAAAATATATCAAACATCTTACAAAAAACAACAATGATAATGAAGAGATTACTACATTAATAGATTTAATAACTACAAATAAAACAGATTTTTTCAGAGAACCCAAACACTTTGATATTCTTGTAAATGAAAGTTTAAATTATTTTTATAATGAAATAAAAAAAAACAGTATAAATATTTGGAGTGCCGGTTGTTCGAGCGGTGAAGAAGTATATACTATTGCAATGGTTATCGAAGATAAAATAAAAATTTATCCTTCGATGGATTATAAAATACTTGGCACAGATATTTCGCAACGAATGATTAATTCTGCTGTATCTGCCGTTTACAATGAATCGAAAATTGCAGATATTCCGTTTTCGTACAAAAAAAAGTTTTTAATGAAACATAAAAACAATGAGATAAAAAATTATAGAATAGTCCCTGAATTGCGAGCTAAAACTTCTTTTTTGAAACACAACTTAATGAATGAAAATTACAATGAATTAGGTGTTTTCGACATAATTTTTTGTAGAAATGTGCTAATATATTTTGAAAGTGATGTTCAACTTGAAATCTTGGAAAAACTGTCATATAACTTAAAAAGCGGAGGCTACCTATTCCTTGGACATTCCGAAACAATAACAAAAATGAACAATATTTATAAACACGTACATCCTGCAGTGTACAGAAAAATTTAAAGATATGAATATGACTGATGAAGAATTATTAAAGGAAATAAAAGAAAGGCTCGAGAATTATAAAAAAACATTAAATGACCTTGAACTACTGAACGGTGAATTGATGAACGTCAATAAAAAACTGGAAGAATCGGAGAAGCTGAAAAGTCACTTTATTTCAAATATTCGTAATGAAATAATAAATCCCTTTTCTTCGATTATTGGTTTATCAAAACAATTGATAAATACAGAAGTTATTGATAAAGAAAAAGTAGTTCATTTTGCAGGCATGATATATAATGAAGCCTTTGAACTTGATTTTCAATTAAAAAACATTTTTGCTGCAGCCTCCATAGAAGCCGGAGATTTGGAACAGCAAATTGTCGAAATAGATGTTCCCTCTTTCTTTAACAACGCTGTAAAATATATTGAACAGAGGGCAATTTCAAAGAATCTGGTTATTAAACTCGATTATGAGAACACATCAAACTCCACTGTCTTTAAAACCGACGCTGATAAACTGAATATTATTATTATAAATTTGCTTGCAAATGCAATAGAATTCAGTAAAGAAGAATCATCCGAAATTGTTGTAAAAGTAAAGCAAAACAACGAAAGTATATTGTTCTCGGTAAAAGATTACGGAACAGGCATTCCAAAAGATAAACTCGACATCATTTTCGACAGATTTAAAAGGTTAAATATGAGTATTCATACATCAAATAAAGGCTATGGCTTAGGATTGTCGATAACCAAGGAATATGTTGAAATATTGGGAGGTGAAATAAATGTAGAAAGCGAAGTTGGTAAAGGAAGCACTTTTAACTTATTTATACCTGAATCAAATATAGAAAAACCACGATTAGGCTTTGTTTCCGATAATGCTGAGTTTTTTGACAATGAAAGCGATTCAATGATTTTTTGATTTTCAATAAAATGGATTTATCTGAAAAAATAGAAACATATTACTTATTTCCATCATCGATATATACAAGTGTAACTCCTTGTCAGGTAACGACTGTATTGGGTTCATGTGTATCAATTTGTTTATATGATGTAAGCAGAAAAATCGGCGGTATTAATCATTATATGCTGCCACTATGGAATGGCAGCGGCTTAGCCTCACCAAAATACGGCAATATTGCTATTGAAAGGCTGATAGATAAAATGCTTCAAATAGGATGCGATAAAGATAATTTGATAGCTAAAATATTCGGTGGTGCAAATGTTTTAGAAACAACAACTTCCATTTTCAATGTTGGCGAGAGGAATTATTTACTTGCCTTAGAAATGATTGAGAAAGAAAACATTAGAATTGCTGCTAAAAGTATAGGTGGGGATAAAGGAAGAAAATTGATTTTTAACACTTATACAGGAGAAGTAATGCTTAAATTTTTAAATAAAATCACCTCATAGACAGATAATATGGAAAAGATAAAAGTATTAATTGTAGATGATTCATTATTGGTTCGTCAAGCACTAACGGGATTATTATCCAGTGATAAAGATATTGAAGTTATTGGTACGGCAAATGACCCGTACGAAGCTGCGGATTTTATCAGAGAAACACTTCCCGACGTTATTACTCTTGATATAGAGATGCCTAAAATGGACGGACTAACATTTTTAAAAAAAATTATGTCTCAACATCCCATTCCTGTGGTAATAATATCAAGAATAGCCGAAAGAGGTTCTCAAAAAGCAATTCAGGCAATGGAATACGGAGCAGTTGATGTAATACTAAAACCACAAATAAATACGACTCAAAGTCTGGAAGATGTTAAAATTATGCTATGTGATACCGTAAAAGCTGCTTCAAAAGTTAAATTAAAAAGGATATCGCCTCAAAAAAAAGCAAATGTAACCCCAAAATTAGACGCAGATGCCGTTATATCTAAAAAAAACTATATTTCATCTGTAATAACAAGCAATAAAATAATAGCATTAGGAGCTTCTACAGGGGGGACAGATGCTATTGCTAACATTCTTCAAAATTTAAATAAGGATTGCCATGGCATAGTTATAGTTCAACACATGCCTGAATTTTTCACCAAAGCTTTTGCTGATAGATTAAACGATTTATACGAGCCATATGTTAAAGAAGCCGAAGATGGCGATATTATAAAAAAAGGCTGTGTATTTATTGCTCCCGGAAACAAACATATGTTAGTAAAAAACAACGGATTGAATTACTATATTGAAATTAAAGACGGTCCATTAGTAAACAGACATAGACCAAGTGTGGACGTACTATTTCGTTCGGTAGCCCAATGTGCCGGTAAAAATGCACTAGGAATATTACTTACCGGAATGGGTGACGACGGTGCAAAAGGATTGCTTGAAATGAGAGAATCCGGAGCATTCACCATTGCTCAAGATGCTAATACATCGGTAGTTTTCGGTATGCCAAAAGAAGCTATTGCTATTGGAGGAGCCGAAGCAGTTTTGCCAATTGATTTAATCAGCAATTACATTTTAAATTTTAAGTAACTAATTTCTAAATTCGTAAATTATCTTTAATACCCTAAATTATGGTAATGTGGCAAAAAATGGTTGGTGATTTAATGATATTACATTAATAACTTTG
>CAZWKQ010000013.1:0-76426 GCA_964634005.1 uncultured Bacteroides sp.
GTTTTCTAATGCGGATTTTGGTTATATTTTACCAACCATTTTTTGCCACTATACCGTTTTATTATCTAATTAAACTGATAATACAATGCATTTATAATCAACGAATTTGTAGCTATTTGGTATTTTGATATAAAGTTACAATAGTAATACCATCACCTCCCCTTTCAATGTGTTCGCTTTTAAATTCCTTAACTTCGGGTATTCCTTTTAAATAATCTCTTATTACCTCTCTCAAAATGCCGTTTCCTTTACCATGCAGTATTCTCAGCTCATAAATACTCAGTAAAAGAGCATCATCAATAAAATTACCCAATAAAATCAATGCTTCTTCAGCCCTCTTACCCCTTAGATCTATACTTGGATTGAAATTAGCAGCCTTTTCGTTAATATTCTCAATTATATTCCTGAACTGACTTCTGTTTTTCTTAGTAATTGACTTTTTATATTCATCAACAGTTACTTTTTGAAGCTGACTTAAAGGAATGCTTACTTTTATTGAATTAGTCAAAATAGTAGCTTTATTATTTTTTACTGATTCGACTTCACCCGTAGTGTTTTGCCCTTTTATTTTAACATAATCGCCAATAAATATAGGCTCATTTACAACTTCTTCATTTATTGATTTTTCTGATTTTTTATTTTTAATATCAGTTTTTACGATTGCTTTCTTAACATTTTGAATTTTTTCACGGGCTTGCTTAGTTACTTCCTTGTCGGCATTGCTTTCTTTAATCATCCTAACGGCATTCTCAATTACTTTGTTCGATTGATTAATCAGCTCAAGAGCTTCTTCTTTAGCCTGTTTCAAAATATTTTTTTTATTTTTTTCGAGTTTTTCGTTAAGAAGAGTGTATTTATTTATAAGTTCCGATAGAAATTCATCTGCTACTTCGAGTTCTTTTTGTTTTGACTTAATCTGTTCTTTATCAACTTCAAGCTGTTGCAATTGATGCTCAAAATCTAAAAGAGCTTTGTCAACCTTTTCTTTGGCTTTTATTAAAATAAACGGTTGAAGACCAATTTTTTCGGCAATTTCAAAAGCAAAAGAGCTGCCGGGTTTTCCAATTTTGAGCTTATAAAGCGGACTCATGGTATTTGTATCAAAAAGCATACTTCCGTTTATAACACCATCAATTTTGCCCGCTAAAAGTTTAAGATTTGCATAGTGAGTTGTAACTATTCCCAATGATTTCCTGATGCTTAGCTCTTCAAGTACGCTTTCGGCAATAGCTCCGCCAAGATTTGGCTCTGTTCCGCTTCCAAACTCATCAATCAGGAACAACGTGTTTTCAGTAGCACTCGAAATCAGATTTTTCAAATTTATAAGATGAGAACTATAAGTACTCAAATCGTTTTCTATTGATTGCTCATCACCAATATCGATAAAAATATTTTTAAAAATTCCTGCTTCTGATGTTTCGCGTAATGGCACAAGAATACCACATTGCAACATGTACTGAATTAGACCAACAGTTTTCAAACAAACCGATTTACCTCCTGCATTTGGTCCGGAAATAACAAGTATTCTTTGCTTATCATCAAGTTTTATATTAAGCGGAACAACTTGCTTTCCCTGACTTAAATGCGACAAATATAGCACAGGATGAACTGCATCGTACCATTCAATTTGACTTTTTTCGGAAAGAACAGGTAAAACAGCTTTGATTTTTATTGCTACTTTGGCTTTAGCTCTAACAAAATCGATATAGAATAAAAAATTATAAGCATCACACAAGCTATCGGTGTAAAAGCGTAAATAATCGGTAAAACTTGTCAGAATTTTAACTATTTCCTTTTTTTCTTCGCTTTCAAGTTCAATAATTTCGTTATTAATATCAAAAACTTCCTCAGGCTCAATATAAAATGTTTGTCCTGTTGACGAAACGTCGTGTACAAAACCTTTTATCTTACGCTTGTGCGTAGCTATAACAGGTATAACAACTCTGCCGTTTCTTATTGTCGAACTTATATCATCGGCAATCCAGCCTTCTTTTCTGGCATTGTTTATAGTTTGATTGAGCTTTCTTTCGACAATATTTATTTTTTGATGCAATTGGCTTCTTATTTTCGATAGGCCGGGCGAAGCACTATCTCTTATTTCGCCTTTTTCATCAATAATTCTGTTTATATATTCAATTATACGTTCTTCAATAAAAATTTTTGATGAAAGCTTTGATAATTCTTTATATTGCTGAGTTTTTTCTTCAGGTTTGAAGAAGTCGGTAATTTTAATAATTGTATTTAAAGAATTTTTCAATAAAATCAGATTTTCCTGACTAATAAATGTCCCTTGGGTTTTAATTCTGATTATCTCCTCTTTCAAATCGAAATAATCGCTTGAAGGGAAATTTTTGTCGAAAATCAATATTTTTCTTAACTCATCGGTCTGACATAAAAGTTCCTTAACAAATAAATAATCCGAAGAAAAACTGATATCTTCAACCAAAGCTTTAGCTGAATTGCTCAGGCATTCTTCTTTAATTAAATTTTTGATTATGTCGAAACCTATTTTACTTTCAAAATTCGTTTGGTTAATCACTTTTAAAATTTAAAGTATCACTTGGACGGATTATTTTAAAAAATTTTGTATTAATTTATCAGCATTATCAACGGCTGTTTCAATATTGTCGTTTAAAATAATTTCATCGAATTTGTCGGCAAATTCCATTTCCCATTGGGCTTTGGCAATTCTCTTCTCCAAACTCGATTTACTTTCGGTACTTCTCAACATTAAACGATTTCTGAGTTCATCAATAGAGGGAGGTTTAACAAAAATTGCCAGAGTTTGTTGAGGATACATTTTTTTTATGTTTAAGCCGCCAACTACATCAACATCGAAAACAACATGGTGATTATTATTCCATATCCTATAAAGCTCAGTTTTAAGAGTACCATAAAACTGATTTTCATAAACTTCTTGCCATTCAACAAACTCGTTGTTTTTAATTTTTTGTTTAAAATCATCAGAAGTAAGAAAATAATAGTCTTTTCCTTCCTTTTCATTTTGCCTTATATTTCTGCTTGTAGCAGATATAGAAAATTCAAGTTCGGGATGCCTTTGGAGTATTTGTTTTACTATTGTAGTTTTACCGGAACCGGAAGGTGCAGAGAAAACAATTAATTTCCCATTGTTAATCATTTTAAAAATTTCCTTTCTACAAAATCCTTTAATGTTAAATAAGCTACCATTTCTTCTTCCCAATTATACTTATCTGCCATGGCATTTAATATCTTTAAAGCATCATCATGCGAGGTGCAATTATTTATAGAAATAATTGTTTCATTATACTCTTTCATATTGCCTTTAAACAACTCATTGATAAACAGAAACTTTTCGTTTATTCCAATTGCAGTTTTCAGGTCTTTTATTGGATTTTGTTGCAATCGGTGCCCTATACTTTTTTCGGGCTTGGTTTTCTGTATCTTATCATTAATAGACTTTGTTTCCGATTTATACTTATCTGCTATAGTTTGCTGAGATGTACCAAACAAATCGGCAACAACATGAGGCTTTTTGGCAGAAGTCTTAGGATTTGGTTCACTTTCCTGAATTTCGACAACCTTTTCCTGTACTACTGCCTTTGGCTCCGGAGTGAAGATGACTTCAATTTCGTTTTGAGTAGTATCTTCCTGATTATTATTCTCCACTACCTTACTATCCTGAGTTTCCATTACTTTATCAGTAGTGGTACTATTGTCGTTTACAACAATAAGCGGTTGTTTCTCGGCTTCTAATATTTCTTTTACTAATTGAGGAGTTTCTTCTTTGTTTTCAGTTTTATTCTCAATAATTGTATTTACCTTTTGTAATTCGAGCATTAGCTCATACAATTTCTGAATATTTTTTTTTAGTAAATCTATCTCGATTTGAGGAATAAGTCCTTGATTTTGCTTTAGGTACGAAAACTGTTCAGTAATTAATTCTAATTGTCTTGAAATTTTTTCTTTAGATAATTCTCTGTCCATCATTTTACATTATTGATTATTTCAATTTTAAAAATTACTTTTTTTAACAATTTAAGTTTAAAAAAATGTGTAGGTTTGCCATTAGAAATTTGCGATAAAATTAGTAATATTTTTTACAGTAAAATTAATATTATCAAATAAAATAAAATTTTTGCTTTAATGATTTTCGAGAACATAAAAATTAACAAAGGCAGCATAGAAGTTATATGTGGGTCGATGTTTTCAGGTAAAACAGAAGAACTCATCAGAAGGTTAAACAGGGCAAAAATAGCTAAACAGAGGGTCGAAATATTTAAACCGTCGGTTGATAAAAGATACGATGACATAAATGTTGTATCACATAACGAAAATTCTATTCAATCGACACCTGTTGAAACTGCCTCGCAAATATTGTTATACATTGAAGATGTGGATGTTGTCGGTATTGACGAAGCTCAGTTTTTCGACAATGAATTATATAATGTTTGTAATCAGCTTGCAAATAGAGGAATAAGGGTAATAGTAGCAGGGTTGGATATGGATTATTTAGGTAATCCTTTCGGTCCTATCCCACAAATAATGGCAATAGCAGATGATGTTACAAAAGTTCATGCAATATGTATGCAATGTGGGAATTTAGCTCAGTTTTCGCACCGAAAAGTCAAAAACGACAAACTGTTTATGCTAGGCGAAACCGATACTTATGAACCTCTCTGTCGAAGATGTTATAATGAATTAAAAGATAAAGTTTAATTTTTTCATTAATTCATTTTAAATAAAATTAAAATACTTATTTTTGCCTTCGTTTTTTAACCAAACTCATTTTTGTTTGTTTAAAAATAGATTTGTTCATTTTAAACTATTTACACATAACAGATAATATAAAATGACTATACATCGCAAACTTCTATCTATCATAATATTAACTCTGTTCTTTATTTCAGCTTCGTTTTCTGAAAGTAAAGGAGCCGAAAATAAAGAAAAATTCAATGCAGGTGAAATGATAGTCGAACATATAACAGATTCGTACGAATGGCATATTATGACTATTAATCATCACCACATTTCAATACCTTTACCTGTAATACTGATAAAAGACGGTCAATTATCAGCTTTCTGTTCTTCGAAGTTTCATCACGGAGAATCGGAATATAAAGGATTTTATATTGCCAAAGAAGGGAAGAATAAAGGGAAAATAGTTTTTAAATCTACAGAAAAAGACGGTTCAGTTATCGAAAGCCGACCAATAGATTTATCGATTTCAAAAACAGTTTTCTCGCTTTTCATAAGCATTTTGATAATATCTTTAATTTTTATATCAATTTCAATGTCTTATAAAAAGAGAGGTGTTCGTGCTCCCAAAGGATTACAATCTTTATTGGAACCGATAATAATTTTTGTAAGAGATGATATAGCAAAATCGTCAATCGGAGAAAAAAAATACAGTAAATACTTACCTTTTTTGCTAACTGTGTTTTTCTTTATTTTTATAAATAATTTATTGGGATTAATTCCGTTTTTCCCCGGAGGGGTTAATTTAACAGGAAACATTGCAATAACATTGACATTAGCATTATTTACATTTTTAATAACGACCTTAAGCGGGAACAGATCATACTGGCAACATATAGTAAATGCTCCGGGTGTTCCGTGGTGGCTTAAAATACCTGTTCCATTAATGCCGGTAGTAGAGTTAGTAGGAGTATTTACTAAGCCGTTTGTATTGATGGTCCGTCTTTTTGCAAACATAACCGCCGGACATATTATTGCTCTTGGTTTTATAAGCCTTATTTTTATTTTTGGCGAAATGAAACCTGCACTTGGTTACGGAGTTTCGGTAATATCAGTGGTTTTCTACGTATTTATGGGATTGCTCGAACTACTTGTAGCATTTATCCAAGCTTACGTATTTACATTATTATCAGCATTGTATTTTGGTATGGCTATAGAAGAACATCATCATGAATTTGAACATTAATAAAATTATTTTCTAACACTATAAATTAATCAAAATTATGTCAATTTTAACAGTTTTATTACAAGCAGCAGCCGATTTAGCCCCAATTGCAAAAATGGGAGCCGGATTAGGTGCAGGTATTGCAGCTATTGGAGCCGGTTTAGGAATTGGAAACATTGGTAAAAGTGCTTTAGAATCTATTGCACGTCAACCTGAGTCAGTTGGTGATATACGCTCCAACATGATTGTTTCTGCAGCTCTTATAGAAGGTGTTGCCTTCTTTGCAATAGTTGTATGTTTACTTATCGTTTTTATGTAAAATTAACTTCAGTGGTGTTACGTTTGGTAACACCACTGATTTTGTATTAAAAAAAATTAAATAAATTATAAATTATGAGTTTAGTAACACCCGACATAGGATTGATTTTCTGGATGACCTTATCCTTTTCGATATTACTATTTATATTGGGTAAATTTGCATGGAAACCAATTCTTAAAACTCTTAAAGACAGAGAAGATGCTATTGAAGAATCATTAAATCAAGCTGAAAAAGCAAGAGAAGAGATGAAGCAACTAAAGGCTCACAACGAAGAATTGCTCCAACAGGCAAAAGAAGAAAGGGATGCTATACTGAAAGAAGCAAGAATTATAAGAGACAATATTATAGAAGAATCAAGAACTAAGGCAAATCAGGAATACAACAGAATTATCGAATCAGCAAAAGAAAGTATTCATTACGAAAAAATGGCTGCCATCACTGAACTCAAAAATCAAATAGCTACTCTATCGATTGATATTGCCGAAAAAATCTTGAAAGAGCAACTTTCTGATGTTGAAAATCAGAAAAAACACATAGATAAAATGATGGATAATATTAATTTCAACTAGTTCAAATCATAAATAATGAGCGAAAGCAGAATTCACAGCAGATATGCAAAAGCACTTTTTGATTTAGCTGAAGAAAAGCAGATACAAGATCTTGTATTTGCCGATATGGAATTAATTGAAAAGGTGTGTGTTCAAAACAAAGATTTTAATGCACTTCTTTCAAGTCCAATTATTGAAACTCAGAAAAAAAAGGCAATTTTCAACGAAATTTTTGCTAAACATATTCAACCTCTGTCGATTTCGTTTCTTTATCAGCTAATAAAAAAGAAAAGGGAGAATTTAATTAGAGGAATTTCGGCTTCATACATAAACAGATATAAAGAATCGAAAGGTATTCTTACTGCAAAAATTCAAACCGCGCATAAATTTGATTCTGAATATTTGAAACAATTGACCGATATACTTGAAAAACAAACCGGAAAAAAAATCGAAATAATTCAGGAAATTAAACCTGAATTAGTGGGAGGATTCATAATAACTATTGATGATAAACAATTGGATAAAAGCATATTAAATAAGCTTCAAAGATTAAGAAAAGAATTTAACGGAAATATTTACGAAAAAGGATTTTAAAAATAATTACTTATGGCAGAAATAAAACCCGCTGAAGTATCGGCTATATTAAGGCAACAGTTGGCTGGATTTCAACTGGAATCGGAACTGGAAGAGGTTGGTACTATATTGCAAGTCGGCGACGGCATAGCACGCGTTTATGGTCTTACTAATGCTCAATCGGGCGAATTAGTTGAATTTGTCAAAACCGGTGTTAAGGGTATAGTTTTAAACCTTGAAGAAGACAATGTCGGTATTGTTCTATTGGGTGACTCTCACGAACTAAAAGAGGGTGACACTGTTAAAAGAACTAATAAAATTGCCTCAATAAATGTTGGCGAAGGAATGTTGGGAAGGGTTATTAATACCATTGGAGAACCTATAGACGGAAAAGGTCCCATTACCGGTGAAACCTACGAGATGCCATTGGAAAGGAAAGCTCCCGGCGTTATATATCGTCGCCCTGTTAATGAGCCATTACAAACAGGTATTAAGGCTATAGATGCAATGATTCCAATAGGCAGAGGCCAGCGTGAATTGATTATTGGTGACAGACAAACAGGAAAATCAGCTATTGCTATTGACACAATTATAAATCAAAAAGAGTTTTACGACAAAGGCGAACCGGTTTACTGCATTTATGTTGCATGTGGGCAGAAAGGTTCTACCATAGCAAATATTGTAAAAACATTGGAAGACAAAGGAGCATTGAGCTATACTGTTGTTGTAGCTGCTACAGCTTCCGACCCTGCTGCCATGCAGTTCTATGCACCATTCACAGGTGCCGCTATAGGAGAGTTTTTCAGAGATACAGGACGTCCTGCATTAGTAGTTTACGATGATTTATCAAAACAAGCTGTTGCATACCGCGAAGTTTCACTATTATTGCGTCGCCCACCGGGTCGTGAAGCTTATCCCGGAGATGTTTTCTATCTGCATTCACGACTTCTCGAAAGAGCAGCAAAAATCATACAATCGGACGAAATTGCCAGAAAAATGAATAACTTGCCTGAATCTATTAAACATATGGTAAAAGGCGGTGGTTCATTAACTGCATTACCAATTATAGAAACTCAGGCGGGAGACGTTTCGGCTTATATCCCTACAAACGTTATTTCAATAACCGACGGGCAGATTTTCCTTGAAACAAACCTGTTCAACTCGGGAATAAGACCTGCAATCAACGTGGGAATTTCAGTTTCGCGTGTTGGAGGAAATGCACAAATAAAATCAATGAAAAAAGTTGCCGGAACATTAAAAATTGACCAAGCTCAGTTCCGCGAACTCGAAGCATTCGCAAAATTCGGCTCTGACCTCGATGCTGCTACAAAAGCAGTATTGGATAAAGGTTCAAGAAATGTTGAAATACTAAAACAACCTCAATATTCCCCAATGAAAGTTGAAGAACAAATAGCAATTATTTTTTGCGGAACAAGAGGTTTGCTTCAAAAAATTCCTGTTAGAAGAGTAAGAGATTTTGAACTCGAATACCTGCACCAAATGCAAGTATCAGCCAAATCAACTCTCGAATCATTGAAAAGCGGAAACCTCACTGACGATGATATCAAAGTGATGGAAGAATTGGCAAAAAGTATATCCAAAAAATACGAAAACTAATTTTTAAATAATTTCAATATGCCTAACTTAAAAGAAGTAAGAACTAGAATAGCGTCTGTAAATTCTACCAAACAGATAACAAGTGCTATGAAATTAGTGTCAGCTTCTAAATTAAGAAGAACTCAAAATGCTATTCTTAAACTAAGACCATATGCTTCGAAGTTAAGTGAAATAATGCAAAATTTAAGCGATAGCATCGATAATACCGATGTTGCTGTTTTATTTGAGCAAAGGCCTCCCGATAAAATACTGCTGATTGTAATATCTTCAAACAGAGGTATGTGCGGAGCCTTTAACTCAAATATTATCAAAACAACAACATCTTTAATTGATGAACAATTCAAAAATCAATATATCAACAATAAAATTGATATTATTTGTATAGGCAAAAAGGCAGGGGATTATTTTTCTAAAAGAAAATATAACGTAATTCAACGACTTGACGATATTTTCGATAAATTGACTTATGAAAAAACAGTTCCGGTAGCAGAAAAAATTATCAATGAATTTATTGCAAAGAAATACGACAAAATTGTGATAGTTTACAATAAATTCAAGAATGCAGGCTCTCAAATTTTAGAAACAGAACAATTCCTTCCAATACTAACACCTTCCAATTCGCAAAAAAAACTTAACGACTATTTGTTTGAGCCTAATAAATCGGAACTATTGAACGAACTCGTGCCAAAAAATTTAAAAACTCAATTTTATAAGGTTATATTAGATTCTTTTGCTTCTGAGCATGGTGCCAGAATGACTGCAATGCACAAAGCTACCGAAAATGCTTCCGAAATGCTTAAATTCCTTAAACTTTCTTACAATAAAGCTCGTCAAGCTTCGATTACAAACGAGATTCTCGAAATCGTCGGCGGTGCTGAAGCTTTAAAAGGTTAGTTTTTGAACTTATTACTTTAATAATTGTTTACAATATAAAAACTTTAAACCATAAAAATATGTTACCAAAAAAAGTTGAGGATATATTAGTAGCCCAAATTGAAAAAGAAATGTACTCATCGAATCTTTACCTTTCGATGGCATCATGGGCCGAAACAAGCGGATTTGAAGGCACTGCACAATGGTTCTACGCTCAAGCCGAAGAAGAGCATATGCACATGCTTAAATTTATCGGCTATATAAACGAAAGAGGCGGTAAAGCCATAATACCGGCTTCAAAACAACCTCCCAAAAAGTTTAAAGATATTAAAGATATTTTTGAACAAGTATTTGAACACGAAAAATACATTTCTAAATCAATTAACGACATTGTAGATGTTTGTATGCAGGAAAAAGACTTTTCTACAAACAACTGGATACAATGGTTTGTAAATGAGCAAATTGAGGAAGAAAAATCAGTAAGAGCAATACTTGATAAAATAAATCTCATTGGTTCGCACAGTTTGTATTTGTTCGACAAAGATATAATGTCCATGAGAGCTTCTAATCAAGCAAAAGCATAATAAAAAAGCCGCATTGATGCGGCTTTTTTATTACCAATGAAATGCATCATCTTTAAACCATTTGTCGTGTAGTCGCATTACTTGCTCGATAATATCTCTTACACAGCCCTCTCCGCCTTTCATATCCGAAATATAATCTGAAATAGACTTTATTTCAATTGCTGCATCCGCCGGACAACAAGCTACTCCAACATTATTCATTATTTCATAATCGGGTATATCATCGCCCATATACAGAATCTCCGACTTGTCTAAATTATTATCATTGACATACTTTCTGAAAACATCAATTTTTTTATCCACTCCAAGAAATACATCTTTTATACCCAAACTCGCTAAGCGTTGCGACATTGAAACCGATTTCCCTCCTGAAATAACACATACTCTGTATCCACTTTTTACGGCATATTGAAGTGCATAACCGTCTTTTACATTTGCAGAGCGTAATTGTTCATTTTCATTTATTACCAGCACTTTACCGTCAGTTAATACTCCATCAAAATCGAAAATCATTGTTGTTATCGGCTGTAGCTTTTCTTTATAATTCGACATATAAAAAATATTAAAATTTAGCAATAATTTTTTCAGTAATCAATTTGTAAACTTCTTTATAATCGGGATATTTTTCAAGAAATTCATAATGTTGATCAATAATATTAAAATCTTTTCTCTTTGCCGGTCCGGTCATTAAATTTTTGGGAGAATTGTTTTCAATTCTAAAGGCAGTTTCTTTTATCAATGGATATAAAATTTCGAAATCCAAACTCTCCTTTTTCAAAATTTCTTCGGCAGCCATATACATAAAATTAGTAAAATTTGAAGCAAAAACAGCTGCCACGTGTAATATTCTTCTTTGATATGAATTGATTTCGTAAATATTGTTTGAGATTAAACTTGCCAACTCCTTGATTTTTTTCAAAGTATAATCATTACTACCCTCCAAACACACAGGAATATCCTTAAAAGACATAATTTTCCCCTTAGTAAGTGATTGAAGCGGGTAAAATACTGCATTATTGATAGAAGCTTTATTCAAAATATCAATAGACAAACTACCTGATGTGTGAACAACTATTTTGTTATTAACTGAAATTTTATCAATTAAACTTTGAATAATATCATCATTTACGGCAAAGAAATAAAAATCAGCGTTTGGGTTTAAATTTTTAATATTATCAGTAAATTCCGCTTTTGTTTTATCTGCTAATAATCGGGCGTTTTCGATATTTCTACTGTAAATTTGCAATATATCAACACCCGCATTGTACAGCGATTGCGACAAATTGGTCGCAACATTTCCGGAGCCTATAAATACAATTTTAAACGGTTTCAATTTTTAAAAAATTTAATAGTTACTATTGTTTTTGAGCTATACCGGTCAATCTATCGCCCAAAACGCCAAAAAGTCTTGTTATATACATATTTGGATATTGTAATGTAAGTTTAACATTATTTTCAAACCAACTGTGACGAAGCGGGATTGTAGAAGGATGTTTACATTCCTGTTTTATACTAATATTCCCAAACCCTGAAGCATTAAGAGATTTTTTTAAACTTCCCGGAGAAAATTCTGTTAAATGATATGGAGGAAGTTTCATTATAATTTTTTTCCCAATAATATTATAAATACCGAAAGCTAAACGGCTCGAAATCAAACTAAGAGTTGACGGGACTTCAACAATGACATAGCCTCCTTTTTTTAGAATTTTATTAATATTTCTTAAAGCTTCAATAGGATTCCTGAAATGCTCAAGAACATCGCCCATGTAAACTATATCAAAATGTTCATAAGGCAGAATTCCACCAATTAATTCATTTGTAAAGGGTTTGTTTATTATATTTAAATTGTACTTTTCATTTCCGGTTTTAGCAGCAAATTCAGATATTTCGATGCCTGTAACGTTAAATCCGTTTTCACGAAGCCGAGCTAACATATCACCTGTTGCACACCCTATCTCAAGAAAATTTCCGCTTTTGACATATTTTTTAAAAAATTTTATTTTATCTGTATAATCAGCATGTTCTGTACTCGAAATATAATCAGTGTTTCCATGGAATTTATTTTTGTCGGCAACAGTAAAATAATCTTCCGAATACATTTCTTTAATATCATCGTCCGTTGGTTGCGGTTGTATGGTTATAAGTCCGCATTTATTACATTTAACAGCCCATAGATATTTTTCTTTGTAATAATACCCGAATGGAATCAGCTTTCCTTTGTCATAACCACATAAGATACAATTGATAGAGTAATTTTTCATAATAATAAATTTAAACTTTTGAAATACAATTAGTTAATTCAATAAAATCATCTATTGAAAGTTGTTCGGCACGTAACTGTAAAACATTTTGTTTGATAAGTTCAGGATTAAAATTATATGATTTTAGGGAATTTCTGAGAGTTTTCCTCCTTTGATTGAAAGCAGTTTTTACGATACTTATAAAATCTTTTTCATTACAATCGATTTTTTCTACTCCGTTTCTTTTCAACTTTATAACAGCAGATTTTACTTTTGGCGGAGGAAAAAATGCGTCCTGTTCAACAGTAAAAAGATATTCAATATCAAAGTATGCCTGTAATAGAACACTTAGTATTCCGTAAGTCTTATTCCCATGCTTCGAAGCGATTCTGTCAGCAACTTCTTTTTGAAACATTCCTACAACCTCAATTATACTATTTCTGTTTTCAAAAATTTTAAATAAAATTTGAGTTGAGATATTGTAAGGAAAGTTTCCGATAATGCTGTATTTCTCACCATTGAAAGCCGTTTCAACTGGGAATTTCAAAAAGTCGTAATGAAAAATGTTTTCTTTTAAATCGGGATATTTTTGATTTAAATATTCAACAGACTCATAATCAATTTCGATTAACTTTAAATTATGCTTGTTTATAAGATACTTTGTAAGTACGCCTGTACCCGGACCGATTTCAAGAAGATTGATATTTTTATCCGATAAACTTTCCGATATTTTTTGTGCAATATTTTCATCTTTCAAAAAATGCTGACCAAGATATTTTTTAGGTTTAACAGTACTCATAAGTAATTAGTTTATCTGATCTCCCCTAAGTTTGCGGAATCTTTTTCTGGCTTCGACAGTATATAAGCTTGCAGGATATTTAAAAATTAAATCCTGATAACAAATCATTGCTTTGATCTTATTATTCAAATAGTTTTCATTCAATTCGGCCTGAAAAAACAAAGCATCATCAGCAAGCAAGCTTTCGGGATAAAATTCCATAAACTTTTGCAACAGGCTGTCGGCTTCTTTATATTGGCCATTCTTTATCTTTATTTCGGCTTTTTTGAACAACACATCATCAAAAATAGGATGGGTTAATGCTAAGCTCCTTATGGAATCGAGCGTTAATAATGCTTTATCAAACTGATTGCGATATAACAATAAATCGGCACGCGAAAAATATTCTAAAGCTACGGTATTACTATCTTCATCAAGGTTATCACTTATCAATAATGATAGTTCCATGGCATCGTTTGCTATAAGCTTTGATGTAGCTGCTTTTAAAACATCTAATTGAGCCTTAGCCCAATTGAACTCTCCAATGTAGTAAGATAATTTCGCATTTCTAAGTTTCGCCTCAAATCCTATTGCATCATTTTTAAACGATTTCTCAACCTGTGAATAAAGTAAGGTTGCCTCCCATATTTCGCCCGAAAAAAGATAAATATCAGCCAACTCGAGTTTGCATAAAGCAACATTTTTTTTATCGGCATTAGGAATAGATATTGCCTCGTTTAATACCGTAATGGCCTGATTTATCTTTTGTGAGTAAAAAGCATAAATATGAGCAAGATTTTTCATTAGTAATATTGTATTAGCATCTCTGCCAATATCATTTAAAGTTTTTATATATTCTTTTTCTAAATTTTCAAGCTCTTTATTGTTGACAATAACTTTGGAAACTACTTTTTTGTATTTTGTATTTAGTAATCCAATTTTTGAAGATATAAAATATAAATTTCCTTCTCCTTTATCTATTAAATATTGATATGCAGCTAAAGCGACATCAAATTCATTGTTATTGCTGCAAAGTTCTGCAAGTTCAAAAACGCTGCTGCCGTTATCTTTAAAACGTCTGTCTATAGCTTTGGCCTGTGTAAAAGCAAGTTCAAAATCCTTTATTTGAAGCGAATACCACATCATTAAACTTGCCAAAACTCCATTTTCGGGTGATTTTTGAGCCCTACGATAAATGGCAGTCTTAATAATTTCGCCTCTTTTGCTATCTTTATCCGTATTCAAAACTACTTGCAACCTTGTTTGAATATAATTAAGATAATTAACGTCCGAAACAACAAGATTTAAATATTCATCCATCATATCACTAATTCTGCCCCTTAATTCATATAGCATTGCAAGTTCGATTGAAAACGAATTATTGTTTCCCGAAATTTTTCGAGCTTTTAAATAGGTATCTATGGCATAATCATATAATTGCCTGTTTATAAATGCGTTTGCTATATCGTAAGTAAATTGTTGATTGTTGGATAAATTGTCAATAACCGATTGGTATTGCTTAGCAGCTTTTTTGTCGTCGCCCGAAATTGAATACAGATATCCAAGCTCGACATTCAATCTTACCTCTGTCGGAAATTGTTTTAAACGCTTGCGTAATAATTTTTCGGCTTTTGAATAATTATTGATTTTTATAAGTGACTGGAAAAGATTGTTGTAATAATAAGCTGTCGGGTTCTTTTCATATAAATCATCGTAAAGTTCAGCAGCTTTTTCAAATTCCCCATTCTGAAAATATTGAGCAGCAAGCTGTTCTGTTGTATTATTCTGACCTATCGAAATAAATACAACCGAAATAAACAAAAAAGAACACAATAGCCTCTTTAGCATATTATCTATTTTTTCTTTTCATTATATTGATTAACCAATGATAACACTTTAGGTTCAAATAATTTATACTTTTCAATATTTTTGCCGGTTTTGTAAACTTCCATTTTTACCGAATGAAACAAACTGACAATTGCCTTGTTTTCGGAACTGTAGTATTCATTGAACTGTTCTTTAGATAAATTTCCTTCTTCAACATCTTTTCGCAACATATCTATTTGATTTTTCGAATAATCCAGTTCGTTTTTATAACCATCATAATTCCCAATAAAACTCTTAAATTGTTTTTCAGTACTTAATAATTGAAAGAAATCGGACTTTTCTTTTTCATTCATTTTTTTTATGTGAGGTCCAATAATTTCTTGATTTATTTTCAGCTTATTATAAAACGACATTACACTGTCGTAATTTACATCATTAAAAAGCATTTTTTGAGTATTGTCAAGCATAACTTGTAATGAATCTAATCGGGCAATTCTTTCATGTTTTTTATCGAAATTACAGTTAACCAATAATATGGCTGTAACTACAAAAATTAAATTTAAAACTATTTTTTTCATAATATTATTAATCAATTAAATCGAATTGTGTATATTTTCTTAAACATTCAGGGATACTGATACCATTTTCGGTTTGATTATTTTCGAGTATTGCGGCAACTATTCTGGGTAAAGCCAATGCACTGCCGTTCAATGTATGTGCAAGGTTGATTTTTCCGTTTTTATCTTTAAATCTTAACTTTAATCTGTTTGACTGGAAATTTTCAAAATTTGAAACCGAACTAACTTCGAGCCAGCGTTTCTGAGCAGCGGAATAAACTTCAAAGTCATACGTGAGAGCAGAAGTAAAACTCATATCACCTCCGCACAATTTTACTATCCTAAAGGGTAAGTTTAATTTTCGTAAAATTGATGCAACATAATCTTTCATTTCTTCCAAAGTTTCGTAAGACCTTTCGGGATGCTGCACCTGTACAATTTCCACTTTATCGAACTGATGAAGACGATTTAACCCTCTGACATCCTTGCCGTAAGACCCGGCTTCGCGTCTAAAACAAGCCGAATATGCTGTATTTTTGACAGGTAATTGTTTTTCTTCCAGTATAACGTTTCTGTATAAATTTGTAATCGGGACCTCAGCAGTAGGTATTAAATAAAGATTATCAGCGGTTATATGATACATCTGTCCTTCCTTATCAGGCAGTTGTCCGGTACCAAACCCTGAAGCTTCATTAACAACAAGAGGCGGTTGAATTTCATGATAACCGTTTTCGATAGCATTATCAAGAAAGAAATTTATCAAAGCCCTTTGTAATTTTGCACCTTTGCCTTTGTAAACGGGAAATCCCGCACCGGTTATTTTATTACCGAGTTCAAAATCAATAATATTATATTTAAGACACAATTCCCAATGAGGTAATGAATTATCGGAAATTTCGGGAATTTGACCATCTTGATGAATTATAACATTTTCTTCCGAAGTTTTGCCTTTTGGAACACTATTATGAGGCAAATTTGGCAATTGAACAATTAAATTATCAAGCTCTTTCTCTAATTGAATTAAATTATCACTTATTTCCTTTGATAACAATTTAAGCTCTGATGTTCTTTTTTTTAATTCATCGGCTTCAATTTGTTTACCTTGTTTAAATAAAATTCCAATTTGTTTGGCAAGCTGATTCGATTCAGCTAAAATGTCATCATTTCTCTTTTGTGTTTCTCTTCTTTTATTATCGACTTCTATAATATTATTAACTAAAGAATTAGCATCGAAATTTTTTATTGCAAGTCTATCAATAACTTCCTGAGTATTTTCTCTAATATAACTTATTTGTAGCATATTTTATTTATCAATTAAAAGCAAAAATAATGAAATTATACTATTTTTATTAGTGATTCGGCAAAAAATAAAAAAATCTTCTGACATAAGAAAACATCAGAAGATTTTTATTTATTGTTCAAAGATTTTTTATTCTGCAGTTATTGGATTTACAGAAACGTAAGATTTATTATCTTTTCTCTTTCTGAAAACTACTAACCCGTTGGTTAATGCAAAAAGAGTATGGTCTTTGCCCATTCCAACATTTTCGCCGGGATGATGAACTGTACCTCTTTGTCTTACAATAATATTGCCTGCTGTAGCAAATTGACCACCATAAATTTTTATTCCTAATCTTTTGCTGTGTGATTCTCTACCGTTACTTGAACTTCCAGCACCTTTTTTATGAGCCATATTCTTATATTTTAAAGCCTGAAATCAGGACTGTTATACAAATTTATAAATTAATTTCTTCTATTTGAATTTGTGTTAAATATTGACGATGACCGTTCATTTTTTGATAACCTTTTCTTCTTTTTTTCTTGAAAACAAGAACTTTATCTCCGCGTAAGTGAGACAATACTTTTGCTTTCACAGTTGCTCCGTCTATAACAGGAGTTCCAACTTTTACTTTTCCTTCATCATCGGCCAACAAAACTTCATTAAACTCAACCTGAGCTCCTTCTTCTGCTTCCAAGCGGTGTACAAATACTTTCTGCTCTTTACTTACTTTAAACTGTTGACCTGCTATATTGACTATTGCGTACATTGTAATATTATTTTCGATTTTAAAACGGGAGTGCAAAATTACAATTTTATTTTTAATTTGCAATATTTTTTTAATTTTTTATTTTTTCAGCATAAATTTCGGTAAAAAAGACAAGTTATCCCTCGATTTTTTGAGTTAAATCGATATTTACTTCAATTATTGTTCCTTTGCCCGGCTCCGAAGTAAGATTAAATTCTCCTTTTAGCAGATTAACTCTTTCTTTCATATTATAAATTCCTCTGCTCTGTGATGTTTTAACCCTTTCTTCAAGTTTAAAACCTTTGCCATTATCAGCAATTTTTAAATTAATTATATCTTCTTTTAATTTTAAATCAACAGTAACTAAAGTTGCTTCGGAATGCTTAACTACATTATTTATAGCTTCTTGAATTATTCTAAACAAGTAAGTTTGTTGCAAATTCGACAGCTTCTCTGTATCGCAGTCAAAGTCTAATTTTATTGAAATTTTTGTTCTGTTTTCAATTTCTTCGCAAAGGTTTCTTATGGCTTTCGATAAACCGAATTCGTGCAATACCGCCGGCGACAAATCGTAAGAAATGCGTTTTACTTCTTCAATTGTACTGTCAAATAGTTTTTGTATTCCCGAAATTGTATATAACAGCTTCGAACGGTCTATATAAATAAGACCTTCTAATTTTAATTTTATTGCAATAAGCATCTGACCCAAACCATCGTGCAATTCCCTCGACAACCTTTGTCTTTCCATTTCCTGCCCGTCAATAACAGATTTTAGCCTTAGCGAACGTTCTTCCTGCAACTCTTTATTTTGCAAATCTAAATGACTCATCAAATTATTGAATGCCGATTTTAATGCTCCTATTTCATCATTTGAGTTTACCAACAACGGTTTATTTATTCCTCCCATACTTATCCTAAGAACGTCATTTTTAAGATTTATCAGTGGTTTTGAAATTTTTAACGCAATTATATAAGTGGCTATAAACAATATTAATACAGAAATAATACTAATAAACAGAATGTAATTTCTTAATTTCGAAATACCTATATAAGCTTCCTTAATATCTATTTCAACTATTAATGCCCATTTTAAATTTAAAATATCAATAGGAGTATAAGCCGACAAAACCCTTATATTTCTGTAATCATCAATAATTTCGGTGCCTTCAGTTCCATTCAAAGCCTTTTGTGAAGCAATTGTATTTACTTTCTTTTTGAATATGCTATTATTAAAAAACCTCGATTCGCTTCTCATTAAAAAATCGCTACCAACAAGATATGTTTCGCCCGATTGCCCCATACCTATTATATTTTTACTGTCCAAAATCATTTTGTCCAGCATCTCGAAAGGCAACTCAAGCAATAAATAACCATGAATTTGATTTTTGTCACTCAAAATAGGAGTTCCTATATAAATACTATGTTTCGGACTATTAACATTAGTGAAATCCGATAAAAGGGTACCTTTATTTTTTTTAATTTCATTGACAAAATTCAGTAAAAATGGGTCAAAATCCGATAGTTTTGATATTTTATAATTATATCCCTCTTTTTTACGGAAAAAATTTAAAATCAAATTATCATTGCCTATAATTAATGCTTTTGAATAATATCCGTTTAAAAATATAAAATTTGAAAATAATTCATTTTTTTTAAAAGTATCGGAAAATGAACTTATTCTGTTATTATTGCCGTTATTCAGGAGCTTCAACAATTCTTGGGTTTCACCTGATTGAGCCAAAAATTTTGCTTCTTTGACCCTTTCATTAAAAAAAGATTCAATTTGATTTTTTTTTAGACTTCTTACTGAAGATAATTGTTCGAAAGTTCTGTTCAATAATAAACTTTGAGCTGAATAATATGAAAAAGAAGTTAAAATGGCTATGATAATAATCCCTAATGATAAAATATTGAGAATTAACCTTTCTGTTAAAGAAATATATCGCATACAATATTTTTAAAAATACTTCAAACCTACGATATTTTTTTGACAAAAAATAATTATATTTGTTATTCGATTATTAACCCTTTTAAAAATGAAAAAGATAGTAATATTAACAGGTGCAGGTATCAGTGCCGAAAGCGGAATAAGGACTTTTAGAGATAGCGACGGACTATGGGAAGAGTACCGCATAGAGGATGTAGCAACTTATGAGGCGTGGTGTAGAAATAGAGAGCTTGTAATTGAGTTTTACAATAAAAGACGCAAGCAATTACTCGAGGTCGAACCAAACGCAGCCCATTACGCATTAGTAAAACTTGAGGAGAAATATGATGTTCAAATAATTACTCAAAATGTTGATGATTTGCATGAAAGAGCAGGCTCATCAAAAGTTCTGCATTTGCATGGAGAATTGAAAAAAGTCAGAAGCACTGTTGATGACAGCTTAATTTATGAATTGAAAGGTTGGGAATTGAAGATTGGAGATTTGTGTGAAAAAGGTTCGCAACTAAGGCCGCATATTGTTTGGTTCGGCGAAATGGTTCCTGAAATGCATAATGCAAGCAGAATTGCCGAAAAAGCAGATATTTTCATAATTATTGGAACATCATTAAATGTTTATCCCGCAGCCGGTCTTATAAATTATGTTCCTCCAAAAACTCCCGTTTTTATAATAGACCCAAACTCTAAAGACGTTAAAAGAAACAACATTACAATAATAAAAGAAAAAGCAGGTACGGCAGTTCCTTTGTTAGTAAAACAACTAATGATATAGCAATTAATTTATTATTGTCAATTCGTCGATAATATTCTTAGCCCCAGCTACTTTATCAATAACAAAAAGACAATATCTGATATCAAGCGAAATATTCCTGCATTGTTCAGGGTCGTAAATAATATCACTCATTGTTCCCTCCCAATTTCTATCGAAATTAACTCCGACTAATTGTCCATAAGCATTTAAAACAGGGCTTCCCGAATTTCCGCCGGTTGTATGATTAGTAGCTATAAATGCTATTGGCAACTCACCTGAACTATTGCTATATCTGCCGTAATCTTTCGATTTATATAGCTCTTTTAGCTTAGGCTCTACTATATAGTCATAAATTTCGGGGTTTTCCTTCTGCATAATACCTTCTATTGTAGTATAATGAAGGTATTTTACCGCATCTCTCGGTTTGTAATCATCAACTTTTCCGTAAGTAACTCTTAATGTTGAATTGGCATCAGGATAGAATATACGTTGGGGCTGCATTTCCATTATTGCTTTGACATAAATACGGTATAAACTGTCAACTCTGTCATTCAGCTCAATAAGTTTGGGCTGAATATTATCAATATAATGGTTGTAAATATTTTCAGCTAAAATGTAAGCCGGATCGTTTTCTATTTTTTTATAGTTCTTTCGTTTATAATGATTTAATAAATTCAAAATTTTCTCTTGAGATGAAAAAATTGAATTAGAATAAACATACTCGGAATAATTATTAAGGTTTGATTTAAACTTTTTGTTTATTGTTTCAAAATATGATGGTTGGAATTTTTTATCACAATCGGTAAAATATATTTTCATTAATTCGGAAAATATTTTTTTGTCGGTATTTAAATTAAAATCTTTATAAAACCCCGGTATGCCACTCTTAATCTGTTCTATAGTTTTTTTAATTTCATCGTCATTATTAGTTTGACTCTTGCTTGCATCAATTAATTTCTTAAACCCGTATGCAAAACGAATCATTTCTGCAGCCAAACCTGCTTCCGAAAAATAAATTGATGCTAAAGAGTATGATTTTATATCATTGTAATTTTTTTCAAAATCAGGGAGTAACCCCGAATATGATTTATTTTTTGCTTCATTATTTTGAAGCCAATTAATGAATTCTTTCTCGAAATCTTGCTTTTTTGAAACAGCATTTAATCTTTTTATCCCGTTTATTTCACCCTGCCATTTTTTCCAAGCATTAGCAATGCTGGCATGTTTAGCCGAATATTGTATTCTGATAAGAGGGTCGCTTAACATATCAGCTCCGATTATTTCGAGACGTTTGTCACGCATTTTTATACGAGCCGGATTTTCGTAATTTGTCAACAAATCAACGGCATAAGAAGTTAAAAACTGCTGAGTTCTTCCGGGATAACCAAAAACAAAAGTAAAATCATTTTTTTCTACTCCTTTCAACGAAATTTCCAAGTGTTTTTTTGGCTTATAAGGAACATTATCGGGTGAATAATCTGCCGGTTTATTATCTTTGCCAACATATATCCTGAATAAAGCAAAATCTCCCGTATGTCTCGGCCACATCCAGTTATCAGTATCACCTCCAAACTTTCCGATATTCGAAGGAGGTGCACCTACTAATCGTACATCTCTAAAAACCTCTGATATAAATAAGAAATACTGATTTCCGTAATAAAATGGTCTTATTGTTCCTGTATAGTGAGTTCCTTTTACAGCTTCTTTGATAATATTTTTACTGTTTTTTTCAATTATCGAAGCTCTTTGTTTTTGGCTCATGTGGTCATTAACACCTTCGAGTACTTTTTCTGTAACATCTTCCATTCTAATCAATAAGGAGACTGTTAAGTTGGGATTTGCCAACTCCTCGGAAAAATTTCTTGCCCAAAATCCATTTTTAAGATAATCGTTCTGAAGTGTGCTGTGAGATTGAATATCACGATAACCGCAATGATGATTTGTTAATATTAAACCTTGGTTGCTGATTATTTCCGCAGTACAACCTCCCCCAAACAGCAATATTGCATCTTTTAGGCTAGTATGGTTTATATCATATATATCTTTAGCCGATATTTTCATCCCAAGCGACTGCATACTGCTTTGATTAATCTGTTCGAGCAGAATCGGCAGCCACATCCCTTCATCAGCTTTTAATTTATTTGAATAAACAAACTGTGTAAACAGAAACAAAATAATAATGACTTTTTTCATTTTTAAAATGTATTTATGACAATATTTAATGCAAAAATAATATTTAAGCTAAATTTACTGACTGTTTAAGTTTATTCTTATGATATTTTAACTAAAATTGAAAACTTTTTAAACTTATCAACTACAATTTGTTGAAAACAATAATTAATTTTTAAACAATTTGACAGTTTAATTGTTAAATTAGCGAAATAATTAAACATATTACTAATTAAATTTTATTCTTATGAAAAAATTTGCAACTATTTTTATGGCAATTATGTTAGTTGCCGGTGTTTCTTACACAGTAAAAGCACAGATTGGTATTGGCGCTAACGCAGGATTAGCAATGCCAATGGGAAGTTTTGGCGACGCTTACAACATGGGTTTTGGAGGAAGTGCATACGGACAGTACACTTTAAACGACCAAATGACTATAGGTCTGAATATTGGATACTATTCATTTAGCGGTAAAAATGTTCCTTCAGGATCAGATATTTCATGGAGCTACATGCCTGTAGTAGCCGATTTTAAATATATGTTGAGCAGCGAAAAATTTATGCCTTACGTTGGCTTGGGCTTAGGCTTATACAGTGCAAGTTCAAAGGTTGAAATAATGGGTATTTCTGCCTCAGCATCTGAAAGTAAATTCGGTTTTGCTCCTATGGTCGGTTTCTGGATGGGAGATGATTTCAAATGGGGAGCTAATTTATCTTACAATGCAGTTTCAGATGCATCATATTTAGGAATAAATATTGGAATTGTTTATCCTTTAGGAAAATAAATCCAGTTTATTATTTCTAAAAAAAGGCTGTCAAAAAAAATGACAGCCTTTTTTTATACTGTGTAGCCCTATGATATTTATTCTGCATAACTTCTTTTACTTTTATTTATAATATCTCCTATTTCCGTTTATTACATAAACCCCCGCAAAGATTAAAAAACCACAAAAAACTTTTATTAAAGTCGGAGATTCTTTTCCTATTAAAACACCAATAACTGCAACAATAAATGGCTGAATATATGTATAATATCCTGCAACTGTTGCCGTTACTTTCTTTAATGCGTATGCAATAAGCAAATATGCCAAAAAACTATTTATAAAAATAATGTAAAATATTGAAATCCACTGTAAAGTACCAATATTCGATATTATTATACTTTTATTGCTCAGAAGTAAAAAGGGCATAGAAAAAATAAATCCAAAAAAGAAAAGCCATTTCAACACTGTAATTGGTTTATATTTTTCCATAATATTCTTGACCAGAATCAGATATAAGGCATAAGCAATCCCATTTGCAAGAATGAAAAGATTTCCAGATAATGAACTCAGATTAGATTCGTTGCTGCTTTTTCCGGTTATGATTAACAACAATGCTCCTGTTAAACCAAGCAAAATTCCTGCAATTTTCGATAATGATATTTTTTCTTTAAGTATTAATAATGAGAGTAATAAAACTATAATAGGATTTGAAGTATGAATAATTGATGCATCAAATGGTGAAGTTTTATTCAGCCCGATATACAATAATCCCTGATTAAGCGCTATCCCAAAAATACTGCAGAAAGCAATCTTAAAAATATCAACGGTGCTTACACTTTCTTTAACAGAAAAAAATTGAACAACAATTATTAATAAAAAAGCTCCACCTGTCCTTATTATTAGTAATTGGTAAGGATCAAGATAAACGGGCATTAAATTTTTAGTAATCCAATAATTTGCGCCAAAAATCAAACTTACGGCTAATAAAGCCAACTGTGGGAAAAAAGATTTTTTTATCATTTTTAAATATTCTCCCCTTCTGATTTAGCAATTATTACTGCACAACAAGTATCACCATAAACGTTTAATGAAGTTCTGAACATATCAAGTATCCTATCAACAGCAAGAATAAGCCCTATACCCTCCAGCGGTAATCCTACAGCATTTAAAATTACTGTCATCATTACAAGACCTGCCATTGGAATACCTGCTGACCCGATTGCTGCAAGCAAAGCGGTTATAACAACCACAAATTGCATATAATAATTCAATTCAATACCATAAACCTGTGCAATAAACATAACAGCAACACATTCGTACAACGCAGTACCGTTCATGTTAATCGTTGCCCCGAGCGGAAGCGTAAAACTGCTTATTTTATTAGAAACACCACTTTTATTTTCAACTGCTTCCATAGTTAACGGAAGTGTTGCATTTGAAGAAGATGTGGAAAATGCAGTCAATAGCACACTCAGCATATTTTTCAAATGTTTTATTGGATTTATTCCGAAGGATTTTAAAACTATTGATAATGTAATAAATTTATGTATAAAAATTCCTGACAGAACCGTAATCATATACAACGACATTCGGCTGAATATTGAATACAATGTATTAATATCGCCTGCCTGTTTGGCAATAACATCAGCTACAATAGCGAAAATTCCCAGCGGAGTAAACTTTATTACAAAAAGAGTTATTTTCATCATTATAGCAAATAACGATTCAAAAAATGCTTTTAGAGGAGCAGAAAGTTTGTCATCTAATTTTGTTAAGAAAAACCCAAATAATAATGAAAAGAAAATCAGCGACAAAATTTCGCCCTTAGCCATGGCCGATATTATATTTTCGGGAACTATTCTGATAAGTATATTGCCTAAAGATTGATTTTCAAAAGTATCTTTAGATACCTCCGAAGTAAAGCCAATAGAAATACCAATTCCGGGTTTTATAATGTTTACGAGAAATAATCCGGTTAATATTGCAATAAGGCTTGTAAATAAATAAAATCCTATGGTTTTTAATCCTAATCTGCCCAAATTATCAGCATTCCCGATATTTGAAACCCCAACAATCATCGAACTCATTATTAACGGAACAATAAGCATTTTTAATGCTCTTAAAAATAGCTCTCCCATCCACGACACATATAATGCATATCCGGGAAAATAAATTCCGTAAATAACACCTAAACTAAGTGCAATAAGTATCTGCCAGTGAAGTTTAATTCTTAAAAGTGCTTTCATTCTGAATTAATTATTTAGAAAATTCAATTACTAATCAAAAGTAAGAGTTTTATCTTAAAAAAATGTTATAATGAAATTTTAATATAAAATAAACCCGATAAAATAATTAACTTTGCGTGCTTAAAAGTGGTAATTAGTAAAAACTTTAAGCAAAATGAGCGATACTATTAAACACGAATGCGGTATAGCTTTAATTCGTCTTTTGAAACCCCTTGAATATTATTATTCCAAGTATAACAATTACTTATACGGATTGAACAAGTTGTATCTCCTAATGGAGAAGCAACACAACCGAGGTCAAGACGGAGCAGGTATTGCAGGAATTAAGTTCGACTTAAAACCCGGCAATCAATATATTGACGTTATACGTTCAAATTCAGATAGTCCTTTAAAAGACATTTTTGCTCGGGTATATGGTGATATAATTAAAGTAAAAAAAGAACAACCGGAACTTTTGACTGACTTAAACTGGTTAAAACAAAATATTGGTTTTACGGGAGAATTGCTTTTAGGTCATTTAAGATACGGTACTTACGGAAAAAATAATCTCGAAAACATTCACCCTTTTATACGCGAAAACAACTGGATGACAAGAAATCTTGCCATTGCCGGTAATTTTAACTTAACCAATGTTGACGAATTATTCAATAAATTAGTCAGATTGGGGCAACATCCAATAGGGACAAGCGATACAGTTACTATACTCGAAAAAATCGGTAAATTCCTTGACGATGAGAACGAAGAGCTATTTCAAAAATACAAATCTGAAGGGTTTTCAAACAGAGAAATATCCGAACTTATAGCAAAAAATATAAATATCCAGAAAGTATTACAACGATCGGCCAAATATTGGGACGGTGGTTATGTAATTGCCGGCCTATTAGGACATGGAGATGCTTTTGTAATGCGCGACCCTGTTGGTATTAGGCCTGCATTTTATTACAAAGACGATGAAGTTGTTGTTGTTACTTCTGAACGTCCTGCGATACAAACTGCATTTAACGTACCATTCAGCGAAATTAAACCAATTCAGCCCGGTCATGTTTTGATTATCAAAAAAGACGGGAATGTAGAACAATTATTATTTAAACAGCCATCGACAACCCAAAAATCTTGTTCATTCGAAAGAATTTATTTTTCTCGAGGTACTGACGCTAAAATATATAAAGAACGTAAAGAACTTGGCCGACTATTGACACCAACAGTTCTCAAGGCTGTTGATTATGACATAGAAAATACTGTTTTCTCTTATATACCTAATACTGCCTCAGTTGCATTCAGAGGATTGATAGAAGGATTGAACAAATTTTGTGAAGAAATTAAAAAAGAAAAAATTATTTCAATTCAGGGAAATATTACTTCTGAAAAACTTGATGAAATATTTAAAATCACTCCGCGTATAGAAACAATTGCCGTTAAAGACATTAAATTACGCACTTTTATCACACAAGACAAACAAAGAGACGATTTAGTAGCTCATATTTACGATGTAACTTACGGAGTTATAAGAGACGGAATCGATAATCTTGTAGTAGTGGACGACTCTATAGTAAGGGGAACTACTTTAAAACAAAGTATAATAAGAATGCTCGACAGATTAGGACCCAAGAAAATAATAGTAGCTTCGTCTGCTCCGCAAATACGTTATCCCGACTGTTACGGAATTGATATGGCGAAACTCGGCGATTTTATTGCTTTTAAAGCAGCTATCGAATTACTTAAAGAAACAAAACAAACTCATATAATTAGCGACGTTTATAAAAAATCAAAAACTCAGGAAAATTTTCCGAAAGAAGAAATTATTAACTATGTAAGAGAAATTTATAAACCATTTACCATAGATCAAATTTCGGAAAAGATAAGCCAACTTCTTACACCTAATGATGTTAGGGCAAAAGTTCAAATAGTATTTCAAACTATTGAGGACCTTCACCAGGCATGTCCGGAAGATTTAGGCGATTGGTATTTTACGGGAAAATATCCAACACCGGGAGGTAATAAAGTAGTTAATCAGTCTTTTATAAATTTTATTGAAGGCAAAAATGTCAGAGCTTACTAATTACCTCAAAAAAATCGAAATATCAGATTTTTTAATTTAAAATCAATAAATTGAAAAATTAGTTTTTAAGCTTTCTGACATTAGATACTTCTGCAGGCATTCCTTCGTTACACCCTTCGGGTTGTTTTATTTTTAACGGTAAAAAATCGAATGATATTTTAAGATTATTTTTATCGAATTTTTTCTCTAAACCATTTACAGGTATTAAAGTCTGAATAATATTATTGTCTTTCCCTAAAACAAAAATTACAGTTTTACAGCCACTATTACTATATTTATGAGACACTATCCCTTTACTTTTTCCGACAATAATAGAAGTTGCCGAAGTATCTTCTGAACTTCGGCAACTTAAAACAATTACAGATATAACAATTAATAACAGGTATTTCATCGTATAACATTAATTTACAAGAACTTTTGCAACTTTCTGAAAGCTTGTATTATTATAACCAATACGAACAAGATATGTTCCTTTCTTGAGATATTGAGCATTAAAATAGGTTGATAATGTATTATTTACAACATTTATTATCTTGCCTTCAATTAATTTTCCGCTAATATCGAATAAATCAACATTTATTTCCTTATTATAAGGCAATGAGTTAGCATTAATATTAATTTCATTTCCATTGAAATAAACATTCAGTTGTTCTTTCTCTTTTAAATTGTCAGAGATTGAAACATTATTTGCAGGTAGCCTGAAAGAAAAAATTCTGGTGGCAGGTTGTCCGTTTTTTATATATTCTCCAGTATGCCAAAACAAAGTACCATCAACGGGGTCTAATGCAGTATGAGAATAATCGCCGAATCTATTATTAGATGTTTGAGATGAATTTCCCTCTACTACAGTAACTTCAGCAAATGTCATCTCATTTAAAGGATCATTTGCTAATCTTCCTGTATATCTTATACTTGGGTAAACACTAACTGCATCAGAAACAGAGTAAGCCAGGCTTATCGAGCCATTGTCGTCCATTGCAATACTTCCAACCCATCTATTAAGTTCATCAGGGGCATAAGTACTTTGCTGATAAATGCTCCACTCGCCTGTTGTGGTATTTTGACGCAATTCATACCATCTTATACTTCTTTGACCTGTTGTAGTATTGACTTTAACTCCTTTATTTAAAACTACTGTATTGTAACCTGTCCATCTTCTGTATTGGGCTCTGAAAGTAAAAACCCCACCTATTCCGTCGAGTTTTTGTGAAGTTCCGGGTTGAGAAATATCGTTCCAATTTTGGTCGTAGGAACCATCAAATGCTTGTGTAGGTAATTGTGCTACTAAATCAATTGTTGCAGTTGGTGTGGCACCCCAATCAACCGACATTTCAAAAACGTTAATTCTGTCGGAAAAAGTAGTTCCCCAGCCATCGTCTTCATAAGAAAATATTGGACAAGGAGTCCCTGCCGGAGGCAATTGTCCATCGGCATCAGCCGGTAAAGGACAAAAGAAACCCGTAGATTTCGGTGGTGTAAAGGTTTTATAAATTGATCTTGATGTTGATACACCGGCCAACATCGAATCTCTTTCAAAAACAAATACTTTCTGCGAAGTTTGATTAGAAGTCATATAATATCCATCAGACCAGATAGAAAATTTTTGATAATCAGGGAATTGAGGAGATGTAAATTGATAGGTGTAATATTGTCCGGTTGGGTCATTTGTAACTGAAACTGCAAATAAAACTCTTTTTCCGAATACTTTAAACTCAGTTATAATCCAACGATCAGCGTATTTATCGTATAATACAATAGGGTCGCCATCGTTTGAGCCAAATAATAACGAGCCTAAGGTAAATGGACCTCCACCGGTAACATTTCCTCCTGTTTTTGTAAATATTTGATATGACGAATTAACTGCCTGAACATAATAATCAGTTCCTGCAGCACCGGTAGGATCGGGAGGTGTGGCTAATCCCGAGAGACCATCCCAACTATCTATTATTCCTTGAGATTGGCGAGTTCCCATTTTCTTCTGAACTGCCGGATCTTCTACCAATGGTAAGGCATTTGAGTTTTTCTTGGCAAAATACGGAATACGGTTTTTCCTGTCCTCAGATTCTTTCTTAAATTCTTTTATCAATTCCTTATAAGCAGGTAATGAATCTGCTATTTCCTGCAATCTTTTTGTGATTTTAAAATCTGAACACACAATAACCTCAACCTTATTATCAGATTTTTGGGCAAAACTTATTTTCAAAAATGAAGCTAATACTAAAATTGTTATAAAAACTTTGTTCATCTGTTTGATAATTTTTTTTACAATATTAAACAAATGATTTTACTTAAAAGTTATAATATTTCAGATTTAAATTATAAAATTTAATTATTCTCTATATAATTTAATTGATAATAAGTCTTTTAAATATTGTAATGTAGCAAAAAATGGTTGGTAAAATATGACCCAAAACCTTATTAGTAAACGGTTTTAAGTGAATAAATTCAAAATTATCAATTTGTCTTTTTAAACATCTTTATTGCAAAAGAAATTGATATTATAGCATATATCAATAAAGAAACGAATTCGGGTAATATATCTTTAAATCCTGAGCCTTTGAGTATAACCATACGCATTACTTTTATAAAATATGCAATTGGATTTATTATATTAATGTTTTTAGCCCATTCAGGCATACTTTCTACCGGAGTAAAAAGCCCGCTCATTAAAATAAATATTACCATAAAAAACCATGAAATAAACATAGCTTGTTGCTGAGTATTTGTAATTGTAGATATTAGTATTCCCAAACCTAAAACAGCAATAATATATACGGCTGCTACTACAAAAATTATTGCTAAATTTCCTAATATCGGCAATGAAAAAACCAATTTGGCAAATAATAATCCAAAAAACAATTCAAACATCGCAATTATCCAGAAAGGAATTATTTTTCCGATTATAAATTGATACTTGTGAATTGGAGTAACTGTTATTTGTTCAATTGTACCTAATTCTTTTTCTCTAACAACATTCATTGATGAAAGGAATAGCCCGATTAAAGTTACCAGAAGCACTAATATTCCCGGTATCATATAAGTTTTGTAATCTAACTGTGGGTTATACCAAAATGAAGTAACTGTATTAATCGGCATATCGAAATTTTTACCGTATTTTTCAATGATGATATTTCTGTTAAAATCTCTTATTATGGCACTCGAATAAGCAAAAATAAGGCCGGCAGCACTTCCATTTATAGCATTAATAACCAATTGCAGTTTCACTTCGTCGTTATTTACAATTTTCTTTTCAAAATTTTCGGGAATATTCAAAATAACATCGGCTTTATTTACTTTTAAGTTATCTTCCGCCAAATTGTATGAATCGGTATAATCAACTATTTTAAAAAATTTGCTGCCCTTATATTTGCTTATCAAATCTCTCGAAAACGGACTTTTATCCATATCAACAATATGAATTTTGATATTCTTCATTTCAAATGTAGCAGCATACGATAGTATAAAAAGTTGTATTACAGGAACAATAAATATAATTGGCAACATAGTTTTATTTCTAAAAACCTGTTTAAACTCTTTTTGAATAATAAAAAAAATAGTTCTCATCCTGATTTTAAATTAACCTGATTTTAAACTTTTTAATGCTTAATCCTATGAAAATTATTGTCATTATAAGAATTACGAGGGTTTCTTTCCATATATAATTCAAACCTATGCCCTTAAGCATAATGTTTTTTATAATAATAATAAACCATTTAGGCGGCACGATATTACTGAGGATTTGAAGTGGCAAGGGCATATTTTCTATCGGAAAAATAAAACCGGACAGTAAAATAGTAGGTAACATAAGTGCAAACATCGAAATCATCATTGCAGTTTGTTGGGTAGTTGATATTGTTGATATTAATATTCCAAGAGATAAAGCCATCAAAATAAATAACAAACATTCGCCCAGTAAAAGGAAAATACTCCCTTGAACCGGCATTCCAAAAACGGTAAAACCTAAAACTAAGATTATTAATGCAATTACAAAAGAAATTAAAATATAAGGAACGACCTTCCCGACTACAATTTGTAAAGGTCTTAAAGGTGAAACAAGCAGAACCTCCATAGTTCCCAACTCTTTTTCGCGAGTGATTGAAATAGAAGTCATCATTGCAGATATTAGCATTAGAAGTACAGTAATGGTACCGGGAACAAACATAAATACCCCTTTTAACTCCTCATTATACAGCATTTTGACTTCTGTTTTTATTTGCATGGGAATATTCTTTTTATTAATTATCTCTTGTTGATAATCATTGATAATATTTGAAGTATAAACCGAAATTAAATTTGCCGTATTGGGGTCGGAAGCATCTGCAATTATTTGAATATTTGCTTTTTTATCTTTTTCGAGTTTTCTCGAGAAATTGTCTTCAAAAACTATTACCTCTTTTATGTGACCTTTTTTAAAACTTTTTTCAATTTCCGAATAATCGAATAAGTTTTCTTCAATTTTAAAATAACCCGACGATTTAATTTTATTAGTTATCTTAATTGTAGCTTCATCTTTAGAATTGTCTAAAACAGCAATTTTTACATCTTTTATTTCATTGGTAATTGCAAATCCGAAGAGTAAAATCTGTACGAATGGCATTCCGAACAAGATTATCATAGTCCTGTAATCTCTGAATATATGATAGAATTCTTTAGTTACAAATCCGATAAACCTTTTCATTTTTTAAAATATTATGAACCTAAAATTATCAACCATTATTTCTTGCAAGCTTGATGAAAACATCCTCCAAATTTTTTGCATTGTACTTATTCATAAGATTTTTTGGGGTATCTAAAGCTACTATCTTTCCATCAACCATAATCGATACCCTGTTGCAATATTCAGCTTCATCCATATAATGAGTGGTAACAAAAACAGTAGTTCCTTGATTGGCAGCCTCATAAATAAGGTTCCAAAACTGCCGCCTTGTTAAAGGATCTACTCCGCCTGTAGGTTCGTCCAAAAAAACCAACTCGGGTTTATGAATTATAGCTATGGAAAATGCCAACTTTTGCCTCCATCCTAAAGGTAATTCACTGACTAAACTATTTTTAATGTTTTGTAATTCGAGTTTTTGAATAAGATTATCAGACATTTCGGAGATTTCTTTTTTTGATAATCCATATATGCCTGCATAAAATTTAATATTTTCCAAAATAGTCAAATCATTATAAAGAGAAAACTTCTGGCTCATGTATCCAATTTTTCTTTTTATTTTATCTGTATCATTATAAACATTATATCCTGCAATATTTACTTCACCTGAGGTAGGGTTCGACAAACCGCATAAAATTTTAATTGCCGTAGTTTTCCCTGCACCATTTGCCCCTAAAAATCCGAAAATTTCACCCTTGTAAACATCAAAATTTAATTTGTCATTTGCAACGAAATTCCCGAATTTCTTGACTAAATCTTTGACTGTGATTACTTTTATTAAATTTTCATCTCCATTCATTTTGTATTTTTTTGTTAGATAACAACTTACTTTTTCGACATAAGTTTTATAAAAACATCTTCAATATTTGGTGTGATAATTTGTATATCAACATCATTAGCGCTATTACTTTTTAAAAAACTCAACAAAAAATCATTATTTTCATTTTTTAAAGTTAGATGAATGTTTTGACCTGACAGATAAGCATTTAAAGTATTATCCCAATTTTGCAATAAGGTTAATAACTCATACATATTATTTGATTTTAGAGCAAACAGCTTATTATCAAATAACTTTAGAATATTTTCAGGGGTATTTATGGTCATAATTCTTCCTTCTTGAATTAAAGCCACCCTGTCGCAAAGCACAGCCTCGTCCATATAAGGAGTAGAAACCACAATAGTTATTCCTTTACTTTTGATAGTTTTAAGAATTTCCCAAAATTCTTTTCGCGAAACAGCATCAACTCCTGTTGTAGGTTCGTCGAGAATCAGCAGCTTGGGTTTATGAATCAATGCACACGATAGAGCCAGTTTTTGTTTCATTCCGCCCGACAACTTACCCGCCAATCGATTTTTAAAAGGTTCTATTTGAATATATATGTCTTTAATAATCTCATAATTCTCTTCCAAAGTAGTACCAAAAATGGTAGCAAAAAAGTTAATGTTTTCTTTTACCGTTAAATCATGATATAAAGAGAACTGCCCGGGCATATAGCCGATAATTTTTCTTAGTTTCTTGAAATCATTGATTATATCATTTTCAAATATTTTTACTTTGCCTGAGTCGGGAATTAATAATGTTGCTAAAATCCTGAACAAAGAGGTCTTCCCTGCTCCGTCAGGCCCTATAAATCCGAATAATTCGTTTTTTTCAACATCGAAAGTCAAATCTTTCAATGCCTCTAAATTACCATAATTTTTGAAAAGATTTTTTACGGAAATTGAATTCCCTGAACCTGACATATTTGTTTTTTCTATATTATTTTGCATTTTAAACTTTGCTATCAATTAGTTCTGCTCCAATAAGTTGTTCTGCCCAATCCCATCCACGATTTTCCGATATATCCTCTAACCTTTATTTTGTTATTGCTCTCAAAGTTTATGTAACAATTATATGTTTTCCCCGATTTTGCATCGTATATTGTGCCATCTTCCCATTGACTGCTTCCGTCGAATATAAAGCCACTTACAATAATCAATCCTAAAATAGGCCTACTTTTTAGTTTAGGGTCAGGATTGTGCTTATCGGTTTTTGGGTTACCGGTTTCCTTGTCATACGGGTCTTTCAACCAGATAATTTTACCGTAATACTTTTCCCCGACTTTAAATATTTCAACTTTTGCTTCACCGTTTTCCGTTAGCCATTTCCCAATAATTTCATCACTTTTCCTATTCTGAGAAAAAGATAAATTACTGATTATTAAACTTATAAATACAACTAAAAAACTATATTTTTTCATAAAAAACTATTTTAAATGCTTAACAATATTTTTAATTAAACATAACCTCCCCTGGCATTCCAATTTTGAATGTGCCATCGTTTTCAACAATAATTTTAACTGCATAAACAAGGTTAACTCTCTCTTTTTTAGTTTGAATAATTTTAGGTGTAAATTCGGCATTTTCGGCAACCCAGGCTACAACTCCTGTATATTCGACATTTTCTGAGTTATCTTTATCAACAAAAACCTTACATTTCGCTCCAATTTTTATTTTCGAAAGCTGGTCACCGCTTACATATACTTTCAAAATCATTTTCTTTAAATCAGCCATTTTAAACAAAGGCTTCCCTATTGTTACAAATTCCCCTTGTTCAGCATATTTAACCAATACAGTACCTTCATAATCAACAGTTATGTAACTTTTCTTGATATTAGACTCAATTTGTTCCACTTGTTTTTGAATGCTTTCTACTTCATTAACAATTGATTGATACTGAGTTTGAATTGCTAATACCTGCTTGTCAATTACTTCGATATTTCCTGATAAATCATCGTATTGCTTTTGGGTAGCAGCACCTTCTTTAAGCATTTTGGTAACTCTGTTCAAATCAACTTCAAGGTTTTTTTTCTGTTGTTTAAGTACTTCGAGTTGCGAAAAAATATTGCTGTTTTTAGCTTTCACAGCTTCTTTTTGAGCTGCAAGTTGCATTTTTTTTAAGTATAAATCAGTAGTATCAATAAAACCATATTTTTCTGATGGCTTTAAAACCTGACCCTCGTTTATATTTAAAACTTCAATTTTACCATTAACCTGCGAAGAAACAACTATTTCAGTAGCCTCAAAATTCCCATAAGCATCTGATTCGTTTTGATGTTTTTTACACGAAACTAAAGTTGTTATTAATAAAATAAAGATTAAGCTATTGATTTTCATAACTTTTATAAATTAAATTTTACAATTTCCCAATATTTAACAAATAATCAAATTTTGCTTTAACTAACAGTATTTTATGAATTTCATAATTAATTTTCGCTTGAAGTTCGGCATTTACTTCATTTAAATAATCGCTAGAAGTTATATAACCACTGTCGAATTGAGATGAAGCTGTTCGTGCAATTTTTGATTTTAAAACCATTATCTCATTATCTTTTAGTAATAATGCCTCGTACTTTTCAATTTCTGATTTATCTTTATACCAAGATACTTTTGTGTTTTTATCAAAAGTTTCTTTATAAAAACTTAAAATATTCTTCTGTAAATCAATTATTTTCTTCTCTTTATCTGTTTGATTCCAGTCCCAAATATTCCAGCTTAATTTTGCCCCTACTAAATAATATGACTGAAAATCGACTGATAACATATTTAAACCCGGCCTTCCGTAACCGATTTGACCAAAAGCATATACCTTAGGATAAAGTTTTGAAGTAATAATTTTCTGTTGAACAGATAATTTCTTATTGTTAATATCAAAGGTTATTAATTCAGGCCTGTTATTTTCAAATATTAAGGAAGACAAAGGTAATTCGGGTATTTTAAAATTTGCATTTTGGCTAAATTGGTCTCCGCAAATTTCAGAAAGCATTAAAATAGCTGAATTTTGTTGTGAATTTATCTCAATAATTTTTTGATCAATTTTTGCAATTTCGGCTTTTAAATTATCGGCACTACTTTCATTTAGGAAGCCGTATTTTACGGATGTTTCAATTTTTTTTAACTTAAGTTGAATATCATATTTGTTAGATTCAAGCAACTCTAAAGTTTTATTAAACGTTAAAACATTGAAATACAACTGATTAATTCTTTCTTTTACTTTATTTATCTCTACTTCAATGTTTTGAATTTCATTATTAAAGTTTAAATTTTCCAACTCTTTACGGTATTCTATTGTTCCTGCATCCCAAATAAGTTGGTTTATATCAATACTCGCTTTATAATTATCTTTGGTCGGTTCAACAATATTTATTCCGGGAATTTTTAACGGTATTTTAGTAACATCTGATTGATATGTAGCCTGTGCATTCAAATTTACTTGAGGTAAATATTCAGTATTCAGGCTTCTACTTTTTAATTCGGCAGCTTGGCTATATAAACTTTTTTGTTTAAATAAAGGGTAGTTTTCCTCAGCTTTCTTGTAGCAATAATAAATATCAATACTTTGCCCTAAAGCTATACGGCTGATTAATAAAAAGAGTAATAAAATATTCTTTTTCATGGCTTTACAATTAATGAATTTATAATAAAATTACTAACCTCCGATTTTCTCTCTTTTAGAAATTCATAAAAAAGTTTAGGATTATCATCTTTTAAAAAAAGTTTTTGTATTATTGGTTTAGCAGCAAAAGGGAAAATACAGAGCGATACTATATTAACAATAAGGTGTTTTGGATTAACTGCTCTAATTACACCATTTTCAATATCTCTCTGTAATCCTTCAACAATCACTTCCGGCTTGAGTCCTGCTTTTTTAAGCACGCCTATAATTCTGTCGGGATTTCTATTAAGCTCGTTTAAAATAAAAATCGGTATTTGAGGAACTTCAATAAGAGTATCGATATAATTATTGATAAATTTTTTAATTTTCTCTTCGAAATTCATTTCAGAAGTCATACTTTCAACTATTTTGGGAATAAGTTTTTTAAAGGCTTCCTCAAATATAGCTTCAAAAAGTTTGTCTTTGCTTCTGAAATAATAATGCAATAACGCTTTATTTATGCCTGCAACATCGGCAATTTCCTGCATTCTTGCCCCATCGTATCCTTTTCTAAAAAATACATCTTTTGCTGCATTCAAAATTATCTTTTCAGTTTCAGATTCTTTTACTTTCATATTAACTAACCATTTAATTTAACCATTTGGCAAAATTAAATAAATAAATTCTAAATCAAACAATTTTTTGTAAAAAATAATCAGAATACAATAATTAATACAGATATGATTTGTAAAATAATGATTAAACCGTTTATTATCTGCGTTTTAGGACAAATATTGGTATAAAGTTTTTTTACAACAATATATCGTAAACTAATAATAAGAATTTAGAAATATCAGCAAAAATATATTGAATTAAAATTGATAACTAAACCCAACAGAGAAATATCTTCCGGGCTTATATTCTTTGGTTATTTGTTCCCTTTCTACTTCACCGTCTCCAACGCCATCATTGTTAATATCCTTGTTGAAAGTAACTATTTGCTTAAATATTACTTTGTCGTCGAGTAAATTTTTAACACCGAACTTAACGGTTAAGTGTTTATTTACTGTTTTATTTACTGATAAGTCGAGCAGGTGAAACGGCATTTCGTAGATATGAGGGCTGTTGGGATTTCCGACGTACATAATTCTTTTTCCGATAACATTATATAAAACACTCACCATAAGACCTTTCTCATTTTGATAATATATGCCTGTATTTACGATAAAAGGAGACTGGCCTTGCATTGGTCTTTCCTTATCTCTGACGTATGAAGCATCAGAAACAATCTTACTGTAGATATATGAAGCGTTTAGTGTTAATGTAAAATATCTGAAATTTTTGAGAAAATTTGTTGAATTGGTCAAACTTGCAAATGATTTACGCATATCAATTTCAGCACCTAAACTAGTAGAAGATTTTGTATTAACAAACAAGTAATCCCAACCACCCGAGCCTGAAGTAGGGAATAAGGTTGCTTCGATAGGATTATCGAATTTCTTATAGAAAAATCCGATATTCAACATTTCACCCATTGACGGATATAATTCATAACGCAGGTCAAAATTCTGAACATAGGCATTTTTCAAAGAATCATTACCATAAACAGTCGACTTTAATGCAAAGTCATAATAAGAATACGGAGCTATTTCTCTGAATTCAGGGCGGTTTACCGTTAGTCCGTAAGCAAATCTTATAAGTGCTTTTTCTGTTATAGTGTAAGTAATATTGAGCGAAGGGAATAAATCGGTTGTTTTATTAGTTATATCTAAAGGCAAATTGGTTTTATTATCAAAACCGTTTAATACTTGTTTGTTATTTTCGACTCTTAATCCCGCATAAACATTAAAAAGGGCGTAAATAGGAAGCTTCATACCTAAATAATAAGCAAGAATATCATTTTGAGCCTTATAAGAATCGGATGGATTTGTTTTCTCATCAACTCTTAATCCGTTGGTATAGTTTATGTTTGAATCTTTATATATTTCTTCTAGACTTTGAAACAAATCAATATTAAACATACTTGATTTTGCCATAGTGAAACCTATATTTCGGGCATTAAACTCTCTTCTTTTTGTCTCAACATACAAACCTGCTTTAAATTCGGGATCAAGACCCAGGAAAGAAGCTTTTTGAGTAATATTTAAACCTCCGATATAAATTTTTTCGAACATATCTTTAAAAAGTCTTCCGTTATAATCGGTATTAGCATCCTTAGTTATTGCAAGAGCGTATTTTCCGTAATTTGGGTTAGTAGTATCGCCTTCGGCATCGTAAAATGTAGCAAAGGTTCTTCTGTTATCGGGTTGGTTTTTATTTGCATAAGAATAGCCTACAGTCCAGTCAATATTTGTATTCTGTTCAAATAACTTATGCTGTCCGCCAAACTGACCTGAGTATGTAGTTCGGCTGGTATATCCAAGTTCAGTAGCTTTGATTGGTACACCGTCAGCACTGTAATAATACTCTCTTCCTGAACGAAGTATGGTTTTTGTATTGCCGTACTGATTGAAAATATTTCGAAACTCAAGTGAATGATTCTTATTAAGCAGGATTGACCAGTTTAATAAAATACCTATTTTTACATTATTTGAATACTCTTCGTCAATAAATTTATAGGAATAACTAGGTTTATCTTTAATAGTATCATAAGAAATATAACCGGTTTTGAAAACAGAATTATTATCAAACGAATTGCTGTAATTTATAGAAGCAATAGTTCCGACTTCTGCCTTGGCTATTTTGAATTTTCGCGTAAATCCGACATTAAAACTGTTATTAATTGGAGCTTTCATTTTATCTGCAGTCCAAATTTTATTGAATGAACGCCCCAATCTGGTAATTTCGGCCTTTTGAGCAGCAATTTGTTCGGGTGTACCACTGAAATTGCCTAATTTATTGAATTCTTCTGTAGAAGGAAATCCGCTTGGAAGATCTCTTGTCCCATCATCAAAGCCGAGCCAGTCGGTTTTACCGCCTTTGTAACGATAAAAATCATTAAAAGTAGTTCCTGATTGAATTCCGGCAGAATAACCAAAAGTAAGAGTATTCTGATCGGGAATATTTTTGGTAAATATTTGAACTGAAGCCCCGGCAAAATCGGCAGGCAACTCAGGTGCAGGTGTTTTAAAAACCAGTAATCTGTCGATCATATTACTTGGAATAACATCAAACGAGAATGCCCTTGTATCGGATTCGGAACTTGGAGTGGCAGCGTTATTGAGCCAAACAGAATTATACCTTTCAATAAGCCCTCTTACAACAACAAACCTTCCATCAATTATTGTTATACCGGGTATTCTTCTAATAACTTCCGATGCATCCTTATCTTGTGATTTGGCTATTTGCTGACTCGATACACCACTTACAACCAAACTGCTTTGTTTTATAGAACTCATTATTGAGAGTTCAGTATCGGTCTTTTTTCGTTCTACAACTGTAACCCCTTCTATTGAAGTAGATTTCTCTTCTATTTCGACTTTAATATTTGTAGTTTTATTTGCTTCAACTTTAACATCTTTAAGCTCAACAGTTACATAAGAAATAAAGGATATTTTCAAAGTATATTTCCCGGGATTGAGTTTATCAATAAGAAATTCTCCATTTAAATCGGTAGATTTCCCAATAGTTGTTCCTGAAATAACGACATTAGCTCCAATAATAGTTTCACGTGTTTTTTTGTCTATCACCACACCCTTTATAGCTCCAGTTTGTCCGAATAATAAGTTGCTTATTAATATAAACAACACAATTGTTATGAACTGTTTTAAAATAACTTTCACCATTATTTTTTCTTATTTTTTTAAAGTGCAAAATAAGCCAATATGAAAGTAACCAATAGTAATCCAAATTTAATTTATTATTAATTAAATTGCATAAAATTAATATTCCGATAATATAAAATTAATATTAAGTAAACATACAGAATTAAAATTCTGATAATCTATTGTTTACAAGTCTGAATTATAACTAATTTTATAAAAGTTCATTGGCAAGATTTGCCAATTCGGAACGTTCACCTTTTTCGAGGCGGATATGAGCATAAATAGGATGATGTTTTATTTTATCGATTAAATAAGATAAACCATTACTTTGAGAATCAAGATAAGGAGTATCAATTTGATATATATCGCCGGTTAATATTATTTTAGTATTTTCTCCTGCTCTTGATATAATTGTTTTTACTTCGTGAGGTGTAAGGTTTTGAGCTTCATCTACTATAAAACAAATATCAGACAAACTCCTTCCTCTAATATATGCAAGCGGTTGTATAACAAGCTTTTCTTTTTCAACGTCTTCGGTTATAGTTTTAAACTCTTTATCCTTTTCGCTAAATTGATTTTTAATATACTTTAAATTGTCGAACAAAGGCTCCATGTATGGATTTAACTTCGATTTTATATCACCCGGCAAGTAGCCGATATCCTTATTGCCAAGAGGTACTATAGGACGAGCAAGATAAACCTGTTTAAACTGTCTTTTTTGCTCCAATGCTCCGGCAAGCGCGAGTAATGTTTTACCTGTTCCGGCCACACCTTGTAGAGTTACAAGTTTTATATTCGGATTCATAATAGCATGAAGTGCAAATACTTGTTCAGCATTACGCGGCACTATACGGTATGCGGCTTTTTTCTCCAACCTCTCGAGTCTCTCTGTTATAGGATTAAAAAATGCAAGAACTGAATTTTTTGTATTTTTAAGAATATAATAATGATTTGGAATAGGAGAAACTATTCCTGCATCACTCGGCAAACATGAACCCTCTTCGTAAATTTTATCAATAAGCGATTTATTGAGTCCTTCAATCAAAGTTTTGCCTGTGTATAAGCCTTCGACATTTTTAATTTTGCCTGTTTGAAAATCTTCTGCCGGCATATTCAATGCTTTGGCTTTTAGGCGAAGATTTATGTCTTTTGTAACAACGATTACTTTATGATCGGGATATTCACGAGTTATTACAAGTGCTGTGTTTAATATTCTGTGGTCGGCTTTGTTTTCTCCGAAAATTTTTTGTGCGTCTATATCACTCTCTTCATCCATAGCTACTTTAAACCTGCCTGACCCGGGATGTTCGAGAGGTATCCAATTTTGAAGTGTATATTCTTCTGAAAGCTTGTCCATTATCCTAATAAATTCGCGAGCCTCGAAATTTATTATATCATTGCCTTTTTTGAAATTATCAAGCTCCTCGAGGACAGTGATAGGAATGACTACATCATTATCTTCAAAACTGTTTATTGCATTATGATTATATAATATTACCGATGTATCTAAAACAAATATTTTCTTTTGTTTGCTTTTCTTTTTTGGCATGTCAATTAAATTAAATTATGTAAACTTCCAATAATTTTACCTCATTTTCTGGTGAAATCCTTATATTATCTATAGAAGCAGGTATTAAAACTACCTCGCCGGTTTTTAAAATTTCCAAATTATTTTTATATCCTATGCTGCATTTACCTTCCAAATTAATTAATATTACAAAAGAGTCCAATTCTTCGTAATTCTTTTCAACAGGAGCATTTAGATGAATATAGTTTGTTGTAAAAAATTGAGATTCAATAACTTTATTGGTTTTATTGATTTTCTTTAAATAATTGGTTTTGTACTCATTATAAAAATTGAAATCAATTGCATCTAATGCTTCATCTATGTGCAATTCACGGCTTTTACCATTTTCATCTTTTCGGTCCCAGTCATAAATACGGTATGTAGTATCGGAAGTTTGCTGTATTTCGGCAAGCAGTATTCCCGGACCTATAGCGTGTACCCTTCCGGCCGGCATATAAAACACATCATCTTTTAATACTTTCTCTACATTTAAAATAGTTCTCAATGTCTTATTTTGCAAATGTTTTAAATATGTATCCTTATCAACTTTTTGATTGAAGCCTGAAATAAGCTCTGCTCCTTTTTCAGCATCAATAATATACCACATTTCGGTTTTACCTCGGCCTATTTTTCTTTTTGCAGCAAGTTCATCGTCAGGATGTACCTGTATAGATAAATAATCGTTTGCATCAATAAATTTTATCAATAAAGGGAATTCTTTTCCGTATTTTTCATAAACCGAACTTCCAACCAAATCGTCCATATAAACTTCTACAAGTTCATTTAACTCATTATCGGCAAGGAATCCATTACTAACAACCGTGTTATCATTTTCAACACCTGAAAGAACCCAAGCTTCTCCGCAATTTTTCAAAGGGGAAAAATCAAGTCCGAGTTTGGTTTTTATTCTATTTCCGCCCCATATTTTTTCTTTAAAAATAGGTTTAAATTTTAATGGGTAAAGTTCGTTCATTATTACCTTGAGTTTTATTATTATCACAAATATAAACGAAACTATGCATTAAATTAGTTTTTTATTTCTACTTTTGTTAACAATAAAAATTTAATAACTTTTAAACTAATACCCTGCAAATATGTTGGTTTTGGGAATTACGGGAACTATTGGAGCCGGCAAAGGTACTATAGTTGAATATTTAGTTAACGAGAAAAATTTCGTGCATTACTCTGTCAGAAATTACCTGATTGAGGAAATTATAAAAAACGGATTGCCTGTCGACAGAAATTCAATGACAAAAATTGCCAACGAGCTTCGTGCCAAACACTCACCCTCATTTATAACTGATGAACTTTATATTAGAGCTTTAGAAAATAAGAAAAACTGTATAATCGAAAGCATTAGAACTCCCGGTGAAATTACTTCGTTAAGAGATAAAGCCAATTTTTATTTATTCGCTGTTGATGCTCCTCAAAAAATAAGATACGAGAGAATATTGGAAAGGAAATCGGAAACCGATAATGTAAGTTTTGAAACCTTTGTTGCCGATGAAGCCCGCGAAATGAATACAAATGATCCCAACAAACAGAATTTGAGAAAATGTATTGAAATGGCTGATTTTGTTTTCGACAACTCAGGAAGCAAGCAAGCGCTTTATAAACAAATTGATGAAGTTTTGAAAAAAATAATTAATTAAGGTATGGAAGATAACAATAAAAGCAAATATATACGTCCAACATGGGATGAATACTTTTTAGAAGTAGCCAATACTATTGCCAAAAGAGCCACATGCGACAGAGGCAGAAGCGGTTGCGTAATAGCAAAAGGTAAGCAAATTTTAGTTACCGGATATGTAGGTTCACCAACAGGGTTACCACATTGTGACGATGTCGGTCATTTATTTAAAAAAGTAATTCACGAAGACGGTAAAATTACCAACCACTGCGTAAGAACTGTTCATGCTGAACAAAATGCAATTTGTCAAGCGGCAAAACTCGGCATTGCCCTCGATGGAGCAACTTTATACTGTAGGATGACACCTTGCAGAACATGTGCAATGCTTATAATAAACTGCGGTATCAAAAGAGTGGTTTGTGAAAGAAAATATCACGCAGGGTCTGAATCAGAAGAAATGTTCAAAGAAGCAGGTGTTGCTCTTGAATTTATTCACGACGAAATTCAGCAATATGACAATCAATAATTTATTTAAGGAATAGGTAGTGTAAAATTAACTGTTGTACCTTCGTCCGGCTTACTTTCCACCCATATTTTTCCTTTGTTCATCTCGATATATTCTTTACAAAGAATTAAACCGAGACCTGTTCCTGTTTCCCCTGATGTACCAACGTTACTTGAAATTCTATCAAGTTTAAATAAATTCTCAATCTCATCTTCAGAAATACCAACACCATAATCTTTAATAATGAAATGCTGCCATTTACCTGATATTGAATTGGTTTTTATTTCAACTTTTCCGTCTTTATTAGAAAACTTAATTGCATTCGAAAGAATATTGCGGAAAATCATCTGTAACATATTTACATCACACAAAACCATTGTTTTATCAGGCACATTGTTTTTAACTAATATACCTTTTTGTTCTAATAGAGATTTATTTAAAGATAAATTTTGCTCAATTATCTGATTAGCATCACAAGCAACAGGATTAAAGTTTATCGTTCCTCTTTGTAATCTTGACCATTCCAAGAGATTTTCCAAAAGCTTAAAAAGGTGATTTGCAGAACTTTTCATACTTTTTGCAATTCTTTGGATATCTTCTTTGGTAAATTTTTCAATATCATCCGACAACATATCAGATAAGCCTAACAATCCATTAAAAGGACTCTTTAGATCATGAGCAATTATCGAGAAAAATTTATCTTTTACCGTTATATGTTTTAAAAGCTCTTCGTTTTTCCTTTTAATTTCTTCTTTTATAGTAATACTTTCGGTAATATCGAAGAAAATAGTAACAAATTCGCCCTTTCTGGGGCTATATGCTCTAACGTTGAAATGTTTACCAATTGCTGAATTGAAGTTTTCAAACTGAATGGGTTGTCCGGTTAATGCTACTTTCCCGTATGTTTCTATCCAATATTTCTCAATATCAGGTATTACATCAATAACAGTTTTACCTATTATGTTCTCTGATTTTAAGCCTGTAATTTCTTCGAAAGCCGGATTAACAGATAAAAACTTATAATTGCAGGGTGCACCGTTTTCGTCGAGAATAATTTCGTGATGAGCCACAGCTTCGGGCATTTCGACAAAAAGAGTTCTGAATTTTTCTTCACTTTTGATAAGGGCATCCATTATTTCCTTTTTATCTGAAATATCTTCAAAAACAGTGTAAACCTGATATGCTAACCCGGTTTTTTCGTCAATTTGCGGTAAAGCAGTTATATTTAACCAAACATGTTTATCTTTTTTGGGATTATAAACACCCATTACAACGTTGCTTACTTTTTTCTTGGTTCTGAGAGCAACCATTGCAGGATGGCTGTCACCATGAAAATCGCTGCCATCTTCGTGTATAGCTCTCCATCTCGGGTCTCTTGATTTCAAACCCCTCATTTGTTCGATAGATATCCCCAGAATCTTTTCTGCAGCATTATTGGCGTCAACTATTTCTCCTTTTGCATTCTGATATACTATCCCCATGTCGATGGTTTGATATAATGTTTTGAATTTATTCTGTTCTTCTAACAATTTTTCTTCGAGCAAATGAGTTTCGGAGAGCGATTCTTTACGTAAAAGAGCTTCTTTTACGGCAAACGGGAGCATACTAAGCCTGTCTTTTATAATGTAATCGGTAGCTCCGGCTTTCATACATGCAACTGCAGTTTCCTCGTTGGTTGAACCGGTCAGCATTATAAAAGGTATTGAAGAATCGTACAATAAACTATATTGAAGGGTTTGAATCCCATCAAAATTTGGCATTTTTAAATCGGATATTATTATATCGGGTTTAAAATTATGTAATGCTTCTATAAACTTTTCAGGGGTTGTAACATTTTTTGACTCGAAATCTATACCGTTTTGTCTAAGCTCACGTTCAGCAAGTTCCAAATCTTCAAGATTATCCTCTGCAAATAATATTTTCAACCTTGCTTCATTTATCATAACCTACTATTTTTGGATATAAATCATTGTTAAACAACTTATTACATCAATCTTTAAGTTTACAAAAATACAACTTTTTTTACAAAAATAAACTTTTATCATAAAAAATTTTTAAAATAATTAATAAACGGTATTTTAAAAAATGTATTTTTGCTTAATACAAAAAATTTTAATTATTATGGTAAAAATCGATATTTCAACAACTAAGGATTTTGTTACTGAAATTGAATTTCAAAATTACGGACAAATCATAAAAAAATGTTTTTCTGATTTAACAGAAAAAAAAGGAAAGGGAAATGAATTTTTGGGATGGATTACATTACCAGATGAAATAAATGATAATTTTTTGAATGACATAGAAACAGAAGCAAAAAGAATATCTGAGATATCAGAAATATTTGTAGTTGTAGGCATAGGTGGTTCTTATCTTGGAGCAAGAGCTGTAATTGAAGCTTTAAATTCATATTTTGAAATTGATAACACATCAAATAAAAAAATTCCAAAAATCGTTTTTGCAGGAAACAACATTAGCGAAGAATATCATGCACAACTATTGAAGTTTCTTGATAAAAAGGACTATTCGCTAACGGTAATTTCAAAATCAGGGACTACAACCGAACCGGCAATTGCCTTCAGATTGCTGAAAAATCACTTGGAAAATAAATACGGTAAAGAAGAAGCAAGAAAAAGGATAATTGCAATTACAGACAAACAAAAAGGAGCTTTAAAAAAATTGGCCGAAAAAGAGGGCTATAAGACTTACATTGTCCCCGACGATGTAGGTGGTCGTTATTCGGTTTTAACTCCTGTCGGATTACTCCCAATTGCTGTTGCGGGTTTTGATATTAAAAAGTTGGTTGAAGGTGCCAAAGAAATGAAAAAGTACATTTTCGAAAATGAAGATACAGATAAAAATCCCGCTTATCAATATGCAATTACCCGAAATTTGCTTTATAATAAAGGGAAAACCACAGAGATAATGGTAACTTATGAACCAAAATTGTTTTATCTGTCGGAATGGTGGAAACAACTTTATGGTGAAAGCGAAGGTAAAGAAAATAAAGGGATTTATCCCTCAAGTGTAGAGTTTACTACAGATCTGCACTCAATGGGGCAATATATACAGGAAGGTCTCAGGAATATTTTTGAAAGCGTATTAATAATTGATAATTTCGATACTATACTGAAAGTTCCGCATAATGACGACAACTCGGATGAGCTAAACTACATAGCAGGGAAAAGAATGAGTGAAGTAAATAAAATGGCTGAATTGGGAACTACCCTTGCTCATTTAGACGGAGGAGTTCCCATAATAAGAATAATTATTGATAAACTAAATGAATTTTCTCTTGGCGAATTGATTTATTTTTATGAATTTGCCTGCGGTTTAAGCGGTTATTTGCTTGGAATAAATCCTTTTGACCAGCCCGGTGTTGAAGCTTACAAAAAGAATATGTTTGCTCTTTTAGAAAAACCCGGATACGAAAAAGAAAGCCAAGAAATTAAAAAAAGGCTTTAAATTTTTCACTAAATTTGCAGCTTTTGAATTACAATATTTTCGGAAAAATATTGTTTAATAATATTGTTTTTTTAGGAATATAATATCTCGCCGATGCGTTGGATTGATTTTATTAAAAGTCGTTTGTTTTTAAAACACTTGGCTCTTGCCATAGGACTTACAATAGCTATAGTTTACATAGTTATATTATCGTTGAATTTATATACACACCATGGAGAATCATATACAGTCCCCGATTTTATAGGAATGTTTCCCGATGAACTCAAAGAATATGCCGATAATAACGGCTTTGAGTTTATTGTTATTGACTCTATATATGATGCAAAAAAACCTGCAGGGAGTATAATACTGCAAGACCCTTTCCCAAACAGTAAAGTTAAGAAAAACCGTAAAATTTATCTGACAATAGTAACTAAAGAACCTGAAAAAGTAAGTATGCCCAACTTGATTGATTTGTCTTTGAGACAATCTATTTCTTTGCTTGAAACTTATGGTCTTCAGGTCGGTTCACTTGAATATATCCCTGATATAGCTAAAAACGCCGTAATTCAACAAAAATATCAGGGCAAAGTAATTCAAAGCGGTGAATTAATTAAAAAAGGTTCACGCATTGATTTGGTTGTCGGACAAGGAATGAACGGCGATAAAATTCAGATACCGTTTCTTATAGGTAAAAAACAAAGTGAAGTATTGAAAATTCTGAGAAATTCTTCACTTAATATTGGAAATGAAATTTTTGAAGACACAAAAGATACTTCTCACGCAAGGGTTTATATTCAAGAGCCGATTTACGCTCCCGGAAAATTAATAAACATGGGTGGAATAATAAATGTAATTTATCGCTCAGATAAAAAAGTCAAATTCGACGAAGTTATCAGAAACTATCAATTTGATACGTCTTTTAACAATTAATACAGCATTGATATGCGAATAAAATTAACATTAATAGCAGTTTTTTTTTCTATATTAACAACTTATTCTCAGGAAATAATAGTTCCTCTTGCAGGAAATCCCAATTTATATGGTTTAAAAAAAACGGAAAGAAATAAAAACGCATCCACTCCCCTATTGCTCCCTTTTTTTGATGATTTTTCTAATTATACTCTTTATCCCGATTCAGCTCTTTGGGACGACAATTATGCTTATATTAATACGCAATTTGCCATAAACCCCATAAGCATTGGTGTTGCAACATTAGATGCTCTTGATGAAAACGGCAACCTTCACTCAAACGCAAGCTCATCGCAATTTCCGGCTGATACACTTACTTCTAAAACAATAAGACTTGACTCTGTTTTTGAACCTTCAATAAATGCTTTTAAAGCAATTAAAATTTCCGATTCATTATATTTTAGCTTTTATTTTCAACCCGGTGGAGGCAGAGGAAATCCTTGGGAACGAATTGGCGATGCACCCGAAAAAGAAGATTCTCTTGTACTTGAATTTTTCAGCCCCCCATTACAAAAATGGATACATATATGGAGTACAACCGGAATGCCTCTCGATTCAATTTATTTAAAAACAAATCAGTATTTTAAGTATGTAATGATACCAGTTAATGATTCGGTAAAATTCTTTCACAAAGACTTTAAGTTCAGATTCAGAAATTACTGCAGCTTAGGCAATAATATCATACCAAGCTGGTCGGGCAATTGTGACCAATGGAACATCGATTACATTTACCTCGATAAACAAAGAAGACAAAAAGACACTACATTCAGAGATCTGACATTTATCGAAAAAGCCCCTTCTTTTCTAAAAAAATATCAGGCAATGCCTGCCGGACAATACCAAATAAGCGAACTTAAAGATACACTATACATAAAACTAAGCAACCTTGATGACACATTACTTTATTCGGAGTATAAATACGAAATTAGAAATAATGGCGTCTTGGTTCATACCGAAAACAGAGGGCCTGAAAATATTAAGCCTTTTTGGGTTAACGGCTATCAGGATTTGATAGTACACTCTAAACCGCCTGTAACTTACGATTTCCAGCCGCCTCTACTTTATTCCAAAACATTCGAAATAAGACACATTTTTAAAAAAACAGGTCCTCAGGACTTTTGTCCGAAAAATGACACAAATATTTTCTACCAAATATTCGACAACTACTATGCTTACGATGATGGTACAGCTGAAAACGGTTATGGACTATCCCCGGCAGGCTCAAAACTTGCATACAAGTTTACATTAAACCATCCCGATACTCTGGTAGCTGTTGAGATGTACTTCAATTCAACTTTTAATCAGGCAAATCAAAAACTGTTCTATTTAACAGTATGGAATGACAACGGAAGCGAAAAACCGGGAGACACAATCTACAGAAGCAACCTGTTACTTCCTGTATTCGAAAACAAACTCAACAAATTTCACAGCTATATTCTCGACCGACAATTAAGTGTGAGCGGGAATATTTATATTGGATGGACTCAAACAACAGATGATAATTTAAATATTGGTTTCGATAGAAATAATTCCTCAGAAGAAAACATATTTTTTAATACTTCAGGAAATTGGCAACAATCATTTCAAAAAGGCTCACTTATGATTAGACCATGTTTCGGGTCAAACTATCTTGGCATAAATAATAAGAACAAAAGCGATTTAACTTTTAACATATTCCCCAACCCTCTTAATAACCAATTATTACAACTGCAATTATCTGTGGATGAACAACAATACGAAAACAACTACGAAATAATTATCAATAACCTTATGGGGGCAATTGTATATAAAAGAAATTTTTCAAATACTATAGATTTATCGGAATTAAAAGACGGAATCTATTTTATTTCGCTTATCAATTCGAAGAATGGTTATACAATTACCAAAAAATTAATTGTTTCAAAAGCTAATTGATTAACATGACTGAAAATGATATTCTGAACGAAGACGATTTAGAAAAAAACTGTTTGATAGAGGAAGAACAGGAACTTTACGAACACTATCGCTTTATAGTCGATAAGGGACAAGGACTGCTCAGGATTGATAAGTTTTTAATTCTTAGGATAGAGGGAGTTTCTCGAAATAAAATTCAAAATGCAGCAAATGCAGGGAATATTTTAGTTAATGACAAACCCGTAAAACCAAATTACAGAGTTAAACCAAACGATGTCATCAGCATAGTGATGGCACAACCTCCACGAGAAATTGAGATTATACCTGAAGATATTCCGATAAACATAGTTTACGAGGACGATGATTTAATGATAATTAATAAAAACCCCGAAATGGTCGTACATCCCGGATATGGCAACTATACCGGAACTTTACTCAATGCCGTTACATTTCATTTAAGTAAAAACGGGAAGAAAATTGATGATGAAAATCGTCCTTATTTGGTTCATAGAATCGATAAAAATACATCAGGAATTTTATTGATAGCAAAAAATGAATTTACGCAAACTCACCTCGCCCGCCAGTTCTTCGAACATTCAATAGAAAGAAAGTATCAAGCTTTGGTATGGGGCGATTTTAAAGAAACCTGCGGAACTATATCGGGCAATATAGGAAGACACCCTAAAGACAGAAAAGTTATGACTGTTTTCCCCGATGGTTCTTCGGGCAAAGAAGCCGTTACTCATTTCAAAGTTATTGAAAAGTTTGGATATGTAACATTAATAGAATGTGAATTGGAAACAGGCAGGACGCACCAGATAAGAACACATTTAAAATACATTGGTCATCCTGTATTTAATGACGAAACATACGGCGGAAATATTATATTGAAAGGAACTACATTTACAAAATATAAGCAATTTGTAAATAATTGCTTTAAAATTATTCCACGTCACGCATTACACGCAAAGTCACTCGGATTTATTCATCCGAAAACAAAGAAAAAACTATTTTTTGACTCCGATTTACCCGATGATTTTTTTAATGTTTTGGAAAAATGGCGAAAATATACATCAACAAAATCTCTGGAAATAGATTAAAAAATTATTTTATTAATTTTAAAAAATTTAATATTAAATTTGCTTTGTAAAAAAATAAAAAGATGAAAATAAAAGTTTTATTAGCTGAAGACCATAAAATTTTGAGAGTAGGAATTAAAAATCTGCTTCAAAACGAAAAAGATATAATACTTGTCGGGGAAGCTTCGAATGGTAACGAGGCTCTCGATATGACTATGGAGCTAAAACCTGATATAGTTCTTATGGATATAGGAATGCCCGGAATTAACGGAATAGAAGTAACACGACAAATTCAACATTTTAATAATAAAATAAAAGTTATTGCTCTTTCGATGCATACCGAACGTGAATTTGTGATTGGCATGTTTAAGGCCGGTGCAACGGGCTACTTACTTAAAGATTGCAGCTATGAAGAACTAAAAGAAGCCATTCATAGAGTTTTTAAAAACGAAAACTATATAAGCCCTGCAATATCGGATGTTTTTATCGAAGAATTGCTTTCCGAATTTTCATACGAAGATTTAAATCAGGCAATTCAACTTAATTCTAAAGAAAAAGAAATACTTAAACTAATTGCAAATGAAAATGATGATAATTCAATTGCTAAACAGTTAAATATTAGTTTAAAAACTTTGGAGACAAATAAAAAGCAAATAATGGTTAAACTGAATATTTACACTTTGCCCGAATTAATTAACTATGCAAAAAAGAATTTAAATTGAAACTAAGAATTTATTTTTTAAAGGCTAATTTTAACTTTTTCTATAAATAATAATCTTTGGTAAGTTTCTTATATTCATCAGTAGTATTACCTTCATTGTCTTTTAAACATATATGACTTTCTTCGGTTATACTTTTACTTTTCGACCATAAACTCAATACTCTGTTCGGGGTTCTATTTACTTGAGGCAAAACCAAAGTTTTTTTGTTACAATACAAGTTATTTATAACAGCAAATTGACTAAAAATTTCAAACTCTTTAATCGGCAATATAATAGAGGCTTTACCGTTATCGTGCATTAATTTTGATATACCAAAAGCCAATATATCAAAAGAAAGAAAATCGGTGTGTCTTGCAATGTTCTTTCTGAAATCATTCGATTTCAACGATTTATTGTAATAAGGCGGATTGCTTACAATTAACGAATATTTTGATTTATGTTGTAAAATATAATCTTTAAAATCAATATTTATTACTTTGAGTCTATTATTCCATGGCGACATTTCGAAATTTTCAATAGCCTGATAATACGATTGCTTGTCGATTTCAACTGCATCAATTAAAGCAAAACTCTTTTGCGCCAGCATTAATGCTATTACTCCGCATCCTGTACCTATTTCGAGTACAGTATCAGCTTCGGATGTATCTGTCCAAGCTCCCAATAAAACAGCATCAGTGCCGACTTTCATTGCCGAATTGTTGTGAAAAACCTTAAATTGTTTGAAATAAAAAGGATTATCCGACATTTATATACATTTCAATAAGCCCTTCAGGAGCATCAATTAATATACATTTATTAATTCTGTCGACTTCGACAATAATTTCATCAACAATAGGAATAAGAACTTCTTTATTATCAGGAGTTAAAACCTGAAAAATCGATTGAGCTGGATACTCCAATACTGATGAAATATAACCTATTTTACCAAAGTTTTTATCAATTATTTCAAAATTAATGATTTCATGAAAATAAAATTTGTTTCCATCTAACTTGGGCAGAAATTCCAGTGGCAAGTAAACTTCCTTTTTTATCAAGGCAGGAATTATATTAATGTCAATGTCTTCGAATTTTACTGTAGCATGATTGTTTTTCAATTGAATTTTTTCAATAAAAAAAGGCACCAAATCTGTTCCAAAATCAACAAAAACTGAATCGATATTATTGTAATTTTCGGGCTCATCGACATCAAGAAATATATCTATTAAACCTTTATAACCAATTTGTTTTGTAATTATCCCTAAGTAAAAGCAATCGTCTTTTCTCATACGAACACTTTAAAATTAAAAATCATTAATAATCATACCACTTCCAATACAAATACTTTTGTCTTTATCATAAATAACCCCAAACTGTCCTGCGGCAATTCCCTGAATTTTCTCTTCAGAACGAATTCGGTATATATCGCCGATTTTTTCTATTGAACCTTCAGTAAATTCGGGAGTATGACGAATTTTGAAGCTTATTTCTTTTACATCATTAAAATCACCCCAACAATCTTCGGTAATAAATTGAAATGCAGATAAATTTACAATTTTTCCGTATTGAGTTTCAGGATCATAGCCATTAGAGACGAATATATTATTTTCATCAATATCCTTCTTTATTACAAACCAAGGACCTCCGCTCAACCCTAAACCCTTTCGCTGACCTATTGTGTAGAACCAATAACCGTTATGATTACCCAATATTTTTCCTGTTTCCCATTCAATAATTTTTCCTTTCCTAACCCCCAGATATCTTTTAATGAAATCATTGTAATTAATCTTTCCTAAAAAACAAATACCCTGACTATCTTTACGTTCGGCACTCGGAAGCTTATTTTCCAGAGCAATTTGTCTGACCTCTTTTTTAAGAAAATTGCCTATCGGAAACATTAATTTTGATACTTGTAAATAGTTTAATTGTCCGAGAAAATAAGTCTGATCCTTTACCTTATCTTTTGCTGCAGCTAAATAGAATTTATCGTTTTTTTCGATAATATTTGCATAATGACCTGTTGATATTTTATCGAAATCTTTACCGTATCTTTCCTCAAAAGTACCGAATTTTATCAGTTTATTACACATTATGTCGGGATTTGGAGTTAAACCTCTTTTTACCGATTGAATTGTATAATCAACTACGCTTTCCCAATATTCTTTGTGTAAAGAAACTATTTCGAACCTGCAAGCATATTTCTTGGCAATATATTTTGTTATTTCAATATCTTCCTCCGAAGGACAGTCGATATATCCATGCTCGTCCTCCATTCCGATTTTAATGTAAAATATCGTGGGATCGTAACCCTGTTCTTTAAGCAAATGAACAGTAACAGAGCTATCAACACCTCCGGAAACCAATGCAGCTATTTCCATTTTTTTATTGCAAAATTACAAAATAGAATATTCATATCTATTTAAAACTCTTATTTTTTATAATTGCCTGTTAATTAATATCTAATAATAATATTTTCGACTTACTTAATTATTTATAAATCTAATTTAATCATCAAAATCTAACAATAATTTTAAAAACAGATATATCAAAAATTTGGAGTAAAATATATTATTTTATTGAATTTCCCGTATTGATAGTCATAAAGTTATAAAACTTCTTTTTTAATATTTTTTTTTGACAATTATGATTTTTTTAAAAAAGTTTGTAACTTTATAAAAATTTTTATTATGAGCGAAGCCGAAGATATAAATAAAAGAATTCAGTTTTTAGAAAAACGAAATTTTGAACTCGAGAAAGAGAACCAACTTCTTTTTGAGACAAAAGAAAAATTAAAAATGATAATTGATAACAGTGGCGAAGGAGTTGGTATAGTTGATAAAAACGAAACTTTTATATTCGCAAATAAAGCAGCTGAATGTATTTTCGGTGTTTCGGAAAATATGCTTCAAGGGTGCAATCTGAATGAATTTATTCATCCCGATTCAGCACATATTATCAAAGAACAGAGTCAGTATCGTCAAAAGGGGGAAAAAAGTTCGTATGAAATTGTAATTATAAGAAAAGACGGAGAGATGAGAAACTTATTGGTAACAGCCACCCCATATTTTGAGGCAAACGATGAATATGCTGGAGCTTTTGGTATTTTCAGAGATATTACACATTTAAAAAAATACGAGGCCGAACTTATAATGGCAAAAGAAAAAGCCGAAGAAAGCGACAGACTTAAATCTGTTTTCCTTGCAAACGTTAGTCATGAATTGAGAACACCATTAAACGGCATTTTAGGTTTTACTAATATCTTAAAAGAAGAACTTAACGACAAGTACTTTATCGAGATGGTCGATTTTATTGAAAAAAGCGGCAACCGCCTACTCGAAACAATAAATTCGATTATTGATTTTTCGGTTCTAGAATCAAAAAAAATAAAAACACAAATGGCAATGATAAACCTAAACGAATTACTACATGAAATAACCAAATATCATTGCAGCAGTGCATCAATAAAAAATTTATACTTAACTTATGAATCACCTGATAAGAATATTATTGTTAATACTGATGAAAGGCTGCTAAAACAACTGATGGATAATTTAATTAGTAATGCAATAAAATATACAGTAAAAGGAGGAATTATTGTGGAATTAGATTATAAAATTGCAGAAAATCAAAAGACAGCAATTATTAATGTCAAAGACACAGGAATTGGGATACCTGAAGAAAAAATTCCATATATTTTCAAAGAGTTTCGACAGGTTAGCGAAGGCTACAACAGGGCTTTTGAAGGCAGCGGATTGGGCTTAAGTATATGTAGCGGAATTGTGAAGCTTTTGGGAGGAGAGATTTCTGTTGAAAGTACAGTGAACAAAGGAAGCACATTTTCTGTTTCAATACCCGCAGACGAGATAAACGAAATTCAAATTCCGGAAGATGATAATATGGAAAATAACCAACTAATAAACAAAAAAAACAAGCCTTTGATTTTATTAGTCGAAGACGATGATACTAATCGTCAATTTACATTTTACAGCCTTAGAAACTTTTATCAAGTGCATATTGCTTGCGATGGAATTACGGCCATAGAAATGGCATCGAAGATACAATATGATGCTATTTTAATGGATATAAATCTCGGCAAAGAAATGAACGGAATAGAAGCAACTAAGGCAATAAGAAATATAAACGGTTACGAAAAAACTCCCATAGCGGCAGTAACCGCCAATGTTATGCCCGGTATGCGTGAAGAATTTCTATCAAATGGCTGCACTCATTACTTAGCAAAACCTTTCCAAGTAAAAGAAATTAGAAATCTTGTAAGAGAAATGCTTGAAAATCAGTAAAAAAAGCAACAGAGTTATTTAAGATTTTCAAGAGCCTTTTTAATACGTTGTACTGCTTCTACTATATTTTCTTTAGAAGTAGCATAAGAAATTCGTATGCAGTTATCATCCCCGAAAGCACTTCCTGCAACTAAAGCTACATGAACGGTATTGAGTATATACATACAAAGGTCTTCGGCAGTTTTAATAATTGTATCTCCGTTTGACTTGCCTAAATAATAAGAAATGTCTGGAAAAACATAAAAAGCACCTTGAGGAACATTTGTTTTTACTCCCGGTATTTCCTTTAATAAATTTATAAGCAAATCTCTTCTTTCTCTAAAAGCTGATAGCATTGCCTTTAGTTCGGGAGAATCACCCGGAACACACTCTACAGCCTTTAAAGCAGCCCTTTGAGCAATTGAAGACGGAGCGGAAGTAATTTGTCCTTGAAGTTTATCGCAAGCCTTAGCAATAGCTAAAGGTGCAGCAATATATCCAATACGCCATCCGGTCATTGCAAAACCTTTAGAAACTCCATTTACAGTTATAACCCTGTCTTTAATAAAATCAAACTGGGCTATACTTTCGTGTTTACCAACAAAATTAATTAACTCGTATATTTCATCGGCAAGAATAAAAATATTCTCATACTTAGCAATTACTTCGGCAATTTCTTTTAGTTCATTTTTACTGTAAACCGAGCCTGTCGGGTTACAAGGACTACTGAATATTAAAAGTTTAGTTTTTTCAGTTATTGCCTCTTCTATCTGTTTAGCAGTAACTTTGAAATCTTGTTCTATAGGTGCATTTATGTATATTGCTTTTCCTTCGGCAAGCTTAATTATTTCCTTATACGAAACCCAATAGGGAGCAGGAACAATAACCTCATCCCCCGGATTAACAAGACTTAAAACAACATTGGCAAGCGATTGCTTAGCACCATTACTAACTACAATTTGATTTGGAGTGAAATCTAAATTATTATCTCTTTTAAACTTATTACAAATTGCTTGTCTCAAATCCAAATACCCTGAAACAGGAGTATAATGCGAGTAATTATCGTCAATTGCTTTCTTTGCAAACTCTTTAACTTCTTGAGGAGTGTTGAAATCAGGCTCACCGATACTTAAATTGATTACATTGAAACCTTGTGTCTGTAATTCTCTGCTTTTTTGAGTCATCGCAAGGGTTTCAGATTCCGAAAGGCTGTTTATTCTGTTTGACAAGATATTCATAATAAAAATATTTTATAAAATTTTGAGACAAAGATATGAAATTCAAAACATTTAAAACCAAAAATTATTATAACTATTTTGAAACATTTTTATTATATTTGTCCCAAAATGAATTCATTAAAATTGTTTTTTTAATAATAATTATTGTTAACTAAATTTTTAAATAATTAGTTTACAAGTTTTTACTATACTATATCAATATTTTTTTAATATTTTGCATATTATTTGTAGTTTTAATCTGTTAAACAAAAAGTTATATCATGAAAAATATTTTCAATTTAAAGTCGGTATTTGTTTCATTACTGACTTTATTTCTTTTTGCCTATTCTTTCAATTCTAAAGGTCAGAATTGTTCTGTAAATGCCAATGTTGACCTGAGTTTATGTGCCAATGAAACTATGCTACTGATAGGCCAAAAAGCAGGTTTGTTTGAAGGAAGCGGAACAACTACATGGTCGCAAGTTGAAGGGCCATCGGTTATAATTACAAATCCCAATTCATTAACTACAACAGTTACCGGATTTACCGGCGGTAATTCATATAAGTTCAGACTTTCTACCGTATGTAAGGATGGAACTTTAACTTATGACGATGTTGTATATACGGTTAAACCTATTACTCAATCGAATGCAGGTGCTGATATGACTTTTTGTCCGGGGACACCTGCAGGTAACATGGCTGCAAACCCGGTAGGATTAAATGAAACAGGATCGTGGTCCATAATTGGGACAAATAATGGAGTAACTTTAACTAATAACAACTCGCCAACTTCACCCATTAGCATTGCGAATAATAAATCAGGAAATACATCTTTGGTATGGACAATAAACAATACAAACGGATGTCTTTCGAAAGATACAGTAATTATTAAAAATAGAGGAGGTGTCAGCCCTGTAGATGCCGGTACTGATAAAATATTGACAAACTGCTACTCTACTACCCAATCAGTAGCTATGACTGCTTCTTTTGGAGGTTCGGGGATTGACGGACAAATAGGAACATGGACAGTAATAAGTGGCCCTAACATTCCGACTATTTCAAATGTAAATTCGAATACAGCTACCGTTTCAAATCTCATTCAGGGAACTTATACTCTCAGGTGGACAGTATCAGGTCCGTGTGTAAATGGATTTGATGATGTACAAATTGTAGTACCAGCTCCAACATCAAGTGTTACAACTGCTTCTATTGTAGGAGGAAATCAAACATTTTGTGATGGAAGAACCTCTACAGTCCTTATGGGCAAAATACCAACATATATTAATGAAGTCGTATCATGGACTAAAACAGCAGGACCTGCAGTAAATATCGAAAGTCCCAATAACCCTGTTACAAATATAACAGGACTAAATGGTTCAAGCAGTTACACTTTCAAATATACAATAACGAATACAGTTACAGGTTGTACAAGCAGTGCAAATGTAACAGTAGGATATTCAACTCCTGCTACATTAACAATTTCAACACCACAAGTAATATTACCATGTGCTCAAACGTATGTAAGCATCCCATATACAACAAGCGGTAGCGGAACAGTACAATGGAGTATTATAAGCGGACCCAAGACACCCACTTATCCAACAATTCCAACAAACTGGGCTAATGCAAGCGGCTCACCTCTGACAATTAACGGGTTAACTGTTTCGGGAACTTACGTCATAAGACTTAGAAAATCATCAGGAACAGGAAATGAATGTAATACAGTAACTGCCGATGTAACAGTAGTGGTTTCGCAAAACCCTACAGCTTCAAACTCGGGAACTAAACAAGTACTTGCTTGTAATGTAACGCAAACAGCTTTGGCAGGAAACGATCCTTATGTTGGAGTCGGGACATGGTCTCAGGTTAGTGGACCTAATACTGCTATTATTGATTCGGTTAACAAGTTCAATTCCGGAATATCAGGCCTTACAAACGGTATGTATGTATTTCGTTGGTTAATTGCAGGAGGTCCTTACTGTGCTACAAAACAAACAGATGTTAGTGTAATAGTAGTATCTACAAACCCTTCACAAGCCAATGCTGGCCCTGACCAAGATGTGTGCGTAAATACTCCCGTTTACCTTAACGCAAATACACCTTTACTGAACGAAACAGGAACTTGGTCTGTAATACCTTCATCGGGAGTTACTTTTTCAAACATTAACTCTCCAAATGCAATTGTAAACGGATTATCAGCAAATACAACATATAAGTTTGTATGGAAGATGGAAAACGCTTGTAACTTCAACACTGATACAGTTTTGGTTACAACAAACAGCACTATTGGTCCTATTGCATCAAATGCAGGACAGGATCAATGTTTGCCTTCAGGCACAACTTCCATTACATTGGCAGGTAATAATCCTAACGGCGGAACAGGTACTTGGACTAAAATATCCGGTAATTCTGCAAATATAACTAATCCAAACCAATACAATACAACTGTAACCGGATTAACTGACGGCACATATACTTTTGAATGGGCAATATTATCAAACGGAGCTTGTTTGCCTACAAGAGATACTGTTATGATTACTATTTCTTCACCTACAAGTAATTCATTAGCAGGTGCTGACCAACAAATATGCGGTAATAGCGTTAATTTGACAGCCAATAATCCTACCGTAGGTACAGGTCAATGGAGCCAGATAACCGGACACGGCGGAGCTACTATAGTTAATGCTAATTCAAATACAACTATAGTTAATGGATTACAAAACGGTGTATATCAGTTTGCATGGACAATTTCTAACGGTGCTTGTCCTACAAAAGCGGATACTGTTGATGTTTATGTTACAAATCCTCCTACAGTTCCAAATGCAGGGGCTGATTTCACAGTATGCGGGTATGACACTACATCACTTAATGCAAATACTATTACTGTGGGTACCGGAAGCTGGTCTTTAGTTTCAGGGCCTAATACACCTACTTTTGCAAACGTTTATAATCCAAATACAAAAGTTACAGGGTTAATAACAGGCACATACATATTCAGATGGACAAGCTATAATGGTCCGTTCTGTTCTCCGTCATTCGATGACGTTGAAGTTAAAGTAGTTCTTCCCGCAAATGCAGGGGCAAATCAAAGTTATTGCGAATCGACAACTACAGTGAATCTTACAGGTAATACCCCTTCAGTCGGGACATGGTCACAAGTAAGTGGTCCTAATACCTCAACTATAACAAAAACATCCGACAACACAGCTACTGCATCAGGCCTAATACCGGGAATTTATACTTTCAGATATACAATTTCTGCCAATGGATGTAATTCCACATCGGATATGACAGTAACCTTATACACACCTCCGACAGTAGCTGACGCAGGTGCAGATCAATCGCTTTGTGCAAAAGATACGATATTTCTAAATGGAAATACACCAATATCAGGAACAGGTGTATGGACTAAATTATCAGGTCCTACTGGTGGTACATTTAAACCAAATGCAAACACACCAAACGCCATATTTACCGGAGCAGTTACAGGAACTTATGTTTTTGTATGGACAATAAGTAATCAAACTTGCAGTAATGCCGACCAGGTTATAGTTAAAAACTTTGCAATGCCTTCAAATGCAAACGCAGGAAATGACCAGAACATAATATGTGCTAATTCTACGGTAATGTCGGCCAATTTACCTTCCGTAGGACTTGGAAACTGGAGTTTAATTAGCGGACCTAACACTCCTAACATTGTTTCTCCAATATTACCAAATTCAAGTATTACAAACCTAATTCCGGGAACATATAATCTGGAATGGAGTATATCAAACGGAACCTGTCCTGTGAAAAGGGATACAGTAGCATTAATTGTATATGAACAACCTTCTGTTGCAGATGCTGGCCCTGATCAAAACCTTTGCGAACAAACTTCTACCGTTATGAATGCTACTGCTCCAACAATCGGTACCGGAACATGGACACAAGTTAGCGGACCAAATACAGCTGTAATTGATAACACAACATCACACAATACTCAAATCAGCGGTTTAACTTACGGTACTTATGTCTTCAACTGGACAACCTCTTTGCCTCCGTGTTCTAATACTGATCAAGTTATTATCAATGTTTCTCAATCTCCAACTATAGCTAATGCGGGTGCTGATATAAATAATTGTTTATTCAGTCCATTGACATTAAACGGAAATAATCCAACCGTAGGTACAGGGAAATGGACACAGATAAGCGGTCCGAATACAGCAAATATAATATCTCCAAATAATTACACAACTAATGTAATCGGTGTTATACCCGGAAATTATTCATTTGTTTGGACTATTTCAAACGGTTTTTGCAATTCAAGTTCCGATACTGTTAATGTAGTTGTTTCCGATATTCCAACTATGGCTGTAGCAGGAATTGATCAGGAACATTGTAATGCTACAACGCTTAATTTGAGCGGGAATACTCCTACTGTTGGCTCAGGTCTGTGGTCGCAAACTTCAGGTCCTGCTGTAAATATTGTTAATGCTAATTTACCCAATACTACAGTAAATAATGTTGTTCCCGGTAATTACAGCTTTAAATGGCAAATATCAAATAACTTCTGTATTTCTACAGATGAGGTTTTTGTAACAGTTCATGCTCTACCGTCAACTTCAAATGCCGGAAGCAACCAGGAATACTGCAATGCAAATACGTTTACATTAAATGCTACTCCACCTGCAAGTGGAACAGGTACATGGTCAAAAGTTAGCGGTCCTGCAGCAATTATTACTAATACCGGCTCACCAAATACAACAGTAACAGGAGTTACAACAGGAACTTATGTATTCAGATGGACAGTATCAAACGGTACATGTACGCCTTCTATTTCGGATGTTACAATTACAAATTACAGTTTACCTACTGTAGCTAATGCAGGTTCAAATCAAAGCATTTGCTCAAGCTCAGTAACAATGAATGCAAATACTCCCGCAACCGGAAATATTGGTACTTGGTCTCAAATATCAGGACCTAATACTGCTAATATCGTAAATATTAATCAAAAAAATACGATAATAAATAATCTAGTTCAAGGAACATACGTTTTCAGATGGACTATAACAAACGGAACATGTACACCATCCACATCAGATGTTACAATTAATGTATTTGAAAATCCGACAGTATCAAATGCCGGAACAAATCAAACATTGTGTTCTGCAAGCTCTGTTACATTAAACGGTAATCAACCAACTATTGGAACAGGAACATGGTCTCTGGTCAGCGGACCTAATACTCCGAGCTTTGATAATGTCTCATTATATAACACAACTGTTAATAATTTAACCGTCGGAACCTATGTTTTCAAATGGACGATAAGCAATGGAGTATGCACCCCATCAAGCAGTCAGGTTACTATTATCAATAACCCTAGTCCTACAACCGCTAATGCAGGAATTTCTCAAAATTTATGTAATGCAAATCAGGTAACATTAAACGGAAATATTCCAACCGTAGGAACAGGGAAATGGACTTTAATAAGCGGTCCAAATACACCAAATATTGTTGATACTTTATTAAACAACACAAATGTAACAGGATTAATTCCGGGAACATATATTTTCCGTTGGTCTATTTCTAATGCAAATTGTACTCCAAGCACTTCAGAAGTAACTATTAACAACTACAATTTACCTGACATTTCAAATGCAGGCTCTGATCAATCATTCTGCAAGTCATTAACTTCAACAACTTTAAATGGAAATAATCCTACATCAGGTACAGGTCAATGGACACAAATTACTGGACCTAATACTGCCATTATTGCTAATCCTAATAATTTCACAACAAGTATAAGCGGGTTAGTTATGGGATTATATACATTTAAGTGGACTATAAGCAACGGAGTTTGTACACCATCAACATCTCAAGTAAATGTTGAACTGGTTAATTGCATTCCTGTTGCTGTAAATGATACAAACTCAACACTCGAAAACACACCGGTATGGGGCAATTTATTACCAAATGACTCAGACCCCGATGGAGATACATTAGAAGTTACGTCATTTATTATCAATGGTGTTTCTTATCCGGTTGGTTCATCTCAGATAATTCCAAATATAGGTACTATTATTATATACGGCGACGGCTCTTATTTATTTGCTCCAAAAAACAATTGGAGCGGTACAGTCCCCAATATTCCGTATACTATCATTGATGGTTACGGTGGTACAGCAACTGCCGAACTTATTTTAACCGTTATACCTGTACCTCACTATATTGATTTATCTGTAACAAAACTATTAACATATCCTGACCCGATGATAACCGACAGCATATTTAAAAACGATACTGTAACATTTACAATTACGCTTAAAAACAACAGCTCCATTTATAATGCAACAAACATAGTAGTTCTCGATACCTTACCTTCTTCTTTCACTTATATTTCTTCAACAACAAGCTCAGGAACTTATGATGCTTTAACCGGTCTTTGGACAATTGCACAATTAAACAAGGAAGATATCGCAACATTAACTATAACAGCTATTGTTGATACATCGGGGCAAAACGATGTTTATATTTTATCTCAGGACGATATTGATACTGTTTTGTACAACAATAAGAGTTTTGCATCAGTTACAATAACGAATACATCGAGTGGTAATGACGGAGGTGTTGAAAGTAACGGAAATATGGCATCTAAATTAGCATTACGTAAGTTTCTACGCCACAAAGAACGCGATAATCGTTATGAAAATGCTTTAAATTTAGAGGTATTTACCGGTGATAAAAATAAAACATCACGTTTAAAATCAGTACAATCAACAGACTTGCCTGATTTCATTCCTTTGACCGGTCCGGTAAATTCTACGGCTTACATATCTACGCCAAATGACCTTATTGGAAGTACAAATGCCATTGAAGTCATTTCTGTTGATTATTTCAAAAACAACACATCAAGAAATGCTGCAATTTTAGGTTTAGCAACACCAGCAGGAACAGTCTACGAGCATACTAAGCTCGTATGCGACAGACTCGACGGTGCAACTCTAACAAGTGCCAATTATGTTACCATTAACGGAAAACAATTTATAATTACCCGTCTGGTTCAGGATAACGGCGATGTTGATTATGCTATAAGCTTTATTGCCTATAAAAACGGAAATACTTATACCATAGACAACAAGTGGGATATTGACTCATATCTTCCTACAACTAATCAACCAGTTTTAAACTATCAGGTTTGGTCAAAATCTGAAAGATATACCGTTGAACTTATGGAAAACCTGATTAGTAATATGGTAAATAAAGGTTTTAATGTACAATACGCTAATACAACCGCACCTGTTATACCCGGAGTATATGTTCAAAACGGATATTATAAAGATGGCAACTTATACATGAATTTAATAAATAAAAATGGGGCTAATAGCATATCTTTCAATGGTACTAAAGCATTAATCGAAAACGGAACCAGAATTCCTTACACTAATTCGGCTTCTATAAGCACTTCGTTACAGAGCCAGACATCAATATATACCGGATATGTATTCGATATAGGATTTACCATGAGTAATAATGTAAGCAGCGGCAAAGACGCAATTTATTTTGCAGACGGTCCGTGGGGTTATGAATATGACGAAACGGGTGCTTCAATATCTGACTTTTCGATTTCTCCTCAATTTGCTCAACTAAATCCAAATTATTATAATTTACCAAGGTCATCTTATCTCGAAGGAACCGTGAAAACTTATGCTTCACTATACAGAATTTTAAGAGTTGGAAATAAACCGGTAAATGTTACCAACTATAATGCTATTGAATTCACTGCATCAGGTATAGGAACTTTCGAACTGGTTGTAAGCAAAAATAGTATTACTTCTTGGAACAACCAGTATAAAACCAATATAACTTTAAGTAATAATCCTACAACATTTACTATACCATTCAGTCAATTGAAAAATTCAATGGGACAAAATAACTTTACTGCAAACGATGTCGTTGCTGTTGTTTTAGTTAAGAAAGGAAACGGATCAACTTACCAGAATTTCTCAATAAATATAGCTAACCTAAGATTTGTAAATAATGTCGGTATAAATGAATCTGAAAACAATAAGATTTCAAATATCGAAGTTTATCCTAATCCATTTAATACTTACACAACAGTAACATTCAACATACCAAAATCGGGTAAAGTTAAAATTAGTCTATTAGACATTAATGGTAAGTTAATAAGGGAAATTAAAGAAAATTATTATCAATCGGGTATAAATCAAGAAAATATAAATGCTGATGGATTAAAACAAGGTGTTTATATTATAAAACTCGAAGCCGATAATAATACTTACTACAATAAAGTAATCTTAATGAAATAATTATCGATTGCTGACAAAAAAAAGGCTGTCTCAACGGGATAGCCTTTTTTTATACATATTCAAAGAATCTTAAACCCAAATTTTTTATTAGGAACGCAGTGAACTAAAGAAATTAATTTGGACAACCCCGAATAAGAAAATATTTTTTTAATAATTTGGGTTAAATTAGTATTATTGTCAAAGGTTTAGATTTTCTTACAAGCAAAACAGGATAAATATGAAATTTTATTAACAAAAAATTCATACAAATGCTTTATTTTTGCAAAACTTTACAATCCAAATAATTATAAATGAAAAACATAAAGAAGACTGTAAAAGTAGGGTTAGTACAAACAAAATGCTCAGGAGATATTAACGATAATATTTCAAAAACAATATCACAAATCAGAAATGCAGCTGAAAAGGGCGCTAATATTGTTTGTTTACAGGAACTTTTCTCAACACTTTACTTTTGCGATACTGAGAATTATGATAATTTCAAACTTGCAGAAACTATACCGGGACCGACTACAAATTTATTTACGGAGCTTGCAAAAGAACTTAATATAGTGATTATTGCATCACTTTTCGAAAAAAGAGCAGAAGGCTTATATCATAATACAACTGCAATAATAGATGCTGACGGAAGTTTTTTGGGAATTTACAGGAAAAATCATATTCCCGATGACCCTGCTTATTACGAAAAATTCTACTTTACACCGGGAGACAGCGGCTATAAAACGTTTAAAACAAAATTTGCAACTATTGGTGTACTTATTTGCTGGGATCAGTGGTATCCCGAAGCTGCACGTATTACATCTCTTATGGGTGCAGAAATTTTGTTTTATCCCACAGCTATAGGTTGGGCAAAAGAACAAACAGAAGAAGTAAATATTGAACAATATCAGGCATGGCAAACAATACAACGTTCTCATGCCATAGCAAACGGAGTTCACGTAGTTAGTGTGAACAGAACTGGTATTGAAGGCGACATGCAATTTTGGGGTGGCTCTTTTATATCAAACCCATTTGGTACGGTTTTATATCAAGCTCCACATCTCGATGAAGAAACTCATGTTCACGAAATCGACTTAAATTTAACCGACTATTACCGTATTCATTGGCCTTTCCTTAGAGACCGAAGAATCGACACCTACAACCCATTATTAAAACGTTTTATTGACTGAAATGACAACTGACTTTAGAAATCTTACTCCTCGCCAATTGGGTTATACCTTCCCTGCCGAGTGGGAAAAACACAGTGCCACATGGTTGAGTTATCCTCACAATGAAAACTCGTGGCCGGGCAGAATAAATAATATTTTTCAGGCTTACAACCAATTTATTAAAGAAATAAGCAAAGGTGAGGATGTTAACATTAATGTGCAAAACGAAGAAATGCTGAATAAAGTAAAAACAGATTTATCAGCTATTGGCACAAACATGTCGAAAATAAAATTTTTCGTCCATCCGACCAATGATGCCTGGTGCCGCGACCATGGACCTGCGTTTCTTATTAATCCAAAATCCGATAAACCCAAAGTAATTGTCAATTGGGAGTATAACGCATGGGGGAATAAATATCCACATGATTTAGATAATACTATACCTTTAAAAATAGCCGAAAAACTAGGACTTCAGGTTTTCAATGCAGGAATTGTTATGGAGGGAGGAGCTGTTGACTTTAACGGAAAAGGGACATTAATAACCTCAAAAGCTTGCTTGCTGAATAAAAACCGTAATCCGTTACTTACACAAACTCAAATTGAAAATTATTTGTGCGATTATTACGGAGTAGATCAAGTTTTATGGGTAAATGATGGTATTGAAGGTGATGATACTGACGGTCATATCGACGATACTGTGAGATTTATTAACGAAGATACAGTAGTAGCAGCTGTTGAACCCAATAAGAATGATGCAAATCATTTAATATTAAAAGAAAATATCGAATTACTCAAAGAATTCCGCCTATTAAACGGTAAACAATTGAATATTGTAGAACTCCCCATGCCCGAACCAATGTATATTGACGACCAAAGAGTTCCTGCATCTTACGCAAACTTTTATATATGTAATTCTGCTGTTATTGTACCAATTTTTAATTCTAAAAACGACAATTTGGCATTAGATATATTGTCGAATTGTTTTAAAGACAGACCGGTTATCGGTATTGATTCTTCTGAAATTATCTGGGGGCTTGGAAGTTTCCACTGTTTAAGCCAACAAGAACCTTTTATTTAAACTTTTTGGCATAATATTTGTTAAATTTCAAAAAAAATACAATATGAGAAAAAACACTTTAATTACAACCTTCTTAAGTGTAATATTAATTACATTATCTTTCAAAACATTCGGTCAAACAGGTGATAAATCTGCCATCAGTAAAGTATTAGTTCTTACTGATGCTAATTTTCAAAAAAGTATAAAAAAAGGTATCACTTTAGTCGATTTTTGGGCAGTTTGGTGTGGCCCTTGCAGACGTCAGGCCCCTATTATCGAAGAAATTGCCAACGAAGTTGGAAAGAAATTTAAAATAAGCAAATTAGATGTTGACGTTAACAAAACAGTCGCCTCTCAGTATAATGTCAGAAATATTCCCACATTAATTATTTTTAAAGACGGAACTGAAGTTAAACGTATGGTTGGAGTACAAGACAAGCAAACATTATTAAACGAACTTTCCAATATCAAATAAATGGAAAAGAAATCAGAATCAAACATTTTTAAAAAATATTTCCGTTTAATCAATATCATTGGGTTGGTAATTGGTATTATTCTCGGTTATATCTACTATATAAAGGTAGGTTGCAACTCAGGGAGTTGTCCTATTACTTCAAATCCATGGATGAGCATGATTTGGGGAGGTATTTTGGGATATTTGGTTTCAGATTTGTTTAAAAAAACAAAAGAAAATTAAAAAAAATTCACTATCTTTGCTTTAAAAATGTTAAAATTAAAAATAAATTAATTCAATTGTTAAATTTAAATCTTAAAACTATGAAAATTTTAAAAAGTTTATTTATTTTAGCCTTAGTTGCTGTTGTTTTCTCAAGTTGTAACAAAGACGAGGATACAAAACCGGCACCTGTAATCACGTTTATTAACAATATTAGTCAGGCTACCGTTAATCCCGGTGATAACTACACAATAGCCGGAACTATTACTTCTGAGGAAGGCTTAGCAGAAGTTAAATATTTCAACGTAACACAAGCCGGTGAAACTCAAATCGGACAAGCTATTACATCTTTTACAGATGTTAATAATTACTCTTTCCAAAAAACTATTAATGACATTAACCAACAAACTGTCATTAAAGTTATGGCTACCGACAAAAAAAATCAAACAAGCGTAAAAAATTTCACAATTAACGTTAATCAACAGGGCAACCTGAAATCTTACAACAATATTATATTAGGAGCTCAAACAAATGCAACTATCGGAAGTTCTTTTGCTTCATTCAACGGATTAGTTTACAATTTAACTGATGCAAAAAACAATTCATCAAAAATTGATTTGATTTTCTTCTACGGAACAACTAACTTGGCAACTTTATCTGCACCTTCTAACCTTACTGAGTTAAATCAGGTATTCACAACAGGAAGTGCTCCTAACACATGGACTACAAACAATGATACAAAATTATTGAAAAACAACTCATTAAATTTCGACAATATTATTAATTCTGCTGATATCCCTGATGTTCAAGCTACAGGCGGCAATAAAGTTAATAACTTGGCAGTTGGTGATATTATTGTTTTCAAAACTGCTGCTACAAATGTAGATTATCCTTCAAAGAAAGGTTTATTAAAAGTTAAAGCTATCACCGGAACAGGTGGTACAGCTACTATAACTTATGATGTAAAAGCTGAAAATTAATAATTTTTAAAATACACTTTAAAGCAGTTGTTTTTTAAGCAACTGCTTTTTTTTATCCCAAATTATTTGATTAGGAACGCAGTCGACTAATGAAATTAATTGGGACAAACCCCCGATAAGAAAATCTTTATTGAATAATATGTGCTTATTCTTTATTTTTTGTATCGATGTAAATTGTAACCGGCCCGTCGTTTACTAAAGAAACCGACATATTTGCACCAAAAACACCACTTTTAACCTTTTTATTTAGTTCAGTACTTAAATTTTCGATAAATTTTTCATATAAAGGAATTGCCTTTTCAGGTAGTGCAGCCCTGATAAACGAAGGTCTGTTGCCTTTTTTTGTGTATGCATGTAATGTAAACTGACTTACAACCAAGATTTCTCCATCTATATCTTTTACCGAAAGGTTCATTTTTCCTTCATTATCGCCAAAAATCCTTAAGTTTACTGTCTTTTTGCACAACCAATCAATATCTTCAATATTATCAGCTTCTTCTATCCCCAATAAAATTAATAATCCTTTGCCTATTTCCGTATGCAAACGCCCGTCAATTTCGATAAATGCGTTTTTTACCCTTTGAATTACTACACGCATAATACTTTTATTAATCCAATTCCCAATCTTCTATTTCCATTTCTCTGCCGTTAATTATATTCAAATAATTCTGATATCTTACAGGGCTGATTAATCCTTTCTCGACACCTTCTTTAACGGCACACTTAGGCTCATGCTCGTGAGTACAATTATTAAACTGGCAATTAATTGATAATTTCTTCATTTCGGGAAAGAATAAAGATACTTCTTCTTTTTGAAAATTTACCATACCAAATTCCTTTATTCCCGGAGTATCGATTATAAATCCGCCACCAGGCAAAGGAAACATCTCGGCAAATGTAGTTGTATGTTTACCTTTGCTATGATACTGCGAAATATCGCCTGTTTTCAAATTCAAGCCCGGTATCAGCTTGTTTATCAACTCCGATTTACCCACTCCCGAATGACCCGATAATAATGAAATTTTATTTGACAAAAGTGTTTTAACTTTATCGATATTAATTCCTTCCTTTGCCGAAATATGTAAACATTCATAACCTGCATTTTCGTATATCCTTCTTATTTCTTCGCTCAAAGCTTTTGTTCGGTTGTCATAAATGTCGATTTTATTAAAAATAATTACCGAAGGAATAAAATATGCTTCAGCTGTTACTAAAAACCTGTCGATAAAGCCCGTAGAAGTTCGTGGGTTAGCTACAGTAACTATCAATACGGCCTGATCGATATTCACGGCAATTATGTGACGTTGTTTCGATAAATTGGTCGATTTTCTTACGATACAATTACGTCTCTCTTTAATCTGAGTTATTAACCCGACATCATTTTTCTCGGACAATGAAACAACTACCCTATCGCCTACTATACAGGGATTTGTAGTTTTCATTCCTGCTGTTTTAAACTTTCCTCTAATCTTGCAATTGATAATTTGTCCACTGTCGAGCATCACAGAATACCAACTGCCTGTCGATTTTATAACTATTCCTTCCAATTTTGATTTTTTCTACAAATGTAAAAAAACAATTTATAAACCTGCTTTATTAGTTAAGAAAATATTGAATTATCATTAATAATTGTTTAATTTATTATCATTTGTTATTAAACAAAAAGGAGATTTCGATGAAATCTCCTTTGTCAAATTAACCAATAAATAAAATCAAACAAAACTAATTTTTAAACTCTTTAAGATTTTCCATTAATTTTTTTCTGCTGAAGAAAATTCTGCTTTTTACAGTACCTATCGACAAATCGAGAGTTTCGGCTATTTCTTTGTACTTATAGCCTGCATTATGCATTTCAAAAGGAACACGATGTTCTTCTTCAAGTTTATCAATTCCGTTTTGAAGTTCTTTAACGTAAATATCCGACTCGGGAGAACCGATATTCGATTTGCGCGAAATATTCATATAATACAAATCGTCGGTACTGTCAATAATTGTGTTAGCTTTTACATTTCTACGATAATTATTTATAAAAGTATTCTTCATTATTGTATATGTCCAAGCTTTCAAATTTGTGTTAGTTTCAAATTTATCCCTGTATGTCAATGCTTTGACGTAGGTATCCTGAACTAAATCTTTTGCGTCTTCTTTATTCAAGGTTAATGAATATGCAAAATACTCTAAACTGTCTTTCAAGTTTAGTAAACTATGGTTAAATTCTATTGCTGTCATTTTTAATAAGTATTAAGTTATACAAATTTTGTTTAACAAAAATATATCAAAGATTAAACACAACCAAATTTTTTTTCGATTATTTTGTTAAAAAAATTTAAATATCAACTATAATATTGATTATCTTATTATTGCATTTTAAACAAAATAATCTGTTTATTTAAGTCGCCTAATTTTAAAAAAAATATCCTGTATAAAGAAACTGAAATATCTCAAAATTCCCTGATAATTAGAAATTTATTGAATTAGATTGTTTAAAAGAGAAAGTAAGCCCTATTTAAATCAATTCCTTAAAATGAGAAATACAATCGATTTTAACAACATTTGAAGGGAAATTAATATCACATTCTTTCACCTGTTTCCCGGCAACAAATATCTTTTGTTCGGGAAATAATTTCGACAAGTTTTGTATTATTATCTTAAGTTCATCTTGTGTATGAGGTAAGTTGATACATGTAAATAAAAAGTCGGTTTTTTTAATTTTTACTATTTCACTCAAATCATCCAAAGGGATAGATTGCCCTAAATAAACAACTTTGTGTCCGTGTTTACGAATGATATATCTGTACGACAACAATTCGATTTCATGATACTCGTCTTTAAGAAGAAACATAACAAAAAGTTTCGAGTTGTTATCGGTGAAATAATTTAATCCGTCGATGGCAACTATCAATTTCTGGCGTAAAAGATTCATAACAAATCTCTCATGGGCAATATTTATATTTCCGGTTTGCCATAACAGTCCTAATTGCTGCAGAAAAGGGAATATTACTTCAATAATTGTATTCTCGAACCCCTTATCTAAAATAGCATTCGAAAGAATTTTATTGAATGTTTTATCATCCAAATCGGTCATTGCCAATATCAATTGGTCGATGTAAGTCGTGTTGATATTCGGTTTACGGTAAAATCCGATTATTTTATCATTCAGCTCTTCGAAACTTAATCCCGATAAAGTTGAAATTTTTACTCCTAATTTTACCAAAGAAGCAACATTCATCAGTTTTTTTAAATCCCGTTCGGTATAAAATCTGATATTGGTTGAGGTTCTGTGCGGAACAACAATATCATAGCGTTTTTCCCATATCCTTATTGTATGGGCTTTTATACCGGTAAGCTTCTCTAAATCCTTAATCGAATACTGAATCATGAAATTTTATTATTTCTTAGGATACATAACTAACAATCAATTTTTAAAAAGGTTGACTTTTTTTATTATTTAGATTTATTATAAATTTTTATTCGACAAATATTTTTCTTGGTTTTAGCTTACAAATATTATATTTTTGAAAAACGGTATTTGAATACCTATTTTATTTTTTATCAAATACAAAGAATTAATGATTAAATTCGTTGTAACAGTAACAAGATTTTTTAAAAATCTCATCCCACCTGATAGATGGAAGTTGCCGGTATTATTGCTTACGGCTGTTTTCTGCGGATTAAGTGCTTATGCCGTTTACATTTCGAAATTTACTTCATACTTGGGAAACGAATCGAAAACGTGTATCAACTGCCATATAATGTCGCCACAATTTATAACATGGAGTCGCAGTTCGCATTTTACGCACACAAATTGTAACGATTGCCATGTTCCTCACGACAATATTTTCAGCAAGTACTATTTTAAGGCAAAAGACGGAATGCGTCATGCAACAATATTTACGTTAAGGGGCGAAGCACAAGCAATAATAGCAATAGAAGCAAGCAAAGAAGTTATACAAGAGAATTGCGAACGTTGCCACAAAAACGTAATGAGCAAAGACAAGATTGCAGCTATAGTCGGCAACGAAATACTTGAAGAAAAAGAAGGCGAACGCCGCTGCTGGGACTGTCATCGAGATGTACCACACGGAAAAGTCAGAAGCTTATCGAGTACACCAAATGCATTAGTGCCACTGCCTGACAGTCCTGTACCAAAATGGTTAAACGAACTGATTAAAAAAGAAAAAACAATTTCAAAAAAACATAATTGAAATGAAACCTATATCGCAAATTATCAAAGAAAAGCCCTATTTAGCATGGGTATTGTTTTTTTTAACAGTAGTAATAGTATTTTTACTTGGTTTACTGGCATCTTCAATAATTGAAAGACGTGCAGAAGCTACTTATGCATACAAACCAACAAAAGAAATATCGCAGTTTGAACCGCGAAATGAAATATGGGGAGAAAACTATCCGCGTGAATATGAATCATACCTTAATACTTCCGATACTTCATTCAGGAGTCTTTATAACGGAAATGCCCTTATAGATATGTTGGAGCTATATCCTAATCTGGTAGTGTTATGGGCAGGATATCCGTTTTCGAAAGATTACTGCCAACCGAGAGGGCATTACTATTCGGTAACAGATGTGATAAATACTCTAAGAACAGAAGCACCTATGAGCGACACGTCGGGGAAAATGCCAAATACTTGCTGGACATGTAAAAGTCCTGACGTACCAAGAGTAATGAATAAAGTCGGGATTGCAGAATTTTACAAAGGCAAATGGGCTTCGAGAGGCAGCGAGATTGTAAATTTTATAGGTTGTGCCGATTGTCACGATTCCAAAACCATGAATCTGAGAATTTCGAGACCGGCATTAATTGAAGCTTTTGAAAGACAAGGGAAAGATATCAAAAAAGCCACACAACAAGAAATGAGATCGCTGGTATGTGCACAATGTCATGTTGAATATTATTTTAAAGGCGAGGGCAAATATCTTACTTTCCCATGGGATAAAGGAATATGTGTTGACTCGATAGAAAAATATTACGACAGCTATACTTTTACCGATTGGACACATTCACTTAGCAAAGCTCCGTTAATTAAGGCACAACATCCCGATTATGAAATGTTTAAGATGGGTATTCATTCGCAAAGGGGATTATCATGTGCCGATTGTCATATGCCATATCGCAGTCAAGGTGGGGTTAAATTTACAGATCACCATATTCAAAGTCCATTGAATTATATTTCGAGTACCTGTCAGGTTTGCCATAGAGAAAGCGAAAAAACACTCAGGGAAAATGTATATGAAAGACAAAGAAAGGTAACACAATTGAGAGAAAAAGCTGAAGAACTTCTTGTAAAAGCTCATTTAGAAGCAAAAGCTGCATGGGATGCAGGAGCAAATGAAGCAGAAATGAGCCGGATACTGACATTAATAAGGCATGCACAATGGAGATGGGATTTTGCAGCAGCCGGACACGGTAACTCGTTTCATGCCCCTCTTGAAACCATGAGAATATTAGGAACTTCTATTGAAAAAGCTCAGGAAGCAAGACTTATACTCGCAAAACTTCTTACTTCAAAAGGAGTTAATAAAATCGACTACCCTGATATTTCGACAAAAACCAAAGCTCAAAAATATATAGGACTTGATATTGATAAACTTAAAAAAGAGAAACAAGAATTTCTCAAAACCGTAGTTCCCGAATGGGTTAAAAAAGCCAAAGAAAGAGAGGCAAAATATACTTTACAAAATATTTAAGACCTTAAATTATCTCGACTATACTAATGTTGCATTGTAATAAAGTAATGTTTTGCTCTTTTAATGACTTAGTTTAGTTTAATAATTATATATAACAGTTATTATTAACCCCAAATTATTCAATTAAGGTTTTCTTAATTAAATAATTGAATAAGAGAATTTTTGGTTGAAATGATTGAGTGAAAACGGTCAACCTTATTTAGGCATCAACTTCAACTACTATTAACCCTGATAAGCAGAATATGTCATTATTAAGGTTAGATGCTGAGCCGAATTGCAAATTCGGCTCAGCCTTCGGGAGGCGGAGGTGGGGTAAATTTGAAATTTCATTATCTTTTCCATTTTCACTTAGTACCCCACCCTTACCTCCCCTAAGAGGGGAGGTGATAGTGTTGTCTATGGTGGTTAATCTTGTGCTTTGTAGCATTTGATTGATTATTAGTGTAAAATTAATTTTATTACTTTATTGACTAATTTTTTGTTTATTTATTTTTTATTATTTATTATAACTAAATACTTATCAAGCCTTTGCTACACAGTTCCTCCCCTTTAAGGGGAGGCGGAGGTGGGGTAAAATAAGTTCAAATAACAAGTAATACTTTTTAATAAACAAAATCACTATTGTCCGATAAAAAATTTAAGAGAAAGAAGACCCTGAGATCTTCTG
>CAZWKQ010000014.1:0-64867 GCA_964634005.1 uncultured Bacteroides sp.
ACAGAAGATCTCAGGGTCTTCTTTCTCTTAAATTTTTTATCGGACAATAGTGATATGAAATATAAGTTTTTTGCTATTTATATTATAATTTCAATATTTATAGTTTTTTCATCGTGCAAAAAAAATATGAAAGAAAAGAATTGTTAAATCGTTACATTGTTGAAAATAAAAATAAGTTTAGCGGTAATTCATTCTATTTACTGGTATTAAGAAATTTTGAACTTAGCTGTACTGCTTCTAAATATGGTTATAGTAAAGATTTGGCATTATCTTATACATTGAATAAAGTTAAAAATGATTCAAAAATTTATGTCCTTTCAGATAATAAATTATCAATCTTAAAATTAGCTGCAAAATATTCAAATTATAGAAATTTATATTTTATATATGAAGATCAAATAATAATGGACCGATTTGGTTTCTATTATTCGCCATATCTCTATCAAATTAAAAAATATAAATTGTTTGATTGGAATAATATTGATAATTTCAGCAAATTCCCTGAAGTTAAATAACTATTTATTAGGATGATATTAAAACTAATTTTTTTTGTGATATTTGTAATAATCACATTTAAAATTAGTTGCAGCCTTATATTAATTGATAAAATTCAAATAGGATTTCAAAATAAAATATACGAAAACACCGTGCTATGTTCCAATATAAATAGTAACCGGCTTTTATCAATTTTTTATGTTTAGCTTACAAATATTGGGAAAAATGTTATAATTTATTTTTTGAAATGCAAAATATATGTTAATAACTTTGTTCATAAGTTTTTTTTTTTTTGTAAAATGTTATATTTTTTAAATTAATTTCGAAGTGTTAAATTTCTTTAAAAAAGCTAGCGTTTATAGAAAGTTTAATGTAATTAATTTATTTTCAAACTAAATTTTTAAACAAAATGAAAAAGTTATTAATCTTCTTATTATCAATATTAACTTTAATTTGCCACGCAAAAGAAGTTACTATAATTAAATCAAACGGGAAAAAGAATGATAAAACAGGGGAGGTTACTTATAAGTATGTAAGCGTTTCGACATCAAAAGTAAGAGATACATATATTTGCAAGGATCCCGGTGATGAGCAATGCAGAGCATACTATGTTCAGGTACCTAACGGAAATGGCATTTGCAATCCACCTAATCCTGAACCTATTGGCGGTTCTGAAGTATGTTCAATAGAACAATTGATTATTTCCCGTATTTCCATGGGAGAATCAATAGGAGGTGGAACCTTTGATAACGGTATAACGTTTACTTACTCTGAAGGCAGAATTGACGAAGAAGGAGTAGTATCATATACCCTTACTATAAATGATAACCGCAAATAGTCCTATTTCTATGAGTTATTCATATAGTTTTACATTAAAGAAAGTAGCTTTTTTATGCTACTTTCTTTTTAATAATTTAAGTTTTTCATTTACTCAGTCATTTAATTATATGTGTACCAAGGACTATATTACTCCCTTTTCGGTTATTGATTATGATATATATCCTATTTTTAATATTAAGCGAACTATGGGTGTAAGTTATAGGCTTACCGATAATGATTCATTAACAAAAGTATTCTTTAAAGGTAATAATGGTATTATTTATAAAGAAATACCATTGATAACTGATCTTAGGTATTATTTTTCGGCTTACGATACTAATTTAATTGTTTTTTTATCTGATTTGAGAAATAATCCAATATTACTTTTTAAAAGTAATATTGATGGAAATTTCGTTCTAAAAGACAAAATTAACCTTACTTCTCAAAAAAAATTTTTAAATGCAGATGATATTTTTTTAGTAAATCAACAAACGCTTTTATTGGGTGCTTCATACAGATATTTTCATTATAAAAAAATTGGATTAGCGAAAGTTGATATTAAAACGAAAAAGATTGAAAAAACAATATCATTTCCTATTGATGAGAATGAGTTGTACTATTCCCATTTTCCCAAGCAATGGATAGCTGTTAGTAAGAAAAATATTGCAATTACAAGACCTTTTGCCCAAAAGGTTATTATTTTAGATACTTCATTAAAAAAGATTAAAGATATAGATATAAGTTATTTGGGATTGGCCGAATCAGAAAAGGAATTTTATAAAAAATTGGATACAAATTTTATCAAAAAAAATCAAAATAATCCTAAAATAGTCATAGACTATTTCATGCAAAATAAATTTTTAGACATAAGAAGGGTTGAAAGGATTTCTTTTATTAATAACAGTGATTTGCTGATTAGTGTTGTTGATAAGTCTTACAAATTTAAAAGACAATTGTTTAAATTAAATATTACTAATAATAAAATATTAGATAGTATTTTTGTTGATTATCAAGATACTAACAATAATGATATAATTGATACAAGATTTACATCTCAATTATATTTTGATGAAATGGGTTATTCTTTTAATTTTAACGGAGAGGATTCTATTAATGAAAATGAAATATATTATAAAATTAAGCAGTTCAAACTTTTTAAAAGTATATCTGATACATCATTATCAATAAGCTCAGAACTATTAATGAAAGCAGATATAAAAAATGTTAAAAACAATAAATCTTCAATAGATTATATCTGTAATTATAATAAAGTTTTGTTTATGAATTATTTGTTTTGTTTCAGTGATTATTGCTTAAAAGATATCGAAAAGAATGAACTTGTAATTTATATAACCAATACCGATAATTATGTAAGTAATTTATCAACAAAAAATATGTTGGAGAAAAAGTATAAATTCGAAAATATTCTTTTTATTAACGAAGATAAGTTTAAGGAACAATTACCGAATATAATCCCTAACAAAGAGTATTATATTTTAACGAAGTAATATTATTAAAGAAATGAAACAAAAACTTACTTTAGTTGTGATAATAATAATCACATTTAAAGTAAGTTATAGTCAGATACTAAAAGACACCAATTATATATATCCTAAATTGAGGTTAGCAGCATCGGCAATGCATAGCAGCAAAACCAAACTGCTGACTTTTATATTAAAAGATGAAACACAAATAGGTTTTCAAAAGAAAATACACGAAAATACTTTACTAAGCTCCAATATTAAACAAGAGCTGGCTTTTATCAATTTTTATGATTCGCTTACCCGCAAAGAGTTCGACAGATGTTTTTGGGAAACCAATATAACAGTCCCCCGTAAACGTGGAAGAACTGTTTTTACTCTTATATTTGATGGTCCTTTGCTAAATACATACAGGTATAAAGTAAAGAAAGACAGTTTGATAAAAGAAAAAATAGGCAAGTTCTTCTCACCCAGTATTATTACAATGGGCTATGGCTGGGAAGGCAGAATATTTAAAAATTCAAGAATTAAAATTTGCTATTTTGCATTCGACGGCAAACTAAAACTAAAAAATACAAAATTTGAAGATGATCATAATTATCTGTTTATGGGTAAAGAACAATATTTCAAGGTTGACTACAGCATGAATATATTGGTTGATATTAAAGAGAAATTAGCCGGAAACCTTTATCTGAAGTCATTGCTAACTATCAATGCTTGTGGATTATCACAAAAGAGCATTATTTTTAAATTTTCAAATGAATTTTGTGTGGAGGTAACAAAATTTCTGGATGTTGTTATTTCATCCAAAGCAGATTACAATCCCCAGATTTCGTTTGAGGTTTATTTATACAACGAAATTTGTCTGAGTTATCATATCGGAAATAAATACAAACTATAGATATTATTTTTATAAAATGCGTATTTAGATATATTATTTAGAAATTATTCAATTATTAAAGTTAATTGTTATTTAAGAGTCTCATAGTAAAATTTTATCAATTTTCAGAAATACCTGAAATTAATTGATTTCATTAACTATTCAAACATAGAACTGAGCGGATTTACAAGTTCGGTGCTGTCGGTAAATACTATTCTGCGGATTATAGGTATCATTTCAATCTCTTCGGGCTTGTAGTTTTCAAATTCATATATAAGTTTATGATTATATGTTTTTTCAACAGGTATAGTAGGCAGTAGAGTGTCTTTTGATATTAAATCAACAGTCCCGATTTGAAATCCTTTGTTGTTTTTGAACTTTAATAAAGCTCTGAAATATTTGATATTTTTTTTTGTTTTGTTAAGAAGTTTCAATTCGTAATCGGCATTATCGCAATTGTAGTTTATAAGTTTAATGTAAATCGAATTATTCGTATTCCACGAGGCTTCCATTATTGCTTCGGGACTTCCTTTTTTTGCATTTTCGTAAGCGTACTTATACAGTTCTTTATATGAATGCTTGTTCAACCACCATAAACTATCTTTCAACAGTTTATGATCTATATATAGTTTTAGCATTTCAACATCATCTTTTGGTAAAATTTTTCCGTTTTCAATTATAGTTAAATCCTCATAAAGTGAGTATATAGAAAATTTTTTTGTATAAGTTTTATTGATATTGTTGCATGAAGATATTGTAAATAATAATATTAAAGAGTATAAAATTAATTTTCTCATGATTAAATTATCAACAGCTCTTTTTTAATTTTTTTGTGTAAAATTATATAATTATTTGAAATGGATTTATTACTTTTGTAGCACTTTAAATAATTGAAGAAATGAGAAAAATATTTACACCTAATTTTATTTTTGTTGCTTCGGTAGTAATTATTGCCGTAGTATCGAGATTATTACCGCATTTGCCAAATGTTACCCCGGTTGCTGCAATTGCATTATTTGGTGGTACTTATATTAGCAGAAAATCACTTGCTTTTTTATTCCCGTTGATGATTTTATTTATCAGCGATTTATTCATTGGAATTTATCCCGAGATGTATGCTGTATATATAAGTTTTGCAATAACGGTTCTAATAGGGTTTATCTTAAGAAAAAGAACTAATTTGCTTAATATAACATTTGCTTCAATAAGTTCATCGGTAATATTTTTTATTGTAACAAATTTTGCTGTATGGATAAGCGGAACTTATTCTTATCCTATGAATTTTAACGGGTTAATCTTATGTTATGAGGCTGCAGTACCGTTTTTCAGAAATGAGTTATTTGGAACTTTAGCTTATAATGCACTTTTCTTTGGATTATATTATTTTGTAAGACAAAAATTTAGTGTATTTACTCAAGCATAATTAAATACTTTATAATGTTTGTATTTTAAAAGCTGGTAATTGAAATAACCAGCTTTTTTGTTTTATTATATTAAGATCATAGCGTTTCTGAATTATAGTACTTTTAATGATATCATTAGGAATAGTCCGATTAGAAAATCCTATTTTTGTATTAATTATTAAAGGGTTAGATTTTTATTGCGAATTTTTGATTAAAAATAATAATTTCATCGCAAGAAAATCAGATTTTTGTTGTCTAAACAAGGTTTTTTTAATTATTGATTATATTATAAAATATAAAATGGCGTTATTAAAATTTCTTACTTAACATACTTTAAATTATATTTATTTTATACTTTAATAAAACTAAAAATGGATTTAACTAAAATTGTTTGCTTAAATGTAAGTACTATTGTGTATAAAATGCTTTTAAAAAAACTCCTGATTATTTTTTTGATAATTTTTGCGTCATGGAATTATTCTTTCGCACAGCAACAGATAAAATTTACAGTTAGCGGAAGTATAGTCGACAGTATTTCGGGTAAACCTGTTGAATACGCTTCTGTTAGTATAATAACCGCAAATGACCATAAAATGGTTAAAGGAGGTATATCAAATTCAAAAGGCGTCTTTACCATTAACGATATACCCAAAGGTAAATATTTGTTGTTGGCTTCTTTTGTAGGTTATGAAACGTTTCAAACAAATATTAATATAGATGGAGGCAATAAAATTAAAAATATCGGAATAATAAAACTGTCGAAAAAAAGTATAGAACTCGAGAATGTTGAGATAAAAGGTACAGCTATACCTGTTTTTGTGAAGGAAGATACAATAGAGTACAATGCTTCTGCTTTTGTAACTGACAGTAATGCAGTAGTTGAAGATTTAATAAAAAAACTACCCGGAGTTGATGTTGATAAAGACGGTAAAATTACTGCTCACGGGAAAGAAGTAACAAAAGTGTTCGTAGATGGGAAGCCTTTTTTTGGAGGAGACACCAAAACTGCGACAAAAAATCTTCCTGTTGATATGATCGATAAGGTTCAGATAATTGACCGAAAATCTGATCAAAGTATGTTTACCCAAATTGACGACGGGGATGTGGAAAAAGTGCTAAATTTGGTTGTAAAACCGGGGAAAAAGAACGGTATGTTTGGTAAAGCAACAGCCGGGGTCGGTACTGAAGAACATTATGACGGTAGTGCAATGGTAAATTGGTTTAAAGGAGCAAGGCAGGTTTCGGTTATAGGAACCGCTAACAATATAAACAATGTAAGGTTTAGCGATTTTGTAAGTATGGATCAACCAAGCCGTCTGAGCGGTTCAATAAATTTTATGGCTCGCGGTGGTGCTAATGCCGGTTCGCGTTTTTTTGGCGGCGGCAGAAATATGCCGAATTTTAATTCCTCAGGATTAAACAGTTCGTGGTCGTTGGGTACTAACTTTAGAGATAGCATTGGCAATAAAATTAGTTTTACGGGAAGTTATATGTACACCGGAAATGATAATGAAAAAACGCAGAATAGTTATAGAACTACATATCTGCCCGATTCGACATTCTACTATAAAAATAATTCGAACAGCAATACAACAAGTCATACTCACAATATCAACATGGAATTTGATTATCGCATTGATTCAATGAATTCCGTTCTTTTCACCCCGCGTATAAGAATTATTAATTCTACATCAGACGAAAATAACAATTATGAGTCGTTAAACAGTTCTTATATGCCATTTAATTACGGTAACAGCTTAACTACCAGAGATAATCAAAGTGTTAATCTTAGCGGAGAATTGCTTTATCGTCATCGATTTAATAAAGCAAGAAGAACAGTTTCGATTTCGGTAAAACCTACTTATAAAACTACTGATAGTAAAGGATTCGATATATCGAACAGCTATTTTAAAACTATAAACGATTGGAAAAATGACAGTGTTGATCAAAACAAAATAACCAAAACAGACGAAAAAGGAGTTGAAGCCAGATTATCATACACCGAACCTATTTCTTCGAATATTATTTTAGAATTAAATTATACTTATTACTACAATAACAGTACTTCCGACAGGTCTTCGTATAATTACGATCCTTTTACAAAAGATTACAGTTTATTCGATTCGGTATATTCAAATCATTATAACAATATATTTATTAATCACAGAGCAGGCTTTAATATAAGATTTTTCAGAAATTTGTGGGATTATACAGTAGGATTGGGCATTGAACCTTCTTCAATAAAAAGTAATTCAGTTTTAACGCAAAGTACTCTTGAACAGAATGTTGTTAATTTCTCTCCAATTTTAAATATTAACTACAGACCTCAAAAAGGTAAGAACTTAAGAATACGTTACAGAGGAACTACAAATCAGCCGAGCTTATCGCAACTGCAGCCTGTTCCCGATAACTCAAATCCATTGTATATTGTTCTGGGTAATCCCAATTTGAAACCTGAGTTTAATAATAACTTGAATTTGAATTACAATAGCATGGATTTTGCAACCATGAATTTCGTTTTTGCAGGACTTATGTTCGATAATACCATAAATAAAATCGTAAATCAAAATTATTACGACAGTATTGGCAGACAAATAACAATACCGCAAAATACCGATGGATATTATGCTATAAACGCTTTTACAGGTTTCGGTAAACCTATTAAGAAATTTATTGTAAACTTTACTGCCAATGCAGGATATACGAATGATAAGAGTTATTATAACAAAGAATTGTACACTACTCAAAACATGAATTTAGGCTTTAATACACGACTGAATTATAATGGCAGTAAATTGATTGCTGCTCCCATAGCAAGAATAAATTATACAAAGGCATGGTATTCGACCGAAAGCCTTTCAAATACCGATTATGTCAATTATTCTTTGGGTTTTGATGCTCAATATGAGTTGCCATGGAATTTTAAAATCGGAAGCGATATAACCTACACAACCAATAAAGGCTATGGTGAAGGTTATAATATTTCTTCAACTATGTGGAATGCTTTTGTTTCAAAGCAAATTTTTAAAAACAAAAAAGGTCAGTTGAAATTCCAGGTTTACGATATTCTTAAAGAAAATAAAAGTATAAACAGAACAACTTCGGAGAACTATATAGAAGATACAAAAGTAAATGCACTTACTCAGTTTTTTATGTTTAGCTTTTCGTACAGTTTCAGCAAATTTAACGGTAAAGAACCCGACAGACGCGATAGATTTCCGGGAATGAGACCGCCGCCGGGATTCGGACGTGAAGAAAGAGATTTTTAATGCTTATGAAGAATTTATCGGAGTTTAGAAAATTTTTGCACTCACATCCCGAACTATCAGGAAATGAAAATAATACAAAGGACGCTGTTTTAAGATTCATTTCCGAATTCTCAAAAGGAAAACCAATATTTAGTATTTATAAAAATATTGGAGAAAATAGCCTTGCTTTGATTATTGACAGTAATAATTCTGGTAAAAATGTTGTTATAAGAGCCGATTTGGATGCACTTCCGATAGATGAAAACATATTTTCGCCTTATTCTTCAACTATTAAAGGAGTTTCGCATAAATGCGGACATGACGGACATACTGCCATATTGACAGGGCTTGCGCTTGAATTATCCGAAAATCTTATTAACATAGGCAAAGTAATGCTTCTTTTTCAATCAGCTGAAGAAACGGGGGAGGGGGCAGAAAAGGTTTTAGAAGATAAAGTATTTATTGATTTTAATCCCGATTTTATTTTCGGGTTTCACAATTTGCCTGAGAAACCGCTGAATAAACTATATTTTAAGTACGATACTTTTGCAATGGCTTCAACAGGTTTGATTATAAAATTAATCGGGAAATCATCCCATGCTGCCGAACCCGAAAAAGGAATTAATCCAGCCGTTGCAATATCGGAACTGATAAAAGGAATTGATAAAATTAAAAACAATAATACCATTAATGACTTTGCGTTAATTACTTTTATTCACATAAATCTCGGGGAAAAGTCTTTCGGAACTTCAGCAGGAAGCGGTAATATTATGCTTACACTAAGGGCAAATACTGATGAATATCTCGAAAAAATATTGAAAAAAATAAATTCTATTACGACAAGTATTTGCAAAAAGAATAATCTTGGCTTTGAACTTGAATTAACAGAAACATTTCCATCGACTGTTAATAATCATCTGGCTGTCGAAATGCTTATAAATAATGCAGATAATAATATGTTTGATTACGAAATTTTAGATTCTCCATTTCGTTGGTCCGAAGATTTCGGGCATTATTTAAAAAATATTCCCGGGGCTTATTTTGGAATTGGAGCCGGAGAAAACTGTCCGCCTCTTCATAGCCCCGATTATGATTTCCCCGATGAAATTATTGATAACTCAGTAAAGTATTTAAAAACACTTGTCTTAAGTGTTTGTAGGTAAGAAATTTATTTTTTTAATTCTCAACAACGCCGAATACATCAAATCCATTTTCTTTGGCAGTATTCATAGCAGCCTGATTTTGCATAATATTGCCTCCCCAATAATTGTGGTCGTAAATATGAGGAGTGCAAAACCAACTGTTAATGTTCATGTTCAATTTTAACGATGAGGTAATGCCTTTGTTTATATAAAGATTTGGAGTAGGTAAGGTAACTTTAAAATAATTGTGAACATGTCCGATAATTGAATCGGTATTTACAACATTGCCAGTATAAATCTGACCTATACCAAGATGAAAATTAAAGGGGTTTATTTGATTATTAGGTGATTTCCATTTTCCGTTTATCATTAAATAATGATAACCTCCGCCTAATATCTCGGGCCAAAACATATTTACTTCGGGAGGATTGACAAATTGATATGAAATATTTCTGTTTTCGTTTAGTCCGAATATAAACGAGATGCTATCGTACTTTCCTGAGGGTATTTCGTCATAAATATCCCATATGAGAGTATTAGGATAGTCGATATCTATGTAATGAATGGCAGTCCACTTATTAATTAATACTTGACTTTTATTGTTGTTATACAGCACTAAATCGGAGATAAAATATTTCACTTCACTTATTTCATATTGATTTCCCGCAGCATTATAATATATCATCTGATTTTTAAACAATTGAAGACTATCAACAGTATGAGTAAATTGTATTTTCAGCTTTCCGCCTTCTTCTTCCTGTTTTTTTGTTTCTTTTTTACAGCCAATTTGTATTAAAACAAAAAATAAAACAACGATAAAAAGTTGATATCTGTTAAATTTACTCATTTCTAAAAATTATTTATCGAAAAATTCAGTTGAATGAAAAAACATCTGCCGGGTTCGTACAAGTAATTATTGCTGCCGACTATTTTTCTGTTTAAATGCTCATAATAGTTTGTGTTAAAAATATTTTTTATTCCTGATTTAATGATAACGAATTTTTTTAATTGGTGTTGCAATTCAACGTCCATTGTAACAGACGATGGAGTTGTTTTTTCGTAATTAGCTTCAGAAACTGTATTTTGCGACATTAAGTAGTTTAGTTTAAAATAAAGTTTTGAAAGGTTTCGGTTAAAAAAATACTGAATATCAGCAGATGATGATAATTGCGGAATTTCGGGTAGAGGGTCGTTTTCTACCAAAACTTTTCCTGTAATCTGACCTTTGTTTATAATGTATTTCTCGTCTTTTTTTATAAATGCATAAGTATAACCCAATGAGAAATTTAACAAAATATTTTTTCGCAAAGCGAATGAAGAACTTAATTCTCCGCCGGTAAAAATGGCATCTCCTTTATTTTTGAATTGTTTTACGCCTAAAACTCCCTGTGTCGCCGGATTTATTAATGAAGAAGGTAATAATACGCCTCCGATATAATTTTGGATATAATCGTAGAATCCGTTTAATTGCAGATTAACTCTTTTATTATTAAAATTAAATCTGATATCAGCCTGATTATTGGTTTCGGGCTTAAGGAACGGATTTCCCAAATAATCGTAATTATCAAAACCGATAACCAAACGTTTGATATACAGCTCGTTCATATTTGCATTTCTGATGCTTCTGCTTAGTCCTGTCAAAATCGTGAAATTACCGGTTTTGTATATATACTGTATTCCTAAACTTAGTGAAGTGTTTGAATTCCTTGATTTATCGAATAATGATACATCATCTTGTTTTAAACCGAAAGTATCGGATGAATAATTAATTGAATTATCAATTCTGATAACACTTTCGATAATGTTGTTTTTATCGATTTCGCGTGTAGCCGATAACGAAACAGCAGAATTATAAATATTTGCTTGATTCCATAAATTATCAAATTTGGTCGAAACTGTCGTAATTCCGCTCATGTTCATTATCATACTTCTTTTTCGGGTTCCGTCTTTGTAAATGTGTTCAAATTCTGCTTTTGATGTCAGCTTAATATTTTTCCATTTTGTTTCGTAACTAATATTACCGCCTGTATTATAAGCATCAACATTTGAAAAAGCCTGCATGATTCCTGTCAATGGGGGAACAATGGTTGTGAATTGCGGTCTGAAGCTATTATCCATCAAATGTTCGACATTTGAATGATAGACTGATATTTTAATATTTGAATTATCGTTATTTATCAGGTGATACGATAAATTTGCAATATAAGTATTGTCTTTTTTTTCATCCATCGGAAGTGCGGGAAACATAACATCTTTGGCAAATGAGCCTATCATTTGGAGTTTAATAATTTGATTATCTGTAATTTTAAATCCGCTTTTGATGGTTGTATTGAATTTTTTAAAAGAAGTTTTGAATTTTTCTCCGCTGCCGCTTGTGTAATCTCCAAAATTTGAATAACCACCTGAGATTCTTAATGCTAATTTTTTTGAACTGTAAAATGAATTAAAAAAATGATTATTACCTGCCGGATTAGATTGAAAAACAGTGTTATATCCAAAACCATATTTTTTACTTTCGGTAAATTCGGGAAAATATGATTTAAGAATTATCGTTCCGCCAATTGCAGGGCCGTATTTAAGCATATCGGTTCCCTGCAATACTTGTATTTCCTCAATTTCTTCTGCCGGAATGTGCGATGTAACAGGATCCATTCTGTTAGGACAGCCTCCTTCGATGCGGATGCCGTTGTCGAGTAATATCATTATTTGATTATTTCTGAATCCGCGCATTACAGGGTCTAAAGCAGTTCCGCCTCTTCTTATTGCACTTAAATTCGGAAAGCTTTTCAAAGCATCACTTAAATCAATATAAATTTTATTGCTTTTTTCGAGGTTCAGAAAAAAAACTGATTGATTGGTTGAAATTTTTTCTGATTGAACTTCAAATACCGGCAATAATTTGACAGTATCATTTTTTTGAGCAAAAGTTTTATGAAAAATATTTTCAGTTGAAATAATTATAAAAAAAAGAAAAACTATTTTATAAAATTTCATTTTTTAATGACCTTTTTTATTGAAGTCTTTGCTCCTGATGTAAGTCTTATAATATAAATTCCCGATTTTAATTCAGATAAATTATTAAGTGTAATTGAGTTATATCCTGTATATCTTGGGATTTCGCTGATAGATAATATCTTTTTGCCTGTAAGTTCGTACATTTCGAGAGTAACACGCTGTGTGTCAACGGAGTTATAGGCTATATATAAATCGTTGTCGTATGGGTTAGGGAAAACTGTAAAGAGGTTTTCGGTATCGAAATTCGGGATATTATTTCCCGACAATAAAATTGCGGCAATTGGGAAATTAGGGATTCCGTAGCCTAATAACGAATCGGGATTATAATATTGACTTGAACTTCTTTTTACGGCATCGATTATTTCCTGGTTGTTTTTCGATGGGAAGGCTTGCCACAAGCAAGCTACCATGCCGCAAAGTATTGGTGAAGCAAAAGATGTTCCGCTACCCATCAAAGGGCCTGATGCATTGGCAACAACTGCATTTTGCCCTAATGCAGCCACATCGGGCTTAACTCTTTTATCGTAACTGGGACCGACAGAACTGAAGACAGCATAATTCCCGTTTATGTCAACAGCTCCGACAGCTAAAATACTATCAGCATCAGCAGGTGCACCTATATACTGCCAAGGTGTACTTCCCGAATTGCCTGCACTGTTTACTACTATTATGCCTTTGCGTGCGGCTATAGCTGCTCCTAACGATGCTCTGGCAGTTTTTCCGTTCATGTCGTTATAGCTGTGATTCATAAAAGGAGCATCGAATACGGTATAGCCGAGAGAAGAGTTAATTATATCAGCGCCAATACTATCGGCAAATTCCGCACCGGCAACCCAATTGTCCTCTTCAATAATATTCTCCGAATTTGCATCTTCGGTTCTAATAAGCCAGTATGAAGCTTTTGGGGCAGTTCCAACTATCTGACCGGGCAAATTGGCCCCCATAGTCGAAAGTACCATCATTCCATGAGTTGATTCATTAAATACATTATTCCCGGGTTGTACAAAGTCTCTTGTACCTAATATTTGTCCGTTATTCCATAAACTGTCAAATGCCGAAATAGTATTCACCTGCCAAAATCCTGCATCTAAAACCGCTATAGTCATACCTTGCCCCATAAATCCCTGATTGTGCAATGCTATGCCTTGCAACATGTCTATCTGATAAAAGGCAAAACCATAATCTAAGTTTTTAGCAGAATTTGTAGAATATGATATATCGTTTTTATTTTCAACTATTCTTTCTCCACTTATAAATGGTTTGAAAATGTCGTTATTCGATTTGGTTGAAGAATTATTCGTTTCCGATTTGTCTTTTTTCTTTTTATTAAACGCTATAACCTGTTCGACGTCTTTAACAAATGAAAAACCTCTTATTTGTTGAAGAGCCGAAGTATCTGTCATCGAAATTATTACTGAGTTGAACCATCGAGATTGATTAATAATTGAAGCTCCTTTATTGATAAGGCTGTCAATATACCAACTGTTTACGGGTATATCAAGTTCATTAATGCTTATTCCTTGATTTGTTCTGCGAGCAATAGCTTTATTTGTTAGAAATGCTGATGGATTTGATATTGAGTATATAGAGTTGTTCTTGTCTTTGAATGAGACCCGATATTTAAAAGTAAAATTTTGAGAAAAGCCAACAGCAAAAATGTTAAGCAGAATTATTGTGATAAATATTTTACGCATATCTCTTCTTTATTTATTTTGCAAAATAAACAATTTTTTCGATTAAATTATTATTTATAATCAATTTCTCCGGGTTTTTCTGTAATGAAATCAAATAATTTTAACACATCCTGCCCCGTGATTGAGAAAAATATACCTGATTTACCATTTGGCATTATAGGGTAGTAAGCTATTTTAAGCTGGAAAGTTTGAAATACCAAATTATCATTGCGTATTCTCATTCCCAAACCGGCACCTAAAAAGTATTTTTCCGTAAGTATAAAATGTTTATCAGAACCAATAACGCCAATATCCCAATATCCGAATAGCACCGATTTGAAACCATAGAAATTTGCCGGTGTAAAAGAAACTGTTTCGAGATTAAATGATAATTTCTGAGTTCCGTTTATTTTATTAGTCATCTTTTCGCCTATATTTTCATCGAGGTTTATAAACTCGCCTTCAAATCTGTTAATACCTATTAAGTATTTTATTGTAGCAAAATTTCTGAATTTGTAATTTTTGTAATAGTAAAGATTACTGAATGTTTTGGCGGTGAATTTAATAGTGGCTTGTTCAATTTTTTTGTTATTCAAGTAACCCCCTAATCCCAAATTTGTATAGATATAACCTAAATTCCCAGCAAAATCGGCAAAAGCAAACTGAAATCCGTAATAGTTACGATTGGAAAATTCTCTTTTTTCTCGTCCGTAAGTAAATTCGGTTAAATAACCATAAGGAATATCTTCAATAGTTCCGAATGCATATATTAAATTGCTTTTGTAATAGTTTCTTTTCGATAATGTTAAACTTAACATTATTAAATCGGAATTGTGTAAAAGCTTATTGCTGTCGCTTGATACATAAGGTCTTGTTAAGAAATATTTTTTGTAATATCCCGTAGAAATGATTAGTTTATTTGAGAATTTATTTATCTCGTTATTATTAATATTCCACGATTTTCCGACCCATATTTGAGTTTGATAATAATTTAGAGGATATGAAGTTTGTTTCAATATTTCGTCGCTAACTCTGTAAATGTCGTTAGTTCTTTCGACTAAAATGCCTCCTGCATGTTTTATATTCAAGTAATTGAAACTTCTTGAAATATTTATGCCGTAATTTTCTTTATTGTAGATGCTACTATAAAAAACGCTACCATCGATAAATGAATTTCTGATGTTAGTGAGCAAATATTGACCCGAAAATCCGGTTTTCTGAGCCGAATCTTTATCATAAAATATTTTTGTGCTAAGAGTATTACCTAATCCAAGAAAATTTAAGTCATAAATTTCCATATTACCCGAACGACTGCCTAAATCGGGTTTTATTCCTATTGACCATAAGTCTCTGGTTACTAATGTTATTTCAGTAGAATCGTTTTCATCTAAGGTTGAATAAAATTTAACTTCGTATAAATAAGGTTGATTTCTTAAAATACGTTCGTTTTCAGCTATTATAAACGAATTAATCTTGTCATTTTCGGAAAAAATCAGGTTCGATCGTATAACTTTCTCGATAGTAGTAATATGTAATTTATTTGCTGTTTTTTCTGCCCATGTTTCAGAAATATATGAAGTATCGTAAACACTTGTTCCGAAAGGTGATAATCTTTTAATCCTGATTTTTTTTACGGTTTTTTCATCAAGTTGACTATATGCCTGTTCGCTCTTTATTGGTGTATATCCCTTTCGCAAAGTATCTTCGTTTTTCGCAATAACAAGATTTATAATATCTCCCAAAATCGGAAACCTCGACGATTTTGTTTTCAATGAGTCATAAAATTCAGTTTCTACCACCGAAGGGTCTCTTCTTATTTTAAATTTTGTTTCTTTAGGAAGCAGTATTACTGTATCGTTGTGAATTATAATTGAAGTATCGTTAAAATATATTATACTGCCTTTAACAAGGAAAATAGTGTCTTTATTATCGGATGTAATGTTTTGTGAATAAAGATAAGCAGGTGAAATTATTAAAATTAAAATTATACAAATTTTGAAAAAATTACGAATAAGCCTGTTCAACATCCGTTTTTTTTCAAAGATAAGAAGAAATTGAATTAAATTTTAATCCGGTTAACCCAAATTTTTCTTATTCGATTTTCCAATAAAGAATTACTTTATTGAAGAATTTGGGGTTAATACATTTTTTCTAGAAATTAATTATAAAAATAAAGCCTTTGGCAGTAATACTAAAGGCTTTATTTTTATATTAGGAATAAAATCTGCTTAATCTAAAGAAGTTATGTATTCCTGAAACAGTATGTTTTCTATTGATTAAAATTTATTTTTTTTCGAATTTACGAAGTCTCTCTGAGATTTATAGAGATTGACAACATATAACAAAAGATTCTTTGTTTCAGTAAGTATATTCATATACAACATACTGTTTTTTACACCTGTCTCATCGTTTTTAATACGTTTAAGCTGTTTTTTTCTGAGATTCTCTAATAGATTTATAATTTCTTGTTGTTTATTGACTATACTTTCAGTTTTATCATAATGTCCTTTTTCGATATGTTTTATTAAATCATCAAAAAACTCTTTAATTGCGGAATAAAGACTTACTAAATCTTCTTTTTGTGAATTAATAAAGCCTTTGTGATTATTATTTATATATTCATAACTTGGTGTAACAATGTATGAAAGGCAATGAGCAATTTCTCTCAAATAATCGAGCATTTGAACATAATAATGTGCAGAATCGATATATTCGCCTGTGAATTGGGAAATTACAATAGGGACGTTTGATTTGTAAAGCTTAGTTTTATCATTTATAGCAATAACCTCTTTATTAATTTTCTTTAATGTTTTTAATTGCTCATCGGTTAACCCTTTGATATTTTCGGAATATATTTTGGGAATAGTTTTTAAAATTTCAACAGAATTATTAATGCAGGTCTCATAAATTTGTTCTTCTGATAGTTCATTTATTTTTTTCGAAAAATTAGCTTCTTCGACTGATTTTTTCTCTCTTTTTAAGTAAACGGTATGAGTTCTGTAAGATAAGAAAGCGGCTAATAAAAGAACTAAAATTACTGCTATAACACCTCCGTAGAAAATAATAAATGCCACTGTAAGAGAAACCACAAAAGCAACTAATGCAGTTATAAACCAACCTCCTATTACAACAAAAACTCCCGATATTCTGTAAACGGCACTTTCTCTACCCCAAGCTCTGTCTGATAAAGAAGATCCCATAGCTACCATAAATGTTATATAAGTAGTAGAAAGAGGCAATTTCAACGAAGTTCCGAAAGCAATTAATGTACTGGCAACCATGAGGTTTACGGATGCTCTTAACATATCAAAAGCGGGCATGTCCTTTGAATTAATATTCTTAGGTTTGTAGGGTTTAAATCTTTCATTAACAAAACGAAGGAAAGATTTAGGTAGGATACTTGTAATTGAGTTATTTAATTGAACAAAGAAGCGTACTATAGAGCGTGAGAGAGGAGAAGATGCAAATCTTTCATCACCGCTTTCTTGGCGGCTTAAATCAACGGAGGTTTTAATCACTGTGCGGGCTTTTTTCGAGAACCACAAAGTCAAAACCATAACTAAACCTGCAATAAGTAACATATACTCTTCAGTTTGAACTTTCCCTTTTAATCCTTCCATTAAAAACTGGTCGGCAGGAACACCTGAACTGATATACATCTGATATGATTTAAAACCAGCTAAAGGTACACCGATAAAATTAACAAGGTCGTTACCGGCGAATGCGACAGCTAATGCAAATGTGCCATAAAATACAATCAATCTTAAAATATTGACTTTGAATATCCAGTATAGTAATTGAAATATTATTGTAAAACCTATAATACCATAAACCATTAGCGAGAATGTATGCTCTTTAATCCAATTTAAAGTTGACTCAGAAATAAAAGTGGCACCTTCAATGCCTTTTAATATAATAAAATATGAAATAACCGAAAAAGAAAGAGCACCCCAAATTGCTCCGTAATATTTCATACTTTTTTTAAGGTTGAAAGAAAAAATGATTCTTGCAATATATTGAATAATTGCACCTATCACAAACCCTATAAAAATCGAAATTAAGATACTTGATATAATAGCTAATGCTTTTGATGAATTGATATATTTATTGAGTTCCAATAATGTTTCGCCATTTGAGGCAATTTTTGCTATAGAAATTGCAACTGCTGAACCAAGTAATTCGAAAACCAAAGAAACTGTTGTAGAAGTGGGCAATCCTAATGTATTAAAAACGTTTAGTAATAATACATCGGTTATCATTACTGCAAGAAAAATCAGCATTATTTCTGAAAAATAAAATTGATCAGGATGAAATATCCCTTTACGAGCAACTTCCATCATTCCGCTTGAGAAAGATGCACCGACGAAAACACCGATACTTGCAATAGTCATAACTACTGCAAATTTTGCAGCTCGAGCACCAATTGCTGAATTTAAGAAATTTACGGCGTCATTAGCAACTCCTACAACTAAATCAGAAATTGCAAGAAAAAACAAAATAACAACAATAATCAAATAAAAAGTATTCATAGTTTAAATTTTTTTCAAAATTAGAAATTAGCACAAAATTGAACAGAAACTATACATAAAATTAATATTTTCTTAATATTGAATAAAAGTCTCAACATTTTGTAGATTTTATCGCTTCTGTTATGTTTAAAGCATAATCACCTATTTTTTCGGAATATGATACTAAAGAGAAGAAAATCCCGAGAGTCTGAACGCTAAATTTGTTTTCAGAATTTCCATAATTGTATTTTGAAAGAATTTCATCTCTAAGTTTGTTTATGGTATTTTCGATTTCATAAGCCCTTATTGAACTAACTTCATTGAAGTTAATTTCAAGATTTGAAACCATGTTGTCTAACGATTGCTTTGCTTGTTGAAATATCAAATTTAAATCATCTCTCATATTTTGAGTAAACCATATTTTTTGCTGGTTTTTATTTTCAATAATTTTCGACATTTGATAACATGCATCTCCTATACTTTCAATATTATCAATCATTTTAAGCATAGCACTTATTTGTAAACTGCCGTTTAAACTTAAATCATTTTGGGTTAATGAAACAATAAAGCTCGAAATCTCTTTTTCCTTTTTATCGCAAATCACTTCGATTTTATTGATTTTATCTATAATTTTTTCATATTTCTTTTCGTCTTTTTCCGTTAAAAGAAGAGGTACTAAATCGAACATTCTACTGACAGTAACTCCAAAGCTGTACACTTCCTTCTGAGCTATTCGTAACGACATTTCTGACGTGGATAAAATCCCGAAATTAATATCCTTCACTTTATGTTTGTCTTTCTTTTTGTTATCTTTAATGATTATTGAAAGCAATTTGCTTATTTGAGGGATAAATCCGAACAATAAAAGTGTATTTATAAGATTGAATGAAGTATGAAAAAAACATAATGCTATGGGAATTGCAGTATTATCGATAAAGGGGCTTTTATTCCAAAAGTAATTTACCAAATAGTCAATAAAATTCAAATATGGATAAAAGACAACTAAAGCCCATATTACACCGAAAATATTAAAAAAAGTATGCGAAAGAGCAGTTCTTTTTGCAGTTTTATTTGCTACCAATGCAGCCATATTGGCAGTAATAGTTGTGCCGATGTTTTCTCCAAGCACCATAGCTACGGCATTCTCAAAAGTAATTATTCCGTTTGCTGCCATTACTATTGTCATAGTAATCATTGCGCTTGACGACTGAACTATAGAAGTAAAAATTAATCCTATTGCTATAAAAATCAATACCGACCATATACCGTGGCCGGTGAATTGTTTCAAATACTCAATAAATACCAAATTGGTTCCGATATTTGGGAAAATGACCAATAAAAAATCAATACCTAAAAACAATAGGGAGAACCCCATTATAAACTCTCCCCATGATTTTCTTTTACCGCTTTTTGAAAATATTAAAGGAAAACTTATACCTATAAGCGGTAATAACAACATGCTGATGCTGAATTTTATTCCTAATAGTGTAATAAGCCAGATTTTGATGGTAGTCCCTATGTTCGCTCCCATCATAAGCCCAATGGATTCGGTTAAAGTAACCAAACCGGCATTTACAAAGCTCACCAACATAACGGTAGTTGCAGAAGACGACTGAATAACAGAAGTTATTACCAAACCACTAAATATTGACTTTATTCGGGTAGAAGTAAATGTTGTAATAAAATTTCTAATTTTCCCTCCGGCTACTTTTTGAAGAGCTTCACTCATAAGTTTCATCCCGTAAAGGAAAAGCCCTAATGCACCTAAAATTTTGAGTATTTGGTAAATAAGCGATAAATAATCCATAAACAAATTAATTATAATTTCTTTCTCCAAAAATTGAACTTCCCAGTCTTATGATAGTACTGCCTTCTTCAATTGCAATTTGGTAATCGTTTGACATACCCATTGATATTTCACAGAAATTTGAATCATTTTTAAAATATTCTCTCTTTATTTCATTAAAAATCTTGTACAAAAAAGAGAACTCTTTTCTGATAAGTGTAAAATCATCGGTAAAAGTGGCCATTCCCATTACACCTGCGATTTTAATGTTTTTTAATTTGTAAAAATCTTCATTATTAAGCATCATTTTCACTTCTTCAAAGTCGAATCCGAACTTAGTTTCTTCCTTTGCAATATGAAATTGCAACAAACTAGGTATAACTCTTTGAACCTTTGATGCTTCTTTATCAATAGCAGCTAACAGCCTAAAACTGTCAACACTGTGTATTAATGATACTTTCTGTGAAATATACTTAATTTTATTAGTTTGTAAATGACCAACAAAGTGCCATTCTATTTCCTCAGGAAGTTGATTCATCTTGTCTCTCATTTCCAATGCTTTGTTTTCGCCGAATAAAATTTGACCGGCATTATATGCATCTAAAATATCGGAGATGGGCTTGGTTTTCGATATGGCAAGTAATTTTACATGCTTAGGTAAGTTGTTCTTTATCTCTTTGTAATTGTCTTTCAAAAACATTGTCAATAAAATTTTAACAAAATTAGTGAAAAACTATTTATTGGTTGATAGTTTTTTCACTCTTTTCAATATTAAAAGATTCATCGGGTTTGGTTCTAAACCTTCGATATTTTTTCGGACAAATCTAAGAACTTTATCATAATATAAGACCACAACCGGTGCGTCTTCCATTACAATATTTTCCATTTTACGGTAAATTATATACCTTAATGAATCTTTAGTTTCTGTTCTCGACTTTTCATAAAGCATATCGAATTCTTTATTATTATAATGAGTGTAATTAGGGCCATAGGGGCTTTTGTTTTTACTGTAAAAAAGCGAAAGATAATTTTCGGCATCAGGATAGTCGGCAATCCATGAGCCTCTGAAAAATGCCACTTTCGACTGTGCAACGGTTTCTCTTAAAGTTGCCGGTGGTGTAACATCCAATTCAAGCTCGATGCCTATATCACTTAATTGTTTTTGAATAAATTTGCATATATCCAAATAAGAAGCGGTAGTTGATAACTTGACTTTTAATGGCTTTGAAGTGCTATATCCGCATTCTTTTACCAGTTGATAAGCTTTTTCGGGATTGTATGAAAAGCCTTTTACAATATCAGGTGCGAAACCGGGCATACCTTTAGGAACCATTCCCGCAAATGCAGGGATACCTATGTTGTTTCTCAGATATTTTATTATTTTTTCTCTGTCAATGCCATAGTTTATCGCTTGGCGAATTTTTTTAATTTTCAAAGGCGAATTTTTTACCAATTGATTATTTGTATCCATTAATATCCCGAAATATTCGGTGTTGAGATAAGGTTGTGAATATAGAGTTATTTTATTTTCATATTTTGGGTTTAATCTGCCGTTTATGGTTAGTAATTCGTCTTTATAGCTTGCATCTAATCCGCTGATGAAATCGATGTTTCCTTTAATAAATTCGAGGAAAACCGATTGTTTGTCAATAATAAATGAAACAGATACTGCATCAAGAAATGGAAGTCTGTGGCCGTTTTCAAATTCGAAATATTGTTTATTTTTCAATAATACCATTTTAACACCCTCTTTCCATAGCTTTAAATAAAAGGGTCCGGTTCCAATGGGATTTTTTCTGAAATCACTTCCGTAATATTCAACGGCTTCGTGAGGAACTACAGAGCAATACTGCATAGTAAGAAGTCCTAAGAATGGGGGGAAGGGTTTTTCGAGTTCAATTTGAAATATTGTATCGTTAATTGCTTTGAAACAATAGTTGTTATTGTCTTTTTTTACATAATTGAATATCCATAAACCAGGTGATGCGGTTTTCTCCGATACTATTCTTTTGAAGCTGTATTCAAAATCATTGGCTACAACTTTTCGGGTGCTGTCTTTAAATAATGCCGACTTATGAAAATAAACATCATCTCTTAAAATAAATGTATAAAGAGTGCCATTATTTGAAATAAGCCATTTTTTTGCAATGCAAGGTTTAATGTTTAAATCATTATCAAGTTGAACAAGGCTGTTGAAAATTTGGTTACAAGCCCAAATATTTGCTTGATCTTTTGCAAATGCCGGATCGAGGGATGTTATCCCTGCCGATTCGTTGTATCGGAATATCTGATAGTTATTCTCATTGTTTCTTTTTTTACACGACAGAAAAAGTAGCAGAATAATTATCAGATAAAATCTGTTCATTTTTTAGATGACTCTTTTAATGTTTCTTGATTTGAGTTGCTTTAGAACCGATAATGGATTTTCAAAACGGCTTGTCAACATCATTGCAGCGATAATGTATGGTTTATATCCAGCTTCTTTATATGTTTCTATTCTGTATTTATCGAAAACGTTTTTTGAAACTTCGCCTTCTTTACACGAAACACCTGAAATATCTGCAGGTAAGCAGTGCATATAAAGAGCATTGGAATTTTTTGTGAGTTTCATATTATTTTCGTTACATTCCCAGTTTTTAAAACATGCATTGTTTGCCAAACATTGCGATTCCAATTCTTTTAAACCGTCGTAATCTTTATTATAAAGCAATTTTGTTCTGGTTTCCATAACATTATACGGTGCCCAACTTTTCGGATAAACAATATCGGCATTATTGAAAGCTTCCTCCATGTTATTGACTATTTTGAAACTTCCGCCGCTTTCTTTTGCATTTTTACCGGCAATATTAATAACCTCGGGTATAAGATCATAGCCTTCGGGATATGCTAACTCGACATTCATCCCAAAGCGAGTCATAAGACCAATAATACCTTGTGGAACCGAAAGAGGTTTTCCGTAGCTTGGCGAATATGCCCATGTCATGGCTATTTTCTTTCCCCTTAAGCTTTCAAGAGAACCGAAATAATTTTTCAAATGCAGCAAATCGGCCATGCTTTGAGTAGGATGATCAATATCGCATTGAAGGTTTATAACTGTAGGTCTTTGAGGTAATACGCCTTCTTTATATCCGTTTTCAAGTGCATCGGCAACTTCTTTCATATAAGTATTACCCGCTCCCAAATACATATCATCTCTTATACCTATAATTTCAGTAAGGAAAGAAATCATGTTTGAAGTTTCTCTAACTGTTTCACCGTGAGCTATTTGCGATTTACCTTCATCCAAATCCTGCACGGTTAATCCAAGCATATTAGCTGCTGATGCAAACGAAAATCTTGTTCTGGTAGAGTTATCTCTAAATTGCGAAACGGCTAAGCCGGTTTCAAAGCATTTTGTCGAAATATTTTGATTATAAAGACTTTTTAATGCTTCGGCAACATTTAGTATGGTTTCTATTTCTTCGTGATTTTTTTCCCATGTCAGTAAAAAATCTTTTCCGTAAAGGTTAGAGTTTAATTTTTCGATTTTTTCTAAAATATTTTCAAAGTTGTCCATGCTTATAGGTATTAAAAATGCTTAATTTCACAAATATAGCAAAATTAAGCATTTGAATTATAATATTATTGAAAAATATTTTCTATTGATTTAACATAATAGGCATAAGCAGCATTAGAATATCTTCTTCTGAATTTTCGTTGTCAACAGGGTAAATGATTCCTGCACGGTTTGGTTGTGACATTTCTAATGCAATCATGTCGCTTTCTAAGTTACTCAACATTTCTTGCAAAAATTTCGAATTAAATCCGATTTCCATATCTTCTCCGTTGTAATTGCATGGCAAGCTTTCGCGAGCTTCATTTGAGAAATCGAGATCTTCGGCAGAAATTTCCAATAACTGACCGGTTAATTTAAGTCTAACCTGATGGGTTGATTGATTTGAAAATATTGAAACTCTTCGGATTGAATCAAGAAATGATAACCTGTCGACTATAAGTTTATAAGGATTGTTAGTTGGAATAACAGCTTCGTATGCAGGATACTTTCCGTCAATTAATCTGCAAATCAGCTCGAAATTGTCGAATGTGAAAAAGGCATTTCTTTCGTTATATTCAATTTTTACTTTAGTATCTTTTCCCGAAAGAACATTTTTTAGCTGATTAAGAGGTTTTTTGGGCAAAATAAAAGATGATGCGTTTTCTATTTTAACATCTTTACGTCTGTATCTTACTAATTTGTGAGCATCAGTAGCAACAAAATTTACATAATCGGGTGTAAGTTCGCAAAAAACGCCTTGCATTATGGGTCTTATGCTGTCAGTTGCAGTAGCAAAAAAAGTTTTGTTTATGGCATTTGTAATAACGTCGGAATTTATTTCAATATTTATTGCGTCTTCTAATTCGGCATTTTTAGGGTATTCTTCGGCACTGTGTCCTGCTAACTTATATTTACCGTCGTTAGTAGTAATTTCGACCTGAAAACTTTCGGGATCGATATTGAATAATAACGGAATAGCAGGAAATGTTTTTAAAGATTCAAGTAATTTTTTTGCAGGTATAGTAACTACTCCCGGTTCAGTTGAATCGATAGTTTCCATATCAAGAGGAATGGTAACTTTCATCGTTGTTTCAAGGTCTGAAGCAGTTACATTAAGCATATTATCTTCCAATTCAAATAAAAAATTTTCTAAAATAGGCATAGCAGCACTGGATGTTAGCACACCGCTGATAGATTGTAAATTTTTCAATAAAACCGAACTTTGAACTATAAATCTCATAGTAATTTTTTTTTCTTATTATAAATGCAAAAGTAAAATAAAAATTTTTTTATTTAAAATTATACTAATTTTTTTTATTAACATTTTGTTTAAAATAGCCTGATGTTCTTAAAATTGCATCGAAGACGAAATATTGAAGCAAGACAAAATCCTTACCTTCGTTTACTAAGCCGTAAAATCTGTCTCTGTCGAAAATTAGTTCTTTACCTGTAAATTCATCAATACTTCCCGGTTCGGCCAATTTTGGGTATGTATAAATTTTATTGGCTTTTCCGCTTATATCTTTTACTGTAATAATTGCCATAGGCGTTTGTGAAGTAATAGAGTCTATTACTTTCTTTCCCATATTATTTCTGAAAGCTTCAAAATTTATATTGGTAAATCCGCTCATATAGTCCAAAACTTTCATTGTATCGTATGGAACAATTAGTTTGTTGTCTTTCAATTTTTTAACTTCGAAAATTTTATTATTTCTTGTTATTTCAAAAGAAGAATCTTGTGCATTGGGATATTCAACCCTTACAGAACTTATTTCGGCTATTTTTAAATCAAAAATTGTGTGTTTTCTCCATTCTGTTTCTCTTGCGTTGAATCTTGGAGATAGAAAGCCTCTGAAACCGGGGATGTACACAACAAAAGGTTCTGAAGAGCCTTCAATAAGCATGAATGTTCCTCTGTTATCCTGAGTTTCGCCTCCGACATAAAATACTTTAGTTAGTTTTTCGTGGGGAAAAAGTTTGATTTTATTAAACAGGTTTATTCTGTATTTCTGTTGATATATTTCGACTTTTACGCTTGAAGCTGCGAGCCATTTTATAACATTATTTCTCCCTGCAATTGAAACAGGCTCTCTTACTTTCATTTGCGAAAATGTTTCGAGCAACATTTCTATTCCGTCAGTTCTTGCAGGATACTTATTGTTCAGCAACCAGTTCTGATCATCGATTTTTGACAGTGTTATGCTGTTATTGAGCTTATCGCTCATAAAAATTTTTGTTATCGTAGATACGTCTTCTACCGTAAAGTCGGCTTTTATAGTGCTTTTTGAATTATTTAAAATCAAAATAACTGATATAACTGCCAGTATTACAGTTAATAAAATTATATATTTGTTTTTTTTCATTTTTTATTATTTGGCAAAGTTACTTTTTCTAATATAATACATTAAAAAGCTTAAAATCGAAATTAATATAATTGGAATTAAAATATTGATTAACTGCCATTTTATTTTTGATTTTTCTATAATAGTTTTATCGAGTAAGCGAAGCTTTAATTCGCGAGATCTTACAGTTATCAAGCCGGTCTCATCACATAAATAATTCATGCAGTTAAGTATAAACTCTTTATTGCCGAATGTTTGTCCGGTATATTGGTCGTATCCGAGCGGTAAAGGAAATCCTTTTGAATAATGAAACTGACTTTTAATGATATCACCGTCTGAAATTACTATCATTGCAGTAGGTTTGCTCTTATCGAGAAATTTAATATTTTCGTTTTCGGCAATTTCGGAATTTAAACGATTAGCAAAGTTCGATTTAAATTCACCTTCAAGTAAAACGGCAACGGGTTGAAACGGCTTATTGTAAAGACGTTCGTCGGGTTGCTTTTTCATAATATCCAAATCGATTATTACCGGTGTATTTATAAGGCGTGAATATCTTGATGAAGTTAATAATATCGTTTTTTTAACTTCATTTTCAATAGTATCTATACTGCTTATAAATTCTGTTTTAATTGCATTTAAATTTTTTACTATTGGATGAGATGATGTTGGTAATAAAATTGGGAAATAATACCATGGCAAAAAGCTTGTTTGCGGCTGATTACCAATTTTACCGGTAACCACAGGTATTGGCAGTGCGTTTAAATCCATTATCAGATTGGTATTCAATCTTACACCATATCTGAATAATTGGTCAGATAAATTTATATCATTAGCTATCCCAACAGTTTGCGACGATTTATTAAGACTATCCATACTGGCGAAAACGGGATCTATAAGCCATAATACCTTTCCGCCGTACATTATAAACTGGTCGATTATAAATTTGTCTTTTTCGCTGAAAGCAGAATCGGGCTTTGCAATAATTATTGCTTTATATTTGTTGTGAACTTTTGTTTCGGCTGTATCTGAAATTTTTCTTTCGGTAAGTTTATTTATCTGTTCGTTTAGTGCTATCCTTTCAACTTGATAATACTCCGATAATGCTTGTGTTATGTCAAACATCTGATATTTCGACAATTCTCCGTGTCCTTCTATAATAGCAATTTTAGGTTTTACTGCTACATTTAGCTTTCTGATAACCGAAGAAATATTGTACTCTAAAGCCTGAATCGAGTTGTTTAAAACCTGTTCGGATTCTATCCCTATTTGACTAATGAGTAATTGTAACGGTAATGACCTCCCTTTATAAGTTACTTCAGCTCCGGGAAAGATAATTTGTTGTACCGAACCTCCTTTCTGTTTTACCTGAAGATTAGTGGGCTGTATTCCTTTTTCAACCAATTGGCGATACAAATCATTTCTGGCTTTTTTATCGCTTATCGAATTAGGATTAATAAATTCGTACTGAATATTTTTATTGTAAGCTCTAAACTCATCGAGTATTTCTTTGGTAGCATTCCTCAATCGTTTAAAACCGGCAGGGAAATCACCGTCTAAATAGATTTTGAAATAAACTATATCATCGGTGTTTTTTAAAAGGTCTTTTGTAGCTTTCGAAAGCGAATATCTCTTTTCATTAGTTAAATCGTATCTGGTAAATATAAAATTACCGATTATATTTATCAGAACGATTATTACTATACTTAATACAAAACTGACAATATTTTGTTTTTTTAATGAGTTTTGACTTTTGTTCATAATACTAAATTTGTTACCAGTTACGACTTTGAAGCGATAAACGAGTTAGGAGAATAAATAAGATTATTAAACTTAAATAATATATAATGTCTCTTGTATCAATAACACCTCTGCTTATTGAAGCATAATGATGGCTTATTCCAAGAGATTTTATAAATAAGTCGAAGTTACCGAACAATTCGAGTGAGTAAATTAATTCAAAACCAATATAAATAGAACCGCACAAAAATACAGAAATCAAAAATGATACTATTTGATTATCGGTAATCGAAGAAGAAAAAAGGCCAATAGCTGCAAAAGAGGCTCCTAATAACAGTAACCCAATATAAGACCCCCATATTCCGCCAAAATCGAGATTTCCTTTTGGTAATCCCAATTGGTATATTGAAAAAACATAAACCAATGTAGGGATTAGTGAAAGAATTATCAATATGACACTTGCAAAAAATTTTGATAATACTATTTGTAAGTCGGTTAAAGGTTTAGTAAAGAGAATTTCAATAGTTCCCGATTTTTTTTCATCGGCAAATGAACGCATAGTAATAGCAGGAATCAAAAAAAGGAATACAAATGGAGAAATTAAAAATAACCCGTCAAGTCCGGCATATCCGTAATCCAGTATATTAAAATCGAGAGGGATTACCCATAAAAACAAACCATTTATCAGAAGAAAAATTATTATTACTATAAAACCTATCAAAGAGCTTAAAAAGTTTGTTATCTCTTTTTTCAAAAGCATGTACATAGAAAAAATTTTTGCAAAATTATATTTTTAATCAACAACAAGAAAAAGTTACAAAATTAAAAGTTGTTAAAAGAAATTAACAACTATATTATCTCCGTAATCCAATCCGAGCAAACTTTTAGCTTTCCCTTTGCAAATAGCAATTTCCAAAAGGCCGTTACTTGCAAATAGAGCCAGTTTTTGCGATTCACCCACGCCATCATAAGCTTTGTGTATTTTTGATATATTATAACTTCTGAATTGTATATTGAAATTTCTTCCCTTTTGAACTTTCTTGAATAATTTTTCGGATATGTTTGTTATAACATTTTCGTAAACATCAATATAGATTACCATTCCGGTAATTGAATCTTCGTCAACTATAGGCTTAAGTTCTGTTTTGCTGTATAATGAGTCTTTTTCAGTTCCTAATTCGTTGATATCTTTTCCTTTAGCAATATGACAAGCAACTTTTACAAATACATCTTTAGTCGAAAAAGTAAAATAGTCGCTGTCTTGTATAACCTCCAGTTCAATAATTTTTTCGGGTTTATCATCAATAATTAAAGAAAAAATACCGTTGTCGCAACCTATAAAATAGTGTCCGTCGTAATAAACACATATATGAGGGTTTTCGATTGATGCAATAGTGTTTATGCCTATTATGTGAATACTTCCTTTAGGAAAATAGCTGTAAGAGTTTTTTATTACGTAAGCAGCCTGAATATAATCGAAAGAGGGAATAAAATGTGTAATATCAACAATTTGAACCTCAGGGCATTGCGATATTATTGAGCCTTTAACAGCAGCAAGATAGTGATCTTTTAATCCCCAGTCGCTTGTAAGTGTTATTATTGGCATTATTATATTGGTTGATTTTGCGACAAAATTAGTAAATAAATTATTATCTTCGATTTTTTAGTAATTTTGTTAAATAATTAAATTTTGTTAGGTTAAATGAGCGAGAAAATATTTTCCCTTGAGGGAATTAATCCTGTTGATTTTTATGGATTTAACGACAAAAATATTGAAATTATCAGAAATAGCTTCCCGAAATTGAAAGTCATAAGTCGTGGTGATACAATAAAAATTATTGGTGATGATAATGTTATACAAACTTTCGAAACAAAATTCAACACTATAGTAGCTTTTTATGAAAAGTTTGGGAAAATAAGTGAAAACGATATAGTTGAGCTTCTTGATACCCCAGAATTATATAATAAATTTGAGTCTGATAACGATATACTTGTTCATGGTCGCAATGGTCTGCTTATAAAGGCAAGGACTGAAAATCAGTTAAAAATGGTAGAACTCAGCAAAACTAAGGACTTGATTTTTGCAATAGGACCTGCCGGAACGGGTAAGACCTACACTGCAGTTGCTATTGCTGTTAAGGCATTAAAAAACAAAGAGGTTAAAAGAATAATTTTAACACGCCCTGCTGTTGAAGCAGGCGAAAATTTGGGTTTTTTACCGGGTGATTTGCGTGACAAGCTCGATCCTTATTTGCAGCCATTATACGATGCCTTACGCGATATGATACCTGCACAAAAACTCCTTCAATACTGGGAAGACGGAACTATTGAAATTGCTCCGCTCGCTTTTATGAGGGGACGTACTCTTGATAATTCATTTGTTATTTTGGATGAAGCTCAAAATGCCACCGAAAGTCAAATGAAAATGTTTTTAACCAGAATGGGAAAAGCTGCTAAATTTATTGTTACTGGCGATATTACCCAGATTGATTTACCAAGAAACCAATCTTCAGGGCTTAAACATTCAATTAAAATATTAGAAAATATACCGGAAATAGCTTTTATTTACCTTAATGAAAAGGATATTATTCGACATAAATTGGTTTCTAAAATTATTAAAGCCTACTCATCTAAATAATATATAAAATCATCAACTTTATTAACAATAAATTGTTGTTAAATTTAAAAAATTGATAAATTATTTTAATTCAAAAAAGTTATATTTGAAAATTGAATTAAATAGTTTATCAAAATATGTATTAACTTAAAATTTTTTATTATGAAAGTTAGAAATTTACTATATACCTTCATTGTTTTTTCGTTGTTTTTTGTTTCAAAATCAGGATTAGCACAAAGTGATGATTTTAGCAGACGATTTTTTGATAATTGGTCGTTAAATGCTAATTTAGGATTAAGTCAGTATTATGGAGATGTAAGCGGAGGGACTAATCCCTTTTCTCTTTTGGACAACAGCACCGGTTTTGCTTATGGGTTAATATTGAAAAAGCAGATAAGTCCTGTTTTTGGAATTAGAGGTCAAATTATAAGAGGGAAGCTAAAAGGTAAAAAAGAAAATTATACCACCGGGACTCCTGCTAATTTGGAATTAGAAGCTGACTTTTTTGAAATGAATTTAAATACCGATATGAGCTTTTTTAATTTGCTATGGGGCTACAATTCCAAAAGACCTGTTGATATTTACGGTTTTTTTGGTATAGGTTTGGGTAATTATCAAGGTTATGCCAAAAATTACGTTACTAATGTAACATTTCACTCATTCGGACACGGATTCGGAAAAGGGATAAGCGGATGGATGTTAGAAGGCCTATTAACCGGTGGTGGAGGTATAAAATTTCGACTTTCTAATTCTTTTGACATAAATTTAGAAACTTCGCTAAAGTTTTGGAATACCGACAAATTTGACGGAAAAGTAGGTGGGTTTAAATATGATTTCTATTCATACAATTCATTTGGGATTAGCTATAATTTCGGGAAAGCCGAAAAGCACCGAAAGAACATAATACAAGAACCTAAAGTTGTCGAAGTTGAGCCTGAACCTGTTGTAGTTGCTCCTGCTAAACCTGAAGAGCCAAAAGTTGCCGAGCCTGCAAAAACTGAAACCAAAGTTGAAGAGCCGAAACCTGCTCCGACACCCAAACCGGTACCTCAGCCTCAACCTACGCTTGACTATGAATATAAAGTTCAGGTTATGGCATCAAAAACTCCTGTTGATATTTCTTATATTCAAAAAAGGTATAAATTGAACGAGCCTGTCAGGGAAGATTATGACGGAGTATGGTACAGATACTCAGTAGGTTCATTTAAAGACTATAATTCTGCAAGGGATTATGCCAATAAACTCAGAACCGTTAATGGTGTTGAAGGTGCTTTTGTAGTAGGCTTTAAAAACGGAAAACGCTTGAATAATGTTAAAGAACTGTTGAATTATAACGAAAAAAATACAGAAAAGATAAATAATACTACTAATAATCCTATTGTTGAAGGTATTTTCTATCGTGTTCAGGTTATAGCATTATCAAAAAAGATGTCAAATCAGGAGCAATTTAAGCAGCGTTATCAGCTTGATACAGAGCTTCATGAAGAATTTTTAAATAATCTTTATTTATATTCGGTGGGAGAGGAGAAGGATTTTAATAACGCTGTAGTTTTAAGAAATCACATCAGAAGTAATGGAATTCCCGATGCTTTTATTGTTAAGTATTTAAACGGCAAGCGTCAAACAGGCAAATAATAATAAAATATTAATGTGAACATAAATTTATGGCAAGAGTTTACAAAAGGAAAATAGTAATATATGTTATTTTCTATACAATAATCCTTTTACCGCTGATTCTTTGGTTATTTTGGCTTTTTACTCCACGAAAAGAGTTAAAAGTTCTTATTTATGATAAAACCGTTTTAAAACCTAAAGGGGTAGAACACAGGGGATTCAACTGGATATTGAAAAATTTCAAATACGTTAAAGAAGACAGAAAATTTTACAGAGTAGATAAAGATTATGTCGGGTTTTTCCCGAAAAAAGATGAAAAGTATGAAATCCATGATTTATGCCTTTACAAAGAAGAAGAAATCGATAAACTTGCGTCATACTACGACATGACTTATTATACTGATATGTATGGCATTTATCGAGAAGAATGGAACTTGCAACAGGAATATACCGAACATTCTCCCAAGATTTACGGGGGAATGTGTTATAACGACTACTTATTTCTAAAAAAACTTAAAGAAAAAGGTAAATTAATTATTGGAGAATTTAACTTCATTCATCATCCAACTCCTTATTATATTAGAAGAAATGTTGAGGAACTTTTGGGATTTAAATGGACAGGATGGACCGCCCGATATTTCGATTCTTTTGATACAATCAAAAATCTCGAACTTCCCAAGTGGGTTGTAAGGCTTTACCGACAGCAAAATAATAATACGTGGCCTTTTACCAAGGATGGTATTGTTTTCGTTCATGAGAATTCCACTATTTGTATCGTAGAAAATGAAACTCACCTCGATTATCCTTTACCTGTTATAAAAACTACCGAGTATGGAATGAATAAATATAAAATTCCAGAAGAAATAAATTACCCTTTTTGGATTGATATTACATTTCCGACTGAAGTTAATACCACAATAGCAAGTTATAATATATATCCCAACGAGAAAGGAGATTCGATATTAAAACGCTTTGGAATTCCTTTGGTATTTCCTGCATTTTTTGAGCATGAAGGCAATTATAAATTCTATTATTTTGCAGGCGATTTTGTTGACAGTGACATAAAATTCGGCTTTATATATTTCAAATGGGCTGATTTTATTCAAAAGTATATTTATAACAAAAAGAAGCTAAATCAGAGATACTATTTCAATTGGAACTATTATACTCCTATTGTTAAGAAAATTTTGAAAGATTATTATAACGAAATTAAGGAAGATAAACCCCAAAGATAATCTATCGATTTTTTTTGCAGGATATTATTATTTGGTTTCGAATCCTTTTCTTTCCATTTGTCCCCATCCCGATTTTTTATTGATGAAGAAATCGTAGTTTCCTTTTAACGAGAAGTATAATACAAATGGATGATAGAAGAAAGGTTCTATCCATGAAGCAATAATCATTTTAAAGATTTCTCTCTTTTTTCTGTAACGGTGATAAGTCAGCTCTTCAAAAAGGATTGAATATGTAGAAAATGTGAGAGCAAAAACAAACACAAATCCTAAAATCAAAAGTACAAATGACCAGTTTACCTGTCCTAAAGCAATACTCAACAAGAAATAAAGAATACCAACGAATTCGACAATAGGAGCAAGCCATTCGAAGAAAAACCAGAACGGATAGCTAACCATACCCATCAGCTTATATTTAGGATTAAAGAATAATTTTCTATGAATAAAGAGTGTATCAATATTTCCTCTTGTCCAACGGTTTCGTTGTCTGCCGAGAATTTTCAATGTTTCAGGGGCTTCAGTCCAGCATAATGGGTCGGGTATATAGGAAACCTTATAGGGAAGATTATTTTCACACATATATCTTCTCATTCTAACAACCAGTTCCATATCTTCACCAACCGTTTTGGCGTAATAACCGCCGCACTTTATGGCAATTTCCCTGTTAAACATACCTAAAGCGCCCGAAATAATCAATAAACCGTCTAATGAACTCCATGCCATTCTACCCATTAAAAATGCTCTTGTGTATTCCAATACCTGCATTCGAGGTATCATTTTTTTTGGTAAATTTACTTCAACCAACTGTCCGTCTTTAATAATACAAGAATTCGCTATACGAATAACCCCACCGGTGGCAATAGTAAGTTTATTCGATACTTCAAGGAAAGGTTTAGCCAGTTTTAACAACGCATCCGATTGAATTATTGAATCTACATCTATAGCAACAAAATAGTCTTTTACCGAAACGTTTATACCTGCATTCAAAGCATCTGCTTTACCCCCGTTGAATTTATCAACTACTGTTAATTTGTCGAAAGAGCGGTTACGTGATTTATAGACGCCTCTTACAGGTTGAGTTTCTACACGATTACCAACTGCATAATCAACTAATTGTAAATCATAAGCTTTTATGATTTTTTCAAGAGTATCATCAGTACTTCCATCATTAACAACAACAACCTCGTAATTATGATAATATAGCGAAAGCAGTGCCCTGATATTTTCAACTATTGATTTACTCTCGTTAAATGCAGGTGCAATAATCGATACCGATGGAACCAAAGGAGAAGAGAGGATAATATTATAATCAACATAGCTGTTTTTTTGAATATATCTGAGTAATGCAAATGCTGAAATAACGGCAAGAACAAGGTATGCCGTAATAATTGATACAGAATAAAATAAAATTGTTTTCTCTATTACTACCTGAAATATGCTGAAAAAATCACCCATAATTATATCCTTTCATCAAATACGTGTTTAACAATTGCAATAAGCTCTTCATCATTACTTTGAGCGTATTGTTTGAGTTCAATCTGACCTTTAATACCAATAGCAAACATAGCTTTAGCAGCGTCGAGTTTAATGTGTTGCGGAGCATCGCTGTCGAGAATGCCCTTTAAAAAATCTTTGTTGTCATCATCGGCAAGCCTTTGCATAGCTCTTAAGATAATTACTTTATACTCATTTTCAACATCATTATAAACTTTCATCAACTCAGGAACAACTTCAATATAACCCAACTCTCCTGCAGTAATAATTGCGGCTTCTTTAAGTAAAGGATTGGGATGATTGAAAAAACGAATAATTTTAGGAGCGTTCATAATTTGCTTGTGAACTCTAATCATTTCGATAGCAAACAGCACAACTGATTCGTTTTCTGACATAAGCCAACGGCTGAAATCGGGAATTTCGTAAGAATATCGCTGCATCATAACGTGCACATTCAATTGTTCCCAAGGTAAGAATGTTTGCTCTAATTTGTCAAGGAAATAATAAGGATCTTCTTCGTTCAATTCTATAAGTGCAAGTTGGGCCTCTGCTCTTAAAATACTGTTTTTAGAGTTGAGATATTTTTCAATTTCGGGTTTTGCGCTGTATGTCTTCATACGTGTCAATTCTCGCAAACCTTTTACTTTTACAAACCATCTGCGGTTTTCGAGTTTATCAAAAGAATCTTTATCTAATCCTATTGAAAAATACAGCGATTTTAGCTTATCGAGTACCTCTCCCGATAAGTCTTTACTAAGTTTCATAAGCTCTTCGATAAGAATATTTCTTCTAAATTTCCCTCTTACGCTATTAAGTTTATCATAAGCTTCTTTTTCTGAAAGTTCATCAAACAGAAATTGTGCTAAAAGGTTTTGAAATTCTTCTTCTATCTTCCTTATTTTGTTTTCTTTTCTTACCTTCCTAATTCTGCTTATAAATACAATTGACGTAACTATTATAATATTCACCAAAAAGTAAAGTATAAGAAGTGTAATAAATTTTGAAACAAAATCTTTGAATGCCTGAGCTTTAATGGCATTAAAAAGCCTTACGTGCCATTTCTTCGATTTTTGGGTGTTTAAATTTGTTTTTGTTGTATCATAATCAGAAGTGGATGTAATTACATTTGTTTCAATATATTCTGAAGTATCTTTTGTTACATGGTCTTCAGATTTAGTAATTGAGTCATTTGATAATACAGGCTTACTATCTTCTTGTTTTTCTGTGTTTTCAATGGTTTTGGGTTTTTCTTTTTCAGTGCTTATGTTTTCTTGTTTTCTTACGGGGATTTCTATTTTTTCAATAGTTGTCTTATTAACTTGTGCTTGTTTTTCTGTTATACTGTTTTGTTGAATTAGTTTTTTACGAACCAGTTTTAATTGATTTTCAGAGGTAGAAAACAGAATTATATTTTTGGGGAAATTAGTTTCTTTAGTTTCAGTAATATTTTCAGTTACAGTCAGATTTTTTTTGTCGGTTTTACTTTGTTCAACATGTTGGGGAGGAATTTCTTTTTTTTCTTTTGTTTTATTTTCAACCGGTTTTGGAGTTTCTTCCTTTGCTTTTGTTTTTACAGGTTCGGGTCTTTTTGTTTCAACATATGCTGTTCTCTTTTGAGTAGATGAATAGCCTATTCTTTTATCTCCAAAGTAAGTAGCAATAAATGCGTCAGTTATCTTGTCGATATTAACAACCCTGTAATGAAGATTTTTAGCATCGTCAAGATTTTCGAAATAACCTATTGTATATCTGTAAAGTCCGTTTTCAAATTCTTCGGATATTGGTTCAGTTAAATTCAGATTTTTTTGTAGTTCTTCAATGTCTAATTTTGTCGTTGATGTTTTTACTTGAATTCTGTAATTAATTTTTTTATCGGGTTGTTGATAAGTTTTTGTCGGTTCATTCGCTGCATCTAAAGTATCCATGCCGTTCATGCGAATATCGTCTTTAAACATAACAACAAAAGCTCCTTTTGTATTATGATTATTTATCAGATTATCGCGATATGAGCGTGCTTCGTAATAATCGGGGAAAGAGCCTACGGAATATTTAAACCAGCCTTTATGGTAATCTTCTCTGATATTTTCGTTTAATCTGAATTTTTTCAGAAGATATTCAATTTCGATTTTTTGTTGATATGCGGCAGATATCTGAACACTGTATGAAATATTATTAGCAATCAAATATGGTTTAACATTGCTATACAAAAAGCCAAGTAGTAGCAATACAAAAACTCCAATCAACCAAAGCTTTATTTTTATTTGCTTTTTGATAGTCAAAACAATGTATATTAATAGTAAGCTAAGCAAATTTAAAACTTTTAACGGTTAATAATTGTTTTGATATTGCTATTTATAAACAATAAATTGTTGATATTGCTATTTTCCGCTATAAGGTAAAAAGTAACCCAACCTAAACTCAATAGCATTAATCATATGCGATGAATTTACCTTATATTCGGCATTTTCGACGCTATAAGCAGCAAAAAAAGTCCATCTTTTGCTGAATAATTTTTGGACTCCAAATCTAAATTTTTGGCTACTGAGTGATGTTTTTTCCACATTGCTGAAATAAAAAATTTGTTCGTTGGGAGAAGTCCCGAAAACTAATTCAGCAAAAAAATACGATTCCTGAGAACTGAAATATTTTCTTCCATGTAATGCATAAGTCCAATTGGCATTATTGAGCATCGAAGTATAGTAAGCTCTGAACGAAAACCAAATATCATTGAAATATTTATTGTAAGAACCTGTAAAAACGGTAACTTCTTTAACGGGGGATGCACCTCCTTCGAAATTCAACTTTCTAAAACCAAAAGAAATTTCAGCTTGATTTTCTAATTTTCTGTAAATTTCGGCGCCAAAGCGTGTTCGCGGGAAAAAGTAGTCGGGCGAAGTAGTTACTCCTAAGTAAAGATAGTGTTTGTCGTCAATTTTGGGGTAGGCTTCGAGTTCAAACTGAATTCCGCTGCTATTAACACTTGTTGTGTCATTGCCGGTGTTTATTCTAATATTTCCGTTATAAATCCTTCCTATTATTGGTCCCCATTCTTGTCTGTTTAAGTATGAAAAAGAAGTTAATGTCCACCTTCTAACATAAGGCTCATCGTACCATTCGTGAAGATATTCCAATGACAATTTATCGTTATTTAATATAAATCTTTCATCATCAAGCAATTTTGCCACCTCTTCGTTAGCTGAATCAATTGCTTTTACGTTCATTAATTCGTTATAAGCTTGGGTTAAATCACCCTTATCTAAAAGTATTTTGGCTTTTTTAATTTTAAAACTTTTCTCTTTCGGATGAAGTTTTATAGCTGTATTACAATAATTTATAGCTGCATCGTATTTTTTATCCCAATGTTCAACGTCTATAATACCTTCAAGTGCTTCTTTGTTGTTAGGTTTTGATTTTAAAATGTTTTTATAAACAATTCTTGCCGAGTCATAATCTTTATCCCATGCATGAGTTCGTGCTATTAAGATTCTTGCATCAATAAAGTCGGGCTTTTTGGTAAGTATTTGATAAAGTAAAATTCTTGCTGTATCGCGTTCGCCTTCAAATGCGTAAGTTTGGGCAATTTCAAATTTTTTCTCAATATTTGTTGTATCTTTAATATTTTGCGAATGGAGTAAATTATATGGCAGTAATGCAGAAATTACAATAAAAATTATATGTTTAACAGGTGTTTTCGTTAATTTCATTTCTTTAGCTGTTATTAATACGAGAACAAAGATAGTGCAAAATTATCTTGACATAAGTAATTTTTTTGCTCTAATAGTAAGTTCGTTTACACTGAACGGTTTAACCATATAATCGTCGGCACCTAATTCAAAAGCTTTTAAAACAGTATCTTCCAAACCAATTTTCGATAATACCATAATAGGTAAATCTCTTTTGAGTTCGTTTTTGATAAGGTTAATTAGTTCCAGACCATTGAAAAATGGCATTAAAAGATCTGTTATAACCAATGAAATTGTATTGTCATTTTTGATTATATCGGAAGCGTCGCGACCATTTGTCGCAACAATAACGTCGTAGCCGTCGCGTTTAAGCTTAAATTCAACGGCTTTCAACATCATTACTTCATCGTCGCATACTAGTATTTTCATTTTCCTAATTATTGAAATTAGTAATCGTTTATGTTAAATTTTTTAATTTTTCTTTTAGCTGTTTTAGTTTCTCAATAGCCATGTAACTGTATTTTTTTATTCTGTCGATTTTCGATTGAATATTTGATGAAAATATTTGTTTAACGGCATATTCTTCAATTTCATCTACTTCCTTTATAATTGTTTTAAGTCCGAAAAATGCCAATTGAGGGCTGTATTTGTGTGCGCTGTATCGCAATGTCTCCCAATCGTTAGTTTTGTATGATTCATCAATTTTAGAAAGAAAAACAGGAGCATTTTCGAGGAATACGTCTATCATTTCTATTACAAAGTCAATTTCTCCTTCCGAAAATTCATTCAGATACTCCAAACTAATTTCTTTTGCAGGGTCGTATGTATCTTCTTCCGCTTTTCTTTCTTGCAATTCTTTATCGGATAAATAGCTGAATAGTTTTTTTTCTAAGTCGTTTAAGTCTATAGGTTTAATCAAACAATCGTCGAAACCGGCTTTATTAAGGTTACCGAAATAACTTTCCTGTTGATGCCCTGTAAGTGCAATTATAGGAATTTTATTTTTGTTTTCATCACTAAGGTTTCTAATGTGTTGAACGGCTTCTATTCCGTTCATAACAGGCATTTCGATATCCATAAGTACTAAATCGAAATCCTGTTTTTGCAGTTCCTCAAGAGCCTTTTGTCCATTATCGCAAACTACAAATTCACAGTTTAATTTCTTTAAAAATCGCTGAAGCAGCAAATAATTAAACATATAATCTTCAGCTATCAATATCTTTGGCATAATTTGGAATTATTTTTTATTAAGCCTATAAATTCTCTATTTTACATACAAAAATAAAACCATTTTATTTAAGTATATGATAAACAATATTATAAAATTTTGTACTTTTTATTTTTAGTCCTATTTTGGAACTGAATTTAAAAAGTTGGGACAGTGTTACAATTTTTCTATCCATTTTATTGCTTTTGAAAGGTGTTTTAAGTCGTTTATAACAATATCGGCACTTTCGAATTTAAAAGGATATTTATTTTCTGAATTAAAAAGAATCGAATTGTTAAAATCGGAATTAAAAAAAACGGTAAATAAGCCGGCATATTTAGCACCTACAATGTCTTTTTCGTAAGAATTTCCAATCATAACACATTCATTTGGTTTGCAATCGATAGTCTTAAGTATATTTTTGAAAAACAGAAAATGAGGTTTTTCGTAACCAAGCTCTTTAGAAGTAAAAAAATAATTAAAATATCGGTCAATTCCGACCCTTTCAAGAGCCATTTTCATTTTTGCAGCGTCGGATACTCCGGCGTTTGATGCCACAACCAAATTATAGATTTTTGAAAGTTCGTCAATAACTATATCTGCATTAGGAATAACATAAACTTTATCCCATAAATACATTGGTGTTTGCAGTTTGGGATTGTCAGCCATCAAAGTGTCACCCCAGTCGAATATTAAGGTTTTAATTTTATTACTTTTCATTTTTGCAAAAATAGATAAAAACAAAAAAAACACTTCCGGTACTTAAAATTTTCATAAAATTTATAAAGAGTTTTTGAATTAAGAATAATATAGATTACTTTTGCAGACTTATTTGAAAAGAGTAAAAATTAAAATAAATTACATATTTACAAACAATTAAGGAGGACTTATTTTATGTCGAACTTTGAAAATCAGAAGTACGTATACTATTTTGGTAATAAGCAAGCCGAAGGTAAGGCTGATATGAAAAATCTATTGGGCGGAAAAGGAGCCAATTTGGCTGAAATGTGCCTTTTAGGCTTGCCTGTACCTGCAGGATTTACAATAACAACAGAATGTTGTACAGCTTATTACGCCAACAATTGTCAATTGCCATCTTCTTTAATTCCTGAGGTATGGGATGCTATGAAAAAAGTAGAAGAAGCTATGGGAATGAAATACGGAGATACCGAAAACCCATTGTTAGTTTCGTGTCGTTCGGGAGCAAGAAAATCAATGCCTGGAATGATGGATACTGTTTTAAATATAGGATTATGTTCAAAAACTATTCCTGCATTATTGAAAAAGACCAATAATCCACGTTTTGTATGGGATTCATACCGTCGTTTGATTATGATGTACGCCGATGTAGTTATGGAAAAAGCCGAAGGCTTAGAACCTGCTGAAGGCAAGGGAATAAGAAAGATATTGGACGAAATGTTAGACCAATATAAACACGAAAGAGGATATAAATCGGATACTGACTTGAATGCAGAAGATTTAAAAACTTTATCTGAAGAATTTAAAAAAACAGTAAGTAAAACTTTAGGACAAGAGTTTCCTGATGATCCTGAAGCACAGCTTTTTGGAGGTATTAAGGCCGTTTTCAAAAGTTGGAACGGTAAAAAAGCGGTTTCATATCGTCGTATAGAAAATATACCTGATGAATGGGGTACAGCCGTTAATGTTCAGGCTATGGTATTCGGAAATATGGGCGATACATCTGCTACAGGTGTTGCGTTTACACGTAATCCTGCATCGGGCGAAAACCTGTTTTATGGCGAATGGCTTATTAATGCACAGGGAGAAGATGTTGTTGCCGGTATTCGTACACCTAATCCTTTGAATGATGCAACCAAAAACGAGCAAAACAAGCATATGCACAGTATGGAGGAAATATGGCCGGAAACTTACAAAGAATTATCAGAAATTCGTAATACTTTGGAAGACACTTTCCGCGATATGCTTGATATTGAGTTTACTATTCAGGAAGGCGTACTTTATATGTTGCAGTGTCGTGTAGGGAAACGTACCGGTACTGCTGCTCTCAACATGGCTATGGATATGCTTGCTGAAGGAAGAATTGACGAGAAAACCGCAGTTTTGCGTCTCGATCCTGCTCAATTAGATGAATTGCTTCATCCAATTATTAATCCCACAATGCTCAAAGGTGCCGAGCCTTTTGTTAAAGGTTTGCCTGCTGGTCCCGGTGCTGCTGTCGGTAAAGTTGTTTTTACCGCCGAAGATGCCGTGGAATGGCAGCGTAAAGGCGAAAAAGTTTTGTTAATTCGCGAAGAAACAAATCCTGAAGATGTTGAAGGTATGAGAGCTGCTGATGGTATATTAACTGCCCGCGGCGGTATGACTTCTCACGCTGCTTTGGTAGCCCGTGGATGGGGTAAATGCTGTATAGTTGGTGCCGGTTCATTAATTGTTGATTCTGAAAGTAAAAAAGCTACTGTTAAAGAAACAGGTGTAGTAATTAAAGAAGGTGATGTTATAACATTAGACGGTACCAAAGGATATGCTTATTTGGGTTCTATGGAACTTATGGATGCATCGGAAAATCCGCGTTTCCAGCAATTTATGAAACTTGCCGATAAGTTCAGAACTATGGGAGTAAGAACTAATGCCGATACTCCTGCTGATGCTTCGGTAGCTCGCAGCTTTGGTGCCGAAGGTATAGGTCTTTTCCGTACCGAACATATGTTCTACGGAAAAGGAACTGAAGATGCTCTTTTCTTATTAAGAAAAATGATTCTAAGTGAAAACGAAAAAGAACGTCGTGTTGCTTTAGATGAGCTTTTCGATTATGTAAAACGCGATTATAAAGGCACTTTGGAAGCTATGGATACACTTCCCGTTACTTTCAGATTGCTTGACCCGCCTCTACACGAATTTGTACCTCAGGGTGCCGAAAATCAGGCAGAACTTGCCAAAGCATTGGGAATTACTCCCGAAGCCGTTGCAAAACGTGGCGAATCTCTTCACGAATCTAATCCTATGATGGGTCATCGTGGTGTTCGTTTAGGTATTACTTATCCCGAAGTTACCGAAATGCAAATCAGAGCTTTATTTGAAGCTACTGTAGAGCTTAAAAAAGAAGGTAAAAATCCAAAACCTGAAATTATGGTTCCTGTTACTTGTGATGTTGCTGAACTTGATATTACAAAACAACTTGTTGATAAAGTTTACAGCGAAGTTTGCCAAAAGTTCGGAGTTGATAAAATTGATTACTTATATGGAACTATGATTGAAATTCCACGTGCTTGTTTGTTAGCAAACAGAATGGCAAAATCAGCAGAATTTTTCTCATTTGGAACTAACGATTTGACCCAGATGACATTTGGATTCAGCCGTGATGATACCGGTGCTTTTATGCAAGATTATCTCGATAACAGAATTTTGGCTGCCGACCCATTCCAAACTATTGACCAGGATGGTGTAGGACAACTTATTGAAATGGCTGTTACAAAAGGAAGAAGTGTTCGTCCCGACTTAAAAGTTGGAATATGCGGCGAACAAGGCGGAGATCCTGCTTCTGTTGAATTCTGTTTCAGAAACGGGCTCAGTTATGTAAGTTGCTCACCTTTCCGCGTTCCTATTGCAAGACTCGCTGCTGCTCAAGCTGCTATTAAAGCCGGAAAGTAAATTAATATTCCTGATATTATAAAGTCCTGCTGTGCAATTACGGCAGGACTTTTTTTATTCTTAAATTTTTAATGATTCAATAAGTAAATTTCAAATATTTAAGTAGTAAATTATAATGGTTAAATAAGTCTCAAATCTCCTACAAATTATTTAAAATAAAATCAGTCATTTTTTTGTAAAGATGATAACGTGTATAACCTCCGAAAATACTATGATTTTTGTTTGGATACAGAAACATATCGAACTGTTTATTTGCATTTACAAGTGCAGTAATCAGGTCCATTGAATTTTGCACATGAACGTTATCGTCACCAGTTCCGTGGATAAGAAGATATTTTCCTTTTAATTTTTTAACGTGATTTATGGGAGAATTATCGTCGTAACCACTTGGATTTTCTTGTGGTGTACGCATAAATCGCTCGGTGTAAATATTATCGTAATATCTCCAATTGGTAACCGGAGCAACTGCAATACCGGCTTTGAAATAATCGGCACCTTTGGTCATACAAAGGGTTGACATATAACCGCCATAACTCCATCCGAAAATTCCGATACGGTTTTTATCAATATAAGATTGATTTCCGAAATATTTGGCTGCAGCAATTTGGTCTTCGGTTTCGAGTTTCCCGAGTTCCATATAGGTGCATTTTTTAAATTCTTCGCCTCTGTTGCCAGTGCCTCTGTTATCGACCGAAATTACTATATAACCTTGTTGTGCAAGCATCTGAAACCAGCTTAAATCGCTGAAAGTGTAACTGTTGGTTACGGTGTTGTGTCCCGGACCTCCGTAAACATACATAAGTACTGGGTATTTTCTCGAAATATCGAAATTTGCAGGTTTTATCATCCAGTAATTGAGTTCAATTCCTTGTTCGGTTGTAAATTTTCCGAATTCTTTAGGCTGAAAATTGTATTGTTTAATAGTATTGGCAAGTTTTTGGTTGTTTTCAAGTACTTTAATTTCTTTGCCGTTCGATGTATTAATTGTATATATATTTGGAGTATTAGCATCCGAAAATGTTGATATATAGTACTTGAAATTGCTGCTGAACTCTGCTTTATTATTTCCTTTTCCGGTTGAAATAATATAATTGCGGCTTCCATCAATATTAACCGAGCAAAGGTCTTTATTGTATGCTGCAGTTCTTGCTGCCGTATAATAAATAATGTTTTGTTTGGTATCTATACCCTTTATTTCATCAACATCCCATTTGCCTGAAGTAAGTTGTTTTATTAGCTTTCCTGTTTTATCGTATAAATAAATATGATTAAATCCGTCAATTTCGCTTGTCAGAACAAAATTTCCGTTTGGCAAAAAGTTAAGATTATCGTTTATTTCAATATAGTATTTGTTTTTTTCAGAATAAATAACTTTTGAGCTTCCGTCGTTTGCATTACAATAAAGCATTTCGAGAAAGTTTTGTAAACGATTCAATCGGTAAACAGCCAGAGTATTGTTTTCATTAGTCCATTTGATGCGAGGTATATATTGATTGGTTTCTTTTCCCAAATCCATTTTTACCGATTTTCCTGTAGTAATATCGAAAACATAAATGTCAACTATAGAATTGTCTTCACCGGCTTTAGGATATTTATATCTGTAATCTTCGGGATAAAGATTTCCCCACATTTGCATATTATATTCTTTTACATTGCTCTCGTCAAAACGGTAATATGCTACTTTTTTTCCGTCAGGCGACCAGAAGAACCCTTTAGTAATACCGAATTCTTCTTCATAAACCCAATCGGTTGAACCATTTATGATATGATTTTGCTTTCCGTCGGTAGTGATATTATTTTCGATTTTGTTAATCAAGTTTTTAATTATCAAGTTATTATCTTTGATAAAAACAACATTATTGCCATCGGGAGAAAATTCTGCAAGTCTTATTTTTCCTTTGTTGGTCAAAAGTTCAATTGTATTGCTTTTTAAATCATAAACATAATAATCGCTTATTGATGAATGCCTGTAAATTGATTCGGTATTAGACGAAATAAGAATTTTGCTTTCATCGCTGCTGAAATTATACTCATTAATTTCTATTTTTTTAATGTTGTCGGGAAGATTAATTTTTGAAATATCCAAGATTATCGATTTTTCTTTACCGTCTTTATAGCTATACTTCTTGATTTTGTTGTCCTCGAGGACGCAATAATGTTCTCCGTCTTTCATCGAACGTATTTCCTGAATAAATGCAGGACGAAATGTGCCTTTTAACCATATATCTTCTAATGATATCTTTTTGCTTTCTTGTGAAAATAGGTTAAGATTTATCAAAAATAAACCTATAACAGCAAACAAATAATGTTTCTTCATGTTTATTTATTAATTTTGATTATTTAAACGAAACAAAATTACATCTTTTAAAGAATTTAAACCATGCAATTACATAATATTTCGATAAAAGGGCTTTTATTATCGTTATTAATTATTTTTTTTGCTTCGTGTTCAAAAAACGAAGATACAAAACCGCCTAATAATACTGATATTACCGATGAAGTTCTTCCTGCAGGGGATACATTAAACAAGGGTATGGAGTACTGGAAAAAAACTACTCAAAATAATATAACTTACTACGAACCATCGGGCTTATGGGCTACATTAAATCCTTTAAGCAAGCTAAACGGACCGGTAACGGTATCGCGAACTACCGATAAGCATACAGGAAATTATGCCGTTAAACTTGAATCGAAAACATGGGGTGCAGACACTAACTCACAAGGACTGCTAATACCGGGATTATTAACCATAGGTTCTTTTGTAAATGTTCATCCTTGGGTTATTCAAGGCAAGCCTTTTAATTCAAAACCTCAATCGCTTGAAGGCTATTTTAAATATACAAGTGTTGAAAACGACTCTGCAATAATATACGCTAAGTTAAGCAGATATAATTTTCAGCTCAACAAACAGGATACAATAGCCGAGGCAAAATTTATTGTAAAAAACACAGTTACCTCATACCAGCAATTTAACGCACAGTTTGTTTATTATATTCAAAATATTAACCCCGATACTTTGAGTATGGTGTTTGTATCGAGTGGGGGAGGGCAGAATTTTCAAGGTAAAGCCGGAAGTACTCTTTATATTGATGATATTAGGTTTGTTTATAATAAGTAATGCTAATGAAAATAGGACTATTTACCATTCTTTTTTTCATAATTCTTTTAAATGTTGAAATTTTTGCCCAGTCGTCATTAAATTTTTACGGCAGTGCAGGATTGACATACGGTGGTCCTATTCCGGAAAAAATTTCAGAAAACTCTGACGGAAATCCCAAAACCGGCTTCAATATTGGGATAGGAGTTGCTTACATTTTAAACTCGAAATTTGAAATTAATTCAAAAGTAAACTATAGTTTTAAAGGAGTTTATTACAGCACAAATTATAAGAAAGATACAATTATTGAGCAGGTTATAAATAACAACACAGTAAAACTAAATTCATTCTACACGGCATACGTCAACGGAGATATGAGTTTTAATTACATTGACATGCATATTTTGCCTTCGTATAAAATATCCAAAAAAATTACTATGCAGTTGGGTGCCTATATTTCTTATTTGACAGGTGGATACGATAGAGGTAAAGTGCAGGTCGTAATTGGTGAGGGAGGCTTTTTTGGTGATTACTTCGAAGATTATGATAATTACTCGAAAATAAATAAAATTGATTACGGAATATCATTAGGGATAAAATCTATGTTAACAGAAAAGGCCTTTTGGGGTTTTAATGTAACAAGAAGTTTACGTCCTTTGTATAAAGACGATATTTTTATAAGAAGAGGCTTAGAAGAGAATAAACTTTACAATACCTATGTTGATATTTATGTTGGGTACAGTATTAAATAGTTATATAATTCCCCTTATCGAGTTAATGTCTTCGATTTTGTGTCTGATTAAGTAGTCTTCGATTCCGTTGACGACTTTTTTACCTATTGTAGGATCGATGAAATTAGCGGTTCCTAATTGAATGGCAGAAGCTCCGGCCAGAATAAATTCTATGGCGTCTTTTGCATTCATAATACCTCCGATACCTATAATCGGTATTTTGACGGCTTTCGACACTTGCCATACCATTCTGAGTGCTACCGGTTTTATTGCCGGTCCTGATAAACCTCCCGTTATTGTTGATAATAAAGGTTTGCGTTTTTCGGCATCAATAGCCATACCCAAAAGTGTGTTGATAAGTGAAACAGCATCAGCTCCGGCACTTTCGACTGCAATAGCCATTTCTGAAATATTGGTTACATTTGGTGATAATTTCACAATAAGAGTTTTTTTGTAAACCTCTCTGACGGCTTTGGTAACCGAAATAGCCGAAGGACAGCTTGTCCCGAAAGCCATTCCGCCTTCTTTTACATTAGGACACGATATATTTAACTCTATTGCAGGAATTTTCTCTAATGTATTCAATTTTTCGGCTACCGTAATATACTCTTCAATTGTCGAACCCGAAACATTTACGATAATATTAGTGTCAAAATCTTTTATTCGGGGGTAGATATCATAAATAAAACTATCAACACCTACATTTTGTAAACCTACGGCATTAAGCATACCCGAAGCGGTTTCAATCATACGCGGGTAGGGGTTGCCTTCTCTTTTGCTTCCGGTAGTACCTTTTACAATAATTCCTCCTAAAAGTGAAACATCATAAAAATCTGCAAATTCTTCACCGTAGCCAAAAGTCCCTGACGCTGTCATCACGGGGTTTTTAAGCTCTAAATCGTGTATTTTTATCTTAAGAATCGGCATAATATTTTTATTTAACTCCAACCTTTTAACTTTTTATAATCGAAGACAGGTCCTTCGGTACATGTACATTTATTACCGTTTACCGTATCTACTACACAGCACAGGCAAGCACCTATTCCGCATGCCATAAGATTTTCGAGTGATACTTCACAATCGATGTTTTTATCTTTTGCAATTTTTGCAATAGCTTTCATCATAGGTTCAGGTCCACAAGTATATATTTTAGAAAAATCGAAATTGTTGTTTTTCAAAATGCTGTGATCGGTAACCAGCCCCTTTTCTCCCAAGCTTCCATCTACAGTTGTAATATATACTTTACCGAATTTTTCGTATTGTTCCGACTCTAATATATCGCTTTTACTCATACCTCCTATTAATGTGGATACTTTGAAGCCTTTATTATACAAAACTCTTGCAAGATAAAGCAATGGGGCTATTCCGCACCCTCCTCCTATAAGCAAAATTTTGTCTTTTTCGGGTATCGAAAATCCGTTACCTAAGGGGTAAATTATATTTATGGTTTCTCCGGTTTTTATTTCCGATAATTTATGTGTTCCTTCGCCAACTTTTTGTATGAGCAATGAAATTGTATTTGCTTCGTAATCAACGTCATGAATGCTGAGTGGTCGTCTTAGAAAAGTGTTTTTTGAGTTGGTTATTTCAGCTTGAAGAAATTGTCCCGGTAGGATTTCGGGCAAGGGTTCTTCCGATTTTAGTATTAGTATATAATATTTGTCATTGAGATTTTTATTTTCAATGACTGTCATATCGCTGATTAATTTTTTCCCCATTTTATCAGATGAATAATTTTATTGTTTAAAATTAACTTTCAATGCCTTAGAACTTTCTTCTTCGGCTATAACATCAATATCAGGTTTAGGCATTAATATTACTTTCACATTTTTATCCTGTACATTTTCAATTCCTTTTATTGCTTTTACATTTGCGAGGAAGTTTTTATTAATTATCAAAAAGTCATCAATACCCAAAGCTTCAGTTATTTCAGAGTATTTTTCTTTAAGTGTTTTTGTTTCAGAGTTTCTTTTTACTAATATTGTATTTCCTGATTTTTGATAAACGTAAGCAATGTCGTCAAAAGGAATATTAACAGGTTTTCCGTTTTCGTAAGTTACAAGTTCTCTTTTCAGCAAAATATCTTTCTTGTAAAGGAATCTTTTTATCGGAGTTCCGTCGTTATTGTACCAAAGCCATATACCATCCATTTTGCCTTTGATATATTTCCCCTGACTTTTTAATTTATTATCTACGCTAAAGTCCTGATATAAACCTTCCAAAACATTATTCTTGAATTGCGATTTTATTTTACCGTCAATATAATTCAGTTCCCACGGACCATCTTTTATTCCGTTTTTCCAAGTGGTTGTTTCAATAAGCATTCCGTCGTTTGAAAATGTTTTCCAATTGCCGTGTTTAAGGTAATTTTTATAAAATTCTTCTCTTACTATTACGTCGTATCCATTATAGTATTTCCATATACTGTCTTTTTTTTCGTTCAGATAATATCCCTCCGACATAAGTTTTCCGTTGGGATAGTACGTTTTGGTAAAAGAGCGTCCACCGTTATTGTAAAAGTATGAAACAGCTTTGATATTTCCTTCGGGATAATAATATTTAAATTCCCCCTGAGGTTTATCATTTATAAAATATCCTTCGTACTTAAGCTTCCCCTTTTCGTCTTTTTTTCTCCAATAGCCTTGCTTTCTGCCGTTTTTATCGGTTTTGTTTATTGTATCGTTTTGCGGAGTTTGAGCAAAAGTAATACCGCTAATTAGTAAAAATCCTATTAAGAGCTTAAAATTATTTAACATGACTTTTTTAATTTTTCAATATAAATAGCAAAATCGTATAAAGTAGGAAATACCAAATCGATAAGTTTTGAGTATTTTTTTACAAAATCGGTATCTTCGGAAATAAGAACCGTTTTCATTCTGAGTTTTCTTCCGAAAATCATATCGCTAACCGAATCGCCGACCATTATTGATTTTTTGAAAGAAATTTCTTTAAAATTTTTTTTTGCCTTAAGAGCCATTCCAATTTCGGGCTTTCGATAAAAACTACCGCTGTCGTGCAAGTCAGTACAATAGTATATTTTGTCAACTCTTCCATTATTCGACTCTATTTCATTTTTCATAAAATCATGAATTTCATGGAGTTGATCAATAGTCATAATACCTTTGCCTACACCTTGCTGATTTGTAACAATAATTATCTTTCCGAATATTTTATTAAAAATCTCAAACGAATCAAGAACCTTTGGAAGAAAAATAAATTCATCAATGTTTTTAACGTAACCTTTTATTATTCTTTTGTTTATAACTCCGTCTCTGTCGACAAAAAGCGTCCAGCTTTCATCAATATTTTTTGGGAGTTCGTTTTTTTTGAACATTTCTTACAAAGATTGTTTTCTTTCAAAAAGATTTGCTTCAACAATTTCACAAATAATATGACCGATTAGAATATGAGCTTCCTGTATTCTCGGAGTGTCGTTTGAAGGTACTTTAATAATGTAGTTGCATATTTCGTTCATTTTTCCACCCTTTTCGCCTGTTAAACCTATGGTAATAATTCCCATTTGATTTGCCGTTTCAATTGCTTTTAAAATATTAGACGAATTTCCTGAAGTAGAAATGCCGACAAGAACATCGCCTTTTTTCCCTTTGGCTTTTATCATGCGGGAATAAATTTCATCGTAACTGTAGTCGTTTGCAACTGCGGTAAGGTATGAAGTATTAGCGTGAAGGGCTTCGGAGTTCAGTGGTTCCCTGTCGAAGTAAAACCTGCCCGAAAACTCGGCAGCTAAATGTTGTGCATCGGCTGCACTTCCACCGTTGCCGCAAAAATAAACTCCGCCTCCGTTGCGAAAAGTCTTGGTTATTACATCCACTATTGTTTCAATAGTTTTTATTATATGCTCATTTGAAAGAATATTTTGTTTCAGAGCTATTGATTGCTCAATCGATTCTTTGATTCTCATATTTTTTTCTCAATTAAATAATTATTTCTTGTAGAAGAACTACGACCTACGAGTTCGGCGAGAAATCCTGTCAAAAACAGTTGTACGCCAATAATCATGCAAGCAATGGCTATAAAGAAATAAGGATTATCAGTTATAAGAGGAGCTCTTAGACCGCTGTAAACGGCTTTTAATTTTAAATATCCGAGCCAACCCGAAGCAACAAATCCGGCAATAAACATAAAAGTTCCTATTAATCCGAAGAAATGCATGGGGCGTTTCCCAAATTTCGATACAAAAGAAATCGAAATCAAATCGAGGTAACCTTTTATAAATCTGTCCATTCCGAATTTACTTACGCCATATTTACGTTCTCTGTGAGAAACAATTTTTTCGCCTATTTTGACAAATCCTGCCCATTTTGCTATCACAGGGATATATCTGTGCATTTCTCCGTAAACTTCAATTGATTTAACGACCTCATTTCTGTATGCTTTAAGACCGCAATTAAAATCGTGCAGTTTTATACCCGAAACTATTCTTGTTGTCCAGTTGAAAAATTTCGAAGGTATTGTTTTCATTAACGGGTCGTAACGTTTCTTTTTCCAACCCGAAACCAAATCGAATTTCTGTTCTTTAATCATTTTGTAAAGCTCGGGAATTTCATCGGGGCTATCTTGCAAATCAGCATCCATTGTTATAACTACATCGCCTGCAGCAAACTCGAAACCAACATTTAATGCTGCCGACTTACCATAATTTCTCCTGAATTTTACTCCTTTTACGGAATCGTATTTTTTATTTAACTCCTCAATAACTTCCCACGAATTATCATTGCTTCCGTCGTCAATCAGCAATACTTCGTAGCTGAAGTTGTTTTCAATCATCACTTTATCAATCCACGAACATAACTCATTGAGTGATTCTTCCTCGTTAAACAATGGTACTATAACAGAAATATCCATAAACCTATTTTTTATTCGATTTCAACAACTTCCATTTTCCCTGATCTGCTATTATGTTCTTTTTTCAAAAAAATTGATACTAATAAAGGCAGGAATATACTTATTAAAATTAATTCTATAGTCGCTTTTATTGCTATCGAAAATGAATTTGTATTTTCCTTCAATACTGATATTTTATTTTGAAGTTCTGTTCCTGAGAGGTATTGCGAAAGTGCTTTTTCATTTGCAGCTATATTGTTTATAATTAGTTGTTTATCGATAAAGCTTGTATGAATAAACATATATATTCCAAAAATAAAAGCAACAACTATTCCTATTATTAGACCCGAAATATAGCATTGTTTAAAACTAAGATAGCCTTTGTAAACTTTCTTTTTTAAGCTGTTTATTGCTATAAACATAATAAACAGAAGTAAAAAATGGTTCCATACCGGAACAGGTCTGTATCCCGAACCTGTTACAAAATAGAGTAGCAATGTAAGCAAAATCATATAAAAACCTGCTTTTATACCCCATAGAAATGAAAGATTGACAGCCTTTCGGCTCGGATTTTTTTGCATAATTATTAATCTTTTGAAATGTTTTGAATTTCTTCTTCAGAAATTATACTATCGTCTTTTTTCTTGATAAATATCGATACTATAGCAGAAATAACCAAAGCTATAAGAGGACTAGAATATAATGATGTTACAAATTGTTTAATAGGGTCCAAGTTATTTCTCATTTTTTCAATCTGTAACTGTAGTTTATCAGCATCCATATTGTATTGCTGAAGCATTTCGGCGAATTTTTCAATTTGTTGGGGCATATATTCTTTGTCAATCATTCCAAACAATATATAGTTGAATACTCCTGATATGTAAAAAGCAATAACTCCGGTAATAAAACCTGAAATTAAACATTGTAAATAGCTGATGTTTCCGTTTAGTATTTTTCTTTTAATCTCATTCATTGCCAGAACCATCATAGTTATTATCAGACCGAATGTGAAAATAAAAGAAACAATACCGTAAAATGCATTAAACATCGAAAAGTTTAATGTGTAAGTAAGAGTAGTGAAAGCTACGAAAAGTATTCCGGAAATAACTCCGTATTTTACAGTTACATTAAGGGATTTTGGATTAAACATTTCCATAATTTGATATTTTTTATTTAAACGCAAAGATAGCAAAAAGATTTTAAACCTTTGGAAATATAATTAATTAAACCCAAATTATTACAATAAGAAGATAAAAGCTTTAATGAATTACATAACCACTAATTGATTAATAGGGTTTATTATTTGTAAATAATTTAAAATATTAAGATTCAGATTTCGAATAAAACTAAAGTTTCCAATCGATTGGTGTTTGACCCGAATTTTCAAGATATTGATTTGTTAAAAGGAAGTGATTACAGCCTATAAATCCCCTGTGTGCCGATAATGGAGAAGGATGGGGAGCTTTTAGGATATAATGTTTGCCGGTGTCAATAATCTTTTCTTTGGCTTGTGCATAATTTCCCCACAACATAAAAACTAATTTGTCTTTCTTTTCTGATAGTTTTTTTATAACAGTGTCGGTAAAAGTTTCCCAACCCTTGTTTTGATGCGATCCTGCGTTATTTGCCCTGACTGTTAAAGTTGCATTTAACAATAAAACGCCTTGTTTAGCCCAGTTTTCCAAATTGCCGCTTTGCGGCATCTTAATTCCGAGACTTAATTCAATTTCTTTATAAATATTTACCAGTGATGGAGGAATAGCAACTCCTTCAGGTACCGAAAAACACAATCCGTGAGCCTGACCAATTCCATGATAAGGATCTTGTCCCAATATCACAACTTTGACTTTGTCGAAAGGAGTTAGATTAAACGCATTGAAAATCAAACTTCCGGGTGGATATACTTTGTATTTCTGTTTTTCCGATACAAGAAATTCTTTAAGTTTTAAAAAATAATCTTTGTTGAATTCGTCTGCTAATATATCTTTCCAGCTTTTTTCTAAGGCCAATTTGTTTAAATCAACTTGCATATAATTTTTCGGTTATTTTATGCGTTAATGAATTTTAACAGTAATTTGCAAATATAATTTATATTTCAAATCAATTAATTATTATTTTTGTAACAGATTTTAGTGTTGAATTTTTTAAAAAAATAAATATGAAAAGAGTTGCAATAGCCATTGTTAGTATTGTGGTTTTAATGATTATAGCTTATTCATGCACCTCGCATCAAAAATGTGATGCTTACAGTTCGAAAAATCGCGACAAAGTCGAAACAGTAAGATATTAAGCTTTTAGCCTGTATTTTTTTTTTATTTAAAATGAGGCGTTTCCCTTTCCTTTTTATTCTGTTGATTAGTTTTGTTTGCTATTGCGGAAATGTTTTTTCGCAATCGCCTACTAATATCGACAGGTCGGTACTTTATCGAAAGGAAAAGTCTTATAATTTTATTTTGCACAACGAGGGCTGGGGAGTTAGCTATCGTAAAGGCGACAGGTTAACTTACTTTAAAGGAAGATTTTTTGAAAGCGAGCTTGTTGGGATGAGTCATCCTAAGGAAACAAAAACCGAAAACAATTTTTTTGGTGATGCCAGAAGTTATGTTTACGGACAATTAAACAGTGTTTACGTATTCAGAACCGGTTTGGGATACAAAAAACTTATTAATGATAAACCTTATTGGGGTGGAGTTCAGGTTAATTATACTTATTATCTCGGTGCATCTGTAGCTCTGGCTCGCCCAAAATATCTCTATATTCTTAATTTTGACAATATCCCCCCGTATGAATATCATTTAACACTCGAAAGATACGACCCTCAAAAACATTTTTACGACAATATTTATGGTGGTGGTCCTTTGTTGAAAGGATTTGAAAAAATTAAACCATATCCGGGACTTTATGCAAAATTCGGCTTTAATTTCGAATTTGGCGAATATGATGAAAAAATCAGAGCAATTGAAGTTGGCAGTTGTTTTGATTATTATTTTTCCGAAATTCCTATGATGGCTTTCAATAAATATCCTAATTATTTTCTTACTCTTTATTTGAGCGTTCAGTTCGGTAAAAAGTATAATCCCTACTAAACAAACTTCTGCTATTATTTATTCGTTCTGTCCTTTTTGTTATGTTGTTATTTTAAAACATACTTAATTACTTGTTTAATAGCATTTTGTGTTTTGCTAAAATACTTCAATAATCTTTATTTTATAACATTAACTTAATGCAAACAAAATAAACGTACTATAAATTTGCAAACGTAAGATTTATATGTAAAAGTCTTGGTTTTAAATTAAATTTTAAACAAAAACATTATGACTGATTTGATTTTTGAAAAGGGCAAATATTATACAATGAAGGAGATAGAAGAAGCCGGTTTCAAATTTTACAAAAAGTCAACTGCCGTTATAATTTATAAAAAAGACAACTACGTTTATTGGTTCGATATTATCGAAAAAAAAGGGAAGCATCAACTGCTTTCATATTTCCCTAATTAGAAAAAACTTAACTTTCCTTATTCATTATTTCAATATTTAATAATATTTTTGTTTTCGTACATATCACCATAGAATATGAATGAAAGCGAATTGTCGGTAATTATTAAGAATATCAGAAAAGATATTTTAATAAGTCTTACGCAAGCAGGTTCGGGGCATTTGGGTGGCTCCCGACTTTGTCATCAATAATGTCATCTGAATATTTAAAAGCCTGAATATTAGAGTGATAGGTTTTTTATTTTTCGAAAAGTGGCTTGTAGTGCCTTGTTAAAAAATATATTTTGTTTTTACAAAATTTTTTTTATTTTTGCAGTATGTTTGTAAGAATAAAGACCAATAAAAACAGTCCCAATACAACAGTGCAAATTGTTGAAAGTGTGCGGGTTAATGGCAATGTTAGGCAACGAATTGTCCGTCATGTAGGTACGGCATATAATGAAAAAGAATTAGAGAAATTAAAGGATTTAGCTGAATATATCAAGGCTAACATAGAGCAAGAAACACAGCCACGCTTATTTGAGCCTGAAACATTAGCCGAAATGGCAATCACAAGCAGAAATCAAGCCCAAGAGAAAAAAGAACTCAATGTTGATTTAAAAAAGTTAAGGCATCAGCAAGATATTATTACCGGAATACATGATATATATGGTCAAATTTATAAAGAATTAGGTTTTAATAATTTGCTAAAATCAAAAAATAAATCTTCAGCCAATATGATGTACCATTTGGTAATGGCACGCATAGCTAATCCTGATAGTAAAAAAGCAAGCGTAGAGAACTTAGCAAAAGACTTTGGTTGCGAACTTTCACTATCGGGAGTATATAGGATGATGGATTTAATTGATGATAGAGTGATAGAAAAAATAAAAACTATTTCATTTGAACAAACCCAGAGCCTATTGCAAGAAGAAATTACAGCAATTTTCTACGATTGCACAACCTTGCATTTTGAATCATTTAAAGAAGATGAGCAATTAATGCACAATGGTTTTAGTAAAAATCACAAACACAATCAACCCCAAGTAATTTTATCCTTACTTACCACAACAAATGGATTGCCCATCGGATATGATTTGTTTGAAGGTTCTATGTTTGAAGGTCATACTTTGTCGAAAGCCATATATAATTTAAAAAAGAATTACAAACTAAAACGCATTATATTTACAGCAGATGCAGCTATGTTAAGCGATGAAAATCAAAAGTTATTAGAAAGTCATAACATAGAATACATTCTTGGAGGTCGAATAAAAAATACTTCAAAAAAAACACAGAAAGAAATCTTAGATTTAACAAGTTATACAAGCGATTTAGGAAATAGCTATTATGATAAAATACGAGAAATTATCTTAGATGAAAAAAGAAAATTAATAGTAACCTACAGTCAACAAAGAGCAGAAAAAGACAAACACGATAGAGAAAAAGCCATAGCAGCCTTGCAAAAAAAATTGCAAAAAAGTAAGAATCCATCATCTTTAATAAGCAATAAAGGCTATTCACGCTACTTGACATTAGAAGGCAATGCAACTATTTTGCTGAATGAAGAAAAAATAAAAGCTTGCCAAACATGGGATGGATTACACGGAATAATTACCAATGTAAAAAGCATGAGCAATCAAGAAATTGTAAAACATTATCACATGTTGTGGCAAATAGAAGAATGTTTTAGAATAAGTAAGCATGATTTGCGTTTCCGTCCCATTTACCATTGGACACCAAATCGAATACAAGCACATATAGCCGTTTGCTTTATGGCATTAGTTTGTGTTAAACATCTTATGTACAGAGTAGCATTGCAGTACAAACAAATGTCAGCAGAAAGCATTCAAAACCAACTGCTTCATGTAAAAATAAGCATATTAAAACATTTGCAAACGCAACAATTGTATGCAATACCATCAAAAATAACTCCCGAAATTCAAAAAATTTATGCCTTGATGAATCAAAAAATAAGTGATATACCTTTTGCTTTAAAAAATTAAAACGAGAAGATGTAGTGCCTTGTTGATTTTATAAAACTCTGTATATCATTGTTTTAACTCAAAAAAGCGACAAAGTCGGGAAAAACATTATGACTGATTTGATTTTTGAAAAGGGCAAATATTATACAATAAAGGAGATAGAAGAAGCCGGTTTCAAATTTTACAAAAAGTCAACTGCCGTTATAATTTATAAAAAAGACAACTACGTTTATTGGTTCGATATTATCGAAAAAAAAGGGAAGCATCAACTGCTTTCATATTTCCCTAATTAGAAAAAACTTAACTTTCCTTATTCATTATTTCAATATTTAATAATATTTTTGTTTTCGTACATATCACCATAGAATATGAATGAAAGCGAATTGTCGGTAATTATTAAGAATATCAGAAAAGATATTTTAATAAGTCTTACGCAAGCAGGTTCGGGGCATTTGGGTGGCTCTTTGGGCTTAGCTGATGTTTTCGGTGTTTTATATTTCAGTGAGCTGAAACATAATCCATCAAACCATAAATGGGAGGACAGAGACAGGCTTATTCTTTCCATTGGGCATGTTGCACCTGTATTGTATGCTGCATTGGCAAATGCCGGATATTTCGATAAAAAGGAGTTATTAACTCTCAGGAAACTCGGAAGCAGACTGCAGGGACATCCCGGTCGAGAGCAGGAGTTACCCGGCATCGAATTGGCTGCAGGTTCCTTAGGACAAGGCTTGTCGGTAAGCGTAGGAATGGCTATTTCGGCTAAATACGACAAAAAACCTTACAGAATATTTTGCGTTCTTGGTGATGGCGAATTGCAGGAAGGCTCTGTTTGGGAAGCAATTATGAGTGCTGCACATTATAAACTCGATAATCTTGTTGCAATTGTTGACAGAAATTATTTGCAAATTGACGGTAAAACTTCCGATGTTATGGAATTGGAACCATTGGCAGAAAAATGGAGTTCTTTCGGATGGAAAGTTTTCAAATGCAACGGAAATGACATAAATCAGTTGTTGTCAATTTTTGATGAAATCAGAAAAGTGAAAGGTTATCCATGTGTACTAATTGCCGAAACTAAAATGGGTAAAGGCGTCAAAAGTATCGAAAATAATCATCTCTGGCACGGGAAAGTCCCGACTGAAAGTCAGTTGCCCGAGTTTTTAAAGGAATTGGATGAAGCATATTGTTAAAGCTATTATAATGAATAATGGAAGAGATTTTATATAAAAACAGGGGTAATAAACCAACAAAATCGGGCTTTGGAGAAGGTTTACTCGAAGCAGGATTGTCAAACGGCAATATTTTTGTATTAGGTGCAGATATTACAGCGTCAGTCGGAGCTAATCTTTTTGCAGAACGTTTTCCTGAAAGATTTTATTCATTGGGAATAGCCGAACAAAATTGTGTAGGAGTGGCCGTAGGGATGGCTTTAAGCGGGAAAATCCCCGTGTTTTCTACTTATGCTGCATTTCTTGCTCACAGAGCTTCCGATCAAATAAGAATTTCGGTTTGCTATAATAATGTGCATGTGGTTTTGGGTGGTGCTCATGCAGGTATTTCAGTTGGTCCCGATGGTGCAACTCATCAGGCATTGGAAGATATAGCCGTTATGAGAAGCTTGCCAAATATGACAGTAATTTCTCCATGTGATGCAACTCAAACCAAAATAGCTGTATTAAATGCTATTAACAATATGAATAGTCCTGTTTATATCAGGTTTGGAAGAGAAGGTGTGCCTGATTTTACTTTAGAGTCGCAAGACTTTAAAATAGGGAAGGGGCAGAGCCTTAAAAAAGGGAAAGATTTAACCATAATAGCTACCGGACACATGGTTTGGTACGCTATTCAAGCTGCTGATGAATTAATAAAGTATAATATTGATGCAGGTGTAATTAATATACATACCATAAAACCTATTGACGAAGAGATTATTGTAAATGCCGCAAAAGATACAAAGCGTATTATAACAGTTGAAGAACATCAGATTAATGGCGGATTGGGCAGTGCAGTCGCAGAGGTTGTTGTTAAATACTATCCTGTCCCTGTCAAAATTATTGGGATAAATGATACTTTCGGTGAATCGGGAAAACCCGAGGAGCTTATGCTAAAGTACGGACTATCAACCGAAAATATTGTTAAAAATGCTTTAGAACTAATGAATTATTGATATTTCAAATAAACTTCGGTAGCTCCTGTACCGTATTTGGCTATTGAGGCATCAAAATAATGGATATTATCATAAGTTTTCAATATCTTAATAATCTCGTTTTTAAGTGTACCATTTCCAACCCCGTGTATTATTATGAGCTTTGAAATTTTCTTAGTAAATGCTTCTTCAAGACAACGAACAAAATAATTAATCTGTATATCAATAATTTCGGACTTATCAAGTAAATATGGGTCTTCAACCAACTCGCTTATATGTAAATCAATCTCGGCAGTAGTAGGATTTATAAGGTGTTTCTCTATAAAATCATCATTACTTACATTTTTAGTGTTTTTAATCTTTGTAACTTCATCATTTTTTAAAACTTCTTCTTTCCTTTTAATTTCAATACTTTCCACTTCGTTTAATTTACATAATGTAACTAAAAGTGCTTTTTCCCGCATTAATGAGTTTTCAATATAGTTACTTTCTTTTAAAAATCTGTTTGCACTTATCTTGAAAGAGGCATTTACCGGCAATAATACTTTTTTTTGCCTGTTATTGTGAAACAAAATCTGAACAAAGCCTTTATTCCAGTTATTTATATCATCTCTTTTGATAGAAGTAATATTTTTTTTGGTTTCTGATTCCAGTACATCATAATCAAAACCTTCAAAATCGTTTTCATCCTCAAATAGCAAACTGTAAATTACCGTGTATTGAGTATTATTTATCAAATAAATATCTAAATCGCCTGATATAAGCCATTTTTGTTCGTGCGGAACAAAGGCAATGTAAACCCCTGGTTCTTGTTTTTTTAAGTTTGTTTTTAATATGGGACTTTTATTCTCAAATTCATAATCATTTGAACTTTTAATATCATCAGGAATACTATAATTTACTTCAAATATTTTTTCTGCCGAAGAATTACTTTCAATTTTTATTAATTCACTGTTTAAAGTAGGAATTTCAAAACCTTCTTCAATAGCAACACTTACCATAGTGGAGCTTAAAATTTTAGTTACTACACCGCCACCATTTGAGTTTAAAAACTTTACCTTATCGCCAATATTAAAATTCATATTTATTTTTTTTGCAAAAATAGGCAGAATTAACTCAAATAATGCTTTTTTTGATTGTTAACTCTGAAAAAAAACACAGTAGGCAATTTAAATCATATGATTATCAGATATTTTGATAATGAATATATTTAGAATAGTTATAAATTAGGGGTTAAAGGCATTTTTTTTGCTATTGTTATTTTGTTAACAATAAAAAATTTCTAATTTTGAGCTTTCAAATTGTTAATAAATTAACAGTAGAAATTAATCAATAAATAAATCACAAAAAATATGGAGGATAGTATGTCCAATATTGAAACATTAGTAAAGAATTTAGTTGAAAAGCATGGCAAAAGTCGCAACAGTCTTATGCCGGTTCTACAGGGTATTGTAAAAGAAGAAAGGTATCTTTCGGAAGAAGCAATGATATTAGTTGCAAAGGAATTAGATTTATCGACTGCAGATGTGTTCGGCACAGCATCGTTTTACACTTTTCTCGACACAGTACCAAGGGGCAAGAATATAATTAGAATTTGTAAAACTATTACTTGTCACATGAAAGGTAAAGATGAAATTATCGAAGCATTGGAGTCGGCACTTAAGATTAATGTTGGCGAAACCACGCACGATAAGAAATTTACTTTGCTTACTGCTAATTGTTTGGGCTGGTGTCATAAAGGTCCTGTTATGCTTGTAAATGATGAAGTATATCCTGAAGTAACACCTCAAAAAGCTATAGAAATAATTGAGGGATATGCCAAAAACGGAAAGTAAACAGATATTTTAACAATTCAAAAAAAAAGTACAATGGAAAATAAAATATTAAAGAAAGTTGACTATATATTTCAACAATGTTCTACAAGCGAAGTTTTAGATATAATAACCAAAACCATGTCGAAAACTCCCGATGATGTTATACTTGATATAATAGATTCAGGACTTAAAGGTCGTGGAGGGGCAGGTTTCCCTACCGGTTTGAAGTGGAAATTCACAAAAAATGAAGATAATCCCGTAAAATATGTAATTTGTAATGCCGATGAAGGAGAACCCGGTACATTCAAAGACAGGGAAATATTAGATACAGTTGCATGCAAAGTTCTTGGCGGTATGACAATTTGCGGTTACGCTATAGGAGCTAAAGAAGGTTATATTTATTTAAGAGGAGAATATAACTTCTTATTGCCAAAACTTCAAACATTAATAACAGATTTCAATAAACAGCTAAAGGCAAAGAATATTGATTTTCAGATATATCTTCGTTCAGGCAGCGGCGCATATATTTGCGGCGAAGAAAGTGCGCTATTTGAATCAATGGAAGGTAAACGCGGTGAACCACGTAATAAACCTCCATACCCTGCTGTAGCCGGATATAACAGAAAACCAACCGTTATCAATAATGTTGAAACTTTGGTTTATGTTACCATGATTTGCAAAATGGGTGTCGATAAGTTCAAAGAGCTTGGAACAAAAGATTCGAGAGGAAGCAAAGTATTTTCGGTTTCAGGCGATACTCCCAATGCCGGAATTTATGAGTTGGAATTAGGTATGCCACTTTCCGATTTTGTTGAAGATTTCGGCGACGGCGATACAAAAGCTGTTCAGGTTGGTGGTGCTTCTGGTCATTGTGTTCCTCGCAAAAACTTTAAAGATACAATTATCGGATTTGAAGGTATCCCTACCGGAGGTTCGATGATGATTTTTAACAGTTCGCGTTCGATGTATAACGTTTTGCACGACTATCTCGAATTTTTCAACGAAGAATCTTGCGGACAATGTACCCCATGCCGTGTTGGTTGTCAACAATTATTAAAAGGTATTGAAGCAGTTAAAAGAGGTGAAAGAAAACCTCAATATCTCGACGAATTGAAGAAACTTGCAGGTACTATGAAAATAGCCGCTAAATGTGGTTTGGGACAATCAGTCGCTAATCCTTTCAATTCTATTGTTGATAACTTTAGAGAAGAAATAATCTATTAATTTTTTATTCGATAACATTTAAATCAAAATAAAATGAGTGAATATTTAGTAAACTTAAAAATTAATAATATACCGGTATCAGTAAAAGAAGGAACAACAATACTTGATGCTGCAAAAAAGCTTAATTTCAATATCCCGACACTTTGTAATCATCCCGATTTGAGTGTTGCAGGTAATTGCCGTGTATGTGTCGTTGAAGTAAAAGGCGCCCGTTTATTGGCTGCCTCTTGTGCAACTCCTGTATCAGAAGGTATGGAAGTTTTTACAAACAGCGAAAAAGTCAGAACTGCAAGAAAACACGTTATTGAACTTCTTCTTTCTGAACATAATGCCGATTGTACAAAATGTTTTAAAAACGGAAATTGCGAACTTCAAGAATTAGCTTCCGAATATAGAATTGGCGACCATGTTTTTATAGATTTGGTTAAACCAAAAGACAAAATTGCCGATATTTCTTCGCCTTCAATTTCCAAAGACGATAGCAAATGTATTCGTTGTCAACGTTGCGTAAGAACATGTGAAGAGTTGCAGTCTGTTAGTGCATTAGCTGTTGTTAACAAAGGTGACCATCAAAAAATATCAACCTTTATGAACAAACCTTTACATGAGGTTGTTTGTACAAACTGCGGACAATGTATAAACAGATGTCCAACCGGTGCATTAACCGAAAGAACTTATATTGAAGAAGTTTGGAATGCAATAAACGATCCGATAAAACATGTGGTTGTTCAAACTGCTCCTGCAGTTCGTATAGGTTTAGGCGAAGACTTGGGATACGATCCGGGCGAAAGAGTTACGGGTAAAATGGTTGCCGCATTAAAACATATTGGTTTCGATTCGGTTTTGGATACTGATTTTACAGCCGATTTGACAATTATGGAAGAAGGTACCGAATTACTTACTCGCTTGAAAAAGGCTCTTGTTGACGGCGAAAAAGTTGCACTTCCAATGATGACATCTTGTTCTCCGGGTTGGATTAAGTTCCAGGAACATTTGTACCCCGATTTATTGGATAATCTTTCAACTTGTAAATCACCGCAACAAATGTTTGGAGCATTGGCAAAAACATATTATGCCAAAAAGAAAGGAATCGATCCTAAAAATATGGTTTCAGTTTCTATAATGCCATGTACAGCAAAGAAATTTGAATGCGGAAGACCCGAGATGAGAGATAGTGGATATCAAGATGTTGATTATGTTTTAACTACCAGAGAATTGGCAATGATGGTAAAACAAGCCGGTATCAATTTTATGAAACTCGAAGACGAGCATTACGATAGTATTATGGGTGATTCTACCGGTGCTGCTGTAATATTCGGTGCTACAGGCGGCGTAATGGAAGCTGCATTAAGAACTGCTTACGAAATAGTTACAGGTAGGGAAGTTCCTTTTGCAAATCTTAATATTTCTCCGGTTCGTGGAATGGAAGGTGTAAGAGAAGCTGCAATATTAATAAAAGATGTTAAACCTGAATGGAGTTTCCTCGAAGGTGTTGAACTTAAAGTTGCTATTGCTCATGGTCTCAGCAATGCAAACAAACTTATGAAAGCAGTAAGAGAGGGCAGTGCAAACTACCATTTTATTGAAGTTATGGCTTGTCCGGGCGGTTGCTTAGGCGGTGGTGGTCAGCCAATTCCTACAAGCCCCGAAATAAGAGCAAAGAGAGCTGAAGCAATTTATGCCGAAGACGAAGGCTTACCATTGAGAAAATCTCATGAAAATCCGGAAGTAATTCAAATATATAAAGATTTTCTCGGTGAACCATTAGGCCACAAATCTCACGACTTACTGCATACACATTATAAACCTCGAATCAGATATTAATATAGTTCTATAACTAACCAATTTTTATGATAAAGGCCGAACTTGATTTCGGCCTTTTTTTATCGTATAAATCAATGAAATTTAAAAAAATGATAAATAAACTGCAATATTAATTTTTCAAGAATTTTTGTTAAATTTTATTATTTTGCTTTTTTTTGTATTATATTTACAGCCTAAAATTTAT
>CAZWKQ010000015.1:0-59868 GCA_964634005.1 uncultured Bacteroides sp.
TGATTATTGTATTCTAAAAAATTATCTTTTTTATTTTTGTCGGACATTAATGAATTTAAATAATAAAAATTCTTAATTTTGCTGAGTTCAACTAAAAATAATTGATGGCAAAAAGAAAAAATTTAACCTCATCGGCTATGTTAGCTGATATTATCGTAAAAGGAATGCAGAATAAAAAAGGCAAAGATGTAAGCCTATTAGATTTTAAAAATATTCCGAACATTTTATTCGATTATTTCATAATATGTAACGGTACTTCATCAACTCATGCATTATCAATTGCAGATTCGGTACAGGAAGAAGTATGGAAAGCAATAGGAATCCACCCGAGGCATAAGGAAGGATTCTCAAATTCAGAATGGATATTACTCGATTACAATGATGTAGTAGTTCATATTTTTCAAAAGGAAGTAAGAAATTATTATCAATTGGAAAAATTATGGGCTGATGCAGATATTACTCATTTTGAAGATATTCAATAATTTTGATTTTTAACCCTAATATTAACTTATGGAAAGCAAAAATAAAGCTGATAATAAAAAAGGTAAAATAAATATTCCCAAAAAGCCTAAATTCAACATATATTGGATTTATGGAATTTTAGTAATTGCATTAATAGTATTGCAATTTACTCAGGGAGGCTCTTTGAAAGAAGCCGACAGAACCATAACTTGGAACGAATTAAGCAAAATAATTGCAAAAGATGACGTTGAAAAAATAATTGTCGTTAATAAGGAATCTGCCGAAGTATATATAAAAAAAGAAAGTGTTGACAACGATTCTTCTTACAGAAAATTAAAACCTGAAGGATTTGGCAGCAGCTTTAACGACAAATACTTCTATATCTATAAATTTATTACTTTAGAATCATTTCAGGAGGATATAAAAGATTTAAGAAACCAAATAATCGCTAGAGATACTGTTGGTAAAAATGATTTCGAAAAACAGCAAATATTAAACAAAGAGAGTTTTCCAATTATTCCAGAAAGCAGAAGAGATTGGGGAAGCGAAATATTTGGTTTTATTTGGCCATTTCTTATCCTTATAGTATTATGGATATTCTTTATGAGAATGATGGGCAGAGGCAGTTCTGGTGGTGGACAAATATTTAATATCGGAAAATCCAAAGCTCAATTGTTTGATAAAGATACCAGCGTTTCTATAAATTTCAATGATGTTGCAGGCTTGGAAGAAGCTAAAACCGAAATTATTGAAATTGTAGATTTTTTAAAAAATCCTAAAAAATACACTGAATTAGGAGGTAAAATTCCTAAAGGAGCATTATTGGTAGGTCCTCCGGGAACAGGTAAAACTTTACTTGCAAAAGCAGTTGCAGGTGAAGCAAAAGTCCCGTTTTTCTCAATTTCAGGCTCCGATTTTGTCGAAATGTTTGTTGGTGTAGGGGCTTCAAGAGTTAGAGATTTATTTAAACAAGCAAAAGAAAAAGCTCCCTGTATCATCTTTATTGATGAGATTGATGCTATAGGCAGAGCCAGAGGGAAAAACGCTTTTACAGGTGCAAATGACGAAAGAGAAAATACTTTAAACCAACTTTTAACCGAAATGGACGGATTTGCAACCAATGCTGGGGTTATTATCCTTGCTGCCACAAACCGTGCCGATATTCTCGATAAAGCTTTATTAAGAGCTGGTAGATTTGACAGACAAATATATGTCGAATTACCTGATCTGGAGGAAAGAAAAGCTATTTTTAAAGTTCATATGCGTAATCTTAAATATGATAATTCTGTAATAATTGATTTTCTTGCCAAACAAACTCCCGGGTTCTCCGGTGCCGACATAGCTAATGTTTGTAACGAATCTGCATTAATAGCCGCAAGAAAAGGCAAAAAAATAATTGACAAACAGGATTTTCTTGATGCTATCGACAGAATTGTCGGAGGTTTAGAAAAAAGGAATAAAATTATCTCAGCCGAAGAAAAAAGAGTAATAGCTTTTCATGAAGCAGGACATGCTGCAATAAGCTGGCTACTCGAACATGCACATCCTTTGGTAAAAGTTACTATAGTTCCCCGAGGAAAAGCTTTGGGCGCTGCATGGTATCTGCCCGAAGAAAGGCAAATAACAACTTATGAGCAGATGTATGATGAAATTACTGCTGCCCTTGGTGGTAGAGCTGCTGAGGAAGTTATATTCAATAGAGTATCTACCGGTGCTATAAACGACCTTGAAAAAGTTACAAAACAGGCCTATGCTATGGTGGTTTATTACGGACTAAACAAGAAAATCGGAAATATAAGCTATTACGATTCATCAGGCCAGCAAGAATATTCGTTTTCTAAACCATATAGCGAAAAAACTGCTGAAATTATCGACAGTGAAATTAGTAATATAGTCGAGTCATGCTATCAGAGAGCGATTCAATTATTAAAAGACAATATTGACAAACTAAAACAACTTGCTCAAGTTCTAATAGAAAAAGAAGTTATTTTTAGAGAAGACCTTGAGAATATCTTCGGAAAAAGACCTTTCGATAAAGACAAGGAAATAGATTTGATTTTCAATAATTCAAATACAAACTCTACTCTAATAAGTTCTACTAATAATACAAAAGAAAATGAATCGGATAATAATACCGATTCTCCGGAAATAAACGAAGAAAAAGAAAAGGATTATACTAATACTACTGAAAAAGAAGATTGAATTTTATATTTAAATTTCAAAAGTGAAAGAGAGTACAAATAAAGAAAAAATGTTGAAAAACATCAGGGATGCCCTGATTGATAAATCGGAAAACAAATATCAAAATATTGATTTCGATTCATCTGTTTATACTGATATAACTGATACATTAGATATAGTTTTTGCCGAAAATTTCACAAACAATTCCGGTAAGTTTATTTATTGTTCTGATTTAAATGAATTTATTAAAAATCTCGATTTAATTGCTGTTAACAATCGATGGGATTCTATTTACTGCAGCGATTATCATCTTTTAAAAAGTATAGAAGCTCTTAAAACTCCTATTATTAGAGATATAAATCAAATTGAAACAATTAAAATAGGTCTTACCAGATGTGAATTTTTAATTGCAAGACACGGAAGTATTATGGTTTCTTCTAAACAGCTTTCGGGCAGAAAGATGAATATACTTCCCGAAATACATATTGTTATGGCATTTACATCTCAATTGGTAGCTGATATAAAGCAGGCTATTATTCAAATAAGAGCAAAATACAATTCATTACCTTCGATGATATCAATTATTTCTGGACCAAGCAGGACTGCCGATATTGAAAAAAATCTTGTTATGGGTGCACATGGTCCTAAAGAACTTTACTTGTTTATGATAGACGACACATACTAATACGATGGAAAACGAAAGTTGGTGCTTATTACTATCTTCCGATCAATTATATGAAATTGAGTTCACTAAAGGGTATCTGTCCGAAAATGATATAGATTCAGTAATAGTTAATAAAAAAGACTCATTGTACCTGTTTGGTGAATATGAACTTTATGTTTCAAAAGATAATTTGTTAAAAGCAAAATATTTAGTAAGTAAGATAAATGAAAAATAATAATTTTATTTTAAGAACAATAACCGGGGCTGTTTATGTTGCTTTAATAGTTTCGTCTGTAATATTACATAAGTTATTTTTTGCAACTCTTATGCTTATTTTTATGATTTTTTCTTTAACTGAATTTTATAGTTTTTTTAGAAAAAGTCAAATAAAAGTTCAAAGTTTTACTGGAGTTCTTTTTGCTTCTATTCTCTATTGCATAGTTAGTTTTATTGCATATACAAATTCGAATATCGAGCTTTTAATTATCACTCTCCCATTGTTTTTTATAATAATTATATCTGAAATCTTTTTAAAAAATGAAACTCCAATACAAAATACTGCTATTACAATTTTGGGAATAATATACATAGCTTTGCCTCTTTCACTTTTAAATTTTTTTTACAGTCCCTCATTTGAAGAAAATCAAAAAATGTATTCATTATTGTTGGGATATTTTATATTAGTTTGGTCAAACGATACTTTTGCATATTTAGTTGGTACTAAATTCGGTAAAAGGAAATTAATTGAAAGAATTTCACCAAAAAAAACATGGGAAGGAACTATAGGCGGAGGGCTTATTAGTGTCGTTGTTTCCATAATATTATCATTGTTTTTCAAAGAATTAAATATAGTTCAATGGATAATATTATCATTAATTATAATCGTTTCAGGCACTTTTGGCGATTTGGCTGAATCTATGTTTAAAAGAAGCATGAATATTAAAGATTCCGGAAAAATTCTTCCGGGTCATGGAGGTTTCATGGATAGATTAGACGCCGTTTATATTTCATCACCCTTTGTTTTTCTTTACTTAGTCATTATTTTTGCTTAAAGTTATATATCAAATGAAAATACATAAAGAAGGATACCTAACAATTTTTATATCAGTAATTTTACTTTTCGGAATATTATACTTTTTAAGTTTCTATCTTAAAGTAAATTCCCTGGCATTCAATATAATTTATTTCATTTTAGTTATTTTTTATTTTTTTATTGTTCGTTTTTTCAGAGTTCCGATATTTTCAATAGAGAAAAATGCGAATAATATTTTATCACCCGCAAACGGAAAAATTGTTGTAATAGAGCAGATTGAAGAAAAGGAATTCTTAAATACACAATGTACTCAAATATCAATTTTTATGTCTCCTAATGATGTCCATTTGAACAGATATCCAATTTCAGGAGTCATAAAATATTTTAAATATCATAAGGGGAAATATTATGTTGCTTGGCACCCTAAATCATCTACTTTGAATGAAAGAACTACCGTTGTAATTGAAAATGAAAACAATGTCCAAATTATGGTAAGACAAATTGCCGGTTTTGTTGCTCGCAGAATAAAATGTTATGCCGAAATTAATAAAAAAGTTGAGCAGGGCGATGAATTAGGTTTTATCAAATTTGGTTCGAGAGTAGATATTTTTATTCCTTTAAATTGTAAAATAAACGTTAAGCTCAACCAAAAAGTAATTGGAGGAAAAACAATAATAGCAACATTTGAATAGAAAATGATAAAAGCAATAAATATTCACAAATCTTACGATAAAGTTGAAGTTTTAAAGGGGATTGATTTAGAAATTTCAAAATCGGAAATCGTAACAATAATGGGAGCCTCAGGTGCCGGCAAAACAACACTTCTTCAAATTATTGGAACTCTTGACAAAGCCGATAAAGGCGAGATAATTTTCAACGGTAATAATCTCAATAATTTTAATGATAAAAGAATTTCACAGTTTAGGAATAAACATATTGGTTTCATTTTTCAATTTCATCATTTATTACCCGAATTCAATACCATAGAAAATGTTTGTTTACCCGCTTATATTGCAAAAACTTCCAAAAAACAAGCTATTGAAAGAGCTGAACAACTGCTCGAATACTTAAATATGTCTGAAAGAAAATTGCATAAACCCTCAGAATTATCAGGAGGCGAACAACAAAGAGTTGCTGTAGCAAGGGCTTTGATTAATTCTCCCGATATTATTCTTGCAGATGAACCTTCAGGAAACCTCGATTCAAACAATGCGAGGGAATTACACAATTTATTTTTTAAACTAAGAGAAAAATTTAATCAGACATTTTTAATTGTAACTCATAACCAAGAGCTTGCAAATATGTCTGACAGAACTTTTTTTATGAAAGACGGAAAAATAATAAAATAGTTTTTACTTTTTCCTGTTTGATGTTTTAACGTCAAACCATTGTCTTTTCATGAAGAATAAAACCCCAAAGCCTGACAGGAAAAATGAAATTGTAATAACTATCCAGAATCCCCATCTGTTGCTTTCTAATGAATTGGGAACATTCATACCGTATAAACTTGCAACTAATGTAGGAATCATCAAAATAATCGAAATTGAAGTCAGTTGCTTCATAATTACGTTCAAGTTATTTGAAATCACTGAAGCATAAGCATCCATCATTCCGCTTAAAATATCACTATAAATATTTGTTGTCTCAAGTGCCTGTTTTATCTCAATTTCAACATCTTCAACAAGTTCTTCATTATAATTATCTTTATAATTTTTCAGATTCTTTAATTTATGGACTAATATATCATTACCTTTTAAAGAAGTAGTGAAATAAACAAGACATTTTTCTATTTTCAATAAACTTTGCAACTCCTCGTTCCTTATTGAGTTTTCAAGCTCAGTTTCGGCTGCTTTAATATGAGAATTTATTTGTTTTAAATATTTTAAAAACCATACACTTGAAGATAAAAGAAGTTTGAAAACAAGATCTAAATTGTTTTCTACATTTATTTTCTTACGATTTGTATATGCAATAAAATCAGAAATCATATCTGTTTTGTAAAAGCATATAGTTACCATTTTGTTATCTTTGAATATTATTCCCAAAGGTATTGTTGTATATGGAACAGCATTGTCGATATTATAATAAGGCACTCTTATAACTACAAGAAACCATCCTTTTTCATTTTCTATACGTGGTCTTTCGTCAACATCTTCAATATCATTATAAAAAGCTTCAGGAATACCTAACTCGTTAATAAGATAGTTTTTTTCGTTTAAGGTTGGAACTTCTACATTAATCCAGCAATTGGGTTCCCACTGTTTCAAAGGTAAATACCCTCTATCACATTTTAAAAAGGTAATCATAAATAATCCTCCATTTTTTAGAATAGAGGACTTACTTTGAACCTCTATTCAATTTTTAACTATGCGAACAACTCTCGTCCATTAACTGATTTTTTTTTTGCAAAATTAAGGTTATTATTTTACTCGGCAAAATATTCTCTGAAAGTTCTATCATCATAAAAAATTACAATTTTTTCAATTTTCTTTTGAGGTTCAATCTTTTTATGATACACTTCTGGATTTTCTTTTTTTTCCTCTATTATTTCTTTTTCGCTAATCTTAACTTCATTTATTTTATTTTCATTATTTGATTTATTTGATAACTCATTTTGCTGCGAATATTTCGCATCATCCTCTTCTTCTAAATCATTTACGTTATCCTGCAAAGGTTTAATTTCGTCGTTTTTGTTCTCAATTTCTTCATAATCAGAGAATAAATCGAATTGTTTTTCTTTTTCAGACGAGGGTTTAATTTTCTTTTTTTCTTCAGTTGTGTTTCTTTCTTTGTACATACTCCCTTTGCCAAATATTAACCATTCGAGACTCAAATCAGGAAATCTTTTAATTATTTTCATAACAAACTCCAAACTCGGATTATTTCTTCCGGAAAGAATATGCGAAATATTTGACCTTTGAACACCTATCTCATCAGCAAATTGTGATGAAGTCATATTCTGTGTTTTTAGTATTAACAAAATTCTATCATTCATAATTTACAATTATAATTTTAAACAATTTTTGTTTACAAAAATAATTAAAATTAAGTTTACATCTATAACTTTTTAAAATTTACATTTGTAATTTACACAAGCACTTTAATAATTTAAATATATGATTTTATTAATAATATTTATTATAATGATATATAGTAATTTATAAATTCTAATAACATAGCTTTATAAAATTCAAAATTTTTATTTATTATTTTAATTAATACTTTATATAATATTATTATATTATTGATTATTAATATTTATTACTAATTATTATACATATTTTTAATTAATAAGTAACAATATTGGTTTACAAATGTAAATATTCACATATATAAATTAGAATATACAAATGTTGTTGTATTTACATTTGTAATAATTTATTAAATATACATTTGTAAATTGTGTAAATATTTAAATTTTCAATATGATATTATTTAATTATATTCTATAAAAAATATCTTTATACATCCTGAGGTTTGAAAATATTCGTACTTTTGGAAATAATGAATAAAATATTGAAGCTATAAAGCAATTTGAAGTCATATTTTTAATCTTATATATTTTAATATTAACAACTTACAACTCATTTATGAAGAAAAATTTTTATAATAAAAGTGTATATTTTTTCAAACTCTTTATAACTTTACAGTTTCTACTATCCCCTATTTTCAGTTTTTCGCAAAGTAATCCGACAAATAATCTAAAAATTGAATGGCTCTCTTTTGAAAAAGCTATAGAGCTGAATAAGAATTATCCTAAGAAAAAAATATTTGTTGATGTTTACACTGATTGGTGCGGTTGGTGTAAGAAAATGGATGCAACTACATTTTCAAATATTGAAATTATTAGATATATAAAAGAAAACTTTTATGCTGTAAAGTTAAATGCAGAGTCGAAAGATACGATAGTTGTTGACGGAAAACCTTTTTATAATCTTAACCCACAAAACACCCGTTCGACTCATCAATTAGCAGAAATACTTTTAAATAATAAAATGTCCTACCCCTCCTATGTGTTTCTTGACGAACTTGCAAGACCAATTTTTGTGGTACCGGGATATATGACTGCTGCTAATTTCGAACCGGTATTAAATTATGTAGCCGAAAATATGTATTATAAAATGCCCTGGGAAGTATTTCAGAAACAATTTAAAGGTAAAGTTCAAGAAAAAGAATAAGATTATGAACTCTGGTTTTAAAATTAATAGCCTTTTTAAAATAAAATTCAGTTTTCTTGATGTTTGTCTTTTCGTCTTAATAATTTTAATTCCTTTGATTAAATGGAATCAAAATTTAGATGCTGCTTTGTATTCCCGGTTTTTAGTTTTAAATTTTTTTTTGTTAATTGTTATAATTACATTAAAAGTAAAAAAAGATTTAATTCAAATTAATTATAATAAATGGTTTTTGATATTTACCGCATATATATTTTCATCATCCATTAGCTTGCTAATTTCGAAGAATATACCCGATGCTTTATTTCGTTTTTCAAATATAACAAGCTTCGGGATATTGGTATTTATACTTTATAACATTCAAAAAAAATTTAAAATTGATTTTAAAACACTTAGTATCTTTTTTATAATAATTACAGATATAATTTTAATAAAATTATTAGTTGAGTTTGTTGATATACTAAATACAACGGGAATTAATCATCAAATAATTTATAAAATTAATGCGGGTTTTTCGCATAAAAATATACTTTCCGAAATTCTACTTGTTTTATTGCCCTTTTCATTGTTTTCAATATCATGGAAAAATATTACTTTTAAAATTATTGGAATATTAAACAGCTTAATAATACTATTTTTCATTACAGTACTAATGACAAGAGCTGTTTGGATAGCATTATTTGCAGGAGGTCTCATTTCAATTATTACGTTCCTAATAACTTCAAATAAATTTTTTTCGATTAAAAAAACGCTAAAAATATTATTTTTGGTTATAAGCTCTTCAATATTAATAATATTAGCTTCCATCCTATTTTACTCAAAACAAGATACTTTCGATACATTCAAAAAATCTTTTCAAAAAATCTTCGTTTCCTATGATTCGTCAAAACACAGGTATGAATTATGGAACAGAACTATTGACATTTTTAAATCACATCCGGCTTTTGGAGTTGGTTTATCAATGTGGAAAATTGAGGTTTTAAAATACGGAAACAGAAATTTGGCATCCGAAGATAATGTAACATTTTATCAAAGACCTCACAATGATTATCTTTGGGTATTATCAGAACAAGGGATAATCGGATTTATTTTTTATTTTTTAAGTTTACTTTTAATATTGAAATATTTGTTTGATTTAATCAGAAAAAGTAATGACAAAACCGAGTATTTTTTCTTGATTTTGATTTTATTTTCATACGTAGGTTATTTGAGTTTCTCATTCTTTGCATTCCCTAATGAAAGAATTGAACATCAAGTATTTTTAGCAATTATATTCAGTTTTATATTAGTTAAAACAGATAAAAATTCTATTACAAATAACAAAACTCAAAATTTAGTTTTATTTATCATTATATCCATTACTGTTTTTTCGAGTATTTTTATAGGATATCATAGAGTTAAATCGGAATATTATTTAAAGAAAGCATTTGAAGCTCGATACACTAAATCGTGGAATAAAGAAATCAAATATTTAAATAAATCAGAAAGTTACTTTTATAAAATCGACCCATTTTCAACTCCATTGTCGTGGTACAGAGGTGAAGCTTATTTTAATTTGAATAATCTTGAAAAAGCTTATACTGATTTTAAAAACGCTTATAAAATAAATCCAAATCATATTCACGTATTGAATAATTTGGCTACATGCTATGTATTAAAAGGAGAAAACAATGAAGCGAAAGAATTGTATAAAAAAGCAATTGAGCTTTCACCAACTTTCAAAGAAGCCATTTTAAATATTACAGCTGTTTATTTTAATCAAAATCAAATTGATAGCGCAATATTCTATTTAACAAAATATAAAGGACCATCATCGGATGAAAAATATAAAAATTATCTTCTTACTGTATTAAAAAGCAAAATAAATAAAATTAAAGAATCGTGCAGCGATGCACTGATAATTAATATTTTAGAAAAAATTTTGTTAAATAATGAATGGATAGTCAATATTTTTGAAAAATCAAAGGAAAAAAACATTAACTTTGAAAATCAAATATTAAAAGATGCAATTTATACGCTTGAAAATATTGATAATAAAATAAGTAAAGAAGAAAGTAAACTGCTTTTATCGAAATATAATTTGTAATAATATTGATTAAATCTATTAAATAAGCTTATATGAAAAAAATTCTATTCTACTTTTTAATTTTTATTTGTACAACAAACAAATATATTAATGGCCAACAACTACAAAGTATTGTTCCTAATACCGGAAGTCAGGGGCAAACTCTTACTGTAAGTATAACAGGGGCTAATACAAGTTTTTCACAAGCATCAAATACCGTTTGGTTTTCACAAGGTTCATCAACAATAATATATGCAACTAATAATAATGTGATTTCGAACACATTAATAAATTCTACTTTTAGTATTCCAAACAATGCATTATTAGGATATTATAATGTAAATGTATATAATCAAACAAACGGATTGATGTCAATTAATAATTGGTTTCAAATCACCTCAAACACTAATAACCCAATTATTACTAATGTTAATCCGAATTCGGCCCAACAGGGACAATTGTTACCTGTAACAATAACGGGACAGAATACAAACTTTTTACAAGCCACCAATACAACAGCATGGTTTGAGCAAGGCTCATCAACTGTTATTTATCCCTTAAATATTATTACAAATTCTAACACACAAATTACTCTTTTTATGCAAATACCTGCTAATCAACCAACAGGATTATATACCACAAAAGTATATAATTCGGTTGACGGCAATATGCAACTTCCAAATTCATTTAATGTGACTTATAATGCCAATCCCCCTCAATTGGTTAGTGTTTCTCCAAGCACTACAACGCAGGGAGCTGTGCTTGATGTAATTATTAGCGGTCAAAATACACATTTCAACCAGGGAACAGGAACTATAACATGGTTTCAACAAGGCTCGTCAACTGTAAGCATTTACCCTTTCAATCAGTATTCCGTTAATGACAATGTACACTTTGCTCAATACTCAATTCCACAGACTGCACAAACAGGAATGTACTCAACATACACTTATAATGCTATTGACGGATTGTTGTTTTTGAATGCGAGTTTCTATGTAGGAAATGCAATTACGTATTTTATTCAAACATCATCTAATCCAGTTAATGGAGGTACAACTACAGGAGGCGGGTACTTTAATACAAATCAGTATTGTACAGTTTCAGCAACTCCAAATAGTGGATATTATTTTGTCAGTTGGACCGAAAATGGAATAACGGTAAGTGTAAATTCTTCCTATACTTTTTTGGTAAACGGTAATAGAAACCTTGTCGCAAATTTTAGTCCTTTGAATCAATACTATATTACAACTATGGTAAATCCTGTTAATGCAGGATATACAACGGGAAGCGGTGTATATAACCTAAATCAGGCAGCTGTTGTAACCGCAATACCTTTTACAGGTTGGAAATTCGATAATTGGACCGAAAATACTAATATAGTATCCACCGATTCTGTTTATTCTTTTATTGTTCTGAATAACCGAACATTAGTTGCTAATTTCAGCCCGTTAATTTCGGTAAACGAAAATAGTTTCTCTTCTGATATCATTTTCCCTAATCCGGTTAAGGATTTATTGAATATATCTCTAAATAATTACCATAATAAAGAGATAAACATTAAACTTTACAACTCACTTGGCGAATTGGTTATTAACAAATTAATTCAAAATAATACTAATGAAATTAAATTAGATATAGGTACATTACCTAAAGGGGTATATTTTATTGAAATAAACAATAACTCAATTAATATTTTGAAGCAAAAAATAATTGTGATTCATTAATACTTATGTACATATAAAAGAATTATTAATTAAAATTACTACGAATTATGAAAAAATTACTCAAATTATTGTGGTGCTTATTTTTAGTTTTTGTTTTATTTATTACATCTTGTAATAATATGAGTAACAAAAATAAAGATGAGAATGAATCTGACTCCACGTCAATAAGTAAATTCGATGAGATAAAAAATACTTATTTTAAAATTCCTTTTCCATCAGAACTTTTTTGGCTTATAAAAGATTTTGGGGCTACATATTCGCGTAATATCCTTAACCCTATAAACAATATCAAAAACTATACAACATCTACCAAAAAAGCTCTAAACTTTGGAATTTATGCCTCTGATTTATTTTATTCTTCTGTATTTAAACAAAATCAGGAGACATTTAAATACTACAAACAAGTAAAACAGCTTGGTAATGAATTAAATATTGTTGAAGGTTTTGATGAAAATATTGCAAAGAGAGTTGATAAAAACCTAAATAACAGCGATTCATTGTTTGCAATTACATCAGAAGCCAATACCAACGCCATAAATTATCTCGAAAGTTTAGGCAAAAGCAATATTTTGCCTTACATTACCTTAGGAGGATGGATAGAAAGCGTATATATAGCTTCAAAACAGGTAAAAACATTTAATGCAAAAGATCCTATTGTATCGCTCATTATGGATCAGAATTTCTTATTAGATAATATTATTGGACTATTCGGTACTGTTGAACAAGACGAAGAAATTGTAAATACTACCAACAAATTAAAAGAAATTCAAAAAGTTTACGATGAAGCTGATAATCCGGTAACCAAAAAACAATTTGAAAAAATTGTTGATTCAATTTCAAAACTTCGTAACGAATATATTAAATAAGTTAAAGTATTTATTTAAACATTAAAAAGCAATATTATGAAAATAAATATATTACAAAAAGGAATTTTGATATTAATAAGTATTTGTATTTTTGATGCTTTTGGTCAGAATTGCGGAAAACAAACATTGTGTAAACCCGATAAAAATGACGGGTTTGATTATAGTTCGCAATCGCGATTTGCAAGTTTAACTTCAGGCGAAAAGTCGAGGTTATATATTAGCGCATATGCCAACAATTCATACAAGATTAATGTTTGCAGTGAACAAGTATTAGGAAATGTTAGTTTTAAACTTTATGAAAAAGTAAGAGAAAAAAAGAAAGTTATTTCTGAATTAGTTAAAGGCGAACAACCTATTACAATTGACCCTGACGGTAATCGTTCTTATGGTGAGGCCCCAATTATTGATACAATATATGATGTGAAGGTTACTGTTAAAGAAGTTGAAATTTACGACAGTTCAAAAGGTGGCAATGTGTGGACTGTAGAAAAAGTTGACAGAACCAAGAATCTTGTTATTGAACTTAATATCCCTAAAACCGAAACTGCAGTCTCAGGTTGTGTTAATTTGCTTGTAGGAACTAAAAGACCACAAAAATCTACTGTTGGCAAACTTAATGTTATGAAAGACTGAAATTAAACAAGTTGCGACTCAAAAAATAAAACTTAGTTTCTTTTCTGTGTTTTTTTTCATTAAAGGGTAGAATTTGTAACTCTTAAATTCGTTTTATGAATGAAAATATTTTAAAAGCTTTAATGCAATTATTTGCATTATTGGTAAACCCTGATGAAAAAAAGATAATTTCGTCAAACGAAAGAGAAATTGTAGAATCGTATTTAAAAAATATTTTAAATAAAAATTTAGCAGAAGAGTATTTAAAATATTTTGAAACATATGTTACAGAACTTTATGCCGATTTTGATTTTGGTGATTCGAAAAAAGTAAGAAAGAAAACATCACTAAAAGCTGTTAAAGTTCTTAAAATATGTGAGCAAATCAATCTCGAATTAACGCAGGTTCAAAAATTTATTGTTCTGGTTCAACTTATAGAGTTTATAAACTCAAACGAAGTAGTTCAGGATATTGAACTCGAATTTCTGCAAACGGTTTCTGATGCTTTTAATATTCCCGAAAGCGAATTTCAAAATTGCCTATTACTTAATAAAATTGAAGAATACGAGAAATTATCCGAGCATGATTTTCTGATAATTTCAGACAATAATAGTGCTTTCGATAAAAATATAAATAATTTCGAAGGGAAATTATTTATTTTAAATGTAAAAAGTTGTAATCTGCTATTTTTTAAGTACATCGGACATTCGGAATTATATCTTAACAATCAACTTATAAAACCGAAAAAAATATATCTTCTCGACTTTGGTTCATCAATAAGAGGTGCTAAAATAAACAACATTTATTATACTGATATAGCAAGTTACTTTCTAAGTTCGAAAAATGAGAATAAAATCAACTTAATTGCTCATAATGTTGAGTTTAGATTCAGAAATAGTTCGAATGGTATTCATAATTTTAATTTTTCGGAAGATTCGTGCAAACTTGTCGGGATAATGGGAGGAAGCGGTGTAGGAAAATCAACGCTTATTAATATTTTCAACGGTAATATTAAGCCCGATAAAGGAGAAGTTTATATAAACGGCTATAATATTCATCAAGAAAAAGATAAAGTAAAAGGTATAATCGGGTTTGTTCCTCAGGACGATTTACTTATAGAAGAGCTGACAGTATTTCAGAATCTTTATTATAATGCTAAACTTTGTTTCGACCAATATGATAGCGAAAAAATAAAAGAAATTGTATTAAAAACGCTTGAAGAACTTGAATTATTGGAAATTAAAGATTTGAAAGTGGGGAATTTCCTGAATAAATATATTAGCGGCGGTCAAAGGAAAAGACTAAACATAGCTTTAGAACTTATAAGAGAGCCAACAGTTTTATTTGTTGACGAACCTACTTCGGGACTATCTTCAATGGATTCCAGAATGGTAATGGATTTACTGAAAGAATTAACCTTAAAAGGGAAATTGATAATAGTAAATATCCATCAACCATCTTCAGATATTTATAAAATGTTCGATAAGCTTATTATTCTTGATAAAGGAGGATATATGGTTTACTACGGCAATCCTCTTGACGCTGTTATATATTTTAAGAAAAAATCGAACTATATAAATTCGGATGAAAGCAGTTGTGAAAAATGCGGAAATATAAATCCTGAACAAGTTCTGGAAATAATAGAGGCTAAAGTTGTTAATGAATTTGGTAAGCTCACTAAAATAAGAAAAGTATCACCGGTTGAGTGGAATGAAAAATTTGTTCAAGAAAACAAAATTGAAAACATCAAATATCCACCAGAGAAAATTAGTCTTCCCGAAAGTAACTTTAAAACTCCAAATTTTCTGAAACAGTTTTTAATCTTCCTAAAAAGAGATGTTCTTTCAAAACTGACAAACAAACAATATTTGCTTATATGTCTTTTAGAAGCTCCACTGCTGGCTTTTATTTTAGGATTTTTTACAAAATATATAAGTAACGACAGATATACTTTTATCGACAACGAAAATCTTCCTTCCTTCCTTTTTATGAGCGTTGTTGTTGCCCTGTTTTTGGGATTAACTATAGCTGCCGAAGAAATAATAAAAGATAAAAAAATAAGAAAAAGAGAAAAATTTCTTAATCTTAACAACGGAAGTTATATAAATGCCAAAGTATTTGTAATGTTTGCAATTTCTGCAATTCAAACAATTACATTTGTTTTGATTGGCAATTTTATACTTGATATAAAAGGGATGACTTTAAGTTACTTTCTGGTTTTGTTTACAACTGCATGTTTTTCAAATATGCTTGGTCTGTTAATTTCGAGTTTGCTAAACTCGGTAGTTACCATTTATATTCTTATTCCTTTTATTTTAGTTCCTCAGATACTGTTTACTGGAGTTATTGTTAAATTCGACAAACTGCATAAAAGTATAGCATCTGATGAATACGTTTCTGTATTGGGCGATATTATGATATCGCGTTGGGCATACGAGGCATTGGCTGTTAGTCAGTTTAGGGACAATCACTTCCAAAAACCTATTTTTGATATCGAATCAAAAATGAGTAAATACTCTTATTTCTATTCTTATTTAATTCCCGAACTTCAAGCTCGTTTGACCGATACATATAATGAAATTTCAGTTCAGAACGAAAAAGCTGAAATTCAGAAGAATATCAGAATATTGAATGCCGAAATCGAAAAATTAAGAAAGTACAATAAAAACACTTCTTTTAATGACTTTAATACTATATCTGTTCTGAACGACAGCATATACAATAGGGTTTATATTTACTTTAATTCGATGCGTGATTATTTTAACATGAAATATGATGCTGAACTTAAAAAAAGAGACAAAGTGCTATCGGACATAGATAAAGCGTATTCCGATAAAGGTGGAATAAAGAAAATAAAAGAAGAATATTTTAATAATAGCCTTGACGATTTGATGCGTAATAAGATGGAAATTAATAAAATAGTTGAAAAAAACGGCAAGTTAATTCCCCTACTCGACCCAATTTTCAGAGAACCAACCTCAAAATACGGAAGAGCTCATTTTTACGCCCCTTGCAAAATAATTGGAAATTATTCCATCTACACATTTACATTCAACCTAATTGTAATATGGGTAGCTACTTTCATAATTTACCTTTTGCTATTGACCGGTTTATTGAATAAACTGCCATACTTTAAATTCAATTATTAAAATAATTGTAATTAGGTCTCTTAAAAATTAATTCAATCAAAACCTGAAATACTAAGAGACAATAAATTTTAATGGTTAAATAAAACATTTTTTTTTGAACATTATTAAAATTATGTTTGTTAATTAATAAATTGTTTTATTATGAGTTACACAGAAATATTTGAAAGATTGTGGAATGATTACATTCAGCAAAATCCACACGTTAAAGCAGTTTACGATTTGTTTGTTTCAAAAGGCGAAAAAGTAGTAAACGACCATTTAGCATTCAGAACTTTTAACAACAAAAAAATTAATATTGAGGTATTAGCTAAGCCATTTTTGAAAGCCGGCTATAAAGAAAAAGGCAGTTATAATTTTGAAAATAAGCATTTATTTGCAAAACATTACGAACACGAGACCGATACAAATGCACCGCGTGTTTTCATAAGTGAATTGATAATTGAAGATTTTCCCGAAGATTTTCAAAATACAATAAATACAATACTTGATAATATTCCTGAATCTACTGCTAATTCTGATGAATTGATTTTCTCGGGAAATATCTTTGGAAAGCCTTCATATTCGATATACAACAAATTGAGAAGTGAATCGGAATACGCTGCATGGCTTTATGTTTTCGGTTTTAGAGCAAACCATTTTACTGTAAGCGTAAATCATTTAAAGAATTATGACAGTATAGAAAAAGTAAATCAATTGCTTAAAGAAAACGGATTTTTGATAAACAATACAGATGGAGAAGTTAAAGGAACACCCAAAGAACTGCTCGAACAATCAAGCATTAAATCGGGAATTATCGACATTGAATTTATTGAAGGTAAGTATTCAATTCCATCATGTTATTACGAGTTTGCAAAAAGATATAAAGATAAAGACGGTAAGTTGTATTCAGGTTTTATTGCAAAATCGGCCGATAAAATTTTTGAAAGTACAAACTTTTATTCAAAGAAATAGACAATATCGTAGTTAGAGTTTATCGACTTCAATAATTTCGAAAGGCATTTTCGACATTTCCGACATTTGCTCACCTGCTTCTTTCATATCATCATCGTCAGTTTCGTAGTACCACTGAACTATAATTTCGGTTCCGTTTTGATAAAATAAGCCTACTTTTTTTAAAATTGTCAGCAGATATTTAGCTGATGAAGAATTGAAGTATTCAAGTTTTATCTGAAAAAGATGCTTTGTTTGTTTATTTGCTTCCGAAAAATAATTATCAATCCATAATAAAATAGGCTCAAAAAAATCTTTAACATTTTCGGGACGCGACTCACCGGAAATTACAAAAATCTTTTTTTCGACATCGAAATTTATTTCCGGAGTAATTTGAGTTGATGCAATTTTTAAACTATCCATATTATCCATTAATTTATTGTATTTATAAGTATTTTCAATTTAAAATAATAAAGCTCACTGTCAATTTCACTGAAAGAATATTCAATTTTATTGTTCGACTTTAAAGCTATATCAATCAATCCCAACCCCGCTCCCCCTTTTTCGGAAAGATTTCCGTTGGAGATAACTTCTTCGTATAATTTTTTAAGATTCTCTTTATCGTAATTATTAACTAACTCGATATGTTTTTCTAATTTTTCGATTTTGCTTTTATCAATGGGATTTTTCGACTCTATAGTTAAAAAATCATTATTATAAAAAACCGAAACTTCGGGCAAATAATTATTCTCAATATCTTTGTCGGAGCTGTATTTTTGAATGTTTTCAAGACATTCGACCAAAATATTAATTGTTTTCTTTTTTACCTGATTTTTCAATTCTACATTCTGAAGTTTTTCCTTTGTTTTACTTATCAAATCTTCAATCTTTTCAATATCTATAATCCCCTTATATTCTATTATTACTTCTTTATCTGCCGATAATTTATCAGGTATTTTAAATCCTAAAATCATAACATCGTCGTATTGTTCAACATCCATTTTCCAGTTTTCAAAATTATTGATAAGAGCCTTTTTTTGTTCTTTCATGCTAAGATGCTGAATATCAATAATCAAATTTTTAAATCGTTTGCTTAAAAATTTTTTCCTTTCTTTTCCGCCAAATTGGTCAATATAACCATCAGAGAATAAGTAAATAATATCACCGCTATTAATGTTTATTTTCTTTAAATCGTAATTTATATAACTGTCGTTATATTTCTCTCCTATCGATATACTATTTCCTTTTAATTCTAGTAAGTTACCATTTTGAATTATATAAACCGGATTATGAGCACCGGCATATTCAAGGCACATTTCATCAGGATATATCGTACAAAGAGCAATATCCATGCTGTCGTTTACGACTTGTTGATTTGTTGAGGTTTGCAGCAAATTACTCAAACTTAATGTAAGCAAGTTTAGTATTTCATCGGGTTTAACTTTATTTTGAAGTTTAATAATCTGGTTTAATAAGTTGTAACCAACAATACTCATAAGAGCTCCCGGCACTCCGTGACCCGTACAGTCGATTGCAGCAATAGTGATTGCCTTTTTAGGCGTGCCGGTAATTGAAAACCAATAAAAATCGCCACTTACTATATCTTTTGGCTGGTAATATATAAAATATTCATCAAAAAATTTTCTAATACATTTATCATCAGGAAGTATCGAGTGTTGGATTTTCTTTGCGTATAAAATACTGTCGGTGATATGTTTTTTTTGCTCGGTAATTTGATCTCTTTGCGATATTGCAAGATTCTTCTGCCGTTCAATTTCAATATTTTGAATACTTATTTCATTATTTTTAACTTCCAATTTCAGATTAATGGCTTTTTTTTCAATAAATTGTTTGTATAATAAAAGTAGAAAAAATAGTATTAATACAAAACCGATTATGGCTATATATATTATCGTACGTTGAAACTGAATCTCTTTTGCATTCTTTTTTAGTTTAAGATTATTAAGTTCGCTTTGTTGGTTTAAAAAAGCAATTTCTTTTTCTTTTTTCTCGGTTTGATATTTTGCTTCTATTTCAGTTATTTGCTTATGACTTTCCTCATTTATCAACGAATCTTTTATATCTACATATTTTTGATGTAAATAATATGCATTCTCATAATCATTAATAGCTGCATAAATTGATGCTTGTAACTGATAATTTCTTTTTATATGATCTTTTAATCCGATTTTTTTTGAAATATTCAGGCTTTTTTGTGAATATTCCAGAGCTTTTTTATACTGGCCGTTATGATAATTAATAGTAGCAAAATGAAAATAACAAGATGATATACCTTGTAAATTGCCGCTGTTTTGGTGTATTAATAATGCTTTTTGAAAAAACTCGCTGGCTTTATTATATTTTTTCTGTTTGATATAAATATTGCCAAGGTTATTATAAATATTGGCAAGATTTTGCGTCAATCCGATTTTTAATGATATGGATAATGATTTTTCGTAATATTCTATTGCTTTCGAATAATTAAGCAAATTATCGTAAACATTGCCTATATTATTTAATGTAAAAGCAACTTCTTTAATATCACCCAATTTTTCTTTTATACTAAGCGATTGTTGATAATATTGCAGTGCTTTTTCGTAGTTGTTCATAAGAAAATAAACACCGGCAATACTGTTGAGAGATTGACTGACACCCAGATTATTATTAAGTTCTTCTTCGATTTTTAATGATTGCTGAAAATAAGAAATTGCCTTATCGTAGAAGCCTCTGTTTTGGTAAACTATCCCTATATTTTCCAATGCACCGGCCATACCTTTTTTGTTATCGAGATCCTTTTGCATCTCGAATGATTTCTGATAAAATTCCAGTGCTTTATCATAATTCCCTTTGTTTAAATAAATTAAACCAATATTATTTAACGAATTTGCAACCCCAATTTTATCATTACCGGCTTGTCTTGCTTTAAGTGCCTTTTCCCAGTAATATAGGGTTTTATCAAAATCGCCTTTAAAGTAAAACAATACTCCTAGTGTGTGAAGCGCCTTCCCCTCTTCGGCTTTATCGTTCAATGCTACTGACAGTATAATAGCCTGATTGGCATATTTATAACTTTTATCAAAAGAAAGCGATTTATAACTTTCTGCAAGTTTATTTAATATCTGTAGTTTTTCCAACCCTTTTTTATTGTTTAAAATTGATTCAAGGCTGTCAATATCCTGAGAAACAACTTTAATGAGAGGTTGAAATAATAATATCAGAACTATTATGAAAATTTTAAAATATTTGATTTCGAAATTGATCATCAGACATTTGATTAACAAATAATTACCTTTGTTAAAACTTTATTATAACCTCTAAGTGATAAATTAATTTGTAAATTTAGCTTTATTTTTTCAATTTTTACAAATAAAATTAGCATTTAAACTTTAAATTTAGTAAATTTGTAAAATATTAATAATAAACAATTAACAGTATGAAAAAAATTACCACAATTTTAATTTGTTCAGTATTCTGTTTTTTCCTATTTATATCGTGTGATAAAGAAAATAATCCTACACCTGATTACACACAGCAAACAGAATTGACAAAAGAATATGCTTTTGTACAAGACATTTACAACGATATTTTCGATTTGATTTCTCAGGCAACAAGCGATTCTCTTTTAAATGCTACCGGAAACGGCAATATTGGAGGCGCTACGGTTACTTTTTCTCAATTGACCAATACTTACCTTTTCAATTTCGGAAATACCAAGACAAATGACAAAAGCGGAAAATTTGAAGTGAACCTTAACGGAGATTTTCAAGAAACAGGAACCAAAGCCAGTGTATCCTTTATTGATTATAAAGTTGGAAACAAAAACGTTCAAGGTTCAAACGACATTACTAATATGGGTAAAGTTGTTAAAAAAAGCGGTATATCAATTATTTACACCGATAGCATTTATAATGCAAAGATTACTAACAATACCGATACTGTTACACTTAATGCCGTTTACACTGTTGAATGGATTTTAAACAGCCCATTGACAACTTCTGACGATCAGTATTTATTCGGAGGTCACATGAGTGCAACCACTAATACCGGTAAATCATTTGTTGCAAATATTGCTTCAAACAACAGATTATTGGTTACTTCTACATGCCAATGGATTGTAAGCGGTATAATTAATATGACTACAACTACTTTCGATTCAAACAATGCACCGGTGGTTACAAATATTACGGTTGATTTTATAAGTAGTGACGGGTGCAATAATCAGATATTGGTAAATGTTGACGGCTCCACATTTACTGTACCTCTTTAGTTTTTAAATTGTTTTTTGTCTGAAGGCTGCTCTGAAAAGCGGCCTTTTTTTTTATTTCACTATAAAATCTTTTTACATTTACTTTTTCGGGAATACTCTCCTATTTGTCTTTTCCGTATCGCTATGCTCACGGGATTGTCATTTGTTCGAAATTCGTAAACGAATTTCTACAACTGACAAAATCCCTGTTTTAGTGGAATTTTAAAAACTTTTATTTGTAATCATTTACAATCTTACAGTTTTTTAATACCGAATTAGTAAATGTTTGCTCGATACTATTTTACTTCCCAACAATACTTGTTTACATTTACTTTTTCGGTAATAATCTCCTAATTGTCTTTCCCGTATCGCTAAGCTCACGGGATTGTCATTTGTTCGAAATTCGTAAACGAATTTCTACAACTGACAAAATCCCTGTTTTAGTGGAATTTTAAAAACTTTTATTTGTAATCATTTACAATCTTACAGTTTTTTAATACCGAATTAGTAAATGTTTGCTCGATACTATTTTACTTCCCAACAATACTTGTTTACATTTACTTTTTCGGTAATAATCTCCTAATTGTCTTTCCCGTATCGCTAAGCTCACGGGATTGTCATTTGTTCGAAATTCGTAAACGAATTTCTACAACTGACAAAATCCTTGTTTTGGTGGAATATACTCTCGAAGGTTGTTAAAACTATAGACAAAAACCAAAAATCCGCTAGTCTTAATCCTTGTTTTGGTGGAATATACTCTCGAAGGAAATAGCAAAAAAAGCAGGTCTTGAAAATTTGTCTATTGTCTTAATCCTTGTTTTGGTGGAATATACTCTCGAAGATGAACTACGATAAACTAATCGACATTCTCTCTAAAGTCTTAATCCTTGTTTTGGTGGAATATACTCTCGAAGAATTTATAGAATTACAGTAGAAGATTATTTTGGGAATTCGTCTTAATCCTTGTTTTGGTGGAATATACTCTCGAAGAAACATGGAAACTTTAGAATTTAAACCGGTAATTTATAGGTCTTAATCCTTGTTTTGGTGGAATATACTCTCGAAGAAATTAAAAATTAAAAAAAATGGAAACTTTAAAATTTGTCTTAATCCTTGTTTTGGTGGAATATACTCTCGAAGATAAAAGATTTTGATATAGATATCAAAATCTTTGAAACAGGTCTTAATCCTTGTTTTGGTGGAATATACTCTCGAAGGGTATGAATTTTTCCTTTCCTGTAGTGAAGAAAAAGCTGGTCTTAATCCTTGTTTTGGTGGAATATACTCTCGAAGTTAATTTAATCGTTTAACTTTAAAAAAAATAAAAAAAGTCTTAATCCTTGTTTTGGTGGAATATACTCTCGAAGATGTTAAAATTTCGCAGCAAATTGAACATAATAATAAGTCTTAATCCTTGTTTTGGTGGAATATACTCTCGAAGCCCATCCAACACAGTTTATTTTATAAAAAAAAATGACGTCTTAATCCTTGTTTTGGTGGAATATACTCTCGAAGTTGTTAAAAAATTAAAAATGTATATTTAATTTACAGCTGTGTCTTAATCCTTGTTTTGGTGGAATATACTCTCGAAGGGGTTTATTTTTTATCGTTCTTTCTGGGAGTGTTTAGTCTTAATCCTTGTTTTGGTGGAATATACTCTCGAAGAAAACGGGTTTTTCGCCATAAGGGAAAAAATCTCTAGTCTTAATCCTTGTTTTGGTGGAATATACTCTCGAAGGATAAATATGATTTAGTTGAGTTATTAAAAAACAAAAACGTCTTAATCCTTGTTTTGGTGGAATATACTCTCGAAGCTCTTCGAGCCTTCTCCACAAAGACTCGTTGTCGATATCGTCTTAATCCTTGTTTTGGTGGAATATACTCTCGAAGTTAACCCAACAATTTACAGAGTAACAGTAAAAGATTAGTCTTAATCCTTGTTTTGGTGGAATATACTCTCGAAGCTCTTTAAAAAAACAAATAGAGATAATACAGTTTTGTCTTAATCCTTGTTTTGGTGGAATATACTCTCGAAGTTTCTGCGGCTGCGTGTCTTAATCCTTGTTTTGGTGGAATATACTCTCGAAGAACATACGATAAAGAACTAAAATTATTTAACTTAGAGTCTTAATCCTTGTTTTGGTGGAATATACTCTCGAAGAAGACTATTATACTTGTCAACGGGTGCAAATAAACGTCTTAATCCTTGTTTTGGTGGAATATACTCTCGAAGGTTTTATAACTACAACTTTAGGCGAAAGGAAAACGCAATTGTCTTAATCCTTGTTTTGGTGGAATATACTCTCGAAGGTTTTACAAATACCTACAAACGAGTGGGAGTTAGAAAGTCTTAATCCTTGTTTTGGTGGAATATACTCTCGAAGCTGGGTCAGATTCTGTATCTTGTGGGTATCATGACCCATGTCTTAATCCTTGTTTTGGTGGAATATACTCTCGAAGGCTGCTATTGTCCCAAATCAAGGGCTTATTTGGCAGCGATGTCTTAATCCTTGTTTTGGTGGAATATACTCTCGAAGTTACAACGAATTATTTCAAGATAACTATAATGACATGTCTTAATCCTTGTTTTGGTGGAATATACTCTCGAATGCGATTGAAGTTATGCAGTGGGAAAAAATCGAAATAAAGTCTTAATCCTTGTTTTGGTGGAATATACTCTCGAATAGGGGGATACCTCTTCCTTATCCACTTTCAATATTTGTCTTAATCCTTGTTTTGGTGGAATATACTCTCGAAGCGCCGATGTCTTCGGCAGAATGTTTTGCGAGAGCATGTCTTAATCCTTGTTTTGGTGGAATATACTCTCGAAGTTACAACGAATTATTTCAAGATAACTATAATGACATGTCTTAATCCTTGTTTTGGTGGAATATACTCTCGAAGGTGCTAAGACCTCGATATCAGATAGCCATGCTGTCTGGTCTTAATCCTTGTTTTGGTGGAATATACTCTCGAAGAAGAAATTGAGAATTTAAACGCATCGAACGACCCGCAGTCTTAATCCTTGTTTTGGTGGAATATACTCTCGAAGATGCCTTTCTCCCAACGCTTAAACGTATAATAATTTATGTGTCTTAATCCTTGTTTTGGTGGAATATACTCTCGAAGAATTATGCTGGTGTTAAAACAGATGCAGAAATATTAAGTCTTAATCCTTGTTTTGGTGGAATATACTCTCGAAGTATCCCTAATGAAACAGCAAATGAATTATCAAATGATTGTCTTAATCCTTGTTTTGGTGGAATATACTCTCGAAGGCAAACTGAAAGATGTTTTACAATTAAATTAACATAAGTCTTAATCCTTGTTTTGGTGGAATATACTCTCGAAGATGGTTATTTTAATTTAAGAAACCAATTGTCTAATTGTCTTAATCCTTGTTTTGGTGGAATATACTCTCGAAGAGGGTTAATCCCCTTTGGCCGTTTCTTTTTTTACTTGTCTTAATCCTTGTTTTGGTGGAATATACTCTCGAAGACAAAAAAATGAAAAATACAGTAAAAAACTTCATTATGTCTTAATCCTTGTTTTGGTGGAATATACTCTCGAAGCCAGAAGTGGATGGTTTTATAACTACAACTTTAGGCGGTCTTAATCCTTGTTTTGGTGGAATATACTCTCGAAGTTGGCCGTTTTTTTTTTATTCCAGCCCCATTTAGGGTCTTAATCCTTGTTTTGGTGGAATATACTCTCGAAGGGGTACAAGGGATTTATACAGTTAGCACAAAGAAGCGGGGTCTTAATCCTTGTTTTGGTGGAATATACTCTCGAAGGCCCCATCGGAAAAACAACTGCGGCAAACGATAAGCGTCTTAATCCTTGTTTTGGTGGAATATACTCTCGAAGACGACGGGAACGCTGCAAGCACTCCGATCCAAAAACATGCAGTCTTAATCCTTGTTTTGGTGGAATATACTCTCGAAGATCGCAATTAAAGGGATTTACCTCCCTGAAAGGTAAGTCTTAATCCTTGTTTTGGTGGAATATACTCTCGAAGGTGCGGTAAACTGAAAGAATATGATTAAAGAAGTAACAGTCTTAATCCTTGTTTTGGTGGAATATACTCTCGAAGGATAGTGAAAAAGCAAAAAATATAATTTCACATTTGTTGTCTTAATCCTTGTTTTGGTGGAATATACTCTCGAAGTAGTTAAATGTTTTACAGTAGATATAATACGTGCAACGGTCTTAATCCTTGTTTTGGTGGAATATACTCTCGAAGCTTACTTTTTTCTTATTATAAATTTAGATAATAAATTTAGTCTTAATCCTTGTTTTGGTGGAATATACTCTCGAAGTATTAATAATAACAATTAAAAAATAAAAAAATGGAAAAGTCTTAATCCTTGTTTTGGTGGAATATACTCTCGAAGTTGAGCTGAAAAAATTACAAGACAACTTATGGAAAGGTCTTAATCCTTGTTTTGGTGGAATATACTCTCGAAGAGGACGTGAAATTCTTAAAATCGAAACAGATGAAAAAAATAGATAACGTCTTAATCCTTGTTTTGGTGGAATATACTCTCGAAGTTTTATATTTCTAGATCCCCCATTCGATTACGATTATAGTCTTAATCCTTGTTTTGGTGGAATATACTCTCGAAGTGGTTAAAGCTAATGCCAATAATTTTGAATTAGTAATTGTCTTAATCCTTGTTTTGGTGGAATATACTCTCGAAGTGAAGGTGCGGCAAGATTGGGTTGCAATATACCGTCTTAATCCTTGTTTTGGTGGAATATACTCTCGAAGAAAATTAAAGCGACTAAAATAAATCTAAACCGATTGTCTTAATCCTTGTTTTGGTGGAATATACTCTCGAAGGGCGAAAATGGTTATATTAATTTAAGAAACCAATTGTCTGTCTTAATCCTTGTTTTGGTGGAATATACTCTCGAAGAAATTTTTCAAAATGGACGAAAGTTCAGACGCATATAAAAGTCTTAATCCTTGTTTTGGTGGAATATACTCTCGAAGTAAGATTAGGTTATAATATACCCTCTGACTATTATACTGTCTTAATCCTTGTTTTGGTGGAATATACTCTCGAAGTAATTTCGTATTAGACAATTGGGACCTTCTATATGTCTTAATCCTTGTTTTGGTGGAATATACTCTCGAAGTACAAAGCGAAATTGAAAACGGAGCTAGTTTTAACGGTCTTAATCCTTGTTTTGGTGGAATATACTCTCGAAGATAATTGGAAATAAGAAAATAAAAATGATTATATCAGTCTTAATCCTTGTTTTGGTGGAATATACTCTCGAAGCGTTCATGAACGATAACCTGAACACGGCATGGAGTGTGTCTTAATCCTTGTTTTGGTGGAATATACTCTCGAAGAGTAGCCTCCCAATGTGTTCTGCCTCCGAAAGGGACGGTCTTAATCCTTGTTTTGGTGGAATATACTCTCGAAGAAAGATTGGAAGCTATTCTCAACAAAGCCAAAACTTGTCTTAATCCTTGTTTTGGTGGAATATACTCTCGAAGACCAAATAATTTACCTATCAATTGGAGGTAAAATGTCTTAATCCTTGTTTTGGTGGAATATACTCTCGAAGCTGACGAAACAGCTAAAACATCTCAAAAAAAATGTCTTAATCCTTGTTTTGGTGGAATATACTCTCGAAGTGGCGCATTAGCTACTAATAGAAAAATGCAAACAAGTCTTAATCCTTGTTTTGGTGGAATATACTCTCGAAGTAAGCGATATACAAACGCTTATAGACGCAGCAGCAGAAGTCTTAATCCTTGTTTTGGTGGAATATACTCTCGAAGTGCTGCTCCTGCAGAAGGAACATTTTAAAAGAAAAGCGTCTTAATCCTTGTTTTGGTGGAATATACTCTCGAAGTAAAATAAAAAAGAAAAATATAAAAAAATATGATAGTCTTAATCCTTGTTTTGGTGGAATATACTCTCGAAGATACCTACAAACGAGTGGGAGTTAGAAACTATACTTCGTCTTAATCCTTGTTTTGGTGGAATATACTCTCGAAGTTAGCAAACATAATCGAAAAAACAAAAAAGGCTCGTCTTAATCCTTGTTTTGGTGGAATATACTCTCGAAGCAGATAGTTTTTATAACGAACGCTTAAAAAGCGAAATAGGTCTTAATCCTTGTTTTGGTGGAATATACTCTCGAAGCTGGTTGCTGTTATCCCAACTGAAGGGAATTACCTGTCTTAATCCTTGTTTTGGTGGAATATACTCTCGAAGTTTAGCTGACGAAACAGCTAAAACATCTCAAAAGTCCGTCTTAATCCTTGTTTTGGTGGAATATACTCTCGAAGGTGGTCATAAATATCACTCCTGCGTCGGCTAAAAAAGTCTTAATCCTTGTTTTGGTGGAATATACTCTCGAAGAGGCTCAAAGAGTCTCGGAAACCACTGCTGCAGCTCGTCTTAATCCTTGTTTTGGTGGAATATACTCTCGAAGGGTCGATGACTTTGACCAAATAATTTACCTAGCAACAGGGTCTTAATCCTTGTTTTGGTGGAATATACTCTCGAAGATGATAAATCCAGGATGATAATTCATATTGATAAGTCGTCTTAATCCTTGTTTTGGTGGAATATACTCTCGAAGAAACAGAGTGTTTTAGCTGATGAAGGAGCTAAAACATCTGTCTTAATCCTTGTTTTGGTGGAATATACTCTCGAAGACTGTAGCTTGCAAAGAACTGTAATTCATTATTATAGGCTGATTGATTTGATAATTTCGCTGTTTTTATCGCCATTTTTTTCGATTTGCAAAATTACTACTAAAATATACATTTTTTTAATTAATCAAATTTTTTTTATTTCAATTGCAGTCCAAACTTTTTTACCGTTTCTGTCTGTCAATTTTGCTCTTAATTTTACTGATAGCCCCCGAGTAATATCTTTAGCATTAAATTTTGCAGATAAAAATCTAAAATAAATACTTCTGCCATTTTTATCGGTTATAAAACCGTCTCCGCTTTTACCTTCGTGCAATATTCTTGTTATTGTTCCTGATGTATTTATTATTTCCGGCTCATCTAATCGGAATATATTTTTGCTAATTTTTACAATATTATTGTATATCACTACTGAATTTTCATTTACATTTAATGTTGGTTTGGTCGTAATTTTCCATTTGTTTTCAATTCTTATAAGGTATTGCAGTATAATTAATTTTTCGTTTAATACTTTAAACTTATCATTATCTTTTGTAATATCGATTAAAAAATCAATAAGTTTTATTTTATAAGAGGAGTATCCGTTTTTTAACAATGCTTGAATGGCATAGTTTAATGAATTATCGCGTTGTTTTAAAATCTCATAAAGCTCTGCAATTTCTTTCATCAAAAACCATTCTTTCTTTTTATTTAAGAGAACTTCCAACCTTTTTACAGCTTCATTAATATTGTCTTTGCACTTCAAACATAAAGCTATTCTTCTTCCCAACCATACATCGTTGCCATAGTGAAAACCGTTTATTGTATTCAATGCTTTTTCACATATTTGTATGCAATTTTCATATTCACCTGAGCTATAGTATAATTTGCTTTTTAGCATATAGTAATTTTCGCGTTCACTCGCTAATTCAATTTCTTTTTCATTGCCTTTGATTTTTCCTTTATATTTTGTCGATACTTCAGACAAATTTTCCGGATCAATATAATCGAATAATTTAATGAATTGAGTTGATTTATTGGAATTTTCCGAATAAAAATATTCTGTTGTTTCGAATAATAATTTTGTTAGAATTTTTTCTGCATTAACAGTACTTAATATCGAAATAGTTTTATCAATAAGACGGAAATATTTTTCGAATAATAATTTATCGATTGCGTTTTTCTTATATGCATCGCAAAACAGCCATGCTATATTAATAAAAAATTTAGTGTCAGATATATTTCGATCGTTTATTTTTAAGGTGTCTATCAAAAAATCTATCGCTTCTTTTTGTTTATCTTGTTGTTTTAATGAGTCTATTATTGCACTTACTAATCGAATATCACTAATTATAAAGTCAACCGAAAGTAGTTTATTATTAAAATTTTCCTTGAATAAATGCAGAGCCTCTTCAAATTGATTATTCCAACGCAATTGAACAATTTTTTTCGAAACATTAAAGGCATCCATTATTAATATGTTTAAAAAAATAATGTATTAGGTTTTTTGACAAATAAACTGAAATCAATGTTACTTCCGACCAATTTCATGGCTTTTATTTCATCGGTACTTATCGGAATTAAAATAATACTGTCGTAGTTTTGGTATAATTCGTTTACTTCTTTAAGTGTTCGATAAATTTCGTCGAATTTAGCCCTTTCGGTTTTTGCCAGAAAAATTGATTTTTGCACTCTTACACAACCTTTTTTTATCAAATATTTTGCTATTTGATTTCTAACTTTATTATTTTCGATATCGTACATTATCCAATATAGCATATCGGTACTTTTTACGGGTTTTTCAATTATTCCTAATACTTTTACTATTCTTTCGTTTAAAGGTAATAGTTCTTGCTCGGGAGAAGCATTTATTTTTGTTTCGGGCGAAATATTTATACCTGCCCTTTTCAAGGCAAGCATTTTTTTTATAAACGACATTTCGGGAGTTTGCTTTTTGCCTTTCATAGCATTAAATGCTGTTTTAAATGTTCCTGAATAACATCGGCAAGCTCTTTGTTGCTTCCGGTTTTAGTAGTTTTTACAACCGAAAAGCCTTTTTTCCCGTAAAAAATATTTATTTCCGCCCATCTTTGTTGGTCGAGTCTTATAGTTAACTTTTTCCCCCAACTTATATTCTGAACGTTCTCAATTTGTAACCCTAAATTTAAAGTTATAAAGTCCTGTATATTTTTCATCGAATTTTCTAATTCTTCAGGCACAAACACTTGTTTCTTTGGTGGTTTATAATTCGGATTTAGTTTTCGTTTAATATCTAAAAGTAAATCATCTGTAAGTGTCTTTTCAGGTTCGATTTCTTCGGTATTATCTTCAATATTGTTTTTTTCCCATAATTTAACTTCTGCTTTAGCTTCTTTGATATCGGAGTAATTATCAAAATCAATAAAGGTTTTCATAATTAGCTTTTCGGCATTTCTGTTAAAATAGGCTTTTTCATCTATACTCATAAAACAAGCTCTTGTAACATCAGAGGTTTTAGTATCGACAACTTGTTCAATGCTGTATTGTATAGCAAAAGATTTAGCAAAAACTTTATAAAATAAGGAGTATTTTGCAGCATCGAAACATTTCTCGGATAATTCGAATATTACTTTTAACCCGTCACCGCCAGGTGAAGTAAATAAAAGAACTATCCTGTTGTCGTTTATGAGCTTACTTTTAAGTTCTTCAACATTTGTTCCTTTCTCGTTCAGGTGATCAAAATCGAGGACTAAATATAAAATCCATGCGAAGTTTTCTGTTTTCCTTATAGCCGGATTAAAAATTCCTGCAGTAAAATATGGTAATTGTACTTTTAATTTTCGATACTTATCGGCATCTAAACTCCTAACAATACGTAACTGTTGAATCATATTATATACATCTTGTTTCGGATTAATTAGCCAATTGTAGAGTTGTTCAATAGTTATTTTTTGCATAATATCACCCGATTGCGTAATATTTTTACCTATTTGTAACATAACTCATTATTATTTAAATTTTAAAAATTGTTGCGATAAATTTTGAGCATACAAGTCAATATGAGTTTGGCGGCTTCTTTCAATTCCGTTAAGAAGTATTATTTCATTCAAATAATCATTAACCGATTGAATAAGAATTCTTTTACCTAAATTTTCCAACCAATAAGAGCCATCAGAATTAACTTGATAACAGTCTTCATTAATAGCCTGTTGCATACATAAATTCATAACAACATAATCAACCCAAACTCTGAATTTTTCAATAACATCAAATACTAAAACCGGTCGATTATAATCGTCACGGTGAAAAATACCAATATAAGGGTCTATTCCTGCTCTTATCAATGCTCCTTCAATCTTTCCATATAATATTCCATAACCATAATTTAACAGAGCATTAAAAACATCCATTGCAGGATGTTGCGAACGTGAATTAAATTTAAAATTATCGGGTAAATAGGAGTTTAAACATTCAAAATAAAGACGTGAAGAAGCCCCTTCCCAACCTCTTAAGCTTGCCGAAATATCACTAACAATTTCACCTTCAACACATTCGATTTTTCGTTTATAATCATTCATTTTATTTATAGAAGCATTAGTAAATTTTTGTAATTCATGATTATCGGGGACAAGAGAAATAAGAAGAGCAACTTGATTATCAATTTTTTGCATAATTATTTCTTTTATCCATTCAACGGCTTTTTTCGAAAAAACGAAATCGAGCTGCTTATGTCTTATAGTAGTTATTGACCCGAATTTATTGCTCCAAATTCTACCGATTGGATTACCTTTATTATCTACAAAAAGAACATCAATTTCATTTTGAATTGCAAGCAAAGCAGCATCGGAAGTTATTTGAGCACCTTTGCTTATACTAATGCTCTTAACATTTTCGGGTGCAATCATTTGCTTCCCATCTTTGTGAATAATCACAAAATTATCGTTCTCTTTGGCTAAAGATGTTCCGAAAGTATTCAAATAAATATTCATAACTTATTATAGTTTTTTAGTTTTAAAAAATTGATGTGCAGTTTCCATTAATAATTTTTTCTGCTTTTCTAGTAGAAGGTGTAGAGATTTCTAAAGTATCGATATTGTTTACTTTATTAAAAAACTTCTTGTATTTTTCGCTTAAAAACTTATCTTGATTCATATTAATTTCCTCATTTATCGACATTTGCATTGATAATTTCAATATAATTACTATGAATTCAATAAAAAACAGAAAAAGAGTAATAAGAAGCCAAACAAAAAATACAACTTTATTCTCAGAAATTAAATTGAACATAGCCTTTATTCTAAGCAACAAAGAGTTTGATTTGAATTTTTTCTGTGCATTTTGAATTTCATTTTTTACATCTTCTTCTAATTTTTTTCTTAATTCGCTCAATTTATTGTTTTCAGTCTTATATTCGTTTTCGAATAAGCTTGCCATTCTGATATTTTCTCTAGCAATTTTCCCTAAACCTCTGTATCCACTGCTGCCGGGCTTTCCTTTCATTTCTGCATTTGCTTCGTCGAGTCTTTTTTGCCAATCATCATATTTTTGTTTTACTTTTTCTTCTTGTTTTGCAATTTCCAGAACCTTTCTTTCTCTTATATTGTTTTCGATACTTGCAAGCTGATTAAACAAAATTTTATCCATCTGATTATCGATATCATTCTTAAAAATAATTTCATCAAAACTTATCGAACCTAAAAATGCCACAACTATAGCTAATGAAAATCGGAAAATTTTAAGAAACAATTTTATCGAATCAGCCATAATTATTAGTCGCTCAATAATATAAATCAATAATCCTAATACAAAAGCCGTTATTAATGATATTTTTACTGAATTTTCTAAAACTACATTTGACATCAAATAACCATTAATAAACCACAATGATACAGGCGGAATTAACGACAAAGCCATCATAGCTACTTTCTTTTGTGATGAACTCCTGTAATCTTTTACTCTTTGGTAATTTTCTCCTATTAATAAACAATAAAATTTTAACATAATAATTTAGTTTTTTTGATTAATAAAATTATATTTTAAAAAATTCTTTTTCTTTGAGTTCTAATAATAATCCCTCATTAAATCCTAATTTATAGGCGTGCAAAGCGTTCATTATCCAACCCTCATTATCTACCGAAAGTTCCTTTTGTATTTTTAACTCATCTATGATTTTTTGCAGATTATTTTTTATCAAATCAAGGTTAATAATTGCTACAGGCGATAAATTCCCAATTTCATTTTTTCTTAGTTCAATTTTTTGAATAACATTATTTTTTTCGTTAATAATTTTATCCAGTTCTAAAAGAAAATTTGCCTTAATTAATTTAATTTTATTGTCACATCTTTCTTGAGTACCATAATTATATCCATCGGTTTTCCCTTCATTGAAAAAGTCTCTGTTCAAAAAATCATTAATAGTTAAGTACGATTCATTTTCTACTTCTTCCCTACTTTTTAATGGAGGCTCATTATCAATAAAGAGTTTTTCCAAAATATCATTTTGTACATCAACATTTTTATTTGATTCATTGATTCTGTTTTTGCCGAAAATTGATTTAAAGAATTTCATAATATTTATATTTTAAGGTTAATAATTAAATTTCAAAAATTGGTACTTTATATCTGCTATGTCCCTCAGTATGGCATTTTTCACATAAAGTAATCAGATATTTATTTTCATAATTCCATGGCAGTTTCTTATCATTAGTTTTAGAAAAAACGTGATATTGCCTGTGATGAACTTGCAAGTTTGTTTGTTGCCCGCAAAATCTGCATTTATAGCCGTCTCTTTCAAGCACTTCTTCCCTTTTAGCAAACCATAAAGGCGATATTAGTAAATTATTATAATCTGTATTCATATTCAGTATTCATATATTAATCATTATACAAAATTATATCCACATGTTGCAATCTATTTGCAACATATATTATATTTGCAAAAAAAATTTATTATGCCAACAACAAAAGCACAATTCGACAGATATAATTATCTGATATATTTACTCTCAGAATTTAAATTAACAAGAGAAGAAATAAGTGAAAAATATGAGGATAAAGGCTTTAAAGTACATTGGAAAACAGTATTAAACGATATCAGTTATTTAATTGAAAATGGAGCAGAAATACATCGTCCTAAAGGAAATGATAAGCGATATTATTTAATAAAGCCATTTTCTCTACAAGAGGCTCCATTTGGAGATGAAGAAATAAGCATAATTGAACAATGTATAGATATTCTGTCGAATACGAGTGGATTTCATATTGCAAACGATTTGAGAGAAGTTTTATTAAGATCGAAATTTCTGAAATACAGATTAGAAAAAAACATCCGAAATTACATCTCATTTGAAAGTCATACTATTGCTCAGGGGACGCAATATCTTGATGATTTGTATAATGCAATTATTGGCAAAACTTGCCTTAAAATAAATTATACTCCAAATTCTACCGAAATTTCAGATGATTATATTGTAAGCCCTTATTTTTTGAAAGAATACCGAAATCGTTGGTATTTACTAGCATTAAAGAATTGTGATAATTTTTTAATGAATTTTGCATTGGATAGAATAAACTCTATTAGAATAACTAACGATTCAGAATTCATTGATACAGAACTCGATTTCGAAAAAATGTACGAAAACACCATTGGAGTAACTATTCCTATGAACGATACTGTAAAAGAGATAATTCTTGAAGTTGAAAAAAAATCTGCCGGATATATTAAATCAAAACCACTTATAAAAAATCAGGAAATACTTAAAGAAAACGAAAATGGAAGTATTATTGTTAAACTAAATGCGTATATAAATTATGAATTGAAGCAGAATATATTAAGTTACGGTGATGCAATTAAAGTGGTTGAGCCTGATAGTCTTGCTAAAGAAATATCCGAAATTTATAAAACTGCAATTAATAAATAAATAATATTGTTTGATTTTAAGATGCTTTTGTATAGATACATAAAAGAAGTTTTATAAATATGTAAAATTTTACATTAGCATTACTTTCCAAGCCGGAACTATCTGAATTTTAAGATCCCCGCTTATTATTTCTTTTTCCTGATATTGAGTTACAATAATAGCATCCATACAGTTTAAATAGTTTGAAGCTTCGATTAAACCATTTATTTCACGTTTTAAAGTGTCATTATCATCAATATCCCAACAGGCTTGTATTATTTTGTAGGGCTTATCCCTGTCAATCCATACGAAATCACATTCCTTTTTACCTTTATAGAAAAACAAACCTCGCTGAAATGGAATTTGTGAACGTAACCAATGAAATACAGTATTTTCAAAAAGTTTGCCAAAATCATCCGAAAATTGATATTTTAATGCATTAACCATGCCATTGTCAATAAAATAAGTTTTCTTCTCGTTGGCAAGTTCAGTTTTTAATATCGATTTGTCGAACTTTGTCAAGCGTTGTATAAAATAAACAGCTTCGAGCATATTTGCCATTTCATACAACATGTTTTTATCGATTTTAAGACCTGCTGATTTTATTTCCAAATATATTTTATTAATAGAAGTTGGTTTTGTTAAGTTTGACAACAAACGGCCAATAAAATATTTTAGAACAGCGATATTACGTATTTCATAACGCTCAACCAAGTCTTTGTATAACATAATATGATAATATTCCTGTAAAGTATTCTCGAAATAATTATAGTTATTCAATACCAATTCGGGGAATCCTCCTTTTGAAATATATTGCTGAAACCCGTTTACAATTTTTGCTTTGTTTTCCAAAATATAATAATTGGTATCAATATCTCTAAACTTACAATATTCCTTAAAACTTAACGGAAAAACTTCGTATTGCAAAGTTCTGCCTCTTAACGAAGTAGCAATTTCAGTAGCCAATAATTTTGAGTTTGAACCCGATATAAATATTTTTTTTGTAACACTATCATATATTCTTCTTACAAATTTTTCCCATCCGTAAGCCATCTGAATTTCATCAAAAAAAATATAAACATCTTCCATTTTTTGCATTGGAAATAATTCTTTGTATGATTCTATTATTAAATCCAATTCATTTGTTTTTAATCCTAATCGTTCATCATCGAAATTTATAAATAAAATTTGCTCCGGTTTTGCTATATTATTATAAATCAAATTATTTATTGTATCAAACAAAACAAATGTTTTACCACATCGTCTTACCCCACAAACAGATATTATTTTATCTGTATCTATAGGCAACTGGATTTCGCGTGAAATGCAGTCTAATGGTAATTTTTTATGAAATTCAACCAATAGTGATTTTATAAGTTCTTTCATAATTTTTAGGCATTAAAAAATATCCGAAAAATAAATACAAAAATACAAAATATTTCCGAAAAATAAAGAAACATTTTTAAAATATATATGAAAATTTCGGAAATAATTATTATTATTTATTTAATGTCGTACAAAAGTAGTCTGAGTATTGGTTATGTTAAATTAACTAAATTCTGAAATTGTCTCAAATTTTCACATCGTTATCGAGCATTATTTATTTTAGGATATTCTCTAAACCGACAAAATTCAAAAACAGTAGTTTTCACATTTTCTTTTTGAACTACATTTCGTTTTGAAGTTGAGGCGATACATTTTATTCCATACTTTTGCAACATTTGAATAATCGTAAAGCAAAAGCATAATTCTCCCATAATATGAACAGCAAAATCTTTATAACTGAATGAATTAATAATATTATTGAAATACTCTTCTGCAATTTTTAAAACTTCCTTATCGTCAGCTTCAGGATTTATCTGAGGGAATAACATGTCGGTAACATCGCCATATAATTGAATGGCAGTTTGTTTTTGTATTTCGCTCCATTGTTCAAAAGGATGATTTGACAGGTTTATTAGCATATTACTTAGGGTTTATTGTATAAAGATTTTTATCTAATAATTCATACAGCTTTTTAATTGCAGTTTCTTTATTATCATAATCTTTAAAAGAAAAGTGCAATATTCCATTCAATTTGGATTCAATTTTTTTTACGAATAATTTCAATGTATAGAAACATTTTTTTTCGTTTATTGTAAACAATTCTTTCAACTAAATTATCTAAATAGTGCCTTTCAAAGCTCTAAACAGTTGATGATCAAAGTCAATCGACTTGTATTTAGATGTAATGTACACTGCTATTAATTCAATTATCTTATATTATGCACCACGAGTAAACTAATTTAAAATTTAATAAACAAAATAACTACAATTTATTCTTAATAAAGTCATTAATTTTTGAATAAGGATTTTGATTTGCTGTAACAACTTTACTTAAATTATTAACATTTTCAAACCACCAATTTATATCATTTGATTCATCTGATGCTTTAATTAAGTCTTCTATTATAACTCCCTCGCCATAATGAGCCAAACCATTTCTTAGCTGATCAAGTCCATTTATTCCGTTTTTATTTTTATTTTTATTAAGCGATGAATTTACATGAATTAAAAATTGCGTAATTTTCCTAAATTCTATATGGTTATTTTCTCTTGCATAAAAATCCGCTATTAATATCAAAGTTGGAAAGCTTAATTTAACTTCTTTAATTTTATCGGCATCATTCTTTTTTTCATTAAGTTTATCTGTAATACAAACAATTAATGAATCATTGTTTTCTTTTAATGTTTTTATTAAGTCATTTCCATATTTTTCATATTTTTCAATTATCATTAAATTTGTTATACTTGATAAATATACATTAATTAAATTTTCGAAAAAAACTGAAATGCTTAAAACAAATTTAGACCAGTTTTTTTTATTTAAATAGTATTCTGCAACAAAAAACCTTTCGATGCATTGAAAAAGATATTTTTGTATTTTTTTTTCACTTTTAAAACAACTTATGAAATCAACATTTGAAAATATCTTTTCTTGTTCAAAATCTTTAATGAACTCAGGTTTATTTTTTCCGTAATTATTGGCAATATTCTTAGCCTTATTCAAAATAAAATCTTTTCTGTATGAAGCAAACTCTACAATTTTTTTTAAATTTTTGCTTGAATTATAATTTTCCATAATCTTAAGAGCAGCAAAATATTCAATTTCATCTATTAAGGCAATAATTTGTTGTTTAACTAAATCTCTCAAAAAAAGATTTGTAAAACAAAGTTGTTTTGGCTCAGTATTTTCTGCTTGTTGCCATATAACAACTTTATCACCAAAAGCCTGTATTAATTGAAGTGTTAATGCATGATTAATCTGATCGATTCCTCCTTGAGGTAGAAGGTATATTTTATCAATATTTTCTTTTTCATCAAATAAACTCTTACATTTTTTTGCAAATTCATTATATTGAAAATCAATATCAGTTACTTTTTCTTTTATTTCAATTTCATTAAAATTATCTTCAGAATAAAAAAATTTTTCAACCAACATCTTTTTTAAAATTTCTTTATAAAAAAGTGTATCTTTTTTATAATTATTACTTTGATTTTTATTTGTCAGATCTAAATCTTGTTGATTTGTAAAAACAAAATAAATTTTATCAATTTTAGATTCCCTTGAAATTTCATTTATTGTTTTATCAATGATAGGAAAGCTTATTACATTTCGAAATTTTTCAAAGTTATTAACAATCAATTCACCTGCTTCACGTGGAAATGAATGACAGATAAAATCGGAATAATTTGTATTCAAGAAAGTATCAATAGTTAAATCGTCTTTTTTTACAAATTTGCAATTTTCTCCTATTTCAAATTTGTTTGGTTTCAATGCTTCTAATGGGAATTGTATCTCCCTGGTTCCTAATGTAACAATAAATATATTCTTCTTCATAATATTGTTTATTATAACTTAAGTTTTTATTTATATAATGATAAATAAAGTAATTTATAAATTTAAGTACGATTTGACATTTCCCATTTACAGTTCACTTTTAAGTGATATAAAATGTATTGTAAAAATAATTTAATATAAAAATCCAAACAACCAGAGCGGAATGGTATTTCCACTACCAAATTCAATATTATCAGCCACTACATATGCATTTTGCATTCCAGCAATTTGCTCAGCGTTTTTGTTTTTACCTCCAATCTCAAATATATATTTTTCATCTACCAAAAAATCTCCTCTTTCGGGATAAGTAAGTTTATGATTTTCTTTTAGTTGATTAAAAAAGAAAGTTTCTCTTAAACTTCCGGTATTGGGTTCCGAATTGCTTAAAGCAAACATATAGTTAGTGTTTTCTAAATATATTTTATCTGGTTTTTGTAATAAACTTACTCCATAGCTACTTTTGTGTAAACTGGTCAATATATTTGCATCAACTAATGCATAGATATATTCAAGCAAAGTATTTCTTGAAACATCTATCTTATTAGCTAAAGATGTAATATTAGGTTTAAATGGAACTGTTTCACTAATAATTGAAAGCAATTTTTTCAATTTGGGGATTTTTGATATTTCAACTTTTCTTAAAGATGGCAATTCTATCTCTACTATCATAGAAACAATTTCCATAAGTTTTTTATAGTATAAAAATTTGTTAATTTGCGAGATAGGAAAATAACCCGATTCTATATATTCCGAAAAATACTTTAATGGCTTTATCTCCTTGCTAATCTTTAAAGCTAATTCAGTATGATTTGATAAAATCTCGTTAAATTCAATCTTTTCAAATACTATATTATATTTAAAATTTAAAAATTCCCGAAATGAAAAACCTTGCATATTATAAGATAATGCCCTTCTGCTTAAATCTGCTTTTGAATTTAGAATTTCTAACAATGAAGAGCCTGTAAATACTACCTTTAGGGTTGGATAATAATCATATATCATTTTTATCTCTGTTGACCAATTTTGATATTTGTGTACTTCATCAATAAATAAATGCCTACCTCCATTAGCCACGAAATCATCTACCAAATCTATAAGTTTATGATTAGAGAAATATAAGTCATCTAAAGATATATACAAGGCTTCTTCAGAAAATTGATAATTTTGTTTAATATATTGTAAAAGCATATAGGTTTTACCAATACCACGTGCTCCTTTTATCCCTATTAATCTTTCACCCCAAGGTAATTTAGTGACAATATCTCTTTTAAAATTTAAAGAAACACTATCTACTAAAGCAAATTGTCTATTTATTAATTCTCGCATCTATATTTTTTGTTTAATATAAAAAGCAAAAATACAAAATAATGTTTAATAGAATAAACAATAATTCACTTTTTTGTTAATCATAGTAAACAAAATTAATTTTAAAATAAATTTATTTACGAGTTTATTTTTTGAAATTATTGCCAATATATGTTATTAATAATACTCCTAAACATTGTGCAAAACTTTTTTGATTTTACAATGAAATTGACGTTTGTAATTAAATTAAAAAAATTAAGCTTATTATAATCATAAGGTATGATAATTATAAATTATTTTACTCAAAGCTAATTTTTACAAATCCGAAAATATTACCTCCTGAAGTTACCTTACGAGTTTTAGGCCAAAAATCCATATCGGAGTAATCATGTTTTTGAATTTTTCTTCTAAGATTATTATAATCATTATCAGATAAATTTATTTTTTCGACCCACTTGCCCGTAGTAAAAATATAACCTGAATTTCCTCCGACTCTTAATATCATTTCATTGGGTTCAGCTGTTTCGCACAAATCATAAATTTCTCCATATTTATCTATTATACTGTCTCCCTCAAAAAATTTTTCTTCAAGTAAATCATTATATTCGTTGCGAACAAGTTCCATTGTGAACTCATTTACTAGACTACAAATTCCTTCAATGCCATTTTGCAAATAATATACTTTTTGAGAATGCCATTTCAATTTATATTTTTTCCGTGTATTTGATGGATTATTTTCAAAAATTCTTTTTTCATTTAAATCTAATTTAAGATTTTCATTTAGAAGTATTTGATCAATAAATAAATCAAATTCACATACACTTTTTGAAGGTATAGTTTCAATTAATGTTTGCTGACCTTTTTTAAATTTCCATCCATCAATGAATTTATCTAATATTTGTACTTCAAATACATCAGCTTGTACGTTATCAAAATGAGCATCCCTAACTTTTAGAAATCTGGTTGATTTTTCATTTGCATTATCTCCAAAAATTTTTTTTTCAATTTTTGCATCGCTCCATTTTTCATTTATTCTGTTTTTTTCCCCTGATTGTCTATCAACTTTTTCTTTCCATGTTTTTAAATCGTCTGCATTTAATTTAGAAATATTATCATCATCCAAAAATGAATTTAATATTGCAGTTCTTAATGCTCCTTTAATACTACTTCCTGGAATACATAATCCTTTAATTGGACTGCGATATGCTTCTTTTAATTGACTCGATGTATTTGATTTATTTTTTAAATTATCGATTCTTGAACATATACTTTCCAAATCATTATCTTTCCATCCTCTTTGTTTTAATAATTCAACGAAAGTATTGCCACCTTTATTAATAGCTGCAACCCATTGGTGAATATTATCTTCTCCGATTATTTCCAATACTTTTTTCTCGTCAATTATCCCAATTTTTTTGCCTGATTGAATAAAATCGATATTTTTATTGTAAGTAGTTCCGTTACCAATATGAACCGGAGTTAATGTTGTTAGTTTTGCTTTCATAGTTTAAATTTTTAAGATTAAACATTGCCCGTCACGCCATACAGGGTGCATTTTCTCATCATTCCAATCAGGAGACAAATTTTCTGTTTTACCCTTTAAAGCTAAAGATGATTTTAAAATACTACCCTCTCCAAACATATAAACCGATTTTTTTCTCAGATGCATAAATTCTTCAATTTCGCTACCTGCAATATAACCACCTCGTTTTATCAAACTCCAAGAACTTTTATCAAAATTGATTGCCTTATGTTCATTTTCATTCGGTAAATATAGACCTAATAATAAATAATTGTCGTGTAAACTGTTTATATTAAAAGAAAATTCACTTACATCCCTATCAACATTAAAATTAAACAATCCGTTACCCACTGACCTATCGGTACCTATACCATTCTCGCCCAATAATTTTAATGCTCTTAATACTTGATTCTCAATTTCAGAATTATCAAATTCAGCTATAAAATACAAACCACATTCTTTCTCGAAATAAATTCTGTCAATATAAAAAGGATCGCTGTCTTTATTTTCCCATTCCAAAGGGACTTTAACTCTTTGTTGAACTTCAGTTTTGAAGAATTCTTTATGTTTTTTTTGTTCGATATTTTCTTTACTTACAAATACTCCATTTGGTGTTACATTTGATAAATTAATTTTAAAAAAATCGTTTGAAGTATTTATAAAATTTTCAAATACTGTTTTTTCAAAAAACTCAATTTTCTTTACTTTTTTTGAAGTTTTATCCTCTGATAAATCGCTAATAATAATTTTTCTTTTCAATTGTGGTTTTGGAAGAAAAAATTCATCTTTTGCAAATGGGAAACATGAAGAAATTCTGAAACTATCACAAAATTTTTTTTCGTTCTTCCACTCTTCAAAAAAATGAACCCCAATAGAATATATTGCAGATTTTAAAGAATCAGAGTGATAAATTAGTTCTGATTTATCCGGTTCTTCACGTCCCCTCCCAAAATGAACAGGTGTAGTGAAATGAAGTTTAATGGCTTTCATAATAGTTTATGATTTTAGTTTTTCAATTTGATTGTTGTATTTTTTTGTGATTTCATTTGGTTCAGCATCAGAAATCCCATAATATTTGTCTGATTTCTTTTCCTGTATTTTTTCAATATCAATTGAAATTTGACCATAACCCCTACTGCCACTGCCACCTAAATAGTCATCTTTTAATAATTCAAGTGATTTGAATAAATTTGCAATTAATTCTTTCTCATTATTATCCTGTTCCCAAATATTTAGTACCATATTTAAACTGAATTCTGCTCCAGCAGGGACTCTTTCAATCTGTCGCGGACTTGCTGCAGATGTAATTCTATCAATAACAACTTCTGTTTTACCTTCAGTATAAGGCATTTCTGTTTTTGATAAAACCTCTTCTGCATTTTTCATTTCACAATCTCTTACAATTAATCTTGAACCTTTTTGTTTTTCACCACCTGATGAATTACCATATAAATCAGAAGAAGGACCTTCTTGTGCAGGACCATTATTCACATCTTTTCCAACTTTCCCTCCTGTTTTTCCAATTGATACTTCAAACAACGATCTCATTTTGCCTTTCAATGAACTTCCGGGAATAAATGGTTGATTGTTAATAGGATTCCTAATTACACCTTTGTCAATGCCTCCAATTTGCATGGAAGAATTGGTGCCACCTATATGTAAACCGGTTTTTAATGTCAAAGTACCGATAATTTCTATTTTTTTCAAAAGTTTATTTGCCATAATTAAATTTTTTTAATGATTCATAACTATTATTCTTTTCCGCCATGGTATTTATGATAAGCTAAAACGGCTTCCATAAAATTCATTAGATTTTCAAACTGTTTTTCCCCTTTTTCATCATTTTTAAAGTCTATTGCATCATAGGCAAAGCAAAAAAGTTGATAAAAAAGGTCAACCCCTTTTTTCTTATGCCTTTTTACTGCATATGCCAATTTGGGTTTAATTAATAAAAATGCCGTTTTCTCGTTTTTGTAGCCATTTAGTTGTATTCTCCTTAATTCACCAAAAACATTTCTTATTTGAGATGTAGTCAAGGCATCTTGATCAACTTGTCTCCCATTTGGCTCAACTAAATGTTTACCCCATTCAGAAGCCATTTTAATAGTATCTTCGTCAATACCATTTTGAACCCATTTTTGTATAAGAACTTTATCAAACATATAATTATAATTTATTGGTTATTATCTATTTTCCATACCTGCCCATCTAGCAGCAATTGCCAGATATTGTAATGCATGGTATTTTGTTTCTTTAATTTCAGTAATTTGACCTGTAAATATTTTTTCGACCCATTCGGTTAAAAATTTAGCAAATAGTTCATCTTTATTACGTTGTAAAGCTCTTTTGAAATTATAAGCAGTTAACCATATCACCTGATAATTTTGTATAACATATTTATTTTTTTCTTTATTATAAAATAAATTGGCTTGTTGCATTAAGTTGTAGATATCAGAAGGAAACCCTTGGGGCATTCCATTTTCTTTTTCAAGTAATTCTTTGATGGTATTTTTTAATTTAATTAGATATTTTAATTCATACTCCCAATTAAAAGCATATCCAAATATTGAGATTGCATTTTTTTCTGTTTCAATATATTTGTGATTTTTAGCATTTTTTTCTTCATCAGCACTCATTTCTGCTGCCTTCAATATAGGAAATTTTGGATATACAAATGATATTCCTCCACTTAATGTTATATCAGGATTATCACAAGTCCATTCTTTAAATTTTATATAAATTTCATTTGCCATTTCGATAACTATATCCCATTTGCCAACAATAAATAAATCATCCCCTCCGGAGTATATTATTTGAGTATAATTTTTGTAATTGTCATTACTCTCCCAAATTTTATTTATATAGCCTGAAAAGAAATAGTCAAGACTTCTGCTCAATACAGAATATCTGCTAAATGAACATTTATCGGGCGATAAACCTCTTCTGAAAATTGCACCCAAATTATCGACATCCATTCTAAGTACCCCCATTCTTACAAGTCCCGGTGCAAAAGCTCTAACATCTTTCTTAGCGTCAGTAAATTCAACTCCTGAAATTTCCTCGAATGTTTTAGGAGTTTCATTCCATTTACTCACAGGATATTTGTTTCCTCCATAAAATGTAAAACCATATATGTTTTCTATTCCTTTTTGTGGCGATTCCAAAAAATTTAAATCATTAAATGTAAATGCTCTGATTTTATCAGCTGATTTTTTTAACTGAATACGATAATCATCATTATTAAAGAAGTCCTTAGAAACAAAATAATTATATATTTCTAATCCCTTAATTTTAAACTCATTTGCTTCTTTTGAAAAATAACTGAGTTTTTCATAAGATTGTATCCAATAATCAGTATTTCTGAGTTTTTCACCTAGTTCTATTTGTTTTTTTGTATATTCATTAATTAAATGACCGTCAAAATTTATTGCTTTACCTTCTATTTCATCTCCGGTAATTGCATCTAAATTGCAATCACCACCGGAATTATCAGGAACAAAGAAAAGATTGTATTCATTTTTTATTAAGTTTTTAAACCTTTGGCTTTTCTTGTTACTAATTTTTTCTAATAATCCACTCCAAATATCTCCGATATTTCTTTTATTTTTGTTATTAACATCATAGAATAATTCTTCCTCACCAAATTCCTGATAATCTATTGTAAGATTTAAATTACTTCCATGGAATTTAAATAGTTCTTCTGTAATTCTATTTTCAAATTCGGTTATTAAATTTACAACTTCTTTAGTATTGGGAGCAATAATATAAAAACCACCGCCACTTTTATAAATAACATTGGCATTAAACAGATTTAATTCTTTAATTAATTGTGTAACTATATTGTCAATCAACAATTGTAAGTAATATGAACGACCCTTCAAATTCTTAGCAGCACCTCGTGCTATAATTCCATAAATAAATTTTTGAATTCCTGATAAATCACCCCCTAATAATAAAAAAGGTTTATCCGTTGATAAAGGGAAGCTATTTTTATTGAATAAAATGTAATCATATAAACAAACTGCAAATGCTGCAGTTGTTTTAGAATGGTCATAAAGAGAAACGTCAGGTAAATGTTGAGTGCTGCTGGGTATTCGACTTGTATATTTTTCCAAAAGAAATAATAATGTTTCCGAAAAAGTTTTAAATGAAGATGTTTGAATAAATTTAACTTCTGTAATAAATTTTCTCCATAATTCTAAATAATTAGGTATTTCATCTTTAGTTTCATGTTTGAAAAATTTTTCTGTTAGTTGTAATTCATTTAATGATAAACGATTTTTATATTCTGTTTCCCATACTTCAGAATTATTATTTTTCAACGAGATACCCTCAAAAATACTTCTCATTCTGATTTTTTTGAAACTATCCCAAGAATTTTGTTCTAATTCATCTTTCCAATCATCTTCAAATACAGAACGATCAGCACCACTACTATAATGATCGGCTTTTTGTATAATTAACTCGTTAATTTCATTGCCTGATGGATTATGATGAATTGCAGATAATCTTAAAAGAACATCAATACTTGAATCAGTTTCTTTACTAAAAAAACCTTTTAAATGTAACTCAAAATCTTTAATAAACTGTGCAGTCCATAGTATATGTTTATGAGTTCGTTTACCTTTAATCTTCTTGTCTTCAGGACAAAAAATATTTTCAAGATTTTTTATATCATTATCTAGGAATTTTGATTTTGCTATAGACGATTCATCTGCTCTTTGATAAAACTTACCTATATCATGCAATAAAGCTGCCAAATAAATCTGTTTTCTTGTAGTATCCATATTTTTTTATTTCATTTTATCATTTACTATTTCAAGCAATCAGTATAAATATTTCATATTCTGATTTTTTTACAAAATTATTTTCTAATGTTGCAATCTATTTGCAATTTTCTGTTTTACCATACCATAACCTAAACTTACACTTTTACCTAATCCTATATAATTGGGTATAAATACATTACAATTAAAGTCCACATTAAACCCCATTATTTTCTCGCCTTTTAATGAAACAAGTTTTGTCTCTTTTAAATCCTTGATTTTTAATTCTATGGGTTTATCTATAGTCCATTCAATACCTTTTGCAAATGAAATTATATTTGCTGTTAATGTTTTTTCGAGGAAACTAATTCTGTCCGACAAACTCTCAATTTCTTTATATTTCTTATAATTATCCTGATTTAAAGCAATCCAGTTTTGTATAGAGTAATCAAACTTTTTGTCCCATACTTGCATAGTAAACTGATTCAACTGTATGCTTTTTATTTTCATCTCCAAAATTCTATCACTGATTTTTAAATCCCACGAACTGTTCTCGAAAAATTTATGTATTTCGTCCACTCCATAATCTATACATTGAATTGCAGGACTATTTTTAATAATTTTGTATTGTATAAGGGGATATCGGTAAACGTATGTATTTCCTGAAAGATGATTGTGAAAAACTATATTTTCTTTTCCTACCTTATCGACAATAGCTCCTCTGAAAGCAGGTAATTCGTATCCTTTGATATTTGTATCGAATTGTACTGTGAGTAACCTGATTTTTTTCATAATTAGTTAAAATTTTAATTTAGTGTGTATTACTTATTCAAAACTAATCACAAATTTAAAAAATTTTTAATAAAAAAACATTTTTTGTAATTTTTTTTAATAAAAAAAGGCTGCAATATATATTGAAACAAACAAATTAAACGACTCAAAAAACTTGTTTAAATCGAATAGAATTTGTAATTTTGAAACAAAATCAATACTATCATAATACATTATATATGAGCGAATTAGAATTAGATGAGCAGTTAAAAGAACAAAATGGTTACACAGCCGAGAATATTCAGGTTTTAGAAGGTTTAGAAGCAGTTAGGAAACGTCCTGCAATGTATATCGGTGATATAAACGTTAAAGGATTACATCACTTAGTTTATGAAGTTGTTGATAATTCGATAGATGAGGCCCTGGCAGGATATTGCAACAGAATTGAAGTTACAATTTTGCCCGATAACTCTATTTCGGTGTTAGACAATGGCCGAGGTATCCCTACCGATATTCACGAAAAAGAAGGACGTTCGGCTCTTGAGGTTGTTATGACAGTACTTCATGCCGGAGGTAAATTCGATAAAGGCTCTTATAAAGTTTCAGGGGGTTTACACGGGGTTGGAGTTTCTTGTGTTAATGCTCTCTCGAAATACCTTAAAGTAGAAGTTTTCAGAAACGGCAAATCATATATACAGGAGTATGAATGCGGAAATCCATTGTATCCTGTTAAAGAAAACGGAACTACCGATCAAACCGGAACAAAAGTTACTTTTACACCCGACGATAGTATTTTTATTACCAAAGAATACAGTTTCGATATATTATCATCGCGTATGCGTGAACTTGCTTTCCTTAATAAAGGAATAACTATCATTTTGAACGATATGCGCGAAAAGGACGAAAACGGAAATTATATCAGCGAAACATATTATTCCGAAAGGGGCTTGATAGATTTTATCGAATATCTTGATGCAGTTCGCGAAAAACTTATGCCTGAGCCTATTTTTATCGAAGGAGAAAAAAACAATACTCCTATAGAAATAGCAATGCAATATAATACCTCTTTCACCGAAAATATTCATTCGTATGTAAATAATATCAACACTCACGAAGGAGGAACCCATCTTTCGGGATTCAGAAGAGCTTTAACAAGAACATTGAAATCGTATGCCGAAAAATCGGGTATGCTCGACAAAATTAAATTCGACATAAACGGAGATGATTTCAGAGAAGGATTAACGGCAATAATATCGGTAAAAGTACAGGAGCCTCAGTTTGAAGGGCAAACCAAAACAAAGCTCGGCAACTCTGAAGTTATGGGATATGTTGATCAGCTTGTAAGTGAGTTGTTAAATAATTTTCTCGAAGAACATCCCAAGGAAGCTCGGTTGATAGTGAATAAAGTGATTTTAGCAGCCACGGCACGCCATGCAGCACGAAAAGCAAGAGAGTTGGTTCAACGCAAAAATGTGTTGTCAAGCTCAGGTTTGCCCGGAAAACTTGCCGATTGTTCGGAAAAAGACCCTGCAAAATGCGAAATTTATTTAGTTGAGGGCGATTCGGCAGGTGGTACTGCCAAACAAGGCAGAGACAGACGTTTTCAGGCTATTTTGCCTCTTAGAGGTAAAATATTGAACGTTGAAAAAGCTATGCAACACAAAATTTTCGACAGCGAAGAAATAAAAAACATTTTCACTGCACTTGGCGTAAGCATTGGTACCGAAGACGACAGTAAAGCGCTGAATCTTGAAAAACTTCGTTATCACAAAATTATAATAATGACCGATGCCGATGTTGACGGAAGCCACATAGCAACTCTTATCCTTACATTCTTTTTCAGATACATGAAAGAAATGATTGAGCAAGGATATGTTTATATTGCCACTCCCCCACTTTACTTGATAAAGAAAGGCAAAGAAGAAAGGTATTGCTGGACAGAGGAAGAAAGAGCAAAAATTGTTGAAGAATTTTCAGCTAATGGAAAAGATAGCGGAATTCATATTCAAAGATATAAAGGTCTTGGAGAAATGAACGCAGAACAATTGTGGGACACAACCATGAATCCCGCATTCAGAACATTAAGACAGGTTACTATTGAAAACGGCTCTGAAGCCGATAGAATTTTCTCGATGCTTATGGGCGATGAAGTTCCACCAAGACGCGAGTTTATCGAAAAAAATGCCAAATACGCCAGAATTGACGCTTAATTAACAATTTTGCCCACTAAAAACTCCTTTTTGAAAGACAAAAGGAGTTTTTTAGTTCATAATAGGATTTTCGGGAAAGTTTACCCAATACGAATAATCTTCGCCAAGATTAAGTACCATCTTGTTCCAGACTTCATCAACAGGTTCTTGAAATAAAACCGATGTATCAATTTTTGAAATTACCCACGAATTTCTTTTTATCTCACCGTCGAGCTGTTTAGGAATCCACCCCGAATATCCGATAAAAAAACGTATTTTATCTTGTTCGAGTTTATGCAAAGCTGCCATTTCTTTAACAACTTCCAAATCTCCTCCCCAGTAAACACCTTCAGTTATAACATGCGAATTAGCTATTTCGGGATATTTGTGTATGTAAAAAAGACTGTTTGTTGCCACAGGTCCGCCAAGATATAGCTCAGCATCAATTTTAGGAAAATCCTTAATCAACTCGTTCATATTGACAAACAAAGGTTTATTTATAACTACTCCAAAAGTCCCTTCATCGTTATGTTCTGCAAGTAATATTACCGAACGTTTGAAGTAATAATCCTGCATAAACGGCTCCGATATAAGCATCTTTCCTTTAGAAGGCTTGATACTGCTGGGTTTTATATTTAATATTTTATTTAAATTGTTCATTTTAATAATTGTTTTAACAAATTTACTAATTTTGGTATTTATTTACAAACAAATATTGTACCATTTATGCAAATAAAACTCAATCAACAACTTTTTGAAAATTTCAGGCATAAATATACTACATTCAATTACGAAAAGTATGATTTAAAGATTAAAAATAATTCAATTTTATGTGAATTTGACTTTAATATTGATAATAAATACTTTTTTAAACCAACTTTCGAAATACCTGAAAGAAGTTTTTTTAATATCAAAAGTATTCCCGACCAACTGCTTAATAATATTGTATTTAACATTGGAATGATTGAGCTTATAAGCTATTGGAAAGCAACTTGTTCACCCAAGATTATAGTTAAACCTTTTAAATTAAACAACGAACAGATAAATTTCTGGAAAAAGATATATTTCAACGGTTTGGGAGAATTTTTTTACTTAAACTCAATAACTACAAATATCGATGATTTTGTTGACATAATGTCAGACTCGAAAAACGAAACACAAAAAACCGACATTTTGACAGAAAATGCAATAATAGTTCCTATAGGCGGAGGCAAAGATTCTGTGGTAAGTTTAGAATTACTGAAAAAACTACCTTACAGAATTACCCCTTTAATAATGAACCCTCGCAAAGCCACTACCGATACAGTTAATATTGCCGGTTTCGGTATTGAAAAAACAATAATAATAAACCGAAGCATACATCCAGAGTTGTTAAAACTCAATGAGCTTGGCTTTTTGAACGGTCATACTCCTTTTTCGGCCTTGCTTGCATTTTATACTCTTTTAGCATCGGCTTTAAACAACAGCAATCATATTGCCTTATCGAACGAATCGAGTGCTAATGAAACCACTGTTGAAAATTCAAATGTAAATCATCAATATTCAAAATCATTCGAATTTGAAAAAGATTTCAGGGAATATACCGAAAAATACATTTCCGGTAGCTTCAACTATTTCAGTTTTCTGCGTCCGCTGTCGGAAATTCAAATAGGGAAAATATTTTCCCGTTTTACAAAATATCATTTAGCTTTCAGAAGTTGCAATGTAGGCAGTAAAAATGATACATGGTGCGGGAAATGCCCAAAATGTCTTTTTGCATTTATTATTCTTTCGCCTTATATTGAAAGAAACAAAATGATTGAAATTTTTGGAAGCGATTTACTGAATGATGAAGATTTACTGTTTTATTTCGAGCAACTGATAGGTATTGAAAAAGTTAAACCTTTTGAATGTATCGGAACCGTGAGCGAAGTTAATATTGCCGTTAACTTAATTATCAAAAAAATCGGCGAAAACGAACTACCATATCTTTTGAAATATTACAAATCGGCAAATTTATACGAAAAATATTCGAACTTGGATTTTAAGACTGAAATTAACAATATTGAAAATAATCACTTTCTTACTGATGAATTTATTAAACTGATTAAAGATGAACTTTACTGAAAAATTAAACAAACTCGGTGGATTATTTAAAAACAAAAAAGTAGCAATACTTGGTTTCGGTAAAGAAGGAATTTCGACATATCACTTTATAAAAAAATACTTTCCGGAAACATGGCTTATTATTTCCGATATAAATGACAGTTTAGTAGAAAAACATCCATTCTTGAATAAAAGCCTGAATACTGAAATCATAACAGGTAATAATTATTTAGAAGTATTAAATAGTGCCGATTTGATTATAAAATCTCCCGGTATTTCGCTAAAAGACAGCAGGTTTGACAAATATGAAGAAAAAATTACCAATCAAACCGACTTATTTTTAAGATTATTTTCCGAACAGGTCATCGGAATTACCGGCACTAAAGGCAAAAGTACTACTTCGAGTCTGTTGCACCATATTTTACAAAAAAACTCTATAGATTCAATTTTAGTCGGAAATATCGGATTGCCACCTTTCGAAATCATCGAAAATATCGAACAAGATACATTTATTGTTTTTGAAATGTCGTCTCATCAGTTGCAGAATATTGGAATATCTCCTCATATTTCGGTATTACTTAATATTTTCGAGGAACATCTTGACCATTATAATTCATTTAGAGAATATATAAAGGCAAAAATTGACATTGCCTATTATCAGAATGAAAAAGATTTTTTTATTTACAACTATGATAATCTGCTGTTAAAAAGCACTATTGATAAAATTGGAATTAAGTCGAAGATTTTTGAATATGGGTTAAACAAAATTGATGGCGACGGAATTTATATCGAAAACTCTAAAATTTATTCAAAAAATCAGAATACAATAATAGAAAAGGGAGATACAAATTTTAGCCGCAACATTCCGGGAAATCACAATTTGTCGAATATATTGGCAGCAATAAAAGTATGCGAAATAATTGGTTTAGAATACAATAAAGTTATTAATGCCATTTCCGATTTCAAAAGCCTCGAACATCGTTTAGAATTTGTAGGAACTTTTAATGAAATTTCTTTTTATAACGATTCGATTTCTACTATTCCCGAAGCAACAATAGCAGCTTTAGAAACAATAGAAAAAGTTGATACTCTTATACTTGGCGGATTCGACAGAGGAATAAATTATGAATCACTTGCATACTATCTGGTTAATTCACAGGTCAATAATTTTATTTTTTTAGGAGAAGCAGGCAAAAGAATCCACAACGAAATATTAAAGAATGGCAAGGAGATAAATAAACACTTCTTTTTTGCTGAAAATATGTACGAAGTTGTAGAACTTGCATTTAAAATTACTTCGAAAAATGCCTCCTGTTTGCTTTCACCCGCAGCATCAAGCTACGATTTGTTCAAAAATTTCGAACATAGAGGTAATATTTTTAAAGAAACCGTTTTGAATTATAATAAAAAAAGTACTCATTAATCGGAATTGTTTTATTTTTGTATTGATGAATAAACTATTATACATATTATCAATCATATTATTCACGACAATTATTAATTCATGCTCTCAAGTATCCGATTCGGATAATATGCAGGAATTAATAAACGAAGAAAGAGAAGCTAACAAACGAGCCGAAGAATATGAAAGAAATAAAATATATGACGAAACACAAAGAGATTATCAAGTAAGAAGAATCCCTCAACAAAAAGAAAACAACAAACCTGATGACGATTGAAATTTGACTTTTATGAAGTTGGACTATAATCAAAAATTGGATTTATTCAAATATTTAACTTCCTTTTTTTCAGAAAATAAACAACATTTAATTGAAGAAGTTATTCAAAGTCGCACAAGACACATTACAGTTGTGCTTGAAGATATTTTTCAGCCTCAAAATGCAAGTGCGGTATTAAGAACATGTGATTGCATGGGGGTTCAGGACGTACATATTATTGAAAACAATAACAAATTTAATATTAACCCCGATGTAGAATTAGGTGCGGCAAAATGGCTTAATATTTATAACTATAATAAATTAACCAACAATACTTTAGATGCAATAGAACAGTTAAAAGACAGAAACTATAAGATTGTTGCAACAACACCTCATAAAGATGATATTCTCCTCGAAGAACTTGATATAAGCGACAAGTTGGCTCTTTTTTTCGGAACCGAAAAGGATGGACTCAGCAACGAAGTTTTAAATAATGCCGATTATTTCGTTAAAATTCCAATGTCGGGTTTTACCGAAAGTTTCAATATATCGGTATCCGCTGCCATAACAATTTATTCGTTAACTACTAGGTTGAAAAAAAACGATATCAATTGGCAATTAAGTGAAGAAGAAAAAATTGATTTAAAAATTCAGTGGGCAAGCAAGATTATTAAAATGTCGGATAAAATAATTGAAAACTATTTGGTAAAGAATAGATTAAAGCAGAATTAATTTATTTTTCCGATTTCCAGAGAAACTCATAAGTATCAGTTTTGATGATTTTATCGTTATCGAGCAACCATTGAATGACTTTTAAAATATTATCTTCGTCGGCATTTACTTTTTTTACGATTTCTTCTAATGTATGAGGAGATTTTAAGAGCAATGGCTTAATAATTTCGATTATTGTATTAAATTCGAGTTCCGATAATTCGATTTTATTTCTATTGATGCAAACATCGCAACTACCGCATCTTTTTGCATTTTCTTCGCCAAAGTATGACAATAATATCAAACTTCGGCACTTAGAAGTAGAGTTGATATATTCAATTACGCTATTCTTACGCTTTTCGGCATTTTGTTTTCTTACATCATACGTTTCGTGTTTAATAAAAACATCTTTGGTATCAAAACGATTTTCGATATATGTGATATAAGGTTTATTTGTTGCTTTTATATAGCTTATTATTCCGAATGATTCGAGTTTTTTAAGATTTTCTTCAATAGTATTAACATCTTCTCCTGCCCTTTTTGCAAGTTCTATTTCGCTAATTCTTACAAAATCATTAAAAACGCCTCCATACGAACGTAAAATCAGCTTGATAAAACTATCGAGTTTCGAATTTGCTACCTGAAAACGATACAATTCTTCTTTATCGACGATTATCATAATTTTCGATGTAGTCAACGGGTCTTCATTCATCAGAATATATCCGTCTTTTTCGAGAAACTTCAATGAATTATAAGTAATAAGAGGATTCAGATTATAGTTGCCGCAAAATTCTTTTAAATCGAAAGAAAAATTTACATCTTTTCCCGATCCGACAGGAATATTAAAAAAGTTTCCGAGAGCCTGATATATTGATTTTATAGTTTCTTTATCGGGATAAGAATTTTGAAAATTCTGATTAAGATTCAAAATATCAGATTGGTTGTAAAGAATTACGGAATACGATTTTTTTTCATCTCTGCCGGCTCTACCTGCTTCCTGAAAATAAGCTTCGAGCGAATCGGGTAAATCTAAATGAACTACAACTCTTACATCGGGTTTATCAATACCCATTCCAAAAGCATTGGTAGCAACCATAACCGTATTTCGGTTTTGCATCCAAAGGTTTTGTTGAATATTTCTCACTTTTGGATCCAGTCCAGCGTGATAATAGCCGGCTTTTATCCCGTTTTTGTTCAAGAACTCCGAAATTTCCATTACTTTTTTTCTGTTTCTGACATATATTATGGCTGACCCTTTTGTTTTGTCAATAATTCTTAAAAGTCTGGCTTGCTTATCTTCGGAATTTATTACGATATATGTAAGGTTTTTTCTTTCAAATGTCTTTTGATAAACATTATTTTTTTTATACAATAATTTTTTCTGAATATCATCAACAACATCGGGAGTTGCAGTTGCTGTAAGAGCAAGAACCGGAACCTTATCCAAATAGGCTCTTATTTTTGCAATTTCGAGATAAGGGGGTCTAAAATCGTAACCCCACTGCGAAATACAGTGAGCTTCATCTACAGCAAGCAAATTGACATTCATTTGTTTAATATGCTCTATTACCATTTCGCTTTGCAATCGCTCGGGCGATAAATACAAAAGCTTTATATCACCGTAAACGCAATTATTCAAAGTATTTTCTATCTCTCTGAAATGCATACCGGTATAAACTGCTTTTGCTTTTATTCCTTTGTTAACAAGACTTTCGACCTGATCTTTCATAAGTGCAATTAATGGAGATATTACTATACAAATACCGGGCATATATACAGCAGGAACCTGATAACAAATTGATTTTCCGCCTCCTGTTGGCAATAATGCTAAAGTATCGTTTCCTTCAATTACAGAAGTGATAATTTCTTCCTGTAACGGACGAAATTTGCTGTACCCCCAGTATTTAAGCAATATTTGTTTTAATGGCATAAGAATATTAATTGCTTAAAACGAAATTAATAATAAAATATTGATTTGTCAAATAATAATTTTAAAGTAAAAAAGCGGGAAGGCAAATTAAAACCAACCCGCTTTTGGTGTAATTAATTAATTATTTATCTTAGAAAGAAAGAATAGATTGTTTTATTCTTTCAACAGCGTCTCTTAGTTGTTCTTCAGTTATAACCAAAGGAGGAGCAAAACGGATTATATGACCGTGAGTTGGTTTTGCTAAAACGCCGTTTTCGGCCATTTTCAAACAAACATCCCATGCTTCTTTTCCGTTTTTAGGTTTAATTATTACAGCATTTAATAAACCCTTACCTCTTACTAATTCTACCATTTCCGACTGGATTTTTTTCATTTCTTCTCTGAAAATGTTTCCAAGATATTCGGCTTTTTCGGCAAGTTTTTCTTCTTTAACAACTTCGAGAGCAGCAATTGCAACTTTGCTGGCAACGGGATTTCCGCCAAATGTAGAGCCGTGTTCGCCGGGTTTTATGCAAAGCATAATATCGTCATCGGCCAATACTGCAGATACAGGGAAAACACCGCCTGATAAAGCTTTTCCTAAAATAAGAACATCAGGACGAACACCTTCGTGGTCGCATGCCAATAATTTACCTGTACGAGCTATACCGGTTTGAACTTCATCGGCTATGAAAAGTACATTTTTCGATTTACATAAATCGTAAGCCTTTTTCAAATATCCTTCATCAGGAACATAAACACCGGCCTCACCCTGAATTGGTTCAACAAGGAAACCGGCAACTGTCGGGTCTTCCAATGCTTTTTCGAGTGCAGGAATATCGTTGTACGGAATTTTTATGAATCCCGGAGTATATGGACCAAATCCGTTGTAAGCGTCAGGATCGGTTGACATTGATATTATAGTTATTGTTCTTCCGTGAAAGTTGTTTTCACAAACAATAATCTTAGCTTGATTTTCGGGTATTCCTTTTTTCAAGTAAGCCCATTTTCTGGTAAGTTTCAATGCTGTTTCATCAGCTTCGGCTCCGGTATTCATTGGCAATACCTTATCATATCCGAAATATTCGGTTACATACTTTTCGTATGGTCCTAAACAATCGTTAAAAAATGCTCTTGATGTCAGGGTTATGGTTTTTGCCTGTTCTATAAGTGCATTGATGATTTTGGGATGACAATGCCCTTGATTTACGGCAGAATATGCCGAAAGGAAATCGTAATACTTTTTACCTTCAACATCCCATACAAAAGCTCCTTCTCCTCTACTTAATACCACAGGAAGCGGATGATAATTATGAGCGCCGTAATGGTGCTCCAACTCCATTAATTGTTCTGATTTTGTCATATATTATATTTTTGTTTAAATATTTCTTTCGAGACTTTGCAAAATTATTAATTTAAACGATTTTAAAAAATTTTATCGAAAAAATAACCCGATTTTCTTAGTCAAAAGAACTTTATTGACTAACTTTATTCTTTAAACGGTCTGCTTAATTATTTATGATTTCAGTTAGCTTTTTTGTCAGATTTTTTCTTGTATATTTATTAATTTCCAAGTAATTACAAACGATATTATTACGGTTTAAATAAATTTTTCTCAGATAATCAAAAATATTATTTGAGTTTTCATAATCAAACACTTCGCCTGCATTGCATTGATTAATTATTTTTGCAGCATCGCCGTTTAGTGGACCTAAACATATTATGGGTTTATATGAACCTAAATATTCGAAAAGTTTGCCTGTTAAAATTCCTTCGTTTTTTCCCATTTTGGGAATAATAAGTAAAAGTGCAGAACTTTTAAGCAATTCATTTACAGAATTTTTATGTGGCAAATATTCTTTAAATTCTACATAATTGTCGAGTTTTAAATTGGTTATTTTTTCGGGTAAACTATCGCTTATTTTTCCGATAAATCGTAGTTTAATATTTGGGTCATGAAACTCATTAACAAACTTTTTAAAGGCATCTAAAAAACCGTCAATCTGATAAATATCGGCATAAGTTCCTGTATATGTAATCAGAAATTCATCAGAATCGATATTTTTTGCTCTGTCAAAATCGTCCTCATCAAATCCGTTTGGAATGATATGAATTTTATTGTCAATATCGGTTTCGGTTTTTGATTTGAATATTTCTTTAATATTTTTACTGACGACAATTATTGCATCAGAATTTTCCAATACCTTTTTTTCATATTTTTTATCAATAGTTTCGGCCAACTTTGTATGATACATTTGTTTGTAATAATAAATATCCGTCCATGGATCACGCAGGTCGGCTATCCATTTGATTTTATATTTATTTTTCAATTTCAAGCCTATTAATTGGGTTGAGTGCGGGGGGCTACTTGTTATTACGGCATCAATTTTCTCAGTTTCAATAATTTTGACAGCCATTTTATAAGCATATCGGTTCCATCCTACTCTGGCATCGGGAATAAAGAAATTTCCTCTGATAAACCTCATTAATTTTTGAAATAATGACGGATTAGATTCGTTGGCAAAACCCGAGTGCGGGATTTCTTTTTTCTTTCCGAGAATTTTGTAAAACTCGAAAGGTTCGAATGTAGATGTTTTAAATATTATTATATTTGAAGGAATATCATTTTTTAACGAATTATCAATAAGTTGATACGAGGCTTTATTTTCATCAACGGTTAAAATTACAGGCTCAACATCGAATTCGGGAAAATATTTTACGAATTTTAGCATTCTTTGAACACCCGCACCTCCCGAAGGTGGCCAATAATAAGTAATAATTAATACTTTTTTCATCAAGATAAGCAGTATTTGCAATATTTTGCGGTAAAATTAATAACAATTTCTATTTATCGCAAATAAGACTTAAAAAGAGCTTAGGTGTTAATTTTCAAAAAAATACTGAAATCACGATTATTATAAAAAATTTAATTGAAGCAAAAATTATTTTTTAAACAATTATACAAACCAGCTACAAATGGGCATTGAAGATAAAAATAACAAGATTGATTACTTATTTTTTTATAATTTTTGCCAAAAATTTATTTATCGGGTGTAACTTTTGAAACCTAAATTCGTATAAATGCAACTTATTTATCTTTAATTTTTATGTATTCGGTTTATTGATAAAATGGATTTTCCGAATAACCACCTTGCAGATAGATATTGGTACAGAACACTTCTTCTAAACTAAAATATTTGAGAAAAAATCAGAATAAAGTTTGTTAGAAAAATTATTATACACTAAACAATTTGTAAAACAATTATCACTTATAAAAGATTTTTTTTTAATCAGTTTTGGATACAATTAAAAAATATTTTTTTGTATTTCTTTATGTTATGGAAATTTTAATTAATTTAATTTTTTTAATATATGAAAACACTATTGTCCGATAAAAAATTTAAGAGAAAGAAGACCCTGAGATCTTCT
>CAZWKQ010000016.1:0-57873 GCA_964634005.1 uncultured Bacteroides sp.
TTCAGACAATAATACCCCAATGTAACCAAAAGGTCGTCCCTACGGGACTTTTGAAACTTGTTGTTGAGCTTTGTAACCATAAGGTCGTCCCTATGGGACTTTTGATTGGTTGTTGTTTTATCTGTAACCAAAAGGTCGTCCCTACGGGACTTTTGAAGCTTGTTGTTGAGCTTTGTTACCATAAGCACGTCCCTACGGGACTTGTGAAGCTCCGTAGGAGCGTCCTTATGGTTGTACAAGGGCAAACAACAAGAGCTAAGCTCCGTAGGAGCGGCCTTTTTATTCAGACAATAATACCCCAATGTTACCAAAAGGTCGTCCCTACGGGACTTTTGAAGCTTGTTGTTGAGCTTTGTTACCATAAGCACGTCCCTACGGGACTTGTGAAGCTCCGTAGGAGCGTCCTTATGGTTGTACAAGGGCAAACAACAAGAGCTAAGCTCCGTAGGAGCGGCCTTTTTATTCAGACAATAATACCCCAATGTAACCAAAAGGTCGTCCCTACGGGACTTTTGAAACTTGTTGTTGAGCTTTGTAACCATAAGGTCGTCCCTATGGGACTTTTGATTGGTTGTTGTTTTATCTGTAACCAAAAGGTCGTCCCTACGGGACTTATGAAGCTCCGTAGGAGCGACCTTTTTATTCATAAAATTCAAAAACATACTCCTGCTTATACTCCACTTCAAAATTTTTCAATAATTCAAGATACTCTTCTCTAAATGTTCTTTTTTTATGATGTTCTTCCTGTTTCATAATATAATTAATCACATTATCCCGCTGCGACCGCGAATATGAAAAAGCCCCATATCCTTCTTGCCATTGAAACTTTCCCAAAACCAAACGATTGTCATTGATCCATTTTGAAGAAGTTGCCTTCAACATTCTAATTAAATCAGAAATTTTTAAATCAGGGGTTAACTCAAAAAATACATGAACATGATCATTCCAGCCACCAACAGCTAATGGGAAAACACCATCATTTTTCAAAATCCCTGACATATAGCGATGTAATTCTTCCCTAAAATTTTTTGTAATTATGTTTTCTCTGCCTTTTACAGCAAAAACACAATGGATATTAATTTGTGAATAGGTATTTGCCATACTTTTACGCAACATATTTATTTAATGAAACATTATCTTTTATATACTCAGGTATAGCTATACGCAATTCCTGAGGCAACTTCCTGAATACGTCGCCATTGGGATTAGTGTTTAATAGTGCATATTTTTTATTTTCAATTATGTCTCTGAATTCAGAGTCGGTTATGTAACTTTTAAAATAATCCTTGGCGTAAGTGAAGTATTCTTCCGCGGGCAAATAGCGACTGTCGAACTTTTCAAATTCTTCTTCAAGCAATTCATCTTTCGATTTAAAATAAGGGATAAAACCAAATATTTTCTCGATTATTTCACGCAATGATAAACGTCTGTCGATTTTAATTGCATTTCGTAGTTTGCTTATGTTGTAATACTCCTCCGGTTTATCAAAAATTTGACTGATAATGTATTGTTCAATTGCATCAAAATCCTTTTGTTGAACTAATTCCTTGATTTTTTCGTCCTCTTTTACTTTATCCTCAAATTTCTCAAAATACATTCGGTCAATTTTCATCCCTTCAAGGCCAATTTCATTGACTGTAAAGGTTTTTAAAGGGTCGTGTCTTGTGCTGTCGTATTCATCAACAACATAACCGCCTCCACCACCACCTTCTGTTGAAGAACCTTTTGGTGGTAACTTTAATACTTCATCGTAATTGAATTTCTCTTCAAAGTACTCGCAGTTTGCAAAGAAATCAAAGAGTTTAAATCTCGATTTTTGGAGGTTTTCTTCCGGTATGTTTTCGATTAAACTTTTATCTTTCAAAACCTCTTTATTCGCAAAATTGAATTTTCTTGTACCTCTGCCTTTGATTTGAATAAAGTCAGTTGGCGAGAAAATTGGTCGCATTATACACACATTCAAAATATCGGGGCAATCGTATCCTGTTGTCATCATTCCCACTGTTACGCATACACGGGTTTTGCTTGTTTGGTACAAATCGTGAAAGTTACCTTTGCCACCTAAACGATTATTGGTAAAGTTTATCGTCAATTGCTGCGCATCGGGTATCCATGAAGTAACTTGCATGGCAAAATCAGATTGATATTTGCCCGGAAACATCTTATCGGCAAATTCATTCAAAATTTGTGTGATTTTAGCAGCATGGTTTTGACTAACACAGAATACGATAGATTTCCCGATTTCGCCGGAAATGGGGTCTTTATATGCGTTCTCTAAAAATGTTTTGCAAAAAATACGGTTGGTATTTTCGGAAAACAATTTCTTTTCAAAATCACGTTGAGAAAAAGTGGTCGAGGTTTCTTCTCCATTATCGTCCGTTATTTCTACCGTATAACCTTCATCGCTTAAAAGTTGCGTGGTTATTTCTGTGCGTGCATCTACAACACAAGGATTTACAAGAAATCCATCTTTAACGCCATGTAAAAGGCTATATTGAAAAGTTGGTTTTCCATCTTCACAACCAAAGGTCGTGTATGTGTCTAAAAGCATTCTTCTTTCTAATTCTCTCGGGTCTTTTTCGCTTAATTCTCCGGCATTTATTTTCTTTAAATAGTCTTTTGGAGTGGCAGTTAATCCTAACTTGTAGCCAATAAAGTACTCAAAAACGGCTCTGCTGTTACCTCCGATACTTCTGTGTGCTTCATCAGAAATTACAAGGTCAAAATCAGTTGGAGAAAAAATTCTTTTGTATTTGTTTTTGAAAAGAAATGATTGTACTGTCGAAACAACAATTTCTGCATGTCGCCAGTCATCTCTGTTTTCTTTATAAATACAGCACTTATAATCAGTTTTCAAATATTCTTTAAAAGCTTTATCTGCTTGGTCTTCCAATTCCAAACGGTCAACAAGGAACAAAACCCGTCTTGCGTTTCCGGTACGCAAAAACAATTTAATAACGGCTGCCGAAGTTAAAGTCTTGCCGGTGCCGGTTGCCATTTCAAATAAGAAACGGTCTTTACCTGCTTTTACTTCTTCCTGTATCCGTTCTATGGCTCTAACCTGATACTTACGCAAAAACCTTAATTTGTTTTCTTCGATAAATGCACTGCGTTGTGATTCATCGATATATCTCGGGTCGCCGGCGTAGTCAGGCTTTTGAGTTTTTACAATGTAATCCTCTTTTACGGTTTCATTTACTAATGCCTCCGCATTTGGCTTAAATTCCGTATATCCGATAACAGTTTCAGGTTTTGGGAATTTTGAAATAATATTCGGATTTCCTCTTTGTAAATCCCAGAAATAATGCAAATTACCATTTGAAAGAATTACGAATCTACAGTTTTGTGCTTGTGCATATTTTCTGGCTTGTTCTTTAGCAAATAGCGGGTTTATTTCTTCTCTTTTTGCTTCTAATACAATGAAAGGAAAACCTTTGTCGTCAAGTAACAGATAGTCAATAAAGCCGTTCTTGGTTTTTTCAAAATCTTCACCTAATTCATCAAATTCGGTTTGAGTTAATTTGGTTTTATTTTCGAGTATAATATTGGCTTTACCTTCTTTTGAGTCAAAGAAACGCCATCCGGCCTCTTCAAGCAGTTTATTGATTTTTATTCTTGCTTTAGCTTCTTTCGACATTATTTATCTTTATTGATTTTATTGTCGCAAAGTTAATGTTAAATTTTTTTTCAAGAAATAATCTTTTAATACTGATTTTTCAATTAATAATTTGCTATTCGATTTTTTGCAACAGACTTTAGTCATCTTATTTACAGTAAAACGTTTAAAATAGTAAATCGGGATTATCCTAATTATTTTCGTTAGAAAATTGAATGAAAAATTCGGGTTTTTCTGAAATGAAAAAACTGCAAAACTTAATTAAATGTTAAAATATGTTAAATTGCAAATTTAAAATTTGTTTATTTAATTTTATAAGATGTTGATTAAAAGCATAATAATTATAAATAATATTTTAAATTTTTATTAAAGGAAAGTAGATTTTTTCAAAAAGGGGTTAGATTTTAGTATATTTGCAATACAAAATTACTACACTTTCGGTGGATGTATTTTTAAAAATTAAACAAAAAAAAAGCCCTTTTCAATAAAAGGGCGTAAAAAAAGAGATACTTATTCTGTTATCAAAGTTGCATATTTGGGGATAAGTATCTTTTTTTTATTTAACTTTTATTGCCGATTTCTTCGGAATTCTTTTTTGTTCTTGTTTTAGGAAAAGGTCTTAGAACAAAATACTTTGCGGCAAGCTCAGGATTGTTCATTTCCATTACAGTCATTAACTTATCGAGGCGATATATTAAAAGACTGTTTATTTTAAGATGTATCTTTCTTAAATTCTCATTCGACAGTTTCTTATTTCTAATCATAGAAACAGGTGTCGAAATACTTACCTTAAATTTGTCAATCTGCTTTCCTGTAAAATCAAGCAATGATTGCTCAATCTTGTAATCAAGCAATTCGTTTTTTAATAATAATGCTTTATTGTAAATATATTTACAAACATCATAAAGAGAAGTTTCTCTTGAAGTAATTTTTAAATGTTTGCTTTTATTTTTCATATCAGCTATGAGTTCAGGTTTATCCTCCTTTGCTGCATATGCAATAATAGCATTACGAAGAACTCTGATTTTTAAAATCACCTCCTTTTTAATATTGTTTTTCAATATGGTTACACTTTCGGTAGATGCACCGGTAACCTCTCGGAGCATTTCTGATTGCTGAAATAAATCGTTCATTTCGTCAATAGCTTCTACCATCGGTTGAAATCCTTGCCATTGAGCTTTATGCTCATCAAGCAAGCTGATAAGACTCTGATAAGTCTTCAATTGTTTTGAAAAATGTTTATTCATTTTTTTTTATTTTTAAAAATTAAACAAAAAATATAAAACGATTATCTAATTGCATTTAGATAATTAATGCAAATATAAGCATACAATAGTTTTAATTCAAAATTGAGAAATTAACAAAAATTAATATTATGTAATATAAAAAACAGAAATACAATGGTATAAATATGTTAATAAAAAATTGTAAAATGTATTGTATTTCTAAAAAATATAAATTTTAACGTCTAAAAAAATATTTAATAATATTTAAATATATACAAAAAAGAAAAATTTCATTAACAAACATTTGAATTTTGATGTTGAAACGAAAAACCAAGTGTTCGAAACGGAAAACCGGGTGATCGAAACGAAAAACCAAGTGATCGAAACGAAAAACCAAGTGTTCGAAACGGAAAACCGGGTGATCGAAACGGAAAACCAGGTGTTCGAAACGGAAAACCAGGTGGTTGAAACGAAAAACCAAGTGATCGAAACGAAAAACCAGGTGTTCGAAACGAAAAACCAGGTGATTGAAACGGAAAACCGGGTGATTAACTAAAGAATCACCATTCTCTTTTTACCTTAATTGATGTATATTTAAATTTTAAATCTAATTTTATCCGCAAATCAGCCTATAAAAAATAATAATCAACTCTCTGCGTTTTTAGATATTGTTTAGTAATTTTGTCGTTTTATAATGTTACATATAATTTGATGTCTAAGCTGAAAATATTTTTAATACCGTTTATTCTCTTATCATTTATTATTTTTTCGTGCAATAAAGAAGATGATTATATTACGTCAGCCGATGTAAAGCTGAGATTTTCGTGCGATACATTGCTTTTCGATACGGTTTTTACAACTTTAGGTTCGGTTACCAAACAAATAATGGTTTATAATCCTTACGACAAACCGGTTAATATATCGTCGATAAGGCTTGGCGGCGGTATGCAATCGATGTTCAGAATTACAATAGACGGTGTACAGTCGGTTGATAAATATAATACCGAAATAGCTGCAAAAGACAGTTTGTATATATTCGTAAAAGTTACAATAAATCCGAATAATCAATCAAATCCATTAATAGTCAACGATTCGATAATATTTACAGTCAATGGCAATATTCAAAAACTGCAGTTAGTAGCTTGGGGTCAAGATGCTTATTATCATGTACCGAACAAAAAGATAATATTCGATGACGGGAGCTATTTGAGTTATGGCTATGCAGGCTGCAATTTACCATGGGCAAACGATAAACCGCATGTTGTTTACGGTTATTGTGTTGTTGATACTGACAGTACTTTGATTATTCCTGCCGGTACAAAGGTACATTTTGCTCCAAATGCCGTTTTATGGATATACGACGGAGGTACTCTGAATGTGCAGGGAAATATTTTGAATAAAGTAGTATTTCAAGGAAGCAGACTGGATTCGTATTACAGAAATCTTCCCGGACAATGGGGCAAAATATGGCTTTCTGCCGGCAGTAAAGATAATTCGATAAATTATGCCGTTATAAGAAACGGAGGTATTGGAATTCAGGTTGACACTGTTGTTAATAATAATCCAACTCTTACAATCGAAAATACAATAATCGAAAATATGAGTGTAGCGGGTATTTTTGCTCAAGGTGCAAAAATAAAAGCCAAAAACATTGTGGTTGCCAACTGCGGACAATATGCTTTGGTGCTTTCTATAGGCGGCGATTATGAATTTCTTCATTCAACTTTTGCCAATTACTGGAAATACAGCTATCGTAATACTCCTTCTATTGTTCTAAACAATTATTATAAAGACTATAACCAGATAATACATACACGTCCTTTGATTAATGCCTATTTCGGCAATTGCATATTGTATGGCAGCAACGAAGAAGAATTGTTGCTCGATAAAAACACTAATGCCTTATTCAACTTTAAGTTCGACCATTGTCTCATTAGAACTAAATTGAATACCAATGATGTAAATTATTATAGCTCATGTATAATAAATTCCAATCCGCAGTTTACCGATATCGAAAATAATAATTATAAGCTGAAAGCAAACTCACCTGCAAAAAGTACCGGCAATCAATCGGTTACTGCTCTTGTTCCATTCGATATCGAGGGAGTTTTAAGACCATCGCCCGCATCTTTGGGTGCTTACGAATTTGTCGCAAGCAGAAAAAACTAACTACCTAAATTTCTGATATTTTTTAAAATTATTTTAATATCGTTTTGAATATTATAATCGCGCGAATAAAGCAAATTGAGCTTATGTATTGTCTCATCGTTTAATTTATCATTACTAACCAATGAACAACAGCTTAAGACGCCCTTTTTTATCTTGGGAATTTTTGTTTTATTATTGCTTTCGATATTATGAAACCCAACCCAAGTCTTTCCTGCAAAAAGAACCAATATCAGATTTTTTAAGAAATTAATCGGTTTTTTTTGAATGACTATAAAAAAAGGAAGCAATAAAATAAAAAACAAGGCCGAAATAAAATCGAAAAGCCTTTTGTTTCTTTTATTCACGGGCTTAGTTATTCCGTTAATATCAATAACATATAAATCTGCAGTTGTGTTTATCGAGTTGCTGCCAATAAAATACATGCTTTTTGGAGGGACAATCTTGTAATCGATAGATTTGTCGTTGAGTTGCGACATATAATTTATAATTTCGTTGGCAGTAATGCTTTGGGCGCAGAAAATTACTTCATTTATATTGTAAATATCTATAATATCTTTCAGTTGAGTAATATTTCCTATAACATTTTCCGATTTATTGTTGCTATCAATATCAACCAATCCGATAAATCCGGGGTTAATATTTGTATTTCTGAGCAGTTCGGCAACTCTTAGTGTCTCGTCCTTGTCGCCAACTATTGCAAAACGCTTATTTTCGCTTATATTCAGTCTGAATGATTTTCCTGGAATAAAATGCAGTACTATTCTTATAATTAATAGCGAAAAAATACTCCAAACTGCACCTAAAATTATTATAGCCCTCGAAAATCGGTAAGAAGAATCCAAAAGCGAATAGATTACAAGTATTACTATTGTTCCGTAGGCTATACCCTGAAATATCCTGCTTATTTTATAAGGCTTATCGTATCCTCCAATAAAATAAAAACTCGACAACCAGAGAAAAATATAAATAGGTATAATATATAATATGTACTCTTTGGGATAATATTCAAAATCGGCAGAAAGGTACTCGTGCGACCAGAAATTTTGCAGAAAATACATTCCTGCCCAAATAATTACAAAGTCAATTAGAGGAATTATAATTCTATTTAAAAACCTTTTAAAGATAGATAAAGAGGCTCTTAAATAAATAGCCAGATTTATTAAAACCGAGAACAAGCGAGCGTTTTTTTGAGAGAAATGTTTTTGAGCAAATATTATCATTGCCTTGTAAAACATAAAAACGTAATTTATGCTGCTTTTTTTGGTACTTTCACCTTTGTAGTGAATTATGCGAGTTTTGGGAAAGTACACATTTTTAAATCCCGCTTTTATTATTCTGTATGAATAGTCGATGTCTTCGCCGTACATAAAGTAGTCTTCGTCCAATAGCCCAATTTTGTCTATTACGGTTTTTCTTATAAGCATAAATGCACCTGCAAGAACTTCAACATTATTAATATCGTCTTCCGAAAGGTAGCCTAAATGATATTTTCCTATTCTTTTTGATTTTGGGAATAATGCTGATAAACCGAAAATTTTATAAAAAGCAACCATAGGAGTAGGGAAGCCTCTTTTCGATTCGGGTAAAAATTTTCCTTTGCCGTCTATCATCTTTACACCAAGACCGCCAGTATCCGGGTGTTTATCCATATAGTCAATACACTTTTCAAAAGTGTCGGGTTCTACTATTGTATCGGGATTCAAAAGCAGTATATATTCGCCTTTTGCCGATTTTATCGCTTGATTGTTGGCTTTCGAAAAGCCTACGTTTTCTTTATTGGCAATAACATTGATGTCGGGAAAATTGTTATTAAGCATTTGCACCGACCCATCAACCGAATTATTGTCAACGACAAAAATTTCGCTTTCGATATTTTTCGAGGCAACAATAACCGATTGAAGACATTGCTCGAGAAAATACTTAACATTATAATTGACAATAATTACCGATAGTTTCATTAAAAAAGTTTTAGTGCAATGGAATTAAAAATGCAACTAAAAATCCTAAAATAACAATAGAAAATTTTTGAATGTTATATTGATGGTTTTCGCTGGTTTCGAATAATATTGAAGTAGAAACATGTAGAAAAATACCAACAACTATTCCCATTATTATTCCAAAATATGATTGAATATTGCTTATAAAATTCGAGCTTAAAAATTCGCTTACTATTGAGCCTAAAGGAGTCATTACCGAAAAAAGCAACAGTATAAGCAATACTTTTTTATTGCTGTATCCGGCTCTTACAAAAATGCTTGCCAGCACTATCGAAATAGGTATATTATGGATTACAATACCTAATGTAAGCGTGTGTTGCACGTGTTCGTCGAATCCGTGAACCAAAGGCATACCTTCGAGGAAAGAGTGAAGGCTGAGTCCTATCATCAACCCTAAAGGTGCAATTTTGGGCAAATGAACCGAATGATCGTGGTTTTCTTTACATTCGTGCCCGTGACCGTGACCGTGTTCTATACCTTTTGTAAATAGCTCGAGAAAAAGTTGTATTACAAAACCAACGATAATAAAAATACCTATTTTTTCGTGTTCTCTTTCATAAATCTCGGGTATTAAGTTCAAAAAACTTATTGAAAGCAGAAAAGCACCGCTGAATGCAAGTAAAAGCTTCAGTAATTTAGGGTTCTCCTTTTTAAAAAGGAAAACGCTGCTCCCACTTAAAAGTATCGTTGAGATAATAATAGTGTATGGTATTATGTGTTCCATTTTGAAATTTTTTGCAAATTTAGTCTAAAAAAATTAAACCCTTTCCATAGCCGAAAAGAAAAAATTCGATTCAATAATTGCATTTTCATCAGAATCGGAGCCGTGAACAGCATTTTTCTGCACCGAAACCCCGTAGAGTTTTCTTATTGTTCCTTCGGCAGCTTTTGCAGGGTCGGTCGAGCCTATAAGTTCTCTGAAATCGTTTACTGCATTTTCTTTTTCTAAAATTGCCGCAACTATAGGACCTGATGACATAAACTTGACCAATGCCGGGTAAAAGTCTTTTCCTTCGTGTACTTTGTAGAATTGCTCAGCTTGTTTTTCCGTTAATTTTGTCAGCTTCATTGCTTTAATTTTAAAACCATGCTTTATTATAATATCCAAAATAGTACCCATATTACCGCTTTCGACAGCGTATGGCTTAATCATGGTAAATGTAATATTTCCTTGCATATTTCTGTTATTTGGTTAAAAAAATCTATTATTTAACAAGAATTAACGAGAATTGTCGTAAAATTATAAAATTTTTGATTGATACTTAAAAAAAATTAATTTTGCAGTCATAATTAAATTTGAAAATACATTTTGAACATAGTTGAATTACAACCTATTAAAGAGCTACTGCTTAAAAGCAAAAATATTCTGATTATTTCTCACTCGAACCCTGATGGCGATGCTATAGGCTCGGCTTTGGCTCTTGGGATTTATTTTTTAAAGAAGAGTTTTAATGTTATAGTTGCCATGCCTGACGATTTTCCCGACTATTTGGCATGGATTAAAAATGCCTCTGACATTAAAATATATTCTCACAACAAAAAAGAAATCGACGATTTTGTAAATCTATCGGATATTATCTTTTGCGTCGATTTTAATTCTTTAAACAGATTAAAATCGATGGAAGAGACAATAAAAAACTCGAAAGCAAAAAAAATCCTGATAGATCATCATATTAATCCCGAGCTAAGTCAGTTTAACTATTCTATATCAACCATAGAAGTTTCTTCAACCTCTGAAATGGTTTATGATTTTATTACTTCTATTGATAATGCTGATAGTGTTGACATTGATATTGCCACAAGTATCTACGTCGGAATTATGACCGATACTGGTTCATTCAGCTATTCGTGCAACTATAAAAAAACGTTTGAAATAGTTGCCAAACTTATTGATAAAGGCATTAATCCCGAAATTATTCATCGAAAAGTTTATGATACCTTTTCCGAAAGCAGGCTAAGGTTATTAGGATACAGTTTGAGCGAAAAACTTGTTGTTTTAAGCGAATATTCAACGGCATATATTTGGCTCGATAAAAATGAACTCGATAATTACAACTATAAGGTCGGCGATACCGAAGGGTTGGTCAATTATGCTTTAGCTATCGATAATATTAAGTTTGCGGCTTTATTTACCGAAAGAGATAATACTATCAGAATCTCGTTCAGGTCGAAAGGCGATTTTAATGTTAATGACTATGCCCGAATGTATTTCAACGGTGGCGGTCATAAAAATGCGTCGGGAGCTACTTCTTTTTTCACTATGCAACAAACAATAGAATTGTTTTTAAAGAGTTTGAAAAAATATAAGAATATTTTAAACATTAAATAAATGAACAAAATACTTGTTATCATTTCAATTGTTTTGATTTCTTGTACCGATAATACTCAAGTTGTTGATAAAACCGTAAAAAGAAATATTGATAAAGATACTGTTAATGAGCGTTTGATATCGGCCAATAAACTATTTGTAGGTACTGAAAATGAAATGATAGACGATTTTGTGAAAAGATACAAATGGGATATGATGATTTCGAGTTCAGGCTTACGTTACAATATTTACAAAAAAAATAGCGACATTAAACCAAAATATGATGATATAGTTACTTTGGCATATACAACGAGCCTGCTTAACGGAAAAGTCATCTACTCTTCAAAAGAAGACGGATTAAAAAAGTTTACTTTAGGCAAAGCAGAAGTTGAAAAAGGCCTTGAAGAAGGTGTTATGATGTTATCGGTAGGTGAAAAAGCAAAATTTATTATACCTTCGCACTTGGCTTTCGGATTGATAGGCGATCAAAATAAAATACCGCGTAATGCCACATTGATATACGATGTAGAATTACTTAAAATAGAAAAAAAATAATTCAAATAAATAATTTAAAAATTAATACACAAGATGAAAAGAAAAAATCAAATTACATTTATTCTGTTAGCAATTGCTACAGTAGTATTCTTTGCATGCGGAAAATCTGAATTTCCCGGATTTAAAAAGACAAAAAATGGATTGTATTATCAATTTCATATTAAAAATAAAGATGCTCAAATGCCATCTATAGGCGATATTTTAGTAGCTGAACTTACCGTAAGAACTGCCGACTCTACTCTTTTTACCAATGCCGGTCATCCCGAAAGAATGTTTATGATTGATTCGTCGAATTATAAAGGCGATTTAAACGAAGGTTTACTTATGATGCACATAGGCGATAGTGCTACTTTTATCGTCAGTGCCGATTCATTGAGAAAAATGACACAGTTGCCCTCATTTATTAAAGAAGGCGAAATGCTTTATTATTCGATAAAACTTCATAGTATTGTTTCAAAAGCTGAGTTTGAGAAAGAAAGAAACGAAGCTATGGCTCAACAACAAAAGATGCTTGAAGAAGCAAAAACCAAATCAAAAGAGGAATTAGATAAATATTTGTCCGACAATAAAGTAAAGGTGCAACCAACCGAAAGCGGTTTGTATTATATCGAAACCAAAAAAGGTAACGGAGCAAAACCCGAAGTAGGAAAAACCGTAAAAGTTAATTACACCGGTCGTTTCCTTGATGGGAAAGTATTCGATACCAACAATGAAAAAGAAGCTAAAGCAGCAGGAATTTTCAATGAAAGAAGACCTTACGAGCCTATTGAATTTACTTTAGGTCAAGGACAGGTTATTAAAGGCTGGGAAGAAGGAATTGCAATGATGAAAGTAGGAGGTAAGGCAAAACTTATTATCCCGAGCAATTTAGCTTATGGCGAACGCGGTGTAAACGGAGCTATTCCTCCTTATGCTACATTAGTATTTGATGTTGAATTAGTGGGAATTAAATAAATCATAATAATTCGTTTTTTTTATCAAACCCGATTTCTGTAATTAACCTACAGAAATCGGGTTTGTTGATTTATATCTTTAATTCTGTTTTGGAATTAATATTAGAATAATTTGAAATATTTAAATATATTTAATATCTTCGTATTCAAAAAATTAAAACCATGAAAATATTTAAAGAATTTAAAGAATTTGCCTTGAAAGGCAATTTAATCGAAATCGCGGTTGCATTTGTTATGGGAGCTGCTTTTGGAAAAGTTGTTAGTGGTTTTATCGATGGTATTGTTATGCCAATTGTCGGTAAAATAACTGCTGGTGTTGACTTCAAATCGCTTAAATACGTTTTAAGCGAAGCACAATATGATGTATCAGGTAAATTGTTGACTCCCGAAGCTTCAATAAAATATGGAGAATTTGTAACTGTGTTGATTGATTTTACTCTTGTGGCCTTCTTTATGTTTATCGTTGTAAAAGCCATGAATAAAGCAAAAAAGAAAAAAGAAACTACACCCGAAAAAGCACCTGCTCCGACTGTTGAACAAACTTTGTTGACTGAAATTCGCGATTTGCTTAAAAGTAAATAGTATATAAAATTATTTGTTTTTTTGTTAAATATTATTATTTTTGTTAAAAAAATATTACAAAATTTTCTTAAAATTAATTAATAATGGAAAATAAAGTAATAATAAGTTGTCCAATATGCAACAAACAATGTAGAATTCCATCAAATAAGCATATAAAATTTACTTGTCCAAATTGTAAAAATATTATTGAATATGATAGCAGAAATAATCAAAACAATTCAGACAATATTGAAGGGAGTAGTTTTGTAAATGAAAATGATAAATCAAATTTTCAAAATATTCCGCAAAATAATAATACAAAAAATGAAAAAAAATCTTTTAAGTTTTTGAATACATTGTTAACCGGAATTATTGCTTATTTAATATATCATTTTGTTTTCCATCCAATTTTTTTTACCAATAAAGAAACACCACCAGCCAAAGAAACATACAAAGAATCATTTAACGAAACTAATAAAATAACGTATGAAGACAAAACCCTTGAGAAATTAAAAAATGCTATGGACATTAATAATAAAACTACTAGAAAGTTTGCTGTAAGTTTGGCTTCAACGTTCCCAGGTGAATTTAATTTTAAACAGATTTGTATTATTTATGATTATTTAAGAAACAATTGGAAATATATTAGTGATTCCAGAGGGATTGATTATTTTGCAAAAGCTTCTGAATCTATAGATGTTGGATTAAAGGGTGATTGTGATGATTTTGCTATTTTGATGGCAACACTAATAGAACAAATTGGTGGAAAAACAAGAATTGTTACTGCATTCAATAAAAACAAAAATATTGGACATGCCTATGCTGAAGTTAAAATTGCTAAAAAAGAAAGAATGCATGAATATTTAGAAGAAATAAATAATTTATATTCAAGTTTTTTTTATGATTTATTTGGGCTTGAAGTAGTAGATAATATTCATTATAGTGTTGATAAATATGGTATGGCTTGGTTAAATCTTGACTGGACATCTGAATATCCTGGTGGACCTTATTATGAATCTGATAGTAGGGTTATTTATTATCCTATAGAAAATAAATATGAAATTGAATAAAATTAAATAATCATGAAAAACAATATTTTTATAATTTTTATTTTATTTATTTCAAAAATTGTATGTTCACAGAACATTGCATTAGAAAATAAACTTTCTGATTTTTACAGTAATAAAGGTGCTAAGGTAATTGCAAAATATGCTCATCCAAACACAAACCTTTATTAAATAAAATTATAATTAATATTGATTATAATAAAGTAATAGTAACAATACCTTTTAAAGGAAAATTTGTAAATTTTTTTCTGAATATATTGTTGAAATAAATGATAGTGGTTTACCTATTAATATTTTAATAAATAGAGAGGGATGTATAAATCCTAGTTTTAATACTTGTGAGAAATTAAGAAACGAAGTTAGTAAATTTTTAGAAAATAAAGAAATCGAGCAAAAAAAAGAATTATATATTGATAAGTTTTTAAATGACTTTGATTGTATAGACTATTGTCTTATAGAACTATGGGTAAGATGGTTAAATTTTAAATATTAAACTATTTTACATATTAGCTTAATTATTCGAATATTTACTTATACCCGTTTTTTTATTGTAAAAAATTCAATATGATATGTTGAATTTCTATACTTTATTTAATTTTGCAAAAAAATAGAATATATGATACAAAGAATTCAAACCATATTTTTAATGCTTGCATTTATAGCTTCTGTATTATTATTTACTCGTTTGCCTATTGCTCTATTCCCTTTACAGGAAGCAGGGGTTACGGTACCTTTAAATCTTATAAGCTCTTATCAAAATCCCGAGACTTCTCAGGATACTTTTACAAATATTAATGTTATACCATTGATAATATTAGCTGCTATTGTAGCATTGTTATCAATAATTGCCGTGTTCTTATACAAGAATCGTCCTTTACAGCTTAAATTCACTATGTTTGGGTTTTTAGCCAATGTTATACTTATAATAATCATGTTTTTTACTGCCGATGAGATGCAAACACTCTTAAAAACACAGGCTAAATACCAATTTGGAGCTGTTTTGCCTCTTATTTCTTTAGTATTTTTAATATTGGCAAGTAAAGCTATAAGAAAAGACGAGAAACTCGTAAAATCAGCCGATAGATTGCGATAGAGTATTTCGTTGTATTTCTAAAACCTCCATATCGGAAATATTTTTTCCTGATACTTTAAATTTCACAGCTGTAATTACCTTGTGAAATCCGCTATTACCGGCAGCTCCCGGATTAATGTATAAAAGGCTGTTTTTTTTGTCGTACATTATTTTAAGTATATGCGAATGTCCCGATACGAATATATCGGGTTTATATTTTAAAATCAGCTCTTTAGCTTCCGATGAGTATTTGCCGGGATATCCTCCTATGTGCATCATAAGGATATTCATATCTTCGCAGCTAAAATATTGAAATTGCGGAAATTCTTTTCTGATTAAATAATTATCGATATTTCCGTAAACTGCCCTTGTTTTTTTAAGCTCGGAAAGTGAATTTATTACGGCAATATCTCCAATATCTCCGGCATGCCATATTTCATCACAAGTTGAAAAAAAAATCAATATTTGCTGATTTAAGTATGAGTGTGTGTCAGAAAGTATTCCTATTTGAAGCATATTAAAAATTTTGATATTTTTGCAAGGTTTACAAATATACACTTTTAAAAATTCACACTTGAGAAAAGAAGGAAAATTATTTATCTATGTTTTAGCGATTTTATCGATGCTATTCTGGGGTATGTCGTTTGTATGGACAAAAATTGCCCTAGAATTTTATAATCCAATAACAGTTATTTTTCTCAGACTAATTATTTCCTCAATAGCACTGTACAGCATATTGAAAATCTTTGGTTTATTGAACAAAGTGCACAAAGAACATTTTTCACTTTTCCTAATCTCTGCCTTATTCGAACCTTTACTGTATTTTTTGGGCGAAAACTACGGTTTGCGTGAAGTATCACCAACTTTAGCTTCAGTTATTATTGCTACTATTCCCGTTATTACTCCAATTTTTGCAACTTTTCTGTTAAAAGAAAGATTAAGTATCCTCAATTTTATCGGAATTATTGTTTCTTTTGGCGGAATATTGATTATGATAATTGACAGAAATTTCAATTTTACTGCATCACCCAAAGGAATTGCATTAATGTTTCTTGCCGTTTTTTCAACTGTTGGTTATGCTGTTTCAATTAAAAAGCTTACTAAATTTTATAATTCTTTCACAATAATTACCTTTCAGAACATAATTGGTGTTTTTTATTTTTTGCCATTATTTTTGATTTTCGATTTTAAAAATTTTATTCATATAGTTCCATCAGTAAAAGCTGTATTTTCTATAATTCAACTGGCAATATTTGCTTCATCGCTGGCATTTATCTGTTACATTCACGTTGTAGGTAAAATTGGAGTGAGTAGAGCCAATATTTTTACAAACTTAATCCCAATTGTAACTGCAGTATTTTCATTTTTTTTGGTTGGAGAACAATTCGGATTAAATAAAATCATCGGAATTTTAATAGTAGTTGGAGGGGTGTTTTTATCGCAAATCGATAAATTAATGCTAAAAATTAACAATTATAATAATTTGAATTTCAAAGAAAAGAAGAATGCAGAATAAAAAAAATAAATTTTTATCACCAAAGAAGGGTTAATTATTGATTTTTTTTTAATTTTGCAATCCCTAAAAAACGGCGAGGTAGCTCAGGTGGTTAGAGCGTCGGATTCATAACCCGGAGGTCACGAGTTCAAATCTCGTCCTCGCTACAAAATGTCCTGTGGTGTAATTGGCAACACGTCTGACTCTGGATCAGAAGAGCCCAGGTTCGACCCCTGGCAGGACAACTTACTCCAAAAGCCTTTGCAATAAAACAAAATGCAGAGGCTTTTTTTTATTTAAACTCAAATTTTTCTTATTCGATTATTCAATAAAGATTTTCTTAATCGAATAATTTGGCTTAAATTAAAATTTTATAAATAAATATAAAAATACTATAACTTAATGTGGATATAATGATATAATATTGCATTTTAATTTTATTTACTCTAAAAAAATATTGAAATAAAAAAGTATGAAAATAAATGAGAATATTGCAATAAATGAAACCGGATTTTTATTCAATCCCATTAACGGTGAATCGTATTCGGTTAATCCTTTAGGAGCCGAAATTATCAAGCTTCTTAAAGAAGGAAAAGATTTTGATGATATCAAAGATGTAATTATCCAAAAGTATAATGTTGATGAAAATACTTTTGAAAGAGATTACTCCGACTTCATAAACATTTTAAAACAGAACAATCTGATCGAAGGTTAGTGAAATTAATAGAAATATTAAATAATGGAAAATAATAAAAGGAAAATTGTCGTGGCAGTCAGTGGCTTAAATGCCATTGACAGTCCCGGACCGGGGGTTGCAGTTATAAGAGGTCTCAGAGAAGCCGAATCTTTCGATGTAAGAATTATCGGCTTGTCATATGAATCTCTCGAACCCGGTATCTATATGCACGACATTGTCGATAAAACCTATCAGGTACCTTATCCTACAGCAGGAACCGAAGCATTATTATCTCGTATTGAGTATATTCACTCAAAGGAGAATATTAATGTTATTATCCCAAATTTTGATGCTGAACTTTATTCCTTTATGAAAATTGAAGAAACTCTTAATGTGATGGGTATAAAGATGTTTTTACCCACTATCAGTCAATTTGAAGAAAGGCATAAAGTTAATTTACCCGAATTTGGGAAAAAATACAATATAAAGGTCCCTCATAGCAAATCAATTTTTAATTCATTTGATATTTATAGTCTCGATAAAGAGTTTGAATATCCGATGGTAATAAAAGGTAAGTACTATGATGCTCAAATTGCTTATAATATTGAACAAGCAAAAAGTTATTTCAACAAAATAAGTGCTAAATGGGGCTTACCAATAGTTGTTCAGCAATTTGTTCATGGTACCGAATACAACGTAACAGGTCTTGGCGATGGTAAAGGCAATACAATTGCAGCAGTTCCTATGCGTAAACAATATATTACCGACAAGGGAAAAGCTTGGGGCGGAATTAGCATTGACGATAAAAGAATGTTAGAGCTTACTCATCATTTTGTTTCGCAAACCAAATGGAGAGGAGGGTTCGAGTTAGAGCTGATGAAAGGGCAGGATAACGAATTTTATCTTCTCGAAATTAACCCACGTATGCCGGCATGGATTTATTTAGCCGTAGGTGTGGGACAAAATATTCCTGAAGCTCTCGTCAGACTTGCTATGGGCGAAAAAGTTGAGCCTTTTAAAGATTATAAAAAAGGTAAAATGTTTGTAAGATATGCTTGGGATATGATAGTTGATATTGAAGAATTTCATGAAATTTCAGTTGCAGGTGAACTTTAAAAAATAAAAATAGAAACATATTATGGGAAATTTAAGATACGAAAGACCGGTTATAAAAAAATTAGAGGCAGGCATGCCTAATAAATTCGGATTGAGAAGCGAATATACTCCTATGACCCACATCGATGGAGTTGCCGTTAAAGATTTAGTAAAAGAATGGGGCTCTCCGCTATTTGTAATATCCGAAAATATTATAAGAAGTACTTATGCAAAGGCTAAAAGAGCCTTTAGTACGCGTTATCCTAAGGTGCAGTTTGCATGGTCATATAAAACTAACTATTTAGACGCTGTTTGCAGTGTCTTCCATCAGGAAGGTTCGTGGGCTGAAGTAGTTTCGGGTTTCGAGTACGACAAAGCAATTCAGCTCGGAGTACCCGGATCTAAAATAATTTTCAACGGCCCCGACAAAACTGAAAATGATATACTAAAAGCTATAAACAACGATTCTCTTATCCATATCGACCATTTAGACGAGCTATATACAATATTGGAACTAACCGATAAAACTCAAAACAGACCGAAAGTCGCCATAAGAGTTAATATGGATACAGGTATTTACCCTATTTGGGACCGTTTTGGCTTTAATTATGAAAACGGACAAGCATGGGATGCTTTAAATAAAATTATCCGCTCTGGAAAATTGGATTTAGTTGGATTACATTGTCATATCGGTACATATATGCTTGCTCCAAGTGCTTACGCTATCGCTGCTTCTAAACTTGCTGACTTAGCTATAGGTATTGAACAAAAATATAATCATTCGGTAAAATATATCGATTTAGGTGGCGGTTTTGCTTCAAAAAACACTTTAAAAGGTGCCTATTTACTTGGCTCTGATACTAGTCCTTCTTTCGACGACTTTGCAGAAGCTATTACTACAGCACTATTAAATGCCAATTTCAAAAATAAAGAACTACCTATGCTAATTCTGGAAACAGGCAGGGCTTTGATTGACGATGCCGGATTCCTTATAGGTACTGTTATTGCTAATAAAAGAACTTCTACCGGAAAAAGAACTACAATAGTGGATGTAGGTGTTAATATTCTTTTTACATCATTTTGGTACGATCATAAAATTACTCCGGCTCAACCTTTTACACATTTTACCGAAACAACTCAGCTTTTTGGTCCTTTGTGTATGAATATTGATATTATCAGAGAAAATATCGACTTGCCATTATTAAACAAAGGTGATAATTTTGTTATTCATCATGTAGGAGCATACAATATGACTCAATGGATGCAGTTTATAACACTCAGGCCAAATGTTGTGATGATTGACAATAACGCTAATACCCACTTGATTAGAAAATCTGAAAGTTTAAACACTATTAAAGAAAGTGAAAATTTGCCTGATTATCTCAAGAATTTTTCATTATAATTTAATTATCTGTTTATTCCTTTACTGAACTTAATAAACTAGTTATTTGAAGATGGATATAAATGTAATGTCTAAAATTTCTGAAATTGTTGATAATACTGAAAATAAACCTGTTATTAAAAAAATTGTTCTTAAGAAAGAAAACAAAATTTTAAGAAAAATAAAAAATAACAGAAAGAAAATTATAATATTGCTAATTTGTTTAATTGCTGCATATTTCTTAATGCTAATACCTATCTTTTATTTATATCCTCAATATAATAAACCGGTTAAGTTGAATTATAAAAAAGAATGGTTTACCGAAATTTCAAGTGAGTTGAAAGGTGATTGTTTTAGAAAAGTTCAGGATTTTAGACGCAGATGTCCTTTCCCAACCCGAGAAGTTCATTTAAGCAGTAAACATACTTTAGTTGAAATTAAAATAAACAGAAAATGGATAGCTTATGACCCAAGTGTCGATTTGTTTTTTAGCAATTTAAATGCCGCTCAAATCTCTTTTGATGTTAACAGAGGTTTTTATATGGATGAGCTTGAAAACTATAGCTATAAAGACGATTTTAAAAGAATTTATTTTTATCATAATTATTATTTTATCCTACTTAAACATACTCATCCTTATTATGATAAGATTATAAGACTTTATTACGGTGTTAAAAATTAACTATGTTGAGATTTAAAGATTCTTTATTTCATTTAATCAGTAGTATAATTAGCAGTTATGCGCAAATATTTTTTTCGAAAAATACCCTGTTTGCAATTATACTGCTTATAGTATCATTTTTCGATTTTTTTGCCGGATTAAGCGGTTTGCTTGCTGTTATTATTTCTAATACAACTGCCTATTTAATAGGATTCAACAAGTTTAATATTAAACTCGGTTATTACGGTTTCAACAATTTGCTTGTCGGATTGGGATTAGGTGTGTATTATCAGCCTAATTTCGAGTTTTTTATGGTACTTTTTTTTGCTTCGCTATTAACTCTTTTTTTTACCGTTGCTTTGGAGGGAATTGTTGGAAAATATGGCTTACCTTATTTAAGTTTATCTTTTCTCTTTGTTTTATGGATGGTGTCTCTTGCTACAAGAGAATTCAAATCTTTAGCTGTAAGCGAAAGAGGAATTTTTATGCTTAATGAAATGTATTCTCTTGGGGGATACAATCTTGTAAGAATTTATCAATGGTTTGGGAGCTTAAATCTGCCCGAGTATGTTTCTTTATATTTCCGCTCTTTAAGTGCAATTTTATTTCAATATAGTTTGTTTGCAGGAATTTTAGTTGCTTTAGGATTATTGATTTATTCCAGAATTGCATTCACTTTATCAATTTTCGGTTTTGGATTTGCTTATGTTTTTTATAAATTGATTGGCGGAAACGTTCAAGAGTTGAGCTATGGATATATTGGTTTCAACTTTATTTTAACTTCAATAGCAATCGGAGGTTTTTTTATTGTCCCGTCAAGGTATTCATTTTTTTCGGTATTACTGCTTATACCTTTAATATCAATAATTTTATCCAGCAGTATGGCTGTTTTCTCTTTGTTTCAAATATCAATTTATTCGTTGCCTTTCAATTTAATAGTGTTAACTTTCTTATACATCCTGAAATTCAGAGAAAGAAACTTTTTAAGTCCAGAAATTGTCAGAATTCAGCATTTTTCTCCTGAAATTAATTTATATACTCAGAAGAATAACCTTGGTCGATTTAAACATTCTCATATTATACCCATATCTCTGCCATTCTGGGGGGCATGGAAAGTAACTCAAGGTGAGGATGATGAAATAACTCATAAAGGAGAATGGCGTCATGCTTTCGATTTTGAAATAGAAGACGAAAAAGGAAAAATGTTTGCCGATACCGGTCTTTTATGTTCAGATTACTATTGTTACAATAAACCTATTATTGCACCTGCTGATGGTAGAATTGAACAAATTATTGATTACATTGATGATAACAAGATAGGGGATGTTAATATTGAAAACAATTGGGGAAATACAATTATTATAAGACATACCGATTTACTTTTTACTAAAATATCTCATATCAAGAAGGATAGTTTCAAAGTAAATGTGGGCGATTATGTTAAAAAAGGCGAAGTTTTAGCTTTATGCGGAAACTCAGGACGTTCACCTCAGCCTCATATCCACTTTCAAATGCAAGCTACTCCTTTTGTAGGATCAAAAACTCTTGATTATCCATTGGGACACTATATTTTAATAAAAGACGGAAAATATATTTTACAATCATACAAAAAACCATTGAAAAATCAAACAGTTCTCAATATTGAACGAAATAAATCGTTGTATAATGCATATCATTTTATACCCGGACAAAGAATCAGTTTTATGGTTTATGATGAAAAAAATAATACTGAAAAAAATTACAATTGGGATGTTTTAGCCGACTTTTATAACAATACTTATATATATTGCAACAATTCAAAATCAAAAGCTTACTTCTATAATGATGGTTTTTTCCATTATTTCACTCATTTCGAAGGCAATAAAAAATCTTTGCTTTACTATTTTTATCTTTCAAACTTTAAAGTATTGACAGGCTTTTATGATAATCTGCAAATTGATGATATTTACCCGATTCACCTTACAAGTAACAAGTTCTTACTGTTTTTCCAAGATTTTATCGCTCCTTTTAAAATATTTCTAAAATCATACTTCAAATTAATCTATGAGTATAAAAATGAGGATTTCAATAAGAGCGAAATTGAGATAGTATCATCCATGACCAATAAAATAGGAAAACATGTTACTAAAGAACTTAACTTTAAAACTTATATTTTAAACGGTAGAATTGAGAAAATACTCATTAATTCTGATAATTATAATATAATAGCTCTAAGAAAAGAATAGAATAATGAAAAAAATTACCATAACTGTTTTGCTTTTACTGATTAGTTTTCAAATTTTTTCTCAAATAAAAAATGATAATATTTTACAAAAAACTTATCAATTATTAGAAAAAGGCAGTTATAATGAGCTTATTGAATATTCAAAAAAAGTATTAGACAATGATATAGATTTTTTTTATTTGAGACTAAGGTTGGGTATTGCTTATTTTAAATTAAATAATTATAAATTAGCTGTTTATCATTTAGAAAAATCACTTGAATTTAATTCCGATGATGAAGTTGCATTAGAGTATTTGTATTATTCCTATCTTTATTCGGGGATGCGTGATGAAGCTAATAAACTTTCAAAAGAAAAAGGTGACTTTATAAAAAGCAATAATAACTCAAATGATAAATTAATTCAGAATTTATATTTCGAAACCGGTTTTTCATTGAGTAATAATTATTCGAAAAATGCGAATTTCAAATTCGATGGCGGTAAAGGTATTTACGGTGAAAGTAATTTGAATGACAATACATTATACTCGCATTTAGGGGCAAAATTATCAATAAGTCCCAATATTAATTTATACAATGGTTTCAATTTTATTAATGTAAAAAATTACTCAATTTACTACTTAAAAAACAATTTAAAGTCATTCGAATATAATTTAAAACAATGGGATTATTATCTTAATACAAAATTTATCCTTAAAAACAATTTGTCTTTTACTCCATCCATACATTTAATAAATGTTAGTACAAAAAATTATTATACAACCACAAATTCTAATCAGGATATTTCTATAAATAGTAATGATAAAAAATTTCTTGATTATGTTTTATCATCCAATATAGCTTATAATTATAAAAAGCTTTTATTTGTAATTAACGGAAGCTATTCAAAATTAAATGAAAATAATCAGTTTCAATTAGGCGGTGATGTTATGTTTTTTATATTCGGAAATTTAGATTTATATACACAAACATCCTTAACTTATTTACATAGTAATGATTCTGCAATTTATTTACAAAAACATAATAGCCTTATCTTCAATCAAATGATTGGCGGTAAAATAAATAATAAATTATGGGCAGAAGTAGGCTTAGCAGTTGGAAATATGAAAAATTACAACGAGAGTAACGGATTTGTAGTATATAATATTCCGGATGTGATAAAACTTAAAACATATTTGAATTTTATTTATACATATTCATCAAAAATTGAATTATCTTTGAGGTATCAATTTTTAAACAGAAAAGATACTTATACTTTTAATGAAGATATTAAAACAATTAAAAACGGTATTATTAATTATCAGAACCAAACAATTATAGGAGGAATAAAATGGAATTTATAAGAAAATCAATTTTATGTTTATTTATTACAACATCAATCATTTTTGGTGCAAAATCGCAAAATTATAAAGGAATTCAAGAAGCTTTTTCAGAAAGTTATCAATATGAGTACAAAGCTGATTATTCTAAAGCAATAGAAGTTTTGAAAAAAGTTTACGATGAGAAATCCTATGAAATAAATTTGCGTTTAGGTTGGTTAACTTATTTATCGGGACTTTTTACCGAATCAACAGCTTTTTATCAAAAAGCAATTAAATTAATGCCACTATCAATAGAAGCAAAACTTGGTTATGTTAATCCTGCTGCTGCTCTTGGTAATTGGGAACAAGTAAAAACCCAGTATATAGAAATTATTAAAATTGACTCAAAAAATTATACCGCCAACTATCGCATGGGTATGATTTATTATGGGAAAAAGAACTATTTGACTGCAGTTAAGTATTTTGAACTTTTGGCTAATATGTATCCTTTCGACTACGATGCAATAATTATGTATGCTTGGACAAATTATTTTTTGCAAAAACACAGAGAAGCTAAGGTATTGTTCAATAAAGCCCTTATGATAAAACCAAATGATCCGTCAGCTTTAGAAGGCTTAAGCTATATTAAATAAAACGATATTTCTTCTGTTTAAATGCAAAAAAAAGGTAATTGAAACGAGTTTCAATTACCTTTTCTGCATAGGACGTTATTAATACTTCTAATCGTTTTTCGATTATTTATTCATTAATCCTATAATTTTTGTTAAGAAGTAATTTTATACAAAACTTTTTCAATTAGCTGTTTAACGGGTTTTTTATAATCTTTGCTGAAATCTTTGGTAACTCTGTTTGCAATAAGAACACAAATAGTTAAAGTTTCGTGTCCCAACATTTTTCCAAGTCCGTAAAGTGCGGATGTTTCCATTTCGAGATTATTGATTTTTAATCCATTGTAGGAGAATGATTCAATATTACTGTTTATATCTGGGAAAGCAAGTTTCAATCTTAGCTCTCTTCCTTGTGGGCCGTAAAAACCCGGAGCTGTTGCGGTAATACCTTTTTTCATCTCTTTCCCGATTTTTTGAAGAAGTTTTTCAGAGCCTTTCACTACATAGGGCTTAGGAAGATTGTTACTCCATTTCATGTGATTAATAAATTCTTCTGTTATTTCTTTTTCAATAACATTTTTTGAATCTTCATAAAAATAGAGCATTCCATCTAAGCCGAGACCATATTCAGAAACCATAAATTCATCAACATTCAAGTCGGCTTGCAAAGCTCCTGAAGTCCCTAATCTGATAATATTTAGAGATTTATGAGTTTCTTTAGGCTCTCTTTTTTCTAAATCAATATTTACTAATGCATCAAGTTCATTAATAACAATATCAATATTATCTGTACCCATACCCGTAGATAAAACCGAGATTCTTTTATTATTAAAAAAACCTGTATGAGTACAAATTTCGCGATTAGTTACTTTTAACTCAATCTTATCGAAAAAAGCAGATACTTCAGGAACTCTGCCCGGATCTCCTACAAGTAAAATATTATCAGCTATGTCTTCAGGATGAAGCCTTAAATGGTAAATACTTCCATCATCGCTGAGTATTAATTCAGAAGCTTTTATTTTTGTCATTTTATAAACAATTTATTTTCTATATTTGTTACAATTTTCAAAATTAATATTATTAACTCAATTTTATAAAAATAAAAGTATATGAACGAAAAAAAAGTAATTTTAGTACCTATAGATTTTAACCAAAAATCGCTCGTAGCTTTGGAACAAGCTACTCATATTGCTCATATTTTAAAATATGAAATTATTTTACTTTATGTTTTGGAAGAAACCGGAATTTTTTCAAAATTACTGTCAGACAGTAAACAAGAAGATGAGATATTGGCAAAAATACAACAGAAGATAAATGAAATTTCAATAGAAACAGAGAAAAATACCGGTGTACCTGTTAAGCCCATGATAGCTAAAGGAAGAATTCCGTCAAAAATTCTTGAGATTTCTGAAATGACTTTTGCAGAAATGATTGTTATGGGTACAAATAGCGAACCCGAGTTTAAAAAAACAATTGGTGCCAATACACACAAAATCATAAGATGGTCAAAATGTCCGGTAATTACAATAAATAACCTACATCATTATAACGGATGCAGAAGTATTCTGCTACCACTCGATTTAACAATAGAAACACGCCAAAAAGTTACTAAAGCTATCGAAATGGCTAAGGCTTTTAATGCTACAATAAAAGTAGTATCTGCATTATGGTCAAAAAATGACACAGAAGTTTTGGCAAAATTAAAAGCTCAGCTAAATCAGGTTCATAATTATATTACCGAACGTGACGTTAAATGCCAGTCGGAATTGATAGAAAGTACAAAAAACGAGAGAACTTTAGTCCCGATAATTTTAAAATACGCAGAAGAACAACAGGATATCGACTTAATAATGATTATGACCCAAAAAGAAGTAGGTTGGATTGAATATTTTATGGATTCTGATGCTCAGGAGGTTATAAGAAATTCTCACATTCCGGTTATGTCAATTGCTCCCAAAGAAATCGGAATTATTGAATCGAAAGGATTTTAAATTTTATTTTAATGAATGCAGAATTAATCAGTATTGGTGATGAACTTCTGATAGGGCAGGTGATAAACACTAATGCTTCTTGGATTGCGGCGGAATTATATGATTCCGGAATTAATGTTTCGAAAATTACTACTATTTCTGATAATTACGCTTCTATAATCAATACTTTAGATTCTTCAATAGAGAATTCTGAAATAATAATTATTACCGGAGGCTTAGGCCCAACTAACGATGATATTACAAAAAAAACTCTTTCTGATTATTTCAAAGTTCCATTAGTATTCGATAATGATACATATAAAAGAATAGAGACCTTTTTTAAGCAAAGAGGTTTAGGTGTAACCGAATTAAACAGAAAACAGGCAGAGGTTCTCGATGGATGCCTTGTTATTCCGAATTTTAGCGGTACGGCTTCAGGTATGTGGTTTGAATATAATGGAAAAATTATTATTTCATTACCCGGAGTCCCTTTCGAAATGAAGGCTATGATGAAAGATTTTGTAATACCCGAAATTAAAAAGAAAATTAAAATTAAAAATTTAAAAAAAACTGTTCTTGTATGTGGAATTGGAGAATCATTTTTAGCTGAAAAAATAAAGGACTGGGAGAATAATTTGCCTGAAAATATTAAATTAGCATATCTTCCTCAGCCCGGAATTATCAGACTAAGGTTATCAATCACAGGAAGTAAGAATGATAATATCGAGAGTTATGTTTTATCCGAAGTTGAAAAACTAAAGAAAATTATTCCTGAATACATTTTTGGGTATGATGATGAAACTCTTGCAGAAAATGTGGCTAATATGCTCATTAATAATAGAAAAACATTGTCTATTGCCGAAAGTTGTACAGGTGGTTATTTATCTCATATGTTTACTTCAATTCCGGGCAGCTCCAAACATTTCAAAGGAGGAATTGTCGCATATTCAAATGAAATTAAAATGAAGTTTTTAGATGTAAGTCCTGAGACTTTATCGAAAAATGGAGCTGTAAGTGAGCAAACAGTTATAGAAATGGCAAAAGGGAGTTTAAAAAAATTTGAAACCGATTTTTCTATTGCTGTTTCAGGTATTGCCGGACCTGATGGTGGTTCTGATGAAAAACCCGTTGGAACTATTTGGGTAGCTGTAGCCGACAAAAACAAAGTTATTACAGAAAAGTTTCTTCATGGCGAGGACAGGGGACGCAACATAATAAAAGCTTCCATAAGTGCAATAAATATTCTAAGAAAGTTATTAATAGAAAATTGTTGATAAAAGTTTAATAAATTATAAAAAATCCTTTGCTATTAAAAAAAAGAAATGTATTTTTGCAAACCATTTTTGAAATTATAATCTTTTAAAAAACAATATCATGTCAAAAGTTTGCGATATTACAGGTAAAAAAGTTATTACAGGACATAAAGTTTCACACTCAAACATAAAGAGTAAAAAAAGATTTTATCCTAATTTACAACGCAAAAAATTTTATATACCTGAAGAAGATTGTTGGATAACATTAAGAGTATCTGCAAGTGGAATAAGAAACATAAATAAGAAAGGTATTTCGGCTTGTTTGAAAGAAGCAGAAAGAAATGGGTTAATTGTTGTAGGATAATAAATAAAAACATTAAAGATATTTGAAAGCCGGTTGATTTATTCAATCGGCTTTTTTTATGATTTATAAACAATTTTAACCCTAAAATTTTCTTATTCGATTAATTAATAAAGATTTTATTTATTGAATAATTTGGGTTAAAACAATACTTTATTAATTTAGCAATTTAAAAAATTGTAATATGAAAATTCTTAAGATTATCGGAATTGTTTTATTGGGAATTATACTTTTATTCTTAATTATTGCTTTATTCTTACCAAAAGAAATAAAAGTAGAAGAATCAATTTTAATCAATGCCCCTGTTGAGAAAATTTTTGTTATGGTAAATAAAACCGGTAATTGGGATAAATGGAGTCCGTTTGCCGAAAATAAGGAATCAACTAAGGTTTACTATGAAGGTCCGTCGGAGGGTGTTGGAGCAACAATAAAATGGCAGGAAAATGATGATGAGGACTCAAAAGGTCAGTTGAAATTTGTTGAGGTAGTCCCAAATAATATGATTTCTGCCGATCTTGTTTTTGAAAATTCATTGAAATCGAAATTAAACTGGTATTTCGAAACATCTCAGGAAGGAACTTTGGTTATTTGGAATATAGTTTCAAAGGATTTATCGTACCCTTTCAACAGATGGATGGGGTTGTTTGCCGGCAGAATGATAAGACCTGATTTTAAAAAGGGATTGAATAATCTTAAAGAATTGTGTGAAAACGATTTACATATTACAAAAAAATGGCAGACTTCTGAAGTTAGATCTACAAATATTGATACTTATTATGCTTTGACAATTAAAGATTCTTGTATATCATCAAATTTCAAGCATAAAACAATGGAGATTTTTAATGCTATAAATGAATACATTGCAAAAAATAATATTGAGCAAACTTCATATCCTTTTTGTATTTTTTATAGTTGGAATCCCGAAGGAGTTTCGGTTTTTGAAGCAGGAATACCTGTTAGCACAAAAGCAAAATCATCAGGTAGAATTATTTTTTCTGAAATTAAAGGCGGGAAAGCTGTTTATGCTTCACAATATGGACCTTATGAGAGTACTTCTGATGCTCATGATGCTATAGAGCTTTATTTAAAGAAAAATAATCTTCAGATTAACGGCTATCCTTGGGAAGTATATATTACTGATACTGAAAAAGAATCTGACACAACGAAATGGGAAACACAAATTTTTTATCCTGTAAAATAAAAAAACAAAAGGAGGCAATCTTCTGTCCGATTCTTGCCTCCTTCATCTTTTAATAGCCGTAGCCATTAAAAGACGCCAAGCTACTGTTATTACGGCCGTTCCCTCTTAGCCTCAATTTTACTATCAGCTTTCGGGATTTAGTATCAATCTTATTAAATAACTTTTTCAAGTTAGTTAAACCAATTGTTACTTTGCTTTTAGTACAATTTGCTTCTCGTTTGTATAAGCAAACCCAGCAATTAATATCCAATCTTTCTTTTCACTTCCTTTCGTCCGTTTCCAGACTATTGGATTCACGTACTCAAGCCAGCCCTTTATCTCTCACTTGATGTAACAAATATACAACATTTTAAGCCTTTTGTCAAGTGTTTTTTAATGTTTTTTCTTAACAAAAAATCAACATAGGTTATTAACATATTGTTGATAATACAAATTGCAGAAATACAATATTTTAATAGCTTAAATATGCTTTTATGAACAAATTATTAACAACGAGCAAAATTTGAGGCATGTTTTTTGAATAATAAATGTAAATTTGTTAGATTTTTTGTTGTTTAAATTCTATTTTTTATCTGGATTTTTTAAAGTTTTAAATTCTAATAATTTTATATCTGTAAATGCTTTCCGGAAAATTAATCACTTTTATCAATAAAATTCGAAAAAATAAATTATTCGAAAATTTTGTATATCTGACAGGATTACAGATATTTAACTATATATTGCCATTAATTACTCTGCCATATTTGATAAAAGTTTTGCAACCCGAAAAATTTGGGTTGACTATTTATGCCCAAACTGTAATGCTTTATTTTATTGTTTTAATTGATTATGGATTTAATATAACGGCAACAAGACGTATTTCAATTTATAAAGATGACAGCAAGAAAATTTCAGAAGTATTTAATAATGTTATTTCAACAAAACTTTTTCTGCTATTATTTAGCCTTTTTACTTTAACATTAATGTTCTTTTTTATTCCCAAATTCAATAATAATTGGGTGTTATTTCTGTTTACAAGTGGTGTTCTGATAGGACAAGTTTTTTTCCCTTTATGGCTTTTTCAAGGATTGCAGGATATGAAATATTTAATGTATTTCAACTTTTTAAGCAGAATAATTTTTACTGTTTTGGTATTTGTAATTATTAAATCTCCTTCCGATTTTGTATTTGTTAATCTGTTAAATTCATTAGCATCAATATTTATAGGGATATTAAGTATATATTTCGTAAAAAGAAAATATAATATAGTTTTAAAAATTTCAGGTTTAAGAAATATCATTAGCGAGCTTAAGGACGGTTGGATGGTTTTTCTTTCCAATTTTTCTATCCAGATATATATGAGTTCAAATTTAATAATCTTGAGCGTTTATACAAATGATACAACTATCGGATATTATACTGTAGCCGAAAAAGTTATACTGATAATCAGACAATTATTGAGTGTTTTTTCTCAGGTTATTTTCCCACATGTTTGCCAACTTACTTCAAATATCAAACTTATTATAAAATTTTTTAAAAAGGCATATTTACCATTTGTTCTATCTATATTTTTGTTTTGTATTTTTTTGTTTTTATTTGCAGGTGAAATTGTTTTCTTATTGACGGGTAATAAAATTAATGATATTGTCAATTTGATAAGAATTCTTAGTTTTGTTCCTTTTATTGTTTGCTTGAATATTCCTGCATACCAAACTTTGTTGGCTTATAATTATAAAAATTTATATTCAAAAATATTGATTTTTGGTGCGTTTATAAGTTTAGCTTTTAATTTTATTCTTGCATATTTCTATAGTGCATACGGTACTGCACTAAGTGTAGTTTTTACCGAGTTTTTTATTACTTCAGGTTTAATAATAGTAACATTTAAAAAATTTAAATTAAATAATTTATCAATCAATTTATGAATTCGAATAAAAATTATTATTCATACTATAGGGAAGAAATGCTTCAATTTATTCCGAATAATGTAAATCGTTTATTAGATGTTGGATGTGGTGAAGGTAATTTTGTGAGTTTACTTAAACAAAAACAAAAATTTGAGGCATGGGGTGTGGAAATTAATAATGAAATAGCAAAATTAGCTTCAAGTAAAAATATCTTTGATAAAATAATTAATACTTCAGTAGAATTGTCAATAAATGAATTACCCGACAATTATTTCGATTGTGTTATATTTAATGATGTTATTGAGCATTTGGTTAATCCAAAGGATGTATTGATGTCAATAAAATCTAAAATGACCGAAAACGGGGTTTTAGTAGCTTCTATTCCTAATGTAAGATATTTGCCCAATATTTATCAACTACTAATTCATAAAGATTGGAAATATGATGTAAATGGAGGAATTTTGGATGATACTCATTTAAGGTTTTTTACAAAAAAAAGCATAATTCGTCTTTTTGATGAAATTGGGTTTGAAATTTTGAAAATTGAAGGTATCAATCCAATAGAATTACTTAAATACAAAATATTATTTTCACTTTCTTTCGGGATATTGGAAGATACTAAATATTTACAATTTGCCGTAATTGCCAAGAAAAAATAACTTTATGGATGTTTCCGTAATAATAGTTAGCTTCAATACTAAGGATTTAACAATTAACTGTATTAAATCCGTTAAAGAAAAAACAACGGGATTATCATACGAAATAATTGTTGTTGATAATAATTCCAATGATTTTTCGACCGAAGAAATAGAAAATAAATTTCCTGATGTAATAATAATCAAAAACGATTTTAATATCGGCTTTGGAAAGGCTAATAATAAAGGTATTAATAAAGCCAAAGGTAAATATTTGTTTTTACTTAATTCCGATACATATTTAATTAATAATGCTTTGAAGATATTCTTCGACTTTATGGAGATGAAAGAGAATATTAATATTGCTTGTTGTGGCGGGTCATTACTTAATGAGGATCTTACTCCTCATATTTCTTTTGGTCGATTTCCTAAAATCAAAGGTATTATTTTCTATTATCTGTTGTCAAAACTTTTTCCTGATTATTATGCAGATAATTATTTTATGGCCGGTGTTATAAAAAATGACAATATAATTGATGTAGATTATGTTACCGGAGCAGATATGTTTATTAGAAAATCGGTTATTGAAAAAGTAGGAGTTTTCGACGATGATTTTTTTCTTTATTTTGAAGAAACAGAGCTGTGTTCGCGATTTATTAAGGCTGGGTTTAAAAATGTAATTATTCCTGAAGCAAAAATTGTTCACTTATGCGGAAAATCACCATTAAATAGTGATAAACAAAAAATATTTAACGAAAGTATGTTTATCTATATGAAAAAACATAAGGGAAAATTTTATACTTTTATTTACAGGTCTATTTCCGGATTCTTCAGATTCTTTTCAAAAATCATAAAAAATTTTAAATAATGAACAAAGTATCAGTATTAATTACATCATACAATAAAGGAAAATATATTGAAAATACCTTATTATCGGTAAAAAAACAAACATATAATGATATCGAAATAATTATTGTAGATGACTTTTCTGATGATAAGTTTACATTAAATAAACTAAAATCGCTTTCAAATTCAGTAGATTATATTAAATTTCTTGATGAGAATATTGGTGTTTGTGAAGCAAGAAATGCCGGAATAAAACTCGCAACAGGAAAATATATATTAATTCTTGACGGAGATGATTTAATTGCTCCGACTTACATTGAGAAAGCCGTAAAAATTTTAGATGAAAATACTGAAATAAAGATTGTAACATGCGAGGTTGAGCTGTTTGGCTACAAAAAAGGAAAAATGAAACTCAGTGAACCTAAAATTGAAAATTTAATTGCTCAAAATTCAATAGTAATATCAAGTTTATTCAGAAAAGAAGATTTTGAAAAAACAAATGGCTTTAATTCCAATATGAAAGAAGGATTGGAAGACTGGGATTTTTGGTTATCGATTCTTGAAAATGGTGGAAAAGTACATAGAATTCCCGAGATTTTGTTTTTCTATCGTATTAGTAAGAAAAGCAGAAATAATTTAAGTACAGAAACTCTTAAAACATTGAGATATCAGGTTTATGAAAATCATAAAGAACTCTATGCAAAATATCTGTTAAATCCTTTAGAATCATTCGAATATAACTTATTGATAAATTCTTGGGAATATAAAATCGGAAAAAAATTATTAAAACCATTTAGAGCTCTGTTTAAACTCTTAAATAAATAAGTATTGCATAACAATATGAAATCGTTGAATTATAAAGATTTTTTTATTAAAAATTCTAAATACCTTATTATTGATTTTTTGTTAATACTTTTATTCTCAATAATTTTATTTCGCTACAATAGCCATCCTTTTAATATTGACAGAAAAATATTGTTTAAATTTTCTTTATTATGTTTGTTTAGCTTGACATTATTGAATATTTCATTCTTTTTTTTCAAAAAATTTATAAATCCTATATCCCTTATTTCATTATTCGTTTTTTACTTCGCATATTCATTAATTCCTTTGAACTCAAGCTATGTTAATTTATCGATAAAAACGGTTTTAGTAGTTGTTTTGTCAATAATTTCATTTGTTTTAGGAGCTTTTTTACTTTTTATATCAAAAAAGAATATTTCAATTTATGATACAATTACAAACTATTTGTCAAAATTACTAAGTGTTAAAATAAACGGAAAATTATTGCTATTCACATTATTTTTTCTTTCAGTAGTTATTTTTACTATTGAGGTAATTTTAGTCGGTTATCTGCCGGTATTCGAAATGTTCGATAGATTTGTTTATGAAGAAGTTAATGATAAACTTATTCCGTTTGTACATTATTTTGTTGTATTATCTTCAATAATTCCTGCATGGGCATATATATTTTATAAAAAAGAAAAGATTTCAAAGTTTCAATATTATTTTTTACATATAGTATCACTATTCATCAATATTAATTTTTTTAGCCGTCAGTTTGTTCTGTTATACATGATTTGTATGTTTTTTTCCTATTATTTTTATTATAAAGCTAATTTTAGGAATGGTATTTTAATGATAATTTCGATACTGCTAATGTTTATTTTTATTGGTTTCCTGAGGATTATTCAAGATAATACCAAAAAATACAAAGTAACCGAAGAAGAATTAATAAACTCCGATTATTTGGATAATTTATCAAAAACTAAATATAATCTGACAACGGTGGAAAATTACCTTACAGTTTATTCATCAAATAGATTTTATGAACTCAATAAATTTGTTAATCAAAAAGATAGCTTATCGTATTACGGGTATGGTATGTATACTTTTAAACCGATAATTTCGCTGCTTTTTCTAAATCGATTAAAAATTGTTGATTATGAAACTAATTTTAATATTCCTGATGCTCTGCCTACGTTTGTAGTCGATGCTTATTTAGATTACGGAATTATTGGCAGCATTTTTATTAATTTTTTTTATGGAGTATTATCAACAGTTTTCTTTTTATATTACTATTTAAAGAAACCACTTTACATTGTAAATTTCAGTATTATTGTTTTTTGTTTAGCTATGTCTTCTTTTTTTAATTATTTTAATACTTTTTTTGTTTGGATGGCAATATTTTTCAATACTTTAATTTTAAAAAATGACTGAGGTAGCTGTATTATTAGCTGTTTATAACGGTGAATCTTTTATTAAACAGCAGTTGGATTCGATAATAAACCAAACATACGAAGGTTGGCAATTATTTATACGTGATGACGGCTCTAATGATAGAACTTTGGAAATTGTAGAAAGTTATGTAGCTGATTATAAAGGGAAAATACATTTAATTAAGGATAACAGGAAAAACTTAGGTTCTTGTAATAATTTTTTTACTATTCTTAGTAATGTAGAAGCAAAATATTATTTGTTTTCGGATCAGGATGATGTTTGGTACGAAAATAAAATTGAACTTACTTTAAAAAAGATTAAAGAATTAGAGGGTAATTACAGTAATAATATCCCGATATTATTACATACTGATTTAGAGGTTGTTGATAATAATTTAAACTTGTTGGCGAATTCATTTTGGAAATATCAGAAAATGAATGTTAAAAACGGTAAGTCATTTAATAAATTATTACTTGAAAATATTGTTACCGGTTGTACAATGATTTTTAATAATAGTCTAAAAAGTAAACTGAATAAATTGCCGGATAATGTTTTTGTTCATGATTGGTGGATTGCATTGGTATGCAGTGCATTTGGGGTAATTGAAGAAATCGACATTACAACAGTAAAGTATCGTCAGCACAATTACAATGTTGCCGGTGCGAAAAAAACTGATTTTAAACATTTTATTAAAAGGCTCACCAAACTCAACGATGTTAAGCAAGGGCTGATTAATTCCGTTGAACAGGCAAAAGTGTTTTTAGAGATTTATCATGATCAATTAGATGAAAGAACGTTGAAAATGTTGAAAGATTTTTCGAATTTATTTGAAAATAATTGGATTATAAGAAGAAAAATTCTTTTTAAATACAAAATATTTAAAAGTAATTTCAATCGTAATATTGGTTTGTTCTTAATTGCATAATTTATGGTTTCTGTTTGTATTCCTACATTTAACGGCGAAAAATATATTCTTCAACAATTGGAATCTGTTTTAAAACAATTAGATGATAATGATGAAGTTCTAATTTCTGATGATAGTTCAACTGATAATACTTTAACGATAATTGAAAACATAAATGATAAAAGAATAAAAATTTTTAAAAATCAGAAATTCGGAAGTCCTGTTTATAATATGGAATTTGCACTAAAACAAGCTAAGGGCGATTATATTTTTATGTGTGATCAGGATGATTTATGGGCAGAAGATAAAGTAAGAAAAATGGTCGAATTACTCAATAAATATTATCTTGTAATAAGCGATGCAATAATTATCGACGACAATGAAAATGTACTTTGTAATTCTTATTATGAATGGAAAAAGTCAGGAAAAGGGTTCTGGAAAAATCTGTACAAAAACTCATATATTGGTTGTGCTATTGCATTTAGAAAAGAACTTCTAAATTATGCATTACCTTTCCCAAAAAATATTGCAATGCATGATATTTGGATAGGTTTGATTGCTGAGATTTTTTTAAACGTTTTTTTCACAGACGAGAAACTGCTGAAATACAGGCGGCACGAAAATAACTTGACATATTCGATAAATAGAGATAATAAAAACCTTTCCGATTTTTCATTGAAATACAAAATTTATTACCGTTTAATTATTTTAATTAATATATTTTTGCGTTATATAAACAAAAAAATACTAAGAAAGCAGGTTATATGAAGTTTTTTCTGGTATCGCTTTATGTTTATACAGGAGAGGATGATAATATTCGTATAAACACTATATATGATTTGCTTGCCGAAAAGCATGATGTTACTATTATTACAACCGATTTTAACCACAGAACGAAAACAAAACATAATATTATAAAAAGCAATCGTAAAATTGTTTTTTTGAAAGTCCCTGAATATAAGAAGAATATTGGGTTTAAACGCTTTTATAGTCATGGTATATTTGCATTACGGTTATACAGCTTTTTAAAATCAATTGATAAAAAGCCCGATAAAATTTATTGTATTTTACCTACTTCTTCGAGTGGCTATATTTGCTACAGATATTGCAAAAAAAATAATATTCCATTGGCAATTGATATAATTGACCTATGGCCGGAATCATTTGTTGCTATAATGCCATTTTCTAGACTATTTTCTTTAATTACCTATCCTTGGAAAATACTTTCTTTTTTTCTTTATAAAAATGCAGATTTAGTTTTTTCTGAATCAATTGAATATGCCAAATACGCCGACAAACACAGAAGCAAATCGAAAGTATTGCCCGTATATTTAGGTGCTGATATTGATAAGTATGATCAATTGATCAATAAAAGCAATATTAATATAAATAAGCCTAAAGATGAGATTTGGATTGCGTACGGCGGCGGTTTGGGAAATAGTTATGATTTTGATGTAATTTTAGATGCTTTATTGCAATTGAAAAAGGAGGGTATCGAAAACATTAAATTCTGGTTTATTGGAGGAGGAATTAAGCAGAAATATATAGAGAATTTTATTATAAATAATAATTTAAATGTCGAAATAACTGGCTTTTTGCCATACCACGACTACCTGAAATATTTGAGTTTGTGCGATATAGCAGTAAATTCGTTTAATAAAAATACAAAAGTGGTTCATTCGTACAAGTTTAATGACTACATACTTTGCGGCTTGGCAATAGTTAACAACCTCAAAGGTGAAACAGCAGATTTTATCACAAAATATAATATTGGCATCAACTTTGATTATAGTGATAATAACTTATTTACTGTAATTAGAAGTTTAATTTTCGATATTGATAGATTAAATCAAATGAAAAAGAATTCGAAATATGTAGCTGAAAATATTTTAAATAAAAAGTTGATTTATAGCAAAATGATTAAACTTTTAGAAAGTTAATTTTATGATAAAAAAAATATATTTATCTCCGTTTGGGATTGTGATTTCATTTTTTTTAAATCTGTTATCATTTTTACACAAACCTTTTATGGTTTATGGTTTTTTTAACAGTATTCAAAGAAAATTTTTTAAAAAAACGCGTATAAGTTCGTCAGCGAAAATGGTAAATAAGTCAAAAATAAATATTTATGACAATGTTTGGATTGGTCATTATTGTTTAATCGATGGTATAGGAGGTGTTGAAATTGAAGAAGGTGTTCATATTGCGTCACATAGTTGCATTTATACTCATAGCAGCCAGGATACAATAAGATTACTCGGGAAAAATTATATAAACTACAATCCCGAAAATAGAATAGGATATATTATTGATTCTGTCAAAATAGGGAAATATACATTTATTGGTACGTCTTCGGTAATTCTACCCGGAACAAAATTAGGAAAAGGCGTAATAGTAGGAGCAGGTAGTGTTGTTAAAGGCGACTTTCCCGATTATTCAATAATTGCCGGTAATCCTGCAAAAATTTTCGGGAACACTCAAGACAGAGATAAAGATTTTTTGGAAATTGATATAGTAAAACATAACTATTATGACTCTTTCTAAAATTAAACTGTTTAAGTCGAAATATATAGATTTAAGTGCTCATAAGTATTTTTATACACTTATTTTGCTTTTAGTTTTTTTGTTACCGTTATGGAAAAAAATTATCCCTTACATCATAATATTGATATTTCTGATTTGGCTTTTTGAAGGTAATTTTAGAAAAAAAATTAAAATACTAAAGGAGAATTATCTGCCTTTTTTGGGGTTTGTTTCAATATTTATTCTATATATTGTAGGATTATTATATACATCTAACTTTAATTATGCTTATTTCGATTTGGAAGTCAAGTTATCTTTGCTGTTTTTTCCGATTATATTTTTTACGGGTACTTATAATTTTATAAATTTCAATAAGTTATCGAAAATTTTATTGGTTTTTATACTTTCATGTTTCTTGTCTTCATTTATCAGCATAATAAATTCTTTTGCTCAATATTTAAAAACCGGTTCAACAGATTGGTTTTTTTACGTTTACGTAAATTATTTTCATCACCCGAGCTATATTTCGATGTATATTGAACTGTCACTTGCTTGTATTGCTTATTTATTGATTAACAAGGCAATTAAAAGCAAGTATTTAAGAATATTATTAATATCAATTTCTGTTTGGTTTGTATTTTATATTATTTTATTGAGCTCTAAAGCAGGTTTTATCGGATTAGTTCTAATAGCTTTAATTATTTCATTTCAATTGATTTCTATATACAAAAATTATTTAGTTGCTTTTTATATTCTTGTAGGTTTGATATTATCCATTTTTGTAGGATACAAAATTATGCCCAAAACAAGTAACAGAATATCACCTGCAATAGAAGTAATTCAAAAAAAGGACTATGATGTTAATACTGAAGATGGTACTATTCAAAGAATTGAAATTTGGAAAACTTCATTGGAAATTATTAAAAAGAATTTTATTTTCGGAGTTGGAACAGGAGATGTAAAAGATGCATTATTAGACGAATATCAGCATAAAGGGATGATTTTTGCATATAACAAAAATTTGAATGCTCATGGACAGTATTTTCAAACTGCTATAGCATTGGGGATAATAGGTTTAATTGTTTTACTGTTTATATTTCTTTATCCGATTATACTGTCTATAAACAAAAAAGACTTTTTATATTTAGCCTTTTTATTGTTGATTTCCATGAACAATACTGTAGAATCAATGTTCGAAAATCAAGCGGGAGTGGTTTTTTATGCTTTCTTCAACTCATTTTTGTTTATTACTTCAAAAAGCAGAACCTTAACTTAATATTTTATGTTGAGAATAATAATAATAAACGGACCTAATTTAAATTTAATAGGTAAAAGAGAGCCTTCGGTTTATGGTAATACTTCATTTGATGATTACTTCGAACATTTAAAAGAATATTTTTCAAATAAGGTTGAATTAACTTTATTTCAGAGCAATATTGAAGGAGAACTGATAGACATGATTCAAAAATCTGAAACAGAATTCGACGGAATAGTTTTAAATGCCGGAGGGTACTCGCATACTTCCGTAGCTATTGCCGATAGTATATCCGCTATTAAAATTCCCGTAATTGAGGTACATATCTCAAATCTTTTGTCCAGAGAACCTTATCGTCATATTTCGCTTATTGGGAAAAATTGTGCCGGTTCTATTATGGGATTCGGATTAGAAGGTTATAAACTTGCTATTCAAAGTTTTGTAAATAGAAAAGAAAACTCTAATTTGTAAAATCTTTCTTGCTGAGTTGATTAAATTTTGATTTTCTTAAAACATAATAATCCCATACAATACTTCTTTTGTAAACACCTTTTACTTTTAAATGCGGATTTTTTTGTCGTTTTTTTAATGTTTTACAAATTGAAAAATAAAAACTAAAATGAGCTTTAGTAACTGCAAAAAAATCTTTAAAACCACCTTCAGTTAAAAATTTAATAGCAGCTATATAATCGAGAATTATTCTTACTGGAAAAACAATAAATAATCTTTTTGTAGGCAAATTTTTTAATAGCAGATAAAAATTATTCCTGAAGTTAAGATAGGTTTTTCTTGAATTGTTTTTTGGTAAAGTCCCACCTCCAACATGGAAAACAGTAGCTTTGTGACAATACATAACTTTGTAACCCAAATTTTTAACACGCCAACAAAAATCGATTTCTTCCATATGGGCAAAAAAATCATTATCTAAACCGCCAACTTTGTGATAAACATCCGCTCTGACAAACATAGCTGCACCGGTTGCCCAAAAAATTTCATAAGTATCATTATATTGCTCATTATCATTCTCTAAAGTGTTGAAAATTCTGCCTCTGCAAAAAGGATAACCGAAACTGTCAATAAAACCTCCGGCAGCTCCGGCGTATTCGAATACTTTCTTATCTTTATATGATAATAGTTTGGGTTGACAAACTGCAATATTATCATCGCTTTCCATTAAGTCGATGATGGGTTTTATCCAATTCTTTGTTACTTCTATATCAGAGTTAAGTAAAATGTAGTATTTATAGTTTAATTTTTCTAATGCATCATTATATCCTTTTGAAAATCCTCCGTTTGTTTCATTTAAAATAATTTTAATTTCTTTAAAATTTTGTTTTAAAAATTCAACACTATCATCACTTGAAGCGTTATCGGCAACAATAATATCTGCAACATCACTGCTGTACTCAATAACATAGGGGAGAAATTTTTCAAGGAAAAATCTACCATTCCAGTTTAATATAACTACGGCTACATTTTTCATATTCAAGCGGTTCTGGTATTTTTCCAACGTTTGTGAGACCATAGCCAATTGGATGGGTTATTTATAATAAGTTTTTCCAAAGCTCTGGCATATTTTTCTGTTATCGAATTTTCAGGTTCATTTTTTACGTTATCGGTTAGCAACTGAAATTCAATCATATATTTACCTCTTTTTAGCTTAATGATACTCATAAAAACAACTTCAAAGCCGAGATGTTTTGCCATTTTTTCTAAACCATTCAAAAAGGCTGTATCTTGGTTTAAAAATTCGGTCCAATAGTGTTCACTGCCTCTTGGTGGGGCTTGATCGGCTAAAATATAAGTTAATACGGTTTCATTTTTATTTTCAAGCATGGTTTTAAAAACCTGTTTTGATGGTACTAATTTTCCGCCGAGAGATTGTCGAAATTTGCGAATATAATTGTCGAAATATTTGTTTTTTGGAGGTAGGTAAACAGCAAAAAGTTTTTGTTTACAAATTAATGGTAATGTAAATCCGCATAATTCCCAGTTTGGTATATGTCCGAGTGCTATAAATGCACTTTTCCCGTCTAAAAACAATTTGTTCAGCAAATCAATGTTTTTTAATTCTACCATTTCAAGCAATTTGTCTCTTTTCATTCGCGGAATTTTGATTGATTCAACAATCATTTCGCAAATATTTTTTAGATATGTTTTTTTAAGTCGAATTATTTCTTTTTCATTTTTTTCGGGGAATGAATTTCTTAAGTTTTTGTAAATAACTTCTTCACGATATTTAACAATATAATTAAGAATAAAATAAATAACATTTGAAATTTTATAAAGTATTTTTAGCGGTAATCGAGAAAAAATATTTTCGAAAAAGAGAAAAATCAAAAAACTAATTTTATCCATTAATACAAAGTAGAAGAATTTCGGGCAAAGTTATATTATTATTCCGATTTATTAAAATATAGCGGAAAAACAAAATTTATAAATTAATAATTTTAAATGCCGAATACAGGTTATTTATAATATCTCCGGCGGTTAAAGTTTCCATAGAAAAGTTGTTTGCATAAAAATCGCCTGAATAGCCATGACAAAAAACACCAAGAATAGCGGCATTTTCGGGCGAGTAGCCCTGAGAAATGAGGCCTGCAATAATACCGGTTAAAACATCGCCACTACCTGCGGTTGCCATTCCGGGATTTCCGGTACTGTTAAAATAATTAATTCCTTTTGGTGTTGTAATACAAGTATATGCACCTTTTAAAACTACTATTATCTTATATTTTTCCGAAAATTGTTTTTGGCACTCAAAGCGGTCGAAACAGTTATCGAATTTTTCTGTAAGCCTTTCAAACTCTTTGATATGAGGTGTAATTATCGTATTTTCGGGTAACAATTCTAACCATTGTTTATTTTCACTTAAAATATTAATCCCGTCAGCGTCGATAACTAATGGCTTATTATAATTCTCTATAAGTTCTTTGAAAGTTTTTTGAGTTACCAATTCGGTTCCAATTCCGGGTCCAATGGCAATACTGTTATACTTTTCGAAATTATGAACACAACTAATATACTTCTCATTAATATCGGCTTCTACCATAGCTTCAGGTACTGAATTTTGTATAATTTCGACACCCGATGCAGGACAATGAACACTTACAAGTCCTGCTCCTGATTTTAGGCAAGCTTTTGCGCTAAGTACTGCTGCACCCATTTTGCCGTAACTTCCTGATATAACGAGTGTGTGACCGTAATTCCCTTTGTGGCTGAATTTATCCCTGACTTTGTAAATATTCTTTATCATTTGCAAATCGACGAAGTAATTATTGCAGTGTGTGCTTTCAATAAATTCTTCCGATAATCCGATAGGTAGTACTTGGAAATCGCCTACATACTTGTAGTTTTGAGAAAAAAGAAATGAAAGCTTTGGTAATTGAAATGTAAGAGTTGTATTTGCTTCGAAAATAACGTCTTCTGCACTGTTTGTTATATCGGCGAAAAGCCCTGATGGTATGTCAATTGAAATTTTGTAATTTTCTAAACTGTTCAAAAATAATATAATGTCTTTAATTATACCATCGGTAGGTTTATTCAATCCTGAACCCAAAATAGAGTCAATAATTATTGCATTATTTGACGGAAATTTTATTTGTTCAGGGTTTTCGATATTATTAACAGGTATTTCCTGAGTTGCTAATCTGTTGAGATTGATTTCAAAATCAGTAGATTTATTGTCTGTATGATTTATTACATAAATTTTTACATTAAAGCCGTTATTTTTCATTATTCTGGCAATTGCCAATCCGTCACCGCCATTGTTTCCTTTACCGCAGAAAAAATGAAATTCATAAGAGCGATTGAATTTATTCATTATCCAATCAGCACACTGCATTGCAGCTCTTTCCATTAAATCAATAGAAGCTATTGGTTCATTTTCAATTGTATATTTGTCGGCTTCGCGAATTTTGTCAATAGGTAGAATTTTCATTTTATGAAATTTTTTTATTCGATAAAGTTAATAATTTGGGTTAAATTTTATCGTTTTTTTCGTTGGTTTCTTCTTCAAGCCAATATTGGCCATAATCTTCATTTTCGTTTTCATCTTCCCAAGAGTACTCTTTTTGCTGAGGACCTTGTTTCCTGAAATAGAATGCATACACTATTCCCGAAATCAATCCATAAAGATGCGATTCCCAAGAAATTTCCTTTGGGAAAGTATTCGGGAAAATTCCCCAGATCAGGCCGCCGTATAAAAAAACAACAAAAAGCGATAAAGCCATCAATTGATTGTTCTTTCTGATGATTCCGCTAACAAAAATAAATGATGCAAGTCCGTAAATTATTCCGCTTGCTCCTATATGCCACGCTTCTCTCGCTGCAAACCATACCCATATATTTGTTGTTAAATATATTGATAACAAGATTTTTACAGCTATTTCTTTATAAAAATAAAACAATGCCGAAAGTAATATGAATAATGGTGCGGTATTGGCATATAAGTGGCTCCAGTCGTCATGTATTAAAGGAGAGAAAATAATTCCGTATAAACCTTTGATTTTTAACGGTAAAATACCAAGCTGATGAAAATCAATATTGAAAAAAACACTTATAAAATGTATTATCCATATTACTACAATAACTACTGCCGGAATAATAAAACTGTTTATTAGCTTGTTCTTTTCCGAAATCATTACATTTTTTTTAGCAAAACTAATATTTTATTGTTTATAGAGAGACAGAAATGTTATTTAAATAGTTTTTTAACAGCTGTAAAAATTTAGATTTAAGAAGTTTATCATTTATTTTACCCTAATAAACAATATTTTCATCGAAATTATCATAATATAGAACTTAATATTAAATAACTTTGTGGACTTTTTTTAATAAAATTTAAAATCAGATTCTATGAAATTGAGAAACTTAAAAGTAACTGCAACAATTTTTTTTATAATTTTAATAATTTCAAAGGGGTTTTCGCAAGTTCAAACCTACGATCCTTTGTCTACAGAACAGAAATTCAATTATGCTCTTCAACTGATACGTTTTGCGTATGTCGATAAAGTTGATGATAAAAAACTCGTTCAGGATGCTATAGTTCAGATGCTTAAGGAATTAGATCCACATTCGGTTTACATTAGTAAGGAAGAGTTGGATCGTATGAACGAACCCTTGGTTGGAAATTTTGAAGGTATAGGAGTTCAATTTCAAATACTTAAAGATACAATTGTTATTGTTGATGTTATAAATGGAGGTCCTTCGGAAAAAGTTGGTCTTCAGGCCGGAGATAAAATTGTTAAAATTGACGATAAACCTGCGACAGGTGATTCGATTAATAATAGTTTTGTTTTCAGTAAATTAAGAGGTAAAAAAGGTACTAAAGTAAAAGTTACAATTTTCAGAAAAAGCAAAAACGGTACGCTTGATTTTACAATAACCAGAGATAAAATACCATTAACCAGTATTGACAGCTATTTTATGGCTACAAATAATGTTGGTTATATCAGATTAGACAGATTTTCGCGAACTTCAATGGATGAATTCAGAAAAGCACTTTCTGAATTAAAAAATCAGGGAATGAAAGATTTGATTTTCGACCTTAGGGGTAACTCAGGAGGATTTTTAGATGTAGCTGTTGATTTAGCTGATGAGTTTTTAGGTGCAGATAAGCTTATAGTATATACCGAGGGTATTTCAAGCCCAAAACAAGATTATAAATCTACAAGCAAAGGCGGTTTTGAACAGGGCAAATTGGTAATATTGATAGACGAAGGTTCTGCATCTGCAAGCGAAATAGTTTCGGGTGCTATACAGGACTGGGATAGAGGACTTGTTGTAGGTCGTCGTTCTTTCGGAAAAGGACTGGTTCAGCGTCCTTTCGATTTGCCCGATGGCTCAGTAATAAGACTAACAACTGCGAGATATCATACTCCATCAGGGCGATATATTCAAAAACCATACAGCGACGGGTTAGAAAGTTATTACAACGATTTTGCAAAACGCTACTCAAGCGGTGAGCTGTTGAGTGCCGATAAAATTCAGTTTCCCGATTCTTTGAAATACTATACCAATAATAAAAGAGTTGTTTACGGCGGAGGAGGCATAATGCCCGATATTTTTATCCCTATGGATACTACTAAAATTTCGGATTATTACGTTGATTTAAGAAGAAAAAATGTTTTTAACGATTTCGTAATGGATTATATTGACAATAACAGAGAAAAGTTATTGAAACAATACCCTGATTTTAAAAAATTCCAAAATGAATTTGAAATAACAAACGATTTTATGAAATCGTTTGAACAATATGCTTTTAAAGTTGGTGTAAAAAAGAATGTGATTAATCCTGATAAAATCAATACAATACTATCACAATATCTTCAAAAAATTAAAGCAGATACAACCAAAATAAATTCTTTAAAAACATATAAGGATTTGGCCGACTGGTTATTGAGCGATAATGAAACTCTTAAAAACGAGATAATAAAAACTACAAGTCAGGAAGATAAAAATTTAATATCTACTGCCGAAGCATCTGATAAATACATAAGATATCAAATCAAAGCTTTATTGGCAAGAAATTTATATGATATCAATTCATATTATCAGGTTATAAAGGATATTGACGATACATATCTTAAAGCATTGAAAATCATTCAGAATGATAAACTGTTTTTGAAGCTGAATTCTAAAAAATAGTTTTTTCAATTTTTTAGAAAATTTAAAATACGACTTTTTGACTCTGATTAGATATCTTCTTTCAATAATATTGTGTTGATTTAAGGATGCTAATTTTAAATATTTTTAATATCATGATATTAGCTAAAATTTTTTAAATTTGCCATCCAAAAAAATACAATATGCTTTCAAATAAAGACAAATTTTTTGGCGAAGGTTTGACCTATGATGATGTTCTTTTAGTACCTGCTTATTCAGAAGTATTACCGAAAGATGTAAATGTATCATCTTATTTTTCGAGAAATATAAAACTTAATATTCCCATTGTTTCTGCGGCAATGGATACAGTTACGGAATCAACTCTTGCCATAGCAATGGCGCAAGAGGGCGGAATAGGCGTTTTGCACAAGAATATGAGTATAGAAGCACAGGCAAATGAGGTGAGGAAAGTAAAAAGAGCCGAAAACGGCATGATACTTGACCCTGTTACACTTACCGATAGTGCTTTGGTTTCGGATGCTTTGAACATGATGAAGGAATATAAAATTGGAGGCATACCGGTTGTTAACAACAATAATGAACTTGTAGGGATTGTAACAAACAGGGATTTGCGTTTTGAAAGAAATCAAAAGCGGCCTGTAAGGGAAATAATGACCAAAGAAGTTATAACAACAAGCGAGTTTACCGATTTTGATAAAGCAGCAGACATTCTTCAGGAACATAAAATTGAGAAATTGCCTGTAGTAAACAGCCAGAATAAATTAGTAGGTTTGATTACATACAGAGATATCATAAAATTGAAAGAACGTCCAAATGCATGTAAAGATAAGAATGGTAGATTGAGAGTAGCAGCCGGAATCGGTATCACATCAAATCTGTTGGAAAGAGTTGATGCACTTGTAAAAGCCGGTGTTGATGCTGTTGTTATTGATACTGCTCATGGTCATACAAAAAGTGTAATAGAGGCATTAAAATTAATAAAAAGCAAATTCACTGAAATAGACGTAGTAGTAGGAAATATAGCTACATCGGAAGCTGCACTTGATTTGGCTAATGCAGGTGCTGACGGGTTAAAAGTAGGAATCGGTCCGGGGTCTATATGTACTACTCGCGTTATTGCCGGAATAGGAGTACCTCAATTATCAGCAGTTTATCAGGTATCAAAAGAAATGAAAGAAAGAGGCATCCCTATAATTGCTGATGGAGGAATAAGATATTCGGGAGATATAGTTAAAGCTCTTGCTGCAGGTGCAAGTTCAATAATGGCAGGTTCATTATTTGCCGGTGTTGAGGAATCGCCCGGAGAAACTATTATTTACGAAGGCAGAAAGTTTAAATCTTATCGTGGTATGGGCTCAATAGAAGCTATGCAACAAGGCTCTAAAGATCGCTATTTTCAGGATATGGAAGACGATGTTCAAAAATTAGTCCCTGAAGGTATTGTTGGCAGGGTTCCATATAAAGGAACTTTATCGGAAGTTTTGCATCAGCTTGTGGGGGGATTGAAAGCAGGAATGGGTTATACGGGTTCAAAGGACATTATTTCTCTTCAAAAAGCTAAATTCATTAAAATTACTCAAGCCGGAGTTGTCGAAAGTCATCCGCACGATATAACCATTACAAGAGAAGCTCCAAATTATAGCAGATAAAATATCATTTAAAAACTAACAAAATTGTTGTATTATGAGAAAATTTAAAAACATCTTTGTATTATTTGCTTTAATCTTTTCATTGCTGAAAGTTAACGCACAAAAAGTCGATGATCCGATTTTACTTAACGTTGCAGGTGAAAATATTACTAAATCGGAATTTTTAAAAGTTTACCAAAAAAATAATATTAAAGATCAACCAATAGATAGAAAAGCACTTGAAGAATACCTCGAACTTTACATTAATTTCAAACTTAAGGTTAAAGAAGCAGAAAATTTAGGATTAGATACTGTGAAAACATTTATATCAGAACTAAACGGTTATCGCAGTCAGCTTGCTCAACCTTATTTAGTCGACAAAGATGTAACAGATAAACTTATAAAAGAGGCCTATGACAGAATGCAGTACGATATAAGAGCAAGCCATATTCTTATTAAAGTTGACAGAAATGCTTCGCCTGCCGATACTTTAGCCGCTTATCAAAAAATAATGAAATTGAGAGAAAGAATTATTGCGGGCGAAAGGTTTGAGAAAGTTGCTGCAGAGGCATCTGATGACCCTTCAGCAAAAGATATGCCTGCAACTAACGACCGTCCTGCTTACAAAGGAAATGGAGGCGATCTTGGATATTTTACTGCTTTTGATATGATTTATTCATTTGAAACCGGTGCTTACAATACTAAAGTAGGAGAGGTTTCACAACCAATTCGCTCCGACTACGGATATCACCTGATTAAAGTTACCGATAAAAAGAAAGCAATGGGACGCGTTCAAGTTGCCCACATTTTAATCATGTATCCGAGCAAAGCTACCGATGATGATAAAGCCAAAGCTAAAGCTAAAGCATTTGAAGTAATGCAAAAGATTAAAAATGGCAATAATTTCGATGATCTTGTAAAAGAATATTCCGATGATAAAGCATCGGCATCTAAAGGAGGTGTTTTACCCGAATTTGGAGTAAACAGAATGATCCCCGAATTTGTAATCGCCATTTCACAAATGAATAAACCCGGTGATATAAGTGAACCCATTGAATCAAAATATGGTTGGCACATTTTGAAACTTATAGAAAAAAAAGGAATAAAACCATTAGAAGAACTTCAAAGCGATATTAAGCAAAAAATTCAAAAAGACGACCGCTCGAATTTGAGTAAAGAGTCTTTCCTTGCTAAGGTTAAAAAGAAATATAATTTTACCGAAAACCCAAAAACAATCAAAGATTTTTATAAAGTAGTTACCGATTCAATTTTCAATAACGCATGGAAAGCTGAAGAAGCAAAAAATCTTAATGCCGTAATGTTTACTATCGGAAACAAAGTATTTACTCAGAAAGACTTTGCCGAGTTTTTGGCTGCAAAACAAGAAAGACTGACTCCAATGGATATTCAGGTATTTGTAAACAATCGCTATAAAGAATGGCTCGAATGGAATTTGTTCCAATACGCCGACAGCAAATTGGAAGATGAAAATCCCGATTTTAAAACCCTTGTAAAAGAATATCACGATGGAATTTTGCTTTTCGATTTAACTGATAAAAACGTTTGGTCTAAAGCAATAAAAGATACTGTAGGGCTTAAAGAATTTTATGAAAAAAACAAAATGAATTACATGTGGGGCGAAAGATTAGAAGCTACAATTTTCAATTTTAACAATACTAAAGTAAAAGAAAAAGATGCCCGTAAATTTGTTGAAAAAGTTCAAAAGGGTAATCTTTTGTATGATAATGTTAAAATGACCAAATTAATTTCTAAACTTTCGAAAGATTCTGCTGCAGTAGAATATAAAACCGAAAAATTTTCAAAAGGAGATAACAAATACATTGATAAAATAGATTGGAAACCCGGTATTTCTCAGAATATTACCGATAACGACAGGACTATCATTGTTTTGGTTCATAAAACCATTGCCCCTGAGCCTAAATCAATACCCGAAGCTAAGGGGATAATTACTGCCGATTATCAAAATTATCTCGAAAAAGAATGGTTGAAATATCTGAGAAATAAATACACTTACAATGTAAATATGGAAGTTTTCAATTCAATTAAATAAATTTTTTCAGTAAAACGGATATGTATAAGGTTTTACAACCTCTCCATATCCGTTTTAGTTTTAAGACAATTATGTTGAAAATTAGAATATTAGCCGGTATTTTTGTAATAATGATTTTTGCTTCCTGCAAAAGTTCACATGAAGATGATTTAGTAGCAACTGCTTTCGATTATAAATTGTTTAAAAGCGATTTAAAAGGTCTGGTACCTCCCAATACATCGAAAAATGACAGCATCGCCATTGTATCGAATTTCATAAACAATTGGGTAAAAGAAAAGGTTATTTTGAATAAAGCCGAAAAAAATCTGTCAAAAGATCAGATGAACTTTGAGGAATTAATTAATAATTACAGAAATTCGTTAATTATATACACCTATGAAAATCAACTGATAAAGCAACTTTTAGACACAAATATTACCGAAGAGGAAATTGAAGAATATTATAACAACAATATCGATAATTTCCTTCTTAAAGAAAATATCATTAAGGTCAATTATGTAAAACTTGAAAATAAATCGCCCTATATCCAAAGAATTAAGCAGCTTTTGTTTGCTAAAGGCGATGACCCTGACAATCAGCAGAAATTGTTTGATTTGTGTAGTAAATACGCAGTTAATTTTTTTATTGATAGTGATGTATGGCTTTATTTCAATGATATTCTGAAAGAGGTACCACTTGAGACTTACGATCAGCGAGCTTTTTTGAAAAGCAACAGAAACATTGAAGCCAAAGACGATAATTTTATTTATTTAATCAAAATAATTGACTTTAAATTGAAGGAAAGTACTTCTCCATTAAGTTTTGAAAGAGAAAACATAAAGAGTATAATTGTAAACAAAAGAAAAATCGATATTATAAATAAAATGCACAAGGAAGTATACGATGATGCATACAGTAAGAATAAAATAAAAATTTATTAATGCAATAATATGCTGATTTCATTGTTACTTAATTACTAAAAAATCAAAAAAATGCCAAACAGATTCAAAATTATAATTTTTCTATTATCAATATATTGCTGCAATAATTTATATTCTCAGGGACAGGTTGTCGATCAGGTAGTTGCAATAGTAGGAGGCAACATTGTAAAACTTTCGGATATCGAAACCCAGTATAACCAAATGAGGCTTCAGGGAAATGCCAACGAAACAAATACTTCAAAATGCCAAATACTCGAAAATATATTGTTCAATAAACTGCTTTTAAATCAGGCAAAGCTTGATAGTGTAGTAGTTAGTGACGAGCAGGTTGAAAATGAACTTGACAGACGATTGAGATACTATATTTCACAATTTGGCTCTAAAGATAAATTTGAAGAATTTTATAAAAAATCGGTAATTGATTTTAAAGACGAGTTCAGGGAAATAATCAGAAATCAAATGCTTGTGCAAATGATGGAAGGAAATATTACCGATAATATCAAAGTTACACCTACCGAAGTTAAGAAGTTTTTTGAAAATATACCTATAGACAGCATACCGCTTATTGAAGCCGAATATGAAATAGGACATATTGTTAAAAAGCCCGTTATAAGTAAAGCAGAAAAAGAAATTGTAAAGCAAAGGCTTTCGGAACTGAGAGAGCGAATAATAAAAGGCGAAAAATTCGCTTCTTTGGCTGTGCTTTATTCCGAAGATCCCGGGTCTGCCAATAAAGGGGGTGAATTAGGCCAATTCGGAAGGGGCGAAATGTATCCCGAATTTGAGGCTGCTGCATTTAATCTCAAATCACCTAATGAAGTATCAGAAATAGTTGAAACTAAAGCAGGATATCATATTTTGCAACTTATTGAAAGAAGAGGCGATTATGTCAACGTTCGTCATATTTTGATGCAACCAAAAGTATCGCCCTATGAGTTGCAAAAGGCAAAAACTTTTCTCGATAGTGTTTACACTGTTATAAAAGATAGTTCGCTTTCACTCGAAAAAGCTGCAATGTTATTTTCTGACGACTTGAATAAAAATAACGGCGGGATGCTTGTAAATCCGGCCACAGGCAATACAAAGTTTGGTGCTGATGATATTGACCCTTCATTATTCTTTGTAATTGATAAGCTTAAAGTAGGCGAGTTTTCCAATCCCGTTATTATGAAAGACAGTGACGGAAAACAAGCATACAGAATAGTATATTTAAAGACCAGAACTTCGCCACACAGAGCAAACTTAAAGGATGATTACGATAAAATTCAGAATGCTGCATTAGAACAAGCTAAAAATAATGCAATTAAAAAATGGGTAAACCAAAAAATTAGCAAAACCTATATTAAAATATTTGACGAATTCCAAAATTGTAAGTTTGAAAATAATTGGTTAGTTAAACTTTAATAAAATTATATAATGAACCACGAAACTGACGTTCAAGCTATTGATTCTTTTGTTGAAAAATACGGAAATTTAAGAAAAGAAATTTCAAAAGTAATAATTGGACAGGATGAAGTAGTTGAAAATGTACTTATTTCAATATTCAGCAGAGGACATTGCTTGTTAATAGGCGTACCCGGGCTGGCAAAAACACTATTGGTTAATACAATTTCAAAAGTCCTTGGATTAACATATAGCCGCATACAATTTACACCCGATTTAATGCCATCTGATATTGTAGGTACTGAGATACTTGATGAGAATAGGAAGTTTAAGTTTATAAAAGGTCCGGTTTTTGCAAATATAATTCTTGCCGATGAAATTAACCGTACTCCTCCGAAAACTCAATCTGCCTTACTTGAGGCTATGCAGGAAAAATCTGTTACTGTTGCCGGAAATTCTTATTTACTCGATAATCCTTTTTTTGTTCTTGCTACTCAAAATCCGATAGAGCAGGAGGGAACCTATCCTTTGCCCGAAGCTCAGCTCGATCGTTTTATGTTTAATATTTGGCTTAATTATCCTTCTTTTGACGACGAAATAAACATTGTTAAATCAACCACTATTGATAAAGAGCAGTCATTAAATGTAATTCTTACAAAGGAAGAAATAATAAATATTCAGCATTTATTGAGGAAAATCCCCGTAACCGATAATGTTTACAATTATGCTGTAAAACTTGTGTCGAAAACCCGTCCTAATACCAATCATTCAAATGATTTTATCAACGAATATTTATCGTGGGGAGCAGGACCAAGAGCTTCGCAGTATCTGATAATCGGAGCAAAAACACATGCTGCAATTAAAGGTAAATATTCGCCTGATATTGAGGATGTTGTTGCTGTAGCTCCTAATATTCTGCGTCATAGAATTGTTAAAAACTATAAAGCTGAAGCCGAAGGTATAGATATTGACCAAATTCTGAAAAAAATTCTTTAATCGTATATGATTAGTAAAGATATTTTCGAATTTTTAATTGAACTCAAAAAAAATAATAACAGGGAATGGTTCTATGACCACAAGGCTGAGTATGAAAAGGTAAAACAGAGTTTGATTGATTTTATATCTAATTTGATTCAGGAGATTAAAAAATTTGACACCGAAATAGCAGTTTCTGACCCAAAAGAATGTTTATTCAGAATAAACAGGGATGTCAGGTTTTCGAAAGATAAACGCCCTTATAAAACGAATTTCGGTATTTTTATTGCAAAAGGCGGCAAAAATGGCGGAAATGCAGGTTATTATCTTCATATCGAGGATAATAATTCATTTATAGGAGGCGGAATTTATATGCCTTCACCTGAAAAACTTAAGTTAATAAGAAAAGAAATATTTTATAATGCCATTGAGTTTAAAAATATTATTAAAAACAATGTCTTTACTGATACTTTCAAAGAAATTTGGGATGAAAATCCCTTGAAAAAAGCTCCAAAAGAATTTCCTGCCGATTTCGAAGATATTGATTTACTTAAGTTCCGTAATTATACTGTTATTAAAAATTTGTCAAATTCTGATATTTTAAACGAAAGTTTTGGTTCTTCGGTAATAAATATTTTTAAAGTGCTTTATCCGTTCAATAGGTTTATTAACAGAGCATTCGATTAATAAGGAAATAATAATATTATTTGTTATAATACATATTGTTCAAAATTTCGGACAAAAATAATATTAAAACTTTTGCAAATAATTATCTAATTTTGTGCTTTAAAAAAGTAAGAAAATTAAATAAAAGCAGCTGAATGAACCAAGGGAAAAAACTCATGTATATTTCTGTGGGTTTAGTTTTAGGCATAATAATAGGTGCATCTTTTGTTTGGTGGTTGCAGAATTACGATATTAAATTGTGGTTTACTTTTTCCGGGAAAAATACTGAGGAAGGTTTTACTTCTGTCGAAACAAATACAAAAGACACAATTCAAATAGTAGCGAAAGATAATAAGAAACTTGTTAAACATTCCGATAATTATTTTCAATCAAGCAAAAGTGATACTTCAGATGTTTTTGATGATAATATTGATACAACAGTTTTAAAATCAAAAAATTTCAACAATAGCAGCGATGATATAGTTGTTGCTAAAGATGAGTTATTACATGTCAGAAACATTAAGATTGAAGGCTCTCCTGCAGTTAAAACCGGTAAAAACCTCGACTCGCTTCTTATAAATGATAAGACTGCTAAAAGTAATCCAAATATTTTAAAAGTTGAGTTTTGGAAGTCGCCGATAAACTACCGCGGATATTTACTTACTGATACCAAATTGGTACTGTACGGAATTTATATTTATGAGGATGTTTCATTAGAAATAAGAAACAACAAACTTTATATGTTGTATCAAAACAATTATTATCTTCTCGAAAAAAACGATGATTTTCAACCATTTTTGTCAAGTAAACTACCTTCTCAAAAGAAATAGTTCGATGAAATTAAGTTTCGAAAAATATCACGGCACAGGTAATGATTTCATTATTATTGATAATAGAAATTCAAAATATGAGCTTAGTACTGAAAAAATAAAATTTCTTTGCGACAGGCATTTCGGTATAGGAGCCGATGGATTGATGTTGCTTGAAAGCAGCAAAAATTATGATTTTGAAATGAAGTACTTCAATTCCGACGGTAAATTGGGCACAATGTGCGGCAACGGTGGCAGATGTATTGCCGCATTTGCAAAAAAAAATAATATTTCAGGCGATAATGTTAATTTTATAGCCTCTGATGGCAGTCATTTTGCTGAAATTATCAGTTATAACGGCAAAAAATATTTTGTTAAACTAAAACTGTCGAATGTAAATGGTTATAAAACTATAGGGGACGATTTTCTTTTGGATACAGGCTCACCTCATTATGTAATATTTGTTGAAGATATTGAAAATATTGATGTTTACGCTTTAGGTGCTAAAATAAGATATAATAAAAGTATTTCTGAAAATGGAGTAAATGTTAATTTCGTCGAAATATCCGACAAAGAAATAATAGTAAGAACTTATGAAAGGGGTGTAGAAGCTGAAACATTATCATGTGGAACGGGAGTAACTGCATCTTCAATTGCTTATTACTTGAAAACTAGAAAAAGCGATAATATAAAAGTAAAAACAAAAGGCGGAGAGCTGTCGGTGTCGTTCAATTTCAATAATGAACAGTTTGAGGATATTTATTTGCAAGGCTTTGCCGAGTTTGTTTTTAGTGGAGAAATTGATATTTGATTTTAATTAGAATCTTGAAAAATTTCGTTTAAACTAATGATAAATATATGGAAATAAAAAGATTATACGATTTATTACCACATTACATCGAAAACTACAAATGGAAGAAGGATGCATTATCATATAAAGTTGATGGAGAATGGAAAAAGTATAGTGCCGAAGATTACGTTAATTATTCAAATCTTGTCAGTTTCGGGCTGCTTTCAGAAGGAGTAAATAAGGGCGATAAAGTTGCAATAATAAGTAATAACAGACCTGAGTGGAATTTTATCGATATGGGTTTATTGCAAATAGGTGCAATACCCGTGCCAATATACCCTACAATAAGCGAATCGGACTACTTGTATATACTCAACCATGCCGAAGTCGTTATGGTATTTGTTGAAGGTGAAGAATTGCTTCGCAAAATAGAACATATTTTACCTAAAATACCCACACTGAGAGCAATTTATACATTTAAAAACCGCGGAAGGTTTAATTTTTTCGAACAACTTCTTGAAAAGGGCAGAAACAATCAGGTTTTTGAAGAACTAAACAGGTTAAAAGAACAAAATAAAAGCAACGACATTGCAACTATAATTTACACTTCCGGAACTACCGGCAATCCAAAAGGTGTAATGCTCTCGCATGCTAATATTATCAGTAATTTTATCGGGGTGTCCGACATACCTCCAGTTGGTTCGGAAGGTAAAGCTATAAGTTTTTTGCCGCTTTGTCACGTTTATGAACGCATGCTTAATTACATGTACCAGTATTTGGGTATATCAATTTATTATGCTGAAAGTCTTGCCACCATTGGTGATAATGTTAAAGAGATTAAACCCGATATAATTACAACAGTTCCGCGTTTACTCGAAAAGATTTATGATAAAATAATAAATTCGGGTAGGAAACAAAAATGGATTAAAAAACAGATTTTTTTCTGGGCAGTAAGTGTAGGTTTAAATTTTGAACTCGGCAAACCCGAACGTTCGTTTTTTTACAGATTAAAACTATTAATAGCAAATAAGCTTGTATTTGTAAAATGGCGTGAAGCTCTTGGCGGAAATATAAAGGTAATAGTATCAGGTGGTGCTGCATTGCAGGAAAGACTGGCAAAAGTATTTACTGCTGCAGGAATCCCGATTCTTGAGGGCTATGGATTAACTGAAACATCACCCGTTATTGCTGTAAATACTTTTAAAAGAGGAAGAAAATTAGGTACTGTAGGGCCTTTGCTATATGATGTTAATGTTAAAATTGGAAGTGATAATGAAATTTTGTGCAAAGGTCCTAATGTAATGTTAGGATACTATAAAGAGCCTGAATTAACAAAAGAGGTTATTGATGAAGAAGGATGGTTTCATACAGGCGATACCGGTATTATGGAAGATGGCAAATATCTTAAAATAACCGGACGTAAAAAGGCAATTTTTAAAACTTCAAACGGTAAATATATCAATCCGCAATTTATTGAAGAAAAGTTTAAAGAGTCTCCTTTTATAGAAAATATTGTAGTATTGGGCGAAAATCAAAAATTTGCCGCTGCTTTATTGGTTCCCGATTTCAATTTTTTAAAGTCATGGTGTAATATTAAAGGAATAAATTATACCACCAATAACGAAATGATTAATGACAAGGTAATAAGAAAACGCATTCAAAAAGAGGTTGACCATTATAATCAGCAACTTGGCGAATCCGAGAAAATTAAAAAATACGAATTACTTGCTAACGAATGGTCAATAGAAACTGGAGAACTTACACCTACACTTAAACTTAAACGTAACTTTATTTGCAGCAAATATGCCGAAATAATTGAAAAAATGTTTGCCTAAGTTTTAGTTTGAAAGGTTGAACCGGTATTTACATCAGATTGCTAAATCTGTAGGATGCTTTTTATGTAATTTTTTTTAGGTAATGTGGCAAAAAATGGTTGGTGATTTAATGATATTACATTAATAACTTTG
>CAZWKQ010000017.1:0-45580 GCA_964634005.1 uncultured Bacteroides sp.
TAAATTTTAGGCTGTAAATATAATACAAAAAAAAGCAAAATAAGAAAATTTAACAGAAATTCTTGAAAAATTAATATACTACGAGGCAAAGTTGTATATTTGTAGAAAAAAGTATGATAGATATATCGGCTCTATTCAGCGTTACTTATGGTATGTACATTGTATGTTCGGGAGACAAAACCAATAACAACGGTTTTGTTTCCAATACTGTTTTTCAAATAACTGCCGAACCTCCTCGTTTTGCAGTAAGCTGCAATAAAAACAACTTTACATCGGAATACATAAGCAAGTACAAAAACTTTTCTGTTAGCATACTTCATCAGGAGGCATCTATTGAAACCATAGGTATTTTCGGATATAAAAGCGGCAGAGATACCTATAAACTTAAGGGTATGATATTAGAATTCGGCATTGATGATGTGCCTGTACTTCTTAATGATTCGTTGGCAGTACTTGAGTTAAAACTTATCGATACTATTGATATAGGCACCCATAATATTTTTATCGGAGAATTGCTTAATTCGAAAGTAATAGAAACCAACAAACTTCCAATGACATACAACTATTACAGAGAAGTTAAGAAAGGCTTTTCGCCTAAAAATGCACCAACATATATCGATAAAACATTACTTGAAAAGGCCGATAATAAGCAAAACGGTAAAATATACAAATGTGCTGCATGCGGCTTTGAATATATTGAAAGCGAGCAAAATATTCCTTTTGATAAATTGCCCGAAAGCTATGTTTGTCCTATATGTGGAAGCGATAAATCGGATTTTTATGAAATTAGTTAACCTAAAAAATATAAAACTATGACAAAATCAATAAAAGGTACAAGAACAGAACAAAATTTATTAAAAGCATTTGCGGGCGAATCGCAGGCACGTAATCGCTATGAATTTTTTGCAAGCGTTGCAAAAAAAGAAGGCTATGAACAAATAGCAGCAATATTTATGGAAACGGCATCACAGGAAAAGGAACATGCAAAACGCTTTTTCAAGTTTCTTGAAGGAGGTATGACAGAAATAACAGCTTCTTATCCTGCAGGAGTTATTGGAACAACTTCAGAAAATCTTAAAGCAGCAGCCGAAGGCGAAAACGAAGAATGGACAGAATTATACCCACAGTTTGCCGAAATTGCAAAAGAAGAAGGCTTTATGGAAGTTGCCACAGCTTTTAAAATGATTGCTAAAGTTGAAGCTGAACACGAAAAACGCTATCTGAAATTATTGCAGAATATTTCTGAAGATAAAGTGTTTATGAAAGACGGAAAAGTATGGTGGAAATGTATTAATTGCGGTTATATTTACGAATCGCAAAAAGCATTGGAAAACTGTCCTGCCTGCCTGCATCCTAAAGCTTTTATGCAGCTTAAAGAAGAAAATTACTAATATTCTTTACTTATGGTTCAATCTGCTATTTTATCGGCAGATTGAACCTTTTATGCCATGACCGTAAAACGTAAAACTTATGATTTTTCGGCATTGCTTTTCGATAGCAGAAGAGAAGTTATAGAAAATGCCGCTGAAGTATTAGAATTAAACCCTTCTATGTTGCCTGAAGTTATTGAATTATGCAAGTCGTCATACCCTATATCCATGCGTGCGGCCAGAGTTATTCAGTTTTACTTTGAAAGACATACCGATGAAATACCCTATTATGCCGACATTTTATTCGATGAATTGAATAATACCAAGATTGATGGAGTAAAACGTTCGTTTCTTAAAACAATACAATTATTACCACAAATAACTGATTATGGCAATGCAGGCAAAGTTTTTGATATTTGCCTTAATTGGTTATTGTCCGAGTCTGAAACTATTGCCGTTAAAGCATATTCGCTTGACTTACTTATGAAATTTGTTTCAGAACAACCTGAACTTAAAAACGAACTGAAAGTTATATTAGATAACGATCAAATAAATCAACATCATTCGTTGAAACTGAGATGTAATAAGTTTTTGAAAAGGTAATATGAAACGAATATCTGTTAAACCCAAATTTTTCATTATGAACGCAGTGAACTTATGAAATTAATTTGGAAAACCCCGAATAAGAAAATTTTTATTGAATAATTTGGGTTTAATTTCTATTGTAATAACAGTTTAACAGCGGTATAACCCAAAAATATCCCGAAAAAACAAAGAAGAACTCCTAATGTCCTGATTATTCTGTTTATTACATTTACATTTATTTTTTTTCGATATTTTACAAGGAAATATGATAAATAATAAAACCATATTATGCTTCCTAATGACAGAAATAGTGCATAACAAATACTTATCAATACAGGAGTATATGATGGTAATTTTGCATTTTTTTCTCTGTTTAGTTCTTTTTTTGCCTGACTGTAAGCCGAATCGAACCTGAAATATGTCGAGTTTTTAGAAGTATTGATAGTATTATTACCATCTATATGATTGATTTGCTGAACGTTTTGGTCGATCATATCGTCTAGTCCGCCTGTATTTAAACCTAATGACGAAACCATAGATATAATAAAGAAAGATGAGGTAAGCCATCCGATAAATAAAGTGGGATTTAAAAAGTTAAGTAGAAAACCTGTTATAAATCCTCCCCTTTGGTTTTTTATTTTTTCGTTTATGTGCGATTTTTCTTCTATATGTTCTAAATCAATTTTTGTTTTTATAATTTTTATGCCGAGATAAATAAGAAACACGGCACCAACAACCAATACGTAAGGTATTACGGGTTTATATATAGTATATAACTTTGTAAGTCCGAAAACAGCAATAAAAACGTAAATAAAGTCGGCAAAGGAAGCTCCTATTGTGGCCAAGGTGCAATATCTCATCTTTCCTTTCAGAGCATTTGAAGTGATAAGAATACTAATAGGGCCGGCAATAGGCATAGATAGGATAAATCCTGCCAATAACCCAACCAGCGATATTGTTATAAGTATTTCTGTCATTTCGGGTAGTTCAGTTTTTAATTGATTTTATCAGTTTATCGGCTGTACTAAGGTCGTCGGCCGTATCTATTTCCATACACATCAAATCGGTTGTATCTACGGCGTAAATATCATCTCCTTCTTTTATCATTTGTTCGAATGCAACTTCATAAAATATATTTACTTTCTTTTGTTCGATAATAAGTTTGTCGATAATATCAAATAGTTTGTAGAGCGACTTTTCGCCAAATTTTTCAATGCCTATCGATTCGCCGGCTGCAAGTGAAGGTGGTACAACCTTGCTTATTTCCTGAACTTTACCTGTTGTATCTGCTTTTACCTTTATTTCTTCTTCTCCAAGCTTGTGTTTCTTTAATGCAAGGCAGTTTTCGTAACCCGAATTTATAAGTCTTTCTATTATTTTATAATCGAATATTATGTCGCTGTCGAGTAATATTATTTCGTTTCCCAACAAAACGTCTTTTGCAAGCCAAAGCGAATATATGTTGTTTGTAGTATCGAACAGATTATTGTAAATGTAATTTACGTTTAATTGCGGAAACCTTACGGAAATATAATCTTTTATTTTCTGTTGCTCGAAACCGGTTACTATAACAAGTTCGTTGATATTGTTCATTATTAAATTTCGTATTGTCAGCTCTAAGATTGGATGCTCTCCTACTTTCAGCAGACATTTTGGGGTGTTGTTTGTAAGAGGTCTAAGTCGTGATGCAGTACCGGCTGCAAGTATAACAGCTTTCATAATATTAAATGATCATTAATTTATTGTTGCAAAAATATAAAAAATTAAAATTCAGACAAAAAGATTGTATTGCAATTCGATTGCCGCAAAGGATACTTATTTCTTAGCTATGTAAGACGATTACTTATTATTGTTTCGATTTTTATATTGTCTTCCAATAAAGAATTTTGCTAAACGATAAAAATTTGAATAAAGCTAAAAATATAGCAATGCCCTAAATAAGCATTAAAAACTACAATACATTGCCCAACTGTTCTTTAATTTTCTCAAGTTCGTCTTTCATTTGAACTACAATTTGCTGAATATTGAAATCGTTTGCTTTAGAGCCTAATGTATTTATTTCGCGACCCATCTCCTGAGCAATAAACAAAAGCTTCTTCCCTTGCGATTGTTCTTCATAAACTGTTTTTACAAAATACTCCAAATGCTGCCTTAACCTTACTTTTTCCTCGTTAATATCAATTTTTTCGATATAATAAATCAGCTCTTGCTCGAAACGATTGGCATCTACCTTAGTGCTGTCGGCAATCTCGTTTAAAGACTTGCTAAGCCTTTCCTTAATAACTTCAATACGATTTGCTTCAAACTTGCTTACATTATCGAGCAAATTTCCGATATTAGTAATACGACAGGCAAAATCATTCATAATGGTTTCACCCTCAGCCTTTCTGTATTCATCAACATTATTCAAACACTCTGTAATGGCCGATTTTATCGCATCCCATTCATCGTCATTAAGTTCGCCTATATTATTTGCAAAAACATCGGGAAGTTTGAAAATAAGATTTAAGTAGTCGGTAGATACAGCACCAAGCTCGTCGCCCAACTGTTTTAAATTGCGATAGTGAGATTTAATTGCTTCAAAATTCAGTTGAGTATCGGTATTAGCATCAGTATTTTCGTAAACAACAGAAAAATCGACCTTGCCGCGTTCCAATACAGAAGCAATTAAATTTCTTATTTCCATTTCTTTTTCACGAACAAAAAGAGGCATTTTTAAAGCAATGTCCATTTGCTTGCTGTTAAGCGATTTTATTTCGACGGTAATCTTTTTACCGGCAATATCTGCCGAAGATTTACCGTAACCTGTCATCGATTTTATCATATCTCGGATTTTTATTTAACAAAAGTAAATTTTTTAATTCATTTTTATTAGAGTTTAGTTTGAAAAAAACTTTTTTGTAGTTTTGTGATTAAATAATTAAACCTAATGATAAAGCATACCGAGTTATTCGACGACAATTTGCTTTTATACGCTTCGATGCTGAAAGACATATCCGAAGCGAAAACCAGCATATACCTCGAAACATACAGAATAAACGACGATGCTATAGGAATAAAATTCAGAGATGCCCTTGCTGCCAAATGCAAAGAAGGGTTGGAAGTATTGCTGCTTGTCGATTCGTGGGGAACTTCGGCATCATCATCTTTTTTCAGCTCTATTACAAACAACGGAGGCAAAGTAAAATACTTCAAGAAACTGAAGTTTTTTATCGATTTTTTTACCAAGAATCACCGAAGAAACCACCGCAAACTATTAATTATTGATGACTACATAACTTACATAGGCTCATCGAACTATACAGCCTACAGCCTCACCTGGCGCGAACTTGTCCTGCGTATAGAAGGAGACATAAGCATTTACTTCAAAAAAACTTTCAAAGATAGTCTAAGCATCTACAAAAAATACCATTTTAAAAAATACGCCTATAAAAAGACCATTAAACTCGGCGACTACGAAATAGTTCAGGATATACCGTCAATTTATCACCAAAGGGTAAGAAAAAAGTTTAAAGAGCTCATCACTAAAGCCAAAAAGGAAATATTGATAGAAACACCCTATTTCCTGCCCGGTTACAAAATGAGAAAAGCCCTCATTGACGCAGCACAAAGAGGCGTAGATGTTACTGTAATTACTCCAAAAAACTCCGATGTTAAACTCGTTGACATAATAAGGAATAAATACCTCGGACAATACTACCAAAACAATGTAAAAATCAAATTTTACACACCCAACAACTTACACGCTAAATGTTTACTTATTGACAACGAAATATTCTCGGTAGGCTCGCCAAATTTCGATTATCGCAGCTTCAGGTATCAATACGAAATAATACTTGTAGGCTCACATACCCCCACTAACGAAAGCATAAGAAACCACATTTCGAAAACTATGGTCGATTGCGAAGACTTTAACTATCAGAAATGGAAATACCGCCCCAGAATCGAGAAAATTCTCGAAATAATATTGTTGCCATTAAGATATCTATTGTAAACCGCAATAATAAAAAAGGCCTTAACCCAAATTTTTCTCTAGTTTATTGCATTCCTAATGTAAAAATTTGGGATAAAAAAAGCCAAAAAGGTTTTAGAAACCTTTTTGGCTTAACATTAGTTAACCACGATTACTTGATTACTATTTTCTGAGTTAAACTTCTTATATCATCACTGTATTTCAATACGTAAATTCCTTTGGAAAGAAAACTCAAATCGAGATTTAATGTATTGGAACTTCCTGAGTCGTATTGATTTTTAAAAACAGTTTTACCCGTAATATCAGTAACACTTATTTCAAAAGCAGAGTTATTGTCAGAATTCAGCACCAAACTGAAAACACCATTACCCGGGTTTGGATAAATGCTTACAATATTGTTGGTCTTGTCGATATTACTTATGGAAGTTGTATTAATATTATTTTTGTATTTAAGAATACTGTTCATCGATAGGTTTTGGTCGTAATTACCTACCCAGCCGTTGTTAATATCGGCAAAACCGACAGCAAGACACTGTATATTGCTGCCATTAACTTGCAACAAAGGATCGATAAAGTCGGTCCAGGTAGCACCGCCGTCATTACTGTAAGAAACACCTTTAGCTGTAGAGAATGGAGAAGTAGAAACAAGCATATTGTTCGATTTAGGAACATAAGCAAGTGCATAAGTATAAAAGTTGCCCGAAGGAGTATAGTTAGTCCAAGTAGCGCCGTTATCGTTAGTTTGTTTCCAAACATAAGCTGTTCCACCTGTTTCAACAGCAGCAACTATCATTTTATTGGGGCCTGTAAGATATATTTTTCCCGTACTTGCCGAAGTGAAAGGAGCAGTTTTAGTTACAGTCCAGTTTACGCCATAGTTCGAAGTTTTATAAACACGTCCTTTATTAGTAATAAAAGCAGCATAACCTCCTTCAAATTTTGTGGCACATTCAAAACCGTTGTAACCGTATTCGCCGCTGAGGGGGACAGAAACATTAGCTGCCAAGGTCGGTGTCCAAGTATCGCCTCCGTCGGTTGTATAGTAAATATCGAATTTTCCGGCTACAGGGTCACCCATACAGAAGCCCTTTGAAGAATCCCAGAATAATACGGCATTTGCAAAAGTTGTAGTTCCATTGTTAAGAACATTGGGAACCAACGACCATGAAGCACCTCCGTTAGTGGTTTTCCAGAAAGAAGCCACCGAAGAAGCAGTATCCATGGCAATTGCAAAAGCTTTATCGTAAGTAACTCCCGTTAAAACATAAGGATAAACTGTAGCACCAAAACCGTTGTAAGTTCCCGGCTCCCATGTAGTTCCACCGTTTTGTGTCCTCGAATGTACTTTGATTTTCTGAGCCGTTCCCGAACCGTTAAACCCGTTTATCCAAACTATGTTTGAATCAACTACCGAAATCTGGTCAACTCCTACAACAGTTCCGGCCATATTGGTATTCTGCTGTGTCCATGTTTGAGCATTTGCTATCATTGACACTAAAACAACAAAAACTAAAAAAGTAAATTTTTTCATAAAATTAAAATTAAGTTATTAATGATTTGCGAATTTACTAAATATTGAGATAAAAAGAAAGAGAATTTTACAATCTTTTTATATCGGCGCCCAAACTGTTAAGTCGTTTATCAATATTCTGATAACCTCTGTCAATTTGTTCGATGTTGTGAATAATGCTTTTGCCTTTGGCCGATAGAGCGGCTATAAGCAAAGCAACTCCTGCTCTGATATCGGGAGAAATCATTTCAATTCCTCTGAGCGGATATTGGTGGTTCAACCCGATAACTGTCGCTCTGTGCGGGTCGCATAATATTATTTGCGCCCCCATATCTATTAGTTTATCGACAAAAAACAGGCGGCTTTCAAACATTTTCTGATGGATGAGAACACTGCCTTTTGCCTGCGTAGAAACAACCAATGCAATGCTAATAAGGTCGGGAGTAAAACCCGGCCATGGTGCATCAGATATTGTCATTATCGAACCGTCAATAAAATGTTCTATCTCATAATAATCTTGCTGAGGAACAACAATATCGTCATCTTCAAGCATAAGTTTTATGCCAAGTCGTTTGAAAACCTCGGGGATAATACCCAAGTGTTTATAAGCTACATTCTTTATTCTTATTTCCGATTTAGTCATTGCAGCTAATCCGATAAAGCTGCCTATTTCAATCATATCTGGCAAAAGAGTATGTTCACAGCCGCTTAATCCTTCAACGCCTTCAATTGTCAATAAGTTTGAGCCTACGCCCGAAATTTTTGCCCCCATACGGTTGAGCATATTGCACAACTGAAGGATATAAGGTTCACAAGCAGCATTGAAAATAACGGTTTTCCCCTTTGCCATTACTGCAGCCATAAGAATATTGGCAGTACCGGTTACCGAAGCTTCGTCGAGCAGCATATAGCTGCCGTTTAAATCATTTGCGTCAATTTCGTAAAATGAAGTATCTTTATCTATAGTAAATCTTGCTCCAAGTTTTTCGAAACCTATAAAATGGGTATCCAAACGGCGTCTTCCAATCTTATCGCCACCGGGCTTGGGTATATATGCCTTTTTAAAACGAGCAAGCAACGGACCTACTATCATTACCGAGCCTCTTAACGATGATGCTTTCTTTTTAAAATCATCTGTCTTGAGATAATTAAGGTTTATATCTTTTGCCTGAAATACATACTCTTCGGGAGCAATTTTTTCTACATAAGTACCCATATCGGCAATAAGCTCGATAAGTTTATTCACATCCCTTATGTCGGGAATATTCTTTATATGTACTTTTTCGGACGTAAGCAATGTAGCACAAATAACTTGCAATGCCTCGTTTTTGGCACCTTGCGGTGTTATGCTGCCGCTTAACCTTCTACCCCCGATTATCTCAAAAGAACCCATTTTGCCCTTACGATTTTATTTTACTTTCTTTTATTTGTTTGAAAATTATTCTTCTTCGTATTGTTTTTCTTTTTATTGTTTCTGTTTACAGTATTCTGCGATTTCTTGGCTTTCGAAAGTATTTCGTTTGAACTTAAAAACTTGAAATTCTCATCTAATTTCAATTGACCTTTCGACATTTCTTTCAGATGTTCAACAATAAGATCGTCCTCAACACTGTCGCGATTCCAAGTTAAATAAGATTTTTTGAGATGATGAGCAACCATTTGGATAAGTTTTTCTTTCTGAGGACTGTCTTCCATCGAAGAAATTTTCTCTATCATCAGCTCAATATTCCTTCCGTAGTGCCTGTAAAGAAATTTTTTATCGGAATAAGGAATTTTCTCGGGTTTTATATCTAAAGTTTCGGGAGTAGGCTTAGGATAAGGCGAATCGACATCTAAACGAAAATTGGAAATATAAAACAAATGATCCCACAACTTATGAGTAAAATCGGCAACATCTCTTAAATGAGGATTTATCTGCCCCATTACCCTAATTATTATCTGAGCATATTGATTTCTTTTTTCCCTATCTTCAATGGTTGTGGCAAAATCTATCATTTTTTGAACGTTGCGACCATACTCCGGTATCATCAACTTACCACGTGAAGTATTATATTCCATGCTAAAAATTAATATTTTATTTGATTGTTTCTATAGCGAAAAGAAATAAATTACAATTTACTAAATGCAAAGATAATTTATTTTGACTTTAAGTTACAAATTTTGTTATAATTAACCTACTATTTTTAATCGGGCAAACTTTAAAAGCAGTTGTTTATTACCTATGTTTTCGAAGAAAACCGTTGCCTTTTTGCTTGCTCCTGCCCCTTCAACCTGCAGAACTTTACCTACACCAAACCTATCGTGATGAACTTTCATACCGGTTTGAATACTATCAATGTCATCATAAATTCCTTCATTATTAAGATGTTCCGCCTGAGGTTCGATTTTCTTTAACTTGAATTCGGGTGTTACTTTAGGAGATTTACTGATGAATTTATCCTCATCAAATAAGTTTCTTTTCGACATATTTTTTACCGGAAAATCAATATACTCGGGATTAATTTCGGAGATAAAACGGCTGGGTTCAGAAAATAATAAATCGCCAAACCTATAACGATTTTCGGCATAAGATAATGTAAGAAGTTTTTCGGCTCTGGTAACGGCCACATAAAACAACCTTCTTTCTTCCTCCAAATCAATACGTTTATTCAACGACATAAAAGAAGGGAATAGGTTCTCTTCAAGACCGACAACAAAAACATAAGGGAACTCAAGACCTTTTGCAGCATGCACTGTCATAAGCGAAACCTTATTGGTATTTTTGTCTTTATCGGTTTCGTCGGCATCGGTAAGCAAGGCTACATCTTGCATAAACATATCAAGAGTCTTAAACTTCTTTTCATTATTAACGCTTACAGCCTCCGTTTCTTCCTCATTTGAAGTAAAATCGAGTATAGCATTCAGCAGTTCCTGAATATTTTCGTACCTGCTAATGCCTTCGGGGCTTTCGTCTTCTTTTAGCACTCTTATTAATCCTGTGGTATAAGCAATATAGTCAGCAAGTTCGTAAGCATTTTTTGAATACAGAAGCGAATTGTAACTTTTAATTGAATTTACAAAATTTCTTATCTTTTCCTTTATACCCGAATTCAAGTCAATTTTAAGATAATCAATACCCTCCATAACACGCCAGATAGTCATGCCATGAGTATTGGCACTTATTCTTAGTTTATCGATAGTAGTTTGTCCAATACCACGCGTAGGATAATTTATTATTCGCATCAGAGCTTCTTCATCGTTAAAGTTTATAACAAGCCTGAAGTATGCAAGTAAATCTTTAATTTCTTTACGTTTATAAAAAGACAATCCTCCGTAAATTCTGTAAGGAATATTTAGCTTTCTGAGAGCCTCTTCAATAGCACGCGACTGAGCATTAGTACGATAAAGAACCGCAAACGAACTCTCCGGAGCCTGATTATTCATCTTTATCTCAAATATTGACGATGCTACCAAAGTACCCTCTTCATTTTCGTTTGCAGCTTTTATAAGCTTTATCTTTTTACCTGTTTCATTATCTGTCCATATTTCTTTAAAAATCTGGTCTTTATTATTGTATATAACACTGTTTGCAGCATTAACAATAACTTTCGTCGACCTGTAATTCTGTTCCAGCTTAAAAACTTTCACATCGGGATAATCAGACTTAAAATTCAAAATATTCTGAATATTAGCCCCTCTGAAAGCATATATACTTTGAGCATCATCGCCCACTACGCAAATATTTTCATTGTTTGCAGAAAGCTTCTTTATAATCAGATATTGTGCAAAATTTGTATCCTGATACTCATCAACCAATATATATTTGAACCGATTTTGATATTTATACAATATTTCGGGGAAATCGCGAAGCAAAATATTGGTATTAAAGAGTAAATCGTCGAAATCCATTGCCGAAGCTTTCCTGAGTCTGTTATTATACAATGTATAAATCAACCCTAATAGAGGTTTCTTAGTGAACTTATCCTGCTCTATCAATTCATTATTGTTGTTATAGTCGATATCGGAAATCAGGTTGCTTTTTGCCGAGGAAATTCGGTGTAATACATAGCTCGGAGGATAAAACTTTACATCGAGATTTTGCTCTTTAATAATACTTTTTATTAAATTTTTGGAATCATCGGTATCATAAATGGTAAAGTTAGCAGGAAAACCGAGATACTCGGCTTCGGCACGCAGTATCCTTGCAAATATCGAGTGGAAAGTACCCATCCATACATTGCGGCCTTCCGAACTACCAATAAGTTTCAGTATTCTTTCTTTCATTTCACGAGCAGCCTTATTGGTAAATGTAAGAGCAAGTATATTAAACGGGTCAACTCCTTTTTTTATAAGATATGCTATTCTGTAGGTCAAAGTCCTTGTTTTTCCCGAACCGGCACCGGCTATAATCATTACGGGACCTTCGGTATGAACCGCCGCATTTCGCTGTTCTTCATTAAGTTCTTTTAAAAAATCTATCAAAAGTTATCCTCCAAAATTTAGTCAACAAAATTACTATTTCGTATTTAATCTTTAAAACGAAAGTTGATATTTTATTCCACATTTTTGCAATAATTATCTATCAATTATATAGTGGGCATTTTAGGGGTTCATTAACAATTAATAACCTGATAATAATCTGTTTGCCAAGCTTATAAGAAAAAACATTGCTTAATAGAATTTAATGTTTATTTTGCATAACAATAAGCACAATTATAGGCACAACTTCGGTAAATACCAATGTCTTTACTTTTTATACAATTGCAATATTTGCGTTGTCCTTTATCTTTCTTGGCATTTTCGGCGTAATTTACAAGCTCTTTATCATTTTGAAAAACAGATTTAATCAATTCATCGTCAATACATTTATTGGGATAAATGTCAAACTCTGTCAGATCGATATTCTCGGCACAAGCAGCCATATTGATATTCCATGTGTTGTTCAGTTTTTTGAGTTTCTGTGCTATGTTGTATATTTCTTCTTCGGTGAAATTTTTATAATCAATTTTCGATTTATAAAACCTGTTCTTTACCCTTTTATATTCATCAATATCGGCAAAACTTAAAACGAGTTTATCGGTATATTTATACAAACTGTTTCCTATAAACTCAATTTTACCAATCAAACTGTCAATATCAGTATTGCAAGTTAATATAAGCGGGTCGAAGCGCCAAATGATTTTATTTTTACCGATAGTATCAGATAATATCTTAAAAGTTTCGATTCTTTCATTAAGTGTGGGCAAACCTTGTTCGAGTTTTTCTTCGGTATAGTCATTTAACGTAAAATGAAAATAGTAATTCTTGAAATACTTTTCAATTTCAGTAAGTTTCTTTATAAAAGGAAGAGGGTTTTTAGTCCAAAATACTATCAATCTTGTTTTTGAAAATGAGATATAGTGTTTCTTTCCATTAAAAGGATTTATCCAAATTGTATAACCATTTTCAAACTGTTTTAATAACCAATCGCCGTAAAAAGCCGGAATATCGCAAACTCTGCTAGCGGAAATAATTACGGGACAATCGGCTTCAACAGTTGTTCCCTCCTTTGTTCTAATAAACTCTTTATTATATCGGAACATTATTAATCACTCGAAACTATCCTTTTTTTGATTTTTGCCCACGAATCGGTTATTAAAAAGCTCTCATCCATATTATCTATCATTTGCAGAAAGCGATTAAAAGGGACTGCAAAACTCAGGGTATTTTTTGGCATATAAGGGCGTGCCGAAGGATCAAACATACCTATAATGGCATTTGGGTTTCTACTGGCGATTTCATTCAGAGGATGAAGAATTACTGAACCACAACCCGAAGCGAAGGGAGCAACTACGTTTGTATCGGTTTCGCTGTCGAAATTCGATAGAGTATATAAGCCCGAAATAACATCGGGAGTTGCAAAGAAAACAACCACCTGTGGATTATCGTTTATTGTAAGCTTATCCCATCTTTTAAAAATTAATGATTTACCGGCAGCATCGAAAAATTTGGTATTATTAAATACTTTGTTAACAATCTCGGGGTTTTTCTTATACCTCTCCCCTTCCAATTCATTTTGTTTTCCATACGACAGGAAATAATCGAAATCGGGTCTTATTTGCTTCGAAAAACCGCAATAACGTTTACCGCCTCCACAACTAACCGAATCGCTTTCAAATGCCAATGACTCACCGTTTCTGACTCTTGCCAACTCTGCAATAAGGCAATTCCATGTCTTTCTTCTCTCGACAAGATGCACATCAGTGGGAATTTTTTCATCATACCAAAAAACTATGGGTAAGTTTGTATTACCAAAGTACTTTTCCCATTTCGACTTAAATTCATTTACAATATTTATATCCATAACAGTATTTTAAAAAAAAAGAGACCTTTATAAAAAAAGTCTCTTTTCCGAATGATTATTTAAAAGTTACAAATAAGCGAAGAAACTTCCCGAAGCACTTCCTTTGACCCAGTCGACCTTGTATTTTTGGGCGCAATTACCGCCTGTAACGGGTTGGTTATTTAAATCGAAACCGAATGTAATTGTAGCCGACTTATTATCAGAAGGAATTTGGTGTGTTTTAACTCCGGCACTCGGCAACCAGTAACAAGACTGCTTTACAACAACAGGTGTAGAAATACTTGTATAAAATGCTTCGTTATCCCTATTTGTTCCCCATGTTACCAAATTACTGTAGCCGTTGGCATTACCAAAGCCTTCAATTGTAAGAATCAAAGCACCCGGGTAAACACCTGTAAAAGTTTTCTTTCTTGCAACATTCCATGTACGGGTTGTACTATCGGCAAACATTATCTGAATATTTCCCGCAACCTGATGAATAACAGGATTTACATTTGTGGCATTAAGATTTTTTATCAATCCTCCGCTGACATTTTCCCATGTTTTTTTACCGTTAAACAAAAGCCACTTGGTAGGATTAGTTGCTTTAGCTACTTTAAGATTTATAAACTGAAGTGTAATAATAGCTCCTGCCTGAGACCAATTTGTATTCAATAACTTTTTGATTCTAATTTTTCCATACCTGATTTTTGTGTTATTGCAATTTGCACCATGATAGGTTAAAGTGTAAATTATTGTATCCTGCACAATTAAAGTATCCAAATCGGCATTGCAAGGCAACGAATACGTACTTTTAAGTCCCGATGGCGATAATACGTCATTTGCATCATCAGTAACCTCGTTTGTAAAGTTCTCGAAAAAAATTTCGTCTTGAGAAAGGTTTTCTAATGAACTGTAATTCAAATCATCTTTATCTTTGTCTTTTTTACATGAAATTGCCAAGAACAAAGAACCTATCATAAACGATAGAAGGGTAAAATAAAATGTCTTTTTCATGATAAAATATTTATTGATTACAAGACTAAGACAAAAGAAAATTTGAAAGGTTTAATTTAATTATCTTTAAAAATGAAATTATTTTTCTTCCAAAACTTCTAATTTAAATCCTGTCCCGTGAATATTAGTAATTGAAATATTCGGGTCATCTTTCAGATACTTCCTCAGTTTAGTAATAAAAACATCCATACTGCGACCGATAAAATAGTCATCGTCTCCCCAAATATTTCTTAAAGCTGTTTCTCTTTTGAGTATCATATTTTTGTTATCACAAAGCAGCTTTAACAAATCGGCTTCTTTGCGGGTTAGATTTTGCTTTTTGTTTTGATAAATCAACATCATGTTTGAGTAATCGAATGTATAAGCTCCTATGGTATAGCTTTCCTGCTTTTCGATAACTGCCAGTTTGCTTCTTATGGATGATCTTTTGAGTATAGCTTCTATTCTGAGACTAAGTTCTTCGGTACTGAAAGGTTTTGTAATATAATCATCACAACCGACTTTAAAGCCTCTTATTCTGTCTTCTTTCAGCGACTTGGCCGTAAGAAATATTATTGGTACATCTTGATTAATTTTACGAATATCTTCAGCTAAAGAAAAACCGTCTTTTTTGGGCATCATTACATCGAGAATACATAAATCAAAATTATTGGTTTTAAAAGTATTAAGACCGTGCAATCCGTCTTTGCTTAACACAGTTTCATAAGTAAGCATTTCTAAGTAATCAACCAGAACTAAACTCAAGTTAGGATCGTCTTCTACAAGCAGAATTTTTGCTTTATGTTTTTTCATATTTTATAATTTTAGCTTTAAAATAAATATGTTTCCTACAAAAGTACAAAAAAAATGTTTTATTTGTATAGTTTAAACAAATATTTTCAATGAATATTAGAATTATGGTTGAAAGGGAAGAAAAGTTCGAAAGTACTTCCTTTTTTCAATTCGCTTCTAAGTTTAATCTTTCCTCCATGAGCTTCTACCATAGTTTTTACATAATACAACCCTAGTCCGAATCCTTTGGCATCGTGCAAGTTGCCTGTAGGAATACGATAAAGTTTTTTAAACACCAGCTTTATATTCTCGGGGCTTATACCTATTCCATTATCCTCAATAGAAATAGATACCCCATTGCTTAAACTTGAAGTTGATATTTTAATAATGGGAGCTTTTTCAGAATATTTTATTGCATTATCTATCAAATTTGAAATTATATTGTAGAAATGAACCGGATCGGCAAAAATATGACTTGGTTCTGCTTTGAGGTCTAATATCATTTTTCCATTTCGTTGTTCTACTACAAGTTGATAATTTTCAACGGCATTTTCGATAATCTCGTGTATATTAAACTCTTTTTTCATAAGCTTGAAGTCTCTCTTATCGAGTACCGATATTTGAAGAACCTGCTCTACTTGAGATTTAAGCCTGTTGTTTTCGTCGTAAATAATATTGGCATATTTAGCTATTTTTTGCCGCGAATCCTGCACCGAAGGATTAGTAAGCATCTCGCTTGCCAATGATATTGTAGCAATCGGAGTTTTAAACTCATGAGTCATATTGTTAACAAAATCGGTTTTCATCTCCGATATACGCTTTTGCCTTAATAGTATTTTTATGGAAGTAATAAAACTCACTATAACAATTATAACAAAAAGGCTTGACATTATCAGGAGCAACATCATCCTGTTGAGTATATACTTATTTTGATAAGGAAAGTAAACCCCTAAATACTTTGCTTCGCCGTTTTTAAAACTTTTATAACAAGGAATGGGATAAGTATGATAAGTGTTGAGAAGCTCAGTTTCATAAAAATTGTTTGAACATGAAATTAATCGGTTGTTTTTCTTATCGATAATACCATATACATAATCCTCATTAACTCTCATTTGGCAAAAAATATCATACATCAACGAATCGAGTTTATTTACATCAAGGCGATGAATTTGTTTGAAATGCTTAATACAAAAACTCGAATCATCATGACTGTTAATACAGTTTTTATAAATACTGTCGTGAATTAAATTTGAGTTTGGGGTTAATTGCTCAGCAACATCTTTAAGTATAAGTTGAACTCTTTTGTCAAAAATTTCTGAACGCAAATCAAGAGCATAATTAACCCAAAGCAACTGAACTATAACAATCCCTACAAGTGATATGCTTGATATTATTGAAATAATGAGGGTAATTTTTTTATTCATTAAGAAAAGTTTAAAAAAACATAATATATATAATTAATAGCCGTTAATGACAATACAAAATTAATTATTTTTATATTATAACTTAATGATTAACTTGTATATAACATAATTAACATTGTAATAACACTAGGTTAGATAAAACATTTTTAATTTTGCTTCGTTAATAAATAAAACAATAATAATTCTTAAGACATGAAAAAAATAATAGCATTATTAAGTCTGATATCTTTTGTTGTATTCTTGGGAGTATCCCAGGCTTCTGTTGTGAAACAAGAGAAACCGAAAACTTCTGTTTCTGCCGAAAAGAAAGATAATAAAACGGCAGAACACAAATGTTGCTCTCACGATAAAAAAGCCGATGCAAAATGCTGTAAAGGCGATGCAAAAAAAGATACTAAATGCAATCATGGGAAATCCGATTGTTCAAAAAAATGTTCAGACAATAAAAAAGACGACCCAAAACAATAGTAAAAAACATGTTTAACCTCGTTCTGAGGAGAACATGTACGTTTCATAATTAATTTAGTTTTGGGGAAAGCCTCCGCTTCGCGGGGGCTTTTTTTTGTTTTTAATATTTATTTAATTATTTTTGAAAAATTGAATACTATTTTTGTATTCTATTTAAAACAAAAAAATATAAATCATATGGATAATTTTAACCTTCAGATAGGAACAAAAGGTCATAAGGAGATAATAGTAAGCGAATCGGATACTGCTTCGAAATTCGGTTCAGGTTTAATAGATGTATATGCAACACCAGCAATGATCGGACTTATGGAAACTACTGCACAGGAAAGTGTTCAGAAATTTCTCCCTGCAGGTTTTATTACTTTAGGTATAGAAATTAATATAAAACATCTAAAAGCTACTCCTATCGGAATGAAAGTAAAATGCGAAACAATACTTACCGCAATTGACGGCAAAAAACTTGTATTTCAGGCAGATGCCTACGACGATAACGGAAAAATAGGCGAAGGCACTCATGCCAGATTTATTGTTGATAGAAAAAAATTCCTTGAAAAACTCAAACAAAAATAAACCCTGACCTAATAGATGAATTTACTAAAATTTAAAATGCTTGCCAAAACCATGTATGGTTTAGAGGATGTTCTTGCCAAAGAATTGACAGGGTTGGGTGCGGAAAATATCGTTAAAAGCAACAGAGCTGTCGAGTTTGAAGGGGACACAGAACTGATGTATAAAGCCAATTATTGGTGCCGGACTGCATTACACATTTTACTTCCCATCAGCGAATTTTATATCAGAAGAGAAGATGATTTGTACAAAAAAATATACAACATTGATTGGGAAACATATTTGGATAAAAAAGACAGCCTTGCTGTTGATGCCGTTGTAAATTCTTCTATTCTCACTCATTCTCATTATGCAGCCTTAAAAACTAAAGATGCTATCGTTGACCGATTTAGAGATAAATTCGGAATAAGACCAAATGTAGATGTCGATACTCCCGACTTGAGGATAAATATTTATATGAATAAGAACAAGTGCATAGTTTCCATCGATAGTTCGGGATATTCGTTACATAAGCGCGGCTACAGAAAGAAAACAGGAACAGCACCCATAAACGAAGTTCTTGCTGCCGGAATGATATTACTGAGCGAATGGAACGGCCAATCGAACTTTATTGATCCTATGTGCGGTTCAGGGACAATAGTTTGCGAAGCCGCTCTTATTGCAAATAACATACCCCCTGGATATTACAGAAAAGCTTTCGGTTTTGAAAAATGGAAAAATTTCGATAACACTATATGGGAAAAAGTTAAAAAAGATGCTCTTGATCTTCAAAAAGAATTTGAATATGAAATAATAGGTTCGGATATTTCAGCCGAAAGCATTGCTATTGCGAAAGAAAACGCTCTTTCTGCAAAACTTCATAAAGATATTTTCTTTGAAGTAAAGCCTTTTGAAAATCAAATCCCGCCTGCCGGAGGAGGCTTAATGATGGTAAACCCTCCCTACGGCGAAAGAATAAAACCCGAAGATATAATTAAACTTTATCAATCAATAGGTAATACTTTAAAGAATCATTATCAGGGATATCAGGCATGGATTATAAGCTCCGATTTGAATGCGCTTAAATTTATAGGATTGAAACCATCGAAAAAAATTGACCTTTTTAACGGCTCGTTGGAATGTAAATTTCTGAAATTCGATGTTTACAGTGGTAGTAAAAAAGCAAAAAACAACTAATCTTTACAAAATTTTTACTTTACTTTTGCTTATTGGAAGTTTAAAACAGTTTGTTCAATAATCTTGGGATAATATTCATATTCAAGTTTATGTATTTTATTTGCCAAATCATCGGCATTATCCTCAGATGATATAGGGCAGCTTTTTTGAAAAATTATATCGCCTTCGTCGTAATTTTCGTTTACAAAATGAATTGTTATTCCGCTTTCTTTTTCGGCATTTTCAATTACTTTATTGTGTACATTCATCCCGTACATACCTTTTCCGCCATATTTAGGCAATAAAGCAGGATGAATATTAACAATTTTATTACGAAAATTTTCAACAACATTTTTGGGAATCAGCAACAAAAAGCCGGCAAGAATAATCCAATCGATTTTATTTTCAATTAATTTCTCATTAAGCTCATTGCCGGTTTTAATGGCATCTTTGGACATTTGAATACATTCAACGCCAAGATTTTTAGCCCTTTCTATAACGTATGCCTTAGGATTATCGGTAATAACAAGTTTTACATTGATAGCCGAATGATTTTTGAAATACTTTACGATATTTTCAGCATTACTTCCATTACCCGACGCTAAAACAGCAAGGTTTATCATATTTGTTTATTTGATTTTGCAAAATTCCTAATAAAGTTCAATTATGCAAATTTATTCCGTTTTTTATTTCTATTACTCACATTTAATTAGTTTTATTATTTTTGGATAAATTTATGCTTAACCAACAACCATTGAATTTGAGCATATTACTGTTTTAATATTTCATATATGTCAATTGTATCTACTAATTAAAATAAAGACTATGAGGTTTTTCTGGACATTTTTTTTCTCAATTATACTATTGAACGCACAGTCTCAAATACAACAACCGGTTTGCAATTCTCCTGAAATTGAATCAGAGATAACTGAAAATTACGGGAAAATTAATAAAATCCAAGTCGATAATATTGAAAATCTCCTTATAAATGATTGTTTGCTAAGCGATATCGAGAATAATACCGAAGTAATTAAACATTGCATTTCGGCTAATGAATTTATTAAAAATCAAATATCGAAAAATATATTAATCGACTATGAAAATTTAATATTACAAACATTTCATAAAAGGAAAATCATTAACTCATATCTTGCTTATGCCGACTATTGGTTGTATTCAAAAGCTATGTACTACTTATCGCTTAATGACACAACAAGATATTTAACTCATATTGAAAACTCATTAAAAATAAACCCATTCTTTCTCCCCTCTTTATTCGAAAAATCGAAATGGTTATTGAATCGAAATAATATTAAAGAAAGCGTTGATATTATAAAATCAATTAAGGAATTTTATAAAAACAACAACGAAATACCTTTGCTTAGTTCAATTATCGATTTATTCGACACAAAACTAACCGAAAAAGGCTTATTTTTCTATAAAACGGGTTATTTTAACGAATCGTTGATGTATTTCAGTTATCTTGACACTGTATGTCAAAATTATAAAACAAAAAACTGCATAAATGCTCAAAACTATATAGTCCTTTCAAAAAAGGGAATGCTTCAATCCTATTTTAATGTTGCCGATCAAGCCGTAAAAGCAGGTAAATATACCATTGCCGAAAGTTTCATCTTAAAAGCTGAAGAATATGCGGCTTTAAACATGGATGCTACTCAAGAAGAACCAATAATTAAAGAAAAATACAGGTTTATTACTCAAAAATACCTTCAACTTTACAATTATTACAAAAGAAACAACGAAACATACAATTCGCGATACTATTTAGAGAATGCTAATCGTCTTTGCAGAAAAATTTACGGAACCGATTGCAAAACCCATGAAATAAATGAAATAGAAGAACCCTTGGTAATAAACACTCAGGAAACATCCGAAAATACAAATGAAACAACAAAAACAAATACTAATGTAAGTTTAAATAATGTGGTTTCGACTTTAGTTAAAACTTCATCAAGCTATAATTCAGAAATAAACACCAAAAACAAGCAAAATATCATTCTTAGGGCTAACGAAGCATATGATAATGCCGAATACGAAAAAGCTCTTCAACTCTACGAATCTGCAAAAAAACAACCCGAAATTATTAAAGGCATAAATGCCAAACAATTAGAAAATTACATCCAACAATCTGCTATTCAAGTTATTTTAAACAAAATACAAACTGCCGAATACTTTATCTGGACAAATAATCTGCTACAAGCCGACAGTGTTTTGGTTTTATGCAATGAATATAAACTTAAATATTCATTGGAAAACAATGCAATGCTCGATGCTTCAATTATGAATTTTAAAAGCAAAATTGAAGAAAAAAGATGTAAAAATATTGAAGATGAAATTGAAGTAAATATCAATATTATAGAAAGCAAAATCAAAACCGGAGAATTTGAAGACATTTTAACGATTTCGAATAAAATCGACACATTAAAACAAAAAACAAACTGCAAACTGTTTATATACAAACGCTTCAGTTCAAATACCGAAGCTGTAATAAGTTTTCTAAAATATCGCAACAAAGCAAAAGAAAAATTCAATGAAGCCGATTATTCTGCGTTTGTCCAAAATTATTTATTATCCGACAATATATATGATGTTTCTAAACTGGAAAACTTAGGCATTCCCAAAGTTGATATACTAAGTTTTATTGAGTATAATTACAATACTGAAACCGCATTCACTTTAGTTAAAAATTCAATTAAAAAACAATTATTCGATTTATCGTTTTCAACTTTAGATTTAATAAAAAGCAAAAAAACAAATAATGTTCTTACAAAAGATTTACAAATAGAACTTGCCGAAGGTTTGACGGAATATCAAAAGCAAAAAATATTATCCGATAATATTAATTTGATTATTAAGAAATTATCAAAAGACAAATGGTATTCATTTTTTAATAAAAAATACAGAAAATAAGAATATTTCTATCACTTTACAGAATTTCCACACTTAATCCATCCTCGGCTATTATAGTATTTCGGAAAACACTTTCGGCCTCGCTTAAAAGAGGATCGGTATCTTCGTAACGTGCAGAAAAATGACCGATTATAAGTTGTTTTGCATTAGCTTTGGCTGCAATAGTAGCAGCTTCAATAGCAGTCGAATGATGTTTCTGCGTTGAAATATCTTTCAATTCTTCAGAAAAAGTAGCTTCGTGATAAATGGTGTTTACATTCTGTATGTAATCTATTATTGTTTCGTCAAACATAGTATCGGAGCAATAGGCATAAGAGCGGCAAGGAGCAGGCGGAACCGTTATTTCTTCGTTTTTGAATACTACACCCTCACTATTTACATAATCAGCTCCGTTTGATATATCAATTTTTTCTCTTATACTCGGATTTTCCTTTTCAATAAAGCTTTTTTTTACTTTTGGTTTATTGTTGATTTCTTTAATAAAAAAACCCCATGTAGGAATACTGTGTTTTAAAGGGAAAGAGCTGACAGAATAAGTATTTGTTTTATGTATTTCAGTCATTACATCGGTTTGAAGAGGATGAAATTTAAGCGGGTAAACTAATTGCGAATCCGAAACTTTAAGCTGCAGATCGATAATATCGGCCAATTCGCTTGGTGCATAAAGATTTAAAGTTGTTTTCCTGCCGTAAAGATGAAACGTAAACAGCAAGCCCATTAGTCCTAAATAATGGTCGCCATGCAGGTGCGAAATAAAGATATGATTTATTCTGTTGTATTTAATATTGTATTTACGAAACTGCATTTGCGTTCCTTCGCCGCAATCAATCAAAAGCAAGTGATCGTGAATATTAACTAATTGCGAGCTTGGGTTTCTTTGCTTTGTGGGCGTTGCCGACCCGCTTCCTAATATTGTTACTTTAAAAGGTTTCAATGGATTTTTTTACAAACTTACAATTTTTTTTAACAAATATATTATCCAAAAAGCATATTAAAAAAAAATCCCGATTTCTCGGGATTTTTTCCAATTTATAAATCAAAATTAAAATTATTCGTTTTCGTTTCCTTCTTCGGAAGATTTTTCTTCTACAGTAGGCTCTTCAGCAATTTCTTCAGATTTTTTGGCAGTTTTTTTCTTTTTTTCTTCTTCTCTTTTAGCCATTGCTTCGAGTTTTTCTATTTCAGATTTTTGCATTTCCGATTTCAGGTTCGAAAGTACTTCTATATCACCCAAAGTTGCTCTTTCGATATTTTCGTTATTGGCTTTTATGCTCTTTTTGCTTTCTTTGTCTTTGCGTTTATTTTCGGCTTCTGTTTTAGCCTTTTCCTCTTGAGCAGCATCCTGAGCTATCTTTGTGTGTGATACTATGATTTTCTTGTTTTCTTTCGAGAATTCGATAACTTTAAAATCGAGAGTTTCATCAGCTTTTGCCACAGAACCGTCTTCTTTAACCAAATGACGTGTAGGTGCAAAACCTTCAACACCGTATGGTAATGATATTATGGCTCCTTTATCGCTTATATTAACTATAGTTCCCTTGTGAACAGAATCTAATGTGAAAACAGTTTCGAAGATTTCCCATGGATTTTCCTCTAACTGTTTGTGACCCAAACTCAAACGACGATTTTCAATATCAACTTCAAGAACAACAACATCTATAGTATCACCGATTTTGGTAAATTCGGCAGGGTGTTTAATCTTTTTAGACCATGATAAATCGGAAATATGAATTAATCCGTCAACACCTTCTTCTAATTCAACAAAGATACCGAAATTGGTAAAATTGCGAACTATGGCTTTATGTTGCGATTTTATTGGATATTTCTCAGCTATATTTGTCCATGGGTCAGGAATAAGCTGTTTTATACCTAACGACATTTTTCTTTCTTCTCTGTCGAGAGTTAAGATAACAGCTTCCACTTCATCGCCTATTTTAAGGAAATCGTGTGCTGTGCGTAAATGTTGCGACCATGACATTTCAGAAACGTGAATCAAACCTTCAACGCCCGGAACTATTTCGATAAATGCACCGTAGTCGGCTATAACAACAACTTTACCTTTAACTTTGTCGCCTACATTCAAATTCGGGTCTAAAGCATCCCAAGGATGAGGAGTTAATTGTTTCAATCCTAAAGCAATACGTTTTTTACCTTCATCAAAATCGAGAATTACAACGTTTATTTTCTGATCTAAAGAAACAATTTCTTCAGGATGATTTATTCTTCCCCAAGAAAGGTCGGTAATGTGAATCAATCCGTCAACACCGCCTAAATCGATGAATACACCGTAAGAAGTAATATTTTTAACGGTACCTTCAAGAACTTGACCTTTTTCTAAGCGAGCAATAATTTCGGATTTTTGTTGTTCGATTTCATCTTCAATAAGAGCTTTGTGCGATACAACAACGTTTTTATATTCATGATTGATTTTAACAACTTTAAATTCCATAGTTTTATCAACAAAAACGTCGTAATCGCGAATAGGTTTTACGTCAATCTGCGAACCGGGCAAAAATGCTTCAATTCCGAAAACATCAACTATCAAACCGCCTTTAGTTCTGCATTTAACGTATCCTGTAATAATTTCCTGAGTATCGTAAGCCTGATTAACTCTATCCCATGATTTGAGTAAACGGGCTTTTTTATGTGATAAAAGTAACTGTCCACTTGAATCTTCCTGACTTTCAACATAAACTTCAATTTTGTCGCCTATTTTCAAATTCGGATTATAACGAACTTCAGAAACAGGGATAACACCGTCAGATTTAAAGCCAATATTAACAACAACTTCGCGATTGTTTTTTGCTACAACGGTACCCTCTACAACTTCCTGCTCGACTATTTGCTTGAAAGTCCTGTCGTACATTTCTTCGAGTTTGGCTTTTTCTTCTTTTGAATAAACCGATTGCTTTTTACCGGCAGAATTCCAATCAAACTCTTCGTTTACAATTAATTTTTCCTGGTGTTTTTTGCTTGGGGCTTCCTGAACAACCTCCTGAACCTCAGGTTTTAATTCTTCCTGAACTGCAGCTTCAGTTACTTGTGGTTCTGTTTGTTCAACATTTACTTCAATTGCCGGTTGATTGTCCTCAGCCTGTGGATTGACATTTAATTCTTCTGTCATTTAATTTTTCTTTGTGATAGCCTAAATACTATCTGGTTAATAAATAAGGTTAACTACTCGTAATTTTTACAAAATGAGCCAAATAATAAATTTGTTCTCATTGCAAAAATTGGAGTGCAAAATTACAAACTTTTTTCTAATAAACAATTGGTTATAAATTTATTTTTTATCCAAATTAATTTAATTAGTTCACTACGTTCATAATGAAAAATCCGGGTTTATCATATTTTCCTTTTCATCTCTTTTGTTAACAAAAAAAGTTGCATTTGTTACTTGAACTTAAATTACCCCACCTCCGCCTCCCCTTAAAGGGGAGGAACTAAGTAGTGTCTTGTCCTAACATAGGTTGACAAAAAAATTAAATAAATGTCAACTTAAAATAGGACTAAACAGGGTACTAAGAGCAAAGGGAAAAGATAATGAAAAAACCATAGTACATTTTCGACTGATATTTATTTTAAAAGTTAATAAATTATATATTAGTAGAAAACCTATATTTTATAAACCTTAAATAGTGTTTTATAAGCCAAGATAATATTATAAAATGAATAAACAATAAACTATTAATTTTCATGAATAGTTCGACAAAATATTTTAAATCTGAGATAAATAGCTTATATTTGGAACTTTAATACAGAAGCAAAACAACAAATAAATGGATAAAATCCAAATAATAAAATCGTGCGTTGATCCCATTATATCTTTATCAGAGGAAGAATTGCAAATTTTCTGTAATTCTTTTACCGAAATAAAACTAAAAAAGAATGATTATTTTTTAAAAGAGGGTCAAATCTGTGATTTTATCGGATTGCTTGGCCATGGAGTAATGATATATACCAAAACCTTAGAAAACGGAGACGAAATTACCGTTCATTTTGCTTTTGAGGGCGACTGGGTAAACAATAATTTAAGCCGATTAAGCAATTCACCTTCAAACGTAAATATTAAAGCTATAGATTATTCGGAAATACTCGTTATAAAACAAAAAGATATTGAATATTTATACCATAAAATCCCAAAAGTTGAACGATTAGGGCGAATATTGACCGAAAGATCATTTGTGAAATTTGTGGAACAAACCCTCGAATTTCAAACATTATCGGCAAAAGAACGCTATGAAAAGCTCTTAAAAAGCCATCCTGAAATATTTCAAAAAGTGCAATTATATCATATTGCCAATTACTTGGGAATTGCACCAAAGTCATTGAGCCGAATCAGGAAAGAATTGTTTGATTAAAATAATTTGGTAACATTTGTGGAGCAATCGGTCGGATTCTCCAATCTAATTTTGCACCATAATTTTTTAAACAATTATGATATGAAATTAAAATTCTTCTTGGTTACAGCTCTTACATTAATGGCAGTGACTATTCAGGCTCAATCTGACTCTATAAAGTGCAGATTTTTCAATCCTTATCCGCATAATTACGATGTAAAACAAGCTTTTGAAGTTGAAAGCCTCTTCCCTATGTTTATAACAGGTGGTTATCATTTAGGATTGGGTTATAGATACGAAAAATTCAGGATTAGGGTAAGCGTTATTAACGGCGGAACTTACGATGCAGAACCTGCCGGAACAAAAAACTCATCTGCTGAATTTAAAAGATACTATAAAACTTCTCCGGGTTTATTCTTAGGCTATAATTTATGGAAAAATCTGGAAGTATATTCATACATTGAACTCCACACTTTTGAAATCGAACAGAAAATCACAGGGTTAAAAAAAGATATTCACAGCACCGATATTGGCGGCGGAATAAGTTATCAATTTTTCTTCGGCCGCCATATATATATGCAACCGGGCTTCCATATTTACTTAAGAAGCAGCAATAGTACCGACTTTAATGGCATTGTCTATAATATTCCAAACGTTGACCTTGCTCCTGTCATAAGAATAGGTTATCGTTTTTGGACCAAATTCTAAAATCTGTCAATCAATCATAGAAAATTAGCTTTCAATAATTATAATTTATTTAAGTAATCAATAAGCCGTTATTTTGCACCTCAAAAAAATGAAAAAAACAACTTTTATAACATCACTTGCAGTAACTACAATGATAATAATATCATTTGTATGTTTTGCAAACAAAAAAATAAATAATACAATGATAGACAGAACAGATATTTACAAAATCATTCACTATGCCTCTCTTGCAGGGAGTTCGCATAACACACAACCATGGAGGGTTGAAGTTTTTCCTAATGACTCAATAACAATTTTCGTTGATACATCGAGACTTCTTAAAGTTGTAGATCCGAGAGGGATAGAGTTATTTATTTCAGTGGGAGCATTTATCGAGAACCTTAATATTGCAGCAAATACATTGGGTTACATCACTGAAATTACCATTAATGAAACTAATATTAATTCAAACTCCCCTGTATCAATTATCAAACTGTCAAAAATATCTTCGGTGCAAAACTTGGAGGTTTTAAAAGAATTAGAACTGCGTACTACATTAAGAATTCCTTTCGAAACCGTTGCAATTAAAACAGTTGATTTGGAAAAAATAGTTTCAATTGCTCCCGACAACATCAGCTTTATTCCTTCTAGCTCACCAAATGGAGCTTTTATTGCAAAAAAAGAATTGGAAGCCTATACCATTCAAGCTTATAATAAAGATGCACAAGATGAACTTGCTGCGTGGATGCGTTTTTCAAACAAAGACATAAACTCAAAACGAGATGGTTTAACTCCTGCAGGTATGGGAATCAAAGGTATAGCAGGTTTCTTTGTACGCAATTTTATGAAACCTGATGATTCAAAAAAAGAGTCGTTTGTAAAAAAAGGAGTAGAAAAAACTCAAAAGCAAGTTGAAAACTGCGCCGGTTGGATTATTATTTCAACAGAAGAAGATAACACAAAAAACCTTATAAACATTGGTCGAATATATGAACGCATTAATATTGAATGTCGCTCTCTGAATATCGGGTTTCATCCTATGAACCAAATTATTGAAGAATACCCTGTTTATAAAGAAGTTAAAGATAAGTTGAAACTCGGCAAAGAAATAAGATTTATTGCCAGAATAGGCTACGTTGACAAATATCCCGCTCCGGTAAGCAAACGCAGATCTGTCGAAAGTTTTACGGTTTTTAAATAATTTTTAAACGATAATTAAATGAAAAATCAAATTCTCGGCAAACTTCTTATTGTTCCTCTGATTGTTATATTGTCATGCACAACTTTAGAGCAAACATCATCGGAGAAGAAAACTAATATTTCTTTTCAAATTGGATCTAATAAAGGAGGAATTACCGAAAATACCGATATGAAAGTTGTCCCTGGTACTAAAGTCCCGCCCGATGCATCTGCTGATGCATTTACGGGTACTACAAGATTTGGGTTTAACGCAGGTGTTCATATCAGTCATCGTTTAAAAAAGAATTATGTAGAAACCGGTTTGGATTATATGTACAATTCCCAGAAATTCAATTATATCGATATCGGGAACAACTATACTGGTATAAGGGAGCTGTATGTATCACAATTCATGGTTCCATTAACATATAACTTTGATATTCCGAAAGCCGCATTTCAAATCAAAATTGGAGTAATCGGACAATTAAATCTTTTGTCAGGTAAAGACATGGGCATATTGCCCGAATATTCGGTTAATCCGTTTTCGGCCGGTGTTATATTAGGTTTTTCGTTTATGCCTTTTAAATTAAGCAATAGTGATAAATTTGGAATGTATTGCGATTTATACCGTGGTAGCCTGATTTATAAAGACTTTTATAATAAACCCGAATATGAAATGCCGGGATCAAGTTTTATAAAATTTGGCTTGAGGTATCAATTTTATTAATTTTAACGTAAACAATGAGCTATTTATCAAATATTTACGGCAAAACTTTAATTTTTATAACAGCTATGGCAACAATTACATCATGTACTACATCAAAAAAGGTGTTTTTAATTAAAAAGACAGAAGAATTTGCATCGCAACCTATACTTACCGAAAGCATTTTAACCAAAGAAGAAACAACTCATTTACCTTCTTGCATACAGAAATATCTTGAATATACCGGATCAATCGGAAAGAGTAAAATCAGGAATTTGTGCGTTGAATTTGACGCCGAAATGTACAGAAAACCGGGCGATAAACCGATGAAAGCTTATTCGGTACAGTATAACTTTTATGATAGTTATACCCGTTTATTCCTGATGAAAGCAAGTAAAATGGGTATTCCGTTTTGGGCTTTGCATATTTATAAAAAACAAGAGGCTACTTTTAGGGTAAAAGTAGCAGATTTATTTAAGGTGGTAGATTTAAAAGGAGAAGAACTTACAAAAGCCGAAACCGTTACCCTATTGAACGATATGTGTATTTTGGCTCCAGCAGCACTTGTTGATAAACGATTGACATGGAGTGAAATTGATTCACTTTCGACAAAAGTTACCCTAACAAATGGAAAGTATAAAGTTTCAGCAATATTATATTTTAACGAATTGGGAGAACTTATTAATTTTGTTTCCGACGACAGAGCAGCACATCAGGACGATGGAACACTGAAAAAAGTGCGATGGTCAACCCCTATGTTTGATTACAAAGATTTTGACGGAAGACATATTCCTTCATTGGGCAAAACAATATGGCATTATCCCGAAGGCGATTTCATATACGGAGTTTTCAAGTTAAAAAGTATAAAGTATAATGTAAAGCATTAGGACAAGAAAATGGAAGCCGTAACTATTAATAAAATTAAAACATACAATAAAATCATTATCTACTATTTCTCGGGAACCGGTAATGCCAAAAATGTCGCTTTGTGGTTTTCTCAAGTTGCCAATAAAAATGGTACAGAATGCCAAATAATTAATATTGCTCAAATTGACAGACGCTCAGTTGAATCACCTGAGCCTGATGCTCTTGTAGTATTTATATCTCCTATTCACGGGTTTAACTACCCTCCTATCATGCTAAACTTCCTTTTACACTTCCCTAAAGGCAAAAATAAAGTAGTGTTGATGAATACTCGAGCCGGAATGCTGATTGGAAAATTTATCACTCCCGGATTAACCGGAATAGCTTTCTACCTGTCGGCACTCATTTTGTTCATTAAAGGCTTCTCACTTAAAGCCATATTGCCTGTTGATATGCCTTCAAACTGGGTATCGCTGCATCCCTGTCTTAATGCAATAACAGTGAAATACCTGCATCAAAAAAATAAGGAAAGAGTTGAAGTATTTGCCGAAAAAATAATTAAAGGCAAATCGCATTTCATAGCATTAATAGAAATATACGATCTGCTTCTAACACCTATAGCATTAGCATATTTCGCAGCCGGACGCTTCTTTTTAGCAAAAACTTTTTATGCATCAAGCGATTGCAACAATTGTGATATATGTATTAATGCATGCCCGGTTAAAGCAATTAAAAAGGTTGACAACCGACCATTTTGGACATTCAACTGCGAAAGTTGTATGAGGTGTATGAGTAACTGCCCACAAAAAGCTATCGAAACCGGACATGGGTATATAGCTGTATTTTTGTTTATATTCAATGCATTTATACTGTTTGCTTTTTATAAATTCTTTAACAACTATCTTATTCCCATAAACGATAGCACTTTAAAATTTGCAGCAGAAGCTGTTCTTTCTGTCATATTTATCGGAATCTGGTACAGACTTGTTCATTGGTTACTTCGAAATAAATTAATTGAAAGGATAATCGTTTATTCATCCTTAACAAAAATCAAATGGTGGGGGCGTTACAAAGCTTTAAAAGAAAATGAATATTAATTTTCAAACATTAACTATAAAAAACATGGAAACTGATAAATCAAAAACATTAACAACTACTCTCAGGTTGTTGAACGAAAAACTACATTTTGAAGGAAAGGTTGAAGGAAATAATCCAATATCTATTGATTATACTCCTCCGCTTGGCGATAATTTGGGTTACACCTCTTTAGAGCTATTCCTGTTGAGTTTATCTTCCTGTGCAGGAAGTGCCATTCTTGTACTTTTAAGAAAAATGAATAAACAAATCGACCAATTTGAAATTTATTCTGTAGGTGAAAGAAAAGAAACACACCCAACCGGATTTGCTTCAATTACAATGCAAGTCAACATTAAAGCAAAAAATATTCAACCCGACGAAATGCAAAAAGTGCTTGGAATGATTGAATCTATTTGTCCGGTTTTATCAATGCTCGACAAAAACATAAAAACAACAATAAATTTTAACATCAATGAATAAAGAAAAAAATCAGAATTCACCATTGAATTATTCTGAAAATAAAAATTTAGTTTCTGCTTGTGGTTTATATTGCGGAGCTTGTGGAGTTTACATTGCTACACAGGAAAACGACACCGAAAAAATCCTTCGATATGCCATGATATTGAATCAATCTTATGAAGAAACTTTATGCGATGGATGCGGTGCTGAAAGGAAAACATTATATTGCTCAAAAATGTGCACATTTATTGATTGTAAAAAAAACAAAAAGGTCGATTTCTGCTACGAATGTAATGAATTTCCATGTAGTGCATTACTTGATTTCAAGTCGAAAATGCCTCATCGTGCCGAGATTATTGACTCACTTAATAGAATGAAAGAAATTGGTACCGAAAAATGGATCATCGAAATGAAAGATAAATTTTCCTGTTCACAATGCAACTCAATCAACAGTGCTTATAATTTATCTTGCAGAAAATGCGGCAATAATCCAAGTTGTAATTTTGTTCTCACGCATAATAACGATATCAGAAAATACTTGTCGAAGTAATTTAATTAACCCAAATTATTCAATAAAATTGAATAATCGAATAAGAAAATATAGTGTTTTAAGAAATTCTACTTAGAAAGAATTCCTTAAAACCCAAAATTTTCTAAATCGGGGTTATCCCAATTAATTTCATTAGTTCACTTCGTTCCTAATGACAAATTTGGGATTAACTTCTTTTTCAAACAATTGGTTCACAATTATTGGTAAAACCTCTCATTTGATGAATACCTAAATTATTAAAATTGATTCAATAATTTAATATTCGGGAGATATACCTACTAAATATAAAATGTTAATAATCAATAATTTTGACTGTTAATACCAGGGTTTTAACAGTCATTTTTTTTGATACTGATAAAACCCAAAATTTCCTTTTCATCTCTTTTGTTAATAAAAAAAGTTGCATTAGTTATTTGAACTTATTTTACCCCACCTCCGTCTCCCCTTATAGGGGAGGAACTAAGTAGTAATAACCTGATAATTATTTGGTTATAATAAAGAATTTAAAACTCAAAATTTGTCAATAAAGTAATAAAATAATTTTACTCTAATAATCAATCAAATGCTACAAAGCACAAGATTATCCATCATAGACAACACTATCACCTCCCCACTTAGGGGAGGTAAGGGATGGGTATTAAGAGCAAAGGAATAAGATTATGAAATCTCAATTTTACCCCACCTCCGCCTCCCCTTATAGGGGAGGAACTAAGTAGTAATAACCTGATAATTATTTGGTTATAATAAAGAATTTAAAACTCAAAATTTGTCAATAAAGTAATAAAATAATTTTACTCTAATAATCAATCAAATGCTACAAAGCACAAGATTATCCATCATAGACAACACTATCACCTCCCCTCTTAGGGGAGGTAAGGGAGGGGTAATTTGTGCAAAGGAATAAGATTATGAAAAAACCCATAGCGCATTATCAACAGATATTTTATTTTTAAATTGTTCAATTTTCTAAATAAACTTTAAATGAAGTTATATACAACGGAATAATATTATTCGATTATGCCAATAATGTTTTATAAAAAATAGTTTTAGCACAATTTAATTTAAAAAACAGAATTGATACAGCATTTTTAACTAATTTTGCACTTTCCATATATAACTTATGAATTATCTGCTTGTCGAGAATCTTTCAAAATCTTACGGAGAGAAAATTCTTTTTGAAAATATTACTTTTGGTATTGAAAAAGGGCAGAAAACGGCTCTTATTGCCCGAAATGGCGCCGGCAAAACAAGCCTTTTGAATATTATAAATAATTTGGATATTCCCGACAGCGGAAAAGTAGTTTTTCGCAAAGATATTAATGTTGCTTATTTACCTCAAAACCCCGATTTTTGCGAAACTTCTACCGTAATAGATATTCTTTTCAACAGCAACAATAAATATCTTACTGCAATTAAAGAATACGAAACTGCTCTTGAAAATATTAATATTCAAAACAATCAATCTAATCAGTTACAACTCGAACTAGCCATACAAAAAGTTGACAGTCTCGAATGCTGGGATTATGAGAATAAAATAAAAGAAATACTAACCCGATTTCAAATAAGTAATTTAACTCAAACAATCGAATCGCTTTCCGGAGGGCAAAGAAAAAAAGTTGCCATTGCAAAAGCTCTTATAGAGCAATCGGATTTACTTATACTCGACGAACCGACCAATCATCTCGATATTAGCATGATAGAATGGCTTGAGGAATATCTTAGCAAACAATCTCTAAGCTTGCTAATGGTAACTCACGACAGATATTTCCTCGACAATGTCTGCGACTCGATAATCGAACTCGACAATGGCAAAATATATCATTATCAAGGCAATTATGAATACTTTTTAGAAAAAAAAGCTGAGCGTGAAACTATTCTTCGTCAAGAACTGGAAAAAGCGAAAAACCTCTACAGAAAAGAACTCGACTGGATGAGACGTATGCCTAAAGCACGTACTACAAAATCTCAGGCACGTATCGACTCATTTTACAAACTTCAGGAAAAAGCTTCACAGCGTATCGACGAGAATAAAACTGAACTCAATATTAAAACAGAACGTATTGGAGGTAAGATTCTTGAATTGTATAATATTACAAAAAAGTTTGACGACAAAACCATTATAAACGACTTTTCGTACATATTTAAAAAAGGCGAACGAATAGGTATAGTCGGTAAAAATGGTGTGGGCAAAACTACATTTCTGAATATTATTGCCGGAATTCTAAAACCTGATGCAGGCAAAATATCAAAAGGACAAACTATTACTTTCGGATACTATTCTCAGGAAGGCTTAATAATAAAAGACGACAAAAGAGTTATTGAAATAGTAAAAGATATAGCCGAATACATAACGCTCAACGACAATAATGAGATATCGGCATCGGCTTTTCTCAACTACTTCGGGTTCGACTATAATCTTCAGTACAACTATTATTCAAACCTTAGCGGAGGCGAAAGACGCAGGCTATATCTGCTTACAACATTGATGAAAAACCCGAATTTTCTGATACTCGACGAGCCTACAAACGACCTTGACATATTTACCCTAATGATGCTCGAAGACTTTCTTCTCCGATATCAGGGTTGCTTGATTATTGTTTCTCACGATCGCAGTTTTATGGATAACCTTGTTGACCACATCTTTGTTTTTGAGGATAACGGCATAATTAAAGATTATCATTATAACTACAGCAGTTACCTTGCTCTAAAAAAGAAAAAAGAAAACCAATTAAAAAACGAAAGCAAAAAAGAAGAAAAGCCACTTGTAAAAGAAAAAGAAAACCGAAAAAAAGCCACATACAAACAAATACAGGAATTCAACCTGTTAGAACAAGAAATTGCTTCGCTGGAAGCACAAAAAGAACAATTGATCGAAAAATTGAACAGCGGGAAACTCGATATTACCGAACTAAATGAAACATCTGAATTAATAGCATCGCTCATTAATAAAATAGATGAAAAAACCGACAGATGGATAGAACTGAGCGACATTATCGAACAATAAACAGAAAAAGTTGATTTCATTTTTCCGATAAAAAATAATTTTAACCATAAGCTGTAACTTTATCGTAACTTTACCGTCATATATTTGCAATTATTGAGAAAAAACTGAATGACAACTAAAGAGTACAATCTTTGTGTAGATAAATACGCTGATGGGGTATATCGCTTTATTCTTAAAAATATTAAGGACGAAGAGAAGGCTAAGGATATTGTACAGGATACATTTGTAAAAATGTGGACAAAAATCAGTGATATTGAGTTTGAAAAAAGCCGCTCTTACCTTTTTACTGCTGCATATCATACTATGATTGACACAATAAGAAAAGACAACAAGACTAACCGGATTGAAGATGCTCACACTCAAAACCTTAAAACTGACAACTCATACAACGATTTAAAGGAAATAATTGATATGGCTGTGGATGAATTGCCCGAGATACAAAAAAATGTTATTCTTCTAAGAGATTACGAAGGTTACTCTTACGAAGAAATCGGACAAATAACAGGGCTTAACGAATCGCAAGTAAAAGTTTATATATACAGAGCAAGACTATTCTTAAAAAAATATATAGGCGAATTGGAAATGGTTATATAAAAATAAGATGACTAAAAATAAAATAAATATTAACAATTACGAATCATATATTATTGATTTCATCGAAGGGAATCTTAGTAATGATTTGGCCGATGAGTTTGTTAAGTTTATAAATGAAAACCCACATATAAAAGAAGAATTATCCGATTTAGCTAATTACACTCTATTGCCTGATGAAAATGTAACATTTGATTTTAAACAATCTTTAAAACAAAATGATAATAACCCTTTTATTGATATAAACAAAGCAAACTGCCACGAATTTATGATTGCTTATTACGAAAACGACCTCGATAATTCTCAAAAGCAGGCATTACTGAATTTTTTGGCAAATAACCCTCAATTCGAAAACGATTTTAACTTATTCAAATACACAAAAGTTGAAGCGAATAAAGAAATCACTTACACCGATAAAAACAAATTAAAAAAATATACTTTACCTAAGACTCTCTATTTAAATTCAAATTTTTATAAAACTGTCGGTATTGCTGCATCATTCCTGATAATATTTAGCTTACTTATTAATTATATTATTCCTTCTCAAAAAAACGAATATATCCAAACTTCAGCAGTAAACATTAATAAGGACAATTCGGTTAAAACATTCAAGGCAAATGATAATAACACCATAAAAGCCGGAACTAAAAACGAATCTGTTTCGCAAATTATCTCAAATAATATTAAAAAGATTGTTCCTGAAGCAAATACAAAAAAAACTCCAACAGAATTATCAAGGATAAATTACATTGAAAGCATAATGCAAAACAGCATAGCTGCATCAATTGATGAAACTCATCGTCAATATTATACATCTTTAAATGAATTGATGATATTTGCCGGCGATTCGCCTACAAACATCAATTTAGCCGAACTTGACAAAAAGGATAATAGCGGCAAAATATCCGACAACAAAAACTCAATGTTTGCCGACCAGCCTATTATTGCTGCAGGCAGCTATTTGGTAAATCTTGCCGTAGTAAGTATTTGCCGACTCGAAGAATTTGGAAATAATTTAAAAGAAAGCTATAACACTTTAGAAAAAAAACTCGAAAATAAGTAATAACAAGCCTAAAATAAATATAAACAGGTTATTAATTTTAACTTCAATCTTCTTCCAAACCCGAAGAATCGCTTAAAGTATCGGTATCTATTCTGTTTGAGCCCAAATCTTCGCCGTCTTCGTCTTCGCCAATATCATCGGGAATTTTGTCGGCAGGCGGAATTTCGGTAAATAATATCTTGTCAAATTCTTCCTCAGTAAGTTTATTGTCGATTTTTACATCAACTTTTACAAGATAAGTAGCATCGTCGGTTTCTATAGGAACAACAAAAATTACATCGTTATTTGGTTTTGTAATTTTCGTAATGTATTCCGAGTAACCATGAGGATACTTTTCTTTGAAAATCTCCAATAATTCTTCCGATAAATTATTATAACTTACAATTACCTTTTTTTTCATTTTCTACTAAAATACAATAATTTAAAAATTTAACTATATATTTCTTTTTTAGCGGCTTTAAGAGTATTCGACAACAAAGCAACTATTGTCATTAATCCTACACCACCCGGCACGGGTGTTATATAACTGCATTTTTTCGATACCTCTGCAAAATCGACATCACCTGTAAGCTTAAATCCCGATTTTGTTTCATTTGAAGGTATTCGGTGTATTCCCACATCAATGACAACAGCTCCTTCTTTTACCATATCTGCCGTAACAAAATTAGGTTTTCCTATTGCAGCGATAAGTATATCGGCTTGTTGTGTAATTTCTTTTAGGTTTTGTGATTTGCTGTGGCAGATTGTAACGGTAGAATTTGCATAATTATTGTTTCTTGACATCAAAATACTTATGGGAGTACCGACAATATTGCTTCTTCCCAATACAACACAATGCTTTCCGACAGTATCAATATTGCTTTTTTCGAGCATCTGCATAATACCGTAAGGTGTAGCGGGCAAATACGAAGGTAACCCTGTAAGCATTCTGCCGGCATTTACGGGATGAAAACCGTCGACATCTTTCTTTGGGTTTATTGCCTCTATTATAACGTTTACGTTTATATGCTCCGGTAATGGCAATTGAACTATAAAACCGTCGATTTCGTCATCATTATTTAAAAAATCGACTACTTTAAGCAATTCCTCTTGTGTAATATTAGCAGGATATTTGTATATTGAAGAAGTAAAACCTACTTCTTTGCACGATTTCTCTTTACTTGCAACGTAAGTTTGGCTTGCAGGATCATCGCCTACAAGAACCGCAGCCAAGTGAGGAGGGTTTTCGCCCCTGCTCAACATTTGTCTTACTTCGTTTGCAATTTCGGTTTTTATTTGTTCCGATATTAATTTTCCGTCTATTATATTCATTTTACTCTTGGTATTATCTGCGTTTTAAATTACCCATAGCTTGCATAAGGTTTTTGCCTTTGCCTCCTGTCATCATTTTCATCATCTTACGGGTTTCTTCAAATTGTTTTATTAATTGATTAACCTGTTGAATATCGGTACCGCTTCCCAAAGCTATTCTTTTTCTGCGACTTCCGTTTAAAATTGCCGGATTTGCTCTCTCGGCAGGTGTCATTGATGATATTATTGCTTCAATTCCTTTGAAAGCATCATCATCAATATCAATATCTTTCATCATTTTTCCTACCCCGGGTATCATACTTACTAAATCTTTGATGTTTCCCATCTTTTTTATTTGCTTTATTTGATTAAGGAAATCATCAAAGTTGAAAGTATTTTGCTGAATTTTCTTGTGCAGTTTCTTGGCTTCTTCGGCATCGTATTGTTCCTGAGCCTTTTCTACCAATGATACGATATCGCCCATACCCAAAATTCTGTCGGCCATTCTTTCGGGGTAAAAAATATCTATTGCATCGATTTTTTCGCCAATACCGACAAATTTTATCGGCTTATCGACAACCGAACGTATTGTAAGAGCGGCTCCACCGCGTGTATCTCCATCGAGTTTTGTTAGAATTACGCCATCAAAATCAAGCCTGTCGTTGAATGCTTTTGCAGTATTAACGGCATCCTGACCTGTCATTGAATCGACCACAAATAAAGTTTCGTGAGGATTAACGGCATTTTTTATTGCTGCAATCTCATTCATCATTTCTTCATCTATGGCCAAACGACCGGCAGTATCAATAATAACTGTTGCCAAGCCTTTGTCTTTTGCATAATTTATGGCATTTTTAGCAATTTTAACAGGTTCTTTATTTTCTTCTTCGGAATAAACCTCAACATTAATTTGCTGACCCAATACTTTCAACTGTTCGATAGCAGCAGGACGATAAACATCGCAAGCAACCAGCAAAACACTTCTGCCCTTCTTAGCCTTGATAAAATTGGCCAATTTTGCAGAAAAAGTCGTTTTTCCTGAACCTTGCAATCCCGACATTAAAATTACCGATGGTGACCCTTTTAGATTTATTTCGGTTTTTTGTCCTCCCATCAATGTTGCCAACTCATCGTGGACAATTTTTACCATAAGTTGTCCCGGTGAAACCGATGTCAATACATTTTGACCTAATGCCTTTTCTTTTACGGTTTCGGTAAATTGCTTTGCAATTTTATAGCTGACATCTGCATCAAGCAATGCTTTTCTTACTTCTTTTAATGTTTCGGCAACATTAATCTCGGTTATTCGACCCTGACCCTTCAGAATTTTAAACGCCCTGTCGAATTTTTCTGATAAACTTTCAAACATATTAGTTATGAATATTTTTAAAAAAAGTTTTGCAAAATTAAAAAAACTCTTTAAAAACCAATTACAATATTACTTTTTCTTTAGGTGATGGAATCATTACATTTTTTACGCCGTTTTTCATAAGAAAATCGGCATATTTTTCCTGAACATTTTTTTCACCGTGAACCAAGAAAACCGTTTTTACTTTCTTGAAATTTTGGCAATTCAAAAAAAGAAACATTTCTTTATAATCGCCATGTGCCGAATATGCTTCAAGATGCTCGACATCGGCTTTTACTTCGTATTTCTGTCCGAATATCGATACGATTTTATCGCCACGGCTTATTTTAGCGCCTAAGGTTGTCGGTGAACAATAACCCACAACCAATACTGTTGTTTTTGGATTTTCGATATTATTGGCAAGATGGTGTTTTACTCTTCCTGCTTCCATCATTCCCGATGCCGAAATTATTATACAAGGTTCATGACGATGATTGAGAGCTACCGATTGTTCCTTGCTTTGTATGTAATGCAAATTCTTAAATCCGAATGGATCGGGGTCGGTTTTTATAAATTCTATCATCGATGAATTGAAACATTCGGTGTGCAAACGAAATATGTTTGTAGCATCTGTAGATAACGGGCTATCGACAAATACATCAATATCGGGCAGTAAATTTTGATTTTTAAGCTTATTTAAAGTGTAAACTATTTCTTGAGTTCTGCCAACGCTGAAAGATGGAATAATAAGCTTACCTTTCTTTTTTGTACAAGTGTCGATAACAACTTTTAGCAATTGTTTTTCGGCATCTTCAAAAGCTTCGTGAAGCCTGTCGCCATAAGTCGATTCAGTGATAATATAATCGGCTTGCGGAAACGACTCGGGATCTTTTAATATCTGCTTATTATATCTGCCAATATCGCCCGTATAACAAATCTTTTTTATTTTTTTACCTTCCTTTATTTCGATGTTAATAGCCGAACTTCCCAATATATGACCGGTATCGGTAAAAATAACGCTTATGTTGTTTTCTATCGAGAATTTTTTATTATACGGCACACTGACAAAATTTTGCATACAAGCGTGAGCATCGTCGAGATTATAAATGGGTTCGAGCGGAGGCAAATTGTGCAAAGCTCTTTTTTTGTTATTTACATAAGTATCATACTCCTGAATTTTTCCTGAATCGGCAAGCATAATAGCACATAAATCGCGAGTGGCGGGAGTGCATAAAATAGTACCCTGAAACCCCAATTTATGGATATAAGGAATAAGTCCCGAATGGTCGATATGTGCATGCGATAACAATAAATAGTCAATTTCTTCGGGGTCGAATCCCAAATCTCTGTTCATGGCGTCGGTTTCGAGTCCTTTTCCCTGAAACATTCCGCAATCGAGCAGTATTTTAAGCCCGTTTACATTTATAAGGTGTTTACTGCCTGTAACTTCCTGTGCGGCTCCAATAAATTTTATTTCCATTTTAGTTTTCTTTTTTACTTATAATTTTTTCTTTTGTATCGGTTGGGATTATCGATGAGCGTTGAAAAACATTTTCAGGATTAAACAGTTTGCGATAAGTAATATGTTTTTTGGCAAAAGTAGCACCTACCGATTCGTGTAAGGCTCTCATTTTAGGGTTAAAGTCGCCGACCCACGACAACTCGAGTTCGTTGTACCATGGTTTCTTTTTCATTACCTTATCCAAATGCCAGAAAATACCCGATTCTATTCCCGATTTTTGGTACTTAGGAGCTACTCCCATTATTGTTATTCTTGCTCTTGTTATGGTATTACGTTTTTTCAGATAAAGAAACTTCAATTTATTCAGCAGATGCAGCTTTCCGTTGAGATGCTTAAGTATTTGATTTATATCGGGAAACATAACCAAAAAAGCTATTGGTTCGTCGTCGTGATAGGCAAACCATATAAACTCTTCATCAATTATATTTTTTGCACCCGAAATGGTTCTTTTAAGTAATTCCTTATCAATAGGCGTAAAGTTTTCGTGAAACTGCCATGCATCGTCGTACACTGTTTTAAAATCGCTTACAAACTTGTCGATATTAGCGAGTTCGAAATGTTTAAAAGTATATCCGGGTTTCTGGCGTATCCAGTCGGCAATTTTCCAAAACCTTTCGGGAAAAGGCTTGGTTAAATCGAGATGATTGGTTATTTGCTCGAAATAAAATTTAAAACCGTAATCTTCGAAAAATGCTTGATAATAAGGCGGATTATATTGCATACCTATACCGGGATGAGTAAAACCTTCGACCAATAAACCCCAATAATTGTCGTTTTCACCAAAATTTATCGGACCGTCCATTGCTTCCATACCATTTTCGCTTAACCATTTTTCGCAGGTATCGAAAAGGTAATAGGCAGCTTTTTTATCGTTTATGCACTCAAAAAAACCCATACCGCCCGTAGGTTGAGTATAATTGTATGCTTTATTTTTGTTGATAAATGCGGCTACCCTCCCTATTGCAGTATTATTATCATCAAATAATACCCAACGTTTTGCCGTCCCGTTTTTAAAAAATACATTAGTTTCGGGTGAAAATATCTTCTCTATTTCGCTCTCCAATTGACATACCCAATTTTTATCGTTTTTATATACCAGATGGGGCACTTTGTGAAATGCTTTGATTTCCTTTTTAGTGTTGACTTCTATTAATTTCATATTTATGAGATTTTATGGCATTTTTTTACAAACCTACATTAATTTTTATAAACTAAAAATGAAATTTAGTGTTTTTTTAGTCAAATGATAAAAATAAATTAATTTTGCACAAAAAAACGGATGGGTAGGATTTTAGCCATAGATTACGGACAAAAAAGAGTAGGGTTAGCTGTTACCGATGAAAATCGTATTATAGCCGGTTCGTTAACTACGGTTTCTTCTGACCAAGTTATTAAATTCCTTAAAGATTATTTGAGCCGAGAAGTTGTCGATTTTTTTGTATTGGGCGAACCTCGAAACATGGCAAACCAACCATCCGAATCGGCTAAATTTGTCGAAGAATTTGCCAAAAGCCTTTCAAGAGCTTTTCCCGATAAAAAAATTATCAGGTTCGACGAGCGTTTTACTTCTAAAATAGCTACACTATCGTTGTTACAATCGGGGCTTAAGAAAAAAATGCGACAAGACAAGGCTTTAGTCGATACTGTTAGTGCAACATTAATTTTACAAAGTTTTTTAGAATCAAGAGAATATTTAAGCAGTAATTTATTATGATTTTACCTATTACAGCATACGGACATCCTACTTTAAAAAAAGTAGCAAAAGATATCGACAAGGATTATCCCGAACTGCAACAGTTGATAGACAATATGTTTGACACAATGTATTATTCAAATGGTGTTGGATTAGCTGCCCCACAAGTTGATGTGTCGATACGATTGATGATTATTGATGCCAATCCTTACGCCGACCAATATCCAGAAGCCAAAAATTTTAAAAAAATTTTTATAAACCCTTATATTACAAACGAAGAGGGCGAAGAGTGGGCATTTAACGAAGGTTGTTTGAGCATTCCCGATATCAGAGAAGATGTTGTTCGTAAATCGACAATAACCATTAAGTATCAAGACGAAAATTACGTTTCGCACGAAGAACAATATTCAGGTATTATTGCCCGCATAATCCAACATGAATACGATCATCTCGAAGGTGTTTTATTTGTCGAAAGGCTTGCTCCTTTCAAAAAGATGCTCCTTAAAAGAAAATTAACCGATATTTCGAAAGGGAATATTAAAGTCGATTATAAAATGAAATTCCCTTTTCAATACAAGAGAAAATAAATATGAAATTTTAATTTTAAAATAAAGAATATGAAAAAAACTATTTATTTTTATTTGTTATCGATTGCTATTGTGGCAATTATTTCGTGTAAACCTTCAAAAGAAAAAAAGATAGAAAAGATTTCGATGCTCGAAAAAGAATTGCTTTCCGACAAGGTAAACATTGATACTTCTAAAGCCGAAGAGCTTATACTGCTTTACAAAGACTATGCCGACAATTTTAAAAGCGACAGCTTATCGCCCGAATATCTTTTAAAAGCTGCCGATATTTCGATGAACCTGTCGAAAGGACAGCAAGCAATAGATTTACTCGATAAAATATTAACCGACTTCAAAAAGTACTACAAAGCACCCGACTGCTTGTTCTTAAAAGCATATATTTTGGAAAACCAACTAAACGACCTTAAAAATGCTGAAAAAACCTATAAAGAGTTTTTAGAAAAATATCCTAATCACGCTTTTGCAGTTTCGGCAAAAAGTGCTATCGAAAACCTGGGAATACCTGCCGATGTTTTGATAAAAAAGTTTGAAGAACAAAATAAATCGAAAAAAGACAGTCTTAAAATTTAAAGTCAAAATCAATTTTCAAACTGTCGTAATTGTTTAAGCGTTTGTATCTGTCTTACAGTTAAATAAGACTAAATAATACAAACGCTTAATAATTTTAAAGAAGATAAAATTTAGAATAAATTACACTTGCTCTACCGACTTTATTTCGGGAATTGCTTTTATTACAGCCTGTTCAACACCGTTTTTCAGTGTCATAAGGCTATAAGGACAAGCTCCGCAAGCTCCTTGCAATTCGACTTTTACAATTAAATCTTCAGTTAGCTCAACAAACTGTATATCGCCACCGTCAGCTTGTAAGTAAGGTCTGATTTGTTCAATCACATTCTGAACTTTCGACGTAAGTTCAATTCTGTTATCAATTGTCATAATATTTAATGTTTAATTTCTACCACTTTAGTTGCTTGTAAGTTTGCATTTCTTATGGCAATCTGACGAGCAACCGTTTCAGCTAAATTTTCAAATATTTTTCCTACTTTATTTTCGGTTGATAAAGCAACAGGCACACCATCGTCACCCGAATCGACTATGCTTTGAACTATAGGAATTCGCGACAAAACGGGAACATTAAGTTCCGAAGCCAAAATATCGCAACCGCCTTTACCGAATATGTAATACTTGTTTTCGGGCAGTTCTTCGGGTGTGAAATACGACATATTTTCAACAATGCCGAGGATAGGAACATTTATCCCTTCCTGATTGAACATGCTTGCGGCTTTTCTTACATCGGCAATTGCTACTTGCTGAGGCGTGCTTATAATAATAGCACAGGTAACAGGTACCGTTTGAACCATAGTAAGGTGCATATCGCCGGTGCCGGGAGGCAAGTCGATAAGCATATAATCTATTTCGCCCCAATCGCCATCGGTAAACAATTGTTTCAATGCACCCGATGCCATTGGCCCTCTCCATACCAAAGCTTGTTTCTGATCAACAAAAAAACCTATCGATAATAGTTTTACTCCATACTTATCGAGTGGTATTATTTTCGTTTTGCCGTTCTCCTCATAAGCCGAAGGTCTTTCGTCTTTGGTATTGAACATTATTGGAATTGACGGACCATAAATATCGGCATCTACCAAAGCAACTTTTGCACCTTTTTTCGATAAAGCAACAGCCAAATTAACGGCAACCGTTGATTTTCCTACTCCACCCTTGCCCGATGCTATTGCTACTATATTTTTTATACCCTTCAAAAAGTCATCATTTACCGAACGATTCGATGTAACTCTGGAAATTAAATTAACATTTACATTTATATCGTCTCCAAACATACTTTTTAAACTCGAAATACAATCGTCTTTCATTATGTTTTTCATCGGACATGCCGGAGTTGTAAGCACCAAATCGAAAGATACAGTACGATTATCAATTTGAATATTTTCAATCATATTCAACTGTACCAAATCGCGTTTCAAATCAGGGTCGTTTACTTTACTCAGAGCTTCCTTTATTTTCTCTATAGAAATTTCCATAAGTTATTTTTTTGCAAATTTATGATATTTTAATTACTCAATATGATTAAGTAATACAAATATTTCTAAAATAAAAACCGCTTATATCAACAATCGGTTTTGCATATAGTTCATCACAATACAATAGTCAAAAAAAAAAAATTAAACCCAATTTTTTCATTAGGAATGCAGTGAACTAATGAAATCAATTAGGTTTGAAATAACTTGCTAATTTGATAAAACAAACCGATTATTTCACATTAAGCTGCAAAACTGTTTTTACAATCACAACAAATTATATTGCCTTATTTTTCAAATATTTACCAATTAACATAAAGAATTTAAAAGCATTTTAATTTAAATTATTAATAAAACGGCTGAATACAATCAAATTCAACTACCGGCCGATAATTTTCACTCCTGCAAATATAATTGCGAGTGCAAGCAGGTGACAAAACAGCCCTGCAAATATAGCTGCAAAATTTTGCAGGTGGCAAAACAGCCCTGCAAATATAGTTGCAAAATTTTGC
>CAZWKQ010000018.1:0-15153 GCA_964634005.1 uncultured Bacteroides sp.
GTTTTCTAATGCGGATTTTGGTTATATTTTACCAACCATTTTTTGCCACTATACCATAAAAAGAAAAGGGTTGCCTTCTGCAAGACAACCCTTTTTTATTGGAAAAGCGTTCAATATTAGTACATACCGCCCATACCACCAGGCATACCTGCTCCACCGGCAGGTGCTGGATTTTCTTCTTTAATTTCTGAAATAACACATTCAGTAGTCAACAACATTCCTGAAATTGAAGCAGCATTTTCCAATGCAACTCTTGTTACTTTAGTTGGGTCGATTACACCGCTTGAGAATAGATTTTCGTAAACTTCGGTTCTTGCATTGAATCCGAAATCGCCTTTTCCTTCTTTAACTTTTTGAACAATAACAGAACCTTCGAGGCCTGCATTAGCTACAATTTGTCTTAGAGGTTCTTCTAAAGCACGGCGAATTATTGCAATACCGGTATTTTCATCTTCGTTTTCTCCGACAAGATTATCTAAAGATTCGATAGCTCTGATGTAAGCAACGCCACCACCGGGAACTATACCTTCTTCAATAGCAGCACGTGTTGCGTGTAAAGCATCGTCGAAACGGTCTTTCTTTTCTTTCATTTCAACTTCACTTGCAGCTCCTACATATATTACAGCTACACCACCTGCTAATTTAGCTAATCTTTCCTGAAGTTTTTCGCGGTCGTAATCTGAAGTTGTTTTTTCTATTTGAGCTTTAATCTGATTTATACGGGCAGTAATACTTGATTTTTCACCTTTTCCGCTTACTATTGTAGTGTTATCTTTATCAACGGTAATTTTTTCAGCCTGTCCTAAATATGACAAGTCTGCATCTTCCAGTTTATAACCTTTTTCTTCGGAAATAACTGTACCACCTGTTAATATAGCTATGTCTTCAAGCATTTCTTTACGTCTGTCGCCAAATCCGGGAGCTTTAACGGCAACTATTTTCAATGAGCCTCTTAAACGGTTTACAACTAAAGTTGCTAAAGCTTCGCTTTCGACATCTTCGGCTATTATTAATAATGGACGACCTGTTTGAACTACTTTTTCCAAAATTGGTAAAAAGTCTTTCATTACCGAAATTTTCTTGTCGTAAATTAAGATGTAAGGGTTTTCGTAAACGGTTTCCATTTTATCGGTATCGGTAACAAAGTAAGGAGAGATATAACCTCTGTCGAACTGCATACCTTCAACAACTTTAACTGTTGTTTCAATGCCTTTTGCTTCTTCGATGGTGATTACACCTTCGTGACCTGCTTTAGACATTGCATAAGAAATAGTTACACCGATTTCATTTTCGTTATTAGCCGAAATTGAACCTACTTGTGAAATTTCATCGCTTGCTACAATTTCTTTAATTATTTTATTTCTTTCTTCGTAGCTTAATTCTTGTTTTTTGTCTTTGTTGTCTCTGAAAAGTACTTCAGCTTTATCAATGATATTGTTTTTAGCAATAGCTCTTGATTGTTTTTTTAAGTTTGCAATAACAACATCAACAGCTTTATCTATACCTCTTTTAAGGTCCATAGGATTTGCTCCGGCAGTTACGTTTTTAAGACCGGTAGTAACTATAGATTGAGCTAAAACAGTTGCGGTTGTTGTACCATCACCGGCTATATCGGCAGTTTTTGATGCAACTTCTTTAAGCATTTGAGCACCTATATTTTCTATAGGATTTTTTAAGTCAACTTCTTTTGCAACAGTTACACCGTCTTTAGTTACTGCTTGCGAGCCGTATTTTTTTTCGATAATAACGTTACGACCTTTTGGGCCTAATGTAACTTTTACTGCATTTGATAATGCATCCACGCCTTTTTTTAAACCTTCGCGTGCTTCCCAGTTAAAAATAATTTCTTTTGCCATATGTATTTTGAATTAATTTTTTTGTTATACAATTGCGTAAATATCAGATTCTTTCATAATTAAATATTCTTTGCCGTCTATTGTAATTTCTGTTCCGGCATATTTTCCATACAAAACATTATCACCAACTTTAACAGTCATTGGTTCATCTTTTTTACCATTGCCAACTGCAACTATAGTTCCTCTTTGCGGTTTTTCTTTTGCTGTGTCGGGAATTATAATTCCACCTGATGTTTTTTGTTCTGCTGCAGCAGGTTCAACAATAACTCTGTCTGCTAAAGGCTTAATGTTTAAATTCGACATATCAATTATAAATTTATTGGTTAAACAATTATTTTTCCATTTTCGTTTCCTCTATTATCATATTTTATGCCAATGCAATTTTATGTTATAAAAGCTGACAAATTGACATATTTAATGTTGATATAAAAAAAATGTCAGAATGGTAAGACATTCTGACATTCATTTTGACAACGATTATAACTACTATTATTTTTGAGTAGGAGTAGCTTCGTTGATAGGTTGTGCATTATCGGTGGTTAATTCGGTTTTAATAACTTCGTCGCTGCTGTGGCGAGGAATAATAAAAACTGAAATTAAACTTAAAAAAAGGAGTACAACCGCTAAAGTCCATGTAGCTTTTTCAAGAAAATCGGCAGTTTTGCGAACTCCCATTATTTGGTTTGAAGAAGCAAAATTCGATGCCAGACCTCCTCCTTTAGAGTTTTGAACTAAAACAATCAAACCGATTAGTACACATGTGATAAGTATCAGCACGGAAATAAAAATATAAAGTCCCATTTTATTCGCTTTTATGTTGATTATTAATATTTTTGAGTCTTTCGATTTCGGTTGCAAAATAAGAACTTTTTTGGGGATTTTCCAAAATTAATTTCTCATATATTTTTATTGCCTTTTCAATATAACCTTGTTTTTCATAAACTTTTGCAAGTGTTTCGCTTACGAAATCATCTTTTTCTTCGAGACTGTTATTGTCGATATTGTTGTCAAAATCTTTCTCGGGTGGTGGTACTGAAATTTTAGGTTGTTCTTTAATAAATGTTTCTATTATTTCTTCTTGTTTAACTATGTTTTCAGTCTTTTTTACCGAGATTTCTTCAGGATTGTCGGTTTTCGTTTCTTGAATTTTATTTTCTATTTCAGTAACAGTAATTTCAGTAGCCTTTATGTCTTTCGGTTCGGTTTTTACCTCTTCTATCGGGCTTTTTGTAATTACTTCAACAGTTTCTGATTTGGGTTCAACCTCTATTTCTTTGACTTCGGTAGATGTTTCATTATCAGTTACAACCTTTTGCGATTCGTTTATTTTCTTTTTTAGTATTTTTCTTTTTTGCAGATAAGTAGCTGTTTTGAAAAGAGATTTGGAGTATTCTTCTTTAGTTCCGGTTTTCAATAAATTAAGTGTATAAAGCATTCTTATAATTTGCGAGTAAGGGTATTTCTGAACAAGGGCTTTGAGTTCTTTGGCGCTTTCTTCAGTAAATTTATTGTTTTTGTCTAATAGTTTATTGAAATTTTCTTTAAGCATAAATGTTTCAATTAAAAATTACCAATTTACAACTGCTTTATTGAATATATCCTCAACAATTTCTTTATTGATTTCCTCTATCATTGAATTTTCAACTGATGCAAAGTTAAGAGAACTGTTATAATCTTTATAACGCGAAAATTGAGATTCGAAATTTTGCTTTTCATCTTTTGTGTTTGTGAATCTTACTTTAACGGTAATGGTAAGTCTGTTAAGTGCAGCTTGTTGATTTCCTTGAATTGCAACAGGTTGATTGGTATAAGATGTTATTTCTCCTTCAATATTGAGGTCACCACCCGAAGAGATTAGTTTAAGCTGTGTATTGGAAGAAAACTTATCTCTTAATGCTTGTGTAAATGATAGACTAAGGGTAGGTTGTACGATAGTTGCCAAATTTGGAAATTGTTGGATGGATATTGTTTTCACATCGGGAGAAATAGAAGCACCCGTGAAAGAATAAAAACCGCATCCACCCAACAATAATCCTAAGATGATTAATAAATAGTATTTTATGAATTTATTCGTTGTCACTATGTTTTATAACAAGTTTTAAGATTTTATCGCCTGCCTGACTGTTGATGTGAACAAAATAAACACCTTCTTTCAAGTTAGAAGTATTTATTTTATATTGTTTACCGGTGAAACTTGTATTAATTACTTTTTGTCCGGCCATATTGTAAACACTTACTTTTGTTTCGGTATTAGAGTTGTTTGATATAACAAAGTGGTCGTTAGCAGGATTGGGGAAAATTGAAACATTATTTTGAGAATTAACATTAACAATAGATTGAGGAGTATAGTCAAGTTCAAGGTCATCTACAAATAATGCTGATCCGTTTTTAGGACTTTCGCTTGCCGAAGAAAGAAGAATAACATCTATAGTGTCGGGAGTAACATTAACATCGTAAGTAAAATCAATTTCAAACTTTGTATAATTACTTACAGTAGTATTATTCATTAACATTGCATAACCAATTTCTTCGGAAACACCTGTAGTTTGGTTAAACTTATATAATACCGCTGCAATCATCATAGTATCGCCGCTTACCGAATTATATTTATACCAACCTTTAAACTTAGTCGGTTTTGCATTAATAGGAATACCTCCGTTTATTTCCATATTTATCATATCCAAATTGCCCAAATTTGCAAATCCGGGGACTGTTGTTTGTATAAGAGGCAAATAAACAGTTTGTAGTTTAGCGGCATAATTACCCGTGTATTTATCGGTTGTCCTTTTTAAGCTTTGAATGTAAATGGCAAGAGGAGGATTGCCATAAACTTCATTAATAGAATTCCAGCTGACTGCATGAGTGGAATCTGTCCAGTTTTCGAATCCTGCATTTGGAATTTGTGTTTGCGCAAAGTTGTTTTGTATCGAAATAAAGACTAATGCAAATAATGTTAAAATGTAATTTTTCTTTTTCATTTTTTTTAAACTTTTAAAAATTAATATTAAATTCTTTCAGTTTTCTATACAAAGTTCGTTCCGAAATTCCCAATTCTTTGGCTGCTTTTCGTTTTTTTCCGTGATATTTTTCTAATGCCCTCTTAATCAAGTCTATTTCTTTTTGTTGAATTGATAAATTTTCTTCTTCGAAATGGATTTGTTGTTCGTAAGGTTGATTTTTTGGAGTAATTTTTTCGTCATTGTGGGTAATGATTATATCTCGGTCATCTTCAAAAATATCATCAATATCGTTACCGTACTTGCTTATAAAATTAGTATGAACATTACCGTAATTAACACTCAATCCGGTTTTCTGCAAAATATCGGCAATAATTTTCTTTAGGTCATTAATGTCTTGTTTCATATCGAAGAGAACTTTGTAAAGCAATTCTCGTTCGGATATGCTTTGTGATGTTTCAGAGTTTTCATAAAGTACAGGCAAATCTCTTTGGTTGGTTGGCGGGAGATATTTCATTAGAGTATCGAGTGTAATGGTTCTTTCCTGTTCGATTATCGAAATTTGCTCGGTAACATTTTTCAGTTGGCGTATATTTCCTGCCCAATTATAGTTAATAAGGTAGTTTCTGGCGTCATCGTCGAGTTGGAGTTGAGGCATACGATATTTTTCTGCAAAATCGGCAGCAAATTTTTTAAATAGAAGTTCAATATCTTCTTTACGATTTTTTAGTGATGGAACAATAATAGAAACAGAATTCAAGCGATAAAACAAATCTTCTCTGAATTTGCCTTTTTGTATGGCTTCTTGTATGTTAACATTTGTAGCTGCAACAACCCTAACATTGGTTTTAAGGACTTTTGAGGAACCAACTTTAATGAATTCGCCGCTTTCTAACACTCTAAGCAGTCTTACCTGAGTTGAGAGGGGCAGTTCTGCTACTTCGTCGAGGAAGAGAGTTCCACCGTTTGCAACTTCGAAGTATCCTTTGCGAGCTTCGTGGGCATCGGTAAAAGAGCCTTTTTCGTGTCCGAAAAGCTCCGAATCTATTGTTCCTTCTGGAATAGCTCCGCAGTTTATGGCAAAGTAAGGTCCATGCTTGCGTGAACTCAACTGATGTATGATTTTTGGGAAAAACTCCTTACCGGTACCGCTTTCGCCTGTTATTAATACCGATATATCTGTCGGTGCCACCTGACATGCTATAGTTATTGCCCTGTTTAACAGCGGCGAGTTGCCTATTATTCCAAACCTTTGCTTAATAGATTGAATATTCATTTAATAAACAAATTTTTTATCATTAAATTTTCTGTCGGTAAAATTACAAAAAATATGACAAAATGTCAACTTTTTTATTTCAGTTAGTTTAATCCCAAATTTGTCATTAGGAACGAAGTGAACTAATGAAATTAAATGGGAAAACACCGATTTAGAAAATTTTGGGTTAAACTTTTGAAGTTAAGTCAAATGACTAATTTTGCAGAATTGAACTTTTTTGGTGATGGAAAAAATTAAAAATGAAGAATTAAACAGGCTGACCTTGGAAGGTTTTAAAAATTCGGAAAAGATTCCGGTTGTAATTGTACTTGATAATGTAAGGAGTCAGCATAATATAGGTTCGGTATTCAGAACGGCGGATGCATTCAGAATAATGAAAATACATCTTTGCGGAATAACTGCAACTCCTCCGAGTCGCGATATTACGAAATCGGCTTTGGGTGCTACCGAATCGGTTGATTGGGAGTATTTCGAAAATACTTTAGATTCTGTTGAAAACCTAAAAAAGGCAGGATATGCCGTTATTGCCGTTGAACAGGCTAAGGAAAGTATTTTCTTGGACAGTTTTATATTCGACAGTAATGAGAAAATTGCTTTGGTTTTTGGTAACGAAGTAGAAGGTGTTAAACAGGAAGTAATGAATAAAGTGGATAAGTGTATCGAAATTCCACAGTTCGGCACCAAGCATTCGTTTAATATTTCTGTTAGTGTTGCCATTGTGCTTTGGGAAGCAGCAAAGGTTTATAAGTTGGATAAATAAGGTAATAACAAAATGAAAATTATAAGTTTTTTATACGATGATAAAGATTTAATGGCAAAGGCTTTTGAAATACGTACAAAAGTTTTTGTAAACGAACAGGGTGTGGATGCAGAACTTGAAATGGACAGCTACGACATTATTGCTCATCATTATCTTGTTTTTATTGATAATAAATATGTAGCAACATCGCGTTGGAGAGAAACCGATAAGGGAATAAAGCTTGAAAGGTTTGCTGTTTTGAAAGAATACAGAAATAAAGGAATAGGCGAAAATATGCTCAAAAAGGTTTTGGGTGATGTGCTTCCGCTTGATAAGGATATTTACCTTCATTCACAAGCCGATGCAATAAATCTTTATTTGAGAAACGGCTTTGTAATTGTGGGTGATATGTTTATGGAAGCGGGGATAAAACATGATAAGATGATTTACCCCCGCAAATAATTATGGGTAATTGCAATACTATTGTTTAATAACTTTTTTCTGTTTCAGATAACCGTTTTCGGTATAAGATATTATATATACCCCTTTTGATAAATTCCCTACATCAAGTCGGTTGTTTTCAATTTTTTTGGCTTGTATTAATTTGCCATCTATGCTGAAAATTTGTACTTCAGCAGGAGTATTTAACCCGTCGATAATTACAAAATCTTTGGCGGGATTAGGGTATAATGTTGAACCGGCAATAGAGGGTTGAATAATTGAAGATACCTGATGCAACGACCAATAATTGTTGGTTTTTGAGTTGTAGCCCCATGTTGAAGTTGAACTGTTCCAACTGTACATCATATTTTCGATTTCATTTCCGTTAGAGTCGTAATCGAAAGTAAACTTAGAGCTTAATACATAAGCTGAAGTTGACCAATAATAGTATATTATTTCGCTCAATTTATTGTTTGAGTTGTATGAATAACTCATCTTGGTTTGTTTATCCCAAGTAGAAGCGGTTGCATTCCAGTTGAAGCCTTCCATTTCGGCAATTTCGCCATTGCTTAGGTTATATGTAATAGTTGTTTTATATGAATATTCCCAGATATTGGAATTTGAATTCCACATATAGTAGTAAACAGTGATTGGTTTTCCGTTTGAATTATTGACATATTCTTCTTTTGATTGTTTTTCCCAAAGATTTCCGTTCCATGAATAATTGGTTGAAAGCGATAAATTGCCGTTATTATCATATTCATACATAGTTTTACTGTCGATAATCCATGCCAATGCTGTTTGGTCATAGTTAAGCGTGCTATCCCTTAATATTTTCCCTTGCGAATTGTAAGTGTGATATGTTTTTTGACCATCTAACCAGTTGTTTAACGAATTGTCCCACCACGAGAACATTTCTTCTATAAGTTGGTTTGATGAGTTATAGAAATAAGTGTTTTTTTCGTGTATTTTAAACTCGAAAGTAGTATAGTCTTTCATATAATGTATAATAAGCGTGAGATTACCGTTATTGTCAAATGTATTATACGATTTCCAGTGAGCATCCCATAAATTATTATTGTTATCCCACGCATAAGCAATAGATGAATCGTTCAGATATACCATAGCATCGGTTGATTTCGAATTTTTACTAACCGATTCTTTAATCTTAACATTATGATTGTCGATTTTTAAATTAATGTATCCTTGTCCAAAGCCATAACTAATAAAAAAAACGAAAAGCGTAAAAAGAATGTAATTTTTTTTCATAGTAATTGTTTTATTTGTTATTAATATTCGTTAAACGTTTCAATTTCAATTATGTTACATTAATGGTTTATAAACTCTGACAGTGTTTCAAAAAACTCGTCGGGGTTGTCGGCTTGTACCCAGTGACCTGCATTGCTTATTGTTTTTAGTTCTGAATTGGGGAAATATTTTTTCATTTCAGTATAATCTTCGTCTTTAATATAGTCGGAGTGTTGGCCTCTGATAAAAAGGGTTTTTCCGTGAAATTTGTTATCGCTTGTTATTTCTTCGAAAACGTAATCGAGATTATCGATAATTGCATTAAGGTTAATTCTCCACGAAAACGACTGCTTTTCGGTTCTATGAAGGTTTTTCATTACAAACAGCCTAATTCTGTCATCTTTAATGTATTTTGACAGGAAACTTTCTACGTCGTTGCGCGATTTTATTTTAGTGAAATCAATATCGAGCATGGCGTTTATTATATTAGAGTGGAACTCTCTTAGTTGATATTTTCTCATGCTCATATCAATAACGATAAGCTTGCTGACAATGTCGGGATAGTCGAGAGTAAATTTCATAGCTACTTTGCCTCCCATGGAATGCCCCATTAAAACGGGGTTTTTTATATTGTGGGTTTCTATAAACTCGTTTATGTCTTCGGTCATAACATCGTAGTTGAAATGTATGCTGTGACCCGATTGTCCATGATTTCTCTGGTCGGGAATGTATATTTTAAATTTGTCGGAAAGCTTTCGGGCATAGTTTACCCAATTATCGGAAATTCCGTACAAACCGTGCAGTATTATTAATGGTTGTCCATTGCCGTAGCTTCTGTAAAAAAGTTCCATAGTTTTTATGTTTGTTTGTATAAACAAATTTAAACGAAAAAATCATTTGCAAAACAAAGATAAGTGGTTATGTTCTTTTTTTATTATGACAAAAGAACATAAGAAAGAAATGAATTAAATTTATCATTTCCTTTCTTTTGCTACCACAAAAGAAAGGAAAACAAAGAAAAGTCACCGCTGCATATAAATTTGCTGAAATTGGATGCTTTTTATCTCACGAAACCTAAGCCGTTCGGAAACAAGCTTAAAGTTTTTCAATCTAATTTTATTCCTTCCTCACTTCAGGGTTGCTTACTAAGCACGACGCATGATAAAACCATTCAATTTCTTAACGCAAATTTATATATGGCGGATTTTGATTTACTCTATAAGTATGTTTTTAAAAATGACCTATAATAATTTGCGTAACAAAACAAGTTTGCAATTTATACTACTTTTATACATTTATATAAGTTGTGATTGTTATCGAATACCTCCTTTCTACACATGTAAAATATATGTTTGTAATTACATCTCACCTTTTTACGTGTGTAAAAGATATATTTGTAATTACACCCCACCATTGTACGCGTGTATAAGATACGTTTGTAGTTGCATACTGCCTTTCTACGCGAGTATAAGATAGGCTTGTAATTGCATACTATAATTCTACGTGTGTATAAGATAAGTTTGCAGTTACATCCTAACATTATACACGTGTATAACATAAGTTCGTAATTGCATCCTCGTTTTCTGCAATCGTATTACTATTAAACAGCATATAAACACTGTTTAAAAATAGTTTTTCTGATAAGTTTATTTTTAATTGCGTGTTAAATAAATTCTGCTTCGTAAGAATTTCTTAAAACCCAAAATTTTCTTAATCGGGACAACCCCGATTTATTTCATTAGAAACGCAGTAAACTAATGAAATTATTGGGTAAAATGTTTACTTTTGAAAAAAATCATAATCAAAAAAATAATAATTCGGTAAAATGAAAAAGATATTATTGACTTTAGTATTGTTACAATTTCTAACTTTAGGCAAAACATTATTCGGACAAATAGACAAGAGCGATTGGGAGGGTAATTTTCCCGATGGATGCACATCTATTACATTAGGTAAAAAAGCTTCGGTTGACGGCAGTGTTCAAACATCGCATACCGACGACAGTCATAAAACTCGTTCGGAGATGAATATAATGCCATCGAAAAAATATCCAAAGGGCAGTATGATGACGGTTTACCGCAGAGTATCGTGCGATTCGTTTGCCATGCCATCGTACTGTTATGTGAAAGTAGGCGAGATACCACAGGTAGAACAAACCTACGCATTTATAAATACGGCCTATCCGTGTATGAACGAGAAACAGCTTGCTATAGGTGAGTCGACATTTGGAGGTCGTGAGGTGCTGCAATCGGATAAAGGAATAATTGATTGTCAGCAGTTGTGTCAGCTTATGCTCGAAAGATGTACTACTGCCCGCCAAGCAATACGGTTGGCCGATGAGCTAACCAAGCAATACGGGTGGAGCGATGCAGGCGAATGTCTTACAATAGCCGATAAGAACGAAGTATGGCATTTCGAGATAGTAGGCCCCGGAAAAGGTAAAGTAGGTGCTGTGTGGGCAGCTCAACGTGTTCCCGACGACCACGTTTCGGTCAATGCAAATGCAAGTACAATAAAAGAAATAGACCTTAGTAAGCCCGATTTTTTTATGGCATCGGAAAATATATTTGATGTAGCAAAACAAAACGGCTGGTATGACGAAAGTCGCGAAACATTCAGGTTTTGTTATGCCTATGCACCCGAAAGTCGCACATCGCTGGCATCGCGCCGAAGAGAATGGCGTGTTTTCGATTTGCTTGCTCCTTCGTTGAAACTCGATGCCAATGCCGAAAATTATCCTTTTTCGGTAAAGCCCGATAAGCCTGTTGCTTTAGATATGCTCGTAAGAGTGTTTAAAGACGACTACGAAGGAACGCCTTACTATCCTATAAAGGATCTTACGGTAGCCAACGACAGCGGAAAGATGGTAATATCGCCCGTAGCCAATCCTCAAATGCCGTACGATATGAACAAAATGCTCAGGATAAACGGAGGCTGGGGATGGCGTGGCGAACGTACTATTGCCCGCTGGTACACTATGTACGCAACCATAACACAGTCGCGAAGCTGGCTGCCCGACGAATTGGGAGGGGTGGTTTGGTTGGCTCTCGACAATGTGGCTACTTCGATATATATTCCTGTTTATTGCAGTGTTACCGATTTGCCGCTATCGTACAAAACGCCGGGACGAACAAAAGGATACACTATGGAATCGGCATGGTGGGCTTTCAACCGTTTAGGCACTCTTGCTGCTCACAGGTGGGGCGATATGCGACACGATATCGACAAGGTGTGGGTGCCTTGGCAAAATGAACTCTTTAAGAATCAAAATGATTTTGAAAATGAGGTTTTAGATCTTTTAAATAAAAAGAAAAACAAACAGGCAATAGAAAAACTGACAAAATATACCAACGACCATGGAAACAGAGTTGTAAAAAAAGCATGGGAACTGGGCGATTTCCTGTGGACAAAATATGATGAAATGTTTTAAGATTAGGGAGTTTTCAATCCTCACTTACTTCTTATAAGCTGTATAGTGCCTGTACGAAGTTTGTCGGTCCCGTTCCATGTTTTGTATCGTACCAAAAAATTGTAGTTGCCGGCATTACTTGGTGTTCCGTTAGGATTATTGCCTAACCATGCTGCTGTTTTATCGTTTGAATTGAATACAATCTTTTGTTCGCTGTCGAATATCTTAGCGTTGAAATAATTATTATTTATAAGATTTTTAGGATCTTTTACTTCCCAATAATCATCAATACCATCGCCATCGGGTGTAAGCCGGGTGGGAATTATAATATTACTGTCATCGTCAATAATATCTTCTTCTTTACTACACGAAAATATAAAAAAAGCAACAGATATATATAAAAACCATTTAAACACTTTATAATTCATAACACAACTCATTTAAACTGATTGCTAAATTATTAAATTAAGTAAACAATAAAAAAAATTTCTACATTTGCTAAGATGTTTTAAAAAAATCAAAAATGAAAAGAATTATTGCCATCCTGACGGTTTATTTCGGGATATTAATTTCGGTTTCTTACAGTGCTTCAATAACAATAACATCCCCTAACGGAGGTGAAGTATGGGCAGGCTGTACTCAAAAAACAATTACATGGGTTGCAGTTGGTACATCCAACAATTATTCAATAGATTATACAACTGACGGGGGGGCGAGCTGGGTTTCGGTAACAAGCAGTTTGTATATTACCAACGGCACTTATACGTGGACCGTTCCTAATATAAACTCTACAAATTGCCGCATAAGAATTATCGATTCCAACTCGCCTTCGGTAAGCGATATAAGCGATAATACCTTTTCAATTACGGCTCCATTGCTGTTATTGGCTCCTAATGGCGGAGAAGTATGGCAAGCCGGATCATCGAAAAATATTACATGGCTTGCCAACGGAACAAGCAATTATTATAACATATCTTACTCTACCAATGCCGGAAGTACTTGGACAAGTATTGTTACAAACCAGAATATTACAAACCAAACTTACAACTGGACTGTTCCTAACTATCCTTCTTCTCAATGTTTAGTAAGAATACAGGATTATTCGAATACAAGTTGTATGGTTGATATAAGCGACAATTTGTTTACAATAAGTCCTCCAACTCCTGTAATAACCGTTACTTTTCCAAATTCGGCAACTACTCTTTATGCAGGTAATACATATAATATTACGTGGAGTAGTGCTTATGTAACTTCAAATCTTGTAAAAATTGAATATTCGGTAAACGGGGGTGCTTTATGGATTCCGATAACAACATCTACAAGTAATTCAGGTTCTTTTTTATGGAATGTTCCATTTAATATATCTAATCAATGCCTTATAAAAGTTACCGATTTGTCGAACCCCAATACTTATGATCAGAGTGATGTAATGTTTTCAATTGCTTCGCCATTTATTACTGTTACAAGTCCTAATGGTTCCGAAAGCTGGCAGGGCTGCTCTTCAAAATCTATAACATGGACTTCGGGCGGAGCTTCAGGAACTTTTGGTATTTATTACTCGACAAATAACGGTCAAAGTTGGTCGTATTTAGGTTCTTCCACAAGCTCTTCATATACTTGGAGTTCTGTTCCTAATATAAGCTCTTCCAGTTGTTTGGTAAAAGTTCAGGATTATAATAACAGTTCGATTAAAGACTCGAGCGATAATCAATTCAGTATAACACCTAATAACGATATAATAATAACTGTTCCAAACGGAGGGGAACAGTGGGAGGCAGGTACTACTAAAACAATTTCATGGGTATCGGCTCCTTCTGTAAGCACTTTTTCGGTTTACTATTCACTAAATAACGGTAGTACGTGGAGTACAATAACTACTCAAACGTCAAGCAAAACCTTAAATTGGAGCGTCCCAAATTCTCCAACCAATATTGCTTTAATTAAAGTTAGCGATTACAGCAACAGTTGTAAATCCGATGTAAGTGATGCCGTTTTCTCAATTACGCCTCCTACGCCGGTAATTACTGTTACATATCCCAATTCGAATATTACTGCCTACAGTGGAAATTCTATCACAATTCAATGGACATCATCTTATGTAAGCGACAATTACGTTAAGATTGAATTTACCGCTGATGACGGGTTAACATGGCAGGTTGTTGCAAATCCTACGGAGAACGATGGTTCTCATACATGGAATCTTCCTTCGGTTAATTCGTTGCAATGCCGTTTTAGGGTCAGCAGTTATCAAAATAATAATATTTACGACGAGAGCGATGTCAACTTCAAGGTATTACCACCCTTTATAACAGTAACGTCCCCCAATGGAGGCGAAAGCTGGAAGGGCTGCCAGAGTAAGACAATAACATGGACATCGGGCGGCACATCGGGGACATTCGGAATATATTACTCAATAAACAACGGCTTGAGCTGGACATATTTGGCAAACACTTCCAGCAGTAGTTATACATGGAGCCAAGTATCGGACGTAGGAACATCGAACAACTGCCTGATAAAGGTACAAGATTACAACAACAGCAGTATAAAAGACTCGAGCGATGCAGTGTTTACAATAACCAAGAATAGCGATATCATAGTAACTGCACCCAATGGAGGCGAACAGTGGGAAGTAGGAACAACAAAGACAATAAGCTGGGTATCGGAGCCGACAACCACACGCTATATAGTAAGCTATTCGGTAAACGGAGGCAGCAGTTGGAGTACAATAAGCTCGAGTACATATTCTACAACACAAACATGGACAATACCTAACCAGCCTAACAATGTAAGTTTGATACGCGTGCAAGATTATAACAATACTTGTATACAGGATGTAAGCAATTCGTATTTTTCGATAACTCCACCACAGCCTGTAATAACAGTAACCTATCCAAACAGCAATATAACCACCTACTCAAACAACAGCATAACCATACAATGGACCAGTTCGTATGTTAGTTCAAGTTTTGTGAAGATAGAGTTTACAAGCGATAACGGAGCTACATGGCAAACTGTAGCCGAGCCTACTGAGAACGACGGCAGTTATGCATGGACATTGCCAAACATAAACTCTTTACAATGCAGGTTTAGAGTCAGTGAATACAATAATCCAACGGTAAACGACGAGAGCGATATCAACTTCAAGGTATTACCACCTTTTATAACAGTAACCTCCCCCAATGGAGGCGAAAGCTGGAAGGGCTGCCAGAGTAAGACAATAACATGGA
>CAZWKQ010000018.1:15253-42157 GCA_964634005.1 uncultured Bacteroides sp.
AGGTACAAGATTACAACAACAGCAGTATAAAAGACTCGAGCGATGCAGTGTTTACTCTTCTTTTGAATGATGATATAATTGTGTCAAGTCCTAATGGAGGCGAGCAATGGCAAGCAGGGTCAACACAAACAATAAGTTGGGTTTCCGCTGCAACAAGCACAAGGTTCAACGTACAGTATTCCATAAATAACGGAAGTACCTGGTCAACCTTAACATCTTCAACATACAATAAAACACTTAACTGGCAAATCCCCAATACACCGTCGGCAAATTGTCTTGTAAAAGTTACAGATTATGATAATACGTGTATTAAAGATATCAGCAACGGATTATTTCAGATTACTCAAGGGACGCCAAGCGTAACATATCCAAACGGAGGTGAATCGTTCTACTATGGTTCTTCATATAACATAACTTGGACTTCAGAATATTTCTACTCAAATTACGTAAGTTTAAGCTATTCTATCGACAGCGGATTCACATGGCAATCAATAGCTTGGGTAACAAATAACAGCGGAAGCTACACATGGAATGTACCAAACTCTTACTCAAACAATTGTCTTATAAAGGTAAGCGAATACAACAATCCTCAGAATTACGATATTAGTAATGCAGTCTTTAGCATTAAGCCCGGACTTATAGTTACATCGCCTAATGGAGATAATGGTTTTGAAGAATGGAGAGTATGTACTCAAACTACTATAAAATGGACTTCGGGAGGAGGTTCGGGTAGTTATAAGATTGAATACTCGGTAAATAACGGTCAAAGTTGGGTTACTATTGTAAGTAGTTATTCATCTTCGGGAAGCACTAATACTTATAACTGGACAATACCTAATACTCCTTCAACCCAGTGTTTAATAAGAATTACCGATAATTCGTATCCGTTAAAAACCGATATAAGTGATGCTACATTTTCGATAAAGCCCGCCATAATTGTAACTACACCAAACGGAGGCGAAAGTTTGCAACCCGGCAGCAACTATAATATAACATGGCAGGCATTAGGCTCCACAGGTTATTACAATATCGATTATTCTACAAACGGAGGTACAAGCTGGACAAATATAGTTTACAATCAGAATATACCATCAAACTCTTATTCATGGCTTGTTCCGGCAGTATCTTCGACCAACTGCCTGATTAAAGTTACTGATTTCATTAATACTTGTAAAAACGATGTAAGTAATTTCAGTTTTTCTATCGGATTGCCGGCTCCTGCAATTACTGTTATTTCGCCTAATGGCGGCGAAATACTCACCGGTTGTAATATTTACAATATATCATGGCTTCCCTCGGGAACTTCAAATAATTTCGATATTGAATACTCGTCTGATAGCGGCATGACATGGAACGTAATTGCAAGTAACTATTATACAACAACTTTCACTTACCAGTGGAATGTTCCGAATATACAGAAAAACAAGTGCCTGATTCGCATAAAAGACACAAACAACGGTGGAGTCACCGATGTTAGTAACAATGTATTTTCTATCAATCAAGGGCTTAGTGTTAATGTTACACCCTCGGGCAATACTTCTTTCTGTACAGGAGGAAGTGTTACTCTTACATCTTCGAGTGCATCGGGAAATGTGTGGTATCCGGGTGGCGAAACAACCCAGTCGATAACCGTTTCGTCAACAGGAATGTTTTATGTAACGGTAAATTCGGGAGGTTGTGTTGCTACTTCCAATACTGTTGCCGTAAATGTTACTTCTATTCCTCCTGCTCCGCTTGCTTCATGCAATAATCCGCTATTTACTAACGGAACTCTTTATCTTTCGGCAAGTACAGTTCCAAATGCTTCATATTATTGGACAGGACCCAATAATTTCACATCAATTCAGCAAAACCCTGTTATTACAAATATAAATGCTTCACATAGCGGTATTTATTCTGTTGTTGCTGTTGTTAATTCGTGTCAAAGCAGTGCATCTACCATAAATGTTGTGATATCTAACAATCCGGCTACTGCAGCTATTTCGGGAAATGTATTTACCGAAAACGGTTTTATGCTCGATAACGTAAATGTTAAAATAAACGGAACAAATTATTCCGACTCAATAATTACATCTGCCTCAGGTCATTATAATTTCAACGTTATTCAAGGAGGTTCGTATCAAATTACACCTTCAAAAACCGACGCAATTTCGCCAACAGCAGGTTTATCAACTCTCGACATTTTGTTGATACAAAGGCATATACTTAATATCCAACCGCTATCGTCTCCGTATAAAATAATTGCAGCCGACGTTAATCAATCGGGCAGCGTTTCTACAATGGATATCTTACTGATAAAATCTTTAATATTACAAAATACTTCAAGCTTCCCCAATAATGCCGTATGGAAATTTGTTAATACCGACTTCGTTTTTGGTAATCCTTACGCACCTTTCCCCTATGAAAGCAGCAGGTCATACAGTTATGCCACCGATGCTCAAAATCAAAATTTTATCGGGATAAAACTCGGAGACGTAAACAATAGTTGGTTGCCTAATCAAACGAAAAATTCCAATTCGGGAAACATTACAATAGAAATAAATAATCAAAAGGCAAACTATGGCGATATTTTGGAAGTTCCTGTTAAAGTCAGCAATTTCAATCAAATTTCCGGTTATCAATTTACAATAGAATGGAATATTAATGACTTCGAATTTGTAGGTGTCGAAAATAATGCTTTGTCAGGCAGCTTCGGGCTAAATTTTGTTTCTCAAGGAAAGTTATCAACCTTATGGAACAGCGACAATTCTTATGGCGTAAGCCTAAATGACGGCTCTGCATTATTCAAACTTATTCTTAAAGTTAAAAACTCTGCCTACTCGCAAAGTCCGATAGAAATAAATTCTTCAATTACGCAAAGCAAAGCATTTAATACCGATTTGGAAGAATTAGATATAGTTTATAATCAAGCCGTTTTAACTATTAATGAGTATCTTTCTGTAAATTCTTCGGCTGAAGCAAAAGATGTATTTGAGGTTTATCCTAATCCGGTTAATCGTAATACTGTTGTCGAGTTTTACAATCCTGCTAATCAAATTGTAAGTTTTTACATTTACGATATAATGGGAAAAGAAATTCTAAGACGTGAAGAGTTTTACGAAAAGGGACTTCAAAGGATAATGTTGTTTAAAGGGAATATTGATGAAAATAGTCTGAAAAACGGGCAGTATTTGTTCCGATTGAAATATGGCAATGAGTATCGCAGTAGGAAAATTGTTATGATTAACTTCTGATTTTACTGATTTTGAATATATTTAGAAATATGAAAAGAAAGTTATTTACTTCAACTGCGTTAATACTGTTTCTCTGTTTATTTTCAAAAGCACAAACAGGTTCTGTTGTTGTATTGATAGATAGTGTTCAATCGGCTGCAAATACACAAACTACAGTAAACATACGTGTAAAAAACTTTGTAAATATTATAGGCATACAGGGAAGTATTACGTTTAATCCCGCTGTTGCGGCTTTTTCTTCTGTTACCTATTATGGGTTGAACGGAATGAATAATAATAATTTTGGATTAACACAAGTAAGCAACGGCATACTGGCATTCTCGTGGACAGATAATAACTTAACGGGAAATACTTTGGCTGACTCATCAGTGTTGTTCTCAATAAAGTTCAATATAATAGGTTCGTCAGGACAATTTTCACCGGTAAACTTATCAAATAGTCCTACATCTGTCGAATTTACTAATTCAAGTTTTAATACCATTCCTGTCATAATTAAAAATGGAAATATTAAAGTCATTTCAAATTCAGGTATTAATAATATTACGTTAATGGCAGATTCTGTAAGCGGTAATAATGGTTCCAATATTTTATTGCCAATAAGAGTAAAAAACTTTAATCAGATATTATCGTTGCAAGGCACAATAAATTTTGACCCTAATATTGCGGTTTTCAGCGGAATTCAACAGATACTTTTGCCGGGGATGACCATTTCTGATTTTGGTACAAACTTAGTAAATACCGGTAAGCTTACTTTTTCATGGAACAGTCAGAGTTCAAATTCCGTTTCACTTGCTGATTCATCAGTTATATTCATACTCAGGTTTACATTGACAGGAAATAATGGTCAGAATTGTCAGGTTAGTTTTGGGAATAATCCTTTGACTTTAGAATGCATCAACTCTGCATTAAACAATGTAGGTATTGTTACTAAAAGCGGGAATATAAGTATCAATACATTACCTTCGGCAGGAAATCTTTTATTGAAAATCGACACCGTTAGCGGAGTAAACGGAGGGATTGCCATTGTTCCTGTAAGGGTATGGAATTTTTCATACATTCTTTCGATTCAGGGATCAATTATTTTTGATACTTCCGTTGTTTCGTTTCTTAATATTCAGAACTTTGGGCTTGTTGGAATGGATACCGGCAATTTTGGTACAGGGGGCGCTGCAGCAGGTAAACTGAGCTTTTTATGGTATGATGGAGCTTTGACAGGGCAAACACTTTCCGATTCAACAGTTTTATTTTCTATGGCATTTAATATAAAAGGTATTCAGGGTAGTAGTACCACTATAGCCTTCAACAACACCCCAACTCCTCTCGAGGCTGTAAACAATAATTTTGTTTCTGTTCCTTTGACATATTCAAACGGTAAAATTAGTGTTTTAGGAAATGTAAATCTTACTGTATCAATTCAGGATACTGTTTTGTGTCAGGGACAATCGCCCAATGTGAATATATATGTTTCAACAAATTTAGGTGTCGGGAATGTCTTCACTGTTCAGCTTTCTGATAAATTCGGAAGTTTTACAAACCCGGTAAATATCGGTAGTATTAATGCAATTAGTTCGACCAATGTAAATGTAACTATACCCACAAATATTCCTTATGGGAATGGCTACAAAATAAGAGTTTTAAGCTCTGTTCCAAATATAATAGGGAGTCCAAATACAAGTAATTTAACTATTAACCCTGCTCCGAGTAAACCGACAACCCCTACAGGCACGACAACACTATGCGTAAACAGTCCGAACACCATTTACACCACAACAGGCAGCACCGGAGCAACTACATATCAGTGGAGCATATATCCTACCACAGCCGGCACGATAACAGGCACATCAACAAGCGGCACGGTTGACTGGAATAATACCTATACCGGTACCGCCAAGATAAGTGTAATAGGAATAAATAGTTGCGGCAACAGTACATCATCTGACAGTTTGACTATAACCATTAACCCAGCACCGAGCAAACCTGCCACACCTACAGGTACGACAACACTATGCGTAAACAGTCCGAATACCGTTTACACCACAACAGGCAGCACCGGAGCAACTACATATCAGTGGAGCATATATCCTACCACAGCCGGCACGATAACAGGCACATCAACAAGCGGCACGGTTGACTGGAATAATACCTATACCGGTACCGCCAAGATAAGTGTAATAGGAATAAATAGTTGCGGCAACAGTACATCATCTGACAGTTTGACTATAACCATTAACCCAGCACCGAGCAAACCTGCCACACCTACAGGTACGACAACACTATGCGTAAACAGTCCGAATACCGTTTACACCACAACAGGCAGCACCGGAGCAACTACATATCAATGGAGCATATACCCAACAACAGCAGGAACAATAACAGGCCCATCAACTACCGGCACTGTTGACTGGAATAATACCTACACCGGCACCGCCAAGATAAGTGTAATAGGGATAAACACTTGCGGCAACAGCACATCATCTGACAGTTTGACTGTAACTATTAACCCAGCACCGAGCAAACCTGCCACACCGACAGGAACGACAACACTATGTGAAAACAGTCCGAACACCATTTACACCACAACAGGCAGCACGGGAGCAACTACATATCAGTGGAGCATATATCCTACCACAGCCGGCACGATAACAGGCACATCAACAAGCGGCACGGTTGACTGGAATAATACCTACACAGGTACCGCCAAGATAAGCGTAATAGGAATAAATAGCTGCGGCAGCAGTGCATCATCTGACAGTTTGACTGTAACTATTAACTCTGCACCAAGCAAACCCGCCACACCTACAGGCACAACAACACTATGCGTAAATAGTCCGAATACCGTTTACACCACAACAGGCAGCGCAGGAGCGACTACATATCAGTGGAGCATATATCCTCCCACAGCCGGAACGATAACAGGCACATCAACAAGCGGCACTGTTGACTGGAATAATACTTACACAGGCACCGCCAAGATAAGTGTAATAGGAATAAACACTTGCGGAAGCAGCATATCCTCTGATAGTTTGACTGTAGCTATTAACCCTTTACCTTCTGCTAGTATTATCAATGAAATTGATAGTATTTGCCCGCTAACAAATGATACACTTAAGATTATTTTAAACGGAAACTCACCTTTCAACCTTACATATTTCGAGGGAACTGCGGTTAATTCAATTACAAATATTTTATCAAATAATTATAATTTAGTTGTTACACCTTTATTGACAACAACTTATAAGTTAATCTCGGTTACAGATGCACTTTGTTCAAATTCGTTAAACGACAGTGCAAAAGTTATATTAAGAGAATTACCGGTAGCCGATTTTAGTTATACTACAAATGGTATGGAGGCACATTTTACCAATTTATCTAAGTTTTCCGATACTTATATCTGGAATTTCGGAGATAATAGTTCTATATCATATCTTACAAATCCTATTCATACTTATCTTAATGTTGGTAATTATTTGACTACACTTAAGGCAATAAATCAATGTGGTAACGATACTTATCAAGATACTGTTAAAATTGACAATACAGGTGTGTTTGGTAATAATAATGATATATCAATTAAATTATTCCCTAATCCCAATAGAGGAATTTTTAAAATTGACATAAATAATATACAGGGATATTGTTTTGTTCAAATATTCAATTATTCAGGTATTAAAGTATTTCAAGAAAAATTCGGTTCATTCGAAGCTTTAAAATTAAAAACATTCAGTTTATTGGATTTTCCTAAAGGAATATATTTAATAAAACTTTCCTTTGAAGACAGAATAATTTCCGATAAATTAATAATTGAATGATTTTGTTTGTTTTATTTAAAACTCGGTAGAGATGCATCATATAAAAAGGATTTTATTATTTTTTAACTTACTTAATATATTTTTAATTGCTGTTTTATTAAGTTGTTCTCCAAGAACTACTGATTTAACAAGCAATAAACCCGATGAAAAAACAATCAGTAACGACAGTGTTAACAAAGCAAAAGAAGATAAAATCAATGTTACTGATTTGAAAAAAGAGGAAGAAAGTGAAGTAATATACAAAGGTTACAATGATAGTATTTTTGATGAATATATACATACTGTATTGCTCTATAAAAGCGGTTGGGAATTATCGTTACCTATAATTCAGCTCGGAACAAACGAAACGCTTCATCTATGCTTCGATAGGTTCGACAATGGTATCAGAAGATATAAGTATAAAGTAGAGCATTGCGATTTTAATTGGGAATCATCCGGTTTGTCGGATAATCAATTTATTGATGGTTTTAATGATGAATATTTCGACCAATACGAATTATCAGTTAATACTATACAATCTTACGTTCATTATTCCGTAACTTTCCCTAAACCAACGTCTAAAATCACCAAATCTGGCAATTATATTATTAAGGTATATGAAGAGGGTGATGAAAAAAATGTAGTTGTCATAAAACGGTTTATGGTTATCGAAACAATCGTAAATATTGATGCTTATGTTAAAGATGCTACAGATTTAATGCAAAAAAAATATAAGCAGGAAATTGACTTCAGTATTAATACTCTAAGCAATAATTTTGTAAACCCCTCAAAAAATATTAAAACGGTAATAATCCAAAACACAAGACAGGATAATAAAATCAGCAATCTCAAGCCTCGTTTGATTAAAGGAAATTTGCTCGATTATGATTACGATAACGAAAATGTTTTTAACGGAGTAAACGAGTTTCGAAATTTCGATATCAAAAGTCTTAAGTTTCAATCCGAAAGGATAGCGGCAATAACATTCGATAACAGAGCAAATCATGTGTATCTTCATCCCGATATTGGACGCCGTTTTAAGGTATATAAAACCGAAGATGACATAAATGGAAGGTTTGTTATCAAGAAAGATATTTCACCTAAGAGTAATATCGAAGCCGATTACGTATTTGTTCATTTTACACTTCAATACGAAGTTCCAGCTATTGAAGGCAATATTTATGTTTTCGGAGAACTTACGGATTGGAAACTCACCGAAGAGGGAAAAATGAAATATAATTACAAAAAAAAGGCCTATGAAACAACACTTTTCCTGAAACAGGGTTATTATAATTATTGGTACGTTTTATTTAATGAAAAAGATAAGAAAATTGATGATACTTTTGTCGAAGGGAATCATTCTGAAACCGAAAACGATTATTTTATCTTTGTTTATTATTACGATATAATGCATGGCTACTGGAGATTAGTAGGATTCAGACAATTGAATTCGATAAAAGACAGAATTAAATAAATATTTGAAAATGAAATTACATTCGATAGAAACAGGAAATGCAAAATTCGACGGTGGTGCAGTATTTGGAGTAGTTCCGAAAGTATTATGGCAAAAAGTTTATCCTGCTGACGAAAATAATTTATGCAACTGCTCGATAAGATCTTTACTGATTTTGGATGATGAAAGAAAAGTATTGATTGACACCGGTATAGGCGATAAACAAGATGAGAAGTTTCTGAAAAACTATCATCTTAACGGTGATTATTCATTAATTGCTTCATTGAAAGAAGTAGGAGTATCACCCGAAGAAATTACCCACGTTATTATTACTCATCTTCATTTCGATCATTGTGGAGGTGCCGTTAAATGGAATAATGACAGAAGCGGTTATGAATTAACCTTTCCTAACGCTTACCATTTCGTCAGCAAAAAACAATGGGAATGGGCTTTAAATCCAAATCGTCGTGAAGCTGCTTCGTATCTGAAAGAAAATATAATTCCTATACAGCAAAGCGGTAAGTTGATTCTTGTTGAAAATGAAGGTGAATTATTGCCCAATATTAATGTTCGATTTTACTACGGGCATACCGAAGCCCAAATGATTCCTTTTATTAATTATAACAGTAAAACCATCGTTTACACTTCCGATTTGATAGCTTCCACAGCTCATATTCCTATGCCTTATATTATGAGTTACGACATAAGGCCTCTTGTTACTTTACAGGAAAAAGAGTCATTTTTCAAAGAAGTTATTGATAATAATTACGTTTTATTTTTTGAACATGATATCTTTAACGAATGTTGTACTTTGAAAAATTCGGATAAGGGTGTTGTGGTTGATAAAGTATTCAAACTTAAAGAAATATAATTATGGATTTTCAGGATATTATTCTAACACGCAGAAGCATCAGGCATTTTACTGATCAAAAAATAAGCGAAAAGCAAATAGAAACAATACTGAAAGCGGCTATGTATGCACCTTCTGCAAGAAACGAACAACCTTGGCATTTTATAGTTGTTGAACAAAAAGATATTTTGACAAAAATTGCAATAGTACATCCTTATGCAAAAATGCTTAACGAAGCTGCTTTGGCAATTTTGGTTTGTGCCGATGAAAAACTTGAAAAGTCCGCAGGATATTGGTCAACTGATTGTGCAGCCGCAACTCAGAACATACTTCTTTCGGCTCATGCTTTAGGATTAGGAAGTGTTTGGCTTGGAGTATATCCCCGCGAAGAAAGAATGAATGATATTATTAAGTTGTTTGCTTTACCTCAAAATATTCATCCTTTTTCGCTTGTAGCTCTCGGTTATCCTAACGAAACAAAGGAGCATCCGCAAAGATTTAATACTGAAAGAATTCATTTTAATAAATGGTGATATGAAAGAGTTAAAATCTGTTTGCGTCTTTTGTGGTTCAAGCACGGGTAATAATCAGGTTATAATCGACAGTGCTAAAAAATTAGGCTTGATTATTGCCGAACAAAATATTAAATTGGTTTATGGTGGTGCAAAAGTCGGATTGATGGGTATAATTGCCGATACAGTAATCGAAAATAAAGGCAAAGTTACCGGTGTTATACCTGATTTCTTCTCCAAAAAAGAAATTGCTCACGATAATTTGAATGAACTTATTTACGTTAAATCTATGGCAGAACGAAAAGCTGTTCTGGCAGAACTTTCTGATGCTTTTATTGCTATGCCCGGAGGCTATGGAACTATGGACGAATTGTTCGAAATGCTCACAGTTTCTCAACTCAATTTACACCGTAAACCAATAGGATTACTAAATGTTGATAATTTTTTTGAGCCTTTATTGAAGCAGCTTGAAAGAATGATGAATGACAATTTCTTACAAACGGCTCACAGAAATATGTTGTTAGAAGATAAAGAACCCGAAGCTTTATTAAATAAATTACGCTTTTATGAACCTCCTCAGCAAGATAAATGGATTAATAAAATTAAACGATAAAACTAAGTAGGAATAAAATCAAAAAAATTATGTCAAAACTTTACTTAGTGCCCACTCCGATCGGAAATTTGGAGGATATAACTTTAAGAGCCTTAAGAATACTGAAAGAAGTATCTCTTATTTTGGCCGAGGACACAAGAAATTCGGCAATATTATTGAAACACTATGGAATAAACACTAAAATGCTTTCGCATCATCAGTTTAACGAGCATAAAACATTGCAAAACATCATTCAACGTTTGCAAACAGGTGAAACCATAGCTTTAATAAGCGATGCCGGAACTCCTGCCATATCCGATCCGGGTTTTCTATTAGTAAGAGAATGTATAAGAAATAATATCGATGTAGAATGTTTGCCCGGTGCTACTGCTTTTGTGCCTGCACTAATTAATTCGGGTTTGCCCTGCGACAGGTTCTATTTCGAAGGATTTTTGCCAGTTAAAAAAGGCAGACAAACTCGTTTAAAATGGCTCGCCGATTTGGATACTACTATTGTTTTTTATGAATCGCCTCACAGATTAATAAAAACTTTAGAGCAATTTATCGAGTTCTTTGGTGAAAACAGACAAGCTTCCGTGGCACGCGAAATTACCAAGCTACACGAAGAAAATATCAGAGGCTCTCTTTCAGAAATACTTAGTTATTTCAAAGATAAAAACATCAAAGGCGAAATTGTGATTATAGTTGAAGGGAAATAAATTTTTTAACTATTTCTCTTTCCTTATTTCACTATGTTTTTATAATGATTGTATCGTTCGATAACTTGAATTACGAACTTATAGGTTTCAAAACCTCTTGCATAACCATATTTTACTACAGGGTCATTGTAAAACTTCGGGAATGACTTCATTTTCATAAAAAAGTCAACATTATCTGTCCAAATATTTGGATTTTTCCCATATTTTCTCGCAAGATTTCTCGCATCCATAACGTGTTCGAAACCTGCATTATAAGTCGCTAAAATAAATTTTGTGCGTTCTTCCTCATTTTCAATTTCTTTGGGTAGCATTTTGTCTATCAGCATTTTTAATTTAACCCCTGCAAGTATTTGTTCCGGAACTGATGACTTTTCTGTTATACCGAATTTTCTGGCTGTTTGCGGCATCATCTGCATTATGCCAAATGCTCCCGACCATCCTCCTGACTTGTCCCTTTTAGTGCGGTGGGTTTAATTTTGAAATAATTTCATTCAATTTCGGGGTTTTGTTAGCTTTAATAGTTATAATTTTTTGAGTTATTTCGTTAATAATTTCACCGTCAACAATTTTTTTTGATTCTTGAATGAATTTTTTGATTGTAATACCAGTTTTAAGCTCAATATGCTTTGATATGACCAGAGCCATAAAGCATATAAGGATGTGTAATTTTATAGGCTCTTCCTTATAATGAAATATAGGTCTTGATTGCAAGTCATTTTTAGACATTCTAAAAGCATATTCTATTTTATAAAGTTCGTGATATCGTTCAATAATTATATTATCATCAGCCACAGATTCATCTAAATTGGTATAATAACCTTTAATTCCTAACAACTTCTTAGTTTTATCAATTAGAGTTTCATTAAGCTCAACTTTTTTTGCATTTGTTTTTATAAATTTGAGTTTTCTGTTTTTTGATGGATATTTAATTACCTCTTCTGCCTTAGCAATTTGTTTTTGCATCTCAAATAAATCTTTTCGATACCTTACTGATGAATAACTGCAAATCAAATCTCCATTATCAGTTTTTACTCTTATACTTTTACCGTCTTCTCTGATAATATTGCTGTTAATAATCTCTATAAGTGAATCGGAAACATTTCCAAGTCTTGCACCCACTATGTAATTAATGTTGTTTTGTATTAATTGTTTGATGTTTTCTGAACTAATCATAGCAGCATCAGCAACAACAGTAAATTCTTTTATACCGTTTTTTTTAATAAATGCTTTTATTACAGTTAGCATCGTGTGTCCTTCAAAGGTATTCCCTGGAAAAATTTCATAAGTAATCGGGAACCCATCTTTGGTCACCATTAAAGCTATCAAAATTTGTGGTTGTTGTACTTTGTTATCTTTCGAAAAACCATTTTTACGCAATTCATCCTCTTCAAATGCTTCAAAATACAAAGTTGTAACATCGTAAAAAAGAATATCAAATTTGAAATTATGATAATCTTTGGCAAAATTTAGAACCTTTTCTTCAACAATATTCTTTAAATTTATACATTCCGGAGCTATTTTATAAAAAGATTTACGGCTATGTCTAACTCCAAAATATTGCTCTAATAATTCTAATGATCGAAGTTTAGAAGCAGGTTCAAATATTCTGATTGCCACCAAATCATTTAATAGACAAGGCAAGCTATCAAATTTAAAAACCTCCTGAATAACTCTTATTTGATTATAAAAGTAATTATATTTAACTCCGAAAAACGTGCTATAGCACAGATATAAAACACTATTTGGGTTTTCTTCTTTGAAAATTGAATATTGTCCACTGTAATCATTGATCCACTGTTTGGCAATTAAAATTAACTCTTTTAGTTCCTCTTCTTTATGTGCAGAGCCAATATGTTTTAGAACTAAACGCCTATTGTTATGATAACTTACAACTTGAACAGCGCTGGCTTTTGATGCTGTTTTTACAACTCTAATTTTCATAAACTATAATTTAGTGCGGTAAAAATAGCATTTTTTCATAATATTTGTATTGATATTCAGTAGTTTAAAACCGCACTAAAATTTTTGGGTACAAGTCAGGAAAACATCAAAGGCGAAATTGTGATTATAGTTGAAGGGAAATAAATTTTTTAACTATTTCTCTTTCCTTATTTCACTATGTTTTTATAATGATTGTATCGTTCGATAACTTGAATTACGAACTTATAGGTTTCAAAACCTCTTGCATAACCATATTTTACTACAGGGTCATTGTAAAACTTCGGGAATGACTTCATTTTCATAAAAAAGTCAACATTATCTGTCCAAATATTTGGATTTTTCCCATATTTTCTCGCAAGATTTCTCGCATCCATAACGTGTTCGAAACCTGCATTATAAGTCGCTAAAATAAATTTTGTGCGTTCTTCCTCATTTTCAATTTCTTTGGGTAGCATTTTGTCTATCAGCATTTTTAATTTAACCCCTGCAAGTATTTGTTCCGGAACTGAAGACTTTTCCGTTATACCGAATTTTTTTGCTGTTTGCGGCATCATCTGCATTATGCCAAATGCTCCCGACCATCCTTTAATTTCAGGATGAAACTGCGATTCCTGATAAATCAATGATGCTAATAATCTCCAATCCCAATTTATCAGCTTGCTGTATTTCTTTATCTCTTTGTCATATTTTGAAATCCTACCTTTTTTTATTGTATAAAAATCACTTTTTACAATACTTACCGAGCGTGGATTTCTAAAATATTTATCGTAGATGTTTCTGTACTTTGGAGTTTTTTTAAATTCAATTAACCATGTATTAATTACGTTCAATAGACTATCATCATCTTTATTTACTGCCCATGCCAAGTTCTCCTGAAAACTTACAGGAGTTTGAATATCAATTATTGGATTATAACTTCTATTCACTATTGCCACATTTTCATCAGCAATAGTATAATCAATAAGACCCATAGCAACCATTTCTATCAATTGTTCGGTAGCAGCGCTATCAACAACAGCTATTTTCATTTCAACTCCCGTTTCGCTTATTAGGTTTTTAAGTCTGTCGTAATGAGCACTGTTTTTCTGAACATGAACTACTTTACCGTCTAAATCAAGCAGATTTCTGATAATTTTATAATTATTCTTACAAGTATCGTTATTTTCTTTTCTTTGAACTAATACTTGTCGTGTAGCTGTTATTGGAATTGTGAAATTAACAAGACTTTTTCTTTTTGAAGTAATGGTAATGTTGTTTGCAATAATGTCACATTTATTTGTAAGTAATAAACTTAAGTTTGAAGCTATGTCGTTTGTTATGATAAATTCGAGTTTTACACCGAGAAATTTACTTAATTCTTCCATCATTTCAAGTTGAAATCCCATAGGCATTCCCTTGTAAATAAAATAATCTATTGAATTATAATTGGAAGTTACAAGTAGTTTGCCTCTTTTTTTTATTTTCTCCAAAGTACTAATTTGGGGAGTTACTTCACTTACTTCTTTTTTATTGTTTTTACAAAAGGTAAATAACAATAAAAAAAACAACAATGAATAAAATCCTACTTTTCTGAAAACCATAGGTTTATTTATTTCTAATACGAAAGTACAAAATTTTGATAACAAAAGAACTTATTTTGAAAATAAAAATTACCTTCAATCGAATAAATCAGATATTTGAGAATATTTTATCTGTTAAAATACGCCTTTAATGAAATACCAGGTCATAACGCCTGAAGCAATAAATTTAAGTAAAGTACCCAATAGAAATCCTATAAATGAACCCAAAGCAGATTTAAAAGCCATATCGGAATTTTTCCCATGGAGGATTTCTCCAATTAGTGCTCCGAGAAATGGACCAATAATAATTCCCAAAGGCGGAAATAAAAACAATCCGAATATAAGGCCTATTGTACAACCCCAAACTCCCTGCTTTGAGCCGCCGATTTTTTTTGTCCCCCAAACAGGGATAATGTAATCCAAAACTGTAACAGTTACTGTTATTATTCCCATTACTAACAGTTCTGTTGTTGTAAATGGCTTCTTTTGTGTAAATTGCAACAGAATTAATGCAGCAAAAGATAAAGGCGGTCCGGGTAAAATCGGAGCAAAGCAGCCTATTAAACCGCCTAATATCAATACAAAACCTATTATTGTTAATATTATATCCAATTGTTAGCTACAAATTACCAGATAATAATTTTTTTTGCCTTTCTGAACAATAATATATTTGTTGTTTAACAAAAACTTATTGTCAACCACAGTAGTATCGTTAACTTTAATTTTGTTTATCGAAACCCCGTTATCTTTCATCATTCTGCGAGCTTCGCTTTTCGATGGAAAAATATTTGTTTTTTCGCTCAGGAAGTCAACGATATTAATTCCATTTTCAAGTTCATTTGCGCTAATGTTGCTTTGCGGTACCCCCTCAAATACGCTTAAAAGCGTACTCTCGTTCATTTTTTGAAGCACTTCGGTAGTACCTTTTCCGAATAGTATTTCCGATGCCTCTACGGCTAAATTATAATCTTCTTCCGAATGAACTCTTATTGTAATGTCTTTTGCCAGAGCCTTTTGCAGAAGCCTTAAATGTGGTTCCTCAAAATGCCTTTTTTCTAAACTTTCAATTTCGTCTTTGCTCAACAGAGTGAATATTCTGATGTATTTCGACGAATCTATATCAGAGCAATTAAGCCAGAATTGATAAAATTGATATGGTGAAGTTTTCTGAGGATCGAGCCAAATATTTCCTTTTTCGGTTTTCCCGAATTTACCGCCGTCAGCTTTGGTAATGAGAGGACATGTCAAAGCATAAGCTTCGCTGCCGTTTTTTCTTCTTATTAGTTCTGTTCCTGTGGTTATATTGCCCCATTGGTCAGAGCCTCCCATTTGAAGCTTGCAGTTTTTGTTTTGATTTAACCACAGAAAATCATATCCTTGAACCAATTGGTACGAAAATTCGGTAAAAGAAATACCGGTTTCAATTCTTTTTTTCACCGAATCCTTTGCCATCATGTAATTTACGGTTATGTGCTTTCCTATGTCTCTCAGAAAACCTAAAAATGAAAACTCTTTCATCCAATCGTAATTATTTACGATTTCGGCACAATTTTCTTTAGAGCTATCAAAATCTAAAAACTTAACCAATTGTTTTTTAATACATTCCTGATTATATCTTAATGTGTTTTCATCTAGTAAATTACGTTCTTCCGATTTGCCCGAAGGGTCGCCTATCATACCTGTAGCACCTCCAACCAAAGCAATAGGCTTATGTCCGGCCAACTGAAAATGTTTTAACATCATTATAGAAACTAAATGCCCTATATGTAACGAGTCGGCAGTAGGGTCAATACCAACATAAGCTGTGGTCATCTCTTTCGATAGTTGTTCTTCGGTTCCGGGCATAATATCATGTATCATGCCTCTCCATCTTAGTTCTTCAACAAAATTCATATAACATTTTTTTGCAAAGATAAATAAATCAACAATTCCATTTTTTTATGTTCATTAAAAATTCATTCATTTAAAAACCCTCATTTCTAATATTAATCAAAAAAATATCAAGTAAATAACCAAAAATGATTAATTTTGCTACAGAAATTTTAATAGAAGTGACAGAAAAGATATTCAAAATAAAAGAAGAACTTGGAAAAGCTCAACCTGAAAATATTCAGCAACTTGAAGAGTTCAGAATTTATTTTTTGGGGAAGAAAGGAGTTATTCAAGAACTTTTTACCGATTTTAAATCAGTAGAACCCGATAAAAGAAAAGAGGTCGGGATGCTTCTGAATGAATTGAAAAAAAGTGCTGAAAATAAATTTGAAGAATTAAAGAAAGCATTAACTGCCGAAACGCATACAAGTCAATTGTTAGATTTAACAAGACCGGTTGATTTAATTAATTTAGGAAGCCGTCATCCTTTATCAATTGTAAGAAACGAAATTATAAGGATATTTCAAAGAGTTGGTTTCATAGTTAATGAAGGTCCCGAAATTGAAGACGACTGGCATAATTTTACGGCATTAAACTTCCCTCCCGAGCATCCGGCAAGAGATATGCAGGATACTTTTTTTATTGAGAAATCTGAAGAAAAAGGAGATATTGCTCTGAGAACCCATACATCTTCGGTACAAGTAAGAATTATGGAAAGCAATAAGCCTCCAATTCGTTCGATTTTCCCCGGCAGGGTTTTCAGAAACGAAGCCATTTCGGCACGTGCACATTGTATATTCCATCAGGTCGAAGGGCTTTATATAGATAAAAATGTGTCTTTTGCCGATTTAAAACAAATTTTGCTTTATTTTGCCAAAGAAGTTTTCGGAGCTAATACAAAAATTAGGCTGAGACCTTCTTATTTCCCGTTTACTGAGCCTTCTGCCGAAATGGATATTTCCTGCTCTATTTGTAGTGGAAAAGGTTGTAATATATGTAAATATACAGGTTGGGTCGAGATTTTAGGTTGCGGAATGGTTGATCCAAATGTTTTGGATAACTGTAATATCGACAGCAAGGTTTATTCAGGATATGCTTTCGGTATGGGAATAGAACGTATTACAATGCTTAAATACGGAATTAAGGATTTGAGGCTGTTCTTTGAAAACGATTTAAGATTTCTAAAACAATTTGAAGGAGCTGTTTAAAAAAAGACAATTTTGTTTTTAAGTAATATTTTATGGTAAATAAGGCCCCGTAGTTCAATGGATAGAACGGAAGTTTCCTAAACTTTAAATACAGGTTCGATTCCTGTCGGGGCTACTAAACTAATAATCTGACTGATAAACTTCGTTTTGCTTAATCGTGGCAAAATAAAATAATAATCTGTGAGAATTTTCAAATCATTCAACGAGGTACCTTTAAGCAATTTTCCTGTTGTAACAATAGGAATGTTCGACGGAGTTCATTACGGACATCAACAAATAATCAAAAGTGTTGTAAATGAAGCTGTTAAAAACAACGGAAAATCTATTGTAATTACTTTCGACACTCATCCTCGCATGGTTCTTCGTCACGACGCTTATAAACTCAAATTTATTAATTCATATAATGAAAAAATCTCTCTGATAGAAAAAGAAGGTGTTGATTATCTTGTTCTTATTCCTTTTACAAAAGAATTTTCACAAAAAACTACATCCGATTTCGTTAAAGAATATTTGGTTGACATTTTAAAAGTAAAAATGCTGATTATTGGCTATGACAATCGTTTCGGAAATAAAGAGAATAACAATTTCAGCAGCCTTTTTGAAATTAGCAAACAATATAATTTCGACATAAAAAAAATTGAAGTTCAGCAAATTGACGGATTAACTGTTAGTTCTACACGCATCAGAGAAGCTCTCGATAAAGGAAATATTAAACTTGCAAACAAATTGTTGGGTTATAATTATTATTTCTCGGGAAAAGTAATTAAAGGTAACCAAATTGGGCAAAAAATAGGCTTTCCTACTGCTAATATTGACCTCGAAAACGATTTTAAAATAATTCCTGCAATGGGGGTTTATGCCATAAAAGTTCTTTACAAAAATCAATTATACAAAGGTATGCTCAATATAGGCATTCGTCCTACTTTAAATATAAATAAACTTTCAATAGAAGTCAATATCTTCGACTTTAATGAAAATATTTACAACGAATATCTTACTATTTACTTAATTGACAGAATAAGAGACGAAATAAGATTTAGCAACTTAGAAGAACTTACTAATCAGCTTATAAAAGATAAATCTTATGCCGAAAAGTTACTTAGCTAAAAATATCAGCCTGATTTTTTTCTTACTGTATTCTCTTTTGTCAAATGCTCAGTTGTTAAGCGATAGTGAGCTTGAAAGACAAACCGTTTATACATCAATAAATGAGGCTGTTAAAAACCCCGAAAAGGTTTACAAACTCGATTTAAGCAAAAAGAAACTCAGAAAAATTCCAATTGAGGTATTTTCTTTATACAATCTTCAAGAATTGAATCTGTCGAAAAATAAGTTGGAAAGCATACCGAGTGAAATAGGAAATCTCACAAACCTGCAAAAATTGAATATTTCGGCTAATAAAATTTCTAAACTGCCATCTACAATAGGAAATCTAACAAATTTAAAGGAACTAATTGCCAATCGTAATAATATAAACGAATTACCTCCCGAAGTCGGAAATTTAATAAATCTTGAAAAGCTCGATTTGTGGAGTAATGAAATCGATAAATTGCCATTTGAGATTTCTAAGCTGCAAAATAATCTTAAGGTTTTAGATATGAGAGTAATACTAATAAATGCCGAAAAACAAAAAGCAATAATCGAGTTATTACCAGAAACATTTATTTATTTTTCAAAAAGTTGCAATTGTCATTAAATTAATATAATTATTCATTATGAAAAAAATAGTTTTATTATCAATAGCCCTATCCGTATTAATAATTTCCTGTAAACAGAAAGCGGAATTGAAACCGGTTAAATTCGGAGGTGAAGCCCAGGGGACTTATTATGCTGTTACATATTATTCAAAAACAGGTGAGAACTTTCAGCCACAAATTGATTCGATATTAAAAGCGTTTAATTTTTCGGCGAGTTTATGGGAGCCAAATTCTACAATTTGCAAGGTAAACAGAAACGATTCTTTAATCGGTCACGATAGTATTTTTGTAGATATATTTAATAAGTCGGCAGCTATATCGGAAAAAACTGACGGATATTTCGATTTTACTGTCGGGCAACTTGTAAATGCTTGGGGATTTGGTTTCGAAAGTCGTGCAAAACTTAATAAACATATAGTTGACAGTTTGTTGCAATATGTTGGTTATAAAAATATAAATATTTCAAATGGTAAAGTTATAAAGTCAAATCCAAATATAAAGATCGATTTCAATGCCATAGCACAGGGTTATTCTGTGGATATATTAGCAAAATTTCTCAGAGATAAGGGGATAGATAATTATCTGATTGACGTAGGCGGAGAGGTTTTAGGTAAAGGTAAAAAACCTGATGGTAGTTTGTGGACAGTTGGTATAGAAAAACCGGCAGAAAAGGCTGATTCGGACAGAATTTTGAAAGCAAAAATAAAACTCAATAACAAAGCAATTGCAACTTCGGGAAATTACAGAAAATACTACGAAGAAAACGGAGTAAGATATTCGCATACCATAGATCCCAAAACCGGATATCCCGTAAAACATAGTTTGCTTAGTGTAACTGTTTTATCTGATGAATGTTGGGAAGCCGATGCTTATGCAACTGCTTTTATGGTTATGGGATTAGAAAAAAGCCTCAAGTTTTTGGAAAAAGAAAAAAAACTTGAGGCCTTTTTTATTTATAACGACGAAAGCGGTAAACTAAAAACCCACTCTACCGAAGGAATTAAACAGTTGATTGAAGAATTAGAGTAATCATCTGTATAACAAAAGTTTATTTGTTGTTTTTCCTTCTGTAGTAATGTTTACAATATAGCTTCCTTTCGGATATTCTGTCATACTAAAGTTGTAGGTTAAACCTGATATTCTATCTTTTTTCAACAATTTGCCTTCGATACTATAGAGCGAAATATAAGCATCTTTTGCAAAATTGTCGGGTAGAATAATATTAAAATTATCAGAAGTTGGATTTGGATAAATGCTTATTTCGTTTGGAGATGAATTTTCAACAAGCCCTGTTACTACATCCACTACCCAAATACCATTCGAAATAGTCCCTAAATAAGCTTTTTGTCCTAAATAATGTATTTGGTTCACTTCCATACCTTGATGCCAATCGGAAATGTAATGTAATATATTCCATGAATTTCCGTCATCAATACTTATATACAAGCCAATATTGGTTGCTAAAAGCCATCTGTTGCCGCCTATATATTTTATTGCGTTTACCAGATAGTTGGCCGGAAGTCCGTATGTATTAATCAATGTCCAGGTATTTGTTGCAATATTAAATTTGTATAATGCATCTTTGTTATACATTTTGTCTCTTAAAACAAAAATAGGCATATTGATATTTTGAGGGTCAAAATCCATAATAGCATTACCTTTATCCCCGTGCTTTCCCTGTTGTGAGCGTTTTACAACCAAATTGTTATTTGTTAAATAGGTTGAAATATCGGTAAAACTTTGACCGAAATTATTTGCTTTGTAAATATTATCAAAATCATCCCAATCGCTTGTTGAGTTGAATGCAAACAAGCAATTTGAATTTCCTTTAAAGAAAGTTCTGTAAAAATTGTTCTGATTGTTAGGCTTTATCCAAGTATTGCCAAAATCGAAAGAAACAATAACGCCTACATTGTACGATGATGGGTCGATATAATTTAAAAATAAAGCCGAATCGCACTTACCTGCAAACATAATACCTTCATTATTGTTATAAGGCGAAGTTAAGTTTAATAATGTCCAGAAACTGCCGTTATTTGTTGACTTATAAATATATTGTTTTCCTGTATTAAAATCGTTGTTTATCGAAAACAAGTTGTTTTTAACTTCGAATATATCATCAATAAAATAAGCTATATTGTTAAATCCCGGAAGGCCGTTATTTGACATTGTCCAACTTGCCCCTTGATTATCGGAACGAATTATGCCTATAGTTTCACGCGATAGTATAAGTGTATTGCCGCAAAGCTGCAAATTATCGGCATTGGTTGCATAAAAGTTTGTACTAGGTTTAATCCAGTTTATACCGTTATTGTTAGAAAAATAAATTTCATCGTAAATGCCGTTAGCTATCAGCGAACCTGATGATGCTTCTATTATATTTCTGAAAAACGGAAAAGATGCATTTTGTACAACTAATTCCGAAAAAGTCGTTCCTTGATTTGTAGATTTATACAGCTTAATACTCATTGTTGACTGATTGAAAATGAGTGCATAAATTGTACTTTCCGTAAACGAGCATTCTATAATGTTATAACCTGATGGCAGCTTCCCCGAACTTATATTTATCCAAGTATTTGTCGAAAAGTTGTACTTATAAATTGAGTTGCTTTCCCTGAAATACAGGTTATTGTAATTATCTCCGCCGAACTCGTCGTCGTAAAAATTAGAGACATTAAGCCCGTTGAATGAAATTGGCTGCAGATTAGTTCCGTCAATTGTATAGAAAAGGCTATCCTCTCTAAGCAGATAAAGTTTGTTTGGATTTAATGAAAGCAACTTCAGATTTCCTCCGTACCATGTACCATTCCAAACAGTTGTTTTAGGAATCCAATTTACGCCGTTACTTGTTGAAAATAATTTTAATCCATTAGCATCTGTTCCAATAATATAGAGTTCAGCTCCCAATTTGCCAATAGTGTTTATCCACCACAAAGGAGAACTAAGTTGTATCCAAGTAGTGCCATTATCAATGGATTTATATAATCCATTATTGTAATTACTTTGACTTAATGCGTAAAAATCGTTACCTAAACTTACTATCTGTTCGCAGTTGGCTGAAAACAAACTAAAATTTTGAGATACATTTTGCCATGTTTGGCCATTATTTGTAGTTTTAAACATACCTCCTCTGTTGCCGACTATTATACAATTTGAATTTTTTGCATAAGTTCTAATTTCTCCGCCGGCAAATAAGGTATCATTTATTTGACTTACCTGACTTTGTGAAATCGCCGAAATCACAAGTCCTAAAAATAAAAGATACAAGTTTTTCATAGTTTTTTTTTCTTCAAAGTTACAAAACTTTAAAGCGTAAATCAATTATTAATTAATATTTTTTAATAATTAAGTTCAAGTAGCAATTGTTTTTTTTAAAAATAATAAAGACTATAAAGAAAGAATTCCGGCAGTGCTTATTTGTTCCTTTTGTGCATTGTAGTTCATTTTAATTTGATATTATGTTGTTATTGTATTCTATTTCCCCATTAAATATTAACTATTAACCATTAACTAATAACCATTAACCATCAACAAAGCAATGCTCTCTCCCACCACCACTTTATACAAACCGGGTTTAAAGCCTGATGTGTTTATTATTGCTTGGCTGCTGCCTTTGGGTAGTTTTTCTTCATATACCTTTTGCCCGAGCATATTGTAGATTTGCAGCATTAGGGCTTTTTCTGCTATTGGGTATGTTATGGTAGTTTGGGTAGTGGAAGGGTTGGGGTAGATTTGGAGTTCTCCTTTTGGAGTATAATTATCTTCCCTAACATCTGTTGTTAATAAATTTCCCGTTTTTACCAGCCATATCTGACAGCCATGAAGTATATTAAATGATTCTACTTGCCCGATTCCTGTTATACTGCCATCTGCATTTAACACATTATCCCATATAATATTTTTATCTGCATAGCTATTCATATTAGTAAAATATTTATAACCCAAGCTATCACCATTGGCATTAAGACTTAATAAAAAACTATGATAATAATAATTATTATTCCCTGTCCCATTTTCTACATAGTTAAATCCGATAACAACAATATTATTATTGGGTAAAATTCTGATGCTGCTAACTGAATTATTATACTTTATTGTATCGTAAATTTTATCCCAGATGGTATTTCCATCCGGATTAAATTTTATCACATTAATACGCCCCAAAGTAGCTTCATCAGATGGATCTGTATATGTAGCATAACCATAAGCAACCACATAATCGCCTTGCGGAGTTACGGCTGAGTAAACTCCCTGATAACGATTATTGTTTCCTAATATACGGTACCATTTTATATTGCCTATACTATCCAGTTTCATTACAAGTGGACGTGAATCGCCAAATGCATATGAACCTCTTCCACCTGAAATAAAAAAGCCCTTATCCGGCGTTTCTGCTATACTAAATCCTTTACTAAAATTACCAAATGAAATGTTTTTTTTCCATAATATATTGGCTAAACTGTCGGTTTTTATTATAAGTATATCACTAACTGTTGAACTCATCAACTTATATCCCAAACATACCAAACCTTTGTCTGAGGCTTCAATTACTTGTACCAATATCTCTTGTTGTGTTTCCTGAGGCAATACTTTAGTCCATAAGGTATCGAAATTGCTGTTTAATCTTACTATTATACTTTTATTATAATAATTTGTATCTCTTACCAAAGTAGTACAATAGCCTCCATCCTGAGTTGAGTATATATAAGTGCTGTAATGTGTAAAATGGTAATATCCGCTTCGGCTGAATATTAATTTTTTTTCTGTATTGCCCAAAGTATCTATTTTAAAATAAACTACACTTTGGTTATTGTTATTCAGCGTATCATAACCTACCGTCCCTACCACATAATCATTTCCTAATGCAGCTATTGAATTCGCGACAAAAGGAGTACTTGGGGGTGTATTGTCATAGGGTGCAATGGCTTTATTGATCTCGATAGACTGGCCAAAAGCTGTAATACTTAATAGAAGAAAGAACAAGAATATTATTTTTCGCATATTGTTTTGTTTTAAAAACAGAGCAAAGTTATAAAAACTTTGCTCTGTGTAAGATTAATTAATAAATTTATTTTTTAATAAATTTAACGGTATCAAATGCTTTTCCATTATTATATACCGTACAATAATAGCTGCCTTTGGCAAATTCTCTGATATCGATTATCTGCTGTGTTTTTCCAAATTCTTTTTCAAGAACGATTTTACCCATAGCATCGGTAATCTGCAATCTTAAATTATTACCAACGCCTTCGGTATTGCATTCAATGGCAATATAATCAGTAGCCGGATTGGGACTGATTTTTATTTGCTGTTCATTTGCAATAGCAGTTTTGCCTTTTTTAGGTGAAGCCATTTTCAATGGTCTGTCTGTAGCTATATAAATAGGTTCTGCGTAAACAAAGCCAGGCTCCAATGCCATACGGCAGGCAGTTGCCAAAGAGCCTGTTACAGTATTATCAGTTTCCGACAGATTTATCAACAGATTGCGGTCATTTTCCGATAAATCATTCCATTTAGGATGAGTAGATTCTATTGTAATTAAAACCGGAATCAGGTTCGTCATTTTGGCATGGCGATCTGCTTCTTCGGGTTGCAGTTCATTATCTATCATTGTACCTATAGTAGTCAAAGATAATAAAGCTCCCTCATAATCCTGATTGCTTATTTTGGCAAAAACCAGTTCGTATTTGCTTTCTATATCGCTTTCATTATCCAGCAAACTCAAATACTGTTGCATTCCGTATTCGGTGGTATCGTTCAGATAGCATTGTTTCAGCAAATTCATATAGGTATTGCGTTCGGATGCATAGTACGAAATATCAGCCTGCATATTTTCTATAGGTGAAATTACAGCCAAACCTTGTTTAATCTCGTCTATCCATGCATCGGGCAAGGGATTAACGCGATTAATAAGGGCATCCCATGCCTTTTCGTACCGACAAACCTGCGGATTTGCCAGTAAGATTAATTTCAGCATCAGTGGTGTTAACACATCTTCACGCTTAATGGCATCTATCAATACCTCTTCCGATAATTTAGGAGAGCCTAAAAGCAATTCATTATACAAATCGAAAGCATCCCATGTAGTAGAGATTTTGATATCATGACGTAAACCTTCGGTATTGCCGTTATCAACCCATAAGCTATAAATCAGCTTCGATGTATTTAGTAGAGCAGATTTTTGCTGTATTAAAGTGTTTAATTGAATGGCATTATAAGGATAGGGTTGAGGTGTTCCTGTTTGTAAAGCTATACCAGGACATGTTTCTTCTTTATTTGTACGAATAGCAGAAGTTGGCATAGGTTTTACTATAGGATCAGGATTACAGTAATAAGGAACCCATGAATCATTAATATTATCACCTGCATGATGAAAATATTTGATATATGCCCCTCCGTTCTTAATATCGGTATAATCGTTAGTAGTGGGTCCGAATTTAGAAAAGATATTACCAGCCGGTTTTTTCTTATCTTCAGGTGAATTACCAGTAGTGGTAGTTCCTTGAAAAACAGAAATTCCTTCGCCTATTACTGAAATATCCTGCTTATTGCCCGAATAATCGTTGCATTTGATTTTGAGACCTTTTTGAGAATTATTATAACCGCTGTTATTTCCCTGCGATTGGGTAGCTGCCCTTTCGATATTCTGGAAGCTGTTGTTGTAAACTAAATTAGCAGCAGCCAAATCGCCCGAGCCGTTGATAATTAAACCATAAGCTGCATTATTAACAGCATTATCCACTTTGTCAAAACTATTGCCTTCAACCGTGTAGCCTGTACAATAGTCTAAATACATACCATAGGCAGTATTATCAGTACCTGCTACCTCAGCATTAATTTGTACAAAATTATCAGGAATTTTAAAAGTATTGGCAGTAAGCCATGCTTTGGTATAGTTTTTAGCATAAATACCATGGAGATTCTTATTGAATAATGCCCTTTTTACCTGTATGGGTTTTTCAGTTAATACCGAAATACTTTTAATACCATATTGCAGATTATAAAACTCGGTTTGGTTAACGGAATTATCAATATTGAAATAAGATTCAGTACTATTTATTCCAATACCTGCATTGCTGAAATTAGAAGTAATATTTGAAGAGTTGTTTTTAAATTGACAACCAAATATTTCAATACCTTTAATTTTATCGAGATTAATAAATTGCAGGAAAGGCTTATTTGCAGTTGTAAAATAATTATTGTCAGTAATAAAAGTACAGTTTTTTAAAGTACTGATATCATTAAATGGATTGCCATTATTTAACGAAATATTTGAATATTTCCTCATCTTAACAGCAGTCTGATTATTTATAAAGTTTGCATTATAAGCGGAGATTATTCCACCACCTCTTGTATCATCATCATTATTTCTTAATGTTTGAATACCATAAATTGCATTGCTGATTGTAGCGTTGTTTGATAATGCTATTTTACCATGCTGTGTTTCATCAAACTGACTTTGTGTATAATGACCTTTAAC
>CAZWKQ010000019.1:0-37527 GCA_964634005.1 uncultured Bacteroides sp.
GCTCCCCCTGCTGGACTTGAACCAGCGACCCTCTGATTAACAGTCAGATGCTCTAACCAACTGAGCTAAGGAGGATTTTATTTTTTTATATCTTAATCTCAAAATTGAGGTTGCAAAATTACATATAGTTTTAAAATAAACAATACCTTTGCAAAAAAAAATTAAAAAAATTATGTCAAAAATTTTGGGAATAGGTAATGCTCTGGTTGATATTATGATTCAACTCGAGTCTGATGAAATTTTAGAAAAATTTAATCTGCCAAAAGGAAGTATGCAGCTTGTTGATATGGAAACTTCCAACAATATTTTAAAAGGTATAGAACATTTGAAAAACCAAAAATCTTCGGGGGGGTCTGCTGCAAATACTATTCATGGGCTTGCCAACCTTGGTATCGAAACAGGTTTTATTGGAACTGTAGGACAAGATGAATTAGGTGATTTTTTTCAAAATGACTTAGAAAAAAACAATATCAAACCATTTCTTAAAAAAGGTAAAAATCCTTCGGGTAAAGCTATTGCTTTTGTCAGTCCCGACTCAGAAAGAACTTTTGCAACATACTTAGGTGCCGCTTTAGAATTAACAGAGAATAATATTAGCATTGAAAATTTTGAAGGCTATGATTACCTTCATGTTGAAGGATACTTAGTACAAAATCAAAAGTTTTTACATAAAATAATTACCTCTGCCAAACAAAACGGATTAAAAGTATCTTTAGATTTAGCAAGTTATAATGTTGTAGAGGCAAATCTCGATTTTCTGCAAAATCTTATAAAAAATTATGTTGACATTGTATTTGCAAACGAAGAAGAAGCTAAAGCATTTACCGGGTTCAATCCTGAATCGGCCCTGCACGAAATTGCCAATCATTGCGAGATTGCAATTGTTAAAATTGGCAAAAATGGTTCATTGATCAAAAACAAAGAGAAAACTTATAAAGTAGGTGTAATTGAAGCTAATAGTATTGATACTACAGGTGCCGGCGACGTATATGCTTCAGGATTTCTTTACGGAATAACACAAAATTTACCCTTAGATAAATGTGGTGAGTTAGGAGCTCTACTTTCAGGAAAAGTTATTGAAGTTTTAGGAGCTAAAATGGATAAAAACACTTGGGAAGATATTAATACATTAGTAAAAAAAACTCTGCAATAACATTTTATATATAGAACCATTCAAAATTATTCAAATTAAATTTTTGAATTTATAATTTATTTGTCAGATTTTTATATATTTGCCATCCAATTTTTTAACTATTAATAATCAATTATTTTAAATAAAATGAAGGTTTATCAAACTAAGGAAATAAAAAATATTGCCCTTGTCGGCGGAGCGAAATCAGGGAAAACGACTTTGTCTGAATCAATGCTCTTTGAAGGTGGTTTTATAAAAAGAAGAGGCAGTGTTGATGATAAAAATACTGTTTCCGACTATCGCCCGATAGAATTGGAAAGACAAAACTCAGTTTCATCAACCCTACTTTATGTTGAAAAGAACGGATATAAAATCAATATTATTGATACCCCGGGATTTGATGACTTTATAGGCGAAGTTGTAGCTGCCATGAAAGTTGTTGATACTGCTGTAATGGTAATCAATGCTCAATCAGGAATTGACGTTGGAACCGATTTATCATGGAGATATGCAAGTCAGAATCAGGTACCGGTTATCTTTGCTATAAACCACTTAGAACACGAAAGTTCAAATTTCGATGAAATAATTCGTCAGTTAAAACAAAACTACGGAAACAATCTTATTTTATGTCAATATCCTGTTAATCCGGGCTTGGGCTTTAATGCAATTATTGATATACTTAAGATGAAAATGCTCAAGTTTCCAGAAAACGGCGGAACTCCTGAAATATTAGAAATCCCTGAATCGGAAAAAGCAAAAGCTGCCGAACTTCATAATACCTTAGTTGAAAGTGCAGCAGAAAACGAAGAGTCGTTGATGGAAATTTTCTTTGAAGAAGGAACACTCAACGAAGAACAATTAAAAGTCGGTTTAAAAAAAGGATTAACCAACAGAGGAATATTCCCTGTATTTTGTATTGCAGCTAAACACAATATGGGCGTTGGAACATTGTTAGATTTTATTACCGATAATGTACCTTCTCCTGATGAAATTAAAAACTGCAAAACTATAACCGGAAAAGTGATGGAATATAATACATCCGATCCTGCTACATTATTTATATTTAAAACCGGCGTAGAAGAACATTTAGGAGAAATGTCTTTCTTCAAGATATATGCAGGTGAAGTAACCGAAGGTATGGATATGGTTAATGCCAATAACGGCTCTAAAGAAAGAATATCTCAAATATTCGCAATAGCGGGCAAAAACCGCGAAAAACTCCCCAAAGCCGTAGCCGGAGATATAGTAGCAACCATAAAACTTAAAAACTGTAATACTAACGATACTCTTAACTCAGGCAAAAATGCCGATGACATAATAACACCGATAGTTTTCCCTGAGCCGAAATTCAGAACCGCTATTAAAGCCAAAAATCAAGCCGATGATGAGAAATTGGGTGCGGTTTTGACAGAAATTCACAAAATAGATCCTACAATTTTAGTTGAGTATTCTAAGGAGTTGAAACAGATAATTCTCAGCGGACAAGGTGAATTGCATTTAAATATTACAAAATGGTTAATAGAAACCTTAGATAAAATTGAAGTTGAGTTCCTTACACCCAAAATTCCATACAGAGAAACTATAACAAAATCTGCAAAAGCAGTTTACAGACACAAAAAACAATCAGGTGGAGCCGGACAGTTTGGAGAAGTTCATTTAATGATACAACCTTATTACGAAGGTATGACTCCACAAACTGAGTTTCCGATAAGAGGAACACAGGAAGAAACATTAGCTTGGGGAGGGAAATTGGTTTTCAACAACTGCATCGTTGGTGGAGCTATTGATGCAAGATTTATGCCTGCCATACTGAAAGGAATTATGGAAAAAATGGAAGAAGGCCCGCTTACAGGTTCTTATGCCCGCGATATTGTCGTTAATGTTTATGACGGTAAAATGCACCCTGTTGATTCAAATGAACTTTCATTCAAACTCGCAGGAAGAAACGCATTTAAAGAAGCATTTAAAAATGCCGGTCCTAAGATTCTTGAACCAATTTACGACGTTGAAGTTATTGTTCCTGCCGATAAAATGGGTGATGTAATGACCGACTTACAAGGAAGAAGAGCAATTGTTATGGGTATGGACAGCGAAGGAAATTATCAAATAATCAAAGCAAAAGTTCCTTTAGCTGAAATGAACCGATATTCAACCGCATTAAGTTCTCTCACCAGCGGTAGAGCCACTTACTCGCTTAAATTTTCAGAATATCAACAAGTACCTACCGATGTACAAACTGCACTTCTTAAAGCTTACGAAGAACAAGAAAAAGACGAAGACTAAACCTTATAAAAAAAACCCGCAAAAGCGGGTTTTTTTATTGCCATTTCATTACTAAAAGTATCATATAAACACAAATTATGATATTAATTATTTACTCTTTTTCGAAAATAATCAGAATTTGTATTAATTTTATACGTTAATTTTAAAAACCAAAAATTAAAATGTATAAGTTAATAATTGCTATATTTTTCATATTTACGACAAACATTATTTATTCACAAAACAAAACAGAACAAAAAAATCCTGCCTTGAATAATGTTCTTCAACTAAATATAACCGGTAACGGGTATCAAGATAATATTTTCATTGCATATATGAATGGAGCCACATTCGGTTACGACGGTCAATTTGATGTAATTAAACTTTTCGGAATTTATCAGGCACCACAGCTTTTCTCAATTATTCCCGGAAATATTAATTTATCTATAAATGTTTTGCCAGATATTACTTACTACAATACCGTTCAGTTAGGTCTTTATGTAGGCGTTGACACTACTTACACCATAACAGCAACAGGAACAAGTTCGTTTACAAATTACATTTCGATTGTTTTAGAAGATACTAAAACAAACTCATTCACCGAACTTATGCAGCAACCGGTTTACAATTTCAATGCTTCGCCTTCCGATTCTGTTACAAGATTTAAAGTCCATTTCAGCAACCCCACAAACACCGATGAATTTTCAAACGATGATATTATAATTTATTCTTACAAAAAAAATATTACAATAAAATCATTAAAAAATGACGTTATAAATACTGTAGAAATATTCGACACAAATGCAAAAAAAATATTCAGTAACTCTTATAATTCCAAGATGATAGAAATTGAAACTACATTCCCAAGCGGTATTTATTTTATTAAAACATCAACCTCAAATAAAACATTTACAAAAAAAATTTATATTCTGTAACTTACTCATTTTAAAAGAAAACAATCATGATAGAATTCGACAGATTTACCCTCGAAAACGGGCTAAAAGTAATAGTACATAAAGACAAAACTACCCCTATAACAGCAGTTAATATATTATATAATGTAGGTGCAAAAGACGAAGATCCTAATAAAACAGGATTTGCTCATTTATTTGAACATCTAATGTTTGGAGGCTCGAAAAACATTCCTGTTTACGACGAACCACTTGAAAAGGCAGGCGGAAGTAATAACGCATTTACAAACAACGACATAACAAATTATTACCTTACAATACCGCAAAATAATATAGAAACAGCTTTCTGGCTCGAATCGGACAGGATGAACGAACTTGCATTTTCGGAAAAAAGCCTTGAAGTTCAAAAAAATGTTGTTATTGAAGAATTCAAACAGAGATATTTAAATCAGCCTTATGGTGATGTTTGGTTGTTATTCCGCCCTTTGGCATATATAGTACATCCTTACAAATGGTCAACTATAGGAAAAGATATTTCACATATTGAGAAAGCTACCTTAGAAGACGTGAAATCATTCTTTTATAAATATTACCGACCGAATAATGCCATTATGGTTGTTGCCGGCAATGTAGAAACTCAACAAATTAAAGATTTAACAAATAAATGGTTTGGACCGATAAAAAGAGGAGATGCTTTTAAAAGAAATATTCCAGAAGAACCTATGCAAACTCAAGAAAGAATTCTTAAAGTTGAAAGAGATGTCCCATACAATGCTATATACATGGCCTTTCACGTTTGTAAAAGAACTGATTACGATTTTTATACGTTAGATATTATTTCTGATATTTTTTCAAACGGCAAATCATCACGTTTTAACGAAGAATTGATAAAAAATAAAAAGTTTTTCAGCGAAATTAATGCATTTCTCACCGGCGATATAGATAACGGATTATTCGTAATTTACGGCAAATTGCATAACGGAGTTGATATTAATAAGGCCGAAGAGGCAATATTAAATGAAATTGAAAAGATTAAAAACACTCCTGTTGAAACGCAGGAACTACAAAAAGTTAAAAATAAAATTGAATCAACAATCATGTTTTCAAATATGAAAGCATTGGACAAAGCAATGTCATTGGCATTTTACGAACTTCTCGGCGATGCAAACTACATTAATACTGAGTTAAATAATTATAATAATGTTACTTCCGAAAAAATAATATCAACAGCAAATAAATACTTTTCGAAAAACAACTGTTCAAAAATGTATTATCTTTCGAAAAAAAATTAATCTGCAGACACCTTTTTTAGTAAAATAATTGTCATTATGTCGTGAAATACTCGGAAGAAGAAATAATTGAAGGCTGTAAAAAAGGAAATAAAAAAGCTCAGAAACTCTTATACGACTTGTATTCAAGAAAATACTACGGTATTTGTCTTCGGTATTTCAAAAATTCTAATGAAGCTGAAGATGCCTTGCAGGAAGGATTTGTAAGAATATTTAATAATATTGGTAAATTCCGTTTCGAAGGGTCTTTTGAAGGATGGATGAGAAAAATAATAGTCAATACTACTTTAAACTTTTACAAATCAAATTTTAAACACTATTATGGCACTGATTATGATGAAGTTGAGGAAAAAATTGAAGATGAATATTCTGCTTCAGATACACTTACCGTTGAATTGATGCTTAAAACTATACAAGAACTGCCCGATGGATACAGAATAGTGTTTAATTTGTTCGAAATTGAAGGATATTCACATAAAGAAATTGCTGATATGCTTGGTATTTCTGTAAATACTTCCAAATCTCAGTTGATGAAAGCAAAAAAAATGCTTCAAAAGAAACTAAGTAGTGTTCAGTACGCAAAATAAAAAAGTAAATGAAAAAAAGTTATAAAGAAATTTTCGATAATTATGAACCTGAACCTCCCAAAAAGGTATGGGAAAATATTGAAAAAAACATAAATAAAAATTCAGGTTTTACAAATTTCAAAAAAGGAGCTCTTCTTTCGGGAGTTGCCATTATAATTATTGCTACAATATTCTTAATAATACCAAGTAAAACAAATATTTCCGATAAAAAAACCGATACTTATTCCGAAAATAAAATAATTACAGCAAATCAATCAGAAGAAAGTAATTCAAAAGAAATAAATACTTATGATGTTACAATTAACAAAAAGCAAACTAAAAAAGATATAAACAGAATAACTGAAAATAAACCCATTCAAACAGAATCAAAAATAAAAGAAATCATACAAAAGACTGAAGAAAAAAATAGTTTAAATAAAAATCAAAAAAATACAAATACTGTTTTAAGTGAAAATGGGAACAATGTAATAAGCAATTTATCGGTAGATAAACCTATAGAAAACCCCGTTCCCATAGCTCAAAACAAAGAAAGTAAAATTAAAATTTCGGGCGAGCAAACTATTTGCTTAGGAGAAAAAGCAATTTTGTCGGCAGAAGGTGGAGTAAAATACCTTTGGAGTACTGGCGAAAAAAGTAAAAGTATTGTTGTTAGCCCTAACACTACCACAGATTACACCGTAATGGTTACCGATGAAGACGGTAATAAAAAAACAGGTTTATTAACAGTTACTGTTGCCGACTGCATAGCTTTATTTGTTCCCAATGCATTTACTCCCAACGGAGACGGACAACATGATGTGTTTAAACCTGTAGGAACTAACATTAAAAAATTCGAAATGACTATATTATCAAGGACCGGACAAATTGTTTTCAATACACATTCGCTAAATGACGGCTGGGACGGCACTATAGGGGGCAAGCCTGCCCCTACCGGAGTTTATATTTATAATATAAGTTACACCAACGAATTAAATCAGAATAAAATTTTACAAGGCTCATTGACGTTAATAAGATAACAATTTAAATCTTATATGATAAACCGAACAATAGAACCCGAAGTTGATTTTTCTCTGATTAATGATTTCCTTTCCGACAAAATAATAGAACACGAATACAAAACTATTAACGGAATCCCTTGTTATTTCTTAGATAGAGGTGAGCAAGATTTAGTTAAAATTGAACTTACTTTCGACGCCGGAAGTATTTATCAGAAAAAACCGTTTGTTGCTTATTCTACTTTTCAAATGCTTACTGAAGGTACCTGTACGATGACTTCATCCCAAATATCGGAACGTTTGGATTTCTATGGAGCTTTTATTGAGAAAGAAGTTGACAGAGACTTTGCTTCAGTTAGTCTTTATACTTTAACCAAACATCTTAAATATACATTGCTTATTTTAAATGAAATATTGACCAAACCTATATTCCCTGAATCTGATTTATCGATTTATAAAGAAAAACAGAAGTCGATATTGGAGGTTAACAAAAAGCAAGTTAGTTTTTTGGCAAGAACAAACTTTTTGGAAATAATATTCGGTAAGCAGCACCCTTATGGTGTTAAAATCGATTCTGAAGATATTGATAAACTTTCGTCAGAAGATTTAACAAGGTTTTACACTGATAACATCAATGCCGATAATTGCAGTATTATTGTTTCGGGTAAAATAAACAATGAAGTAATAAAACTGATTGAAGAAAATTTTCAAACATCGGAATGGAGAAAATCGAACCGAACATTGCAGAAAAAAGTAATTGAAATAGATTTACAAAGCAAGTTCAGTGAGCATTTTATTGAACAACCAAATGTAGTTCAATCGGCAATAAGAATCGGGAGGGTACTTTTTAATTACAATAACCCCGATTATAACAAGTTTCAAATATTGAATACTGTATTGGGCGGATATTTTGGTTCGCGTTTAATGAAAAATATCAGAGAAGACAAGGGTTTTACTTATGGAATTGGTTCTGCAATTTTACCTCTGAAACATTCAGGATACTTTTTTATAACAACTGAAGTTGGGAAAGAATACACTAATGATACTATTAATGAGATTTACCGCGAAATAGAAAATCTACAAAGTAATTACATTAAAGATGATGAATTAAATTTAGTAAAAAATTACAAATTTGGCGAATTGATGCGTAGTCTCGACGGCACTTTTGCTATTTCTGATTACTTAAAAAAAACTATTCAGCATAAACTACCGATTAATTATTATAAAAATGTTTTGGATGACATATACAATACATCAAAAGAAGATATTTTACTTTTAGCTCAAAAATACCTGAAAAAAGAATTGCTAACTCAATTGGTTGTAGGACAAAATTAATAAATGGTATTTTAACTTAGACTGCAACCTTTTAATAAATATTATTGTCTATTGTTAATATGTTGAGAATATCTGTTTTTATATCGGTATATATATTAGTAATTTTCAAAATTTATGCTGTATCACAGCCATTAGTTAAATGTATAAGTGTAAATAATGACGGCTCAATTACATTAACATGGCAAAAACCAAGTGATATAACCAATTTTCAGCAATACAACATTTACAGAAGCAACTCGATAAGCGGAAATTTTACTCTTATTGACAGTATCAGTAACATTAATTTAACTACATATACTGATTTTAATGTGAACGGAAATTCACAATCTTACTATTATTTTCTCAAGTCAAAATCAATCAACGGGCAACTTTCAACATCATCCGATACAATAAGAAGTATTTTCCTAACATTAACAAATATCGGAGGGAATATTGCTTCCCTCAGCTGGAATCCTACTCACTTTCCCCCTATTTCAGGAAGTTCTTTATACTATAAAATATACAGTAAAAAAGTATCACAAACTACTTGGATTTTGAGAGATTCTACTCAAAATTTACAATATACCGATACAGTTAAAGTTTGTAGTGATACTGTATCCTACAAAGTTGAAAATAACAATTCTTATGGTTGTTATTCAGTTTCTTCTTCCGATAAAAAGCTTTTCGAGGATGTCATTTCTCCTTCAACGGTAAATATTGATTCAGTAAGTGTAAATATATCGAACGGCAGAACTATTATCGGTTGGATACCAAGCACAACAAACGACACATGGGGATATATAATTTGTCAAGGCTCACCTTGTGTCACAATAGATACAATCTGGGGTAAAAACTCGAGTTTTTATATTGATACAATAAATAACCCTTGTAATAGTTCTACTTCATACCGAATAACCGCTTTCGACAGTTGTTTCAACAAAAGCCCTCTTAGTGTACCACACAATAATATTTTGCTAACCAGCCAATTAAATGTATGCGAAGGAAAAATAACAATGTCATGGAATAAGTATAATAATATGCTTCCCGCATTACAAGGCTATAGAATCTTTCTAAGTATAAACGGGGGAAATTACACAACAATAGCTGATTTAAATGCTTCAACTTACAATTACACCATAAGCAATTTAATTGACAGTAATAATTATTGTTTCTATGTACAAGCATACTCACAAAACAACAAAATAACATCATCGTCGTGTAAAAAATGTTATTTTTTCACAAAACCGCCCAATCCTTCGGTTTTATATCTCAGTTCGGCCTCCGTTATATCCGACAATCAAAATATTATCAAAATATATACCGACCCTACAATAAAAGTTAACGGGTTCCAAGTACAAAGAGCAGATTTACTCACAGGCCCTTTCAGTAATTTGGCTACAATACCTTATGCTTCATTAACAAATTATTCATACACCGATAATTCGGTTGATGCATCAAAAAAAGTATATTACTACCGAATACAATGTTCAGATAGTTGCGGTAATTTGGGAAAAATATCAAACACAGCCAGAACAATTTTATTAAATGGCAACGCTTTAGACAGTTACACTAATTCGTTAAATTGGACAACATATGGAGACTGGGTAGGCGGAGTTGATATTTATGAAATTTACCGTTCAATCAACGGAGTTTACAGCTCTGTCCCTATTGCTACTATCCCCAATAATCCATCTTTATCATCATATCAATATAATGACGACATAAAATCTCTGACAAATACTTCAGGCAAATTTGGCTATTATATCAAAGCAATAGAAAAACCAAATGCTACATATTATTTCACTGAAGAAAGTTTTTCGAATAAAATAGAAATAAATCAAAATCCCGAAATTTTTGTTCCAAATGCATTTGTTCCAAATGGTCTAAATACTGAGTTCAAACCTGTGGCAGCTTTTGTAAATCCTGAAGGATATTTATTGCAAATATATAATCGCTATGGGCAACTTATTTTCGAAACAAAGCAACCCGATGTAGGTTGGGACGGGAAATATCAGGGAGAATATGTAAAGCAAGGTGTTTATTTTTATTTAATCAGATATAAAAAACCTGAACAAGAAACTAAGCAGTTATATGGTTCTGTAACTGTTATTTTTTAAAATATTTTAATTTTTTTAACAAAGAAATGATTTTTTTAACAAAGAAAAGTGGTTTTGAAATACAATAATTAAAATAAATGTATATATTTGTAGGTTAAAAAAGAAAAAGTTGTCTAAGTTATATATATAAGAACTTTTTTTATTTATAAATCAATTTATTAATTAACTTTTTAAAAAATGAAAAAATTATTACTTTTTGTCGTCGCAGTAATAATGGCACAAATTGTTGCTGCACAAACGGTAGTTTTTCAGGAAACATTTGAACCGCCTTCATTAGGGGCAGGTTTAGTTTCAAGTGCAGATTCTGCAGGTGTTCCCACTACTAATTTTACTCCATGGGCATTATCAACACATCTTGCAAAATCCGGAACACGTTCAGACTCGAACAGAGTTCAAACAGGAAAAACTATTTACTTAACTTCCACATCTTTCTCTACAACAGGGAATAGCTACGTTATTTTGGAATTTTCACATATATGTAAGCTATTTTTCTCAGATGGAGGTATGGTTGAAGTTTCAAATAACAATGGTGCAACGTGGACAACTCTTGGTCCTGCTCAATATTTAGGTACAGGAGTTATGATTCAAAGTAAATTCAGTGAAAACTCTTACGGAAATGATTGGTTTCCCGGTGATACAATAACAAAACCAACAAATTCGTGGTGGAAAACCGAAAAATTTGACATTTCTTCAATCGCTGCTAACCAACCCAATGTCAGAATAAGATTTAAGTATATTGGAAGTGGGAATCCAGCAGGTGCAGGCCGATACGGTTGGCTGATAGATGAAGTAAAAGTAACTGCAGCTCCTTCTGAGCTTATTCCTCCGACAATAACTATGAATACTTATCCTACAGATACTGTTTATTCAGCAGGACCATATAATGTTTCAGCTTATGTAAAAGATAATACAGGAGTTGATACAGTTTGGTTAAGCTATCAAATAGGAAACGGGGCTTTCATTAATCTTGGTATGACAAAATCACCAACAATAGACAGTTTGTACAGTTGTTCTATTCCATTCCCCGGATGGGGTAAAAAAATAACCTACAGAGTAACGGCCAGGGATGTTACTACAGCACAAAACCTAGCTTACTCGCCGGCTTCGGGCTATTATAGTTTCTTTATTAAATACGCAACAGCAGGAACTTTTACATTAGGTACAGGTACTTCTACCAATACAAATACAACATATCCTGCACCTTATGGTAACTGGTACTGGGGAGCAAAACACCAAATTCTTATTACTAAACAAGAATTAAATGCTATGGGGGCTGCTGCCGGACCTATTATGTCGTTGGCTTTTGATGTAGCTACAGTACAGGGAACTCCTCTGCAAAACTTCTATATCAGTATAGGCCATACTACTGCCACAGCTTTAGCTTCAGGCGCATGGCAATCGAATTTAACAACTGTTTATACTGCTCCTACTTATACTGAAGTTTTGGGCTGGAACACTCACAATTTCACTACTCCATTCAACTGGAATGGTAATGACAACATTGTAATTGAAGTATGTTTTAATAACAGTAGTTATACTTATAATGCAGTTACAAGATATACCCCAACTACTTTTAATTCTGTATTGTATTACAATACCGATGCTTCAACTGTTTGTCCTACTATTACCGGTGGAACTGCAAGTATGAACCGTCCGAATATGAAATTAGTAATAGGTGGTTCTTCAGGGCTAACACAAGATGTCGGAGTTGCTCAAATTACCTATCCTACCGGCGGTGTTACAGCAAATCAAGCATTTAATGTGCAGGCAAGAATTAAAAACTTTGGAACTGCAGTTTTAAACAAGGCAACCATAAAATACAGTATAGATAACGTTCTTCAGCCTTCTTATGTTTGGAATGTTGGCGGGCTTGCCATGGATTCTTTATCTGCTCCCTTTGTTGTCGGTAGTTTAAACTTAAACGTTGGCCCTCATCAATTGAAAGTATGGGCAGAATTACCAAATGACAGTATCGACCAAAATAATATCAACGATACTGCCTATATCAATTTCTTTGCTTGTGCATCACAACTAAGCGGAACTTACACTATTGGAGGTACAGGAGCAAATTTTGCCAACTTTGCCGAAGCTCTAACAGGGTTAACACAATGCGGTATCAATGGTCCAGTTGTATTTAATGTTAATCCGGGAACTTATAACGAACAAATAAGCATACCCGAAATTTCAGGCGCTTCTGCCACTAATACCATTACTTTTAAAGCAGCAAACGATGACAGTACATCTGTAACATTGAGCTTTGCCGGAACATCATCCACCAACTGGATTGTAAGACTTAACGGTGCTGATTTCATTACATTTAAAAACATGACATTCGCTCCTCTTGACTCAACAAATTCAAGGGCTGTATTAATAACAAACGGCGCAACTTATAATAACTTTATTGGCAACCGCTTTATTGGATATTACGGTACAGACGAAAATCAGTCATTGGTTAATATTTTTACTGGAGCTAACAATAACAATACAATTAGAGGAAACAATATAATTAAAGGTTCAAGAGCTATAAATATCAAAGGTACAGCTACATTGCCTCTTGAAAATGTTAATATAGTTTCCAACCTTTCTAATAATGCTCAGGTTTATGGTATTTATGCTCAATACATTAATAAAGTGACCATAGACTCAAATACTGTAAATACAACTTATGCCAATACTAATAAATACGCTATTTACGCACAATATGCCAATCATTTTGATAAAATAACAAAAAATACGGTTATATTAGGTGGTGGTACAAACATGTATGGTATTTTAGTTGAAAACTCTACATCTGCAGATAGCTCGAGAGGATTGGTAGCCAATAACTTCGTAAGTATAACTGACGGTTCAAGTTATGCATACGGAATTCGTATTAATTCATCAAGCAGATATAATGTATATTTCAATTCGGTAGTAACTAACGGAAATAATACAACCGACACAAGAGCCTTGAATATTGTAAGTACTAGTTCTAATATCAATTTATATAACAACAATCTTCAAAGTAACAGATACCCGATTTACGTTGAAGGAACTTCTGTAGCTCAATCAAATTATAACAATTTCTATTCTACAGGAACTACTTTTGCATATTGGGGAACTCAAGCATACACTACTTTGAATGCACTCAAGGCAGCAACAAACAGAGATACAAACTCTTTATCAATTAATCCTTTCTTTGTTGGTTTAACTAATTTACATACATTCAACGGACTATTATACGGAATGGGAATTTCACTTCCTGAAGTTACAAATGATATTGATGGAGCACCACGTGCTAATCCTCCATGTATTGGTGCCGATGAATTTACTCCTCCACCAAATGATGCTTCATTATTAGAAATTTTAACACCTATAACTGCTTGCGGACTTACAAATGCAGAAATTGTTAAGGTAGTTATTAAAAACGTTGGTGCTACAACAATGACTCCAAACAGCTTCACAGCTGCATACAGAATTGCAAACTCTGTACCTGTAGTATCTTCACCTATTAACAGAACTGTACTACCCGGAGATACAATACACTACTCTTTTGCAACGCCTGCAAATATGTCTGTTGCAACCATAATGAAAGATTCTACTTTCACTTTCAAAGCATGGGTTAGTTTAACTGGCGATTACGCTCAAGCAAACGACTCTACAGATAAAACAGTTGTTTCTAAATATTTACCTCCGGATCCTATCGTTCAAAATGTTACGATTCCATGGGGTAACTCTACTGTATTGACTGCTACATCAAATGATACTTTACAATGGTTTACAAGTTCGACAGCAACTACACCTATTTATACAGGTAAATTCTTTACAACACCAGTATTATATGATACAACTACATATTATGTACAAGCCGTCAGCTCGACATTGACTACAAGTTCTCTTACAACAGTAATGACAGGAACAACTAACTGTGGCGGCGGGTTTATGTTCGATTTAACCGCACAATCACAACCGGTTAATATAAACGGATTTGGATTGCGTTGTTACAATTCAGGTTCTGTACCCGTATCAGTTTATTATAAAGTAGGTACTAATACCGGTTTCACTACAAATCAAGCTGCATGGACACTTGTCGGAAGTTATACAGTTAATTCAAACGGACCTGCTGCTTTAACTACACTTAATCTGCCTATAGGAACTCAAATTACCATACCTGCCGGACAAACATACGCAATTTATTTACAATATCATAGCCAGTACGGAACTGCAAGTACTACATACCAGAATGCAGATTTAATTTTGTCTAATGGAGGTGCACATTGTACAAACTGGGATGGATGCTGTTTCCCACGCGAGTTTAACGGAGCAATATATTACACTAAAGGTGCAGCAGGCTGTGCAAGTGCTAAAGTGCCTATAACCGTTAATGTAGCTCAATTCGATAAAGAAGCCGGTATTTCGAAAGTTATAACACCTTCCGGATGCGGTTTAAATATGGTTCCAATTTCTATTAAAGTATTCAATAACGGAAATCAACCGATAAATGGTAATATTACTGCTCGTTACAAAATAGACAATGGCAACTTTACTACTCCGGAACCTATTACAACTGTTATTCCTGCATTTGACACTATTACATTTACATTTGCAACTTTAGCTAATTTATCAGCACCTGTTAACGATACATTCTATAAAGTTACTGCTGAAGTAATGTTGCAAAACGATCCTTATGCAGCAAATAACACTAACTTCAAAGATTCAATTCTTTCGAGATTTACACCTCCTATGCCAACTGCATCTGGTGTAAATATAACTTACGGTATGACAGCAACTTTAAATGCAACTTCATCTTATCCTATGTTTTGGTATAGCCAACCTACAGGAGGCAACAGTTTAGCACAAGGTGCAACATTTACTACTCCCCCGCTTTATAATAACACAACTTACTATGTTGAAGCAAATACAAGCATACAATCTAATGTAACCTTAGGAACAGGTACATCAACAAATACTACTACATCTTATCCCGCTCCTTACGGTTCTTTTTACTGGGGTGCTAAACACCAGATTTTAATTACAAAAGCAGAATTAAACGCTTTGGGTATAACAGGCGGACCTATTACTTCATTAGCATTTGAAGTAATTCAACCACAAGCTCAACCGTTGACTAATTTTACTATTGCTATGGCTCACACAACCTTATCTGCAATGGTTTCAGGCACTTGGGCTACAAACCTTACAACTGTTTACACTCATCCTTCTTATGTTCCAACTGCAGGATGGAATACTCATACTTTCACTACTCCTTTTATATGGAATGGGAATGACAATATTATTGTTGAAACTTGTTTCAATAATAGCAGTTACACAAATAATAGTACGACAACATATACTGCAACTACATTTAACTCTGTATTATATTACAATGCTGATGCTTCAACTGTATGTTCAACTACTTCTGGAGGAACAGTAAGTATGAATCGTCCAAATATGAAGCTTATTGCAAATATTCCGGGTTGTAGCAGTCCAAGAAAAGACGTTGTTGTGGTTGTTGGCCCTCCGCCTCAAAACGATGCAGGGGTTACTGCTCTTGTAAATCCATCGGGGAACACACCTGCAGGAGTATCTACACCTATTAAAGTAAAGGTAAAGAACTATGGTCAAGCTCCATTAACCAGTGTTAATATTGCTTGGAGACTGAATGGTGCCGTTAAACCTAATTATTCATGGACAGGTAACATAGCACCGGGTGCTGATTCTGTTATTACAATAGCAAACGAAACATTTGCAGGTGGTCTATACTGTATTAAAGCATGGACATTCTTACCTAATAATATTTTAGATAGTGTTCCGTCAAACGACACCTTGTTTAATTCATGTTTCACTGCTTGCTTGAACGGAACATATACTATTGGAGATACTACCGGTGGTGTAATAAAGGATTTCCCTTCATTCAATGCTGCTGTTAATGCATTAAAATTCGGCGGTGTTTGCGGTCCTGTTACTTTCCTTGTAGATACAGGAACTTATAATGAACAGGTAAGAATTCCTGAAATTATGGGAGCTTCTGCTATTAATACAATTACTTTCAAATCAGTAAGCAACGACAGTACTAAAACCAAACTTCAGTTTGCTTCTACAGTAAGTACCCTTAACTACACATTACTACTTGATAGTGCCGATTACATCAGATTTGAAAAAATGACAATAAGAGCAATTGGCACTTCGTATGGTAGGGTTATAGAGCTTAGAAACGGAGCAAATAATAACATCTTCTCAAATAATGTTATTGAGATGCCTGTAACTACCAGCAGTAATTATGCCGGAGTATATGATTATACAACTTTAAATCAATACAATAAATACCTGAATAATGTTATTCTTAACGGATACTATGGTATGTACATTTACGGTATAAGCACTACAGTTTTCCAAAAAGGAACAGAAATTATCGGTAATAGAGTTCAAAATTTCTACTATTATGGTATTATGTCTTATTATCAGGATTCTGTTAGAATATCACGAAATATAATTACTTCTAACACTGCAAGTACTTATGTATATGGATTGTATATGTATTATTGTCCGAATGCGTTCAGAATTACTAAAAACCAAATTATTCTAACAAATGCCGGCAGCAGCTATGGTATGTATATGTCAAATTGCACAGGTACTTCAACTGCTACAGGATTAGTTGCAAATAATATGGTTGCTCTAGCTAATGGAACTACATCTTCTACAAATTATGGAATTTACCCTGTAACTACAAGTTTCGCTAATTTTTACTATAATACTGTACTTATAAGCGTACCTTCACCTTCAAGTGGAAATTGTTTATATCAATCTGGCGGAACTGCAAATTCGTTGAATTTCATTAACAATAACTTTGTAAATACAGGCGGTGGCAGAGCCGCATATTATGCCACAACTACTGCCATTAATTTGTGTAACTTTAATAATTATTTCACAACAGGAACTACATTAGCATACTGGACAACCAATCAAAACAACTTAGCTGCTTTAAAAGCTGCAAGCGGTAAAGATTCTGCCTCTGTATCTATAAATCCTTTATTCTTCTCAAATACAGACTTACACTTACAATCAACCGATTTAAGTGCAATGGGTACACCATTAGCTGAAGTAACTGATGATATCGACGGACAACCTCGCGGGTTAATACCAACTATTGGTGCTGACGAAGTTCCAATGATAGCGTTCGATGCCGGTATTACTTCAATTATTACTCCATTGAGTACTGAAACTGAAGGTAATATGGTTAGTGTTAAAGTATATTTCAAGAATTTCGGAACTAATACTTTAACTTCAATACCAATAAATTATAAACTCAACAACCAAGCTGTTGTTACTCAAATTTGGACAGGTAATTTACCATCTCTTGGTATCGACAGTATGGTATTCAACACACCTATTATCGTACCTGCAGGAAATAACTCAATTTGTGCTTATACTACTCTGCAAAATGATTCAAATTCATTTAATGATCAGAAATGTAAAAACTTTTTCGGAACTCCTTTATTTGATGCACAAACTACCAGAGTCGTTCCAATTCAGGGAGGCTGTAACTTATCTAATGAAACAGTTAAAATTTGGATTAGAAATAGAGGTATAAACGCTATAAATAGTACCTTCTTTGCAAGCTATACTAAAGTTGGTTATCCAGGTTCTACAATTGTTGAGCCTGTAACTGTTCCTATTCCTGTTAACGACAGTATTTTATATACTTTCAACGCTCCTGTTGACCTTTCTGTAACTACACAAGATATAACCTACACTATAAAAGCTTGGGTAACATTGCCAAATGATAACATTCCTTCAAATGATACTGCCTTTACTTCAGTTAACTCACTTCACACTCCTGATGTTCCGATTGTAAACAATGTTACTATTCCTTACGGAACAAGTGCAAGTTTATTTGCATCATCACCAACAAACGACCCGTTATACTGGTTTGAAGTTCCTTCAGGAGGTTCATCAATATTTAATGGAACTAACTACATTACTCCTTATATGTATGCTACAGATACTTTCTATGTTGAGGCTAATACAAGTATTTTGTCGAATGTTCAGGTTGGAACCGGTACATCAACAAATACAACATCATCTTATCCTGCTCCTTACGGTTCGTTCTACTGGGGTGCAAAACATCAAATACTGATAACAAAAGCAGAACTTAATGCTTTAGGTATTACAAACGGTCCAATTACATCGCTTGCTTTTGAAGTTATACAACCACAAGCTCAACCACTAACAAACTTTACAATTAGACTTGGACATACCAACCTAACTGCTATGGTTTCGGGAAACTGGGTAAGTAACCTTACAACAGTTTACACACATCCTGCCTATGTCCCATCTACAGGTTGGAATACTCATACATTTACAACTCCGTTTGTTTGGAATGGTACGGATAATTTGATTATTGAAACATGTTTCAATAACGGTAGTTATACTAATAACAGTACTACAACATACACAGTAACATCATTTAACTCAGTTCTATATTTGAATCAGGACAATGCGACTGTATGTTCAAATACTACCGGCGGAACAGTATCGACTAACCGTCCGAATATGAAAATTATTGCTAATATTCCAGGATGCAGCAGTCCAAGAGAACCTTTGATTGTCAATGTTGGTGCTCAACCTGCAAAAGATGCCGGCGTAATTCAGATTGTAACTCCAAATACAGGAGTGAACCTGACATCAAACGAAGTTGTAAAAGTTAAAATTAAAAACTTTGGTTCTACTGCTATTACAAACTTCAATGTTAGATACAGAATAGGCAATAATCCTGTTGTAACCCAGTTAGTAACTGATACTATCCAAGCAAATGACACTTTATTATTTACATTTACTCAAAATGCAAATGTTGGTACTGTTGGTCAGACATATTGCTTCAAGTCATGGACTTCATTGACAAACGACGCTACACCACTCAACGATACCACAAGCAAATGTATTACCAATAATATGCCTGTTTATTGTATTTCAACAGCTACAAGCACTGCATACGAAGATTTAACAAATGTTACTTTCAATACTATTAACAATACTTCTTCAGCCGCTCCATCAGGTAATATGTACACCGACTTTTCTAACTCAGTAGCACCTACATTTATCCAACCGGGTATGACTTATCCAATTTCAATTACATCCAGTTTTGTACCTGGATACAGCACACAATACACTTGTTGGGTTAATGTATTTATCGATTACAACAGAGATGGTGTATTCGACACTGTAAACGGTGCAGAAAGGGCATTTGCTTCAACTACAACATCAAACAATACAGTAACAGGAACTGTAACAATTCCGTTTATGGCTGTTCCCGGACCTACACGCATGAGAGTTGTATTCCGAGAATCCGGTTTAATAGATAATACAGGACCGTGCGGTACTTACTCATGGGGCGAAACAGAAGATTACACAGTAATTATAATACCTCCTATTCCTAATGATGCTGGTGTTAGTGGTATGACAGGATTAGGGAAATATGTTACATTTAACCAACCAAGTACTCAACAACCTCAATTCTACATCAGAAACTACGGAAGTGACCCGATTACAAATGCTACAGTTAAAGTTAATACTAATGGAAATATTACTGCAATTCCATATACTAATGCAAACGGATTGGCTTCACTTGCTTTAGATTCTGTTATTGCTACAATCAATCTACAGTACGGTATGAATAATATTATTGCATATACCGAACTTGCAGGAGATACTAACTTTATTAATGATACACTTAAACGTAAAGTTTTCAGAGAATATGCAACAACACCTCCTTATTTCGACAATTTTGAAACAAACCAATATTGGTATGCTTCAGATACTGCTAACGGCTTCCCGATAGTTAATTTGTGGGAACAAGGGGTTCCAAAACCAAGTATTATTAGCAGTACTCCAAGTCCTAATAAATGTTGGGCAACTAAACTCGATACAAACTACATAGTTAATAATGCAAGCTACTTATATACTCCTACATTCCAAATAAGCCCGATGGAAGCAGATACACTGAAATTCTGGCATTGGAGAAGATTTGGCACAGGTGCAACAGGACAAATTCAATATTTGTCAGGTACAAACAACTGGTTGCCCCTTGGTGTAATGAATGATTCTACTGCTGTTAACTGGTATAACAACCCCGGAGGTTGGACAGGAACTGATACTACCTGGAAAATGTCGAAATACCCGATTCAAAACTTAACTAATCTAGGTAATACCGTTCAGTTCAGATTTGTATTTACATCTTCAAACAATACTCCTACAGACTACGGCTGGGCAATAGATGACGTCAGCTTATCACTGAAACAGATTGCACAGGATGGTGGTGTTACAAATATTATTACACCTACTGCAAACGCTCAGGTTGGGGATTCAATTTCTGTTAAAGTTACTGTTAAAAACTTCGGATTAAGTCCTCTTACCAATATTCCTGTTAAATACTTAGCTTCAACAAGTGCAAATCCTGTTTCTGGAACCGTACCGGGTCCATTAGCTCCGGGAGCATCTGTTGACTATACATTTACTCAAAAATATGTTGTAGGAACGTCTAACTTCTCAATTTGTGCTTTCACAGCAATTGCTGGTGATTATTATACTATGAATGACAGCACTTGCAAATCTGTTGCTGTTGGTCCTGCAAATAAAGATGTAGGTATTACTCAATTTATCGATCCTGAATCATTTGTATATGTTGGTCAGCAAGTTAAAGTAAAAGTTGTAATTAAAAACTTTGGTTTGCAAACACAAACAAGCATTCCAGTTTACTATCAAAGAGGTACTGCTACTCCTGTATCAGGATTATGGACAGGTACTTTGAACCAAGGTGATACTGCACATTATACATTTACTCAAACATTCAATGCTCCTACAGGTTCTTCGTTTAGTTTGTCGGCATATACCGATTTAACTGGTGATGCTTATCCTCAAAATAACAAATTAACTAAAAGTGTACCTATATGTTTATTAACACCTCCGACTAACATAACAGGTCCTGAAGTTGTAAGTGTTGGTCAAACAGGAGTTGCTTACGAAGCTGATAGTGTTTCCGGTGCTACAAGCTATCAATGGGAATATTCAATACCTGGCGCAGTTGTTATTAACGGAAACGGTACAAGATTTGTAACAGTTGACTTCCTGACAAATGCCGTAAGCGGTGTTCTTTCAGTAAAAGCTGTAAATTCTACTTGTTTCAGCTTGCCTAAGACGAAAGCAATTAATGTACTTGGAATTAGCGACAACGATGGTGCTAACTTCTGGCTCGGTCAGAATGTACCTAACCCAACAACAGGTCAAACAAGTATTGAATATCAACTTCCTGAAAACGGTCAAGTTAAGTTCAATATAATGAATTTGTTCGGACAAGTTGTATTTACTGAAAATTACACTAATGATGCAGGACGACATACAATTAATTTGGATGTTTCCAACTTTGCTGCGGGAGTTTACTATTATACTATCGAACTAAAAGGCAAACGCTTAGTTAAGAAGATGGTTATAAATAAGTAAATTTTCGATTAATTGAAAAAAAAGGCTGCTAAAAATTGCAGCCTTTTTTTTTGAACAAAAACAAAATATCATTGTTTTATAATTGCATGAAAATAATTATTAACAAATAAAATATTAAAAAAATGGTTTTAGTAGGACGTAAAGCTCCGTTATTTAAAGCAGATGCCGTTATAAACGGAGGCGAATTTGTAGAAAACTTCTCATTAGAGCAGTACATTGGTAAAAAACACGTTATTTTCTTTTTCTATCCTTTAGATTTTACTTTTGTATGCCCTACAGAAATTATCGCTTTTCAGGAAAAAATTGAAGAGTTTGAAAAAAGAAATGTAGCTGTTGTAGGATGTTCAATAGATTCAAAATTTTCTCATTGGGCATGGCTCAACACCGAGCAAAAAAACGGCGGAATTAAAGGAGTTAAATTCCCGCTGGTTTCCGATTTGTCAAAAACTATTTCGCAGAACTTCGATGTTTTGGCAGGCGATTTTGATTACAACGAAGAAGGCGAATCAGTATTTAACGGCGCACCTGTGGCATATCGCGGTTTGTTTTTGATAGATAAAGAAGGAATTGTAAGACATCAGTTAGTAAATGACTTACCCTTAGGAAGAAGCGTTGACGAAGCATTGCGTATGGTAGATGCTTTACAGTATTTTGAAGAATATGGCGAAGTTTGCCCCGCAAACTGGCATAAAGGCGACAAAGCAATGAAAGCTTCTCACGAAGGTGTAGCGGAATACCTCTCGAATAAATAATTTTTTTCATAATTAAATTTGGTTTTCCTGCGGATATTTTACAATATTCGCAGGTTTTTTTTTACTCCAATCAAATAATCTTTAGATTGCGGCCCTAAATTAAACAGCAAATCAATTATACTCAAATTTGGCATAAATCCGTATTTATCTTCGAAAACCTGATAATATCGCGGAAACAAAATCGTATTAATAGGCTTTTTCGGATGAATAGATTCACGATAATCATATTTATAATTATCGCTTCTAAAATAACTATCAGTAAACATAATTTCTAATTCGTTTACCCCGATCTTTTTTAAAATAAACTCGAACAATGAATAATTCCAATCTGTTAAACTTTCGATTTTAGTTTTATAAAAAAAATAAAACTCATCCCTATAATATAAAAAGAAAGGTGATTTGTTATAAGCCGATTCTATTGCTCTCCAATGCTTTATTTGCCATTCTTCATCATAAGATATTTTAATATCTTTAGTTTGTGTTTTATTCCCAAATGGTTTATTAACCGGAATACTCAGCGTCAATAAGCCGTTTGCCTGAAGGATTTTACATCTGTTTCTATAAGTTTGTTTAGGATAAGTTTCAAAAACTTCGATAAATATTTTGTTTTCATTTATAACTCTTGCAAAGTATTCAACAGGCGGCAAATAAGCAGTAGAGAAAATTATCATATCATTAAATCTTTGATTTTGCAAAGATAATTCAAAACTATTTAGAAAAATATTTGTTATTTAGAACGAGTACAAATAACACTAATAAAAAAATTTAACATGAAAAAGATATCATTAAAACTATTTATCACGACTTTGATAGTTGTATTCGCAATTAATCTGAATGCTAAAAACGCCGGCAAAACAGATGAAAACAACAGAGAATACTACAGAAACCTTATGAGAAAAGAAGTTGAATCGTTGGTTAAATATCCTGATTCCGATAGATTTAGCAATAAAGAAGGTTTTGTATTATTAAAATTCAAATATTTAGAAAAAGGCGGTATTGAAATAATTGAAATAAATTCGAGCGACGAATATTTGAAAGAATATATCGGTGAACAGCTTAAAAAGTTACCGATGTGTGATCATATAATAAAAAGCGGCAAAGAATTTATCTTCAGGTTCGATTTTAAGAAAATATAAACCTTATTAAAAAATAAAATACCGGTATAGTAATTGAAATTTATGCTGTCGTTTCTTTTTCTGTGCCGGTATTTTTACTTTTATGAAAAAACCTTTTTTGAAAAATAATAAGCAAAATAACTCCGACAGAAATTGACGAATCGGCAATATTGAATACAGGGCGGAAAAAGATAAAAGTATCGCCGCCCTTAAAAGGGAACCAGTCGGGATAGGTACCTTGTATTATAGGGAAATAGAACATATCAACAACTTTACCGTGCAGAAAACTGCCATAACCGCCGTCTTTAGGAAATATTTTTGCAACCTCAAACAGGCTGTCGCTGAAAATAAGTCCGTAGAATGCACTATCAATCATATTTCCCAATGCACCGGCAAAAATCAGCGACATACATATAATATACAACTTATCGGCATTTTCTTTTATTAACCGAAATAAATACCAACCTATCGCACTAATTGCAATTATTCTGAAAAGGCTAAGCAATAGTTTACCGTTATCGCCTCCGAATCTCATTCCGAAAGCCATTCCTTCGTTTTCGGTAAAATGTATGATAAACCAATTTCCTATAACGTGTATTTCCTCGCCAAGAAACATATTTGTTTTTATCCAGATTTTAAGCACCTGATCGGCAAGTAATATCAGAAATATTAACAGCAGTGATTTTTTTAACATTTAAGTTATTTTTAAGCAATAAAAGACTAATGGTAAAAAATAAATTTTTACCGGCAATATCTATTTTAGATTTAATACATTATTTCTTTTTGTTTTGTTGCAGTTTAGCATCGATGCTTAAAGTTGCATGAGGTACAATTCTGAGTCGTTCTTTAGAAATAAGTTTTCCGGTTTCGCGACAAATACCATAGGTTTTATTTTCGATACGAATAAGTGCGTTTTCGAGCGATTTAATAAATTTATCTTGGCGAGCGGCAAGTTTGGAATTTTCCTCTTTCGACATGACCTGATATCCCTCTTCCAATACTTTGAAAGTAGGTGAAGTATCACTGATGTCGTTTTCGCCGCTGCTTGTAAATGCTTCGGTTAGAATTTCCAAATCCTGACGTGCTTTTTCAAGTTTCTTTAATATGATTTCTTTGAATTCTTGCAATTCTTCATCAGTGTATCTTGTTTTTTCCTGTGGTTGTTCTTTTCCCTTAGTTGCCATAACTTCTCCTCCTAAAATTTAATTTAAAAATTTACTTATTCTCATAAATACTTTAAGTTCGTCAATAAGCTCTACTTCTATCTTATCCGAATTATCAATCTTATCAACTACACTAAAGTTTTCGGCCAATGTTTCCGAACAAATATACGAATAATTATTATTAATCGCCATAGTTATTTGGTTGTTTTTTTCAATTTCAACCGAAATTTTATCGGTTACTTCAAAATTGAAATCTTTCCTTATATTTTGAATTCTGTTTACCAATTCGCGTGCCAGCCCTTCTTCTATGAGTTTATCGGTTAAAGTTATATCGAGAGCAACGGTGATATTACCCATATTGGTAACAACCCAACCCGGGATATCTTCGGTAATTATCTCAACATCGCTTATCAAGATTTCGACATTCTCGTTATCTATAGTTAATAGATATCTTTCTTCGGTTTCAATTTTGTTTATATCATCCTGAGTAAACTCTGATATTTTTTGTGAAATTTGCTTCATAAGCTTACCATAACGCGGGCCTAAAGTTTTAAAGTTAGGTTTAATACGTTTTACAAGCATATTGTTCGATTCGTCGAGATAATCGATTTGTTTTACATTGACTTCCGATAATATAAGAGACTCTACAGCCATTATTTGTTGTTTTACCCTATCATCTTTAACCGGAATCATAATTTTGTTCAATGGTTGACGTACTCTCAGATTATTTCTTTTTCTCAACGAAAGTACCATAGAAGAAATTTTTTGTGCCATTTGCATTCTTTCTTCAAGGTCTTTATCGATATATGCTTCGTTATATTTCGGGAAATCGGTTAAATGAACCGACTCGGCATTTATTTTGCCGGTAATATCATTAAGATCTTTAAAAAGTCTTTCCATAAAGAAAGGAGCAATAGGAGCTGCAAGTTGAGCTACAGTAACCAAACACTGATAAAGAGTTTGATAAGCTGATATTTTATCGGCAGTATATTCGCCTTTCCAAAAGCGACGTCGGCTGAGACGTACAAACCAATTGCTAAGGTATTCGTCAACGAAATCCTGTATCATTCTGCCTGCTTTTGTAGGTTCATAGTCGTTCATACATTCATCGACGTTTTTTATTAATGTATGCAATTCCGACAGTATCCAGCGATCGATTTCGGGGCGGGTATTAAACGGAATTTCATCTTCTTTGTATGTAAATCCGTCGATATTTGCATAAAGAGCAAAGAAACCGTAAGTGTTGTAAAGAGTTCCGAAGAATTTACGTTGTACTTCGGCTATGCCTTCGAGGTCGAATTTTAGGTTATCCCAAGGTTGAGCATTAGTAATCATATACCATCTTGTAGCGTCGGGACCGTATTTTTCGACAGTTTCGAAAGGGTCGATTGCATTTCCGAGACGTTTTGACATTTTATTGCCATTTTTGTCGAGAACCAAACCGTTTGAAACAACAGTGCGGAAAGCAACCGAATCGAAAAGCATAACAGCAATGGCATGAAGTGTAAAGAACCATCCGCGAGTTTGGTCAACACCCTCGGCGATAAAGTCGGCAGGGAAAACGGCATTGCCCCACCCCTCTCCCAACTGGCTATCCTTATCATCTGATTTTACGGGCGGTTTCCCGAAAGGATAATGATACTGTGCATAAGGCATTGCTCCTGAATCGAACCAAACATCAATAAGATCGGGTTCACGGAACATTTTTTCTCCTTTGGATGAAACAAGAACTATTTCGTCAACAAAAGGACGATGCAGGTCGAAACTGTTATAATCTTCCGACTTGTATGGATTGGATGTCATATAACCTTTTTCGACGGCTAAATCAATTTCTTTTCTTAATTCTTCGACCGAACCTATACATTTTAGTTCGCTTCTGTCGGCAGTAGCCCAAATAGGCAAAGGAGTTCCCCAGTATCTTGAGCGTGATAAATTCCAATCAACAAGATTTTCGAGCCAGTTGCCGAAACGTCCTGTTCCGGTGGCTTCGGGTTTCCAGTTTATAGTTTTGTTGAGCTCTATCATACGCTCTTTTATTGCTGTTGTTCTTATAAACCACGAATCCAATGGATAATACAATATAGGTTTATCGGTTCTCCAGCAATGCGGGTAAGAGTGTTCGTATTTTTCGGTTTTGAAGGCTTTATTTTCTTTTTTTAATTTAACTATAATTTCTACGTCAACACTTTCATCATTATTCGGGTCGAAATCGGGTTTATATTCCGATTTTACATATTTTCCGGCAAACTCTCCCATAGCATCAATAAAGCGACCTTGCTTATCGACCATAGTTAAAGAGCCTATACCGTTTTGTTTGCCTACTCGGAAATCGTCGGCACCGAAACTTGGAGCTATGTGTACTATACCAGTTCCATCTTCGGTAGTAACAAAGTCGCCGATAACAACTCTGAAAGCATCACCATCGGTAGGCTGAGCGTAAGGCAACAACTGTTCGTAACGAATTCCTTCCAACATTGTTCCTTTGTAATGTCCTACCACACTGAAAGGTATATTTTTGTCTCCGACTTTATAATCGTTCAGTTGAAGTTCAGCATTCTTTTCGGGGAAATATTTATTTAGAAGGTCTTTGGCAAGAACTACCGTTATTGGCAATCCTGTGTATGTATTGTATGTTTTAACAGAAACATAATCGATATTTTTGCCGACAGCTAAAGCAGTATTTGAAGGCAAAGTCCATGGTGTGGTTGTCCATGCGAGGAAGTAAACATCGCCGTGAAAATCGTTAAAAAGAAAATCCGATTTATCGTTCCTTATTACTTTAAACTGAGCAACAACGGTATTGTCTTTTACATTACGATAACATCCGGGTTGATTCAACTCGTGTGTGCTTAATCCCGTGCCTGCAGCCGGAGAATAAGGCTGTATTGAATAACCCTTGTATAACAAACCCTTTTCGTAGAGTTTCTTTAAAAGATACCAGCAAGTTTCGATATAACGATTGTCGAAAGTAATATACGGGTCGTTTAAATCGACCCAATAACCTATCTTTTTGGTAAGGTCGTCCCAGAGGTCTTTATATTTCATAACCTCTTTGCGACATTGCATATTATAATCCTGCACCGATATAGTTTTGCCAATATCTTCTTTTGTAATTCCCAAAGTTTTTTCGACAGCCAGCTCAATTGGCAACCCATGAGTATCCCAACCTGCCTTACGTTTTACGTAATATCCTTTGAGCGTTTTGTATCGGCAAAAAATATCCTTAATAGCACGCGCCATAACATGGTGTATGCCGGGCTGTCCGTTAGCACTGGGAGGACCTTCGTAAAATACGAAAGGTGTAGCATTTTCCCTTATTTTAAGGCTTTTTTCAAATATATTGTTTTCGTCCCAAAAAGCCAGTATATCTTTACCTCTTTGTGTAAGATTAAGTTGCTTGTATTCGGTATATTTCATATTCGACATTTTCGTTGTTTCGTAAAAGAACCTGCAAAAGTAATAAAAATGTGTGATATATAGTATGTAATACAAAACAAAATAGCTGCTTGTGTATGATAGTGCGATGAATTAATTTTTTTAACAAAGCAACGGCAGTTTAATACAATTCACTCTTTAAGAAAAATATATCAAAAAAGAAATAAATTAAATTTATAATTAATTTTATTCTTATTCTACTTTTTGTCTTGATACAAAAAGTAGCAAATGTTTCATCCCGCTTTAGCGGGGAAGTTCAAGACATCAAATTCTTTGAAATACAAAACCAAGCTTTTTTAAAACCTGCGCAATCCAAACCGTTTCGGGATTGTACAGTTTTGTTCCAAATGATATTACTCGCCCGAAACTAAGGATTGCTTGCTTTTACCTCCCCTTTTTAAAAAAGCAGGTTTTGTATTTCAAAGAATTTGATGTCGATTAATCTTTATTCAAACTTAAGTGTAATTGTTCTTAAAATCCGCCTTATATAAATTTGCGTTAAGAAATTGGATGATTTTTATCATGCGTTGGGCTTAGTAAGCAACCCAGAAGTGAGGAAGGGATAAAATTAGATTGAAAAACTTTTAGCTTGTTTCCGAACGGCTTGGGTTGCGTGAGATAAAAAGCATTCAATTTTAGCAAATTTATATGCAGCGGTGACTTTTCTTTGTTACTTTCTTTTGGTGGTAGCAAAAGAAAGGAAAGAATAAAAGCAATTTATTTCTTTTAAATGTTCTTTTGTCTTGATACAAAAGAACCAAAAAATCAAGACTGCAAATTCTTTGAAACAAAACCAAGCTTTTTTAAAACCTGCGCAATCCAAACCGTTTCGGGATTGTACAGTTTTGTTCCAAATGATATTACTCGCCCGAAACTAAGGATTGCTTGCTTTTACCTCCCCTTTTTAAAAAAGCAGGTTTTGTATTTCAAATAATTTGATGTCGATTAATCTTTATTCAAACTTAAGTGTAATTGTTCTTAAAATCCGCCTTATATAAATTTGCGTTAAGAAATTGGATGATTTTTATCATGCGTTGGGCTTAGTAAGCAACCTTTTTTGTTTATTTTTCCCAAAAGTGTATCATAACGTTTTCAAGAAATTTTAATAAAGTATGTAAAAACGAACCATAAAAATACCGGTTTATAATAGGAATGTCGATTTATTCAGGATATTCGGCATGATGTAATATTAAAAATTTTAAAGTAAAACAAAAATTAATACACACAATTAAAAAAAGTATTACTTTTGCAATAATCTATAAGGGGGTGCCTGAATATTACGGGCTGAGATCATACCCATTGAACCTGAACCGGGTAGTGCCGGCGGAGGGAGTTAGGGTAAACTTTAATTAACAAGTGGTTTTCCCTTATTACCACTTAAAAGTTTAACTTAAAAAATTAAATACTAATGAAAAAAACATTATTAGCTCTGGCTGTTGCCATTGCGATGCCTTTATGGGCTTGGTGTCAATTTTCCATAAACGGAAGAGTTACCGATTCGAAAACAGGAGAAAAGCTCTCGGGGGCGCATATCCTTATTAATCAAACATTTAAAACAAGCGTAAGCGATACTGAAGGAAAATTCAGTATAAAAGGATTGAAAAAAGGAAACTATACCTTAAAGGTAAGTTTTATGGGTTACCAGAATTACGAAAAGGAAGTAAAACTCGAGTCGGATATTACACTTGAGATAAAACTGGAAAGCAAAATATACCTCGAAGAAGGAGTAATAATACAATCGACATCGGCTAACGAAAAAACTCCGGCTACTTACGAAAATATAAGCAAAGAAAAAATATCGGAAAGAAATACCGGAGCAGATATTCCGTTCATTATAGAACAAACCCCGTCGGTAGTATCTACCTCCGATGCCGGAGCAAGTATAGGTTATACTAACTTACGCATCAGAGGCAGCGACCTTACCAGAACCAACGTAATGATAAACGGTATTCCGCTAAACGATGCCGAATCGCAGGGCGTTTGGTTTGTTAATATGCCCGACTTCGCAAGCTCTGTTGACAATATTCAGATACAGAGAGGTGTAGGAACCTCGGTTAATGGTGCTGCCGCATTCGGGGCAAGTATCAATTTCCAAACAAATACAATAAACCAAAAACCATACTCTACTGTCAGCAATACTTACGGCTCGTTCAACTCGATGAAAAATACGGTTAATTTCGGAACAGGGCTTATTAACAACGTATGGAGCTTCGACGGAAGACTATCGCGAATTTCATCTGACGGTTTTATCGACAGGGCTTCTACCGACCTTCGTTCGTTTTACCTTGCCGGAACTTATTTGGGCAAAAAAAATATAATAAAAGCTATAACTTTCTCGGGCAAAGAAAAAACATATCAGGCATGGAACGGTGTTCCTTCCTACATAATCGACACAAACAGAACCTACAACGAACTTGGCGAATATTACGACAGCAACGGAAACAAACATTACTACGACAATCAAACCGACAATTACCAGCAAGACCATTATCAACTGCATTTCAGTCACCAGTTTAGCGACAACCTTAATGCAAACATAGCCCTGCACTACACCAAAGGATACGGCTATTACGAAGAATACAAAGTGAAAGAGAAATACAGCAAATACGGTTTGCCAAACTTTACAACTACAAACGATACCATAAAAAAAACCGACCTAATAAGAAGAAAATACTTAGATAACGATTTCTACGGTTTAACGTACTCGCTTAATTACAACGATAAAAACAGAATAAATCTGACATTTGGAGGTGCATACAACAACTACACAGGCCGACATTTCGGAAATATTATCTGGATGCAATATGCCGGAAACATCCCTATAAACTACGAATGGTATCGAAACAAAGGTTTGAAAACAGATTTTAATACTTTTGTAAAAATCAACTATAAATTAAATGAAAATATAGTTCCATACATCGATTTACAATACAGGACAATAAACTATACCATCGACGGCATTCATAAAGATTTAAGAATATTAAATCAACAACACGATTTCAACTTTTTTAACCCCAAATTCGGATTGATTTATTTTATCAACGACAATTCAAACGCATATATCTCATACGCAGTAGCTCACAGAGAGCCAAACCGCGACAATTTTGTCGATGCTCCGCTATCTAAACCATTCCCCGTAGCCGAAAAACTGCAAAATATTGAATTGGGCTACGAACTGAAAAATCAGTACTACATATTAAAACCCAATATCTTTTTTATGAACTATAAAGACCAACTTGTTTTAACGGGCGAAATAAACGACGTAGGCGAAGCAATAATGACAAACGTCCCCGAAAGCTACCGACTTGGACTGGAAATAACTTTCGGCATAAAACCCGTCAGAAAAATAAGCTGGGAAGGAAACATTTCATTTAGCAAAAACAAAATAAAGAACTTTACGGCCTACGTCGATGATTGGGATACAGGCATCCAACGTACCGAAAATCTCGGCGAAACCGACCTCTCTTTCTCACCCGACATTATTTTCAACAGTACGATAAGCTACGAATTATATTCCGATTTAAACATAAGCCTTATCAGCAAATACGTCGGGAAACAATATATCGACAACACTTCAAACAGCACCAGAAGCCTTAAACCCTATTTTGTAAACAATATTCGCTTAAATTACTCTTTAAACAACCGTTGGTTTAAACAAATAAACTTAATCGCCGGCATAAACAATATTTTCGATATAAAATACGAAACAAATGCCTGGATTTACCGATATTACGAAAACAACACACAAAACTATATCGACGGATACTTCCCCCAAGCTGGCAGAAACTGGAATATAGGGCTTAATTTATGTTTCTGATAAAATGAATAAATAAACCTGAACAATATAGTACAACCGACAAAAAAATCGGCTGTACTATATTGTTTTTCATACATATATGGTATTATTTATCTTATGAACCAAATCGCTTAATTTAATAGGTTTGGTAATGTAATCGTCGCAGCCGGCTTCCATGGCTTTCTCTCTGTCGCCGTCGAGAACAAAAGCCGTTTGAGCAATAATTTTTACAACGTTATTAAATTCGCGTATTTGCCTTACGGCATCATACCCGCTTATACCAGGCAATTGCAAATCCATAAGTATTAAATCAATATCTGTATTATTATAACACATTTCCACTGCTTCTACCCCGGTTTTTGCAACCAAAATATTGTCGGAAATATTTTTCAATGTATTCATAAGCAGAAATTCCGAAGCCTCATCATCTTCAACTATCAATACTTTTAATTTTTTGGTAGCCTCATCAGTAAGGGCATTATCATCGGGTTTATCATTAACTATTTCCGATTTATATTTCTTATAAGGCAAAGTAAAATAAAATTGGCTGCCCTTGCCTAATGTAGATTCAGCCCATATTTTACCTCCAAGCATTTCTACATAAGCTTTTGAAATCGAAAGCCCGAGTCCTGCACCCTGATAAGCATCCTTGTCGGTGATATCGGCTTGAACAAATCGCTCGAAGACGGCATCTAATCGGTCTTCAGGAATTCCGATACCGGTATCCTTCACGTAAAATTCAATCTCTTTATTGTTGTTTGTAAGCTTATATCCAAACGATATTTCGCCCTGAAATGTAAATTTTATTGCGTTTTTCACAAGATTGGTTAAAACAGCAAAAATCTTTTCTCTGTCGCTCGATACAACGGCATTTTCGTATGGCAATTCACAATCGAACTTCAGACCAATCCCTTTGGCATCGGCTTCGGGTTTAAAGAAAGTATAAATAAACTCTAATTGTTCGTTTATATTGGTTTCCGATATAATTACATCCATTATTCCTGCTTCAATCTTCGAAATGCTTATAATATCGTTTATAATATTAAGCATACGATTGCCGCTTTTCTCGATAATTTCGATATACATTTTCTGTTTTTCACCGTCGAGGTTGGGTTCTTTCAATAAATCGGCAAAGCCAAGAATGCCGTTCATAGGGGTACGAATCTCATGGCTCATATTGGCAAGAAATGCCGACTTCAATCGGTCCGACTCTTCTGCTTTTTCTTTAGCTTTTATAAGCTCATTTTCCATTTTTCTTCGCTCGGTTATATCGGATGTAATATGTACGGCACCGGTTATATTGTTATTTTCGTCGATAATAGGGTCAACTATTATTTCACATATACGACCATCTATAGCCATCTCCATAGTTTCTCGCCTTAAGCTGCTTTTTGCTTTCACAAAAGGACATCCCTCTATAGGACAAATTTCTCCGTGAATGTGAATGTAACAATTCTGACCAACAACCTCCTCTTTCTTTTTACCTACAAAGTTCAGAAAGCTTTCATTACATTCGAGTATTTTTTGGTCTTTATCAAGCAAAGCAACACCCTCTTTCATAGCTCTGAATGTCCTGTTCCAGTTTTCCGAAGCCTGTACAAGTTTTTGCTCATTGAGTTTTTTATCTGTAATATCGGTAATAAACCCTTCTAAATGCGAAAAATTGCCCTTATCATCAAATACCGCCTGTCCTTGCTCCCAAACCCATTTTAAATCTCCGCTTTTCGAATAAATGAGGTATTCTTCCGAAAACATTTCTTTATTTTCTATTACTGTTTGCCATTTTTCGTAAAGATAATCCTGATAGTCGGGATGAATGATATTATTGAAAGCGGGAGTTTTTCTTATAAACTCATCGGGAGTGTAGCCTGTTATAGAGAAACAACCATTGCTGATATATTGCATGGTCCAGTCTTTATCGTAATAACAACGGTAAACAAAACCCGGAAGATTGCTTATCATTATTTCCTGCTGACGCGACAATTCCTTTATTTTCAGTTCTGCTTTTTTTCTTTCGGTAATATCTGTAAACATTTTAACCGAACCCTTATATTTGCCTTCTTCATCACTTACAGTAGAAATAGAAGCTAAAGCAACAATTTCTTCCCCGTTTTTCTTGCGAAGTTTACGTTCGTAACTTCCTACCTCCCCTATTTTCCTTTCTTCCTCTTTTTTCAATATATCGGGCATTTCTTCCGGAAAAGTAATATCGGCATAATTCATTCCAATCAGCTCATCAACGGTATAATCGAGCATTTGGGCAATTTTGTTATTGGCATATACTATATTTAAATTATCGTCCAAACCCAATATGCCTTCTTTTGCCGTTTCGAAAAGAGTTCGGTAACGATTCTCGCTTTCAAATAATTCCTTTTCTTTCCTTTTTGTTTCGGCAATTTCCCAGGCAACATCAGCAAGTAAACTCACAGTCTCTACATCTATATTGGTATAATACTCAGGTTTATTCCCTACTCCAAGTATAGCAACTATCTTATTGTTTCTAAATACAGGTACAACAAGTTCTCTAATCAAAGGAGCATGACCCTGAGGTAATCCTTTCTTATTTGGCAAGCTGATATAATCGTTATGAACTATAGGTCTTTTTTCTTTTATACAATCAACCCACACTCCTGCTTCGCTAACTTTATAATGAAGCCCTTTTGCTTCAGCTTTACAATATTCCTTAACATTTTGAGTTGACCAAGTTTGAAGATGTAATGTCTCTTGATCGGGTAGTAAAAAGTGAAAGAAACCTATTTTGCTGTTCGTGATTTCGCTTATTTCATCTATAGCTTTAGTAAGAACTTCATCAAGATTATGATTATTGGCATATTCAAAAAGCTTTAATCTTGTTACAAGTGTTTTTTGTTTTAATCTCTCAACTGTTTGGTCGCGAAATACAAGAACAACACCTGTTATTTGTCCTTTCGAATTTTTTATAGGCGCCCCGCTGTCGGCTATTGGTCTGAATTTACCGTCCTTGGCAATTAACAAGGTATGGTTTGCAAGACCTACTATTTTCCCTTCCTTCAATACTTTCTCTATTGGATTCTCAACAGTAATAAAAGTATCTTCATTTACAATCTTAAAAACCTCCGTAACATCCATACACCGAGCTTCAGCTTCTTTCCATCCGGTTAATTGTTCGGCAATTGTATTCATTTGCATAATTCTGCCACCTGTATCGGTTGTTATTACTCCGTCGCCTATACTGTAAATTGTCGTTCTGAAAAGTTCCTCACTTAACTTCAAAGCTTCAATATTCTTTTTCCTCTCGGTAATATCAAGTATTACCGCAATAAAAAGAGTTGTATCTTTATTCTTATAAAGTTGCAGATTTACCTCAACCGGATAAGTAGTTTTATTCTTTCTCTTATGTACAGTTTCAAATGTAATATTTTCCTTTTCGCCGTTTAGCAATGGTTTTATCATTTTTTTAAACGACACTTCGCTAAACTCAGGTTTAATATCTAGCGGAGTCATTTCGTACATTTCTTCTTTCGAATATCCTAAGTTATTTATGGCTACTTTATTAAGGTATTCAAATTTCAATGTTGATGGATTGAATATATATATTTCATTTACACTCTTTTCGATAACATCCAGAAGTTTGAATCTTTCTTTTTCGAGTGTTTTTTGTTTTGTAACATCATAAACAAGAGCTTGAATATAAGTTTTATTATTCAACTCTAACTTATTCAGAGAAACCTCACAGTCGATAAGCTCCCCTTTTTTATTGGTATGCAACCAGTAAAAACGCTGTGGAATCCCATTTAAAGCAGCTTCTATAACTTCCTTGGCTTTTTCTTTCGATTCTTTGCCGTCGGGCTGATACTTTGGACTTAATTCCCACGGATAATGCCCTATTATTTCTTCCTTGCTATCGAAACCAAACAAATCTAAGGTCCTGTTATTACATTCAATAAAAGCTTCTTCATCCATAAAGAATATAGCTTCGTTTGCATTTTCAAACAAAGCATGATATTTCTTTTCATTAAACTCAATAATATCAAAATTTTCTTTATTTTTCTTATTCTCGAGTTTCAATTGATTATTACTATCTTCCATTGAAGATTGAAGTCGTTTTAGTGTTAGGATATTATTTATTTTTGCAAGGATTTCGCCCTTATAGTAGGGTTTTGAAATAAAATCAATACCGCCGGCATCATAGCCTTTTACTTTATCTTCTTCTTTTTTTAATGCACTTATAAATATAACCGGAATATCTTTCAATTTTTCGTTAGTTTTAATGAGTCGGCAAACTTTATATCCATCAATATCGGGGAGAACAACATCAAGCAAAATAATATCGGGGGTGTGGGTTTTAAGATAGTTTAATGCATCCTTTCCATTATCGAAAGTTGTAACTTTATAACCTGTTTCCTCGAGGATTAATCTGAAAAAATCCAAGGTTGTTTTTAAATCGTCAACAATTAATATTTCGGGGATATCATCTATTTTTGTAATTTTTCCACTCATATATGCTGAATTTTATATTGTAAATTTACAACTTATTTCGAAATTAAAACAAATTAATTATAATCACATATTTTAAAATATTCTTAATTCGAAATTATTCATTAGAAAAAGTATAGTTTTTATGTATTAGCTGAGATCTAAAATTTGGCTTTATAAGTATAATTAAAGGCGAATATTATTAAAACAAAACTTAGATTTAATGTGAAATCATGTAAATGATTTACAAAATTATATTAAAAAGAGATTAATTTTATTATCGCAAATTTTTTATTAGGAAGGCAGTGAACTAATGAAATTAATTGTGACAACCCCGATTTAGAAAATTATGGGTTTTAAGAAATTCTTAAGATGTGGAATTTCTTAAAACACAATATTTTCTTATTCGTTTATTAATAAAATTACAATAGGATAAAATAATAATTCCAAGTAAAAATCTAATCTAAGTCTTCAGTGTTATGAGGATCATCGTTCAATAAATGCCTCGAGCCTTCATAAAATAAATCTTCTGCATCTCTTTTAGAGTATTTTTTGGGCATATAGTTTTTTGAACCTATAATAAAGATTAAAAATAACAAAACTAATATAAACATAGCCCCAAATATATAAGTATCAGTAGAAAAATAAATTATTGTATTCATACTTATTGCACCCTATTTCAATTCCACTATGGTTCAATTAGTTCTTCATTTTCATAAAACGTTTTACCGT
>CAZWKQ010000020.1:0-36760 GCA_964634005.1 uncultured Bacteroides sp.
TTATACGTATGGGTACAGGTATTTGGGGCGCTGATAACTTATTAGAAACCCAGTTCTTTTGCAATGATCTGGATAAAAACTATTATGGTTTTTACTTTTTACCTGGATATGCAAATATTAGCAATCAGGTATCAAGTTCAGCAGGTGGAAAAATACAAGCATCCGATAATTACTGGTATGATGATAATATTAATTTTACTAATCCAGAATTGAGAAGGATTGGAGGAGACATCACAGTTACACCAAGATATTGGTATCATAGGTTTGCTAATATTGATATAAGCAATATTTTTAGTCCATATATTGTTTATCCAACCCAATCTGTTTATTTACGTATTTACCCGATTGGAAACACCATAGGGAGCCCGGATTGTTCTATTCAAATATCACCTGTCTCAACAGGAATAAAAAGAGCAGAAATTTATGGTGATATTGTAAAGGATTCTATTATATATGCTGCTTACCAAAATGAAAATAAATATTATGCTGAAGAATTTGCTTATAAAGCATTTGATGAAACACCTACTTTACTTACTATGGGAGTTTCTGATGATAGTATTTACCATCAGTTTTATAATGAAAATAAGATAAAGGGCATAGGAAAATTTACTGATATTGATAAGTATATTTTCTATGAACAATATAATGATGCTATATTGTTGAATAATACTATAATACCTGTAAATAGTATAGAAAGTAATAAAAAAACAGTTAATCACATTTATTTGCATAACATTATCAATAATCAGACTATCAGTACTTCCGATTCCATTACATTATACAATATAGCTACTCAACTGCCGTTTTTAGGTGGCGAAGCTGTTTACTCTGCAAGGGTAATATTAGGATTAGATCCAGCAAATTTAAACCTTGATTATGTAAAAGCACCAGATAAACCTAATGATAATTTTATCAATTCCAATAAAGTTAGGGTTTATCCAAATCCGGCAATTAACTCAATAAATATTGTCTTTGAAACATTAATTGATAAAAATGCAATATTTGAGCTTTATGATTTCAGTGGTAAACAAATACTAAATACTACAATTAAAGCTAATACAACTTTTAGTACTATAAATCTAAATGAAGTTAAAGCAGGTATTTATTACTATAAAATATTTACAATTTATGAAACATTAGCTAACAACAAACTTGTAATTTTAAACAAATAATTCTTTACAAGAAGTTGAATGCAATCATATTGTATTCAACTTCTTGTTTTAAATTAGCGATATGAGAAAGATATTTTTTATTTCAACTTTCATTTTTGTTTTTATTAATTGCTTTTCTCAAGTTAATAACCTTGTGCCTAACCCAAGTTTTGAGGAATTCACACAATGTCCTACTGGTTTTGGTCAAATTGAATATGCATATCCTTGGACTGAGCCAAATCAATATATATCTAAAACATCAGATTATTACAATAAATGTTCTAACTCAATTTTTCTGACAATTTGTAATCACATACATGCTAGAACCGGCATAGGATTTTCTGGTATATATTTTTATAGTAAACCTAGTTTTAATTCTCCTTATTACTATGAATATATTGAAGTAAAATTAAAAAACAAATTAATAAAGACCAAAAGGTATTGTAGCTCTATGTATGTTATATTAAACTATAAATTAAGTCAGGGTGGAGTTGATGGTATAGGGCTTTATTTTAGTGACACTTATATTTATCAAGATAATATTATACCACCATTACCAAGAATTATTGCAGATCCTCAAATTTCAAATATAGGAAATGTAATAATAGATTCTATTTCTTGGACAAAAGTTTCCGGTTCGTTTGTTTCTAATAATGAGGAATTGTATTTAACCATAGGAAATTTTTTTAATGGTGATTCTGTAAATTTTATTTCATTTTATCAAAGTACCCCTTATCCAACTTCATATTACTTTATTGACGACGTTTCCGTATGCGACTGCGACGATTTTAAACCCAAACTGGGCAAAGATACCACTTTATGTACAGGACAGCAACTGCTGTTAAATGCAAATATACCCAAAGAAGCCGATAGTGTAATATATACATGGCAGGATGGAAGTAAAGATAGTGTGTTTCTGGTAACACAGCCCGGCACCTATTGGGTAAGTGTTTATATAGAGGATTACAAAATCACATTAACAGATACAATAAACGTAAATTATGAGGATTGCAATAAACCTATATGGATACCCAACAGTTTTACACCCAACGGCGATGGCTTAAACGATATCTTTCTGCCGGTAACCGAAGCAGAATTGGAAAACTATACTATGCTAATTTACAATCGCTGGGGTCAACAGATATTTGAGAGCCACAATATCAACAAAGGCTGGGATGGCAAATACAAAGGCAAACTGGTGGAATTAGGTGTTTATACATACAGGATAGAAGCAACCATAAAAGCAACAAAAGAAAGAAAAATATTTAACGGAAAAGTAACAATGGTATGTAATTGATGGTTAATGGTTAATGGTTATTGGTTAATGGTGAAATAGAATACAATAACAACATAATATCAAATTTAAAATGAACTACAATGCAGAAAAGAAACAAATAAGCACTGTCGGAATTCTTTCTTTATAGTCGATATTATTTTAAAAACAAACAATTGCTACTTGAACTTAATTAAGTAATATTTTGTGTAATAATTCGTTTCTGTATTCGAAAAAATATTTAATTTTGCAAAATGATTAAAAAATCGTTAGTTATACTTATAGCTTTTGTAGGTTTTACGGTAGTTTCGTGCAGCAAATATAATCGTTTACTTAAAAGTGACGATTATGCCAAAAAGCTCGAAATGGCTATTTACTATTACGAAAAAACAGATTACTATCGTGCTTTGCAGCTTTTCGATGATGTTATTGCAGTTTACAGAGGTAAGGAACAGGCAGAAAAAATTCATTATTATTATGCCTATTGTTACTACGGTCAGGAGGATTATTTGATAGCAAGTTATCATTTTAAAAATTTTTCAAAAATTTTTCCAAACAGCAAATATGCTGAAGAGTGCTTATATATGAGCGCTTACTGTAAATATCTCGATTCGCCTGTTTATTCGCTCGACCAGTCGAGTACTTATGAAGCAATTAAAGAACTGCAAGCCTTTATAAATTTTTATCCCAAAAGCGAAAGGGTTGCCGAAGCAAATAAACTAATAGACGATTTAAGAGCAAAACTTGCAAAAAAATTTTTTGAAACCGCTAAGCTTTATTACAAAATTGAATCATACAACGCAGCTCAAATTGCTTTTAATAATGTACTCAAGGATTTTCCCGAAACTTCATTTAAAGAAGAAATATTATATTACATAGTTAAATCAAATTATTATCTTGCAAAAAATAGTGTAGAGTCAAAGAAAAATGAACGATTAAACAATGTTGTAACTTCTTATAACAACTTTGTAAATGTTTTTCCTCAATCGAAATATCTAAACGAACTGCAAGGTATGTATAAAAATGTTTTAAGTGAAATTAGTTCAAATTAAATAAATATTTGTAAAATGGAACAAAAAAAATACAGGATTGAATCAACTGCGGTAACAAGAGATATTAGTGATTTTGTTAAACACACTAATAATATCTATGAAACCATAGCAATATTGTCAAAAAGGGCAAACCAAATTTCAACACTGTTAAAAGAAGAACTAAATCAAAAAATTCAAGAATTTTCAACTCCTGGTGATACTTTGGAAGAAGTATTCGAAAACAGAGAACAGATAGAAGTTGCAAAACATTACGAACAATTGCCAAAACCAACTCTAATTGCAATAAACGAGTATTTGAACGATAAAATTTACTACAGAAATCCGGCAAAAGAAAAATCGGAAAACAATTTCTAATTTAGCCTTTTTACAGGTTTAAATTTTCTTTATTGTTTGCTTTAAATTATTGAATTAATGTTTGAAAACAAAAATGTATTAATAGGTATAAGCGGCGGTATAGCTGCTTATAAATCTGTTGAATTAATTCGATTATTTAAAAAGGCAGGTGCTAATGTTAAGGTAGTTACAACCGAAAATGCTTTACAATTTATAACTGAACTTACGCTTGAAACTATTTCACAAAATAAAGTTTATAGTTCAGTATTTTCGGCTACTAACGATTATTCGACCGAACATATTTCGTTGACCGACTGGGCTGATTTTATGATAGTTGCTCCGGCAACTGCTAATATTATAGGAAAATTTGCTAATGGTATAGCCGATGATGCTTTGTCAACAACTTTTATGGCTTTCAATAAGCAGGTTTTTATTGCTCCTGCCATGAATAACAAAATGTATTCAAATTTTGCCTTTGTCAGAAATATAAATTACTTAAAAAGCAACGGTATTGAAATCATTGAACCCGAAACGGGCTTTCTTGCTTGCGGTTACGAAGCTAAAGGCAGGATGGAGGAGCCTTCAAATATTTATAAAATCGTAGAAAAATTTTTTAATACTCACAACTCCTTCAAAGGGAAAAAAGTACTCGTAACAGCAGGCCCTACTTACGAAGCTATCGATCCCGTAAGGTTTATTGGTAATCATTCATCAGGAAAAATGGGATTTGCCATTGCCGAAAGTTTTGCAAATAGAGGAGCTGATGTTACTCTAATTTCAGGACCTGTTGCTTTATCTGTAAAACACAATAACATTAAATTGGTAAATGTTGTTTCAGCTAATGATATGTTGGAAAAATGTTCCGAATTTTTCGATGATGCCGATATTACTGTAATGGCAGCTGCAGTTGCCGACTATACGCTAAAGAATACTTACTCGCAAAAAATTAAAAAAAACGATAATTTAATTACTTTAGAACTCACTCCAACTGTCGATATACTTAAAACTTTAAGTAAATTAAAAAAAGAAAACCAATTAATTGTAGGGTTTGCATTAGAAACCGAAAATGAAAATTATAATGCAAAGAAAAAACTTAAAGAAAAAAATCTTGATTTAATAGTTTTGAACTCTTTGAATGATGATGGAGCAGGTTTTGGCTGCGATACAAATAAAATTACAATAATCGACAAAAATGGGAACCAAATAAACTACGAAACCGAAAATAAAAAAGTAGTTGCTGAAAGAATTGTCGATTATATTTGGACATTAGTTGATAATAATTAGTTAATTAAATACGTTTATTAGTGAAATAACGCCAAATGAGATTCTTATTCCCTTTATTCTTTTTAATATTTATAACTATTACCGCTAACAGTCAGGAGTTTAATTGCAATGTACAGGTAATGACTCCTCAAATACAAGGTACCGACCGTAGTGTATATGATAACCTTCGTAATTCGATTTACGAATTTATTAATAACCGTACATGGACTAATTATTCTTATAAAATAGATGAAAGAATAGAATGTAGTATGTTAATTACCATAAACGAAAGAATTTCACAGGACGAATTTAAAGGAACCATTAATCTTCAATTAAGGCGACCGATATTTAACACTTCTTACAATTCGGTTCTTTTTAATTATATTGATAAAGATTTTCAATTCAAGTATATTGAATTTCAGAATCTTGATTATGCCGATAATGTATTTACTTCGAATCTTACCGCTGTTTTGGCTTATTATTGTTATATTTTCCTTGGATTAGATTTCGATTCATTTTCGTTGAACGGAGGTACTCCTTATTTTGAAAAAGCTCAGAATATTGTAAATCAGGCACAAAATGCTCCTGAGAAAGGGTGGAAGTCATTTGAGAGCCAAAAAAACAGATATTGGTTAGTCGAGAATTTATTGAATAATGCCTATAATTCCGTTAGGCAGGCAAGTTATAAATATCATCGCTTGGGATTAGACGTAATGTATGATAATGTTGAAAATGGAAGAACTTCGATAAGTGATGCTATTGATCTCCTGAAAAAGGCATATAGGGAAAAGCCCGGATTATATAGTTTGCAAATTTTTATGGAAGCAAAATCAGATGAGATAGTAAATATATTCAGTAAAGCAGCTCCTCAGGACAAAGCTCGGATTATAACTTCGCTAATAGAAATTGACCCTGCAAATGCCGGAAAATATCAGAATATGATGAATAAAAATTAAATATTTTCCTTTCAATTTTTTTCTTTCGATTTTACTCAAATCTTTTCTAAATTTTTCTCTTATTCATACCTTATAACCTTTGCAGGTGAAATTTTTGAAACTACATAAGATGGAATTAATAATACCATAGTACTTAAAATTATTATTCCTATATTGACAGTAATATAATCAAAAATATTAATATTAATAGGCACTCTGTCAATATAATATGATGCTTGGTCTAATTTTAAAATACCTGTTTTAATTTGAATTATACTTATAATTATCGCAATTAAATTTCCTGCTATTATTCCTTTGCTTACTATAAATAACGCATTATAAATAAAAATTTTCCTTATTTCGGAGATGCTTGTTCCTAAAGCTCTTAGAATTCCTATCGTATTTATTCTTTCAAGTATTGTAATCAGAAGTGTTGAGATAATTGTTATTGAAGATATTAAACTAATAATTACTAAAATTACTACAACATTCATATCTGTCAACGAAAGCCAATCGAAAATTTCGGGATGTAGTTCTTTAATTGTTTTGGAATTAAGTTGATAACCAATTGATTGGTATATGATGTTGCCAATTTTATCAATATCTTCAATATTGTTTATCAATACTTCGTATCCATCAACAAAAGTGCTATCCCAATTATTAAGTTTTTGAATATGAGCGATATCTGCAAAAACAAATTTTTTGTCAAATTCATCCAAGCCTGTTTCATAAACCCCTACAATATTAAATGTGCGTCCTCTTAATTGTTCGTCTATGATAAAATATGTTTTTATTTTTTGGTTTAGCCCAAGTTGCAGTTTATCGGCTAAATAATTTGAAACTAAAACTTCATTTGATTTTGAGCTGTCATTAAAATTAATTATTCTGCCATTTACAAGATTTTTTTCTATAAAATCCCAGTTGAAATCTCTGTCAACACCTTTTAAAACAACACCTTGAATCTGATTGTCGGTTTTTATCATTCCTGCCTTGTAAGCAAAAACTTGGATATGTTTTACTCCGGTTATTTCGGATATTGATTTTTCTAATTCTTTGTTTTTTTCTATAGGCTTGCTTTCAAATGAGTTGTTTAGGTTGTAATTCCCGATTTGTATATGGCCTCCGAATCCGATTACTTTTTCAGTTATCGATTTTTTAAACCCTAACGTTATGCTGACAGATAAAAGCATAACGGCTACACTTAGAGCAATCCCGATTATTGCAATTTTTACAATAGGTCGCGAAAAATTTTTCTTATTTCCTTTGTTTATTTTTTTCGATATGTAAAGTTCAAAATTCAAGAGAAAATTTTTATAGTTAATAATTTAAAAACCTTTTTAAAACTTCTTTATTCATTATGTTTGAAAAAGCAAATATTTTTCCTGTATTGTCAATTATCGTATATAATGGCATTGTATCTGCAACAAAATTATTAAAAAACTCTTCGGAAACAATAGTTCTGATATTGTTGTCTATAAAAAATCCTTTATGTAGTAAATTAATATTGTCATAAAAAACTACTATTAAATCGGTATTATTTTTTCTGATTGTATTTATTTGATTTTTAAGAGCAATTAAATTTTTCCAACATTCCTCGCAAAAATTGTCCATGAATACTAAAAGAAATTTATCATATTTCAAATCTTCGGATGATTGATTATCAGCATTTATATATTTAGAAATTTGTATTTTTTTTACTGAAAATGGGGCAAATTCACTTATAAAATACTTGCCGTCGAATTTTGTAACAGTAGAAATATATGAACGCAAAGTATCGGTATTTATGGCATAAATCCTGTTATTTTCATTTTGCTTATTATCAAAATCTATTTTTTCAATTATTTCGAATATTGTATGGTTATATTCAGTTGATTCATAATAATATTCTGTTTTTTGGGCTAAAAGAAAAGAGTCGGTTTTGCTAAAGTAATAATAATCAATAAAATATTCAGAATTTAATCCCTCTGTTTCACCTGTATAATCAGGAAAATATCCGCTATTAGGGTCAAAATCGGTAATTTTGTATGCAAAACAATCAATATTGTTTATAACAGTATCGTTTATAGTTTGTATTAGTGCATTTGTGGGGTTTGAGTAGTATTGCACAGCTTGTTTATAGTACTCATTATCTTTTTTTGTAAAATTAATGAACGATGGTAAATGTTTGTTTAGTAATTGATTATAATATTCATTTGAAGCCTTATCTTCCATAAGTTTAAATAATGTCAGATCGGCTCTTTTGGTGCTGTTGTTTATAAACAATTTTTCTTTATTGTTTGCAATAATTGTAATTGATTGATTATTTATTTTAGATTGAATTCTAATCTTTTCAATATTTTCATTGTTTTTTGTTATCCAAACTTGATGATATTCTTTTGCAGCAGAATTATTTTTAGTTTTAACAGTTGAATATTGTATAAATGCGTTTTTAAAATCAACTGTCCTGTTAATAATATTTAACAGCTTCATTGTATCAGTTTGGCAAAACAGAGTATTAAACGGTAAAAGTCCGGCGAAAAAATAAACTAAAAAGAGAAAATTAAAATATTTCATTTATCACTTTATATTGATTGACAATAAACATTGATTATTTATAAATGCTTTTAAGTTATCGCCAATATTCACTTTTCCGACATTGGAAGGTGTTCCCGTAAAAATTAAATCTCCGATTTTTAAAGTTACGAATTGAGAGACGTATGATATTATAGTTTCAAAATCGAAAATCATATCTTTGCTATTGCCTTTTTGAACAGTGTTTCCGTTAATTTCCAGATGAAAGTCAATTTCATTTATGTTATCAATCGATTTTTTATCAATGAATTTTCCAACCGGTGAAGAGAAGTCGAATGCTTTGGATATTTCCCAAGGAAGTCCTTTTTTCTTACAATTCTCCTGAAGGTCTCTGGCTGTAAAATCAATTCCAACAGATATTTCGTTAAAATACGTATGAGCAAATTCTTTTTGGATATGCTTGCCTATTTTGCAAATTTTAAGTACTATTTCAGTTTCATATTGGAGGTTTTGAGTAAATTCGGGATAGTAGAACGGATGATTTTTTTGCAAAAGGCATGTATCGGGTTTCATAAAAAAAACTGGTGATTCGGGAATTTGATTATTTAATTCGAGAATATGTTCGCGATAATTTCTTCCGATACAAATTATTTTCATATTAAAACTACTTTGTTTGAATATTTACCGAATTTTTATTAAACCCTCTTAATTTTATAGCTGTAATTACTTTCTTTGTCATTAACGGAAACTGACTTTTCATCATCCAGTCGTAGTACGATGGTTCTTTGATGAATATCTCTTCAACTGATTTGCCTTTATACTTGCCGAAATTGAAAATCTCCTTGTTATTTTCATCAAAAATGATATGTCCGACCAAATCTGCGTTTTTGTTATGATAAGAAAAGTCGTGGAGAGCTTTAACATCGTTTATAACAGGTTTATAAATATTTCCTTCTTTGTCGGTGTAACTGACATTTTCGTATTTATCCAATTGTGCTTTAAGGATTTCGTAGGTGGCCAATGTATCTGCTTCGGCACTATGCGCATTTTTAAGTTCGGCATTGCAATAAAAGCGATAAGCGGCAGATAAATTACGTGGTTCCATTTTGTGGAAGATATTCATTACATCAATAAATCGACGATTTTTTATATCAAAATCGATTTCTGCTCTTAAAAACTCTTCTACAAGTAGCGGAATATCAAATTTATTTGAATTATAACCTGCTAAATCGCAATTTGCCAAAAATTGGTTCAATTCATGGGCAATTTCTGAAAATGTGGGTTTATCTTTAACATCTTCGTCTGTAATATTGTGAATAGCTGTTGCTTCGGGTGGTATTGGGATTGTGGGATTTACCAAGTTGCTTCTTACTTCTGTCCTTCCATCGGTATGTACTTTTAAAATACAAATTTCAACAATTCTGTCGTATCCGACATTAACACCGGTTGTTTCGAGATCGAAAAAAGCAAGTGGACGATGTAATTTTAATTCCATTTGGTTTATTATTAGTTAATTATAAAATTTTTTTCAATTTCAAGGCAATTTTTATTTTCTCTATCTGCTATTTGAATATTAAATTCAGATATGATTTTCGAGTTTTCGGTAAGTTTAATATTATAATTATCAGGTGTAAGTATAATCAGGTATTTCATTGTGTTTTTGTTGGGAACGTATTTCCCGTAAACCTTATTTTTCGAATCATAAACGGTAATAATATAATTATTATTAAAGTTGTTTTTGGGTTTTTCTTCTGTATTTTCTAAGCTGTCGTTTTTTATTATTTCGCCTTTTAAAACAGCATATTGTTTTTCTACATTATTGAAAATTATTCTGTAGATATCTCTTTCTTTTGTTTGGGGGTTAAAATATGTAGTATAGGCGTATCTTCCTGATTTAGTAAAAGATATTGTTCTTTCATCGTTAGGAGTATTGATAGGGTAACCTAAATTTTCGGGTTCAGAAAAAGTCATATTGTTTTTATCCCATTTTGATTTGAAAATATCATAACCCCCAATAGAATTATGCCCTACTGAACAGAAATACAATGTTTCTCCGTCGGGACTTAGATACGGGAAATTTTCATCGTATTGTGTGTTAATGTTTTGCCCGACATTTATTGGGGTTGACCAATCTCCTGATGCTAATTTTCGGCAATAATATATATCTTTTGCTCCATATCCGCCTTGTCTGTCGGATGCGAAAAATAAAAACTGATTATCATTTGATAAACAAGCCGAAGTTTCATCAAATGTTGAATTAATTTCATCGGAGAATGGTGTTGGACGTGAAAAATTCTTCCCTTTTAATTCGGAATAAAACAATTCGCCCATTTTCTTTTCGCTATCGGTTTGAATAATAATATTTTTCTTGTCGTTGCTCATATATGTAACGATATCGGAAAAAGAAGTATTAACCGGCGGTATTAAACGTTTAGCTTTTTTCCAGCCGTTATCATATTCCGATAAAAAAATATCAGAAGTGTTATAACCTTCAAAATCGATATTATTACCGGTATTACCCGAACGTTTTGAAGTAAAAATAATCATAGTTTCGTCTTCTGAAATATATGGGAAAAAATCAGGCTCCGATGAATTTATTTCATTACCAAGTATCTCAAATGTAACATCAATAGGGTTTTTAGTCAGTTTCTTTGCATTCTCGCACATTTCAATCTGTCTTGTGGCAGGAATATAATTATTGTCTTTTTTCTTCGAGATACTTAAAAATTTTTGAAACGAATTTATAGCATCATCGAAACGATATTGATATTGGTATGCTCTACCCAAATCGTACCAAGCGTTTGGGTCGCATTTCGGATTTTTTGTAACGTTTTCGAGCCATTCTACAGCTTGTTTTTTGTCGGAAAATGTATTTAAAAGGCAAATTGCTGCTGAATGAAGGTATTGTATATTATCGTTATCATTTTTCAACAATAATATATATTCTTCTAAAGCACTTTTATAGTTCTGATTATCAAATAATTGTTTTGCAATATTTTTATCTCCTTTTGAAGAGTTTTGAAATTTTTGTTGAGAATACAATGAAAAGTAAAACAAAGAAATTATAAGAAAAAAAAATGTTTTTTTAAGCATAACTATCACAAATTGAGCGATTACTGAAAAATTGACCAATAAAATGACAAAGTGCTAAATTACAAAAAGATAAGATTATTATACAATTAATAAATAAATGCTTAGCTTTCCTTATTTGCAATTAGCTTTATAAGTGATTTTAAATTTAACAGTTTCAGAATAAAAGCTAATAATACCGATCCGGAAATCATTATTATAAAACCTTTTAGCCAGTGAAATTCGAATAAATTTTTGGTTATAACATTTAATAAAATAACACCTGAAAAATATACTGTTAACAGCGTAATTAGTTTATAATCAGGTTTAAAATTAAATATTTTTTTTGCGAACCACATTTGAACAGCTGCACTCAGAAATTGAGTAATAATGCTTGCAAAGGCAGAGCCTTCGGCCATCCAATAAGGGATGAAAATAAAATTCAGGAATATATTCAGTATCATACCTGAGGCCGCAATAATGTTTAATTGTTTCAGGTTTCCGTTTGCGGTTAATAGTGTTCCGAAAACGTAAGTTGTAGAAACTGCAATAAAACCAAGCATAAGCCATTTAAATACTGCAGCTGATTCGTTTACATGGTTTTTGTACAGTAATTCCATTAATTCGTGGCTGTAGAAAAATGAACCGACTCCAACAATTACAGCTAAGGTCATTAAAAGTTTATATGAAAGTTTTACAATCTGATTAATATCCTCTTGGTTTTTCAACATTTTTGAAAACAACGGTAGTAAAAGCACAGCAAAGAGGTAAGCAATCATATTCGTAGCATCTAGCAAACGGTAAGAAGAGGCATAAATCCCTGCCTGTTCGTCTCCAATTTTATCGGGAAGCAATCTTTCGAGCATTACCGAATCAATTCTGTTGTAAAATGTCATCAACAAGGCAAGTATTGCAAACGGAAAGCTTTGTTTTATAATCATATAGAAAAAAGGCTTGTTCCAGTTTAATCTGGTAAAAGCAGATTTTTTCATTACAATTATAAACGCAATAAGAGCTGTGAGGAAGTAAGCCAAAGTTTGGGCGTAAATAAACCATTCGATTTTAAATTTTTCGGAAGTTACATTGCCCCATATCAGTATGCTGCAAAAAATTATCATTAGTGTACGATCGAGAACCGATACAATACTGTCGGTTTTAAATAGAAGCAATCCCGAAATATTACTTCTGAGATAAAGGACAAATGATATTAAAAACTGATTAAAAGCCATCCATCCCAACATGCTGAGTTGGTGACTATTATATCCAATTATTATACCGAAAGTAAACGTTACAACAGTGTATATTACAGCCAAAAGCAGTTTAAGAATTACAATACTCGAGAAGTGTTTGTTTAAAAGATGATTGTTTTGGGCTATATTTTTATTGTTGAAGTTTGTAATTCCAAAATCTAACAGAATATTAAAAAGGAAAGAAAAATTGAAGATTGCAAAATAAAATCCGTAATCGGCAGCACCTACTATGTTTTGAACACTTCTGTCGATACCAAGTATCCAGAAAGGTTTTATTAAAAGATTTAGTGTAAGAAGTAAAATTAAGTTTGTTAGAAATTTTCTTTGCATAGAATAATTATTGAATGCAAAATTAAGAAAACTGAACTAAATTATTAAGCTTTGTGTTTATATCTTTTCTATTTTTGCCTTAATTTAACTAATCTAAAATGAGAATTGCCGTAAATACCCGATTATTACTAAAAAACAAATTGGAGGGAATTGGTTGGTTTACCTACGAAACATTAAAAAGAATAACTCAACAACATCCTGAACATGAGTTTATTTTCATTTTCGACAGGAAATATGACAGTGATTTTATTTTTTCATCGAATATAACTCCTGTAGTTATTATGCCTCAATCGAGGCATCCTTTGCTTTGGTACATTTATTTCGAATATAGCATCCCTTATATTTTAAAAAAGTACAAAGCCGATATATTTCTTTCGCCTGACGGGTGGATATCATTAAATACAAATGTTAAAACCCTTACAGTTATTCACGACATAAATTTTGAACATTTTCCTCACTTTTTCAGTCCGTTAGTAAGAAAATATCTTTTATATTACTTCCATCGCTTTGCTGCTAAGGCCGACAGGATAGCAACTGTATCGGAATATACCAAAATAGATATTATGAATGTTTATGGTATAAATTCCGAAAAAATAGATGTAGTATATAACGGGGCAAATTCCTCTTACAAAGCTCTTAATGATATTGAAAAACAAGAAGTAAGGAGAAAATATACAAATGGTGAAGATTTTTTTATTTTTATCGGAGCTTTTAATCCGCGAAAAAATCTTCCCAATTTGTTCCGAGCTTTTGATAAGTATAAAGAAAAAACAAACAAAGGGACAAAACTTGTTTTAGTTGGAGATAAAAAGTATTGGAGTGGTGAAAATGTAGAAGTTTATAATGGGATGAAACATAAAGACGATGTAATTTTTACTGGTCGTTTAGCTCCCGAAAAGCTAAATTCTCTACTATCTTCTTCATTGGCTTTGTGTTATGTTTCTTTATTCGAAGGGTTCGGAATACCAATAATTGAGGCTTTTCATGCCGAAACTGCCGTAATAACTGCTAATGTTAGTTCAATGCCGGAAATTGCTGGAGATGCGGCTTATTATGCATCACCCGATAATCCTGACGAAATTGCTGATGCAATGAAAGAAATTGCCGAAAATACTGCTTTAAGAGAAAGATTGATAGAAAAGGGAAGAACACAAAGACAGCTTTTCAGTTGGGATAAAACAGCTTCAAGTTTATGGAAGTCAATTGAAAAATTATTTTGAAATTTTTGACGCAATAAAATAATATTCTTTATTGCAGTTATAAATTTCTTCAAAACTATCGAGAGTTAAAGGATTTTTCTTATTTAACCAGCCTTTCAGCGTGTTTATTTTCATATTTTTATCTTCAAAGAAATTATAAATGTCTTTTGGCGTTGTGTTATAAAAATCGCTGGCACCTTTACCAAACTCAAATATAACAACGGGTTTGAAACTTTCGATTACTTTTTCGGCTCCTTTAAGAACTTTCATTTCAGCACCCTCAACGTCTATTTTTATAAAATCAATTTTTTGATTTGTGCCGATAATCTCGTCGAGAGTAATTGTTTTAACTGTAATTTCTTCAATATCAGGGTTCGATATTAAATATTTTCTTTTTAGAAAACCGCTGTATGCAGGTGCATTTTTTACGTAATTGAATTTTGTTTCGCCAATTTCGTCTGAAAGAGCAAATGAAAAAATATGATTTTTATCTCCATATTTTTGTTTAAGTAACTTATAGTAAAAAGGTATTGGTTCAAATGCATAATGCCCGCCATTTGGAGCCTGTTTAAGGAATAAAGAAAAAATTTCTCCTTTATGGCACCCTATATCAATGCAAATTGAGTTGCTTTTGATTGTTTTTTTGATTATTTTCTTTGTTAACCTGTCGTATAAAAGGTTTTTTGTGAGATCAAGATGCAGAAAATTTAAAACTTCTCTTAAATAGTATTTTAGTTGCATTTTTTTTTTTGATTTTAAAGTGTTCTCAGTAGATATTTACTTCAGGTTCAATAAGAACATTAAATTTTTCATATACTGATTCTTGTATGGCTTTTGATAGTTTCAATATTTCACTTCCGCTTGCATTTCCTTTGTTGATAATAACAAGAGCTTGCTTTTCGTGAACAGCGGCATTGCCTATATTTTTCCCTTTCCAACCGCATTGTTCTATAAGCCATCCTGCAGCTAATTTGTAACCGCCATTATTTTTAAAAGCCTTAATATCAGGATGTTTTTGTTTAATTTTTTCGTATTCTTCAATGCTTACAAAAGGATTTTTAAAGAAACTGCCCGCATTGCCAATAACTTTCGGATCGGGTAGTTTTGCGGCACGAATGTCGGCAATAACGGTTTTGATATTTATAAGGTTGATATCTAAATTTCTTTTGTTTAACTCATTTTTTACATCCCCATAATCTATTGAGAAATTATGATTTATGTTTAATTTATAAGATACATCGGTTATATAATATTTATTTTTAAGTTTGTTTTTGAAAATACTGTTACGGTAGCCAAATTCGCATTCATTATTGTTAAATGTTTTGAATTCCCCTGTATCAATATTAATTGCTCCGACATTTAATAATACGTCTTTTACTTCACAGCCGTAAGCTCCAATGTTTTGGACAGGGCTTGCACCAACTGTTCCGGGAATTGATACAAGATTTTCAACTCCACTCCAGTTATTTTCAACGCAATAGTTTACAAAATTGTCCCAGTTTTCACCCGAATTAATTTTTATTATAACTTCATTGCCATTTATAACAGGTGAGCTATATCCTTTTATTTTATTGAGAATTATTAATCCGTCGAAGTTTTCCGTAAAAAGAATATTACTGCCTTCTCCAAGAATCAAAAACCGGTTTTCTTTAAAAACCGGTTCTTTTAGAAGAATTTTAAGTTCTTCGACAGTGTTAATTATAGTGAAAAATTTACTTTTTACATCAATTTTAAAGGTGTTGTATTCCAGCAAAGATTGATTTTCAGATATAATCATTATATTGATGAGTTTGCATTTCCTTGCTGCAAAATTAGCATTAATACTTAAACTGAAAGCTTAAAAATCGATATTATTTTTATAAATCCACAAGTGCATAAACTTGTGTACTTCTATAATTCTGAAACCCCAGTGAGACGCAAACAGCTCTTTGATTTCAAAAACGGCATTTTCGCGGGCAGCTTTTGTGTTTTTTTGATAAAGCAAAATAAAATCTTTCATGTCTTGATACACATCGGCAAGAAATTCGGATAATGATATTTTAATTCTGCTGTCTTCATCTTGTTCGTAGTAATTTACAATCCATTTTTCGTCGTCTTTCCCGAGTTTGTTGCGGGTATCATTAAATATTGTTTGCCAGTTTTCTTCAGTAACAAATCTTTCGTTTGCCTCAGGATATTCAACATCAACATGTGGAAGAGTGCAACCTTTTATATACAGTAACGGCAACAATTTTTGAAGATATGAAATAACGTCTTCTTTGGTGTAGGTTTCAATTTTTTCCATAAAGAGGCAGTATTCATTTGCAACCGTTAGCAATTCGATTACGTTTTTTGAGACAGCAGGTTCGTTGTTATTCATGATATCCAAATAGATTTTTATTTTTAATTTGATCTTCAATATATTTAGGAACCATACTTTCCCATCCTTTCTGTTTGTTTCTAATCATATTTAGAACCAAGTGAGGATAGGTACGTATAAATTCCTTTTTTACATTTTTTATATCGATTATAATATCGTTTTTTGTTAAGTGCAAAAATAAATACTTTATTTGTTCCGGAATACTAATATTTTTCAGAGTTAGAATTTCATTTGATTTTTCGTCAACAGAAGGATAAACGTACATTTTCATATTTTTTACGAATAGTCTTCCAAAAGCTTCAATAATGCCACCTTTAAGATTTTCGTAATATTTTTCGTCAATAACATTTAAAAATGTGTGCATTCCTATAATAATTCTAAGATTCAGAATTTTGAAATTCGACAGATATGAAACTAATTTATAATACTCTTTGAAATTTGAAATCATAACATTTTGCCCCATACCATTAAGAATATCCACTCTGTCTAAAAAATCTCTTTCATGAAAATTGCCGTCTTCCAGGAGATTATTAAGTGTAATTTCACATAATGCAATTGTATTGTTTTTGTCGTAATAACTTTCCTTTTTAAACATAGCATAACTGCTTTTAAGCATATCGAAACCGAGATAGGTGATAGGTCTGAAGCTTCCTCTGAAAGCTAAAACATTTTTCTTATAAACCATATCCGATGGCTCGAAAACATTGCCGTATCTGTCGAACATTGTAGCCTGAGCCATTCCGTTTTTTACAAGTTGAACGCTTAACAGGCGATTGTCGATATAATTTAATTGAGGTCCGTTCATTTTAATCATGGTAATTTCTATACGGTCTCTTGATAAGTTATCCATAAGTGAGTTTAGAAAATTATTAGGATTATCGTAATGATAAAAACAAGCATGAATCAGGTTAACTCCGAGAATGCCGAGAGTGTTTTGTTGAAGCAGATTATCATTTTCGAGCAATGAAACATGTATGATAACTTCATTTGGGGGGCTGTTGGGTATTAATTGAAATTTTACTCCAAGCCAACCTCTTGCATCATTGTTTTTCTGGTAGTTCAGTGCAACAACGGTATTGGCAAACACAAAGAAACAAGTAGATTCATCTCGTTTGCCTTTTAAAACATTTATAAGCTCATCGTATTCAATATCAAGCATTTTTCTAAGTCTGTCCTGCGAAACATACCGCTCTTTTTTGCCTTTACAATATAAATAATCGCTATAAGCCATATCATAAGCCGAAATAGTTTTAGCTATAGTTCCCGAAGCTCCGCCGGCTTTGAAAAAATTACCGGCAACCTCCTGTCCTCCGCCTATTTCTGCTATTGTTCCATAAAACCTTTTATCCAAATTTATTAATAATGCTTTGCGAGTCGTGCTTAATATTTCTCTTTCCATATCCTTATAATTTTATTACTCTTTTATACATAACACTTAATAAGTGAGTTTGTTAAAAAAACTTAATTTAAGGTTTTTTAGGATATTTTGTTTTTTTTATTATTTTTTTATATATTAATTTGCATATCGTAATCGGAAAGGAACAATATTTAATGAAGTTAGTATATAGATTTTTACTCGGTTTTTTAATTTTTATCACAGCTACAACAGCTTTGTCAGCTCAAACGAATGATATTTCGTTTGAAAATCAATATATTTCAAATGATAGTATGTTGCTTGCTATGAGAATAGAAAAAACCGGAAAAGCTATCAGCGAAAACATTAAAATAACAAACTCCAATGCAATTCCTGCTTATAGCTTATACGGCGGCAAATGGTACAATACCGATGTAAAGATAAGTTCCGACAGATTGTTCGACAAAAACGAAACATACGTTTTGCCTTTGATGAATGAAAATGAAAACAATTTTGTTTTCCCATATCAAGGCAAGGTAATTTCTCCATTTGGATACAGAGGCGGAAGAGTTCATACAGGTACCGATATTAAACTAAATCTTAATGATGAAGTTTACGCTGCTTTCGACGGAGTGGTAAGAATGGCAAAACGCTACAGCGGTTACGGTAATATTGTAGTTATAAGACATTACAACGGGCTTGAATCTGTTTATAGTCATTTAAATAAAATTAAAGTAAACGTAAATCAGCGTGTAAGTGCCGGCGATGTTGTTGGGTTAGGCGGAAGAACCGGAAGAGCTACAACTTGCCATCTTCACTTCGAGTTGCGTTTTTTGGGCAATCCGTTTAATGCCGAAAAACTTCTTGATTTTGAAAATTTTAAACTAAAAAGTGATACATTAATAATTGATAAAAATACTTTTTTAAAATCGAAAAAATTCATTTACAAGAAGAATAAAAAAGGTAAAAGAGTTAAAGTTTATATTAATGACGATTCAGAAAATGAATTTAAATCGAATTTAAATTCAGAAGAAAACAAAAATGTATTTACTTACTCCGATTTCAAGAGCGATACTTCTTCATTTAAGGTTGAGGAAGTTGAAACAAAATCAGTAGAAAATACAAAAATAACTAATACTGAAAAGAACACAAAAGTTACAAATAATTCCAAGTATCATAAGGTTAAAAAGGGTGATACTTTATCGAAAATATCAAGAAAATACGGAATAAGAGTTGCAGAATTATGCAAACTAAATAATATAAAAGAGAATGATATTTTGAATCTTGGACAAAATATCAGATTGAGATAATAATTTTTTACTATTAAAATTTAAGAGCCATATTATTCAGCAATATGGCTCTTTTCATTTTGAGGATATTATCAGTTATATGTAATTAAAGCCATTTAAGCAGGTTGAAGTCCAATCTGTGCGGTAAATGGCGATGTTTAGGATACATTCTGAAAGCATAATCGTAAACGCCGGCAGTATTGGCAGGAATATCGCATTTGAATTTAATTGTTCCGTTTTCGAGTTTTTCTGCACTCATCTCATAAGTAAATATCGGCTTTTTAACTTCATCATTTACTTTCTGTCCGAAAAGCACTTCAATACCTAAGTCAACGCCCGAGAGTTCATTGGGTTGAATAATAATTTCGGCTTTAAAGTTTTCGCCAAGAACCAAAGGTTTTTGAGTAGAGTCGGGTAGAGACATTTGCAGAACTTCTATTGAATCCCAACTTCTGATGACCTTTCGCTTCCAATGGGCAATTTCTCTTGCAAGTGCAAAGTTGTCGTCGCATAATAGCGTATTTCTTACAAACAGTTTATTGTAGAACTTTCTGAAATAATCGTCCAATTGACGTTTCATAGTGAAATGTGGTGCTATTTCGGATATTGTATTTTTTACGTAACTAATCCATTTAGTGGGAATATTTGAAGCATCACGATTGTAATAAGTAGGAATTATTTCTTCTTCAAAAATTGTGTAAATAGTTTCAGCATCGAGAGCATTCTGAAAGTCGGTATTTTCATAAGTAGCTTCTTCTTTTAAAGCCCAACCGGCATTAGCTTTGTAGCCTTCTGCCCACCAACCGTCGAGTACGCTGAAGTTGACAACTCCGTTCATAATAGCCTTTTCGCCGCTTGTCCCCGATGCTTCCATAGGACGTGTCGGTGTATTTAACCATACATCAACTCCTCTTATCAGATATTTGGCTAGTTCTATATCGTAATTTTCGAGGAAAATAATCTTTCCGACAAACTCGGGCATTTTCGATACTTCATAAATCATTTTTATGAAATCTTGTCCTGCTTTATCATTTGGATGTGCTTTGCCTGCAAATACGAATTGTACGGGCATTTTTTCGTTATTTACAAGTTTTGAAAGCCTTTCTATATTGCTGAAAAGCAAATGTGCTCTTTTGTATGTGGCAAATCTGCGAGCAAAGCCTATAGTTAATGCATCTTCTTTAAAATTATCGAGTATCTTGAAAATCAACTTCGGATTTTCGTTTCTTCTTGTTAAATCTTCGGTAAGCCTAAACTCTAAATAATCGATAAGCTGTTTTTTCTGTTTTAATCTCAGATGCCATATAGTTTCATCGGGAACTTGATGGATTTTGCTCCAGTAATCGGGATTTGTTTGATTTTCGAGGAATTCTTCTCCAAACTCATTTTTGTAGAGTTGTTGCCACGATTTTGAAGCCCATGTTTGCAGATGTACTCCGTTTGTAACATATCCAACATGAAGTTCTTCGGCGAAATATCCGGGGTAAAGTTTTTGGAACATTTCCCGTGACACTCTGCCGTGTATTTTGCTCACACCATTAACTTCCTGCGACAGTTTAAATGCAAGAACACTTACCGAGAACTTTTCGTTGGTGTCATTCTCGGTAAAACGACCAAGATTCATAAAATCATCCCACGAAATCTTAAACTGCTCGGCATAGTGAGGCAAATAAATTCTCATTAGGTCTTCACTAAAAGTATCGTGACCAGCGGGAACAGGTGTATGTGTAGTAAATAAAGTTGATGCCCTAACTACTTCAACCGCTTCTTCAAACGAAAGTTTATCATGTTGTATCAGATTAGAAACGCGTTCAATGGTCGAAAAAGCAGCATGACCTTCGTTACAATGGAAAATATCAGGTTTTATGCCTAACTTATTAAGCATTTTTATTCCGCCAATACCAAGAAGCAGCTCTTGTTTCAAGCGGTTTTCCCAATCGCCTCCGTATAAACGATGGGTAACGCTTCTGTCAAATTCTGAATTATCCTCTATGTCAGTGTCTAAAAGGTAAAGAGGCACTCTGCCGACGTCAACTCTCCAAACTTTGGCGTACAATCTTCTTCCGGGCAGCGATAAGCTTATTTTTACCCATTCTCCGTTATCGTCTCTTACTGGTATTAAAGGTAATTGAGTAAATTTTTGAGGTGTATAATTTGCAATTTGATCTCCAGAAATTGAAATACTTTGTTGAAAATAGCCATAGCGGTAAAGAAGTCCGATACCGATAATACTTGCATTTGAGTCGCTTGCTACTTTTAAGTAATCGCCGGCCAACATGCCCAATCCTCCCGAATAAATTTTCAGAGAGTCGTGCAATCCGTACTCCATACTGAAGTATGCAATTTGCTGTTTCGATTTTTCCGAAACTTTTGCCATATAAGCATCGAAATCGGATAAAACTTTATTTAGTTTTTGAAGGAATTTTTCGTTTTTCTCAAGTTTTTTCAAATCGCTCAGTGTAAGCGATTCAATCAAAGCAATAGGATTATATTTTAATTTTACCCAAAGAAGTTTATCTATCATTTCGAAAAGCTCCGAAGCTTCGTAATTCCACGTCCACCATAGATTTTTAGCCAATCTCTGAATTCCTTCGAGTTTTTTTGGAATAGTTGGTTTAATAAGTATTTTCTTCCATTCGGGTTTCGATTCTTTTATTTTCTTGACAGTTTGTGTTATTTCTTTAAGTTGTTTTCCCATAAACAAATCGGAGCGGGAACTAACTTTTGAAATTGCGTTTGAGTATGCTTTAAAATAATATTGAATAAGGTTTTTCCACAATGCACTTCTTGAAAGATTATAAGATTTTTCTCTTATTTCTTCTATTTCTTCTGCACTTTTTTTACTGCAATTTAAAATAGTTTCGGCAATACTATTTACTACAAAATCGTCGTTATCATCGGTTCTTTCAATTACTTTTGTGCAATTGTTTTCAAGATTTTCATTATTGTTTATCCATAATCCGAAACCTGCCAAAGTAGTAGTAATTGTAGGAATGTGAAAGGCCAGACTTTCTAAAGGCGTGTAACCCCAAGGTTCGTAATATGAAGGGAATATTGAAGCATCGAATCCAATAAGAAAATCATAGTAGCCAATATTAAAAATTCCGTCATCACCATTGAGGTAAGCAGGTACAAAGAAAATTTTTACTTTGTCTTCGGGTCTGTTAAAAAGTTCATTTTTGTAGATATATCTTATTACAGGGTCTTTTTCGGTATCATAAAGACGATGGGTCAAATGCTGATGTGTCAGAGGTGAAGAAAAATCAGGATTATTTATTCTGTCGATTAATTCGTTGTTAATACCCATTTGATGTGCAGGAACAGCAACTACAGCAATTATGTTTTTATCTAGTTCGGGGTTTTTGTTTAATTTCCCCATGGCATCGATAAATAGGTCGATACCTTTATTTTTAAATTCGTATCTGCCCGAATTTATGATCAGCATGCTGTCTTTATCAAGTTGTTGATTTAGCAAAGCGCTGAAAACATTAAATATCTTTTCTCTTGCTTCTTTTCTTTTTCTGCTGAAGTCATTTTTTTGAGGAACGAATGAATCCTCAAAACCATTTGGAGTTATAAAATCAACTTCTTTGTTAAAAAAGTGCTTGCATTCTTTGTTTGTTATTTCACTAACCGTAGTAAATCCATCCGATTCTATTGCTGAAAGTTTTTCGAGTGAGAATTTAGAAATCACTCCGAAATCTTTCGATATGATATCGGGATTGTAGGAATTAAGGTTGCTGTATAAAGGTAGATTATTCCCAGCAATACATCTTCCCAGCACTGTAGCATGGGTTGTAAATACAGTTGCCGCTTGCGGAACAAACTTTTTCAAATACAATATTCCGGTTCCGGTCATCCATTCGTGGAAATGAGCTATAAGCCTGTCAAAAGAAGTTAAATTATATTCATAGAAACTTTCAATAATTTTTGCCGAAGCATAGCCAAACAAAGCCGGTTCGATATAATCCCACTGGCCTGACAATGAATCGAGTTTATAATATTCCCAAAATTCTGAGAAAATCTTGTCTTTTTCGGCAAAATATTGTGTAAAGTCGACTAAAATTGCAATGGGATTACCTGCAATATTCCACCTTCCGATTCTGAATCTTAGTCCGTTTGCTATTGCTTCTTCGCGCCACGATTTGTAAAGATATTTGTCTTCAATAAATTCGGGAATTGTTTCGTTTTCTTTCCAAACGTCAGGTCCTATCAGAAAATAATTATCTTTAAGTTCATTAACTACACTTAAAGCTTTTGTAGATAATACTGTATAAATTCCCCCAACTTTATTACAAACCTCCCAACTGGTTTCAAAAATGTAATCGGGTTTAATAATATTGTCTGTCATATAATGTTCAATTAATTATTATTTACTTTATTTAATACTTTGTTTATTTCTGAAATTTTAAATGGTTTTGATATATAATCATTCATTCCCGAAGAAAGATATTCTTCTCTGTCTTGTTTCATAACATTAGCGGTCATCGCAATTATAACAATAGGTTTTCGTTTGTTTATAGCTTCTTCAATTTTTCTGATTTGCCTTGTTGCGTCAATACCGTTCATAACGGGCATTTGAACATCCATTAATATTACATCGTACTCATTTGCGAGAAACTTTTCAACTGCAATTTCGCCATTTTCGGCAACATCAACAGAATGTCCCATTTTTTCCAAAGTCATTTTGGCAACTTTTTGATTTATAAGATTATCTTCTGCCAATAGTATTCTAAGAGGTAATTGTGAAGTTTCAAATTGAGTTTCATCTATCTGATTGTTAATTATTTCGCTCGTTCTGCCTTTTCCTAATTCAACCGTAAACCAGAATGTTGAGCCTTTGCCTAATTCGCTTTCTACGCCAATTTCCCCATTCATAAGTTCGGTTAGTTTTTTTGAAATTGCTAATCCTAAACCTGTTCCTCCGTGTTTTCGGGTAGTATATGAATAAACCTGCGAAAATTCTTTAAACAATTTTTTTATTCCCTCTTTTGAAATTCCTATTCCCGAGTCGATAACTTCGAATTTCAAAACTATATTTTTCCCTTTATCTTCAATTAGCGAAACGTAAATATCAACACCTCCTTTTTCGGTAAATTTAACAGCATTGTTTGCAAGGTTTAATAATATTTGATTCAATCTTATAGGATCACCTTTCACTGTATCAGGTATATCTTCGGCAAAATGTACATTAAGATAAATACCTTTTTCGTTAGTTTTGATTGATAGTATCTTGATGATATCGTCAACATTATCTTTAAGATTAAAATCAATTTTTTCGAGAGTTATCTGGTCGGATTCAATTTTCGATAAATCGAGAATATCATTAATAATAGTTAGTAGATTATTTGCTGATATTGAAATGATATTGAGGTGTTCTTTTTGTTCATCGGTCAATTGAGTTGTTTTAAGAATATTGGCCATACCGATAATACCGTTCATAGGTGTTCTAATCTCATGACTCATATTTGCAAGGAAACGGCTTTTTGATTTTGTGGCCGATTCGGCCATTTCTTTAGCTTTTATTAATTCCTGTTCAAATTTTTTTCTTTCGGTAACATCTCTGATAATTCCCTGAACAACAACTTTCCCGTCAATTTTGATAAGGCTCGATGTCATTTCTACAGGAATATTAACTCCATTGGCATCAAGAAAATATATTTCGATTTTCTGAGGAGTTTTAAGGCTTTTGAGATTTGTAATAAATTCGTTGAATGTTAAACCTCCGAATTTATAGTTTTCGGGCGAATGTAATTTTGATTGGTGTGTTCCTACTAATTTTTCGTAAGGGATATTGAGCAGCTTCGATGCAGCGGGATTTGCATCCAATATAAGACCTGTGTTGACATCTGTGAGTATAATGGCATCAGGTGCTCCTTCAAATAAATTTCTAAACCTTTCTTCGCGTTCTTTTAATGAAAGCTCAATTTTTTTTCGTTCTAATGAATATCTTATTGAACGGCTCAACAATGTTGGGTCGATTTTCCCTTTAATAAGATAATCTGAAGCTCCGCATTCAAGAGCTTTATTGTCGGTTTCAAAATTATCGATACCTGTAAGCAGTATTGTCGGAATATCAATACCCTTATTTTTGACATGTTTTATAAAATCAAAAGCATTTTTGTTTCCCAAATAAAAATCAACCAAAAAGATATCAAAAGATTCTTTTTCAATTCTTTCTATTGCTTGATCAAAAGTTTTTGCCCATTCCAGTTGAAATTTAGCAGTTTTAATCTCGCTGCATATTTCTTTGGTTAGTAAATAGTCGTCGTCATCATCTTCTATCAAAAGAATCTTTATCAAATTCTTAACGTTTTCCATAATATTTTCAGTTTATTAGTCCTTATTTTTTTGTATTGGCAATCTTACGATTTCGAACCAATAATTTTCAATAACTTTAATAATTTTAACAAGACCGTCAAAGGTTACAGGTTTTGTTATAAAAGAGTTTGCACCTAAATCATAAGTTTTCAATATATCTTCTTCGGCCTGAGATGTAGTAAGAATAATAACCGGAATATGTTTAAGAAAGGGGTCTGATTTAATTTCTTTAAGTGCTTCTCTGCCATCTTTTCGAGGCATATTCAAATCGAGCAATATAATACCCGGTCTTGGCGAATCTTTCGGGTCAGAATATTTACCGCGACGGTAAAGGTAATCGAGAAGTTCTACTCCGTCTTCAACAAAATATAATTCGTTTGCTATCCTGCTTTCAACTAATGCCTCACTAGTAAGATAACGATCATCGGGATCGTCTTCTGCCATCAATATAATTATCGGTTTCGATTCAGTACTCATTTTTTTATAAATTTTATTTATAAAATTCAACTATTACCTTTGTTCCTTTATCAACTTCACTTTCTATTTTAATATTACCTTTATGCAATTCAGCTATTTTTTGGGCTATTGTAAGCCCTAAACCCGTTCCAGTTGTATTTTTGTTTCCTGTTTTCTCAAATGGTTCTAATACAAGTGTTTCGTATTTTTTTTCAAAACCTGTTCCATTGTCTTTAATAATCAATTGGATTGTTTTGCCCTCTTTTTTACTTAATATTTCGATTTTACATTTCGAATTTTCTTTCGCAAATTTAACGCTATTATCAATAATATTTTCAAGAAGTTGTTTAATTAATTGTTTTTCGCCTTCAATATTTATTAACGAGTTGATTTTAAATTCAATATTTTCGTTGCTTTTATATTTTTCCTTTATTTCGGAAATTATTTCGTTTAAATCAACCTTTTGTTTATCAATATTCTTTTTCCTGACAACTTCCGTATATTTTAACATTGCATTTAGCAAAGTTCGCATATAATCAACCAATTGGGGTATCTTTACGAAAGCCTCATTATTACCTTCGGTTTCGCTTTTCGATTTTTTTTGTAAAATATCGGAGAATATTGCAATTTTTCTGAGTGGTTCTTGCAGGTGATGCGATATACTGAATGTTATTTTTTCTAGTTCTTTATTTCTCTGTATTAAAGCTGCTTCGTTTTTTTTGAGAGTATTTATCAGTATCTGGAAAATAAAAATTATCATCAAAAAGAAGAAAATGGTGAAAAAACTTATTAATCCTATTTTTTTATAAACTACATCGTATAGTGCCGATTTTTTTTCCGAAAACAATACTCCATATTTTATTCCGAATATTTTTATAGGATATATGGAACTTATTACCTTTTGTTTCTCTTTTTTTAGTATAATGCTTTGATGAATAACACTTTCTAAATTGTTTTCGATATTGTGTTTAATGGTGTTTATATCAGAAAACTCAATACTTTGATACTTATAATTCGAATATATAATTCGGCCTTTATAGTCTAATAGAGATTGAAAATTATATTCATCAACGTGGTATTGTTTTAAAATGTTTTCAGTAAATAATTTTAAATCAAGTTTTAAATAGATATTTGCAATTGTATTTTTTTCTCTTTTTAATGTAGTGATAAAATGAATTATATTGGAATCGACTTTTTCGACACTATCAATTTCAATTAGATTTATTTGGTTGTTTTTCGATATTTTTTTAGAGAAATAATTTTCGGTATTACCGGTAAATTGAAGATAATTACCAAAATTATCATTTATTGTAATTTCGGTTAAAAGGTCGTTATACTTAATAAAAAATTGCCTTATTTTTTTTATTGCCTCATTTTGAGTTGGTTGTTTATTGAACAGTATTTCGAAATCTTCCTTGGTAAAGTAAAATTTAAGATCGTTTCTAAGGTCCGATATTTTTTCTTCTATAAGATTTCCGCATATTTTAGATTGTCGTGCAAGGTCGTTGCTATGATTGATAATTTGCTGGTTATAATAGCTTCTGTAGTACAAAAAATTAAATATAATTACAATTAGTGTTGTAATTGTAATATAGAACTTAATATTTTTATAAAGACTATTCATCAGATAATAAAACTATTTTTTAGCAACTTTAATCAGATACCAGTCTAATTCCTGTATTTTTGAAACAAAGACTTCGTAATTTGTATTATCTACCGAGAATTCTTCATTTACAGAGTTGTTTTTAACAATGTTTTCAAAAGCTGTTCTAATACTTTTATTTTTGTTATTCAGCAGATTATAGTCTTCTTTTTTAAATGTGTTTTGTTTAATTGTTTCAAAATATTTGTGATTTGTAAGAGGTGGCAGGTTTAGTCTGTTTATTGTCATTTCATTGGCGCTTACAATAGTTCCGGTTCCGTCGATAATTATAATATCTTCATTGTCGTTTTTGAAGTATTTGTCTGTTAGCAGGGTTATTGTAACATCAATACCAGGAACGCCCATAAGTTTGTCTCTGTGATATACCGGAGCTATTGCCGATACCATCCAACCTCTGCCGGCAGGGTCAACATAAGGTTCGTTTACCCAAACTGCTTTTTTTGAAGGATTGTGTTTTTCATCGGCAAGAAAATAAAAGTTAAAATCGGGAATATGAAGCTTGGGTTCATATTGAGTTAATACATCTATAAATGGGTAAATTCTGTTATAATTGTAGCAATCGTTATAATATACCTGAGCAACTTCTGGGAATTTAGCCATAATATCTATAAAAACCGAATCTAATGGCTCGGTAAAGCAAACTATTTTTCTTATAGTATCGTTTATTGGTATAAAACCTGAAACATATACTGCCGACTTCCCGTCGTCACGTGTTTTGTAAAGAACTCCGTCTTTCGAAACAGCATAAATCGATTTGTCTTTACATTTATATTTATCCTGATTTTCATATAGTTGTTCAGTAAATTTAGCGAGTTCAAATACTTTTTCTCTTATTGGGGCGAAATCGTTGCTGATTTTAAGTGAAAGCTCGTCGAGTTGCTTAATAATTGAGGCTTTCCTTTCATTATCGTTGTTGTTTTTACAACTATTGAATACAACTATCAGTATTATTGCTAAAAGATTGAAGATTTTTTTCATATTGTTTGTTTTTTATGTTTATTGACTATTTTGTTTTATAGGTAATTTAATGATAAATTTACTGCCTTTACCTGCTTCGCTTTCAATATCAATGATTCCTTTGTGCCTGTCGATAATTTTTTTGCAAATTGCAAGCCCAATTCCGCTGCCTTCGTATTCGCCTTTGCCGTGTAAGCGTTGGAAGGGCTGGAATATTAAATCTTTGTACTGTAAATCAATCCCGATACCATTATCCTGAATTGTAATTTCAATATTATCGTCCTTCAAACTGTGAAAAATGATTATTTCAGGAATGTTATCTGAAGGCTGATATTTTATGGCATTGCTTATTAAATTCGAAAATAGCTGATTAAGTTGGTTTTCGTCGGCTTCAATAATTGGAAACGAGCCGTTAATATTTATTTTAGCTTTCTTTTTTTCAATCATAAGCTCTAAATCGCTCAATACATTTTCAAATATCTTGTCTAATTCAACTGTGGAAAAAGGGCTTGCTTTTGTCGAAACTCTTGAAAAAGTGAGTAAATCGTTAATCATTTTTTGCATTCTTTCGGCTGCCGACGACATTCTGTTGATATACTCTTTACCTGTTTCATCAATAACATCATAATATTTTGCTTTGAGTCTTTCGCTGAATGCCGTTACTTTTCGTAATGGTTCCTGCAAGTCGTGTGAGGCTATATAAGCAAATTGCTCAAGATCTCTGTTCGATCGCTTTAGTTCTTCCGAAAATTGTGCTAACTCGGTTTCGGAAGCCTTAGTTTTAGTTATATCAATCATAGTTCCGACTAAACCGGTAACTTCTCCGTAACTATCGAAAAACAACTTTCTATTTGTTAGTATCCATATATTTTCACCGTTATTATTCAAATCAATATTTTCTTCGTTGGTATATGACAATTCTTTGTTTAAAATCATATTGTTTTCCAATTCGAAATATTTTTTTGCAATTTCATTGGGGAACAAATCAAGGTCAGTTTTTCCGATTATTTCATCGCTGTTTTTATTGAGCATATTTGCAAATGCATCATTTATAGCTATATACCTAAGCTTTTTGTCTTTTAGAAAAATATTTGCGGGAACAGATGATAATAGAGCATTTATTTGATTTATTTTTTGTATAAGTTGTTCTTCGGCTTTTTTATTCTCTGTTATATCGTTTATAACAATTAAAATTTGTTTCTGACGGTTGATTTCAATAATGTCGGCATTAAAATTGGCTATGATTTTACTTCCCGATTTATGTCTTAATTCTACTTCAAAATTCTTAATATTCCCTTCTTGAGATAATCTTTCATTTATCTTGTGTTGCTGATAAGGGTTATAAAAAAACAAAAGTTCATCTATAGTTTTGCCTACCAAGTCTAATGCTTCGTAACCGAAAGTTTTACAAAATGCGTCGTTGATATCAATAATGGTATTAATATCAATTTCGGTAATAATCATAGGCGAAGGGTTTGAAGTAAAAACTACTTCAAATTTTTCCTCATATTTTTTTATTTCCGAAATATCTTTTGCAATAAGGAAATCAACTTCAAAATCATCCCATTTACCGTTTTTAATTTTAGCCTCGAGATATATGGTATTTCCTTTTTTGGTTAATAATGGGAATGAAAATAGGTTTTTATTATTATCAATATTTTTTAATTCGTTTATTTTATCGACAAGGTCGAATTTGAAAAAGTCCGATTGAAGTTCTTTTATATTTTTACCGATGAGTTCTTCGTATTTATATTCGGTTAAGTTGAGTGTGGCGGCATTTACTTCAATTATTTTTCCATTATTGTCGAAAACAATTATTATTTCATCAGTATTATTGAAAAATGTGTGAAAGTTTGTTTCAGACTTTTTTAGTTCCGATGTTTTTTCTATCAGATTGTTTCTTAAATTTTCCTGACTGAGTTTCAATTCTTTTTCCAGCAGTTTTCGGGTTTCAATTTCTTTTTTAAGTTCTTTATTTATTTTTCTGTTTTGTAAAAAAGAGATTAAGAAGAAGGCTGCTGTAAGTATAAATATTATTGCAATATCAATAAGAAAATTGAATAAATCAATTGCTAGTAATTTGTTGAAATTATTGAGGTCGATATCGGCGCAACTGTAATAAATATTTCCTGATGGCGATTTTTTGGGAACAATAACTGTCTTGTATTTTCCCCATCTGTCGCTGTTTATCAGGAAACTGATTTTAAGCGTTTTTAAAGAGTCTTTAAAAGCTTGACAAACATCGTTGTATTCTTCGAAGTAATGAACGGCTTTGTTGTTTTCTATCTCCTCATTTGTGGCACTTGAAGAAGTAATATACAAAGAACCGTTTTTATTTATAACGGTATAAATATATTTTAAGCCCCAAATATTATTTAATTCAGAAAGCAGCTTAATATTTACCGAATCTTCTTCAAAGGAAATACTGCCTTTTTCGGTTGCTCTGTCGTGAAAATCGTCTTTTAAAATTAATGGAACAGTATTGGCAGCGTTAAGTAAACGATTGTCTATATTTTGTATGCTTAGTACCTTATTTTTATTGTATTTGCTAACCGAAATGGATACAATAATCAATAAAATAAAAACACCAAATATTACAAATGACAGTTTATTAATTTTCATTTTAATATTTTAAGTTATAAAATTAACAAAAAGAAAATTTCAGGAAATTATTGATTAAGCAGCTTCAATAATTCCGATTTTGCCTCGTCAATTTGAGTCTTGTTAATTTTTTCTTCCATAGTTTTAGTAAATATTTCTAATTGTTTTTTGGTCAAAATCTTAGAAATATCTTCTTTGGTCTTTTTATTTGAATTTCTGAAAGCTGTCGAAAATTTCTGAATACCCGTTTTGCTTATTATTTTCTTTTGCTCTTTTACATCGAGTTTCAAGAAATCGTTTAAGCCTTTTTGTTTTGCGGGTATTGATGACTTTTCGATGCTTAGTGTGTCTTCAAAAACAGATTTATCAATATTATGCTTTTCAAGGTATTTATTAACGGTAATTTCAAAGTCGGAAATAACGTTCATATAGTTTATAAAAGCTTCGTAAGGCGAGCCGTAAGGATTAAAATATTTATGGACATCGCCGTCGGAGAACCATTTAGTACACATATAATAGAAATGGTCGGAAGTTTGTAGATAACGCCAAACGGCAATAATATTGAAGTTATTGGTAACTTTAACTTTGTTTTCCAAAGCATAAATGGCATCGAAAGCTTCGTCTTGCAAATCGTTGCCGAGCCAAGCTGTCAGGTCTCTTTCTTCGTCGGCCCAAGAAATAGGGTGGGGGACATGTATAGCAGCTACTGGCTGCAATATGTTCGACAGTTCGCTCGGGGTATTGAAAGTGAAATTTGAATGCGAAAATACACGTGCAGGCAAAGCTTTCAGAAATTGAAATATTCCTGTTTCAGGCCACTGATGTTCTCCGAAGGTTTCGTAATCCATAAAAAGGTTTACAACTTCCTGATTTGGGTCTATGGCATTTAACCAATCGACGTATTTTTCGGTAGTTAAAGGCCATTCATTCCAACTTCTTTGTGAAAATCTGAATGCTATATCGTCGCTAAGCTGAAAATTTTTAAGAAGTAGTTTAAGCTTAGGGTTAATTGCGTTGCAATACATATAGTTTGGGCTTTTCCATCCCAAAATGTGTTTTGCTCCTTCGGTAAGCATAGTATTGAATCCCATTTCGGCAACCGTAGCCCCTATATCATCGGAATATATCAACTCTGTATTTCTGAATGTTACCGGAGTAACGCCAAAAGTGTCTTGAATTTTCTGTTTATGTGCCATTACCTGAGTTATAAACTCTTCTTTGCTTTTTAATGCCGATAGCGAATGAGTATATGTTTCGGCAAGGAATTCAACACAACCTGTTTCTGCAAGTCTTTTAAAACTTTCGATAACATCGGGAGTGTATTTTTCGAACTGGTCTAAAGCAGTTCCTGAAATTGAATAACTTATTTTAAATCTCGAGCCGTACTCTTTTATCAATTCGAGCATGATATTATTGGCAGGAATATAGCATTTATCGGCAACTCTACGGGCAATATAGCGGTTTTGAAATTCATCAAAATAATCGTGATTTTTCCCAATATCGAAAAATCGGTAAATCCTTAATCTAAATGGTTGGTGTACTTGAAAATAGAAACAAATTGACCTCATATCTTTTTTTGATTTATTATGTTTAAACAATAACTTTCTGATAAATATCCTTAACTAATTTTGCCGCGTTGTCCCATTTCATATTGTCAACTTCGGCTCTACCATATTCAGTAAACATTTTCGTCAATGCTTTATAGTGTAATATACCGTAAATAGCATCAGACATAGCATCGATATCCCAAAAATCAACTTTAATGGCGTATTTCAATACTTCCGAAACGCCCGATTGTTTCGAGATAATTACCGGTACACTCGAACGCATGGCTTCAAGCGGTGAAATACCAAAGGGTTCCGATACCGACGGCATAACATATACGTCGCTCATCGAAAATAATCTGTCAACATTATCCGCATCGAGGAAACCCGTAAAATGGAATTTCTTTGATATACGCAACTGTGCAACTCGTTTTATCATTCTGTTTAGCATATCACCCGAACCTGCCATCACAAATCTGACGTTATTATCTTTTTGAAGAACTTTATTGGCAGCTTCTACAAAATAATCAGGTCCTTTTTGGAAAGTAACTCTTCCTAAAAATGTTACGATTTTTTCGTCAACCGATTTTTCTTCATAATGATAATCATTTCTTGTTGTAGGTTCAACAGCATTATGAACGGTAAAAACTTTTTCGGGGGCTATTCCATACCTTTCAATAATTATGTTTCTTGTAAAATTGCTCACAGATATTATTAAATCGGCATTTTCCATCCCCTGACGTTCGATTTCATAAACATTTTGATTTATATTTTCTCCCGAACGGTCGAACTCAGTAGCGTGAACATGTATTATTAAAGGTTTTTTACTAACTTTTTTTGCCGAAATTCCGGCGGGATATGTCAGCCAATCGTGAGCATGAATTACATCGAAAGTATAGGAGTTTGCTATAGTTGAAGCTACTAAGGCATACCTTTGTACCTCTTCCATCAGATTGCTGCCGTATTTTCCCGAAAATTGATACTTCTGCGTAAAAACTGATTCGTATGCTTCTGTTTTGGTTTTTTGTGTATGATTAATAATATTAAAAAATTCCTCAGGTGATGCGTAAGGTATTATATTCGAACCTACTTCGATATAGGAGATATTCTCCCACAGCTCTTTGTAAATGCTGTTTCTAATGTCAATAGACACATCACTGGCATTAATTAAATTTACAACTTCTTTATTTTCGTCTCCATAAGCTTTCGGGACGACAAAAATAACTTTCACCCCTTGATTAAGGAGTCCTTTGGTTAACCCAAAGCAAGCAGTGCCAAGACCTCCCGTAATATGAGGAGGAAATTCCCATCCAAACATCAACACTTTCATAGGCAATAATTTTTATTTTTCATAAAATTGTTTAAAAAGTTAATATAACAAAGTTAATTACTTTTTTCATATTCATCAATCAACCACTTAATACGTAATACTTCGGCAACACTCCATGCTTGAGAAGGCGTACCGCCGGGCAAATGCGGCGGATTACCGTCGTAAACCTCCGAAATAGTGCTTATACCATGCTCAAACATAGTGGGTTCCATATTCTCGTAAACACTTTTTGCGAATGATAAACCGCTTTTGCCGTAAATTTTCAAATATCCTTCTACAAAATGTCCTAATAACCACGGCCAAACTGTTCCATGGTGGTATGCACTGTCTCTTTCGGCCTGATTGCCGTAATAAATTTCTTTATAGTCGGGACATTTGGGCGATAATGTCCTAAGTCCGCGAGGTGTAAGAAGTTCTTTTTTTACTATTTCCAATACCAATTGCCTTATCTTTTCGCTTAAAGGTGTATATGGCAACGATGTGGCAAAAATCATATTAGGTCTTATGCACCAATCTTTATAATCGCCGTTTACATAATCGGCAAGGTAGCCTTTTTCTTTGCTCCAGAAGATTTCTTTGAAGTTTTCTTTTACTTTTTCTGCTATAGGTTGCCATTCGTTTACAAAGTCGTCATCTTTGGCTTTTTGCGCAATTTCTATGCTGAACATAATGGCATTATACCATAATGCATTTATTTCGACTGGCATACCCATGCGCGGAGTAACAGGCTTTCCGTTTACTACTGCATCCATCCATGTCAATGCTTTACCATTTTCACCGGCATAAATAAGTCCGTTTTCAAGCATCCTGATATTGTGTATAGTCCCTTCTTTAAAACCGTAGAGAATACTTTTAATTATTTTGTTGTATTCTTTCCATACTTTTGTATGTGTGTTGGTGAAATAAGCATATTGCTGCAACGACCAAAAGAACCATAAAGGTGCATCGACAGAGTTATATGCTGAGTTGCTGCCTTCGCCAATATTCGGGAATAATGGCCCGTTCATTTCGCAAACCATAGTATCGATAACTGCTTTGCAGGTTTTAAAGTCGTTATTAACCAGTGTCAACCCCGGAAGCGATATAAAAGTATCTCTTCCCCAGCGTCCAAACCATGGATAACCGGCAATGATTTCGGTCTTTTTATTGCGTTTTACTATAAATTGCTGGGCTGCGTTTTTTAAGCAATTCTCAAAACAATCTCGCGGAATACGCGATGCAATTTCTTTGTTATAAAAGCTTTTTAATGATGCAGGATTGATTTCTTCCAACGATGCCGAAAAATAAACACTTTCGCCTTTTTTGATTTCAAATTCGAAATAACCGGGAGTGTATAAATCTTCGAGATACTCATAACCTCTTTCTTTTTCTTGTTGATACTCTACATTATAATACCAATCGGGAAAATGTATATATTCATTTTCTTTCGAAAGCTGTAGGTATAAATGTGAGTAGCCTGTGTACATCTGTGTTTTAATTCCATTTTTTACGGCTTCATATTTTGTATTGACGAAAGTATTTGCTTTCGATAATTTATGAATATTTCTGAAAGCTAAAAATGGTCTGATTTTTATTCGAGTAGGCGAATGTGCCTCCACTAAAGTATATTTGAGTATAAGTCTGTCTTCGTTTGTGGCTAATAGCATTTCTTTGTTAAGCAACACTCCGCCGACTCTGTATGTAAGTATAGGAACCGGTTCGGTAACGAATTTTCGCATATATTTATGCCCGCGAGGTAAATAAATTTCTCCGGGATATTTTCTTATTCCAAGGTTAAATTCTTCATTTTGTTGAATAACAGTTTCGTCAACCGATGATAGCAATACATGGTTTTCACCATCAATAAAAGGTTGCGGGGCTACTAACAAACCGTGATATTTTCTTGTATTACAATTTATTATTGTTGAACTTGCATAAGAGCCTGCACGATTGGCTCTTATTATTTCTCTGTTTAACGAAAATTCCAAATTAACAAGCTGTTCTTTTTTGAAAGTTATATAGCTCATTTTATGTCAGTTTAATTTTTAATTCTTGATTATCAATTGGTTTTAATATTGTATTATAGTTTATAAAAATAAACTTTTTTTACATATTAACAAAAGATTAAAGAAAAATATTATACAAAATAATAACGATTAACAGTAAAATAAAATTGAGCAAGGGTAATATGTTGATTATTAATGGATATGATTTTTTTAAAATTATTATTAAATTTAATTCAATTATAGAAAATGGTTGAAGCAATACGACCCCAACGGGGTCGCATTTTAATAATGTGGCATTTTTTCTAAAAATATTAAATCCCTAAAGGATTAGGTTATTGTTTTTTTACATAATGTAACCATAAGGTCGTCCCTACGGGACTTATGATTGGTTGTTGTTTTATCTGTTACCAAATGTTCGTCCCTACGGGACTTAATGATTACTTTTTCATCTTTTTTTGAAGCTCCGTAGGAGCGTCCTTATGGTTGAAAGAGGGCATATAACCGAAATTAAGCTCCGTAGGAGCGTCCTTTTTAT
>CAZWKQ010000021.1:0-30986 GCA_964634005.1 uncultured Bacteroides sp.
AATTAATAATAATTATAGCAGTAATGATAAATTCTGCGAAAATATCGGGACAAAACTTTAACCCAGTAATAATAGGCAATAATAATGACTGTGATGACGCTGTTTATTCCATTTCTAACTATGATTCTTCTTACACATATAGTTGGTATATAACTCCACAGGCAGGTATAATAGTTCCAATTACAGGGTCAAACTCAAGTAAATTAATAAAATTCAGCCATAACATAAGTGAGTGTAACTATGCGACTTTAATCGTAACTGCCACTTATCAGGGCAATTCACTTAGTAGTTATTTAAAAATTTATCCCTGTTGTAATACTGTGGCAGATTACAATTATGATAATTTTACGACCAATTCCGATCTTTCAATAAATTTAACCTCCCCAAATAATACTATAAAAATAAATGGTGATTTTATATTAAATCACAATGTGAGTATAAATAATGCAAAAATTCATATATCTCCTAACTCAAAAATAGTATTAAACGCTCAAGATATTTCGCTATCACTTACAAATACCGAAATAATCTCCAATATCAACGATTGTTGCGAAGAAATGTGGGATGGTATCTACACAAAAAGCCCAACCCAACAAGTAATAATTCAAAATACAAAAATTTCAAATGCTCAAAATGCGTTAAATATATTTTTTGGAACACCATTTTTAGTTGAAAATTCTATATTTGTTGATAATTATAAAAATATTTATATTTATCAAGGTTCAGGAATCGTAACATCTCCCTATCCTGGTATTATCAGAAATACTTCTTTCATTGGGAATAATAGTTTACCTCAACCCCCATACCAAGGCGAACAGACATATAGCGGAATAGAAGTTTTTAGGACATACGACTTTACAATAGGCGATCCCTCGAGCATTTATAATCAAAACACATTCGAAAATATGTTTTGTGGTATAAAAACTACACAATCATATGTAGAAATATTTAATAATTATTTTAAAAATATAAACTCTACAATACAACCGACCGGAGGGAATCCCGTTCAAATCTACAATGCAACGGCAATATTCAGCATAGGCAACGATACCAGTATTCAACTGAATAACCAATGGCATGGAGTAAAAATAGGAGGCAGTGGATTAGAAAGCAATATTTTTGATAGTTGCTATAACGGAATATATGCCTTTAATTTGAAATTGCTTGCAGAAGGGAATTCAATAAATATTAGTAATTTTGGAGTAGAAGGCAGGGATTTATTTGATGATTCTTATGTAAGATTTAATAAAATAAGAGATGCATCAGGTATAGACACTACACATTGCCGTGAAGGTATTAGAATTTTGAACATACAACCTCGCGATTGCAACTATAATATTATTTCAAATAATATTAATGCAACGTATAGAGGCATCTTTATAAATAATGCCAATAGTAATTCATCTATGAATTTAAAAGTTAGAATTAATAGCAATACAATTAAACTATCTGGATTGTCACAGCCACAGTTCAAACCATTTTCAGGGATATTAGCTGGTGGATGTTATGGAATTACAATTAAAGATAATAATTTGTCTATTGCTAATTTTGGAATTCCAACTTCAGCTAACTTATATTATGGTGTAGATATAGCACAGGTACGTAATGCCGATATTTTGTGTAATACTAACGAGTATTTTGGAGCCGGAATTAATATAAATGGAGATTGTAAATTAAGTCGTTTTTATGGTAATATCCTAAAAGATTGCTATTATGGTTTTTATTTCAATACTCAATCCACAATATCGCAGCAAGGCTACTACAACGGTGCTTTAAGTGTAAATTCTGAAAATGAATGGGTGGGGGATTATTTAGTTAGTGGGAATATCTATCGTAAACTATGGGCTAATCCCGCGAATTTATTATCTAATGGAGTTCATTGGTATGTTCGTAATAGCCCTTTAACATATAGATTGCAAAATACTCAAAATAATACTGCTCAGTATATTTATGAAGATAGTAGTAATCCGGTTAATATATTTTATTGTCAAAATCCTCAAACTACTTTACCATTACCTATTGTAAATGCTCAGCACAGAGACGAATTATTGGTGGATATAGTACGCGATTCTAACAGTTATGAACAATTGGAAGAACAGTATAAAGTTTACGACAAAGAAGCGGTTTATAAAGCATTAAAAGAAGATAATACTTTAATGACTATGGGGGCAACTACCGATGCTGAATATTTGCAGTTTTTTTCATTAATGGCTACAACAAATGTGGAAAAGATTTCAGAAATAGAAAATTTAATTAAAAACAGAGAAGATTCATTGGCTAAAATAAAAAATCAAAATTTACAAGACCAAAAGATGATAGATTATTTCCGTAAAGTTGTAAATGAAATTTATCTCAATACTTTTGCCCGCGGTAATTACGATTTAACGCAGGATCAAAAAGAAATACTAATGCCTATAGCGGTAAATTACACTCCTTGGGAAGGTGGCGATGCGGTTTATATAGCAAGGAATATGCTAAATATTGATATAGATGCTATTAAGGCTGATTTTACCAAAGCACCACCCAAGCAATATACTGATAATGCACAATTAAGTGTTAAATTATATCCAAATCCGACAAAGGACGAGGTGATGATAGAGTTTGGCAATGTGATTAATGTCAATGGTATTATTGAAATTTTTGATTTTACCGGCAGTGTAGTCCAATCACAAAACATAGCATCTGGATTTCAGTATATTTACGTTTCAGTTAAAAACCTAAAATCAGGTATTTATTTCTTTCGCATAATGCTCAATAACGAACTGATAGCTAAAGATAAATTGCTTATTGTTAAATAAAATAAAACAAAGCAGGGGCTTTCCCCTGCTTTTAAATATTTTTATTATGAAAAAATTAATATTAATTATATTTCTAATTATAATGGCATTAAAAGTAAACTCACAACATATTTTAAGCACTAATCTCGTTCCAAATCCGAGTTTTGAAGATTATTTATATTGTCCAACTTATTGCTCTCAAATAGAATCAGCATTTCCTTGGAAATCTGCAAGAGAGCCTTTAGGTTCAACAGATTACTTGAATTTGTGTACTTCTGATCCATCATTATTATTTTATTTACAAAAAACAAACCCTAAGACAGGTAATGGATGCGGTGGTATTTTTGTTATGGATCATCCAATTTTATATGAAAATTACCGTGAATATTTAGCTGTTAAATTAAAAATAAAATTGATAAATAAAAAGAAATATTGTTCAAGTTTTTTTACTATTTTGCCTACTTTATTTAATGGTATTGCTATTGAAAACTTAGGTATTTTTTTTTCAAAAGTTTATATAAATACTTATAATCCACAAATGCCTGGTAAATATTTATTAGACTCAATCCCTCAAGTTGTAAATAAAAAGGGAATTATTTTAGATACAGTTAATTGGACAAATATATCGGGGATTTATGAAGCAAAAGGTGATGAAGAATTTATAACGATTGGTAATTTCAATGATGATAGTCATACAAATTGGTTACAAGATGGAAATAATTTAGGTGTTTCATACTACCTTATCGACGACGTCTCCGTCTGCGAATGCAGTTTTGATATTAACCTTGGTGAAGATACCACGCTATGCGAAGGCGAGACAATAATACTAAACCCCAACTTACCCAATGCCACCTATACATGGCAGGATAGCAGCCATACGGCTACTTATGAGGTAAAGCAGCCCGGCACTTACTGGGTAAGGGCTTATGTAGCAGATTATGATGTATATTCATCGGATACTATAGTAATAACGCAGGGAGACGATAGCTTTTGCAATCCGCCGCTTACTATACCCAACGTAATAACTCCCAACGGAGACGGAGCAAACGATAACTTTATAATACAAAATGCCGAGAGCTACACTTTAACACTGCAAATTTACAACCGCTGGGGCAAACTTATATACGAAAACACCAACTACCAAAACGATTTCAGTTGCAAAACCTGTGCCTCAGGTGTTTACTATTATGTAATAAAAGCAAAAAGCAAACGAAACGGCAGAGAGAAAGAATATAAAGGAAGCTTGACGATAGTTACGAATTAAAAATAATTATATATGAATGCTGTAAAAAAATAATCGACCTCAAAGAATTTACGCTACAAAACAAGCTATAAAAAATAGCGAAAGCTTTTAGCTAAGCAATCCAACGTTTCGGCGAAAATATAAAAAACAAAGTAAAAATGTACAATCCGAAACGTATAGGATTGCGGGGATTTTTTATAGCGTAAGTTTTGAAGTAAATTCTTTGCAGTCTTGAATTTTTCGTTCTTTTTTTTCAAGAAAAAAGAACAATTAAAAAAATATAGTAATTTTATAAACAATTTAATTGCTGATTAAATGAATTGCATTTTGCGCAATAACGAAAATATTATTAATTTGAGTTTTTCCTTTAAGAAAGATTCAGATGGGACGCTGTTTGGCGGCGATGCGGTATATATCGCCCGCTTGATGTTAAATATTGATGAAGATAATATACAGGTTGACTACTCAAAAGCACCACCCAAACATCATACTGATAATGCACAATTAAGTGTTAAATTATATCCAAATCCTGCAAAGGATGAAATAATGATAGAGTTTGATAATGCATTAAAATCAAATGCTATATTGGAAGTTTATGGTTATACAGGTAATTTGATACAAACACAAGTTTTATCTTTCGGCTATCAGTTTATTTCGGTTTCTACTAAGGATTTGAAAGCAGGATTATATATGTACCGTATTTTAGATAATGAAAAAATATTAGCTAAAGACAAGTTATTAATTATAAAATAAATTAATAAAAAAGCAGAGGGTGGCAATTCCCTCTGCTTTCTAATTTTGTATGAAAAAAGTATTAATATTAAATATATTCTTCTTTATTGCTCTTAATGCATATACTCAGCATATTTTATCAGGGAATTTGGTTCCTAACCCGGGTTTTGAGAATTACACAACTTGTCCTGATAATTTTGGGCAAATTTATTATGCTTATCCTTGGTCAGATTGTTTAAACGTCCCACCTTGGGGTTCGACTGATTTTTTACATAATTGCTCTGTAAATAGTCAAATAATTACAATTCTACAATTTAAACAACCTAAATCTGGTAACGGTTGTGCTGGTATTACATTGTATATGGCTCCTGATATATATGACTATTACCACTATAGAGAATACATTGAAGTGCAATTGATAAATAAACTTGGTAAAAATAATAAATATTGTATTAATTATCATGTAATTTTTTCAACTATATCTCAAATTGCTGTTAAAAATATTGATTTATTTTTTTCAAATAATTATATAAGATATGATTCAACAATAATCCCATTTGTTTCATTAATAGATACAATTCCTCAAATTCGAAACAATAAAGGTATAATAACAGATACGGTTAACTGGACAAAAATATCCGGTGCATATGAAGCATTTGGTGGAGAGGAATATATTACTATAGGTAATTTTAATGATGATTTTAATACAAATCTTCAAAATATAAAATCAAATCCCTTTTTTTCCTACTACCTAATCGACGACGTCTCCGTCTGCGAGTGCAGTTTTGATATTAACCTTGGGGCAGATACCAGCTTGTGTGAGGGTGAGTCTATAATACTGAACCCTAACTTGCCCAATGCCACTTATACCTGGCAGGACAGCAGCCATACGGCTACTTACGAGGTTAAGCAGCCCGGCACATACTGGGTGCGTGCTTATGTAGCAGATTATGATGTATATTCATCGGATACTATAGTAATAACGCAGGGAGACGACAACTTTTGCAATCCGCCGCTTACCATACCCAATGTAATAACACCCAACGGAGACGGAGCAAACGACAACTTTGTAATACAAAATGCCGAGAGCTATACTATAACACTGCAAATCTACAACCGCTGGGGCAGACTTATATACGAAAACACCAACTACCAAAACGATTTCAGTTGCAAAACCTGTGCCGCAGGTGTTTACTATTATGTACTCAAGGCAAAGAGTAAAAGGAATGGGAGAGAAAAGGAGTATAAGGGAAGCTTGACGATAGTTAATGGTTAATAGTTATTAGTTATTAGTTAATGGTGAAATAGAATACAATAACAACATAATATCAAATAAAAATGAACTACAATGCACAAAAAGAACAAATAAGCACTGCCGTAGCACCTCTCCTTTTAGAGCCTGTCCCGATTTTTATTCGGGAAGAGGCGGGGGGGAGGTCGTTTGGTGGTGATGCCGTTTATATCGCCCGCTTGATGTTAAATATTGATGAAGATAATATACAAGTTGACTACTCAAAAGCGCCACCCAAGCAATTTACTGATGTTGCACCATCAGGTGCTAAGCTATATCCAAATCCCGCAAAGGATGAAATAATGATAGAATTTGATAATGCTTTAAAAACTGATGCAGTATTGGAAATATACGGATATGCAGGTAATTTGATACAAACTAATATACTGAAACAGGGGTATAAATATGTTTCGGTATCAGTTAAAGACTTAAAAGCAGGTATAAATATTTATAAGATTACTTTAAATAATGAAAATATTAGCAAAAATAAATTATTAATTATTAAGTAAATATATACTGACACAGGATGTTACAACTTAACATCTTGTGTCTTTTTTTATTATGAGTATTCGAATATTTATTACATTATTACTATACAATATTTTAACAAATTTGTATTCTCAGAATATTATTGGGAATAATCTTGTGCCAAATCCTGGTTTTGAGGTTTATAGTTCTTGTCCTGATAATATTAGTCAAATTAATAAAGCTTTACCATGGAAATCGCCTTTAGGAAATTTTAACCCTGGTACTCCTGATTATTTAAATTTTTGCTCAACAAATACAATAATTAATAATATTTTAAATTTAAACAGTCCCTTTAATGGTAATGGATGTGCAGGAATTTTTGTTTATGGAAACTCTTCAGTTCAAAAACCAAATTATAGAGAATATATAGAAGTAAGATTAATTGAGAAAATGAAGCAAAATAAAGTTTATTGTTGTAAATTTAACGTCATTTTATCTACATACTGGGGGATGGCTGCAATTGAAAACATTGGTATGTTAATTACAAATACAAATACTCTAACTTATAATCAAGTAAATACAGAACCTATGTTAATAGATTCAGTTGCACAAATAAACAACAAAAAAGGAATTATAACAGATTCTTTAAATTGGAATCAAATATCAGGGCTTTATAAAGCAAAAGGATTTGAAGAATTTATCACAATTGGAAACTTTTGTAAAGATGTTGATGTTAATTTTATAATATTAAATTCTAATTGGTTAGCATCATACTACCTTATCGACGACGTTTCCGTCTGTGAGTGCAGTTTTGATATAAACCTTGGTGCAGATACCATGCTATGCGAAGGAGAGACAATAATACTAAACCCCAATTTGCCCAATGCCTCCTATACATGGCAGGACAGCAGCCATGCCGCTACTTACGAAGTTAAGCAGCCCGGCACATACTGGGTAAGAGCTTATGTAGCAGAATATGATGTATATTCATCGGATACTATAGTAATAACGCAGGGAGACGATAGCTTTTGCAATCCGCCGCTTACTATACCCAATGTAATAACGCCCAACGGAGACGGAGCAAACGATAACTTTGTAATACAAAATGCCGAGAGCTACAATATAACCCTGCAAATCTACAACCGCTGGGGCAGACTTATATACGAAAACATCAACTACCAAAACGACTTTAGTTGCAAAACCTGTGCCTCAGGTGTTTACTATTATGTAATAAAAGCAAAAAGCAAACGAAACGGCAGAGAGAAAGAATATAAAGGAAGCTTGACGATAGTTACGAATTAAAAATAATTATATATGAATGCTGTAAAAAAATAATCGACCTCAAAGAATTTACGCTACAAAACAAGCTATAAAAAATAGCATAAGCTTTAGCTAAGCAATCCAACGTTTCGGCGAAAATGAAAAAACAAAGTAAAAATATACAATCCGAAACGTATAGGATTGCAGGGATTTTTTATAGCGTAAGTTTTGAAGTAAATTCTTTGCAGTCTTGATTTCCCGAAATGTCGGGATGTTCCATTTTGTTCTTTGCATCAAGGCAAAGAACAAATAAAAAAATATTGTAATTTTATAAACAATTTAATTACTGATTAAATGAATTGCATTTTGCGCAATAACGAAAATATTATTAATTTGAGTTTTTCCCGAAGGCTGAACCGAATTTGTTTTATAAGTCAACAGGATATCAGAGCCGAATTACAAATTCGGCTCAGCATCTAACCTTAATATTTACATATTATGCTTATCAGGGTTAATAGTAGTTGATAGTTGATGCCTAAATAAGGTTGACCGTTTTCACTCACTCATTTCAAGAATTTTCTTATTCGAGCTTGTTTGGAATAGTTTCATTAATTAACTTTTTTACTGAATAAAAAAATTGGGTTAATCTACCTATTAATCGTTTTATTATAATAAACAGAAAAATAAAAGGTTCTGAATTTCGAAATTTAATAAGTTTGAATAGTTAAAAATGTATATAAATCCTTTCTTTAACTTTAGTACCTAAAGTTAAGTTGTATTATGTGAAATTATGCTTTTATCATTGTGTAATACTCATAGTCCATTTTATTGCAAAATTATCCATAGAGTTTTGTAAACTATAATAACCATAGCGGTAATAAGCTCCAATACCCAAACTGCTGAAATTTAATTTTAAGATATTATTTATGCAAATCCCCGATTCTATATATCCTCGCTCCGGTGCTTTAATTATTATTCCTTTATGATTTGTTTCATTATCAATTTTACCAATAATAAAATTGGTCAATAATACAACTTCGGGATTCAAAATTTTACTTCTGTATAATAATGTGCCGAAACTATGTTTAAACATTAAAGAAAAATATTGATTACTTGCAAATTCATTGTATCTCATGGTATTGAAGGTCCATGGAATGTCAATATAAGATGAGTTATATCCGGCTCTTGAATTGAAAAGCAAAGAATAAGGCAAATTATTACTGCTGATTCCTCCGTTTATTATAAAAGTAGTTTTTCCGATAAAGTTTGTATAAAAACTTTTTTCAATTTTACATTCTAATTTCTGATAATCGTATTCTCCATCAAAAACATTCTTTAGTCCTTTAGTGTAATTTAGCCAAAATATCGGATTATTGTTAGGTAACGGCAAATATTGTTTTTTAAATTTTATATATTTTTCGTTGTATGAATAGCGTAAACCGATTTGAAATTCGGTGAAGTTAAAATTATCGGTAAACAGAGTGTAATTTTCTCTATTTAAAGTAAAAAAATAAGGAAAATTAGGAGTTTTATTAATTTTTTCGAGCGAAAATCGAGTTTGCAAATATTTTAATGTTCTAAACATAATCGCAAAAGAGTATTTTTGAGTATAATCGAAATATTTTGCAAAGAAATCTCTAAAATCGCCTTCGAAAAAACTTTTTTTATCTTTATAAAAATAACTGCTCCCGATTTCGCTTAAATCATTTGAATATGAAAAGTTAATTTTTAAATCGGAGAAATGATCTAAAATTGCCGTAAAATCAGCACCGTATTTTGTTTGTTTATCCCCGAAACCATAACCGAAATAGCCTCCGAAATAAAAATTTTTTAATAATTTGTCGTTTGTATGTATGCCAACACCTAATCTAAATTTTTCAAACTCATTATATCTTATTATTTTATCAATGTCAAAATCTATAATTCCCCAAGGAATTTTGTTATTAAACAGTGTTAAAAAAGCATTAAAACGTTTATCGAAATTTTTTGCCTGACCCAAGCTGTCAATAACATGATATGTAGTTAAATCGCGTTTAGTTAATGAATCAATACGATGCAACAGCCAGTATTCATCCGGTTGAGTAGATGAATTATCATTTATATCAATGCCAACAGCCCCGAATTTGCTTTTAATATCCGGATTTAGGTTAATATCTTTTATATAAGTTCTGGCACTAACAATAAAAGGATAAGGGAAATTTTCGATATTCACGAATAAGTCGGTATTTAGTTGTGTCGGGAACCACTGTTTATTGTCGATAAGCTCATATTTCTGTTGTACATTGATGTTGAGGATGTTTTTTTGCAAAACTGCGGGAGAGGCTGTGGCATTTACTATTGCCCATTTGTTTGTATTAATCGAAAGTTGTCCCGTTAACCCTTCAAAATTGCTGTTTTGTCGAGGTTTATACGAAATAATAAATGTAGTATCATTATTATCAATAGAATATAAAGTATCGGTTATTTGAAAATAGTATTTACTTAAACATCCTTTGCTTATGGGACTTACATAAAATTTATCGAATATCGCAAAATTCTCATTGTAAAACGAAAAGGATTGAAGTTGAGTAATTATATAAACAAAAAAAGGATTTTTAAACCCCGAAGCTTTCGATGCAACAACTTCTTCGTGTTTATTATCAGGGTATTGAAACGTTTTTTTTGTAACGCTTTCCATAATAAAAAAATCCTGCTTTTTCAAAAAGCTGTCGATTTCGTTACGAATACTATCTTGAATCTTTTTCCCCGAAATAGAGTCGATTTTTGATGTAAAAATCATTTTGTTGTATGTAGTGTATGAAAATGAGTTTTGTTTTTCGGGATTATTTATATCCTTGTTAGCTAATACATTTCTAATAATTCTATGTGCGGGATTTTCGCCCGCCGTAATTTTGACTTCACTAAGCTGAAAAACTGTTTGTTTGAGTTTTATCAATAAATTATCGGTTTTACTCAAGTTATTTATTATTTTAGTTTCATAGCCAATATATGATATTTTAAGGGTTTCAATGGGTTGATTGTTTTTTAAAGTAAATTTTCCGTCTATATCGGTCGAAGTTCCGGTATTGCTATTATTAGCAACAATATTAACAAACGCCAAGGGTTCGTTGTTTTTTTCATTTACAACTCTGCCAGTAACAATATAAATTTGACCGTAAATATTAAATACACAAAAGAGCAAAACAAATAAAAGATTTATTCTAAGAATGAAATATTTTGAAGCATACATATTCAAACAAATAGTTTAATGTAAGAATTATTCTACAATATTAATATCAAATTTGATAACCGGAAAATTTAATTTGTCATTCATTAAATTGAGGTAAAAGTACAAATTTAACCCAAATTAGTCTGTACAATGACAAAAGGTTTAGGAAATACTCTTTTGTTGGTTTTCTCAGGTAAAGAAAATTTTACTGATGCATTATTTATAAAGTATTTGATTTTCTGACAGGTAAATTTGATTTAATAAATCATTAAAGAAATAAAGCAAAAATTAATGAAAATTCTCTTGATATTATAAAAAAATTAATAATTTTAAACCCGAATTACAATTAAAAATGGATTTTTATGAAAAGAATATGCGATGTAAACTTTAAAGGTAAAAAAGTAATAATCAGGGTTGATTTCAATGTCCCATTAAACCACAACCGTCAGATAACCGATGATACAAGGATTGTAGAGTCTTTGCCGACAATTAAAAAAGTACTTGATGACGGAGCTGCCGTAATACTTATGTCTCATCTTGGTCGTCCGAAAGGAGGTTTTGAAGAAGATTATTCGCTTACACCCATAGTTCCACACTTGTCGAAACTTTTAAACAAAAATATTATTTTTAATCGCGATTTATTTGGGCCAAAGACTATCGAAGTAGCCGGTAAACTGAAGCCCGGAGATGTTATGCTGCTCGAAAATCTGCGTTTTTACCCCGAAGAAACCAAAGGAGATGTCGAATTTGCTCAGAAATTAGCAAGTTTAGGCGATGTTTATATCAACGATGCATTCGGTACTGCACATCGTGAACATGCTTCTACGGCTACCATTGCAAGGTTTTTCCCAAATGCCAAGTATTTCGGATTATTGTTGGAAAACGAAATCCAAAATCTCGAAAAACTTCTAAACCAATCACAATCGCCTTTTACGGCAATTATTGGAGGAGCAAAAGTATCGAGCAAGATTGACATTATTCGCAATTTGCTTCCAAAAGTCGATAATATGATTATTGGAGGCGGTATGGCATTCACATTTATTAAAGCCTTAGGCGGAAAAGTCGGCGATTCGCTTATTGAGGATGATAAGATTGAAATTGCCAGAGAGATGGTTCAGGAAATGATGCTTAAAGGGGTTAATCTGTATCTCCCGACCGATGCTGTTGTTGCTGATGCATTCTCAGATGAGGCTAATACTCAGGTGGTATCTGCTGATGAAATTAACGAAGGCTGGATGGGTTTGGATGTAGGCCCTAAGAGTTGCCGCAGATTTGCCGAGATTATCAATAATTCACAAACTGTTTTATGGAATGGTCCTATGGGCGTATTTGAATTAGACAAGTTTAAGCAAGGTACCAAGTCTGTAGCAATTGCTGTTGCCAGCGCAACCATAAGCGGTGCTTTTTCAGCCGTTGGAGGCGGTGATTCTGTAGCAGCAATAAATCAGTATAATCTTTCTGACCAGATAAGTTACGTTTCCACAGGTGGTGGGGCTATGCTCGAATATCTCGAAGGAAAAGTACTGCCCGGTGTAAAAGCAATTTTGGAAAAATAAAGCTAAGAAAGGGTTTTACAGTTTTGCTTTAGTTATTTAATTCACTTTCGTGAAATTTTTCTTCTATTCTTAAATCCTTTATTATTTCAGGTGCCAATGTGTGCATATATGGGAAAATTATCGATTTTTCGGTAGTTTCTTTAGTCAGTATTACTTTATCTTCATCTACTCTTTCAATTATATAAAGCATAACGCTTATTATAAATGATATTTTTATCACACCGAAAACCAACCCTGCTATTTTGTTTATAAATCCTAAAGAAGACCATTCAAAAATTTTCCCGATAAATTTGCCTAAAAAATTTATTAAAATAACTACGGCAATAAATGTAATTATAAAAGCCAGTATTGAAGATACGTCGCCTTCTAACCCAATTTTTTCTCCAACGTATTTCGAAAATTTAACCGAAAGATATATCCCTGCAATTAAAGCTATAAGGCTTGCTATTTCAACGGCTAATCCGTTTGTAAAACCTTTATATGCAAACCAAATTACAGGAATTAAAAAAATAATATCCAAAAAATTCATTTTATTTCTTTTTTAACCTTCTTGTTAATTCTGTAGCATAAACAAAATCGTTAATTTCTTTATTGTCGGTATTTAAAATACTTTCATTATCGCCTTGCCACCATAGTTCACCTTTATAAATAAAAGCGATTTTATCACCTATTTCAATAACCGAATTCATATCATGAGTATTAATAACAGTAGTTATTCCGTATTCTTTTGTTATTTCGCTTATTAAATTATCGATAAGAATTGATGTAGCCGGATCGAGGCCTGAATTAGGTTCGTCGCAAAATAAATATTTAGGATTTGCCGAAATGGCTCTGGCAATGGCAACACGTTTTTTCATTCCGCCGCTTAATTCTGACGGGTATAATTTATTGACATTTTCGAGATTAACTCTTTTTAAACAAAAATTAGCCCTGTCTCTTTTTTCTGATAAACTCATATCTGTGAACATTGATAAAGGGAAAATAACATTTTCTTCAACATTCATCGAATCAAACAAGGCGCCTCCCTGGAATAGCATTCCTATTTCCTGCCTTATTTTTTTCTTTTCTTCATACGAAATATCAAAAAAACTTCTGCCGCCATAAAGAATTTCTCCTTTGTCAATTTCGAATAGGCCAACAAGGCATTTCATCAATACAGTTTTCCCCGAACCGCTTTGGCCTATTATTAGGTTAGTTTTACCTTGTTCAAAGTTGACATTGATATTTTTTAATACTTCATGCTCGCCAAATTTCTTTGAAACATTTTTAACTTCTATCATGCCAATAGAATTTGAGTTAAAATTAAGTTGAACAAAATTATTAATATACTGCTGTTAACCACAGCTTTTGTACTCGATTGACCAACTTCCAATGCTCCGCCTTTTGTAAAATAACCGTAATACCCTGATACCGAAGTGATAATAAAAGCGAAAACAACAGTTTTTATCAGAGCATAAGTAATATCAAATATTTTGAATTGAAAATTCAGTCCGTAAACAAAATTACTTGTAGATACAATTCCTGTGAGTTCTCCTGCAAGCCAACCTCCGCCCATGGCCAAAAACATACTCATAACTATAAGGAAAGGATTAATAATAACAGAGGCAATGATTTTAGGCAATATCAAGTAAGAAGGCGGATTTACTCCCATAATTTCGAGAGCGTCAATTTGTTCAGTAACGCGCATTGTCCCTATTTCGGAAGCAATGCGGGAACCGACTTTTCCGGCAAGTATTAAGCTGACTATAGTCGGAGAAAACTCAAGTATAACAGATTTTCTTGAAGCAAAACCTATTGTGTACAATGGTATAAGTGGGCTGTCGATATTAAAACCCAGTTGTATAGTAACAACGGCGCCCATAAAAACTGATATTATTGCAACAATACCAATAGAATCAAGGCCAAGTTTATCCATTTCGTGCAAAACTTGCTTATTGTATATTTTCCGCTTCTCCGGTTTTTTGAATACTAATCGCAAAAGAATAAAGTATCTCCCTATCTCTGACAACAATTTCATAATATTTCTTATAAATTATTATGTTTTGCTAAATTACAATTTATTTGGAAATTATTTCTTTAAATCGAAAAGTCTTTCTTTAATAAGTTTATTTATTTAAAAATAATGTAAATTTGTTGATAAATTAACAATATAGTAATGACAAACTGTTTTTCTATTCTTCCGTTAAGTAAGCTGCTTTCGTATATAGATTTTGAGAATGCTCAAAAACCTATTCTTGGAATTCCCGATGAATTGATATTTAATCCTGTCGATAGAAGATTATTTACCGAACGTTACGGGAAAACACTTCACATTCCGCTTGGAGTAGCGGCAGGTCCGCATACTCAGCTTGCCCAGAATATTGTCTCTGCATGGCTCTGTGGTGCAAGATATATCGAATTAAAAACTGTTCAAACTCTTGATGAGTTAGAAATTTCAAAGCCTTGTATTGATGCATCCGACGAAGCATACAACTGCGAATGGTCACAGGAATTAAAAATCAATGAATCATTCGACCAGTATTTAAATGCGTGGATTATAATACACCTTATTGCTCATAAAAGGGGATTAGATAATATTGGGACAATCTTCAATATGAGTGCAGGTTATAATCTCGAAGGTATTTTGAAAGATAATATGCAGTGGTTTTTCAGCAAAATGAAAAATTGTAAGATTGAAAAAGAGGAAAAATTGAATTCTATAACTGCAAAATATCCTTGGGTACAGGATGTTGTTATTCCCGATTGTATATCTGACAATATTACATTATCAACAATGCACGGTTGTCCGCCTGATGAGATCGAAAATATTGCAAATTATTTGCTAAACAACCTTAAACTTCATACAACAGTCAAACTAAACCCAACACTTCTCGGCAAACAGGAGGTAAACGAAATTATCTCTAAATCGGGTTTTAATATTAAAGTTCCTGATTCTGCCTTCGAACATGATTTAAAATATCATGAAGCGGTTGAAATTATTAAAAATCTCGATAAAAATGCTAAAAGCAGCAATTTAAATTTTGGAGTGAAGCTTACTAATACACTTGAAACATTGAATATTAAGAAAGTGTTGCCTTCAACTGAGAAAACACACTATATGAGCGGAAGGGCATTGCATCCAATCGGAGTTAAGTTAGCTCTAATGCTTCAGCAGGAGTTTAAGGGCGAATTGGATATTTCATTTTCTGCAGGTGCCGATTGTTATAATTTCCCTGAATTAATTGCTTGTAACCTGCAACCGGTTACTGTGTGTACCGATATTTTAAAACCCGGCGGCTATTTCAGACTGAAACAGTATTCCGAAAATTTGATTGATGAACTTAATAAAACAAAATCTGAAAGCATATCTGATTATATTTCAAGTAAAAGCGGGTTGAAAAATAAAAATGAAGCGATAATCGAGAATCTTAAAAATTATTTGGGACATGTTTTAGATAACGATTATTATAAGTTCAACCAATTTAAAGAAACTAACATTAAAACCGACAGAACCCTGAACTTTTTCGATTGTATAAATGCACCTTGTGTTGATAATTGTCCGACAAATCAGGATATACCTTCATATATGTATTTTACTTCGCAAAAAGAATACAACAAAGCTTTGGAAGTAATTACAGAAACTAATCCTTTTCCTAATGTTACGGGAAAAATTTGCGATCATCCTTGTCAATTAAAGTGTACAAGAATGAATTATGATGAACCTTTGAAAATAAGGGAAATAAAAAGATTCGTTTCCGAAAGTGCCGTAAGAGAATCAAAAGCGGCGACTCCGAAAAATAGAATTAATGTCTCTGTAATCGGAGCAGGCCCTTCGGGCTTAAGTTGTGCATATTACCTTTCGAAAAAAGGTGTTAATGTTACAATTTATGAAAAGAAATCGTATTCCGGAGGTATGGTTCAATCGGTTATACCTGCATTTAGGCTTAGCGACGATGCTATAAACTCCGATATTAAACATATATTTGAATTAGGAATTACAATTCACTTTAATACTAATGTTGACAGTAAGTTATTTAAGGATATAAGTTCGAAAAGCGATTATATTTTTATATCAACGGGAGCTCAGTTATCTCGTAAACCCGATTTTATAAAGGATGAAAATATATCGGGCTTAATAGATCCTTTAGTATTTTTAAGTGATGTTAAAAAAGGCGCCATTACTGATATTGGGAAAAATATTGCCATTATAGGTGGCGGTAATACTGCAATGGATGTTGCCAGAACTGCTTGGCGTATTGTTGGCAATACAGGCAAGGTTACAATAATATACAGGCGTATAATTTCGGAAATGCCTGCAGATAAAGGCGAAATAAAGGCAGTAATTGATGAAGGCATTCAAATTATTGAGTTGACTTACCCAAAAGAACTCATTATTGAAAAAAACAAAGTTGCAGGTATTAAATGCGTAAAAATGCAACTTGCCGATAAAGACAAATCGGGGCGGATTAATGTAGTTGAAATACCCGATTCGGAATTTGTATTGAATTTCGACACCATTATTCCTGCCATAGGTCAGGAGCTTGACATTGATTTTATTGAAAAATCGCTGTTACAAACCAAAGGCAATTCGTTTAAAACTAAAGTTCCCGGAATTTATATAGGGGGTGATGCTTCCAGAGGTGCATCTACGGCAATAAACGCAATAGCCGATGGAAGAAAAGCCGCTGAGGCAATTCTTAAAGAAGCAAAAATAAATTATGATATGCCAAATTTATCCGATAAAAGAGGGGTTACATATAATGAGCTAATGATAAAAAGAGGGAAAAGGAAATTTGGCGTCAGAAATATCGAATTATCTGTCAAAGAAAGGAGAAATTTCAATCCTTATCAGTTTACTTATACCGAAGAACAAGCAATAGAGGAGGCCGACAGATGTCTTTATTGTGATGAACTATGTAATATTTGTGTTACTGTATGTCCTAATCATGCCAATTATCATTATTTTACAGATGTTGTGAGCATTAATCTTCCTAAAGCAATTAAAAGTGAAACAGGTATTGAACTTGTTTTTGATAAAAATTTTGAAATTAAACAGAAAAGTCAAATTGTTAATATTAGAGATTTTTGTAATGAATGTGGAAATTGTAAAACATTTTGCCCAACATCGGGGGCGCCATATATTGATAAACCTCATTTCTACCTTTCGCTGCAACATTTTAAAAATGCCGATAGTGGATTTTTTATAAATAAGTTGAAAGATAGAACAGTTTTGATTTATAAAGAAAAAAACTCCATTAAAACATTGACTTTAAAAGATGGTGCCTATTTTTATGAAACAGATCAAATATATGCCGAAATAATTGATAACTTTGTGGTTAAGAATGTTAAATTCAAAGCTGCATGTGTAAAAGAAGCATATTTCGATTTTGCTGCAGAAATGTGGGTGCTTATTAACGGGTTATCAAATTTAGCTGAATTATAACTAAAATAAAATATTAAAAAAATGATACAAATAATTGACAAAGTAGTTGATAATAATATTAGAAATAACGCTGCAAAGAGATTTAAGGAAAAGGGAATCGTACTGCCTACTTTTGCCCAAATGCGTAATCCTGATTTAATTCCGGTTCCTGTAAAGGAACAGTTAAAAAATATCGGACTTTGGGATTTAAACCCATTGAATTTATTCAGAATAACTTGGAAAAACGAACCTGTTGAAAGGGGAGGATTATATTCGAAAGTAAATTTTATCGAGATTCCTGAAAAACTAAGTGGTGTAAAAGCAAAAATCATAGTTTTGTTAGGGAAATGGTTTCCTACAGGTGCTCATAAAGTTGGTGCTGCTTATGGTTGTTTAGCTCCACGAATTATTACAGGTTCGTTTGACCCTAACTATCATAAGGCTGTGTGGCCTTCTACCGGTAATTACTGCAGAGGTGGAGCTTTTGATTCATATCTTATGGATTGTACTGCCGTTGCCATTCTTCCTGAGGAGATGAGTAAGGAGCGTTTCGATTGGCTAAAAGAAATTGGTGCTGAAGTAATTGCAACTCCGGGTTGCGAATCGAATGTTAAAGAAATTTACGATAAATGCTGGGACATAAGAAGAAACAGAAAAGATTGTATTATTTTCAATCAGTTTGATGAATTCGGAAATTCTGTTTGGCATTATAATATTACCGGTGAGGCTATAAATGAAGTATTTGTCAGCATTAATAACAATAAAAAACGTTTATCGGCTTACGTTTCGGCAACAGGTTCAGCAGGGACTATTGCCGCAGGAGATTTTTTGAGAACAATTTACCCAAATATAAATGTAGTTGCTTCCGAAGCACTTCAATGTCCTACTTTACTTATGAATGGATTTGGTGGTCATAGAATTGAAGGCATTGGAGATAAACATATTCCTTGGATACACAATGTTAAAAACACCGATGTAGTTACTGCTATTGATGATGAAGACTGTATGAGATTACTCCGATTGTTTAATGAGCCTGATGGTCATAAATTGTTGATAGAGCAAGGTTTAGATGCAGATTTTGTTATTCAATTAAATGTTATCGGAATTTCGGGTATTGCTAATATTTTATCTGCAATTAAAACTGCCAAATATTTCGAAATGAATGAAAATGATTATATATTCACAATTGCAACCGATTCTGCCGAAATGTATTTATCGAGAATTGAAGAATTAAGAGTTGATAAAGGCGAATATAATACAAATCAAGCTGATAAAGATTATGAAACCTGTTTGCTAAACCAAAAAACCGATAATATTAAAGAATTAACATATAAGGATAAAAAAGCAATTCATAACTTAAAATATTTTACGTGGGTTGAACAGCAAGGTAAGGAAATTGAAGATATAAATCAGCTATGGTTTGACGATGAGATATGGCCAAAACTTTTTAATCAAGCCAAAAGATGGGACGAGTTAATCGAAGAGTTCAACGATCTTGTTAAAAAACAATAATTTATAAATGCAAAAAAATCGCAAGTTTTATTTTGAATGTGTTAATTGTCATTCAATTTACGAAGAAACACAAGTGAATTATTTGTGTCCTGCTTGTAAAAATGAAAATGATAATGATGTTCCTCCGAAAGGTGTTTTAAAAACCCTTTACAATTATAATTCACTAATTAATGATAACACTACTTTTAATAGTCTTAAAGCAAACTCTTATTTAGATTTGCTCCCGATAAATTCAATTCAAAGTCTTGGGTATTTAAAAGTTGGTAATACGCCTTTATACAAGATAAATAGATTAGGGAAAGAGGAATTAAACTATGGTTTATATCTTAAAGATGATTCACAAAATCCTACTTTTTCATTCAAAGACAGAGCTTCGATAATAATAAGTGCCTTAGCAAAGGAGAAAAATATATCGACAATAGTGGCTGCATCTACCGGTAATGCCGGGAGTTCGCTTGCCGGTATTTGTGCTTCGCAAAATCAAAAAGCAATTATATTGGTTCCTTCCAGTGCTCCTATTGCAAAATTAACACAGGTACTGATGTACGGAGCTGTTTTAGTTCCTGTTGATGGCAACTATGATACGGCATTTGAATTAAGTATAAAGATTTCGGAAAAGTATGGATGGTACAATCGCAATACAGCTTTTAATCCCTTTACTATTGAAGGGAAAAAAACAGTATCATTTGAAATTTACGACCAATTTAACAGAACTTTACCTGATATGATATTTGTTCCTGTTGGTGATGGTGTAATTATTTCGGGTGTTTATAAAGGATTTGAAGATTTGCTTAAATTGAAAATTATAAACAAAATACCCAAAATTATTGCTGTTCAATCGAATAGAAGTTCAAACTTTATTGATAATTTAAAAACTAAGTTTTGGATTACAAAACCATCAGATACTATTGCCGATTCAATTTCTGTTGATATTCCCCGAAATTTCTATATGGCAAAAAACTTTATTGAAGAATATGATGGAGAATATATTAAAGTTGACGATGAAGATATTTTAAACTCATCGAAATTTCTTGCCAGTAGTACCGGAATCTTTGCCGAACCTGCTGCTTGTACTGCATTTGCAGGCATGTTGAAATATAGAGAAAATAATAAATTCGATTCAAATTCAAAAATCTTAGTTCTTCTTACGGGTTCCGGATTAAAAGATATAAAATCAGTAAGTTCTTATATTAAAATGCCAAAGCCAATAAAAGCCGATATTGAAAGTATAAGTAATTTTTTAAGTGCATTATAAAATTACTATTGAAATAAGAATAAAACAGATTATTAATATTTTATAAAGGATCTACATCAATAATCCATTTTATTTTTGAATGCCATTTGTTGATTTCCGGATTTTCGAGACAATCTATTAGTTTAGATTTTAATTTATTTAATTCAGAGCCACGCTCAATTTTAATTAGAATATCCTTAAGAAAAATATTTTTAATTTTCGAAACCATTGGATATTCCGGTCCTAAAATTTTCTCAGAAATAGAATTTCTTAATATTCCTGCAATATCTTTAGCCGCATTATTAAGAGTTGCGGAATCTTTATGTTTTAATGTAAGTTTTATTAACCTGTAATAAGGAGGATACATAAATTTATTCCTCTCATATAGTTGTAAGTTGAAAAAAGATAAATAATCGTTATCAATTACGTGTTTAATTATAGGATGCTCGGGTTTGTATGTTTGAATTATCACTTTGCCTCTTCCGTTTTTCCTTCCGGCTCTTCCACTCACTTGTGTAATCAATTGAAAACTTCTTTCAAATGATCGAAAATCGGGGAAAGACCAAAGTGAGTCGGCGTTAATAATGCCTACTACGCTTACATTGTCGAAATCAAGTCCTTTTGTCAACATTTGAGTTCCGACCAATAAATCGATTTTTCTGTTTTCAAAATCCGAAATTATCTTTCTGTAGGCATTTTTTGTGCGGGTTGTATCCAAATCCATTCTCGATATATTGATATTCGGAAAAATTATTTGCAGTTCTTCTTCAATTTTTTCAGTACCAAATCCTTTCATTATCATGGCAGAACTTCCGCATGACGGGCATTTCTGAGGAATTTTAATTGAATATCCGCAATAGTGACATTTTAGCTGGTTTAGAAATTTGTGATATATTAAACTTACATCACAATTTTTACATTGAGGTATATAATGACAATCGTCGCATTCAAGCCGTAGAGAAAAGCCCCTGCGATTTTGAAATAATATAACTTGTTGTTTTAAACTTAATGCCTCTTCAATACTTTTTAAGAGTATTGAGGAAAAGTGCGATAGCATTGTTTTGTTTTTCTTTTCTTTGTTTAAATCTGCAATAATTATTTCAGGAAGTTCCATTCCACCGTACCTTTCGGTAATTTCAACCAAGCCGAATTTCCCCGAAATACTGTTAAAATATGTTTCTATTGCGGGAGTTGCCGAGCCTAAAATTACTTTGCAATTATGAATTCCGGCAAGGTAAATAGCTGAGTCGCGTGCATTGTACCTTGGCGATGGATCGTACTGTTTATATGATGAATCGTGTTCTTCGTCCACTATAATTAATCCGAGATTGCTGAATGGTAAAAATATTGCCGAACGTGCTCCAAGTATTATGTCGTATCTTTCTTTTTCACTGTCGTTTTCAGTTGTGTTTACTCTATTCCAAACTTCTACTCTTTGAAATTCGCTGTATTTCGAATGATATACCCCGACTCTTTTTCCGAAGTATTTGCACAATCTGTTTATTATTTGAGCAGTAAGTGCTATTTCAGGTAATAGAAAAAGGACTTGTTTTCCGCTTTTAATAACTTCGTCTATCAAACGGATATAAATTTCGGTTTTGCCGCTTGATGTAACACCATGTAATAAAACTACATTTTTGTTTTCAAAACTGTGTTTTATTTCATTAAAAGCTTTTTGTTGTAGTTCACTTAAAATTATTTCTTCGGGTTTTGCTGTTGCTTCTATAGTTTCAAGCCTGCTTTCCGCTTTTTCGTAAACTTTTAAAACACCTTTCTTCAATAACGATTTCAGAGTTTCTTCGTTAAAATTATTATTCAACAAGTCTTTTTTGGATACTTCGTTATTGAAGTTTTCAAAGTAATTGCTTAATTTTAAAAAATGCTGCAGCAATTGTAATTGCTTGAATGCTTTTTTTTCTAACTCATCGAATATTTTTTTCAGGTTTTCTTCTTTTTTAAATTCATCATCCAAACAAACATATTTAACCATACGCGGTTTATATGTCTCTGATATTTCTTCCTCGGTTATTACAACTCCTTTTTCTACAAGGGTTTTTAAAATCGGAAATATTTTACTTATTTCAGTAATTTCAATTAATTTAGATATTAAAATAGTAGGATTATTAATCAGAACATCAACAATTTTATTCTCTAAAAGGCTGAAATCAGTAAAATCTCCGTCAAACTGAGGATTTAGAGCAACTATGGTTTCACTTTCGAGTTTAAAAGCAGGAGGTAATGCTGCAAGCATAACTTCTCCCAAATTACACATATAGTATTTCGAAAGCCATTCCCAAAAAATAAGCTGTTTGTAATTTATAACAGGGTTTAAATCAAGAATTTGTAATATTGGTTTTACATTAGTTAATGGAGGATTATTATGTATTTTTTTTATTATTGCTGTATAAATTTTTTTTGTACCAAATTGCACTACTGCAATTTGTCCGATTTTTATGGTATCTTTTAATTCTTCGGGAACGCTGTAAGAATAAGTTAATTCTAAAGATAAGGGAAGTATAACATCGACATACAGGTTGTGTTTTTCCATTATGAAAATTAATTTTTTAAAATTCAAAATTAACTTTTTTAATACTTTTTGGAATAAACTTTAACATTAAATTTTAATAAATAATGAATTTAAGATTAATTTTGCATAAAAGTTTATTTGAATATATTGTGAAAAAGAGAATTAGTTTTGTAATAATAGTACCGGTACTTGCTCTGTTTCTGATATCTTGGGGAAGTACGGGGCACAAGAAGATTAATCGCAGCATATTGTATTTTTTTAACAATCAAATGTTGCCATTTTCTTCATGGGTAAGTTTTTTGGAAGCTCATGCTTCCGATGCCGATAACAGAAAATCAACCGACCCAAACGAAGAACCTAAGCATTATATCGATATTGATACATATCAGGATTTTATTGAAAGAGGTTACATAATACAAAAGTGGGACTCTATAATAACAATATATGGTTATTCGAATGTAATTAATGAAGGCATACTTCCATGGGCTACAGTAAACACTTATGATAGTTTGGTTGTGGCGTTTAAAGCCGGAAACTGGAATAAGGCGGCTTTATTAGCATCTGATTTAGGCCATTATGTTGGTGACGGTCATATGCCTTTACATCTGACAAAAAATTACAATGGTCAATTAACCGGAAATACAGGAATTCACTCGAGATATGAATCAACTATGATTAATGCTTACAGTAGTTCAATCATATATTCAGGTGATACAAATTTGCAATACATAAGCAATGTCAATCAATATGTATTTGATTATATTTATAACAATTACAAGTATAAAGATTCGATTTTAATTGCCGATAATTTTGCAAAAAATGCTTCGGGCGGAAGCACAACTTCATCTACCTACACTTTGAATTTATGGAATAAGACTAAAGATTTTACAATTTATTTATTCAGAGAGGCCTCAAAATCTTTAACTAATTTGATTTATTCGGCATGGATAGATGCCGGTAGTCCTATTATTGGGAATATTACAAGCCAGATTAACGAATCAAATTACAATAAATTCAATATTTTAGTATATCCAAATCCCTCTAAATCGGGTATATTTTTACTTAATTTTGATAATTTTAAAAGTAGAATTGAAATATATGTCTATAATACTGAGGGTAAAATAGTCGAATATAAAAATTTAACCGATATTAATGAGAAAAAAGTATCTGTTGAGCTGAAATTGAATAATTTAAAAAATGGATTATACTTCGCTAATATAATTTGTGAAGGAACTGCAGAAACTATAAAATTATTGAAATATTAATTTTCGTCTCTTTTATGAAGAAACTCTTCATATTCCTTAACTAATTTCTGCATTTCTGATTTTTGTTTTTTTATTTTCTTAATTAAAACTATCAATTTGTATAGTGCAAAAATTAGTAATATACCAAAAACTATTGATATAATTAAATAAACTTGATTATCTATTGTAATATCTATTAATAATCCGCTTTTTTCCATAAAAATATTGTTAGTAATTTGCCAAATTACAAAATTAATGTAAAAACTATTACAACAAAGTTTTTTTTTCAGATTTTGTTAACAAATTACTAAAAATATACATTTTTTTATTTTAGTGAATATCAATAATATAGATTATAGAATATTAAAATACTTATAAATTATTCACAAAATGGTTATTTGTTGAAATATTTTTTTTGGAAATAGAAAGCTAAATTAACTAAAGCAAGCATAACAGGTACTTCGACCAGAGGACCTACAACCGCCGCTAAAGCTTCTCCTGAGTGCATTCCGAAAATTGCTACTGCTACAGCTATTGCCAGTTCAAAATTATTACTTGCTGCCGTAAATGATAAAGTTACCGATTGTCCGTAGTTTGCTCCTACCTTTTTACTCATATAAAACGAAAGAACAAACATAATAATAAAGTAAAGTAAAAGAGGAATAGCGATAATTAAAACATCAAATGGGATTTTAACTATATATTCTCCTTTTAACGAAAACATTACGATAATTGTGAAAAGAAGTGCTATTAGAGTTATTGGGCTTATTTTAGGAATAAATTTTGTATGATACCAAGTTTTGTCTTTTATTCTTATAAGAATGAATCTGGTGATAAATCCGGCAATAAAGGGTATTCCGAGATAAATAAACACACTTTCGGCTATTTGACCTATGGTAATGTTTTCTACTACAGAATTTGTGGGAATTCCGAAAAATTCGGGTAATATAGCCACAAAGAAATATGCGTAAACCGAGAAAAAAACAACCTGAAATATTGAATTAAAAGCAACCAAACCGGCTGCATATTGTGTATCGCCCTTTGCAAGGTCATTCCAAACTATAACCATTGCAATACAACGAGCCAAACCAATCATCACAATTCCATAAAAATAGGGGAGGTTAGAGTTGTTTTCTCCGGGAAAAATTTTGAAAAACAAAACTGCAAGTAAAAACATAAGAACCGGTCCAATTATCCAATTTTGTACTAATGAAAGCCCCAGAACCTTAAAATTTTTGAATACATCGCCCAATTCTTCGTATTTTACTTTAGCCAAGGGCGGATACATCATCAGTATAAGGCCTATTGCTATTGGGATATTAGTAGTACTTTCGGGATTGGGTTTCAAACTGTCCCAAAACTTTGCTATTTCAGGAAATAACCAGCCTGAAAATATTCCTATAAACATTGCAAGAAAAATCCACAATGTCAAGTATCTGTCAAGAAAATTCAATCTTTTTTTTGAAGGCATATTATTTAGTTTTAAAAATGTTTAACAAACCTTTTTCAATTTTTTTTTAAGAGATACTTTTATAAAAGTTTTCAAATTCTCTTTTAATTTCATCTCTAACTCTTCTGAATTCGCTCATAATAAATTCTTCGGTGCCTACGGCTTCAGAAGGATCTTCAAACCCGATATGTAAGCGATTTTTTACTGTTCCGAAAAAAGCCGGACATGTTTCATTTGCACCTCCACAAACGGTTATTACATAGTCCCAAATATCATTAAGATAAATATCAACTTTCTTAGGTTTGTGATTACTGATATCGATTCCAACTTCTTTCATAACCTGAATAGCTCTCGGATTTACTTGATTTGCAGGCTCTGTACCTGCCGAAAAAACTTCAAGGTGTTTATCAAAAGATTGTAAAAAACCGTGTGCCATTTGACTTCGGCAACTATTGCCTGTGCATAATATTAAAACTTTCATAAATTTATTTTTTAATTATTTCTTATTCTTCATTTTTTAACAAATCTCATTTTCGGAATTATTAATGTTTTGATTTAAAAATTCTTCCATTATTTTTTTTGTCTTTTCCCAATTATCGCGATTAATACAATATTTAATGTACGGAGGCCTGATTTCGCCTTGTATTAATCCTGCAAACTTCAATTCCTTTAGGTGTTGCGATAATGCTGACCTGCCTATCGGCAATTCTTCGACTAAATCGCCGCTATAACAGCATGAATTCATTTTTGCGAGTTTATTCAATATATATACTCTGACCGGATGACTCATAGCTTTTGCAATCCTCGCAATTTCAATAATTTCATCAGAAAAATCAATTTTATTTATATCTTCCATTTTAAACTGTTTAGTTTATAAAAATAAAATTTTATTTTGATATTTCGCAAAAATACGAAATGAACCCTTTTGTTCAAATTAATTTTTCGTTAATTTTGTAATAAGTTATCTATAAGTTTAAATTTAATTAAATATTATATATCAGTATTTTAAATTGTTAATATTAAATGCTTTGTCAAAAATTAAATCAAAAAATATAAGAACAACTTATACTATTGAAATTAAATTTAGAAAATATATAACTTTAATCATATACGATAACAAATTGAAAAAATAATCGTTCGATTATAATATTTAAAAAGAAATTTATGACAGAAAAAATAAGGATACTTTGGGCAGATGATGAAATAGATTTGTTAAAACCACATGTAATGTTTTTGAATTCTAAGGGTTATGATGTTTTAACAACCAATAGCGGAGGCGAAGCTATTGATTTGCTTCAATCAAATGATGTTGATATAATTTTTTTAGATGAACAAATGCCCGGTTTATCGGGAATTGAAACATTGGTTCAAATTAAAAACAAATATCCCAACATTCCCGTAGTAATGATTACAAAAAGCGAAGAAGAATCGATAATGGAGGATGCGATAGGTTCAAAAATATCCGATTATCTTATAAAACCTGTTAATCCAAACCAGATTTTGCTTTGTTTAAAGAAAAATCTTGAAACCAAAAGGTTAGTTAGCCAAAAAACAGCTTTTTCATATCAACAGGAGTTTAGAAAAATAAGTATGGAAGTATCGAGCGGATTGGACTTTAATGAATGGGTAGAGGTTTATAAAAAGCTTATATTTTGGGAATTAGAATTAGAGAAATCTCAGGATGAAGGAATACTTGAAATTTTAAAAATGCAGAAAAACGAGGCTAACAATTTGTTTTGCAAGTATATTGAAAAAAATTATTTAAGTTGGTTCAAACAGGGAGTTACCGATAAACCTGTTTTATCGCATTTTGTATTAAAAGAAAAACTATTTCCATTGTTGGATGAAAATACTTCTACATTTTTACTTTTAGTTGACAACTTGCGTTACGATCAGTGGAAGGTACTTCAACCAATTATTGAGGAATATCTCAAAGTTGAGAAAGACGAAATTTATTACAGTGTATTGCCTTCGGTAACACAGTATGCGAGAAATGCTTTATTTGCCGGATTAATGCCAACTGAAATCGAAAAAAAATACCCAAAATTATGGCTTAATGAAGATGAAGAAGGTAATAAAAATCAGTATGAACCTGAGCTGCTTAGCCAATATTTAAAACGCTTCGGAAAAGATATTAAAATGTCGTATCACAAGGTTCTAAACTTGAATTTCGGGAGAAAACTTGTTGATAATTTGCCTAACCTTATGAGTAACAAGTTAAATGTTATAGTTTATAATTTTGTTGATATGCTTTCGCATGCAAGAACTGAAATGGATATTATAAGGGAACTTGCCGGCGACGAACCTGCATATCGTTCTATTACTTTATCATGGTTTGAGCATTCGCCATTGTTTGATATTATAAAATTTCTTTCAGAAAAAAATGTAAATGTTGTAATTACGAGCGATCATGGTTCAATAAAAGTGAATAATCCCGTTAAGGTTAAAGGAGATAGAGAAACGAGTACAAACTTAAGGTATAAAGTTGGCAAAATGCTCGATTATAATGAAAAAGAAGTATTTGCGATAAAGAATACTCAGGATGCTTATTTGCCCAAACTGAATGTAACTTCTTCTTACATTTTTGCAAGAAATAACGACTTTTTTGCTTATCCCAACAATTTCAACTATTATGTCAGTTACTATCACAATACTTTTCAGCATGGCGGAATTTCCATGGAAGAATTATTGGTGCCTTTTATAGTATTAAAAAGAAAATAGACTTATTGTGAAACTTGAATTTAACAATATTGGATTATCTGATTTAAATCATGTAGCTGAAAAAATTATTTCAGTTTATAACAATGATAGAATTTTTTGTTTTTATGGAATTATGGGTTCAGGAAAAACTACATTGATAAAAAGCATTTGTAATTATCTCGGAGTAAAAAATCTGACCTCAAGCCCTACTTTTTCTATTGTAAATGAGTATATTACAATAAAAAATGAAATATTATATCATTTCGATTTTTATAGAATTAAATCAATTTCGGAGGTTTACGATATTGGTTATGAGGACTATTTTTTCAGTGGAAATTATTGTTTTATCGAGTGGCCGGAAAAAATTTCAGAACTTTTGTCAATTGATTTCGTAAAAATCGATATTAAAGAAACATCAGATAATTCATTGAGGACAATTATTTGCAATAAATAAATTTTTATGGTTGATAATATCGAGGAATACAAAAAGTTTTCGACAAGCAGTTTATTGCCACAACCCGAAACATTGGAAATAAAAAAACAGAAAACAACTCTTACAGTAGGAGTTCCTAAGGAAATTAACAATTCTGAAAACAGAGTAGCATTAGTTCCGGAGGCTGTTAATTTGTTGGTTTCCAACGGGCATAAAGTAATAGTTGAAAATGATGCCGGAGTAGTAGCACGGTTTGATAATTCGGAATACTTAGAGTCTGGTGCCACTATGGTTTATACTCACGAAGAAGCATTTAATGCTGATATTGTTTTAAAAGTATCTCCTCTTTCGTTGAATGAAATATCGTATTTAAGAAATCGTTCAACAGTAATTTCAGCCCTTAATATTGCAAATAGAAATTTCGATTATTTCAAGGAACTTTCTGCAAAAAAAATAACTGCTTTAGCATTCGAATATATTAAAGATAAAACCAAAACATATCCTGTAACAAGGTCTATAAGCGAAATAGCAGGAAATATGTCGGTTCACATAGCTTCTGAGTATTTAAGCGATTCAAAATTAAGCAAAGGAATAATGCTTGGAGGGGTTACAGGAATAACTCCAACAGAGATTGTTATAATTGGAGCAGGAACGGTAGGCGAGTATGCTGCCAGAGCTGCTATGGGTCTTGGTGCTTATGTTAAAGTTTTCGATAATTCTATATATAAACTTCGTCGTTTGCAAAATAACTTAAATTCCAGAATATTTACATCCATCATCGAACCAAAAGTCCTTTTAAAATCGCTAAAAACGGCACATGTCCTTATTGGAGCCATACATACTCGCAATGGTAGAACTCCCTGCATTGTTACTGAAGATATGGTTATGCAAATGAAAAAAGGTGCCGTTATTGTCGATGTAAGTATAGACCAAGGAGGATGTGTCGAAACTTCGGCTATAACATCTCATACTAATCCTGTTTTTGTAAAACACGATGTTATTCATTATTGTGTACCGAATATTTCATCTAAAGTTCCCCATACTGCATCTTATGCATTAAGCAATTGTTTTGCTCCTATGCTTATTAATATTGGCGAAGCTGGAGGTGTTGACGATATCATCCTTTGTGATTATGGTGTAAGGCAAGGTGTTTATATGTATTATGGAACTTTAACAAACAAATATATAGCTGATACTTATCGTTTACCTTTTCAAGACATTGATTTGCTTATGGCTGCGTTAAGATAAACCAGTTTTTTATGTTTTTCTGTGTTTAAAGCATTTTTAAATCGTTTTTTAATTAATATTTTAATAATGAAAACTATTGTATATTACTACTCCCGTAAGGGTAGCAACAGATATTTGGCAAATAAAATTTCAAATGATTTAAATTGCGATATTGAAGAAATAAAACCTCGATTGAATTTTTTTATTTTAATGCTTTTAGGTATTAATTTTGGTAATACTAAATTAAAAAACAAAGTTGAAAATTACGATAAGGTTATTCTTTGTGGTCCTATATGGATGGGAAAATTAATAATTCCATTAAAGAATTTTATCAATAACAATTTAAAAATAATTAATAAGCTAATTTTTGTAACTTGTTGTGGCAGTTCTTTTAAAGATAAAGACAATAAGTTTGGTCATAATCTTGTTTTTAAAATTATTAAAAATATTACCGGAGATAAGTGTGTGCATTGCGAAGCTTTTCCAATTGGGTTGGTGCTCACTGAAGAACAAAAAAAAGAACAAGATTCATATATGAAATATCAGTTAAATGATGAAAACTTCAAGGGCGAAATTGTTGATATTTATAATTCATTTGTTGCAAAAATAAAAGAGATATAATAGCTTATTGATTTTATCTATACTATAAATTTTAAGTCTTATAATTTAGGTATAGTGGCAAAAAATGGTTGGTAAAATATAACCAAAATCCGCATTAGAAAA
>CAZWKQ010000022.1:0-28686 GCA_964634005.1 uncultured Bacteroides sp.
CAAAGTTATTAATGTAATATCATTAAATCACCAACCATTTTTTGCCACATTACCAATAAAACACCATTTAAAATTTTATAATCAATTGCGTTTTAATTTCTGATTTAGTATTACCATTAATTTCGTCCAATCCTGAGCTTATTTTATTTTTGTTTAAATAGTAAGTTTGTGAGAACCTGAACCATAAGTCAATGTTTTTATTTACGTCACATTTTATTAAAAAGTAAACTTTACTGCCTTTGTAGTAATATGATGGTATTGAAAAAGCATATAGAACGTCGTTTTCGTAAGCATAAATTCTTTCATCATAGCTATCGGTGTCAAAAAGTGCATAACGTGCCGAAAATTTTACGGGATAAAAGCGAAATTTATAGCTCATATCCTGATAAATAAGGAATCCGTTATTATTATAATAATTGCCTTTAGTAAATACACACCATTCAAAACGACTGTTAAATGACAATTCATCGGTTGCAATCAGATTAATATTAATTCTGAAATTTCTTCTTATTGTTTCCTCATGTTGTTTAGTATATATAGTTTCTGAATTGTTTTGGAATTTATTTTTTTCGCGGAATTGAAAATAGAAATTTAATTTACGATTATACCGGTAATCAATTTTTATTAAATAGTCGCTGCCAACTGACGGAGAATCATCATTATATCTTAGCCATGGGAATTCGAATAAATCGCAATAGGCTGAAATTGTCCATTTTTTTGCTAAAAAATATTCGGTTCCAATGTAAATGCCTTGTTCGTTGCTGTTCTTAGTGTTTTCGCCAAAAGCAGCATTTCTAATATTCTGAAAACCTACATCATATTTTCTGAACAATATCCCAATAGTCATCCTGTTTTCAATATTCCCTTGAAGACCAATTAAGTATGCTTTCTTTAGATTTTCGCTCAATGAAATTTCTCCGAAGAAATTAAAGGGTAAAAGTAAAAGGTTGAAATTTGCACCTAAATTTGTGTTATCTTTTCCTGTAAAATCGAATTGATTGTAAGGTTCGGTTTTTTTGATAATTGGGCTGCTGTAATTGCTTTTATAAGCTGTAATTCCAATTTGATATTGTTTTTCGTTGAATGAGATGTTTCCGCCAAAAATATTCTCGGCTATTGCATTTTTATCTGATAATTCATTATAAGTTCTATGGTAGCCTGTTTCTTGCAAAGAAGTTACATAATAAATATCGTTATTAATTGTGTCTGTTCCCCCAATATTAGCATCTAATAGTTTTCTTGAGGCTACTAATGAAAATTCTAATTTCTTGTACCTTAAAGTTGTTCCCAAACCTCTTAAAAAACCGTATTCATTTGTAGATGTATATGGTTTAATCCCTTGTGGATATTTTTTAATGGAAATGGGGTCGTAAGTTTTGGAATAACTAAGACCTGTCCATAATGTAAGACCTTGACCGAATTGAGCATGAAAATCACCTACAACCAGCGATTTTAACCATGTGTTGTTTCTAAGAAATAAATGAGCAGAGTAAAAGTCGAAACCATTGTTTTGTGAACCTTTGAAAAATTCTTCACCGGCATCTTTATCTGCCGTGAAACCATATTGCAAGTAGTTTTTATAATTATATTTGAATTTAGTGAAAAACCTGTAAGGACTGCCTAAATATCTTTGGTTGGGGTTTTTGAGCAACTCCGATTCCGAAATTGTACTATAGCCTTTTTGTTCCTCGAGTATGGCCTGATAATAAAGCAACAGACTTTTACGCCCATTTTGAAGCATATCGAAAATATTGTAAATTTCACTTTTTTTAACCTCACCAATATATACGAAAGGTAATAATCTTGAAATTATATAATCATTAAATCCGTTAATCATTTGAAGCTCGTAAATACTTAGTATTTCACCATAGTTTTCGATATAATTTAATAAATTATTTATTTGAATGTCAGTTAGTAAGCTTAGTTTTTGCAAATCATCTTTTTTGGGGTCGTTTAAGTTAATAGGGTTTTCAATAAAGTACATTAAATTTTCCGTTAAATCATTAAAATCATAGTCGTAGTTAATGTTTTCTGCAACATTTTCGATCTTATCCTCAACAATTTTTTCATTATCATTAATAACAGGTACCTGACAATAGACTGACTTGATTAGAATAAGCAAGTTTATCAACAAAAAAAGTTTTGATAAAAATTTCATAACTAATTATAAAGTTTAAAATCTGTATATTACTGACATTTGTGGAGAGTAACCCAAAATTTGGTGATAATTTGATGAAAAATCGAAAGTAAAACTACTGTAGTTGAATCCGAAACCAAATGTTAAAAGCTCCGGATTAGTATTAATTCCTAATCTTGCAAAATAATTCTCAGTAATTTTATATTCAATGCCTGTTTTCAGATTTAAAGGTGTATTTATAGATTTTTCGAATTCAATTGTAGTTAATATATTTTCCGAAAATTTATTTGCAAGTCCGATAGCTATTGTAGATGGGATTTTTTCATTATTATAATCGTTGAATTTGGCTTGTATGGGGTTATAAATGTGTCCTCCGATTGAAAGATTTTTGTTTATTTTGGCAATAAACCCAAGTTCAAACGTAACAGCTGATTTACTGCCGTAATTATCTCCCAGTTTTGTATGGAAATAGTCCAATTGTAATCCAAAAGCAATCATTTCCGAAAATTTTCTTGAATAAGCTATCCCAAGTTTTTTTTCGTTATACATGTTGTATCCGAAATATGATAAACTTAATCCTATTACCCCTGAATTTAGAGGATTTACAATAGCTATAGCACTTCTGTTCAGCTCTTTTAACAAGAATTTGTTTTCAGTGTATAAGCCTATTGATAGATTCTCGATATAAGCCAATCCTGCCTGATTATTAGTAACTGACCAAAAATCGGATATAGAAACTCCGGTAAAACCCATTGAGGCAGCTCTTGAGCCGTCATTCCTTTTTTCATTCCCCGAAAATGACAAGAAACTTGTTAAAACGAAAATTATTGTAGTAATTTTTTTCATAATTATTTGGGCGTTTCACAATTTTATTTGACAAACAAACTTACATAAAAATTTTACATCTTCGTATATTTATCTTTGAAAATAGTTCCGGTTTTGAAAAATGATTTTGGTAAATATCAAAAAAAAACTTAGGTTTGCTAAAATTTTGGTAAAGATATATAATTAATGGAAAGAATAAAAATTAAAGATAAAGAGTTCAGTAAGTTCATTAAATATGATGATATACAGATTGCTATAAAAAATTTATCAAAGCAAATAAACAAAGATTATAATGGCAAAACGCCTTTATTTCTTGTAATTCTGAACGGAGCATTTATGTTTGCCGCTGATTTGTTTAAAAATCTTGATTTTGATTGTGAAATTTCTTTTGTAAAATTATCGTCATATAGTGGAACCGAAACAACTGAAAATGTAAAACATTTAATCGGAATTAATGAAGAAATTACAGGCAGAGAAGTAGTTATTGTTGAGGATATTGTTGATACAGGAATAACAATTGAGCATATGATTAATGAGTTGAACAGATTTAATCCAAAGGAAATAAAGATTGCCACGTTGTTGTTAAAACCTGAAAAATATAAAAAAGAACATAAAATAGATTATGTAGCACTTGAAATACCAAATGACTTTATTGTAGGCTATGGTCTTGATTATGATGGGTTTGGGCGTAATTTGCCAGATATTTATAAAATTGCATAACTCTTTAATAAACAATAAATTATGATAAATATTGCATTATTCGGACCTCCGGGAGCAGGTAAAGGAACACAGTCTAAGTTTTTAATCGAAAAATACAATCTAACATATATTTCGACGGGCGATATACTTAGACAGGAGATTTCAAATGGAACTCCACTCGGATTAGAAGCTAAAGATATAATAGATAAAGGGGGGCTGGTTTCGGATGAGATTATCGTTCAAATTATCGAGAACCGAATTTTGATGAATCCTGAAGCAAATGGGATTTTATTTGATGGTTTCCCGAGAACAGTAGTTCAAGCATACATTCTCGAAGGTTTATTATTAAAAATGAACACTTCTTTGTTATGTATGCTCAGCCTCGAAGTGCCACGTGAAGAATTGATAAGGCGTATGCTGGAAAGGGCTAAAATTTCGAATAGAAGTGACGATAAAGAGGATGTTATAAATTTTCGTTTAAAAGAATACGAAGAAAAAACTGTTCCGGTTGCTCAGTTTTATAATGAAAAGAAAAAGTTTTTCCCAATAAATGGGGTTGGTAAAGTTGAAGAAATTTCGAGAAGATTAACAAAAGTTATTGAGAAAAACCTCGAAAATGTGTGGTTTAATATTGTTTTGTTTGGTCCTCCGGGAGCCGGTAAAGGTACTCAAGCCAAAAGACTTGCGGAAAAGTACAATTTGGTTTATATTTCAACAGGCGAGCTGCTCAGGAAAGAAATAGAATTGGGAACTGAAATAGGTAAGATAGCTAAAAGTTACATGGAAAAAGGCGATATTGTTCCAGATGAATTTGCTATAAGACTTATTGAAGGAAAGATTAAGACTAATCCAAATGCTAAAGGCTTTATTTTTAAAGGATATCCAAGTACTATAGTTCAGGCTTATATTTTGGATGGTATGCTTAGAAGATTAGGGACTTCAATTACTTTGATGCTCGAAATAACTTCGACTACTCTTCAGTCAATAAAAAGATTATCGGCAAGGGCTAAAACTCCGAATGCAAGAGTTTATGATAAAGACCCCGAAATAATTATTCACCGCCTTGAGGTTTATGAAAGAAAAGCTCCTAAGGTTGCCGAGTATTTTCAGAAACAGAACAAATTTTGTTCGATTAGTGGAGACGGTGACGAAGATGATGTTTTCAAACGTGCTTGCGAAACCATTGATAATGTTATAAAAAAGCACAGATAACAGATGTTTAATATTGTTTTACATGGACCTCCGGGCTGCGGAAAAGGAACTCAATCGGCATTAATTGCCGAAAAGTATTTATTGACTCATATATCTACCGGTGATATATTAAGGAAAGAAATTGAGTTACACACAGCAATAGGAGAAATTGTAAAAAAATTTGTTGACAGAGGTTATCTTGTTCCCGACGATATTATTATGCGTGAAATATTTACATCATCAACAAGCGAAAACGGGAAAAAGGGTCTGCTATTCGACGGTTTCCCAAGAACTACATTTCAGGCAGAATATCTTGACGATATACTAGAACATAAAAATCAGAAAATATCATTAGTTATTAATCTTGAGGTTGATGAGGATGAATTGTTTAGGAGGGTTCACGGTCGTTCTTCTGATTCGGGCAGAAGTGATGATAATATTGAAATACTGAAAAACCGCATAGAAGTGTATTACAAAAGTACACATCCTTTAATTGAATATTATAAATCGCAGAATAAACTGCATACTGTTTCGGGTATGGCACCCGTTAAAGAAGTCTTTAACCGTATTTGCAGTGTAATTGATAAATTTTACTATAATTAATACTATGGCAAGCTCAAATTTTGTTGATTATGTAAAGATTTTTTTTCGTTCGGGCAAAGGAGGTGCCGGTTCGCATCATTTTCATCGTTCGAGGCTTAATCCGCGAGGAGGCCCCGATGGTGGCGACGGAGGTAGAGGAGGGCATATTATCCTAAAAGGTAATAAACAACTTTGGACACTCTTGCATCTAAAATATACCAAACATATTTTTGCAGAAAACGGACAGAATGGAGGAGAAAATTTAATGACCGGAGCTCAGGGTAAAGATGTAATAGTTGAGGTTCCGCTTGGGACAGTTGTAAGAGATGCCGAAACTAACGAATTTGAGGGTGAAATTGTTGAGCATAACCAAGAATTGATAATAATGAAAGGCGGTAGGGGAGGTTTGGGAAATAATCATTTCAAATCATCTACAAATCAGGCACCTAAATACGCACAGCCCGGTGAACCTGCTCTTGAAGGATGGAAAATAATAGAACTTAAACTGCTTGCTGATGTAGGCCTTGTTGGTTTCCCAAATGCTGGGAAATCAACTCTTCTTTCAGTTGTATCTGCCGCTAAACCTGAAATAGCCGATTATCCTTTTACTACCCTTAAACCTAATCTCGGAATAGTAAAATACTACGATGATAAATCATTCATAATGGCTGATATTCCGGGAATTATCGAAGGCGCTTCTGAAGGAAAAGGTTTAGGACTTAGGTTTCTAAGACATATTGAAAGAAATTCAATTCTTCTTTTTACTATTCCTGCCGATAGTACTGATATTAAAAAAGATTACAAAATTTTAACCAACGAACTCAAAAAATATAATCCTGAATTAATCGATAAAGACAGAATACTTGCAATTACAAAATGCGATTTACTTGATGAAGAATTGATTAAAGAAATGAAAAAAGAACTTCCACGAAATGTTAAGTCTGTTTTTATCTCATCAGTTACCGGATATGGAATAGAAGAACTTAAAAAAATCCTTTGGGAGAGTCTGAATAAAGTTCAATATTGAAAATTAATATGAGATTTTATCTATTTTTCCCGGTATTGTTACTTGTTTCATTTTCCGCAATTTACTCGCAGAATTACGATTATATTTTCGTAAAAGATAATTCATGTTTGGTAAAAGATAGTTTGGGAAACAACTTGGCATTTCCATGGGCGGGCGGAATGAATAGTTGTCAGTATGGTCTTGTGGATATGAATATGGACGGTGTAAAAGACCTGCTGATATTCGATAAAATCGGTGACAGAAAAATGTGTTTTATAAACACCGGAGCATCAGGCCAATCTTCTTATATTTACTCACCTGAATATGAAAATCTTATCCCAAAGCTTCATTCATGGGTACAGTTGATTGATTATAACAATGATGGCAAAGAAGATATTTTTACTTATGAAAATGGTGGAATAAAGGTTTATAAGAATATCTCTACCAATACTTTAAAATTTAAAATAGAAAAAAATCCTATTTTATCCGATTACAATGGTTTTAATGTAAACTTGTTCTGTTTGTCTGAAGATTATCCGGCAATTGCTGATATTGATAATGATGGCGATGTCGACATTCTAAACTTTTGGGTTATGGGAATGTTTGTTAATTATCATAAAAACCTTTCAATCGAAAAATATGGAATTCCTGATTCTCTTGATTTTAAATTGGTTGATGAAAGTTGGGGGTGCTTTGCCGAAAGTGAAAATTCAAATGTGCTTATTTTGGATACTTGTCTTAATTCATCGTCAAAAAGTTATTATTTAAACAAAAAAAGCTATAAACATTCAGGCTCAACTCTTTTAGCCGTTGACATGAACAATAACGGTTTGAAAGATTTAATTATCGGTGATGTTGATTATCCGAATTTAATATTATTAAATAATCAAGGAACCATAAATAAGGCTTTTATAACATCTCAGGATACTAATTTCCCTTCAAATTCGGTAAAAGTAAAATTATATTCCTTTCCTTTAGCCCAGTTTATTGATTTAGATAATGATGGTAAAAAAGATTTGATTGTAAATCCGTTTGATCCGAATATTGCTTTAGCTGAGTCGTACAAAAGCAGTTGGTTTTATAAGAATGTCGGAACTAATAATGTGCCTCAGTTTCAGTTTTCAAAGAGCAATTTTATGCAGGATCAAATGATAGATGTCGGTTCGGGGGCTTATCCTGTTCTTTTTGATATTGATAAAGACGGACTTTTGGATCTTTTTATCGGAAATATTGGTTATCGCGATACATCATATCTTATAAATGGTATTCTTAACTCTAAGTTTGTTTCAAAAATAGCTTTTTATAAAAATACAGGAACATTCAATAATCCTGTATTTAAGCATATTACAAATGATTTTGCAAATATATCCTCATTGGGATTAATTGCTGCTATTCCTGCATTTGGCGATATTGATAATGACGGAAAAGACGAAATGATATTGGGTAACGAAAACGGTAAACTATTACTTTTTAAAAACAATGGTACAGTTAGTAATCCTGATTATTCATTGATTAGCAGCAATTTTCAGAATATTGATGTCGGAGAATACAGCACACCACAGCTTTTCGACCTCGACAACGACGGTAAGCTCGATTTGATAATAGGAGAAAAACAGAATTTTTGGAAAGACGCATCAAATAATATTGTTGCTACAAAGGGTAATATTAATTTTTATAAAAATACCGGAACTGTTAATAATCCTGTATTTACATTTATTACCGACAGCTTAGGAGGTGTCGATGTTACTGATTATAATCTTTCGAATTTCGGTTACAGCACTGCTCAATTTTTTCGTACACTGTCAGGAAATACTGTTCTTTTTGCAGGAAATAATAACGGTGAATTTTATTATTATAAAAATATTGACAATAACCTTAACGGCTTATTTACTTTGTCAGATACACTAAAGTATATGTCTGCAAGTACACCTTATAAAATTAACGTGGGATTAAGAGGGGCTTTAGCAGTAGCCGATATCAATAACGACGGCTATATTGATATAATTGCCGGGAATGCCTCGGGTGGGGTTGAATTTTATAAAGGTAGTCCGCTCAATACCGGAACTTTTGATTTGAATTATGATTCCGATTTTTTAATTATTTATCCTAACCCTGCAAAGGATTTTATAAATATTAAGTCAGTAGAAAAGTTTGCAATAAATAAAGTAAGTATAAGCAATTATTTAGGCACTGATGTGTTAAGTAAAGAGTTTAATAATTCCGATTTTATAAGCTTAAGTATAAGTAACTTACATTGTGGAGTTTACATTGTAAGAACTTATTTATACAATAAATCAACAAAGAAGGAATCAATTATCACTAAAAAGTTAATAATTTTTTGTTAAATTTTATAACTTATATTTACAAAAATAGCTTTTTTTTGTTATAATTTTATAGACGAATTTTGATACAATATTTCAAACTTTATTAATTATTGTATTGAAACAAAGAATATTTATGTCGAACTTAATATCGAGATTATGAAAAAAGTTATATTTTTTATAAGTTTATTATTTGTAGTAATAAAACTAAAGGCACAAGAGCCTCCACAGAGGGCGCCGATTAATGGCGATTTCATCAGGTCAATTGAAAATAATGACAAAACATACGGGATAGTTCCGCCCCCTGCACAAGCTATTTTTCCTAAAAGTAATCAGAAATCAAGCAATGAACAAAATACGTTACCTGCAGTATATGATATGCGTTTGAACGGCCGAATGACTTCGGTAAAGTTTCAAACGGGTAACGGCTGCTGGGATTTTGCATCTATGGGTTCTCTTGAATCGAGGTGGAAAACTATGGGATTAGGAACTTTTGATTTAGGAGAACACGATTTGCAGCAATGTCATGGCTTTCATCCCTCAAGAAGCACTTGGGGAAATCATTATATGTCGTCAGCTTATTACTTAAGACGGTCAGGGCCTATATCACAGGCTGCTGATACAAGTTTATTGTGTCCGACTCAGGCCGAGCCGGTGGCTTACGTTACTGATGTTAGATATTATCCGAGAAATATAAATATGGTAAAACAAGCTCTAATGGATTATGGTGGAATGTACACCATGATGTACTGGACAGCTGCAAGTTATAATCCAACAACTTATAAATATTTTTACAATGGTATCAGAAGAGTTAATCACGCTGTTATTATTGCCGGATGGAACGATACTATGTCGACTGCCGGAGGTACCGGAGCCTGGATAATAAAAAACAGTTGGGGTACAAGTTGGGGCGATAACGGATATTTCTACATTTCTTATAATGATTCAAGTATATTAGACTATAATGCAATATGGCCTGCAAGAATCGATTATAATAAACGCAGCCATATTTATACTTACGACTCGCTCGGGTGGATTGAAAATTACGGATATAACGACGGAAATGCCGATTACGGTCTTATCAGGTTTGTAGCTCCCAGAAATCATAAGATTACAAAAGTAGGGACTTATACTGTTGGGGCAAACTCTTCTTTAAAATTCCAGTTTTATAAAAATTTTTCAAGTAATTCATTAAGCAATTTATTATCCGAAACTTCAGTAAAGAATTGCAGTTTACCGGGTTATTATACTTACGATTTAGATTCCTCGTTCAATGTTTTAAAAGGAGATACTTTTTATGTGAAAATTATGTACGATGTTCCCGGTTACGGATATCCTGTCCCTATAGAAGATACGCTTTGGTACCTCGAAAATAATGTTTGGAAAAACGATTACTCTCAACCCACCATTGAGACAAACAAATGCTGGATGAGCGGAACAGGTAACAACGGCTCTTGGTTTGCTTTGGGGAAAAATAATCCTCCGTACTACATTGACTTATGCGTAAAAGTTTATGGAGAATTTGAACCTGTAAGATGGACAGGAAATGCCGATAATAATTGGAATAACGCAAATAATTGGGATTCAAAATCTGTTCCACAAGCGGATGATGATGTAATTATCCCTAAAGCTCTTACTAATTACCCCGTAAATAATAGCGGTTCAGCTGCAAATATAAGGAAACTGTTTTTAGAACCCGGAGCCAGACTTACTGTTAATCAATCTTGGACTTTAAATGTTTCTGACAGTCTTATAGCAGATGCAAACGATAGTATTACAGCTTCTATTGTGGTTTACGGTAGTTTTAATTATCAACAAAATAAAACTATTTTTAAAAGAACAGTACTGGAAAATAAATGGCATCTCGTTTCTCAACCGGTTAGTAATGCTAAAGCAAGTGTTTTCAACGGAAGTTATTTGCGAAATTTTGAAAACGATAACCAATGGGGTTCATTTATTACCGATACTTCTACTGTGTTATTCCCAATGCAAGCTTACGCTGTTTGGGCTGTTGCTAAAACTAAAATTAATTTTTCAGGAACTCTGAACAATTCAAATCTGAAGAAAAAGATATTATCCGACAATACTGCGTGGAATTTACTGGGAAATCCTTATCCATCATATTTGAATGCTGATAGCTTATATAATTTGAATTCTAATTTTATGATGCCTAATTTCTATTTCTGGAATCAAAACTACTCTAATAATGGCGGTTATATGACTTATAATGCCTTCACTCAAGTTAAAATTCCCGACACAAACTCTTTCGGCAATTTAATTTCACCAACTCAAGGATTTTTTATAAAAGCAATTCAGTCCGACAGTATTACTTTTTCGAATAATATGAGAAGTCATAGTAATCAAAATGTATTCAAGAATAATACTTCATATTCTTATCTAAAGATAAAAGCTTTACAGAAATCGTTTATTGATGAGGCTTTAATATACTTTCACCCTCTGGCTATGCCATTTTTTGATAAGTGCGACGCAAATAAACTCATAAGCGATAATGATTTTAATATTTATACTTTATCTGAAGATAACGCAAAACTTGCAATTAACGGAGTTCCAAAAAGCGAAATAAGCATTCCGCTTGAAGTTAATGTAAATAATGATAACGATGTTCAACTAAGCTTCTCTGGATTTAATTCTTTAAAACCCGATTTAAACATTTTTTTGGAAGATAGAGCTTATAATTACGTTCAGGACATAAGAAAAAATCCTCAATATAATTTCAGAAAGAATGATAATTTGCTTAACAACAGGCTTTTCATTCATTTTACAAATTCCGAAAATATTCAATCCGATGTATTTAAAATTGTATCGCTTAACGAATACTTTTATATCAATCTTCCTTTAAATAAAGTATTTGATGTAAAAGTTTATAACCCACTGGGTCAACTAATTTACTCTAAAGAAAAGGCTGAAGGTTTACAGGTTGTTTTGTCGGGAGCTTCAAAAGGTGTTTTTATTGTTAAGTTAAGAGAGATAAATATAGTTAAACAGTAATATTTGTTGTATTACGAGCAAAATAATTACTTTTAGGTTATATTTTAACTGTTTCAATAACTTCGCTAATATAATTTAGTATGTTTTCTTTTCCATAAGCTGTCTTTGATGAGCTTAAAAAAATCAAAGGCAGCTCCTCCCAATTTTCGGATAGTGATAGTTTGAAATCATTGATATTTTTGGCGCTGTCTTTGTTTTTTGCCTTATCAATTTTTGTAAATACAATAGAAAAAGGAAGATTGTTTATTCCCATCCATTCAATAAATTCTAAGTCAATTGTTTGTGGTGGTATTCTTGAGTCTATAAGAACGAAAGTACTGTATAAGTTCTCTCTTTTGATAAAGTAATTTTCGGTCATTTTCAACCATTTTTCCCTTGACTTTTTTGATGATTTTGCATAGCCATAACCGGGTAAATCAACAAGGAACCAATTATCGTTAATTAAAAAATGGTTTATAAGCTGAGTTTTCCCGGGTGTTGAAGAAGTTTTTGCCAGATTTTCTTTTCCGGTAAGCATATTAATAAGTGATGACTTACCTACATTAGAACGTCCGATAAAAGCAAATTCGGGAAGTTTGTTTTTAGGGCATTGAGAAATATCGGGGCTGCTTTTGAAAAATTCGGCTTTACGGATTATCATTGCTGATTTTTTTGATAAGTTGCGATATGGCGATGTTTTTTAATATCGTAAATATCGTTTATGGTAACTAAAATCCCTGTTTCTTCAACATTGCCAAAGTGATGATTTATCGCCGTACCAAATGTTTTCATAGTTGGAGAAAGATTCATGTATGAATTTACTAATGGTGGAATATTTTCATTAAGACGTCTGACATTTTTCATTAATATTTTATAGTCTTCGTCGTAATTGTCAGCGGTTAAAACTTTTTTAAGTTCTTCAATATCTGTTACAAGCTGTAATGGTTCATGTGGATAAACAAGTCGTTCATTGTCAGGGAAATGTTTATGCAGGAAAAAAAGTATCAAGTCTCTGGCAGTAATATTAAATCTGGGATACATGGTAATTTTGCCGAAAAAATATTTGATTTCGGGATAATTTAAAGTTATAGCTCCAAGTCCGTCCCATAGGTTATCCAACGAAAAAATTCCTTTTCTGATATTGTATGTGGGCTGAAAATTGGGCTGTACCCACGACCTTCCCAATTCAATAGTGAAAGGAAGGTATTCTTTAATAAATTTTTCCGAAAAATTAAATAGTTCTGCGGTAGCACTGAATGGTTGACCGTTTGGCAAAAATTCCATATCTGAACCGTTGATAAAGCGATAACCACCAATAATTTCTTGATCTTCGGGGCTCCATACAATAAGCTGTTGATATGGTTTTTCGCTTATGTCATATTCATCAATATCAACCTCTTTCCCGGTACCACCTCCTGCATCCCTGAAGCTAATTTCTCTCAAACGACCAATCTCGAGCATTATATTAGGAGAATTCTGATTATTTACAATATAAATCTCTTTATTGCCATAATTGGTTTTTCTCAGAAACTTGTCAGGAGTAAGTTCGGATATAATCTTATCTCTATCAATAGGTTGTATAATCGGTTCCATTATTTGTTTATTTGAAAGCTCTTTAATTAATACTGTAATTTTGTATAAACTATGTTTTTAATGTATTCAGCCCACTCCTTATCGCTGTATTTTTTGTCAAAGGTAAGATAAGAAATCGGATTTCCAAAGATTATATTGATGGTTTTATTTTTTTGTTTATACATCTCATCAACTAAATACAACATTTCAATATTTGCTTTTATCCCTAATTTTCTCCTAATCAGCGAAAGGTTGTAAAAAAAGTTGGAATTTTTGCCGTCGATATATGTTGGTATAATGTCTCTTTGATATTTTTTTGCAACGGTTATAAAAGTTTTTTTCCATTCGAGGTCTTTTATAATGCCTTTATTTTTCCTCGAAACAAGTCCTGCGGGGAAATATAGTATTACTGATTCTGAAGAAAAAGCATCATGTAATATCTGGTGGTTTTCAGTGTTTTTGCCATGTTTATTTATAGGTACAAAAAGAGGTTTTAATTGTGGTAAATTCATTAAAAGGTCGTTTACCGGGAAAAGTAAATCTTTCCTTATTTTCCCTACTTCACACATTAGTGCCATCCCATCGAGGCCTCCAAGAGGGTGATTGGCTGCTATTATATATCTGCCATTTTTTGTGATATTTTCAGTATTATGGGCTTTAATATTAACCGAAAATTCTTTAAGAATAGCATCGGCAAAATCAATTCCGATTTTATCCTTATTTCTGTATATGGCAGCATTTATTTCGTCAACATGAATTATTTTCTTCAAATATTTTAATACAAACCCGGGTAATAGTTTTGCTAAATGTTGATTTTTAGATGCTATAATTTTTTCAAGATCAATAAACTTTTCATTTATTTCTTCCATACCCTATGTTTACTATATTTTTTCAAAATTACATTTTTTTGTTATGATAAATTTATAAAAACATTAAAAAAATTTAATTTTGCAAATCACAATCAAAATAAAAGTTAATATGCAAAAGTTTTCAGGTTCTTTTAATTCTAAATTACCTTCAACAGAAACATCAATATTTGCAGTAATGTCGGCTTTGGCAAATCAATATCAGGCAATAAATTTATCTCAAGGATTTCCTGATTTTCAGATAGATAAAAAGTTGATTGAACTTGTCAATAAATATATGTTGAAAGGGATGAACCAATACGCACCCATGTTAGGGGTAAAAGAATTAAGAGAAGTAATTTCCGAAAAGATTTTTGATACATACGGAGCTGTTTATCATCCTGAAACTGAAATAAATATCACTGCCGGAGCTACTCAGGCTATTTATACCGTTATTTCTGCCGTTATACAGGAAGGTGACGAGGTTATTATTTTTGAGCCGGCTTATGATAGTTATGTTCCTGCAGTTAAGATTAATAAAGGAATACCTGTTTTTGCTCAACTTCAAGCCCCCGATTATCATATTGACTGGGAAATTGTGAAAAAGCTTATTAATAAAAACACTAAACTTATTATAATAAATTCTCCACATAACCCAACCGGCAGCATACTTAAACAAGAAGACTTAAAAATGCTTGCTAAACTTACAAGCAAAACCGATATTTTAGTGTTAAGCGATGAAGTTTATGAGCATTTGATATACGATAACAATAGACATGAGAGTGTTTGTCTATATCCTGAATTAGCCGAAAGAAGTTTTATTACATATTCATTCGGAAAAACTTTACATGCTACAGGTTGGAAAATGGGTTATGTATTAGCTCCCGAAAACTTGATGAAAGAGTTCAGAAAAGTACATCAGTTTAATGTTTTTACTTGTAATACGCCTATTCAATACGCTATAGCCGAATATCTGAAAGATAAGGAGAATTATATTCACCTTCCTGAATTTTATCAGAAAAAACGCGATTTTTTTGTCGAAAGCATAAAAAATTCCCGATTCAATATTATTCCATGCTATGGAACATATTTTCAACTGGTTGATTACAGCAAAATAACCGATGAAAAAGAGTTAGATTTCGCAACCAGATTAACCAAAGAATTCAAAATTGCTTCGATTCCCGTATCTTCATTTTATAATAAACCCAAAGAGAATAAAACTCTGCGTTTATGTTTTGCAAAAACTGAAGAAACTATTCTGAAAGCAGCCGAAATATTAAATAAAATTTAGTATTAGGAATTTAATACCTGATTTTATTTTTAATCACAAGAATTTTCAGATCATCATTTCCAATATTGGTCCAAGTCCTTTCTGTGCCGGCTTTTACGTTTATTAAATTATCTTTTTCTAAGATATATTTATCATCTTTCACAATAAGCTCTCCATAACCCTCCAAAACATAGAATATTACATCAAACGGGTTGTCGTGTTTGCTTAATTCTTCGCCTTTTTTCAAACAAAGATGAATTATTTCGATATTATCGTCTTTTTGTAAAATTTTTGCTTCCAGATTTAAAGGTATAACAGGTGCATCAGACAATTTTACTATCATTTCGAATATATTTTAAATAGGTTCTTTTATCATGGTAAGCAACATCTTAAATCTTTCGGCTGCATTTACTGCATGGGGAATATTTGCCGGCATTATAATTGACTCACCATTATTGAGTTTATAAGCTACTTTGTTTATTTGTATTTCTGCAGTACCTTCCAAAACCTGAACTAATGCATCGAAAGGAGCTGTATGCTCGCTTAGTGATTGCCCTTTATCAAAGGCAAACAATGAAATATTCCCTGTTTTCTTTTCCAATATTCTTTTGCTTACAATGCTGTTTTCCGAATAATCAATATTATCGCAAAAGTTTATTACACTTATGTTTGTATTCTTTGTGTTTTCCATATTTTATTTTTTAAAAGGTGCTGATATTCCAATTGTTAGAATATCAGCACTTATGTTTGTTTAATTTAAGAAAATTTTCATATCATCGTCAACAGTGCCAATACCAGCTATGCCGAAAGTATCGATAAGAATTTTTGCTACATTAGGCGATAAAAATCCAGGAAGAGTTGGTCCTAAGTGAATGTTTTTGACTCCCAAGTAAAGCAGGGCTAACAATACTATAACGGCTTTTTGTTCATACCATGCAATATTGTATGCAATTGGCAGTTCATTAATATCGTTTAGATTGAATATTTCTTTAAGTTTCAGAGCAATAACAGCTAATGAGTAAGAATCGTTGCACTGTCCGGCATCAAGAACTCTGGGTATTCCGCCAATATCACCAAGGGGTAATTTATTATAACGGTATTTGGCGCAACCCGCTGTTAGAATTATTGTATCTTTTGGTAATTTTTCCGCAAATTCGGTATAATAGCTTCTATCTTTCATACGGCCATCACAACCTGCCATAACAAAAAATTTCTTCACAGCACCTGACTTCACTGCATCTACTACTTTGTCGGCAAGAGCAAAAACTTGAGCATGAGCAAATCCGCCAATTATTTCTCCTGTTTCTATTTCTGTAGGCGGTTGGCATTTTTTTGCATGTTCAATAATTTCCGAAAAGTCTTTCTGTCCGCCTTTCACTCTGTCAGGAATGTGCTTAAAACCGCTAAAGCCTGCTGCTCCTGTTGTATAAACTTTATCCGAATATTTCGCATTTACCGGAGGAGGTACAATACAATTGGTTGTGAATAAGATAGGACCGTTGAATGTTTCAAATTCTTCTTTTTGTTTCCACCATGAGTTTCCGTAGTTACCTACAAAATGTTTGTATTTTTTAAAAGCAGGGTAGTAGTTGGCCGGGAGCATTTCACTGTGTGTATAAACATCAACTCCGGTACCTTCTGTTTGTTTTAGCAGTTCTTCCATATCTTTTAAATCGTGTCCGCTGATTAGAATGCCGGGGTTTTTACCAACACCAATGTTTACTTTTGTTATTTCCGGATTTCCGTATGCAGTAGTGTTAGCCTTGTCGAGAAGTGCCATTGCCGTAACACCATGTTTACCGCATTCCATAACTAATTCTACAAGTTTTTCGGCAGGATGATCTGTTATAGTATCAACTAATGCTTTTTGCATAAAAGCATACAATTCATTATCTTCCATACCCAAATTGTAGGCATGTTCGGCGTAAGCTGCCATCCCTTTTACTCCATAAGTCAATAGCTCTCTTAATGAGCGAATATCCGGATTTTCCGTATTCAGGATACCTACTTTTGATGCTTTTAAATCGAAATCGGCTTCAGAATCTGCATACCAAGTTGCCGATTCATGTAAATTGCCTTCCATCTTTATACCTGCATTCTCTACTGTTTTTTTAATTTTTTCTCTTAGTTTTAATGATTTTCTAATTCTTACAATAAAGGCATTTCTGTCGAAATTTGCATTTGTAATGGTAGTAAAAAGGCTTTCCATTACAAAATGATTTATCTCGTTATCTTCTATCCCTGCTTCTCGGGCTTTAACACTGTATATTGAAATACCTTTTAAAGTAAACAACAACAAATCTTGCAAATTAGCAACATCGTCGGTTTTACCACATACGCCTTTAATTGTACAACCTGTACCTTTGGCTGTTTCTTGACATTGAAAACAAAACATACTCATAACTTAAATTTTTTAAATTGTTAATTAATTAATTTTAAATATATTATATCCATTCTTCAGATATTATTTCTCCTTGTAAACTTATAATTATCGATTTAATCGGAATTTTTCTTGCTGAAGCCTGAACTGCCAATTTTGCAATTTGTAAAAGTCCGCCACAACATGGCACTTCCATCATTAATACGCTCAAAGTGTTGATTTTTGCTTCATCTATCATTGCTGATATTTTCTCTATATAAATTTCTTTACCGCTATCGAGTTTAGGGCATGCAATTGCAAGTGTTTTCCCTTTTAGGAAATGATTGTGAAAGTTGCCATAAGCAAACGCAACACAATCGGCTGCAAGAACAACATCCGAATTTCTGAAGTAGCTTGCAACAGGATTTAAAAGATGAAGTTGAACAGGCCATTGTCTTAATTGTGAATTAATTTTTATTTCATTGCTTGTTTGTATATTTTGTTCAGCCTGATTTCTAAAATCCATAACTTTCATGCCCGGGCAACCACCTGAATGTTTGTGACTTTTATTTTCTTCCTTTTCAATAAGTGAGCTTAAGTCAATGTTTATATTATTTCTTTTTAAATAATCAACACCTTGATTAAAAAACTCTGTTTCACCGTGGTCTTTCAAATGCTTTAAGTGTGCCAATACTGTTTTTTGTCCCTTTTTCGAAATTCTTTCCATAACTGCTTCTTCGTTGTAAGGTTCAGCTTCACGTTCTTCAAGCTCAATAGCTCCTACCGGGCAATCGCCAATACATGCACCTAAGCCGTCGCAGTAGAGTTCACTTATCATTCGTGCCTTCCCGTCGATTAATTGTAAAGCACCTTCGTGGCATCCGCTAACGCATAAGCCGCATCCGTTGCATTTCTCTTCATCTATTTTTATTATGGTTCTTTTCATCTTATTTTGTTTTAATAAATTAAATCAGATACTTTCGTTTTACTTAAATAATCTTTAAATTCTGCCGTAAACTTGCCTGTAAGACCACCAAAAATACATTTGTTAAAAGGGCAAGAACTGCAATTACCTACACAGTTATAATCCTCTATTGTCCCGTCAATTAGTTTATACAAATCAAGCAATGAAATTTCAATTGCATTTTTTTTAAGGAAAAATCCTCCCTTAGGGCCTCTTTCTGATGCAATTAATCCGTTTTTGGTTAACACTTGCATAACTGCCGATAAGTGATTTTTAGAAACATTTATCATCTGAGCCAGCTCATTCGCATTTAGTTTATTTTTACTTTTTGCAATGGCAACTGTGCTCTGTATGGCTATTGAAGCAGCTTCTGATATGTTTATTATTTTACTCAATTTGTAAATATATATTTAAGTATTTGAATACGCAAATATATATTACATTATTGCTTTGACAAAATTTTATATTGTTAAAATATGGTTAATTATTGTAATGTGTTATAAATCAAAATTATCAATTGGAGGTTGAAGCGTTACTGTATTAATTTCTGATGAATCATTATAATTTATTAGTCATAGAAACTTTTACATTGGTTTTATTAGCAAATGATTAGATTTTATCACGATTTTTCATTAGGAATGCAATTAATTTATGAAATTATTTATAGACAATCAGATTTAGAGAATTTTGGATTTTATACTTAATATTTGATTATTTTTTAAGCATTGAAAAATAAAAAAGGGGCTGAATTTCAGCCCCTTTAAATTGATTTTATCAGGTTAGTTTATGGTTTTTAATGCCATTCTGTTTGATTTTCTTCTGGCTAATCTTACTTTAAAAGAATATACAATAAGGTACATAGCGGGTATAAATATCAATGTCAGGAAAGTTGCAAAACTAAGCCCAAAAATTATAGTCCACGCTAAAGAACCAAAGAATGCCACATTATCTCCTCCGAAATGGATATGAGGATTTAATGATATAAACAAAGAAGCAAAGTCGATGTTTAAGCCGATAGCGAGAGGAATAAGACCTAGAATGGTTGCAGAAGCGGTAAGTAAAACAGGGGTAATACGTGTTTTACCTGCCATAACAATAGCTTCACGGGTTTTGTAGCCGCGTTCTTTCAAAACGTCGGTAAATTCTACAAGCAAAATCCCGTTTCTTACCACAATTCCGGCTAATGCTACTATACCCATACCTGTCATTATTATAGAAATCGGCATACCAAAAATAATAAAACCTAACAATACTCCGATAATACTGAAGAATACTTCGGAAAATATTATCAAAGGTTTACTTATAGAGTTAAATTGAGTTATCATTATAAACATAATAAGGAATATCGACAATAGCATAGCTTTACTTAGAAAAGCCATCGATTCTTTTTGGTCTTCCTGTTCTCCGGTTAGTTTTATATCTACTCCTTCTTTTTTATTATATCTTGGTAAGTTCTTTTTTATTTCACTTACAATTGAATTGGCATTATAACCGTCGATGACATTTGAAGATAGTGTAATTATTCTTTTTAAGTTCTTGCGTTTAATTCCGCCGTAGGCATTGTCGTAGCTTATTTTAGCAACCGAAGCAAGCGGTATATGACGTAGCATTCCCGAATTCATATCACGATAAGTGATAATCATACTTAAAATTTTATCGATATTTTTTCTTTGGTCTTCTTTCAATCTCAGTTGGATAGGATATTGGTCTTCCTCTTCGCGATATTTTGACATTTCTTTACCGTAGATAGCATTTCTTATTTCCATCCCTATCTGTGCAGTAGTAATCCCTTCATGATTAGCTCTTTCGCGGTCGATATCGATAATAATTTCTGGTTTGCTGATATTAAAATCTGATTTTAATTCTTCTATTCCTTGTATGTGAAGAGAATCGATAAAAGCTTTGAATTCTATGGAAGTTTTAATAATGTCATCAAGGTTTTCACCGCTGATTTCAATATTAATAGGTTTACCGACAGGAGGTCCGTTTCTGTTTTGATCTACGGTTATTTCTGTTCCGGGAATCCCTTTTACTGCATCTCTTATTTTATTCAGATATTGCATGGTGGATTCTCCTTTTCTTTTTGCAAATTCAACAAAAGCTACAGTAACTTTCCCTACGTGTGATGAGCTTGTTTTATTGTCGAAAATATCTTCAGACGCATTTAAAGCTACATTTGAAATAATTGATTCAACAATCGGATTATTTTCGCCGACAACATTATATATTTTGTCTTGAACAATTTTTGTAATTGAGTCGGTTTTAGCTGCGTCGGTTCCAACTGGCAGTTTTATGTATGCGTATATATAATTCGGGTCGTTCTTGGGAAAGAAAATTACTTTGGGCTTGGCAATACCTGTGATAATTATTGTAACAATAAATAAACCTATCAAACTCCATAATAATCGGTATGGTCTGCGTGATTTAATAAAGAAACGAAGTAAGTTCTCGTATTTATCCATTAATGCAGGGATAAAATGATTTTTGAATTTACGTAAAATCTTTGCCATATAGAAGTTGTGCAGCATAAACGAAATACCGATAAATATCGAGAAGTTTCCAATCCCGGGTAACCTCATCAAATGAAACAGAAGTCCGATTACGCCAAATATTATTCCTACTGTCCATATTTTTTTCTTACTCAATATATGACTTTCATCGTCATCGTGTTTCATAAAAGTAACAGCGAATACAGGATTGAAGATATATGCAACAATAAGTGAGGCAAAAAGAGTGATGATTAATGTAACCGGTATAAAATACATAAATTTTCCGACTATACCCGGCCAGAATGCTAACGGGAAAAACGGAGCCAATGTAGTGAGTGTTCCTGATAAAATAGGAATAAATACTTCGCCGGCAGCATATTTTGCTGATTGTACTATATCGTATTTACCTTTGTTTTGCATAAAAATTCTATGGGTATTTTCAATAACAACAATAGCATCGTCCACAACTATACCCAATGCGAAGATAAATGCAAACATTACAAGCATATTCATTGTGAAATCGATTCCGGGCATGACAATATAGGCCAATGCCATCGAAAGAGGTACCGAAAGTCCGACAAACAAAGCATTAGTCAGACCCATAAAGAACATTAATACAATAGTAACAAGAATAAACCCGATTATAATTGTGTTATTAAGGTCAGCAAGAGTTGTACGTGTATGAACTGACATATCGCCTGTAATTACTACGTTTAGTTTTGACGGGAACTTCTCTTTTTTCATTTTTTCGATAACATTTTTTATTTTATCGGAAGCTTCGAGAAGGTTTTCGCCACTTTTTTTAATGACGTTCAAAGTAATTACGTTTTTTCTGTTGAGTGAAGCATAGCTTTCTTTTTCTTTAAAATCGTCTTTTATTTCGGCTATATCTTTTAAATATACTAATGCTCCGCTTGAAGAAGTAATAACAATATTTTTTATAACATCAAGATCTTTAAATTCACCGGTAATTCTGATACTTCTTCTTGTACCGTCCATTGCTATTGTACCGCCCGAAATAGTTACATTTTCGGATGAAACTGCTCTTGAAATATCTGATAAAGTTGCTCCGGCAGCTTGTAGCTTAAACATATCAACATTAACCTGAATTTCACGCTCTAATGCACCCACAATATCAACTCTTGTTATTTCTTTGAACGATTCGATTTCATCCTGAAGCATATCGGCATATTTCTTAATTTTATCCAATTCGTAATCTCCCGACAAATTGATATACATTATCGGAATTTCCGAAAAATCGATTTCCATTACCGATGGGTCTTGCGGCAAATCGTTAGGCAAATCACTTTTCGATTTATCTACTGCGTCTTTTACTTTTTGCTTGGCATCGGCAACTTCAACGTCGGTATTAAACTCTATTACTATTGTTGAAAAATCCTGAATAGAATTACTGGTTATTTTTTTTACTCCATTTATCGACTTCAGGTTTTTTTCAATGGGTCGAGTAACAAGATTTTCAATATCGGTAGGAGAAGTACCAGGATAAACTGTGTTTACTATCATTGTCGGAATCACAAGTTCTGGGAATTGCTCTTTTGGTATAGTATTGTAGCTGATAATGCCGAAAATACTTATTATTATTGCCAAAACATATATACTTGTTTTATTATCGATAGCCCAACTTGTGCCGAAAAATTCTTTTATCTTTACGTTTTTCATTTTTTTCGATTTTATTTAAATGAAAAGGATTAAATATTAGTTTTTATAAATTCACCATCTTCAAGATTCTGGAAACCTGTGGTAATTATTAAATCGCCTTCTGATAATCCTTCTGTAATTTCGATGTTTCCGTTATAATTCATTCCTGTTTTAATATATTTTTTAGCTGATACAAGTTTGTTATCCTTTTTAATAGCAACAAATACAAATGATCCGCTTGCGTCTTTTTGAATTAAGCTAACAGGAATAACAAAAGCTTTAGGATTCTTGTAATCGTTTATCTTTACTAATGCTATCATATTAGCTCTGAATTCAAGTTTTCCTGAGTTTAATCTCGATTCTATAGTAAATGTTCTATTTGTAGGGTTTATATATTTGCTTGCAAATGAAATATTTGATTCAATTTCTTCATTAAAATCAGGGAATTTTATATAAACCTTATCGCCTTTTCTAACTTTTGGAGAATATGCTTCGGCAACTTCGGCAGTAACTTTAATTTTACTGAAATTTACCATTCTGAATGCCGGCATATTAGGAGCAGGTGAAGTTACTTGACCAACTTTAACCCCTACTTCTTCTATGGTTCCGCTTATTGGTGCCGTTATTTTTGCCATACTCAATTGTTCGTTCAGTGTTGCCATCTTCTTTTCAAGAGCCTCTTTATTGTTTTTTGCAGTTAGGTATTGAACTTCAGACCCAATTTTTTTCTCCCAAAGATTTTTTTGTTTATTGTACAAATTGTTGGCAAAATTTAATTGTGTCTGCAATTCTTCAATTGATTGCTTTATAACTGCATCGTCAATCTGTGCCAGAACTTGACCTTTTTTAACGGCATCTCCTTCTTTAACATATATTGCAGTTACAATACCCGACATTTTGGGTGCTATGTAAATATTATCTTCACCGTCAACTTTCCCTTGAACTTCAATATAGTGATTAAACTCCTGAGGTTTTATTTCAGATATTTCTACTAGAATTACTTTTTGTGTAGAATCGCCGTTACTTGCTTTTAATTCCGACTGAAGCTTTTCGATTTTTTGAGTTAATTCTTCTCTTTGTTTGAGTAATTTCTGAAGTTCATTTTGCTTATTGTTGTTTTTGCATCCAAAAGCAACTATTAATAGGCTTATAATTACAATTATTTTTTTCATTATATTAAATTTTAATGTGTTAACCAATTTATTTTAATAATTTTTCAAGTTTATAATATGCTGTTGACATATCGAGGACTGAATTGAAATAGTTAGATTGCGACTGTAGATATTGATTTTGAGCTTGTGATAGTTCCATGCTGCTTATAATTCCTTCTTTATATTTAATAAGTGATTTTGTATAAATTTTATATGCAAGGTCTCTGCTAAGTTTGTTTGTTTGATATTTATTCATTGAAGTCATAAATGATGAACGATAATCGGAAAATTGAGTTTGAAGACCCGATGAAAGTTGCTCTTTTGAGTTTTGTAGTTTTAGTAAATTCAAATTTGCCTGTTTTACTTTAGAAATTTTTTGTCCGCTGCCGAATATCGGAACGCTTACGCTCAATCCAACTAAATCAGGAGGTGTAAAAGAAAATGATTTTTTGTTAAAATTAATCTGATGGTTATAATATGCAGCAATATCGGGCAAAAAAGTCGATTTCTGTAATTTAACATTCAGACTTGCCATTTGTTCTTGTACAAGCAGCATTTGGTAGTCGGTTTGTTCATCTACTTTAAGCTTTTTTTGCAGTACATCGGCATTTAGTGAAGAAACAAGAGTGGGTATATTATCGGTAAGTTCAATTTTATTTTGAATGTCCATACCCATTTGGTATTTCAATAGATTCAATGCAACCTCGCATTGTCTGTCTATCATTTCTTTTGTATTCTGGATATTAATCAATGTTACCTGCATTTGATCGACATCAGTGTCTTCTATCAGTCCCTCTTTGTTTATTTCCTTAATTTCTTCAAGAATTTTTGAAGTATTGTTGTAAATACTGTCAATTACCATTTTGTTTTCGTTCGCTATAACACAAAGGAAATAAGCATTACTTACTGCTTCTAACAAGTCGTTTTCTGACTTGGTTATACTTATTTCTGAGAGTTTTTTAAATGTTTTTGATGTTTGAAGTCCTACAATGTAAGCTCCGCTAAATAGAAGCTGCGATACTGTTACATCAAAAGTAAGACCCCATTTTAAGTCTTCTTCCTTTGTCGGTTCGCTTGCAGCCGGCTGTTGTATATGACCGAATTTTGGATCGTTTCCTGTAAGCCCGTAAAGTGCTTGGTCGGCTTCGTACATCCAACTGCCGAGAGAACTTAATCCGGTAAATGCCTTAATATTTTCAGGAACTGTCAATTGGTATGAGCCTGCAAGCTTGCCGTTTACCTGTGGCAGCCCTACCGAAGTTGTTTCCCAGATTTTTTGTTTTGCCTGTTGTAAATCAATTTTTGAATTTTTTACAAGAGGACTGTTCTGTAGTGCGTAATTCTGAGCTTCTTTTAAACTGAATTTTAACTGTTGTTTGTTCTGGGCATAATTTTGATCACAAACAAAAAGTAAAATAAGTAAAACAATACTATTAAAAGCTTTTTTCATTTTTCAAATATTTTCATGTTTATATTTCAGTCGTTTTCAATCATTTTTATATTAAATAGAATCAATATTCATTTTTGTTTCTAAATATTTAAGCCCTTTAGAGCTTACAATACCTCTAAGATGATAAATAAATAGTTGTTTGAACACTTCGTGTTGAGGAAAATCTTTAGCATAAGCTTCATTCTCGAAAAACACATCGTCTAATCTTTTAATGTATAGCGATGCAATAATATCAGGATTCAAATCGTCTCTGTAAAATCCTTCTTCTATTCCTTTCAGTAAATTACTTTTTACTTTATTAAAGACATCAGACTTTTTGCTTATTATAAGTTCTTTTGTCAGTTCAGGGTAGTATTTTCTTAAATCGAACAAAAGAGGAGGGTGCAATGATCTGAGCATTTCCAAAGTATGCTTACTAACCAGTAACAATAGTTCTATAGCGTTCATTTCGCTTTCCAAGATTGACGACATCCTTTTATCGTGTTCGCAACTGAAAGTTGTTACAACTTTATAAACCAAATCGGCTTTATCCTTGAAATACTGATAAAGTGTTTTTTTCGAAATGCCTAATTGGTGGGAAATATCATCCATAGAAACACTCTTAATCCCGTATTTCATAAATAATTCCCTTGCCTTTTCTATTATGTATATTTCTTTTTCTTCCATGCTGCAAAATTATATAAAAAAATAAACCAAAAAAACTTTTTATTAAAAAAAGTTTCCAAAGTTTTATAATTTTCCGAGTTTAAATATGTAATACATTTAAAATCAAAGTTGTGAATATTTGGTCTATTTTTTTATAATAAATTAATTTAAAACAATAAACAATCAATTTGAAAAAAAGGCGTTATTTTGTATTTAAAAAATTGTAAATATTTAATTTATATGATTGAAATATTTTGCATCAATTGTAATACTAAAAAAGAATTTCCGTTAGGGTTGACATTAAGCGAAATAGCCAAAGAGTTCGGAATAAATGGCAAATATCCAATACTTGCTGCGTTGGTAAACAATAAGCTCAAAGAAATGAGCTTTCAGATATTTAAGCCAAAAACCATACAGTTTATCGATATCACACATCCAATAGGAATAAGAGTTTATTTGAGGTCTCTGGCGTTTGTAATGTATAAAGCGGTGAAAGACTTATATCCGAATGCAATGTTAAGTATAGAACATTCGGTTTCAAAAGGATGGTATTGCGAAATTGATAATTTTTACAGTGAGATAACCAACGAAGTTGCACAAAGAATAAAACATAGAATGCAAGAAATTATCGATATGGATATACCGTTTATACGTAAAGAAATTCTTACAAAAGAAGCTTCGGCTTTATTTGAAAGTCAGGGGCTTATAGACAAATCGAAGTTGTTTAACACTCGAAAACAATTATTTTCGTCGGTTTATTACCTCGATGATGCAATAAATTATTTTTATGGTTATTTGGTCCCTTCCACAGCTTATGTTAATAAGTTCGATTTAGTGAAATATTACAACGGATTGTTGATTCAACCACCAAAAAGAGATAACCCCGAAGTTATTGAAGAGATGGTTGTTCAAAATAAAATGTTTAAGATTTTCAGAGAGCATAAAAAGTGGTGCGAAATATTGGAAGTTCCGTATGTTGGATATTTAAACGCTTTAATTGAAAATGATAAAATAAGTGATTTAATAAAAATTTCGGAAGCATTGCATGAGAAAAAGATTGCCAAAATAGCCGATAATATTTTTAAAAGACGTGGAGATGTCAAGTTGATTCTTATTTCAGGGCCTTCATCATCAGGAAAAACCACTTTCAGTATGCGTCTTGGGGTTCAGTTGAGAGTACTTGGTTTTAAAACTGTTCAGATTTCTCTTGACAATTATTTTGTCAACAGAGAATTCACTCCTAAAGACGAAAATGGAGATTATGATTTTGAATGTCTAGAAGCTCTGGATGTTGAGAGGTTTAACGAGGATTTGATGCGATTGATGAATGGTGAGGAAGTAGAAATCCCGAAGTTTAATTTTACTGACGGGAAACGTGTTTTTGATGGTACTATATTAAAACTTGAGAAAAATTCCTTGATTATTGTTGAAGGGATTCATGGCCTAAACCCAAAACTTACACACAAAATTGAAGATAAATTGAAATACAGGATATTTGTTTCTGCATTGACACAATTATCCATCGACAAACAAAACCCTATACCCACAACTGATAATCGATTACTTAGAAGAATAGTAAGAGATAGTAATTTCAGGAGCTATTCGGCATTGGATACTTTAAAACGATGGGACAGTGTAAGAAGGGGAGAAGAAAAGTATATTTTCCCTTATCAGGAAAATGCCGATATAATGTTCAATTCGGCTTTGCTTTACGAGTTGAGTGTATTAAAAAAACATGCCGATCCTATTTTAAAGGAGGTCCCCGAAAATGTTCCGGAATATGCCGAAGCATTGCGTTTGCTTAAGTTTATTTCATATTTCAAAACCATAGTAAAAGAAGATGGAATTCCACCTACATCCATTTTGCGTGAGTTTGTAGGAAACAGCAGTTTTATTTATTAATTTAACAAAATGAATATAAATTCTATAATACCTCTTTCGTTGATTAAAATTGAAGACGGAGGTTATCATTTAATGATAAATGTCACTATCAACGATAAAAATGCAAAAATGATAGTAGATACTGGTGCATCGAAAACAGTTTTCGATTTTAACAGTATTAAAAGTTATATAAATAATGAAAAACTAATTGATAATGAGGTTCTTTCAACAGGGTTAGGGAGTAATTCATTAAGCAGTAAGTTTGTCAATATCAAAAACTTAAAATTGGGTGAAATTGAAATAAAAAGATATAAGGCCGTAATTATTGATATGGCCAATGTAATTGAAACTTATACCAAATTGGGCTTGGAGCCTTTTGTAGGTATTTTGGGTTGCGATATTTTGTTAAAATTAAATGCAAATATTGATTTTAAAACAAAAGAATTAAAATTAAGCCGCAGGATAAATCCAAAATTTTCAAAATAGAATATTTAATAAAGATTTTTATTGAATAATTAGGTATAAAAAAGAGTTAAGGTAGTTTTTTCGGGTAAAATAAAAAGCCGAAATGTTTTTATCATTTCGGCTTGGTACCCGGGGCGGGACTTGAACCCGCACGACCGCAATGGTCACAGGATTTTAAGTCCTGCGT
>CAZWKQ010000023.1:0-26119 GCA_964634005.1 uncultured Bacteroides sp.
GGAGTGCAAAAGTACAACCTTTTTTTATTCTAACAAATATTTTTTTAACTTTTTTTGAAAATATTTTTTAATTAGTTGATTTTGTTTTAATTATATGTTGATAAATTTTTTATTTTTTTTGATTAAAATTCTTGACTTATATAATACAATTTTATAAAATGTACATAAATATTTGATTTTATGATATATGCATTATTTTGATAAAAAATTATCAATTTTGAAAGCTCAAATTAATTTTATCCAAAATTACTTGTTTTGAGCTAAATTTTTTTCCTTCCAAATTTGATTAAAGGTTTTTTCGGCAAAAACCGGTAATTGTCTTTTGTTTCCCCAACCTTTACGGAATAATTTTGATAAAATTTTGTCTTTTGTTTTATTGCTCGCAAAATTCATTAATTTCCTGTTTAACAGCACTTTTTTAATTAAAAGAAGAGCAATTTTTTCCTTCAATTCGGGCTTTGATTCTTTAACTATTTCATGCCTGTTGAAAATAAGTAATTCATGCAAAGGAATTTTAACCGGACAAACTTCGGTACATTTTCCGCAAAGCGTAGATGCATAACTCAAATGCTTATAATTGCTATATCCGTACATTATTGGTATTGTAACAGCAGCAATAGGTCCGCTGTATGCAGAACCATAAGTTTTTCCACCAACAGTACGGTAAATAGGACATGAATTCAGACATGCACCGCATTTTATACAACTTAATGCATTTCTTTGTTCTTTTTTTGAAAGAATCTTTGTTCTGTTATTGTCGAGTAAAATAACATACATTTCATCCGGACCGTCAATTTCATTCTCCTGTCTTGGTCCTGTGATAATAGTGTTATAAACGGTTATTTTTTGCCCTGTTCCGTGTGTAGCAAGTAAAGGCAACATTAAATCTAAATCGTTTACCGATGGTATTATTTTTTCGATACCGGCCAATACTATATGTACCTTGGGTAAAGATGAACATAAAAGTGCATTACCCTCATTTTCGGTAATAACAACCCCTCCTATATCGGCAATCAGAAAGTTTGCTCCTGTTATACTTGCATTTGAATTAATAAATTCCTCTCTTAATAAGTTTCGTACAAAACTTGTAATTTCTTCAGGCAAACTATTTACAGGCAGATTGTATTTTTTATTGAATATTTGAGAAACTTCTTCTTTGCTTTTTTGTATAATAGGCGAAATGATATGATAAGGTTTTTCATCATTTATTTGTGCAATAAACTCGCCTAAATCTGTTTCAACAGGCTCAATGTTTTTCTTTTTAAGATTTTCGTTAATTTCAATTTCATGACTGGTACTTGATTTAGATTTAACGACTGTTCTTATTTCTTTTTTATCGAGAATATTAATTATCTCATCAACTGCCTGTTTTGCATCTAATGCCCATATAACCTTACCTCCTCTTTTGCTGAAATTCGATTCAAATGTTATAAGGTATTTGTCGAGATTGTTTATTGCCCGATGTTTTATATTTGAAGCTCTTTTTTTGGCAAGTTCGAGATTTTTAAATTGTTCCTTTCCAATATTTAAAGCGTTTTCATAATGACTTATATTTTTTTTTAGAATATTACGATGCTTTAAATCAAAGGAAATATTCTGTGATTGATCTATGAATTCTATGTGTTTTTCAGACTTCATGTTTTTAGTATTTCGAGATTTTTTCAACCCTTATTTTATGTCTTCCGCCTTCGAATGGAGTATCTAAGAAAATTTTAACAAGTTGTTTTGCGATATTAAAATCCAAATATCTGCCCGGTAATGATAAAATATTTGCGTCGTTGTGTAACCTGCTCAATTTTGTTTGCTCAATATCCCAACACAAAGCAGCTCTTACATAACGATGTTTGTTGGCAGCCATTTGAATACCGTTTCCGCTGCCACATATAATTATTCCAAATTCATATTCTTTTTCAGATACAGATTCTGCTAATGGATGTGCAATATCAGGATAATCAACGCTTTCTTCACTATTAGTTCCAAAATCGACAAAATTATATCCTTCCTTTGTCAATTCTTTCTTTAAATATTCTTTCATTAAAAATCCGCCATGATCGCTTCCTATAGCAATTTTTTTATTTTTATCAAACATTGTTGAAATTTTTTTTTACAAAATTAATCATAATTTTACATTACGATTAATTATTAGCACCTTAAAAAAACACTTATATTGATTTTAAGTTATAATATTTTAATTTTCAATTTATTATTTTATTAACACTGTATTTGTTGATAACCTTTTAAATTTGCAAAATTATTTTTAATAACTTTTTGTAGTTACTAACAATTTAAACTTTTTATGACTTTTATGTGAATTTATTATTACTTAGTAACATTGTTTTCAACATTTTTTTGAAGCAAATATGTATTAATAAAACTAACAATAAAATGAATTTAACAATTGTTTATAATTATATTTAAATGCTATTTTAAAACTAGTTACATAGTAAAAAAATGTTGAAAAAGTGTTGATATAATTTTAAATTTCATAAAACAAAATTTTATGTTTAAAAAAAATCAACAATACTAACAGCGTAATATTATAATAATAAATATTTAAAAAAAAATTAATAATATTGATTAAAACTAATACAGATGAATTTCATTGAAGAGATAGAAAAACTGAAATCAGAAAAAAAAGCAATAATATTAGCACATTATTATCAAATACCCGAAATACAAGATATTGCCGATTATGTTGGAGATAGTTTGGGTTTGGCCCAGCAAGCAAAAAATACTGATGCACAATTAATTGTATTTGCCGGAGTTCATTTTATGGCCGAAACAGCCAAAATATTAAATCCTGATAAAAAAGTTGTTTTACCCGATTTGAATGCCGGTTGTTCGCTTGCAGATTCGTGTAAGCCTGATGATTTCAAAAGGTTTCTTGAAAATTATCCTGATCATACTGTTATTTCGTATATAAATTGTTCGGCTGAAATTAAAACATTATCGGATATTATTTGTACCTCTGGAAATGCCTTGGCATTAGTAAATTCATTACCGGAAGACGAAAAGATAGTTTTTGCTCCCGATAAGAATTTAGGAGCTTACATAAACAAAATGACAGGCAGAAATATGGTTTTATGGGATGGAACCTGTGAAGTTCATAACATATTAACTAAAGAAAAAATTGTTGAGTTAAAGATAAAAAACAAAGACGCAGAACTAATAGCACATCCCGAATGTGATGCTGCTATACTTGAAATAGCTGATTTTGTTGGTTCCACAACAGCATTGCTGGCATATACAAGAAAAAGTACTTCAAAAAGATTTATAGTTGCTACCGAGAGTGGTATTTTGCATCAGATGAAAAAAGAATCGCCCGATAAGGATTTTATTATTGTACCTGCTGATGAAACATGTTCGTGTAATGATTGCCCATACATGAAACTAAATACTATTGAAAAACTATATAATGCCATAAAATACGAAAAACCTGAGATAATTCTCAGCGAAGAAACTATCTTAAAGGCAAAGCTGCCAATTATAAGAATGCTTGATATTTCTAAAAAAACAGGTATTATTTAGAAAATATCATTATTTAATTTCGCTTCCGTTATTGGCAGATTCGGTAGGAGAAACAAAACATAGTTTTCCGGAAGAATCTTCGGCCATTAATATCATACCTTGAGACATTATTCCTTTAAGGTTTTTGGGAGCGAGATTTACTAAAATTGTTACTTTTTGACCAATTATTTTTTCGGGTTCGTAATATTCTGCTATACCCGAAACAACGGTTCTTTGATCGATTCCTGTATCAATTTTTAGTTTAAGCAATTTTTTTGTTTTTGGTACTTTTTCGGCTTCAATTATAGTTCCTACTCTTAAATCTATTTTTGCAAAATCATCGTATTCGATATTGCTTTTGAAAGGATTGATATTCAATGTTTGTTTTTCATTATTTTCTTTAGTAATCAGCAGTTTTTGTATTTGGTTTTCGATTTCTTGATCTTCAATTTTTTGAAATAACAATACTGGTTGATTTATCGAATGGTTTTCGGCAATTAAATTTGTTTTACCCGATTCTTTCCATTTCAATTTTTCAATGTTCAGCATAGTAACTAATTTATTTGCTGTAAAAGGCAAAAATGGCTCGCATAGTATGCTTAAATTGGCACAAATTTGTAACGATATATTAATAACTGTTTGCACTCTTTCAGGCTGATCTTTGAAAATTTTCCATGGCTCATTATCAGTAAGATATTTGTTACCCAAACGTGCCAAATTCATCAATTCGTTGAGTGCTTCTCTGAAACGATAATTTTCTATACTTGAACTAATTTTTTCGGGAAACAGTTTTATTTCTTCAATGGTTTTAATGTCGTTGTCGTTTAGTTCGTTAATTTGAGGAACTTTTCCGTCGAAATATTTATGAGTTAATACAACGGTTCTGTTTACAAAATTTCCGAAAATAGCTAAAAGTTCATTATTGTTTTTTGCTTGAAAATCTTTCCAAGTAAAGTCGTTGTCTTTGGTTTCAGGAGCATTGGCACAAAGAACGTATCGAAGAACATCTTGTTTGTTTTTGAATTCAATCAGATATTCGTGCAGCCAAACTGCCCAGTTTCGTGATGTGGATATTTTATCGCCTTCAAGATTCAGAAATTCATTAGCGGGAACGTTATCAGGCAGAATAAACGAACCTTCGGCTTTCAACATTACAGGAAAAATAATACAATGAAAAACAATATTATCTTTTCCGATAAAGTGTACCAATTTGGTTTCTTTGTCTTTCCAGTATTTTTCCCATTCTGTTGTGAGTTCTTTTGTAGCCGAAATATAACCAATAGGAGCATCGAACCAAACATAAAGAACTTTTCCGTTGCTGTCTTTAATTTCTTCGGGCAGTTTTACTCCCCAATCCAAGTCGCGGGTTACGGCTCTTGGCTGTAAACCCTGATCTATCCATGATTTACACTGTCCGTAAACATTGGTTTTCCAATCGTCTTTGTGATTAACTAAAATCCATTCTTTTAAAAATTCTTCGTAATTATTCAAAGGTAAAAACCAGTGTTTTGTTTCCTTAAGAACCGGAGTATTGCCGCTAATAGCTGAACGCGGGTTAATTAAATCGGTTGCATTAAGCGAAGTACCGCATTTTTCGCATTGGTCTCCGTATGCATTATCGTTTCCGCAATGTGGGCAAGTTCCGGTAATGTATCTGTCGGCGAGAAACTGCTGATGTGTTTCATCGTAATACTGAAATGAATTTTTTTCAATAAACTCACCTTTTTTATACAAATTAAGAAAAAATTCTTTAGCTGTATCGTGATGAACCTTATTTGATGTTCTGGAATATATGTCGAAAGAAATACCGAATTCTTCAAAAGATTGCTTTATCATTGTGTGATATTTATCAACGATTTCCTGAGGACTAACTCCTTGTTGTCGGGCTTTTATTGTAATAGGAACACCGTGTTCGTCGGAGCCGCCTATAAAAACTACATCTTTATCGCGAGAACGCAAATATCTGGCATAAATATCGGCAGGAATATAAACACCTGCAAGGTGACCTATATGAACGGGACCGTTAGCGTAAGGAAGTGCCGATGTAACTGTGTATCTTTTAAATTCCATATTTATTAAAAAAATTTAGTTAATAAATTAACATTATTTTAGAAAAAGTATGCCATTTATTTTATTAATTTGGCACTTTGAAAATAAACGGCAAAGGTAGTTATTTTAAAAAACTTAAACTAACTTAAAACTAATAATTTGACAGTGATTCGAAAAAATGTGAACAACAGAAGCAAATTATTTTTCAGAGCTTTGGCAATATTTGCGTTAACAATTATTGCAGGTGCCGACTATGATATGCGCAATAATGCCATGTCGTTTTATAATTCGACATTTAGCAACAAACATAAAAGTGTTGATTCTAAGAAAATCAGTATTCCTCCTGCAATCTTGGAAAGAAAGATATCTTTCATTGACAGCTTGATGACTGTTTCTTATAAAAAAGGCTTGTTTAACGGAACAATACTTGTTGCCGAAAAAGGTCAAATACTATATACCGGTGCTTTTGGATACAGCAATTTTAAAACAAAAGATACATTAAGCATACAAACACCTTTTCAGTTGGCTTCGGTATCGAAAATGTTTACAGCAGCTGCAATAATGTTATTATATGATAAAGGTCTGCTAAACTATGATGATGATATGACAAAGTATATCCCCGAATTTCCTACAAAAGGAATAAGTATTCGCAATTTGTTGAATCATAGAACCGGTTTGCAGAACTATATGTATGTTGCCGACAAATATTGGGATAAAACAAAAGTTTTAACCAACGAAGATATACCCGAGCTTTTCAAAAAAAATAATATAAAACCTATTTTCTCGCCTGATCAGAGATTTCAATATTGTAATACAAACTATGCTTTATTGGCATTAATAGTTGAACGCATAAGCGGTTTCAGCTTTAAAGATTTTATGAAGAACTTTATTTTTGACCCGTTGAAAATGCAAAACTCATACATATACTGTAAAGCCGAAAATAATTTTGTGCAAGGCAGTGCAATTGGCTATTCATATTATTTTCGAAAAGGCATAAAACCCGAAATACCCGATTATCTTGATGGTGTTACAGGAGATAAAGGAATGTATTCAACAGTTGAAGATTTGTTTAAATTCGACAATGCGCTTTATAACAATCCATTTGTTAGAAAAGAGACGCTTAATCAGGCATTTGAACCTTCGCCATCGGACAATAACAAAATAAAAAAATACGGTTTCGGTTGGAGAATAAGAGTAGATGACAGCAGTAGGAGAGAGGTTTATCATTACGGATGGTGGAGAGGTTTTAAAACTTATTTTATAAGAGAAATGAATGAACAAATTACTATAATTTCGCTTAACAACAGGTCAAATATTCATATAAACCATCTGCTGTGTCAAATTTTATGGTATGGCGAAAAGTTCAAAAATAAAGAAGGTTATACTGAAGTTGAAGAAGAATAAAATTAATTAATGATATCACCTCCAAAATTAAAGAAGGGAGACGCTATTGCAATAGTTGCACCTTCACGAAAAGTGAATTATAACGAAATAGAACCGGCCGTAAAAATTCTTGAAAGCTGGGGTTTTCAGGTTGTTTTACAACCAAATTTATTTTTTGAAAAAAACCAGTTTGCCGGTACCGATAAGCAACGTATAAAAGACTTTCAGGCAGCATTAGACGATAAAGATATTAAAGCAATTTTATGTGCCAGAGGAGGATACGGTGTTGTTAGAATTATTGATGAATTAAATTTTGATAATTTCATTAGAAATCCCAAATGGATTATTGGTTACAGCGATATAACAGTTTTTCATTCTCATATACATTCGAATTTCAACATAGAAACCATACATGCAACTATGCCGATTAACTTTCCTGAATCCGGCGAAGAAAATAATGCCATAAAAACTCTTAAAAATGTTTTAACCGAAAACAAAATATCATATACCTGCGATTCGCATTCATTGAACAGAAGCGGTATGGCAGAAGGAATTCTGACAGGCGGAAATTTATCGATAATTTACAGCTTGATTGGAAGCAGTTCCGATATTGACACAGATGGAAAAATACTTTTTTTGGAAGATATTGACGAATATCTTTATCATATCGACAGAATGATGATAAGCCTTAAAAGAAGCGGAAAACTGAATAAATTAGCGGGTCTTATTGTTGGTTCGATGAGCGATATGAAAGATAATACCATACCTTTCGGAAAAACTGCCGAAGAAATCATTTCCGACATTGTTGCCGAGTATGATTACCCTGTATGTTTTAATTTTCCGGCCGGACATATAGAAGACAACAGAGCTTTGATAATGGGACGCAATTGTAAACTAAATGTTTTCGATAACGTAAGCTTAGAATTTGATGAAATGCCCGAAAACAAAGACAATATTTTTCAATATTTCAAAAAGTCGAAAGGAATTATATTTGCCCTTATAATTTTTTTTATTTCTATAATGTTAATAATCAGGTTGATATATTACTTGTTCAGCTAACAAAATAAAATATGTCAGAGCACAACGAATTAGGCCAAAACGGCGAGAAAATTGCTATAGAATACCTTAGAAAAAAGGGTTATAACATTCTTGAAACAAACTGGCGGTTTGGCTCCGATGAAATTGATATTATAGCTAAGGATAAGGATTTTCTTGTAATAATAGAAGTTAAAACCCGATCTACAAATGTTTTTGGAGAACCTGAAATTGCAGTAACAAAGCAAAAACAAAAATTTTTAATAAGAGCAGCCCAAAATTATATAATTAAAAACAACATTAATGATGAAACACGTTTCGATATTATTGCAATAGTTATTAACCAAGGTAAAGTTAATATTCATCATATAGAAGATGCTTTTTATCCGACAATGTGATAAAATTTTTTTTGTCGAATAATCATAATTTTTAATAATTTTGAAAAAACTGTTTTATAATCTAAATCGTTTTAGTAATTTTGTTTTTAAAAATTTATCAAATTTAGTTTATGAAGAAGGTTAGATTGGAAGATATAGCTAACAGGATAGGTGTATCAAAAACATTGGTATCAATGGTTTTGAATGGCTATGGTGATAAAAACGGGATTAAGAAAGAAACGCAGGAAAAAGTTCTCGCATTGACAAGAGAATTGGATTACAAGCCAAATCAAATGGCAAGAGGATTAAGGCTTGGTAAAACAAACACCATAGGATTAATAGTTGCAGATATTGCAAATGCTTTTTATGCCAGAATGGCAAGGGTTATCGAGGATTATTGCAATAAATACGGCTATAATCTTATAATTTGCAGCTCCGATGAAAAAGATATCAAAGAAAATACTTTGATAAGGATGTTGAAAGAAAAACAGGTTGACGGATTTATAATATCGTCAACTTTGGTTGATAATTCCGAAATTGTAAGATTAAAAAACGAAAAATATCCATTTGTTCTTGTTGACAGATATTTTCCCGAAATACCCGACACTAATTATGTTGTAATAGATAATTACAAAGCAGCTTTTAAAGCAGTAAAATATCTTACCGAAATTGGTCATAAAAATATAGCAATGCTTTCGATATCTCCGCCGCATTTAACATCGGTAAAGGACAGAAACAGGGGTTATTTAGATGCATTAAGGAAAGCCGGAATTAACGATGACCATTATCTGCATTGCCAAATACCTTTCGAATCGATAGAACACGGAACTGAGTGGGCATTGCGTCAGCTTTTGAATTACGAAAAAAAGGTTACTGCCGTATTGACAGTCAATCACAATATTGCCGTTGCTGCCATGAAAGCCCTAAGAAAGTTCAATGTATCAATACCTGATGAAATATCATTAATAACTTTTGATGATTTATCATTCTTTGAGCTGACAGATCCTCCTATAACCTGCATATCACAACCTCTCGACCAGATTTGTAAAAATGCCGTAAAAATACTTATGAGCGAAATTAATCCCGAAAAAGTAGCCAAAGATAAAACTCAACTTGTATTTCCTTCTAATTTAATTATAAGAAATTCTTGCAAAGTATTATGTAATCCCGAGAAAGAAGTAATATTAGATTAATTTCCTTTAAAAAATAACTTGATGGTTAATATATTAAAAAAACTATTCACAAGCAGTAAAGTTATATCAATTGCTTGTGCATTAACTCTTTTTAATTCATGCGTTCAGCAATCGGAAAAGCGACCGGTTGATTACGTAGATCCATTTATAGGAACCGGCGGACATGGGCATACATATCCCGGAGTTTCTTTGCCTTTCGGAATGGTACAACTTAGTCCCGATACTCGTTTGGAGGGTTGGGATGGTTGCAGCGGCTATCACTATTCCGACAGTATTATTTACGGATTTTCGCATACTCATTTAAGCGGAACAGGCTGCTCCGATTATGGCGATATTCTTGTTATGCCTACAACAGGCGATTATCAATGGAAAAATCAGGATTATGCTTCGGAATTCAGCCATAAAAATGAGGTTGCAAAAGCGGGATATTATAGTGTATTACTCGATAAATATCAAATTAAAGCCGAGTTAACAGCTTCATTAAGAGCAGGGTTTCATAAATATATTTTTCATAAAAGTAAGCAATCGAACATACTTTTTGATTTGAAACATAGGGACAAAGTGTTGGATTCTTATTTAAAAGTTGTTAATGATAACGAAATTGAAGGGTACAGACGCTCGGAGGCTTGGGCATCTGACCAATTGGTTTTTTTTGTGGCAAAATTTTCCAAAAATTTTTATAAACATGAGATAGCTGTTAATGACACTTTAGTTGGAAGCAAAAACGACATAAGGGCTGCAAATATCAAGGCTTACTTTAGCTTTAAAACCGAAAATGAAGATACTATACTCGTAAAAGTTGGTATTTCATCTGTAAGTATCGAAAATGCAAGGAAAAATCTCGAAACTGAAATTCCTGATTGGAATTTTGAAGAAATTGTAAAAAAAGCCGATTCAACGTGGAATAGCGAATTAAGCAAAATAGAAACAGAAGGAGGTTCAGACAAACAAAAGACTATATTTTATACTTCGCTTTATCATTCTTTTCTAAGTCCAAATCTTTACAGCGATTATAACGGAGATTACAGAGGCAGAGATTTTAAGACTTATAACGATAAATCCGATTATTACACTGTATTTTCGTTATGGGATACCTACAGGGCAACTCATCCGTTGTTTACAATAACACAGCAAAAAAGAACCGTTGATTTTATTAATACTTTTATAAAGCAGTACGAACACGGCGGTTATTTGCCTGTTTGGGAATTATCGTCAAATGAAACCGGTTGTATGATTGGATATCATGCCGTTCCTGTAATAGTTGATGCTTATATGAAAGGAATCAGGGGGTTTGATGTCGAAAAAGCTTATTCGGCAATGAAAGCAAGTGCCGAGCAAGAAAATTTAGGCTTAAAATCGTATAAAAGCAGTGGTGTTATTTTTGCTAATGAAGAAGGGGAGTCGGTTTCAAAACTTCTTGAATATGCTTACGACGATTGGTGTATCGCAATGATGGCAGAAGAACTGGGCAAAAACGATGATTATAAATATTATATCGAAAGAGCACAATCTTACAAAAACTTGCTTGATCCTATTACAGGATTTATGCGTGCCAGAATGAATAATTTTTGGTTTACTCCATTTGACCCTGCAGAAGTAAACTTCAATTATACCGAAGCAAATGCTTGGCAATACAGCTTCTATGTCCCTCAGGATATTAATAATTTTATTAGATATTATGGCGGAAAAGAAAAATTTTCGGAAAAATTGGATGAGTTATTTACTGCAAGTTCTAAAACTACGGGAAGGATTCAGGCAGATATTACTGGATTAATCGGACAGTATGCACATGGCAACGAGCCAAGCCACCATATAGCTTATTTATACAATTTTGCCGGTAAACCATGGAAGACACAGCAGATTGTCAGCAAAATTCAAAAAGAGATGTACACCGATAAACACGATGGTTTATGCGGAAATGAGGATTGCGGGCAAATGTCGGCATGGCACGTTATGAGTGCATTGGGTTTTTATCCCGTTACTCCGGGTACAATTTTCTATGTTATTGGTACTCCATTGTTTAAAAAAGTTAAAATAAACCTTGAAAATGGTAAAAAATTCATAATCACTGCAAATAATATTTCCGAAAAGAATATTTACATCAAATCGGCAAAACTAAACGGACGCGACTATAATAAATCATATTTAAGCCATTTTGATATTATTAACGGAGGAGAACTAGTTTTCGAAATGTCTTCGGAACCATCGAAAAATTGGGGTGTGGGAGATGAAAACGAACCAAAAACATCTATAGATGACCATTTAATAACTCCTATCCCTTTTATTTATGAAGGTAAACCTACATTTTTAAATGAACAAACCATAAAATTAGGTTGTCTTGAAAAAGATGCTGACATTTATTACACAACTGACGGAACAATTCCAACAAAAAAATCAAAAAAATACATTGGACAGATTAAAATAACAGAAAATGTTACAATTAAAGCTATTGCAGTTCGCGATGGTTTTCCTGAAAGTAAAATAATGGTGGCTGAAATAAATAAAATACCCGAAGGCAGAAAAATAAGCATCAAATATCCTTATGCAAATCAATACTCGGCGGGTGGCGATATGGCTCTCATAGATATGATTAAGGGAGGAGAGAACTTTAAAACCGGTACATGGCAAGGTTATGAGGGTGTTGATTTGTATGCAACAGTCGAACTAAAAGAAAAGCAGAGTTTAAATGAAATAAGTGCGGGCTTTTTGCAAGATATGGCGGCATGGATATTTTTCCCTTCAAAAGTCGAATTTTGGATTTCGGAAGATGGTAAAAATTTCAGTTTGGCAGAAACTGTAGTAAATAATACCCCATTGAATGAGAAGGGGACAATTGTCAAAAAGTTTTTTACAAAGAAAGTAAAAGGGAAAAAGGCAAAATTTATAAGAGTGATAGCAACTAATATCAAAGTTTGTCCGCCATGGCATTTGGGAGCAGGTGGAAAGGCATGGATTTTTGCTGACGAAATTACAATAAAGTAATTTTATGCGTGAAAAATTAAAAACAAGTTACGATTTATTGCTTTTATTGGCAGCTGTTATTTGGGGACTTGCTTTTGTCGCTCAGCGTGCGAGTATGGAACATATAGGACCTTTTTTATTTAATGCTTTCAGGTTTATTATAGGCGGAAGCGTTTTATTGCCATTGGTTTTTTTACGAAAAAAAAAAGAATACTCTCAATTAGATTTTAAAGCAAATTTAAAAGGGGGACTTATAGCCGGATTGCTATTATTCGGCGGCGCATCGATGCAACAAATAGGCATTGTATATACTACCGCAGGAAAAGCAGGTTTTATCACAGGCTTGTATATTGTTTTTGTTCCTGTTTTCGGATTGGCTTTCAAACGAAGTACTCCTTTTAATGTTTGGTTGGGAGCTTTAATCGCTCTTACAGGGCTTTATTTTCTCAGCTTTACCGAAGGATTAAATGTTTCTAAAGGTGATTTTTATGTTTTAATCAGTGCCTTTATATGGGCTTTTCATGTTTTGATTATCGGAAAATTTGCCCCTAATGGCGATGCTTTGATATTATCTATTGTACAATTTCTGCTTTGCGGTTTTTTAAGTCTTATATTTGCCATACTAAGCGAAGAAATAATTTTAACAAATATTTTAAGTGCCTCCATACCTATACTTTATGGCGGATTGCTTTCGGTTGCAGTTGCATTTACATTGCAGGTAATTGCTCAAAAAAAAGCTCATCCTTCGGTAGCAGCTGTTATTCTTAGCTTAGAATCGGTATTTGCTGTTTTGGGCGGATGGTTGATTTTAAACGAGATTATGACTTTAAGAAGTATATCGGGATGTATATTAATGTTTGCAGGTATGATTATTGCCCAATTAAAATTCAATTTCAATGAAAATTAATAAAATCTTTTTGTTTGCAGTCTTTATTTTTGTTTTACCTCAATTATACGCACAATCAGATAAAAATGAGGCTTTAAAACGATTTAAAGATGCCAAATTAGGGATTTTTATTCATTGGGGATTATATTCGCAAATAGGATATACCGAATGGTGTCAGAATAACTTTGAAATACAAGCAGAAAACTATAAGCAGTTGGCCGAAACATTTAATCCCAAAAATTTTAATTCTGATGAATGGGCAAAGCTTATAAAATCTTCAGGTGCTAAGTATTGTGTGTTTACTGCCAAACACCACGAGGGTTTTTCGATGTACAACACTTCCTTTTCCGATTATTCGATTAATAATACTCCTTATAAAAAAGATATTTTGGGGATGCTTGCCAAATCATTGAAAAACAATAATATCGAATTGGGAATATATTATTCGGTAATGGATTGGTATCATCCCGATTATTTACCCCGAAGATATTTCGATAAAAGAGATATTACAAATGCAAATACCGGTCGCTATAAGTTATTTTTCCGAAATCAGGTTATGGAATTAATTGAAAAATACAATCCTTCGATATTGTGGTTCGACGGAGAATGGGAGAATACTCACGATAGTGTGGAAACTGTTGATATATTAAATTCTATTAATTCTAAGAAAAGCAACATTTTAATAAACAATCGCCTCAGTCGTTACTACAAGGGTGATTTTCAGACTCCCGAAAATGTTATTCCCGCTACCGGCATAAAAGATGATAGAGGAGAGCCTTTGATATGGGAAGTATGTCATACCATTAACGATAGTTGGGGTTATAATCCTTACAGCAAAGAATTTTTGAGCGAGAGAGATATTATAAGAACCCTTATTGATGTCGTTTCCAAGGGTGGAAATTTATTGCTTAACATAGGACCTGCACCCGACGGAAAAATACAGACTGAATTTGTTGAAAGATTGAATGCTTTAGGCAAATGGCTGTCGGTAAACGGTGAATCAATCTATGAAACAGATGCTTCTGTTTTCCCTTTTCTGCCCTTTTACGGGCGTTCTACTACCAAAGGCGATAAAATATACATTCATGTTTTTATGAAGCCTAAAAGCGGAAAATTAAATATTCCGCTTCTTAATAATAAAATACTGGAAGTTTACACTTTGAATGATAAAAGAAAACTAAATTATAAAATTGCTAATCAGCAAATTGAAATAGAACTGCCCGAAAAATTATACGATAATAATGCAAGTGTTATAGTTGTAAAATTGGATTCAAAACCGCAACCGGCTGATGTTTTACCTGTTTTTGAAGTTGATAATAATATTGAGTTAAGTCCCGAAAATGGTTTAATGCCCCTTGATACCAAGGGTTTGAAAGCTGAGCAATATTACGATAAACTGCGTATAAGAAAATGGACGGCTAAGCAAAACGATATTACGATTGAGTGGAATTTTGAGACCAAGACCGAAAAATTTTTCAATATGAAATTATTTGCAGCAAATGCTTTTGAAAAAGGCGGTGATTGCAAAATTCAAATAGCTATTGATAATCAGAATTATACAAATGTATTACCACAAAGAGAGCCTTGGTCTTATGCCAATAAATATATTTACGACGGTGTGGATTTTGGAAAAATTTTATTGAAAGAAGGCAAACATAAAATTATTTTCAAAACCTCACTTATAGAAGATCAACAAATTATTTTTGAGAAAATTTTATTAACGCCTGAAATTAAATAAGTTATGAAAAAATCAATTTTATCGGTTTTATTTGCCATTGTGATTTGTTTTAATGGCTATTCGCAAGTAAGAATTATTCCTAAGCCTACAAAAATAGTCGAAAATAAAGGTTACTATTCTTTTAGCAACACATTAAGGATTTATACCGACTATAACGGAGAAACCCCTAATTTTAATTTGTCGGAAATTATTCACAGAAATATTGTCAATAAACATCGGAATTTTTATCTGTATATCGAAAATAAGGTACCGCAGAACAAAAACGGTATTTTTTTAAGAATTAGTAAGAATTTAAAAGAGCTTGGCGATGAGGGATATAAGCTGAGTGTTACTACCAAAAAAATTGAAATTACCGCTTACACTGCCAAAGGTATTTTTTACGGCATTCAATCTTTTTTACAACTGTTGCCCGGAGATTATGTAATAAGCAGCGAATGGAGTAAAGGAGCTGTTAATATTCCTTGTGTTGAAATAACCGATATACCCCATTTTAAATGGAGAGGAATGTTGCTCGATTGTTGCAGACACTTTATGGATAAAGATTTTGTAAAGCGGTATATCGATTTATTGTCGTATTACAAAATGAATACTTTTCATTGGCACCTTACAGAAGACCAGGGATGGAGAATTGAAATAAAGAAGTACCCCAAACTTACTGAAACAGGGGCATGGAGAATACAACCCGATGGAAGTCGCTATGGAGGCTATTATACGCAGAATGACATTAAAGAAATAGTTGCTTATGCTGCCGCGCGTTATGTAAATATTGTTCCGGAAATAGAAATGCCGGGACATTCTGTTGCCGCTATTGCCTCTTATCCTTATTTATCGTGTACCGGAAATCAAATTCCTGTCGAAACTCAATGGGGAGTTTTTAAAGATATTTATTGTACCGGAAATGACAGTACATTCATTTTTCTGAAAGATGTACTCTCGGAGGTAATTAATCTGTTTCCTTATGAATATATTCATATCGGCGGCGACGAAGCTCCAAAATACAGATGGGAAAGATGCGATAAATGCAGAAAACGAAAAATTGAAAAAAAATTAAAGGACGAACACGAATTACAAAGCTGGTTTATCGGTCAAATTAATCAATTCTTAAAAGAAAAAGGCAGAAAACTGGTTGGATGGGATGAAATACTTGAAGGAGGACTGTCAAAAGGTGCTACAGTGCAGTCGTGGAGAGGAACCGAGGGGGCTATAGAAGCTGCCCGCAAAGGAAACTACGCTATTGTTTCTCCTACAAGCCATGCTTATTTCGATTACGATATTTCGGTAATTAATCTCGAAAAAGTTTATTCTTTTGACCCTATTCCTTCGGAATTGAATGAGAAGGAAAGAATGTTTATTTTAGGTGGAGAATGTAATATGTGGACAGAGTATGCACCGCAGGACAAAGTCGATTCTAAGGTCTTCCCTCGCTTATTAGCTATGAGTGAAGTATTATGGACATATAATGATAAATCGGATTTTGATGAATTTAGAAATAGGGTTCAGCTTCAGTATCCTGTTCTCAATTCAAAAGGAGTAAAATATGGTTTTGAAAAAGAGCCTCTAACGGTAAAATCCACGGTTAATAAAGATAACGGAGAAATTAAATTAGAATTGGAAAAAGGGCAGGAGGGGACCGAAATTTATTATGAATTGAATTCTAAAAAACCAAGTAAAAAATCTGCAAAATATACTAATCCGATAATAAAAAAAGACAGTTTAAACATAAACATAGCTGTATTGCCAAAACACAGTGACGAAGGGTACTATTATGAAAGGAGCTTTAAAATAAGCAAATCGACGGGAGTAAAGCCTAAGTTTACTTTTAATTACAGTAAAAGTTATCCTGCACAGGGAGATAATTCGCTTACTGACGGTATTTTAGGAACATTAAATTTCAGAGACGGCAACTGGCAGGGATTTGAAGGTAATGATATGGAAGTTGTTTTAGATTTGGAAAAACCTCAGAAAATAAATTACATAAGTGTCGGGTTTTTACAAAGTACTCCTTCGTGGATATTTTTTCCGCCAAAGGTTGACTTTTTTGTATCAAAAAACGGAGTCGATTATGTTAATATTGGCAGTGTTGACTCTCCCGAATCTCCTAAAAACACTGATTTATCAGTCAAAAGGTATAAGATAAATATTAAAAATATCGAAGAATACAGATTTTTAAAAATTTTGGCGAAAAATATGGGAGTTTGCCCCGATTGGCATCCCGGAGCAGGTGGAAAAACCTGGATTTTTGCAGATGAAATCATTGTAGAATAATCAAAAAAATAAAAAGTTATGAATAATACTTCAAAAAACACATTTAGTTCCATACCGGTATTTTTAGCTTTCTTGTGTATGGGTTTTGGTGATGTAGTTGGTCCTATGGTTAGTTTGGCAAAGGAAACATTCCGGCTATCGACTTTTGTCGCACAATTATTACCATTAACCGGTTTTATTATGTTTGGATTATTGTCGGTTCCTATGGGTGTTTTTCAGGATAGGAGAGGGAAAAAATACGTATTGTCAATAGGTTTGTTTATCGCTTTTATAGGACTTATAATTCCGGTCATTAATGGAATGTACGGTATTGATATTAAAATTGATTCTTCATCTGGTTCAAAATTTTTAATATTACTGTTATCAATTTTATTGTTGGGTGCCGGAGCAACATTGCTGCAGGTTTCGGGAAATCCTATTATGCGTGATGTTTCGCCTGAAGGAAAATATTCGAGCAACTTATCATTTGGTCAAACGATTAAGGCAATAGGCTCATCTTTGGGATTTTTAATTCCTGCTTTCGTTGCAAAACCGTTGGGTTTAAACTGGACTGTTTTATTCCCGATTTACGCACTTTTGGTTTTTGCCACTTTTATCTGGTTGAGGGCAACAAAAATTTCTGAAAAAAAGGATAATGATTCTAAACCGGCAACATTTTCTTCTTGCTTTTCGCTTTTATCAAACCCATATATTTTATTTATGGTTGTTGCTATTTTCCTTTATGTGGGAGCCGAAGTATCTATGAGTTCGGGAGTTCCTTTACTTATGAGCGAAAGCTACGGTCTTAACCTTCAGGAACTGGGTTTGGTAATTTCGTGGGGTTTGTTCTTTTTCCCTATATTTATCGGGCGATTAGTAGGCGGTGTTATCCTAAGATTTTTAGAACCCAAGAAGTTTTTGCTTTTTACTGTTATTCTTTCAATAGCCGGAATAATTATGATGTATTTCGGTTCGAGGTTTTTTGCATTTTCGGGAATAATATTAGTGGGTTTGGGGTTTGCCAATATTTTCCCTCTAATTTTTTCAATAACTGTTGATAAATTACCATCAAGAACCAATGAAATATCGGGGCTTATGATTACTGCAATAGTCGGCGGGGCAATTATTCCGCCTGTTTTCGGCTATGTTGCCGATAATTCCGACATTCTTACTGCCTTTGTTGTACCACTGGTTTGTTTGGCTTACATATTTTTTGTAACTATATTTAACTTCAAAACTGTAAAAAATTAAAATTATGGATAATTTACTGAGAAAAACCGTTTTAACCCTTGATGCAGGAGGTACAAACTTTGTGTTTTCGGCTATCAGAAACAACGATGAAGTAGTAAAACCTGTGGTTTTACCGTCGAATGCACATAATCTTGAATTATGTCTTACAACAATAAAGAAGGGATTTAAAGAGATTATCGCTCAATTGAGCGATAATCCCGATGCTATAAGTTTTGCTTTTCCCGGACCTGCCGATTATCCTAATGGAATAATTGGCGATTTGTTCAATTTACCTTGTTTCAGAGGAGGTGTTCCTTTAGGGGGTATTTTGGAACACGAATTTCAAATACCTGTTTTTATAAATAATGACGGCGATTTGTATGCTTACGGAGAAGCTCTTGCAGGATTTTTGCCTTATATAAATAAATTGTTTGAAGCTAAAGGTAAACAAAAAAGGTTTAAAAATATTGCCGGTTTTACTTTGGGAACGGGCTTTGGTGCGGGTATTGTAATAGATGGACATTTGCTTTTGGGCGATAATTCGGCAGGTGCCGAGGTTTGGCTGCTTAGAAATAAAATAAACCCTAAAACCAATGCGGAAGAAGGAATAAGTATAAGGGCCATAAAACGTGTATATGCCTCCTGTTGCGGTTTAGACGAATCTGAAGTTCCCGAACCTCACGATATTTACAAAATAGGTAAAGGACTAATTAAAGGAAACCGTGAAGCTGCCGTAGAAGCGTTTCGTCAGCTTGGCGAAGTTCTCGGCGATGCTGTTTCTCATGTTCTTACTCTTACCGATAGTATTGCCGTTATTGGTGGAGGCATAGCCGGTGCCGGCGATTTTATTTTGCCCGCTCTTCTTAATGAAATGAGATCAAGTTATATAGCCTATTCCGGCAAAGTATATCCCAGACTGGCACAAAAAGTATTCAATTTGGAAGACCAAAACGAACTAAATCTTTTTATAGAAGGCGATACTAAGGAAATTATTGTTAATGAAAGCAATAAAACCTATTATTACGACAGTATGAAAAGGGTAGGGGTTGGTTTTTCAAAAATAGGAACCAGTAAAGCAATTGCTTTGGGGGCATACCATTTTGCAATAAACAGAATTTGAATGTAATTTTGCAAAACTTAAATTAAAATAAATGGGAAAAAAAGTGTTAATAACAGGAGCAAGCGGTTTTATAGGCAGTTTCTTGGTCGAAAAGGCTCTTGAGTTGAATTATGATGTTTTTGCCGCTGTCAGAAAATCGAGCAGCAAGCAATATTTAAAAGATAGCCGCATCAATTTTATTGAAATTGATTTTAATAATAAAGATTCTTTAAAAAGAATACTGTCAGAAGAAAAGTTCGATTATGTTATTCATGCTGCCGGACTCACAAAAGCAATGAAAATTGAGGATTTCGACATAGTAAATTTTCAGGCTGTCAAAAACTTTGCAGATGCTTTGATTGAAACGATTAACGTACCACAGAAGTTTGTATTTATAAGCAGTATGGCTGCTCATGGTCCCGGAAACGATAATGATACCGTACCCGTAAAACCTGATGATATTCCGCATCCCGATACCGCATACGGCCTCAGCAAACTTAAGGCAGAACAATATTTGAATTCCCTGAAAAATTTTCCTTTCATAACACTCAGACCTACCGGCGTTTACGGCCCAAGAGAAAAAGATTACTTTGTTTTCTTTAAAACTTTAAACAGTGGTATTGAACCATATATTGGATTAAAAAAACAATATCTGACTTTTATATATGTTAAAGATCTTGTAAATGTAACTTTAAAAGCCATGGAATCGGAAATTTCGGGTAAAACTTATTTCGTAAGCGACGGAAAATCATATACTGCCGAAGAATTTGCTTCGATTACCAAAAAAATACTCAATAAGAAGACCATAAAACTTTTTGTTCCTCTTTTTATTGTAAAATCTATTGCATATTTGCTCGAAACAGTAAACGGTTGGTTTGGTAAGGTACCAACATTAAACATGGATAAATACAATGTTTTAAAAGCCCGCAACTGGTTGTGTGATACTTCTGATTTAGTCAAAGATTTTGATTTCAAGCCCGAATATTTTCTCGAAGACGGAGTAAAGGAAGCTATTAGTTGGTACAAGGAAAATCAATGGCTTAAATAGTTTATTGTTTGATAATTTTTTTAACGGTATTGTTTTTACCGTCACTTATCTTCAATAAATACAATCCTTTTTCGAGTTTGCTGACATCAATCTTGTTATCTTCAGGAGCTATGGCGGCATTTATAAACGTTTTGCCCGATATATCGGTAAGTGTGATATTTAAACTTTTTCTATTGGCTGAATATATTTGCAAATAATCGATACAAGGATTTGGGTAAACAGAAAATTTATTATCACTCTCGTTTATGGCTATTATATTGCCGTTACCGTTTATTACCCAATTATTTGGGTCAACGACCAATCCGATTACTTCTTTTTTGAAAGGTATTCTGAAAACTTCATTATTTGCCGAATGATATAGTTTAATGATAGTATCACCCGAAGGAAATAAGATTTTATACTCCATATTCATTTTAAACAAATTTGTTACCGGAGCAGAGGTTGTTTGGTTTATCTGCATTGTCAATGTATCGTTTTGTTTCCAGTAAACAATGTTAAAAGTAGGATATCCCTCACCAAAGTACCATTGATCGAAAAAGTCGGAAAAATTTTTACCGCAAACCTGTTCAGCGATATTTTTAAAATCGATACCGGTTAAAACACTGTCTTTAAAAATGTTTTGAGTTTGTTTTAAAGTTTCAAAAAAGAGAGAATCGCTGCCTGCTTCAAATCTTAAATTATGCAGTATTGCCGCACCTTTGTGATACGATAATCTGCCGTCGAAAATTCTCCAGACATTATCGGTATAAACAGGAGGAATATAAACACTGCCGTCGGGAGAAGACATAACGCTTGTATGGAAATACTCCATATGATCCTTAGCTTGCTGAGATGAGCTTAAATGTTCGTTTGCTATATATTCGCAATATGAGGCAAATCCTTCGTTTATCCATATATCGCTCCATGTTGCACACGTAACATTATTTCCCCACCATTGATGGGCAAGTTCGTGACAAGTCAGATAAAAATTAAAGTCTCCTTGAGTGGTCATGGTTTGATGCTCCATGCCTCCGCCCAAAGGAGCAAGTGAATGTCCGTATTTTTCTTTATAATACGGATAAATACCGAATAAATCGGAATAAAGTTCAATAAAATCTTTAGTCCTGTCGATTTCGTTTTTATAAAATGCCAATGTGTTGGGGTTATCATAAATGTAATTTTGAATAAGTATTGAATCCTGTAATCCGCTTGGATGTGCGTAAAATGAGTAATCAATATACTTCCCTACAGCTATGGAAATAAGATAGTAAGCAATAGGATATCGGCATTTCCATTCATATCTAACTTTATTATTCGGTAAAAAAACGGTATTTGTCAGCAACCCGTTTGAACCTGCTTTATTTTCGGCACTTGTAGTAATAAAGATATAAGCAGAATCGGCCTTATCAGAAAGCGATTGTTTCACGGGAAACCATTCTTTGGCAGCAAAAGGTTCCGAAAGCGTCCATGTTACTTCATTGCCCCAGTTTGGGTCAACTTGAGATGATATTCCGTTGAAAAAACCTCCGGGATTGTTATTTATACCCCTATAATAAACCTGTATCGAAAAAAAAGTATTTTGGTTTATAGGATTTATCTTTACAAGAACATCATCAGAAATGCGTATAAAGTTTTTTTTCTGATTATTAATTAAAACCGAATCTATTATTAAATAATTTTTCAGTTCAAAGGCAATAGTGTCGAGTGCAGGCGATTTTGCAATTGCGTTTATTGTTGTATTTCCTTCGATATATGTTGTGTTTCTCTCGGCTTTTATGTCGATTTTATAGAATTTAACATCATATTTATCCATCAAGGCTGTTTGATTAGACGCTGTTCTGATATTGTTGAACTTAATTTTTTCGCCGGTCTTGTAAATTTCGTTGTACTGTGCCGAAAGGCTTATACTTAGAACGATTAAAAATATTACCGAAAGGATTTTTCTCATATAAAAAACACATTAAAATATTAAACAAAGATAAAAATTAACACAGCTTATTCAACAAGAAATTTTAACCAAAATTTTTCATTAGGAACGCAGTGAACTAATGAAATTAATTTGGATAACCCCGATTTAGAAAATTTTGGGTTTTAAGAAATTCTTACAAAGTATAATTTCTTGAAAAACAATATTTTCTTATTCGATTATTCAATAAAGAAAATCTTTATTGAATAATTTGGGTTTAATTATTTATCGGCTTTCTAACATATTTGAAATAAAATTTATACAGATTAACATTTTGTTATCTTTTACGAAAAAACTAAAAAACTAATTTTGTAGTATTAAAAAACAAAAAAATTATACAGATGAAAAAACTTTCATTAACAAAATTAGGAATTGTTTTTCTTGTTTTACTTTTAGTTAGCAGCCATTTAAAGGCACAAGAAGAAAAAGACAAAAAACCTGAGGGTTATAAATTTACTGTTGAAAAACAGATAAAGACAACTTCGGTAAAAAACCAGTATAAATCAGGTACATGCTGGAGTTTTTCGACCTTATCATTTCTTGAATCGGAATTAATCCGTATGGGAAAAGGTGAATACGATCTGTCGGATATGTTCTGCGTAAGACATGCTTATACCGACAAAGCCGTTAAGTTTGTAAGAATGCACGGTACTATCAATTTTGGCAGCGGTGGAGCTTCTCACGATGTATTGGATGTAATAAAGAAATACGGAATAGTTCCAGAGGAAGCTTATACCGGATTAAATTACGGAGAAACCAAACACGATCACGGTGAGTTGGATGCCGTTTTAAAAGCATATATCAAAGCTGTAGCCGATGATAATAATAAAAAACTTACCACTGCTTGGCTAAATGGATTTAATGGAATTTTAGATGCTTATTTGGGAAAATTGCCCGAAAATTTCACTTATAAAGGTAAGAACTATACTCCGGTTTCATTTGCTAAAGAGTTAGGTATCAATACTGACGACTATTATGAATTTACTTCATATACACACCATCCTTTTTATTCGAAATTTATACTTGAAGTTCCTGACAACTGGGCATGGGGCGAGTTGTATAATGTTCCCCTTGATGAAATGATGAAGATAATTGACAATGCAATAAACAATGGATATACTATAGCTTGGGGAGCCGATGTAAGCGAAAAGGGTTTTTCGTGGAAAAACGGTGTGGCAATTGTTCCCGATGAAGAAAAACCCGATTTACAAGGTTCGGAAAGAGATAAATGGGAAAAGCTAACCGAAAAGGAAAAGGCAGCACAGCTTTATACTTTCGAAAAACCTGTTAAAGAGAAAATAATTACTCAGGAGATGCGTCAGCAAGCATTCGATAATTATCAAACCACTGACGATCATGGTATGGAAATTTGTGGAATAGCAAAAGATCAAAACGGAAATAAATTTTATATTGTTAAAAATTCATGGAGTACCGAAGGTAAATATGATGGATATTTTTATGCTTCCGAAGCTTTTGTTAAGTTCAAAACCATGGGTATTATGATTCATAAAGATGCTGTACCAAAAGATATTATGAAAAAATTGAAATAATCCCAAATTAATTATTAGAAGAGGTAAGCGTTTTTGTACGTAATAACTTATAATGATTCAATTGGGTTTATAACGCCGATAAAATCATTCATTGGCATTATTGAAAAATCTGGGTTAAATTTTACTAGGCTTAAATTAAGAAGATAGTAATAATATTATAAATCAGATAAGAGGTGCTTCAATCAGAGGCACCTCTTTTTTTTTAAACCCAAAATTTTCTGAATCGGGGTTGTCCAGATTAATTTCAATAGGAACGCTGTGAACTAATGAAAAATTTGGGTTTATAATATTTCCTTTTTTATCTCTTATGTTTATTAAAAAGTGGTACTTGTTTACCCCACCTCCGCCTCCCCTAAAAGGGGAGGAACTTTGTAGCAATGATCTGATAACTATTTGGTTATAATAAATAATAAAGAATTAGTAAACAAAATATTGGTCAATAAAGTAAAAAAATTAATTTTACATTAAAAATCAATCAAATGCTACAAAGCACAAGATTATCCACCTTATACAACACTATCACCTCCCCTCTTAGGGGAGGTAAGGGAGGGGTGCTAAGAGTTATGGAAAAAGATAAAAAAACTCAAAATTACCCCACCTCCGCCTCCCCTAAAAGGGGAGGAACTAAGTAGCAATGGTCTGATAACTATTTGGGGATAATAAAGAATTACTAAAACAAATGTTGATCAATAAAGTAAAAAATTTAATTTTACACTAATAATCAACCGAATGCTACGAAGCACAAAAATATCTTTTAAGTACTTCAGTGTCACCTCCCCTCTTAGGGGAGGTAAGGGAGGGGTAATAATAGCAAAGAAGAAAGATAAAAAAACCAAAATTACCCCTCCTCCGCCTCCCCTAAAAGGGGAGGAACTATGGTATCGTAATGTTCAGACATTTGTTATATTAATTATTTTTTTGAATCATGGTTATAATAAGGCGAAGAGAAAATTTTTATTATGGAGCATCTGATGAAATTATCAAACGAGCCCGAATATTGCGTAAAAACATGACTGGAGCTGAATTAAAACTTTGGAATTATTTAAATAAAAAGCAGCTATGCAATATTAGATTTCGTCGTCAGCATCCTATAGGAAGATTTATAGTTGATTTTTATTGTCATCAATTTAAATTAGTAATAGAAATAGACGGAAGTATACATAATGAAGAAAATCAGCAAGAAAGAGACGAAAACAGAACTTATGAACTTGAAAAACTTGGATTAACAGTTATTAGGTTTGATAATAAAATTGTTATGACAAATATCAAAGAGGTGTTACAACAAATAGAAAATTTTATAGATTATAAATCAAAAGATTTGATTTAATTTTATAAATAATTAAGTATTATAAATTTGCCATACCGCAACAAAATATCATTTATTCACAACACTATCACCTCCCCTCTTAGGGGAGGTAAGGGAGGGGTAATAAGTGCAAAGAAGAAAGATAAAAAAACTCAAAATTACCCCACCTCCGCCTCCCCTTAAAGGGGAGGAACTGTGTAGCAAAGGCTTGATAAGTATTTAGTTATAATAAATAATAAAAAATAAATAAACAAAAAATTAGTCAATAAAGTAAAAAATTTAATTTTACATTAAAAATCAATCAAATGCTACAAAGCACAAGATTATCAATCATAGACAACACTATCACCTCCCCTCTTAGGGGAGGTAAGGGAGGGGTAATAAGGTTAAAAGTTAATGAAATCTCAAATTTACCCCACCTCAGCATCTAACCATAATAATGACTTATTCTGCTTATCGGGGAAATAGCGATAAATCAACAGCAATATTAATTTTTCAATAATTTTTGTTAAATTTTATTAATGTCCGACAAAAATAAAAAAGATAATTTTTTAGAATACAATAATCA
>CAZWKQ010000024.1:0-25804 GCA_964634005.1 uncultured Bacteroides sp.
TTTAATTTAGTGCTTATGGATAAAAAACGAAACATAAAAAAGAATTAATAAATTTCAGGCTGTAAATATAATACAAAAAAATGCTAAATAATAAAATTTAACAAAAATTCTTGAAAAATTAATATTGCTAAGCCTTAAAAAATTCTTTCATTATCACACAAATAGATCCAAATTATTCAATAAAGAAAATCTTTATTGAATAATCGAATAAGAAAATATAGTGTTTTAAGAAATTATACTTAGTAAGAATTCCTAAAACCCAAAATTTTCTAAATCGGGGTTATCCCAATTAATGTCATTAGTTCACTTCGTTCCTATTGACAAATTTGGGATAAAATATTATAATCTACTACTTAATTTGATTTTAACTGATAGTTCTAAATATATCGATTAGTAATATATAAGATTTTTATTAATTGTAATTTTGCGAAAGAAATTTAGATTTGAATCTTAGCTGTTAAATTAAAACTTTAAAAAATATTATATGAGATTTTTTATTAAACCATTTATTATTATTTCGATTATAGTTATTTATTCATGTAAACCTCACACTAAAGATACAAGTTTTATTACTATTAACGGAATAATTACCAAAGGAACAGGTGAAAAAATACTTCTGCAATTACTCACACCCAATGAAATAGTAAATATTGATTCATTAATCCTAACAAAAGACGGAAAGTTTACATTCAAATACTTACCAAATGAAAAAAGCATTTTTATTTTAAGAAAAGAAAACAATATAATAACTTTTATAGGCGACAAAGGTGATGTAATAAATATAGAAACTGATTACGAAAATTTCGAAAAAGAATATAAAATATCGGGTAATAATGAAAGTGAATTGTTGAATAACCTTAATGTTGAGGTTCAAAATAATTTAAAAACATTAGATTCCATAGGCAAAATATGGAAGGATGCTATGTACGCATCGGATAGACAAAAGATTAAAATACAGCTTGATAGTATTTATTTTAAAACTTTTTCGAAACAAAAAGAATTTCAACGAAAATTAATTGAACAAAACAGCGGAACTTTTGCAGCTATGTTGTGTTTATATATTCCATTTGGCAGAGAAGCTGTTTTCAATGAAAAGGAAGACTTCAACTTTTTTGCTAAAGTTAAGGATTCATTAGTTATTAAATATCCCGATAATTCTCATGTTAAAAATTTCGCTCGGAAAATTCATCAAAAGGAAATGTTACGATTGGAAAATGAATTATCTTTGAAAAGAAATAAAAATCAATAAAGTTGGAAAGAAAAAATATATATTTTGTATCCGATTGTCATCTTGGAGTTCCCGACTATAAATCGAGCCTGAGAAGAGAAAAAATGCTTGTAAAATGGCTTGATGAAATAAAGAATAATGCTAAAGAGATTTATTTGTTGGGCGATATTTTCGATTTTTGGTTTGAATACAAAAGCGTTGTACCAAAAGGTTTTGTGAGGTTATTAGGCAAATTGGCCGAACTAACCGACGAAGGGATAATAATAAATTTCTTCACCGGCAATCATGATATGTGGGTAAAAGATTATTTTACAAAAGAATTAAATATTAAAATAATAAGAGAAAGCGTTATAAAGCAATACGGACCTTATAAGTTTTTTATTGCACACGGCGACGGATTAGGACCTGATGATAAAGGTTATAAGTTTTTAAAAAAAATCTTTTCAAATCCTCTTTGCAAATGGCTTTTTTCAATATTACACCCAAACGTGGGTTATGGTATTGCAAACTATTTCTCGAGAAAAAGCAGAATTGCAAATGAAAACTATGACGAGATATTCCTTGGCGAAGAAAAAGAAAGGCTTATAATATATGCAAAAGAAATTTTAGAAAATGAGCATTATGATTTTTTTATTTTCGGACATCGTCATTTGCCACTTGATATAAATATTGGCAACAATTCGCGATATATAAATCTGGGCGATTGGGTAAGTAATTTTACTTATGTAGTTTTCGACGGAAATAATTTGGAATTAAAAAAATATGCCCCACTCGAATAAAGCGGGGCAGAAAGGCATTAATAAGTCGAACGGCTCTGAGGGTTTAAGTAAAAATAATTTGAGTACCCTGTCCGCCGCACATTCCGTAGAAGTCGCCTACTGTAATAATATCTTTTACGTGTTCACTTAAATCTTCTTTTTTAAGTTTAAACATATCTACGGCAAGTTTGCAAGCATAAATTTCACCACCTCCGGCAGTAATCATATCAAGAAATTCGTCAACAGGTGGAATATCGAGTGCTTCCATTTGCTTTTTCATCATAGCAGAAACACCGGCTTCTACACCCGGTAGCATTCCCAGTATTGTCGGAAAAGGCAAACCTCCCGGCATACGCATTGCCGGATTTCCTACTGTAGCAGTATGCAGCCTCTTCATCTGTTTTTTAGTAATAGCATCTAAACCAAAGAAAGTGAAAAATACTTTAGTTTCAATACCTTCCATTACTGCACCGTTAGCCATAACTAAGGCTGCGTAAACATCTTCAATTGTGCCTTTAGCACAAATAAGACAAACTTTTTTTAAAGGATATTCTTCTTTTTCCATTTTATCAAAATTTATTGATTAAACACAACTTGCAGGTTTAGGAATACCTGCTATTTTAGCTGCTTTTTTCATAGGAGCACCCGGAAATAAAGTGTAAAAACCTTTAATATCAACAATACCTGATTTCCCGACTCCTCTGATTGTCAATGCCTCTCCTGCTTTAAAACGCTCACGCAAGTATTCAATAACCTTAAAATGAGTTTCAGTAAGCTCTACTCCTTCCTCTTTTGCAATTTCTTTTGCAATTTCGGTATTCCATTGTGAAGGATCGTTTAAATAACCTTCTTCTGTTACATCGAGCAAAACGCCCGCAATTGTTTTTTGTGCCATTTTTATTATTTTTTAAGTTAATTGTTTTTATTCGAAATTTGTTTTGTTATTCTTAAAACATAAGATAATGATTTCCTTATTTCAGGCGAATTAAGTTCTTTCATCAACTTAAATATTGATTTATTATCCAGAGAATCATCTATTTTCGTCTCAGAAATAACTTTAGTTATATATTCGAGATTTTGCAGGAATTCTGTTTTTGTTATATTTCTGATTACAGAAAAAATTAAATCGACATTCTCCGAAAGTTTTCTGATATCATCGGGACTATAGTTTTCACTAATTTTTCCGAACAAATCTTTTGCAGCATAAAAATAATCGAGATAGCCCTTTTCTTCAAATTCGGCAACCTTATTTATTGCATCGAGACCAATCTGGCGGAAAATAGGGGTTGCATCCTTTATAAAGTCATTTACACTTTCGATGGTATCGAGCAATTCATTAAAATTGCCTATATTTTTAACAATTTTAATTGCTAAAAGCGACAGTGCATCACTGTCAAGTTCAACACCGGCTTTGTCTAATGCCACTACTGTATGTTGAAAAGCATCTTTGCCAACTATTGAAAGGTCATCAATAAGATCGTCTATCTCTTCTCTTTTAATACGCTGTTGCTCAATATGCTCCAAAACCATGTCCAATTTATGGTTTATATCATTTATTTGAGCTTGAAATTTTAATTCATCCATTTTTTTAAGTTTTTACATTTTTTTACCGGCCATAGTCATCTTAGAGTCGATTGGCATTTCTTTGCCTTTGAGCAAAACATGCCAGTATATCCATCTAAACATAAGTTTGCCGTAATGATTAACTCTTGTTTCTTTCAAAAGGCCGAAAGGACCTATACCCGGGAACGGGAATGAGCCCGGCAAAGGTTCGGTATCGTAATTAAAATCTATTAAAGCCCCTTTACCGTGACCTGTTTCAATATAGCAATTGGAATGGCCGTCGAATTTGGCAGTCAAAGGGCGATTTTCCATGAAACAAATTAAATTTTCAAAAACTACATCCGAAGCGAAATGAACAACCGAACCGGCTTTTGATGTAGGAATATTTGAGGCATCGCCCAAAACAAAAATATTCGGAAATTTCTGAGATTGCAATGTATATTTGTCAGTCAATGCAAAATCCATATCATCACCAAGTCCGCTTTTTCCTATTACTTCATCTCCTTTATGAACCGGAATACTTATAAGACAATCGAAAGGGATTTCCTTTTCGTCATAAGAAATAATTTTTTTATTCTCATTATCAACTCTTTCGATGTAAAAATCGGGTACAATTTTGATATTTTTTTCTTCAAGCAAACTGCCTAAAATTTTTGAAGCACGAGGTTTGGTAAAAGCACCGCTCATTGGTGTAACATAAGATATGTTTACCTTATCGCGCATACCTCTTTCGGTAAAAAAAGCATCGGCAAACATCACAAACTCTAATGGAGCCACAGGGCATTTAATAGGCAAATCGGCTATATTTAATACCAACTCGCCACCTTCCCATGTTTTGAAAAAATTTGCCAATGCTGTTGCTCCTTCAATAGTATAGAAATCGAAAATGTTTTTATACCACAATTCGCCTTTTAATCCGGGTGTTTCGTCAGGATCGATGCGTGTACCGGTCGCAATAATAAGATAGTCGTAATTAAGTACAGTTCCTTCAGCAAGATGGACTTGCTGTTTTTCGCCATCAATAAGTTCGATATGCTTGTAAATAATATTAACTCCTGCAGGAATAAAATTACTTTTAGGTTTTATAACATCTTTAGGTTTATACATCCCAAAAGGAATAAATAAAAATCCGGGCTGATAATAATGTGTTTTGTTTGAATCGATAATAGTTATTTCCAATTCATCTTTGCAAAATTCTTTCCTGAACTTATTTGCCATGATCGTACCGCCGGTTCCGGCTCCAAGTATCAATAATTTCTTCATATACAATGTTTTTATAAACTGTTTCGCAAAGATAGTATTGCGGATTGCCTTTTTGCAATAGCTTTATTATGATAATTATCATATAGTTTTCATCCTCAAAAATTCTTCGACTTTATTGCCAAAGACTTAAATTTTCTAATTCGGGGTTATCCCAATATTTAAACAAATTATATATATTTGCATAAAAAGGCTATTCAATAAAATTATGGAATATCAATGGTATGCAGTTTACACACGCTCGAGGTTCGAAAAAAAGATATCAACCCAGATACAGGAAATGGGTATCGAATGTTATCTTCCTTTAAACAAAGTACTTCGTCAATGGAAGGACAGGAAAAAGTGGGTCGAAGAGCCTTTGCTTCGTTCTTACGTTTTTGTGAAAGTAAGTCAAAAAGAGTACTATGAAATATTCAAAGTTGAAGGGGTTGTAAGATATGTTTGCTTTTCGGGTAAGGCTGTTCCCATAAAAGAGTCACAGATTGAAACTTTAAAGATTATATCGTCAAATAAAATTCCGGTAGTTGTATTAGAAAAAAATAATATTCCCCCGGGTCAACCCATTAAAATTGTAAGTGGGTTATTTACAGGTTTTGAAGGCGAAATGGTAAAATATATGGGCAAAAACAAAATTCTGGTAAGAATTGAACAAATAGGCAGAATATTATCAGTAAATTTACCGATTGATCAAATAGAAATAGCAGAAAAAAGTACGGAAAAATAAATCAGCTTTCTCTCAAAAGTAAATTGTTTGCAAAATTTATAATTCTATCAATTTTGCTTTTATCGGCAGTAACGTATTTCAACTCGTCGAGAGCAATATTTTGGTATTTATTCAGCTCTATTTCGGTATGATCTTTAATGTTTAAAGCATTAAATAAAGCCGTAACTTCTTTTATTTTGTTTTCGTTTTCCTCTTCGGGCAATGAAAACAAATAATCAAGCATTTCTTTTTGTTTTTTATCGGCCAGTTCGTAAGCTTTTAAGTAAAGAAAAGTTTTTTTATTAGTCGAAATATCTCCTCCTATTACCTTTCCGAATTTGGTATCATTTGCGTATGTATCCAATAAATCGTCCTTTAATTGAAAAGCTATACCCAAATTTAATCCGAAATTATAAATCCTTCTGATGTTTTCTTCGTTTGTTTTTGCAATAATAGAGCCAATTTTTAAACATGCACCGAGCAAAACGGCAGTTTTTAGTCGGATCATCTCAAGATAATCAGAAATATTTACATTTTCCTGAGTTTCGAAATTCATATCATATTGTTGACCTTCACAAACTTCAATAGCAGTTCGATTGAGAACTTTAAGAATATCGGGTATTACATCCTGATTGGTCTTAAGCATATATTCATAAGCAAGAGCAAACATAGTATCACCCGAAAGTATAGCAATATTGGTATTCCATTTTTTATAAACTGTTTCCATACCCCTTCTAAGCGGGGCTTTATCCATTATATCATCGTGCAGCAATGTAAAATTGTGGAAAATCTCCAGACCTAAAGCAGGATATATAGCTTGATAAACATCACCGTCGAACAAATCGCAGCCTAAGAGGGTAAGTAAAGGGCGTAACCTTTTACCTCCCTGACTTAGCGAATATCTTATAGGTTCGTACAATAACGGAGGGTTTCCTTCAAATTTTTGAGAAGAGAGAACATTATTAACAATATCCTGAAGTTCTTCAATAGTGTACATAATATATTTCAAATTTATAATTATCTGCGATATTTACTTTATAAGTTGAAGCAGATAGTCGCCATAGCCGCTTTTAAGCAGAGGTTTGGCTACTTCAATAAGTTGCATTTTATCGATAAAACCTTGGCGGTAAGCAATTTCTTCGATACAACCTATTTTAAGGCCTTGTCTTTGTTCAATAACCTCTACAAATTGCGAAGCCTGTAGCAAAGATGTAAATGTTCCCGTATCGAGCCATGCAGTACCGCGACTTAGTATCCCCACCTTTAGTTTGCCTTGTTCCAAATAACATTTATTTACATCGGTAATTTCATATTCGCCTCTTTTGCTGGGTTTTATATTTTTTGCTATCTCTACAACACTATTATCATAAAAATACAATCCCGGAACAGCATAATTCGATTTAGGGTCAACAGGTTTTTCTTCTATTGAAATAGCATTGAAATTACTGTCGAACTCGACAACTCCGTAGCGTTGAGGGTCGGAAACATGATAAGCAAAAACAACACCACCATCGGGATCGTTGTTTTCCTGAAGTAATTTTTGAAGCCCGCTACCGTAAAAAATGTTGTCACCCAATATTAAAGCAACCTTATCGTTTCCGATAAACTCCTCTCCTAAAACAAAAGCTTGCGCCAATCCGTTAGGAACTTCCTGAACCTTATATGAAAATTTACAACCTATCTGACTTCCGTCTCCTAACAATCTTTCGAAGTTTGGCAAATCGGTAGGTGTAGATATTATGAGTATTTCGCGAATTCCGGCCATCATCAATACTGAAAGAGGATAATAAATCATTGGTTTGTCATAAATAGGCATTAATTGCTTACTAACTGCTATTGTAAGCGGATGTAACCTTGTACCCGCTCCACCTGCTAAAATTATTCCTTTCATCTGTTTGTTTTTTTAATTATTTAATTGTCAGATTTAACTCGCCAAATAAACACCCATCAGTGTGTGAATATTTTCTAATGGCTCGTTTCATATCATTATTTTTTCAAAATTATCAAAGTTTACAAAATAAAGTAATTTTTTTCTTTTTTCGATAGTTATAATTTTAATAAATTTAAGTTTGTAAATGAAATTTGTTTTAATTTAGCGTAAATAAAATATTTAATGAGATTTTGCTTATGAAAAAATTTGCATCAAAAAAGATTTTCTATGTAATAATAATTTTTGTCGTTTCATTAACTTCCTGTGTTTCGAAAAAGAAATTTATACAATCGGAAAATGAAAGACAACAGTGTGTACAAAGAGAAATTAATTTAACCGAACAGAAAGTATCATTAAATAAACAAATAGAATTTTTAAAGAAACAAATAATTAATCTTGAAGACGATACTACTCTATTGAATGAAAAAATAAGACTTTTGGAGAATAAAATAATTGAGTACGATCAAATGATATCTTCGAATTTGTCGGAAAAAGAAAAACTTAATTTACAGCTTAAGAAAAAAAATGATGATTTACGCGAACGCGAGAAAAAAATAAACGAACTCGACTCAATAGCCAAAAGACAAAGTGCTGCTTTAACTGATGTTATGAATAAAATTAACAGTGTTTTGGTAAGTTTCAAAAAAGATGAGCTAAGCGTAGAGATGAAAGACGGCAAAGTGTATATTTCGTTGGCAGACAAGCTGTTATTTCCATCAGGCAGCGCAACTCTTGACGAAAGAGGACAAAATGCAATAGGAATGTTGGCAGGTGTTATTAAAGAACAACCTTCTTTGGATATAATAATAATTGGCCATACAGACAGTGTTCCGATAAAAACAAACTGTTTTAAAGATAATTGGGATTTAAGTGTTTCGAGAGCAAACAGTGTAGTCAGAATCCTCACCGAAACATACAAGGTTAATCCGGTTCAGATAATGGCCGCAGGTAAAAGCCAGTATTATCCTGTAGCAACAAACGAAACAAAAGAAGGCAGGGCTTTGAATCGCAGGATCGAAATTGTTATACTTCCAAAAATTGATCAATTATATAACTTAATTCAAAAAAAATAAAAATTTTTATTGGCAGTTTCAAATTTGCTAATTTCTGATTATCTTTGTGATTAAATAAAAAAACAATTTATATGAAAGCAAAGATTACAATTTTTGGCATTTTATCAGTGTTTTCCTATTTACTGATAACAGGATTTAGCGGAAAAACCAAAAACCCTACCGGAGCTCCTGCAGGACACACAGGTTCTCCTTACGATAACAAGAACTGTACCGTTTGTCATGGAGGTACGGCGGTAAACGTAACAGGTTTTTTATCTTCAAACGTTCCGAGTGCCGGTTATACACCGGGGATGACTTATTTACTTACTTGTGCATTTAGCGGAACCGGCAACAAAGGATTTCAAATCTCTCCACAAAATGCTCAAGGTAATTTGATGGGTACAATATTTATGGGAACTAACTCGCAATTGGTAGGCGATTTCAAGTATATAACTCATGCAAGTGCTATAAGCGCTACTAATGCCTCATGGTCGTTCACTTGGGTAGCTCCCGATGCAGGAACAGGTCCTGTTACATTCTACGGAGCTGCTGTTATCGGTAAACCGAACGTTAAACTCTTTACGTTGACAATTCCCGAAAACACAGGTTCCAATGTTAATGAAAATACTCTATCTAAAATCAACATTTACCCTAACCCTACATCCGATTATTTATATATCAATGGTATTAACTCTTCGGAATTTGAAATAAACTTCTACAGTTTTGACGGAAAATTGGTTAAATCGGAAACCGTTGCCAATAACAACTCTTGTAATAAAATTGAAACAGCTAACTTGGCAAAAGGAATTTACTTAACTCAAATTAAAGATAAAGAAAATTCCTATATCAAAAAAATTGTAATCAACTAATATTTTTCGTAGATGCTTTATCGCTTTTTATTAATAGTCTTTCTTTATTTCTCGTTAGTTTTTTTTATTTCTTGTAAACACGATCCTATTCAACCCGATGTACCTCAGGAAAAAATTTGTTTTCAAGATAAAATTCTTCCTATCTTACAAAGTAATTGTGCATATTCCGGATGTCACGATGCTGCAAGTGCTCAGGATGATGTCGATTTATCGAGTTACAATGCCATAATGTCGAGTGATGTGGTAAAACCGGGCAGACCAAGTGATAGTAAGTTGTATAAGGTTCTTATAAAAAGTCCCAATGACGATAAGTTTATGCCTCCACCACCAAGAACACCATTAACACCCGATCAGAAAGCATTAATTTACGGATGGATAGCCCAAGGTGCGAAAAACGAACCTTGCCCAAATTTGTGCGACACAAACTCTTTTGCGTTCGCTGCCGATATTTTCCCTACTATTCAACAATACTGTCTTGGATGTCATAGTGGCATATCTCCAAGTGCAGGATTAAGTCTTAGTGATTACACTCAAATAAAAAATGCCGTTATTAACAAAAACCTTTATATTAGAATCACAAGCACGGGAAATCCTATGCCTCCTTCAGGATTAATGCCTCAATGCAGAATAATTAAAATAAAAAAATGGATAGATGCAGGAATGCAAAATAATTGAAAATCTTATGAAAAAAACTTTTCTCTTTGCTTTATCTACACTGTTTTTATTGTTTATAAGCTCATGTTATTACGATAACGAGGAAGAATTGTACCAGTTTGTAAATAAAAACTGCGATACTACAAATGTGACATATTCATTAACAATAGCTCCTATTATTCAATCTTCGTGTAATTCATGCCATAGCTCTTCTGTTGCATCAGGTGGTATTATTACCGATAACTATACAAATCTGAGAACAATAGCATTAAACGGTAAACTTACGGGTACAGTAAGTCATAGCGCAGGATATTCCCCAATGCCAAAAGGCGCCGGGAAACTCAGCGATTGTAAAATTTCTCAGATTAGCAAATGGGTTAATAATGGAGCTTTAAATAACTGAAATTTACAATTTTATCATTTTAGGTTGATGTAGTATATTTCAACTGCATCTTTAATTTTATTTTTATCCTGTTATTAAACCCAAATTTTTCATTAGGAAGGCAGTCAACTAATGAAATTGATTGGGATAACCCCGAATAAGAAAATCTTTATTAAACAATTTGGGTTAAACAAATTCATTAACAATTTGTTGATTAAATGTTCAATAAGTTTGTTTTATGAAAAAGTGGATAAAAATTCTCATATTTTTAATTGCATTAGGTGCAATTGCAGCGTTTTTGGTTTATAAATTTTATATAAATAAACCTCATCCCGATTTTGAAAAACTCAATCCCGATTATATTGTTTCTGCTGAAGAACTATATAAAGAATTTACAACAGATAAAAATGCGGCCGAAAAAAAATACAACGGTAAAATGATTCAATTAACCGGCGTTATCAATAAATTGGAATCTAATGACAGTTTAACCATAGCCGTTTTTGTATTTAATGAAGGAGATTTCGGAGATGAAGGTATTAGATGTACTATGTTGCCGAAATACAGCAACGATATTTCAATTTTTAACCTTAAAATGCCGATAACTCTTAAGGCTTATTGCTCAGGATATAATGATACGGACATTATACTTGAAAACGGCTCAATAATAAAATAATGTTTAACCTTAAATTTTAAAAAAGTATGAAAAAACTGATAAGTATTGTATTAATATTGTTCTTTATTACACCAATGGCTTTTTCTCAAAAGTATATCACTAAAAACGGCAAAATATCTTTTTACTCCGATGCACCGATGGAAAAAATTGAAGCACACAACAGTCAGGTTAATGCCGCTCTTGATGCTTCAACCGGAGATTTGGTATTCAGAGTTTTAATGAAATCTTTTATTTTCGAAAAAGCACTTATGCAGGAACATTTCAATGAAAATTATGTAGAATCGGACAAATACCCTAATTCTACATTCAAAGGGAAGATTCAAAACATAAAAAATATCGATTTTACTAAAAATGGAAAGCACAACGTAATAGTTGAAGGCGATTTGACCATTCACGGAGTAACTCAAAAGGTTAAACACCCCGGTACTGTAGAAATTAAAGACGGTAAAGTAATTGCAATGTCAAAATTCTCTATCGAATTAAAAGATTACAATATTAAAATTCCCAAAAATGTTCTGAAAAATATTGCAGAAATCATTGATATAACTGTTAATGTAAACATGGATAAAACCAATTAATAAAGAAATTAAACAGAAAAATTACTGACAAAGGTTTTAATTTTAAAGGAAAATTTCTTAAAAATTTTGATACATCAATTTCAATAAGATATTTTTAAATTTTGTACTAAAGGGTATTTTGTTATAAACGAAATACCCTTTATTTTTGTAAAAAAACAATTTTATGAAAAAAATTTTTATTATCCTTGTTTACTTTATAAAAGTAATATCCGGTTATTCTTATGCTCAGGAAGATTTAATGAATTTGCTTAATGACGACACCCCCAAAAAAGAAATTATATCGGCTACATTTAAAACAACACGATTAGTAATAGGACAATCAATAGAAAATGTTCCTTCAGGGAATCTCAATTTTATTATTTCACATCATTTCGGAAAGATAAATGAAGGTTCGTATAACCTTTGGGGATTGGATCAGTCGACAATAAGATTGGGTCTTGAATACAGCCCGATAGAACGTCTTGAATTAGGTATCGGACGTAGTACTTTTCAAAAAACAATAGACGGATACATAAAGTTTAAAATATTAAGACAAGATAATTTATCGATGCCTTTATCTGTCTCATATTTCGGAGGGTCGGCTATTAATACTTTAAAATGGGAAGACCCCGAAAGAGTGAATTATTTCACTTCGAGATTATCATTTGTAAATCAGATTTTAATTTCCCGAAAATTAAACAACAATATTTCAATTCAAATAATGCCGTCGCATATTCACAATAATTTAGTAAAATCAACAATAGATCCTAACGATATTTTTGCATTAGGTTCGGGAGGCAGAGTAAAACTAAGTCAGAGAATATCGGTTAATGCTGAATATTATTATATAATTACGAAAAGAACGCGTGAACTTTTCGATAATTCATTATCATTAGGATTTGATATAGAAACAGGAGGACATGTTTTCCAATTATTTCTGACAAATTCCCAACCTCTATTCGAAAGAGGCTTCATTACCGAAACAAAAGGAAGTTGGGGTAAAGGCGATATTTATTTTGGGTTTAATATAGTTAGAACATTCACTATAATAAAGCCAAAAAATTTCAGATAAATATCATTTAAATAATTCAGCGTAATTACATTGTTTTTTAAACCATAAAATGAACAATTAAATAATTAAAACGTTGATTTCAATAAATATTAAAAATTAACAAAAATTGACAGCAATGAAAAGTGACATTGAAATAGCTCAAGCTACGAAGCTAAAGCCGATAACACAAATAGCAAAACAGCTTGGAATAGAAGAGGACGACCTTAATCTTTACGGTAAGTATAAGGCTAAACTTCCGTTAAAACTTATAGATGAAGAAAAAATCAAACGTGCTAAACTTATTTTAGTGACGGCAATTACACCTACACCGGCAGGCGAAGGAAAAACAACCACATCTATCGGGTTAACACAAGGGCTTAACAAAATTGGTAAGAAAACTACAGTAGTATTAAGAGAACCATCATTAGGACCTGTTTTTGGGATAAAAGGTGGAGCAACAGGCGGTGGATTTTCACAGGTTTTACCAATGGAAGATATTAACTTGCACTTTACCGGAGACATTGCCGCCGTAGAGAAAGCTCATAATTTGCTTGCAGCGCTTATTGACAATAACATACAAAGTACAAAACATAATTTAGGTCTCGACCCTCGCACTATACGCTGGAAAAGAGTTATGGATATGAACGAAAGAGCCTTGAGGGATATTATCATTGGGTTGGGAGGTCCAAAACAAGGCGTACCACGTGAGACAGGATTCGATATTACTGCAGCTTCTGAAGTTATGGCAACCTTATGTCTGGCTAAAGATTTAGAAGATTTGAAGAATAAACTCGGTAATATTTTTATCGGTTATACTTATGAGGGTAAGCCCATTTATGCCCGCGATTTAAAAGCACACGGAGCTATGGCTGCATTGATGAAAGACGCAATAATGCCAAATCTTGTACAGACTATTGAAGGCAATCCTGCAATAATTCATGGCGGTCCTTTTGCTAATATTGCACAGGGGACAAACTCAATTATTGCTACAAAGATGGGGCTTTCATTATCAGATTATGTTGTTACCGAAGCCGGTTTTGCATCTGAATTGGGAGCCGAAAAGTTTTTCAACATCAAAAGTCAATACGGTAAATTATCAACAAATGCTGTCGTTTTAGTTGCTACCATTAGGGCTTTAAAATATCACGGAGGAGCAAAATTAAAAGAATTAAGCACTCCCGACACTCAGGCATTATCAAAAGGGTTGGAAAATCTTGAAAAACACGTTGAAAATATTCGTTTTTATGGTATTTCGCCTGTTATTGCCATAAATAAATTTGCTACTGATACCGAAGAGGAAATTGAAATAATAAAATCGAAAGCAAGAGAGCTTAACGTAAAAGTTTCGTTGGTAGAAAGCTGGGAAAAAGGCGGTGAAGGAGCTATAGAGCTGGCACAAATGGTTGCTGAAGCTGCCGATAGATGTGTAACTTGTTTTAAACCTCTTTACGATTTCAACTGGACGATAGAAGACAAAATAAACGAAATCGCTACCAAAATGTATGGTGCCGACCATGTTGAATATACAGTTCAGGCAAAGGTTGACATTAATAAAATAAACGAACTAGGATTTGGTAATCTCCCTATTTGTATTGCAAAAACTCAGAAATCATTATCTGATGACCAGTACAGAAAAGGCAGACCACGTGGTTTTACAGTTAAAATAAGAGAAGTAGAATTAGCAGCAGGCGCAGGTTTTATAATTCCTATTGCCGGAACTATAATGCGTATGCCGGGATTGCCCGAAGAACCTTCAGCAGAAATTATTGATATAGACAAAGACGGAAATATTACCGGATTATTCTAATATCTGATTATTTCGAGTTTTGACACGGCAGCTTCAAGATAAATCTTTATTTTTGCGGTTGCTGTGTCATAATTTTCCGTTCTGAAAACATTATCGTTAATATTATTAAACCCGTCTATTTTCTTACTCGACAATACATTATCCATTACAAGCTCACAACCCGAAGTCCTCGGAATGCTTATTTTAATGGAAGAAGCGCCGGCTTCAACATTGATATTTGTATTAGGGTATTTGTTTCCTAAAGTAATATTTAAGTTTGTAGCTCCTCCGTCGAATTTAACTTTTTCTACTTTGAAATCTCTGACATCCAAATTTATATCCGAAGCTCCGGCCTCGAAATATAAATTCCATATAGGGTTATTGTTAAGCAACAACAAACTGTTGTTATCTCCGCTTTTATCAATGTTAACAATACTGTTTTCGAGACCTAATTTGACTATGATTGTACTGTCGTTTATTTTTTCATCTATCTTGTAATTACCTATATTGCTTTTATTTGAAAAGCTTATCAATTTATCGGTATTTCCCTTTACGTTAAAAACTCCGGAAACAGCACTTAATTTTAGATGAGCATATTTATATTCGCTTTTATAATCTTCTTCTATTAACTGCTCTCTATAGCTGTATTCGCTCATTTTTTTGAACTTCCAATACCATACAGAATCAAATTTTGAAGTATTTATTAAATAAATACCTATAATAAGAGCAACAACATATAGTACAAACTTAATTATTTCCTTAACAGGCAGAAGTGAAATGCCCCAAAATACGAGCAAAAGCGGCCATAGTTCCAGTAGATAAACCCAATTGAACTGGATAACATTAAGATTTTTAAGAATGAAAAGTACTCCTAATCCTATTAATACTATTCCCCAAAAAATATTTTTATATTTCATTGTTAATAATTGTTATTATTTTTCTTTCTGCTGTTTATAATAAGAGCAAATCCGATTACAATAAGAATTACAGGCCATAAATCAGCAAAATTAATATGTGGAACAAATCTGTCGATAAGAAATAAAGCACCAACTGCAATTAAAATAAGACCCGCAGTTAAACTCCCTTGATTTTTCCCATTTTTGCCAAGTTTTTTATCTTCTTCATTCATATTGGTTTCTCCTTCATAAATTTGTTCATAATCTTTGTTATCATTATCATTTATAACATTTTTTACGGGAAAAATAGCCCAGAAAATTATATACAGTATTAATCCGCTGCCACCTAATAAAAAGCCAAAAACAAACAATATCCTGACAATAACAGGATCGATATTGAAATACTCTGCCAATCCGGCTGCTACGCCCGCTATTTTTCTGTCGTTTATACTTCTGTATATTTTTTTGTTCTCTGTCATTTTAAAATTATTACTGCATTTGTATCGGTGACTGGGGTATCATAATCCATAATATCAGATAAACTAAAATACCTGCTCCGAATAAACCGAATAAAACAAAAATTACTCTTATCAAAACCGGATCGATGTTGAAAAATTCGGCTATACCTCCGCAAACACCTCCTATAGTTTTATTTAAATTACTCCTGTAGATTTTTTTTGGTTCCATTTTTTAAATAATTTTTTAGTTTGACGTTTTATTTCAATTTTTTGTTACAAAGATAATGTTTAAAAAATCAAAAAAAATATTTAACCAATTAATATCCAAAAATTTGCTCTTGTGAGAGTTTAGTAATTTTGCCGTATTTCTCAAGTTCTTTAAAATTCAGATCTTCTTCCTTACCAAGAATTATATAAAATTTATTTTTACCTTTAATATAGTTTTTATTAAAATCTACAACATCATTTATTTGCATATTCAGTGTTTTGTAGTATATGTCTTTTCTAATATCGTAGTTTCTACCGTATTTTTCAGCATTTATCAAGTTCCAAATTACATTCATTTTTGTAATTCTTTCGGTTCTTATTTTGTTTATAATTGACTCTTTGGCCAATTTGAAAGTATTTTCGGATACAGGCATATTGTTGAACAAATCATTATAGGCATCAAAAGCATCTGTTACTTTATCGTTTTGTGTTGCAATAAAGCCGCTGTTTATGAAATAAGAGTCTTTGTCAGACGGTATTTGATATGATGAACGTGAAGCATACGCAAGTGAACGTTTTTCTCTTAACTCCTGAAAAACTATCGCATTCATACTTCCCCCGAAGTAATTGTTATACAAATTAACCAAAGGTATTATTTTCTCGTCGTACAATCCACCTCTGCTTATTGTTTGAAGATAAGACTGTTTGCTATTGTAATTTGCAAAAAACACTTTATTCTCCGATGTTTCATTTGGAACAAACTTTAATGGTAATGAGTATGGGATGAAATTTTTATTTGTATTGTGGTATTTTTGCAATATTGAACTAATTTTATCAACACTTTCAGTACCGTAATAAAGAATATCATGGTAATAAGAAGTCAGAGTTTTAATTTTTTGCACAAGTTGTTCGGGTTTAATATCTTTCAACTCTTTTTCAGTCATTATATTTTTTAAAGGCGATTTTTCTCCGTATGTAGCATAATCAACCAAGGCGTTGAAATTTGACTGCTGATTGGATTTGGCGTCTTTCATCATCTTCAGAATATCATTTACCAAATTATCGTAGGCGTTTTTGTCGGGTTTGGGATCATTTAAAAGGTCTTCGACTATTAATATTGCTTTTTCCATATTCTCAGCAAGTCCGCTTATCGAAATATATGTTTCATCCTGACTGTTTGATATGCTGAAATTACAAGCCAAGTCGTAAAACTTGCGTTTTATTTCCTCTGCCGTTAATTTACTTGTTCCGAGATAATTGAGGTATGTAATTGCAAGATCCATAACAAGATCGTTGTTGCTGCCCATTTTGAAGTAATATACAAGATTGAAAGTTTTATTTTCGGTGTTTAGCTTGTATAAAAGACGGGAGTTTCCGATTTTTTTTACAGTTAAATCCTTGCTATAATCCAGAAAAACAGGCTCAATTTCTTTTACTTTGGTATTTTTTATGGTTTTCAGGAAGTTGGATTCTACATCTCTGTTTATAAATATCGGAGTTATCTGAGGTTTATTAACTTTTTCGATATCCAGAGGTTTTCCTTGCCTTTTGTAAATTAAAGCATAGTTATTATTCAGGTTTTTGTTTGCAAAATCTACAATATCTTTTTTGGTAATTTTGCTTAATCGGTTTATATAGTCAACGACCTGACTGTATGGAATATCGTTTAGGAAAGCGTTTGCAATGGTTCTTACACGATTTGAGTTAGACTCGTATCGTTTTAGCTCATTAAGTTTAAGGTTATTAATTGCTGATGCAATAAGTTCGTCAGAAAACTCACCTTTTTTAAGAGCTTCGATTTGTTGTAGTAAAAGATCTTTAACTTCTTCAAGTGTTTGATTATTTTTGGGAGTTCCATAAACCACCAATGCCGAGTAGTCGGCCAATGAGTATGGAAATGCGTTTGCTCCAAGTGTTTTTTGTTTTTGATTTAGATTAACATCAATAATACCGGCCTTTCCGTTCGACAGCATCTGGCAAATCATATCTATCATCAATGCATCGTGGGTTTTAGCACCACCAAAACGCCATGCTAACCTTACATTTTCGGCTTCTTGTCCTACTACTTCTTTTACTATTGGGCTAACTATCGGGCTTTCAGGAGTATATTTCAAAGGTTGGGGATTTCCTTTTTTCAGTACCGAAAAATACTTGTCGATAATGGCAATGGCTTCATCGGGATTGAAATCTCCCGACATAACAACTGCCATATTATTTGCAACATAATATTTTGCAAAAAATTCTCTGATATTTTTCATCGATGGGTTTTTAAGATGTTCGGCTTCACCCAAAGTGGTTTGTGTTCCGTAAGGGTGATTGGGAAATAGGGCAGCAAACATTGCTTCATTGGCTTTTCTTCCATCGTTGGTCAACGACATGTTTTTTTCTTCATAAACAGTTTCAAGCTCTGTATGAAATAATCGCAATACAGGCTCTGAAAATCTGTCGGCTTGTATCTTAGCCCAATTTTCGAGCTGATTAGACGGAATGTTTTCGATATAAATAGTATAGTCGTTCGATGTTGCTGCATTTGTCCCCTGCGAACCTATGGCTTTCATAAGTTTATCGTATTCATTGGGAATTGCCAACTTGGATGCTTCGTACGACAAACTGTCGATTTTGCGATATATCTCATTTCTTTTCTGCTCGTTTTTTTCAACTCTGTAAATCTCGAACAAGGCTTCTATTTCTGCTATCATGGGTTTTTCCTTTTCCCAATTCAATGTACCGAAATTCGGAGTGCCTTTAAACATCATATGCTCAAAGTAATGCGCCAAACCGGTCGTTTCTTTAGGATCGTTTTTGCTGCCTACCTTTACAGCAATATATGTTTGTATGCGTGGTGCATCTTTATAAACACTTAAAAATACTTTCAACCCATTGTTTAAAGTATAAATCCTTGTTTTTAAAGGATCATTAGGAACAGTTTCGTACTTATAACTCTTCTGAGCTTCTGTAACTAAAAAAGTTATTGTTAATAGTACAACTGAAAAAAATAATTTGCCGAAAAAATTTGATTTCATATCGTTAAACTTTTATTTATTATAAGAAAAAACAAAATTATCAATAAAATTCAGTTATATGGTATTTTTTCGATAAAATCGATTTTATAACATTTAAATCTTTTATTAAACTCGATTTTTATGTTTTGTAACCCCAAAAAATTGTTTATCAATCCCGCCATTGTTATCCGAGATTTTTTTTTAATTACTATTCATAATAATATGGCTTTATGCTTAAAAGCCAGAAAATAATAATAATTTAATATTCAGCCGATATAGCGGTCAATTAATTACTTTCATAAGATTTTTGGTGAAATTCTATAAATTTAAAACGGCAGAGTTAATTCGTATTCTGAAAATATATTATTTTTGAAGAAAAAAGCTTTTGAATATGAAAAAGATTTACTCTATCCTTTTAGTTTTATCATTTTTATTTACAGTCTCATGCAGTTCTAATTCTAAAAAGTCGGAACAAGAGAATCAAACCAAAAATGAAGAAATTTCATCAAACGAAACAAAAATTCCTTTTTTGGAGGCAAAAAATTACTTTGTAAAAAACAACTATCCTGAAAAAGAAATTCACAATTTAGTACTTAAAACTCAAAAAGATTTTGAAGAAGTATTCGGTATGGCCTCAACTATGGGTACAGAAGGTAAACCAACTAATATTGACTTCAACAAACAATATGCAATTGCAATTATTGGAAATACAACCGATAAAGCAACAACTTTAGATGTAATAAGCCTGAGTAAAAACAATAATGAAATCTTATTAGGATACAAAATCAATGAAGGCGAGAAAGTGTCATTTAAAAGCAGACCATTTAAACTAATAATTATTGATAATTCATACGATGGTACTGTTAAAATGCAGAAATCGGAATAAGTAATCGAACTTTATAATAAAAAAATGACACCAATTCTATTAAGGCATTTATTTAAAATTTTCAAGTGTAATTTTTGGGGTAAAAGTAATTTAAGCATTTTTAGCAAAGCTTTACTAATATTTTTTTACTTTCTCAACAGCAATTATGCTAATTCTCAATCAACTTCGGTTGAACAACCAAAAACATTATTCAAAAAAGGAATAATTGGTATTTACGCAGGCCCTTATTATCGTTATACTAAAATTGACGGTAATTGGACAGATATTTCCGGAGGAGGAGGCGGTATTTACATTAAAAACCGTTTTTTTATAGCCGGAAGCAGTTTCGGACAATGGAATCCGGGCAAATCGGCAACATATCCCGACAGATTAATAAAATTAACATTGAATGGAGCAACTTTAGGTGTAAACTCTAATCCCAATAAACTGATACACTTTAATTTAGGATTATTTGTAGGTGGAGGAAAAGCAGTTTTGATGGATTCAAAAACACAACAAGAGTACGAAAATATGAAACTTACTTTTATAAACCCTATGTTAGATGCCGAGATAAACGTATATGAAACTTTCAGATTTTTTGCCGGCATTGACTACCGCTTTGCTTTATCCGAAAACAAAATAAACGGGTTAACAACAGATAAATTCTCGGGATTTTCATTTTTTTGGGGAATAAAAACCGGACTATTCTAAAAAAGCTAATTTAAGAATAAAAGTTTATTTCAACTCTTATATTTTAAACTTGAAATGATTATGAGAAATGAAATAGATTAATTTAACCTATTGATGTTAATTATGCGGCAATCAAATATCATTTTTAAAAGTAAATTATCAAAATTCAACTGCAAGAATCTGTCTTTCAAAGTCAATTATTTGTAAATCATCAAAATTATTTTCTTTGCTGCCATTTGAAAATATATTTTTGTTAAAAAAATTGAGAAAATGAGAAAAAAAGTATTAGTAATAGGTGGTGGAGTAGCAGGATTATCGGCGGGAATTTATTCGGCAATAAACGGATTTGACACAGAAATACTTGAAATGCACTCTGTTGCAGGAGGACAATGTACAGCTTGGGAACGTAAAAAATATCGTTTCGACTACTGTTTGCATTGGTTGGTAGGAACATCAAAAGGAGCATTCCATGATATATGGAAAGAAACGAATGTATTGAATAATGAAACCGAAATTATTGACCATGAAATCCATTCTTACATTATCGATAAAGACAGAAATAAGTTTATAATATATTCAAGCGTCGACCGCTGGGAAAAATATCTCATTGAAATTGCACCTGAAGACAGAAAAGCAATAGCTAAAATGTGTAATGATATGAGAAAAAGCGAATTACTTACACCATTTGCATTACCTCCTCAATTACGCAGCCCTATAGATTATCTAAGAATCTTACCTACAATGCTTCCAATTATTAACATTATTCGAAAATTCGGCCGTTTGACTTGTAAAGAATACTTCGATAAACTCAATTTTAAAAACGAAAGAATAAAATCAGCCTTATATTCATTATATGGCGAGCGAAACTTCTCGGCATTGGCATTTATATTTATGTTAGGTTGGTTTAATCAAAAAAATGCCGGTTATATAAAAGGCGGCTCTTATCCGTTAGCCCAACGTATGGTTGAGAAGTTCATAAAGCACAGGGGAAAAATTTCATACAAGAAAAAGGTTGAAGAAATTATTGTTGAAAACAATATTGCTAAAGGAGTTATTTTAACCGATGGCAGCAAAATTTTTGCTGATTATGTTATAAGCACAGCTGACGGTTTTACGACTATTTATAAAATGTTGAAAGGAAAATTTATTTCAAAGAAAATTGATAATGCTTATAAAAACTGGGAACTTTTTACACCATTAGTACAAGTTTCATTTGGAATTAATAAAGAAATAAAATCCGAATCGCCTATAATTATTTATACTTCTAAAGATTTTAAAATAGGAATGACAAAACTCGAGAATGGTTATTCAATAATGAATTACTCATTTGATAATACAATGGCACCCGAAGGTAAAACTACTATAATAATGCGTTTTGAAAGTCCGTGGAAATTATGGGAAAATCTTGAAAAAGAAGAATATCTAAATGAAAAGAAACAAATAGAGAAAGACGCAATAATATGTTTAGAAAAAGAATTTCCCGGAATAAAAGAATTTATCGAAGTTATTGACGTAGCAACTCCTAAAACCGGTGTGCACTATACAGGAGTTAAAGATGGTGCATATGAGGGATTCTTACCTACAAAGGAAAATATGATGAAATCATTGGATATGACACTTCCTAAACTTAAAAACTTTTACATGGCCGGACAGTGGTTATTCCCCGGCGGGGGGCTGCCTCCTTCTGCTCAATCGGGCAAGTGGGTAGTACAATTGATTTGTAAAAATGAAAAGAAAACATTTATTTCTTCTATCAACAATGAAAGCTAAAATAACTTTTTATATTGGTGTTTTTGTTACAATAATAAATATCTTGCAATTAATACTTTCATTCGATAGCTACCGGTTTATCGGTATAGGAGTTGGCGTTTTCTTTATTTATTGGGGATTAAGTATAGGCTGGACAAAAAACCGTAATCTTTCTGTAATAATAGGCCATATTGCTATTATTGCAGGAAGTATTGTTTCTGCATACGCTTTTTATCAGGTCCCTTTTTTATCAAAAGCTCCAACATTTTTTGAAGTGCTTGATTTGCCGCTGTTTTGGGGAATTTTTACTATTTGGGGCGGTAATTGCATGATTAAACACGGATATTGTTCATGTACAATTAAAATGCACGAAAAAAACAATAAACTGAATTTAACCATAAAAGAAAAATAATGACCGAAAAAGGGTTTATTGTTAATTTCTTAGTTGTATATAAAAACCCTAAGCTTTTTTTGATTAAATTATTTTATTTTCGTTATCAAATATAAAATCTATTGTCAATCAAGAAAAAAAACTGATTTTTGCAAAAAATAAAATATACATCTTACAAATGAGAATTAGCCTGATAGCAATTATTATATTTACTCTTACATTATGTAAAATCCAGTCACAGGAGACTATAATAAGCGGAAAAATTACAGATGCCAATACAAACGAACCTATTCCTTTTGCAAATGTATTTTTTAAAGGAACAACCAAAGGTACAGCCACTAACTTCGACGGTATATACACCATAAAAGAAAACAATCCGTCCGATTCGCTCACGGTTCAGGTTCTTGGATACATAACCAAAAGCAAAAAAATCAAAAAAAACCAAAAACAAGTAATAGATTTTCAACTTACACCAACTTCATTTAACTTGAATGAAGTATTGATAAAAGCGGGCGAAAATCCGTCGTGGCGGATATTACGCGAAGTATGGAAAAGAAAAGATGCCTACAATATGGCAAACCTTGAGGCATTACAATTCGAAAGCTACGTTAATGTCGATATTTCCATTGATAATATATCTGAAAAATTCAGAAATAACCGTACAATGAAACCATTTGCGGCAGTATTCGACAGTTTACAGAAAGCTGCAGGTGAAGAAGGCAAGGTAAATCTTCCGTTTCTGGTTTCCGAATCAATTGCAGAAGTTTATACATTAGGAAGCCCCGAAAGATATAAAGAAAAAATAATTGCCAATAAACTTACGGGTCTTTTGGTTGATAATCCCGAACTATTTTCACAATTTTTAGGTTCATCTTTTCAGAGATACAATTTTTATGATAACTGGCTGAAAATTTTCGACAGAAGTTTTATATCTCCTATTGCAAGAGGTGCTTTGGGTTTCTACGAGCTTTATATAATGGATACTGTGGTTATCGACGGTCAGAGTTGTTTCGAATTGAAAGTTAAGCCAAAGCGAAAAGAAGACTTAGCTTTTAGCGGGAAAATATGGATTACCGATACAACATTTGCCTTAAAGAGAATTTCAGTAGAAATAGGGAAATCGGCCAATTTGAATTTTATTGAGAGATATAGTATTCAACAGGATTATATTAAAACTGATGCCGGAGCCTATGTCCCCGAAAGAACGAGAGTTTTGGTAGATGTTACCGAGTTCACCGAAAACTCAATAGGGCTTATTATGAAATTCAATATTAATAATCGCAATTTTGTTACAAATAAGCCCAAAGAGCTTGATTTTTATACGCGAAACTTAGAAGTAGCCGAAAATTCGATGGATCATGACGAAAAATTCTGGAAAAGGGAACGCTTAATAAGAGCAAACGACTCAACTGCAATGGAAAGAGCCTATGCTGCAATAGATACGGTAAGAAATGCCCCAAGAATTAAATTCTGGAGGGTTTTCTTAAATACAGCCTGGGAAGGTTTTTATCCTATCGGGAAGATAGACGTTGGACACTGGATTACGCTTTATGGTCATAATAAAACCGAAGGAGACCGTTTTCAACTTAATTTAAGAACCAATCCTTTATTCAGCAAATATTGGATAATTCAAACACATGCTGCATACGGTACCAAAGACGAAAAATGGAAATATAACTTTCAGGTAGAACATTTTCTTTCAAGAAAAACCTGGACAAAAATCGGCATAAAACATAGCTATGATGTCGAACGCCTTGGAATTGATCCTATATTTTTAGAAGAACATATCTTTTTGAATATACTTTTCTCATTTTCATCTCAATTAGGCTATTTAGACAAAAGCAGTTTAAATTATACCAATAGAGCATGGATTGAAACAGATTGGGGAAGAGGTATGTCGCACAAATTGTCTGTTGAGACAAAAGATTTCAACCCTCAGGGCGATTATCATTTTGCATATTATAAAGATGACGGAAATATTTCAAAATCATATAAAATTACTTCTCTAAGCTATAGTTTCAGATATGCTCCAAAAAATATGTGGCTCATTAAAGACAATTATCGTATAGGGATTTCGGCAAAACAAGGAAATGTATGGACTTTTAAATACACTTTAGGCCTTAAAGATGTTTTAGGAAGCGATTTCGAATTTCATAAACTTTCGCTTAATGTTGCCAGAAAGTGGAAATTAGGAGCATTTGGACAAATGAACTATTCAATCACCGGAACTAAAGTGTTTGGCAAAGTTCCTTATTCGCTTGGAGTAATTTTCCAAGGTAACGAAACTTTTTTCGAAAGCGAAAGAAGCTACAATATGCTTGATTATGTAGAATTTGCAGCCGATCAAGCGGTCGAAGGAATGATTATGCATCATTTTCAGGGTTTATTTTTTAACAGAATTCCTTTATTTAAACGTCTAAAGTTGAGAGAAATAGTTGGTGCTAATTTCATATTTTCTTCTCTTAATAAAGAAAATTATTTCAGAGATACTGATCTCAACAGTATAAACTATAATCCCAAAGGAATAATGCCCAGAACATTAGACGGGACGCCCAACGGAATACCATTGACACGTTTCGATGTAATGAATTTTAACAAACCCTATATTGAAGCATTCTGGGGAATAGAAAATTTATTCAAATTATTCAGAATCACTGCTTACCATCGCCTTACATATCTCGATGGACATAATGTTCCTAAATTATTCAATATCAAAGGATTTTACATTAAGGGATCTGTTTATATTACATTATAGACAATACAATATTAATTTTTTATGAATTTTTGTTAAATTTTATTATTTAGCTTTTTTTTGTATTATATTTACAGCCTGAAATTTACTAATTCTTTATGTTGTATTTTTTATCCATAAGCACTAATTTAAACAAAAGCAAGAAACTAACTCACTTGCTCCTTGCTCCTTGCTCCTTATGTAGATATAGAACCAACAAAGTTAAGGATAAAATTACGAACTAAAAAAAGGATTTTAGATTACGTTTTCTTTGAAAAATTGTGTAAGACTAATTTAAGTGTATAAGGGCTGTTGTATGGAAATAAAACCTTTATATAACAGCCCTAAA
>CAZWKQ010000025.1:0-25676 GCA_964634005.1 uncultured Bacteroides sp.
CCTCCCCTTTTTAAAAAAGCAGGTTTTGTATTTCAAAGAATTTGATGTCGATTAAACGCTATTCTGATATAAGTGTAATTGTTCTTAAAATCCGCCTTATATAAATTTGCGTTAAGAAATTGGATGGTTTTTATCATGCGTTGGGCTTAGTAAGCAACCCTGAAGTGAGGAAGGGATAATCTTAGATTGAAAACTTTAAGCTTGTTTCCGAACGGCTTGGGTTGCGTGAGATAAAAAGCATTCAATTTTAGCAAATTTATATGCAGCGGTGACTTTTCTTTGTTTTACTTTCTTTTGGTACTAGCAAAAGAAAGTAAATAATAAATTAATATAAATTTGATATAGTTCGTTGAATGTTTCTTATTTTAATACAACTTTTTGTCTTGAAACAAAAAGTAGCAAATGGAACATCCCGCCTTAGCGGGGAAATTCAAGACTGCAAATTCTTTGAAACAAAACCAAGCTTTTTTAAAACCTGCGCAATCCAAACCGTTTCGGGATTGTACAGTTTTGTTCCAAATGATATTACTCGCCCGAAACTAAGGATTGCTTGCTTTTACCTCCCCTTTTTAAAAAAGCAGGTTTTGTATTTCAAAGAATTTGATGTCGATTAATCTTTATTCAAACTTAAGTGTAATTGTTCTTAAAATCCGCCTTATATAAATTTGCGTTAAGAAATTGGATGGTTTTTATCATGCGTTGGGCTTAGTAAGCAACCCTGAAGTGAGGAAGGGATAATCTTATATTGGAAACTTTATCTTGCTTCCGAACGGCTTGGGTTGCGTGAGATAAAAAGCATACAATTTCAGCAAATTTATATGCAGCGGTGACTTTTCTTTGTTTTACCGAAGGTAAATATGTAATAGTTTAGTTCGCTTTCGCTCCTAAACTAAAACATATTTATGCTCGGTATTATAATACTTTCTTTTGCTGCCACCAAAAAAAGTAAATATCACTTATCTACCTTCGGTAAATTTAGTCTCTCTTTGGCATGATTTATACAAAAATCAATCGAAGGATGCATTACTACCCAATCGCCTAAATGTCTTTTCATTATTTCCGATTTTACCGTTGACGAAAACTCGGTAAAATAGATTAATGCCCCCATTTTTCTGAATTGCTTCGAAATATCTTCAAGTCGATACAATCCTGTGGCATCAATCAATGGTACATTCTTAAAATTCAATATCACCGCTTTGGGTTTCAGATGAGTTTGTTTTAAAGCTTCCTGAAACGACTGCGCCGCACCGAAAAATAATGCTCCGTTTATTTTGTAGATTAGAATTTCGTTTGGAATTCCTTCTATTATATCTTCGGTATCGTTTTGATTTTCGACAACATTAATGCTTACAATATCCGACATACGTTTTACGAATAAAAATGCCGATAATACAATACCAATTTCTATGGCAATAATTAAATCGAAAATAACAGTCAGAAAAAAAACCGTAAGCAATACCAAGCGGTCGTAAATATTACCTTTGAAAACCGATTTAAAATTATGCCATTCGCCCATATTATAAGCCACAACAATAAGAATTCCCGCCAAACACGACAGTGGAATAAGTTTTGCATAAAAAGCTGCAATAAGCATAATTACCAACAGAGTAAAAGCATGAACAATGCCTGCTATAGGCGTTCTGCCGCCGTTGCGTATATTGGTGGCCGTTCTTGCAATTGCGCCGGTTGCAGGAATTCCGCCAATAAGTCCCGAAAAAATATTGGCGATACCCTGAGCTACCAATTCCATATTCGAACGATGTTTTCCGCCCGTCATACCGTCGGCAACAACGGCTGATAGCAAACTTTCTATACCGCCCAAAATAGCAATGGCAAAAGCAGCAGGCAACAGCATTTTTATTTGCTCAAAGGTCAAACCGCTAAACTGTGGCTTGGGAATATTGCCGGGGATAGCTCCGAATTTGGTTTCAATAGTATCGACAGGCAGTTTAAAAAAATAAACTATCAGTGTCGATAGTACTATGGCTACCAACGACCCGGGAATTTTCTTCGATATTTTCGACATTCGCAACGAAATTACTATTGTTCCTGCTCCAATAAGTGCTGATATATAGTTGAATTTATTGAAATTAGAAAAATATACAATCCACTTTTCGATAAAGTCGGCAGGGACTTTTTCGATAGAAAGCCCGAAAAAATCGCTAATCTGAGAAGAAAAAATTATAACAGCTATACCGCTTGTAAAACCTATAATAAGAGGATGAGGTATATATTTAAGCAATATTCCGAACCTCAATAAACCCATTATAAGAATAATAACTCCTGCCATAAGTGTAGCAAAAGTAAGCCCTTGGATACCGAACTTTTGAACAATACCGTAAACAATTACGATAAAAGCACCTGTAGGTCCTCCGATTTGCACCCTACTGCCGCCTAATGCAGAGATGATAAACCCTGCAAAAATAGCCGTAATAAGGCCTTTTTCGGGCGACACGCCACTCGCTATGGCAAAAGCTATCGCCAGCGGAAGCGCCACTATCCCAACAATTATTCCCGAAAGTATATCCTGGCGTAGCTGATTCTTTGATATGCCGTTTTGTAATACTGTTACTAATTTGGGAGTAAACTCCAATGGAAGTTTCATCTTATCGTAAATTTAGCAGATTAATCAAATAGTCAATAAAAAAGTATATCCTATACTTTGTATAAGGTTATTTGCCAAATAAGCTGGTAAATACCTACTAAATAAAAATAAAGTTTTCCTTAGTAGTATTTTTCTCGCAATACGAGCATTGAAGTTTTACGATTTCTCTGTCGACCAAAGTAAATCTTGTAGGAACATTTTCGTGATTGGTAACGCAATTAGGGTTGATACATTTTATTATTCTATCAACGGTTTCGGGAAGTTCTACCTGTTTCTTCTCTATGATTTCGAAATTTTTTATAACTATCAAAGTAGCCGAAGGTGCCACCAAAGCAATTTTATTTATTTCTTCTTTCTCGAAAAAACGGTTTTTAACTTTAATAATACCCTTTTTGCCAAACTTCTGACTATCGAGATTTGTTCCAAAAAGTATTTGATTATCGAAATTATCGAGATTCAGAATTTTAATTACCTGAAAAACGCTTTTTGAAGGTATATGGTCAATTACAGTTCCGTTTTCTAATGCCGAAACAATAAGTTCTTTTCTTTTTTCCATTTTTTCCATACAAATAATAAAATTAAAATTTTAAACCAAACCAAGTATAGATGTTATTAAGGCCTGACGAACATAAACCCCGTTTCTTGCCTGCTGAAAGTAATATGCCTGTTCCAATTCATCGACATTTTCGTTAATTTCATTTACCCTTGGCAAAGGATGCAGTACTTTAAGATTAGGTTTGCAATTAGTAAGCATATCAGCATTAAGAATATAAGCATTTTTAACTCTTTCGTATTCCATAGGGTCAGAAAAGCGTTCGCGTTGTATGCGGGTCATATATAGTATATCAACAAAAGGTATCACCTCACTAAGTTCGGTATATTGATAATATTCGAGTTTCTTTTCTTTAATATGGCGTTTAACATAGCTTGGCAGTTTTAATTCTACGGGCGAAACCAAATGAAAAGTACAATTAAAATTTGTAAGGGCAATAACATTAGAATGAACGGTTCTGCCATATTTTAAATCTCCTACAAAAGCAATATGCAAATCATCGAGTTTCCCTTGGGTTTTTCGTATAGAATAAAGGTCGAGCAAACATTGAGTAGGATGCTGGTTAGCACCATCGCCGGCATTAATTACAGGCACGTCGGCAACTTCGCTTGCAAATCTTGCACTACCCTCGAGAGGATGTCGCATTACAATTAAATCGGAATAGTTGCTTACCGTTTTAATAGTATCTTTCAGCGACTCTCCTTTTTTAACACTTGAACTTGACGCATCGGAGAAACCTATAATTTTCCCTCCAAGCATATTAACGGCACTTTCAAAACTCAAACGCGTGCGGGTTGAAGGTTCAAAAAATAAAGTAGCGACAACATAATTTTCCAAAATTTTTTGTTTGGGGTTCTTCTCAAATTTTTCGGCTGTATCAAGTATTTTTATATACTCTTCTTTCGAAAAATCACTTATTGAAACAAGACTTCGGTTTTTCATCTGTTTATTTTTTTTATTATTTAATTGTCAGATGGAATTATTCGTTCCATTTTTATTTTTTACGCTTTATTATTCAAAATTAAATAATTTATTGTCAAAAAAAAAGCGACTTTGAAAGTCGCTTTTTTTATTAATTAACAGCAGCCACAGCCACTTTTTGTTGCCAAATTATGTTTTTTTGTAAAATCATCAATCACTTGACACAAGTTTGGAGTTCCGATTTCTTGTAAATCGTAATCGACTTTTGTAGTAGGTTTATTGATTTTAATAATTCTGTTCAAATCGATAGGAGTAGCAATAACAACAGCATCGCAATCGGTATTGTTGATAGATTTTTCTAAGTCGGCAATTTGTTCGGCGCCATAACCCATAGCAGGCATTAAAGTGCCTATATTAGGATAAATTCTGAAAGTTTCGGCTATTCTTCCAACAACGTAAGGACGTGGGTCAACAAGCTCAGCAGCACCGAATTTTTTAGCAGCAACAGTACCTGCACCTATTTTCATTTCGCCGTGAGTTAATGTTGGGCCGTCTTCAACTACCAATACTCTCTTTCCTTTAATAACTTCAGGATTGTGAACAGTAAGTGGTGATGCACCGTCAACAACAATAGCATTAGGATTTATTTTTGCAATATTTTCTCTAACAATCTGAATTGCTTCGGGGGAAGCGCTATCGATTTTGTTGATAACTATAACATCAGCCAAGCGTGCAGTAGTTTCGCCCGGATAATAACTTACTTCGTGACCCGGTCTGTGAGGATCGACAACAGTAACGGTTAAATCGGGTTTAAAGAATGGGAAATCGTTGTTTCCACCGTCCCACAATATAACATCACAACCGTTTGGATCATTTTCGGCAGCTCTAAGAATTGCTTCATAATCAACACCGGCATAAATAACATTTCCACGAACTACATGTGGTTCGTATTCTTCCATTTCTTCGATAGTACATTTGTGTTTTGCCAAATCTTCGATAGTTGCAAAGCGTTGTACTTTCTGTGCATTCAAATCGCCGTAAGGCATTGGATGACGGGCAGCAACAACTTTCAACCCTTTTTCCATCAATAATTCAATAATTCTTCTTGATGTTTGGCTTTTCCCGCAACCTGTTCTAACAGCACCAACTGCAATTACAGGTTTTGTGCTTTTCAATTGTGTATCTTTAGGCCCTAATAAAATAAAATTAGCTCCTGCAGCATTTACTATTGAACCTACATTCATTACTCTTTGATACGGCACATCGCTGTATGAAAATACACAATCATCAACTTTAAGTTCTTTTATTAATCTTGGCAATTCTTCTTCAGCAAGAATGGGAATTCCATCAGGATATAGTTCTTCTCCGGCTAATTCTTTAGGATATTTTCTTCCGTCAATGTCAGGAATTTGAGCAGCAGTAAATGCTACTACATTGTAATTTGCATTTCCTCTGTAATAAGTGTTGAAGTTGTGAAAATCACGTCCTGCAGCACCGATTATTATTACATTCTTTTTCATAAGGTAATATTTATGTTAATAATTATTTTTCAACCAGTGTGCAAAATTAATTTTTTAAGTGTTTCAAACAAAAGAATTTATTATCTTTTTTAACACTGTAATAATTATTTTTTAAAACACAGATATAACCTACTGAATATATGAATTTTAAATAATAACTTTAAAAACACCTTCCTCAGTTAAGTCATTTAATTCTACATCAACAATTTTGTTGATTAATTCGGTGTTTTTTTGAGTTTTTACCCTGATGTAATTTTCGGTAAACCCGTAAATAAAACCTTTTTGAATATCCGATTCGAAAAGAACTTTACGTTTTGTGCCTATATTTTGGGTGTAAAACAAATGTTTTTTATTATCGGAGAGCATCTGCAATTTTCTGCTTCTATCGCGTCTGATGTTCATAGGTATTTTATTGCCGAGCATAATCGACTTTGTATTAGGACGTTCGGAATATGTGAAAACATGCAGATAAGATACAGGCAAACTGTCGATAAATGTGTATGTATCATCGAAATAATCGTCAGTTTCGCCGGGGAAACCTACAATAACATCGGCAGCAATGCATGCAAAGGGCATCATTTCCTTAATTTTAAATACTCTTTCGGCAAACAATTCCCTATTGTAATGCCTTTTCATTAATTTCAAGATTATGTTGTTGCCCGATTGAAGAGGGATATGAAAATGCGGAAGAAATCTCTCCGAACCTGCAACAAAACCTATTATTACGTCAGTTAGCAAATCGGGTTCGATTGATGATATTCTGAAACGCTCAATATCCTTTACCTTGTCGAGTTCTTTGATAAGCTGATAAAAACTTTGATTGTTATTTTTTCCGAAATCTCCAATATTTACGCCTGTAAGAACAATTTCCTTAATGCTGCTTTTGGCAATATCGTGAACCGATTTTACGGTATTTTCAATAGTATCGCTTCTGCTTCGACCACGAGCCAAAGGTATGGCACAATACGAGCAAAAATAATCGCATCCGTCCTGAATTTTCAGAAACGAACGAGTTCGGTCGCCGAGCGAATACGAAGGAATAAAATTTTTGGTTTTCGATACAGGAACGAAATTAAACCCATTACACGACTTATCTATAGTATTTTCTTCGTTTTTTATTAACTCAACAATGCGGTTTTTATCACTATTCCCGATAATATAATTCACTTCCTCCATTTCGTTGAGTTCACTTGCTTTTAATTCCGAAAAGCAACCTATAACGGCAATTTTAATATCCGGATTTCTGCTTTTGACCGAACGTATGGCGGTTTTGCACTTTTTTTCGGCAATGGATGTTACTGTGCAGGAATTTATAACATAATAATCAGCAGTTTCTTTATTATCAACTATTTCGAAACCTTCGTCAGCAAACTGTCGGGCTATTTGCGAAGTTTCTGCGAAATTCAATTTACAACCGAATGTCTGAAAAGCAATTTTCTTTCTCACTTTGCAAAATTAGTCAAGTTTTGGCTTATGGCAAATTTCTGTTTCGTTTTAAAACAAAGCTGTACAAAAATGCCATAATTGAAGAACTTATCAGTGCTAATGCCATATCTTTCTGAGCGTCCCAAATATCACCCTGCTGTCCGTTGTAATTATCGGCAGCTTCGGTCGATAGAACCAATGTAAGCAACCATTCAAAAATTTCGTACAACATACTTATTGATTGAATTAATGCCCAAGTAAGCATAACCAATTGAACCCTCGAAATATTTTTACTTTTACCCAAAACTTCAAATAAATAAGGGAAAGCCAAAAATCCGAAAATTAGATGAATAAATCTGTCGTAATGATTCCTGCCGCTTATCGAAATTTCAATACCTGTTAAAGCACTTATCCATTTATCGTAAGGGACATAAGAGTAAATATATCTGGCTCCTGCAATATGAAACATTACGAATATCGAAACACAAATAAATGAAAAAAGGCTTAACTTGTTTTTGATTAAATCATTTACCAATAAAATCAATAAAAGAAAAGTACCTGTATGCTGTAATAATTGCTCTTTAGGGTAAACAGGATTTATGCACGATAAAATGCCGAACGATACTAATGAAATAACGATTGTAAGTTTAACTTTCGACAATATTAATTATTTTTTTAAAATTACATCTCCGTAAATATCAAAAGCATTAACCTTGTTTATTTTTATCTGATAAAAGTTGCCGATAACGAGATTTTGTTTTGCAGGTATCAAAACTTCATTATCCACTTCGGGCGAATCGGCTTCTGTTCTGCCGATATAATAATCGTTTTCTTTCCTGTCGATTAATGTTTTATAGGTTTTACCAATTTTTTCTCGGTTTATTTCATAAGAAATTTCCTGCTGTATTTCCATTATTTCAGAAACCCTTTTCTCTTTTGTTTTTCCCGAAACACTGTCATTAAGTTTTGCTGCCGGGGTATTCTCCTCTTCGGAATAAGCAAAAACACCCAATCTTTCGAAACGGGTTTCAATAATAAAATCTTTCAGCTTTTCGAATTGCTTTCTTGTTTCACCCGGATAACCTGCTATAAAAGTAGAACGTAATGTAATATCGGGGACAACTGAACGAATTTTTTTTATCAGATTTTTTGTTTGCTCTTCGTTTATTCCTCTTTTCATCGATTTCAATATATCTGAATCAATATGCTGAAGAGGAATATCGAGATATTTACAAATATTTTCATATTTGTTCATTAGTTTTATTATCTCAATAGGGAAACCGGTAGGATACGAATAGTGCAGTCTTATCCATTCAAGGTTTTTTATTTTCGCTAACTCAGTCAAAAGTGTGGGAAGTTTTCTTTTTTTGTAAAGGTCCATTCCGTAGTAAGTAGTATCCTGAGCAACAATTATCAACTCTTTAACTCCTTTATCTACAAGCCAGTTTGCTTCTTCAAGAACAACATCAACAGGTCTTGAAATATTTTTCCCTCTGATATTCGGAATAGCACAAAAAGAGCATTTTCGGTTACATCCTTCGGCAATTTTTAAATATGCGTAATGTTTAGGGGTAGTGAGTACTCTTTGAGTTAATAGTTCGTCTTTTTGTTCAGTTTGTAAATCATTTAATATTTTTTGAAAATCGTTTACTCCGTAAATATTATCTATCTCGGGTATTGCTGCCGATAATTCACTCTTATACAGTTGAGATAAACATCCCATCACTATTATCTTCCGCAATCTACCTTTTGCCTTTAGTTCGGTGAATTTTAATATTACGTCAATACTCTCCTGTTTTGCATCGAGTATAAAACCACAGGTATTTATTATGACAATATCGGCTGCATCGTTATAATTTTCAAAAATTACTTCGAATCTTCCTTCGAGTTGTTTCATTAAATGTTCCGAATCGACAACATTTTTAGAGCAACCCAATGTAATAACATTTATAACTTCTTTTGAAAATGATTTCAAAGTTTTAAATTAACGGATAAAAAAAGAAATAATATAAAACTATTCGCAATACTGCTTTAATAATTCGGAAACCTCATTCCCGTATTTTTCGGTATATCCTAATGATAACGACTTTTTAAGTTCAACACAGGCTTCGGCTTTCTTGTTTTGAGCTATCAAAATCAGAGCTTTTATCTTGTAAGCATAAGAGTTTTTGCTATCCAACGACATTGATTTGTTGATATCGGCAATTGCACCGGCAATATCTTTTAACTCGAGTTTTGCATTAGCTCTGTTGTTAAACATTATTGCATCGGTAGAGTCAATGGCAATACCTTTATCTAAAAATTCTATGGCCAAGGGGTAATTTTTCTGTACGAGATAAATATAGCCAAGTTCACTGTATGCTTTAACCATCGAACTGTTGTGTTCTAATGCAATTTTCAAATTTTTTATGGCATCATCGTAGTTTTTCAAATTTCTGTACGAACTGCCAAGAGCAAGATATAGGTCAAAATTACTTGGGTTTAATTCGATAGCGAATTTATAATCGGCAATAGCTTTTTCGAAGTCTTTGATTTTATAATACAAATCGCCTCTGTTTATGTAAATATTAACGTTTTCGCGCGGATTGATTTTGGCGGCGTTCGAATAATCATTTATGGCTCCCGTATCATTTCCCAGATTTGCTTTACACAACGCCATATCGTAGTAAGCTTCCCACGAATTGGGATTAATCTTTAGTGCCTTTTTGTAATATAATAGAGCTTCCTCGTAATTTTTCTTTTGAAACTCGATATTACCGCGGGCTATCATTTTGTTATCACGATTTCTGCATGAAGTTAGTATTGAAATTAATAATAACAAAAGAACTATGCTATAAAAACGGATACTGTGACGATACATAGGCAAAATTTTTACGTATGAAATGCAAACTTAATAAAAAAAACATCAAATCCAATACATTTACATTAATTTTTAATTAAAAAGCGACTCAACAAAAGCCTGTTTATCAAAAATCTGTAAATCCTCCATTTTTTCGCCTATACCGATATACCTGACAGGTATTTTAAACTGGTCTGATATCCCTATAACTACACCTCCTTTTGCGGTACCGTCAAGCTTAGTCAATGCGAGGGCATTAACTTCTGTAGCTGCCGTAAACTGTCGGGCTTGTTCTATGGCATTCTGACCGGTAGAAGCATCCAAAACAAGCAATACTTCCTGAGGTGCATCGGGAATGACTTTTTGCATAACTCTTTTTATTTTCGACAGCTCATTCATTAAGTTTACTTTATTGTGAAGCCTTCCGGCTGTATCGATAATAACAACATCGGCTTTTTTTGCAACAGCAGAAGCAACAGTATCGTAGGCTACCGAAGCAGGGTCTGCTCCCATACCCTGACTTACAATGGGAACCCCTACCCTTTCGGCCCAAATGGTTAATTGGTTTACTGCCGCTGCCCTGAAAGTATCCGAAGCTCCTAAAATTACCGTCTTGCCGGCTTTTTTAAACTGATATGCCAGTTTGCCTATGGTTGTAGTTTTGCCTACACCATTAACTCCCACAACCATTATAACATAAGGAGTATTTCCATCGGGAAAACTAAAATCGACCCTGTTGTCAGTTTCGTTTTCCTGCAATAAACCGGCAATTTCATTTTTTAAAATGGTATTTAACTGGTCGGTACCTATATATTTGTCGGAAGCAACTCTCTTCTGAATCCTGTCTATTATTTTTAAAGTTGTTTCTACACCAACATCAGAAGTAACTAATATTTCTTCCAAATTATCGAGAACTTCATCATCAACTTTCGATTTACCGATTATTGCTTTCGAAATCTTTGAAAAAACACTTTCTTTTGTTTTTGAAAGGCCTTTATCAAGGCTTTCTTTCTTTTCGCGAGAGAATATTGAAAATATGCCCATTTTTTTATTTTAATTCATTTTAAAACTAATCATAAAACAAAAAAAGTCCCTGATAACTTTTTATCGGGACTTTAATAAGATTATTAACAATTACTTATGATTGTTTAGATAAAAATTCTTTTACGCTATCGTTTGGAACAATTGTTTCTTTCCAGACATAAGCTCCTGTTTTAGGTGATTTCACCATACGGTAAACTTTCGCAAAATCTTTGCCGGAAGATGTTCTTAATGTTGCAACTACTTTCTTTGCCATAATTTATTATTATTTAATTTCTTTATGTATCGTCATTTTCTTTAAAATGGGATTATACTTTTTAAGTTCTAATCTTTCGGGTGTGTTTTTTTTATTTTTAGTAGTAATATATCTTGATGTCCCGGGCATCCCGCTGGTTTTGTGTTCTGTACATTCTAATATTACCTGCACTCTTGCTTCTTTATTTTTCTTTGCCATTTTCTTAATATTTTATTTCAAAAAAGGTTTGCAAAATTAAAAACTTTTATTTTAATATCCTAATTTTTTAATATTAAATTCTTAAAAATTAATACTGCCGTTGAAATATTGCTATTTCCCATTAACCATCAACGAAGCACTGCACTCTCCCACCACCACTTTATACAAGCCCGAGTTAAAGCCTGATGTGTTTATTATTGTCTGGCTGCTGCCTTTGGGTAGTTTTTCTTCATATACCTTTTGCCCGAGCATATTGTAGATTTGCAGCATTAGGGGTTTTTCTGCTATTGGGTAAGTTATGGTAGTTTGGGTGGTGGAAGGATTGGGGTATAAAGCAATATTATGTGTTTCATTTCTTTGTTCAATACCTGTTATTTCCGATAAATTTCGTTTCCATAATCCGCCATTCCAGGTACCTGCATAAATATAGTTTCCGATTATAGCTAAGGATAAAACACAAGTAATTGTCAATCCCGTATTTACCGCAGTCCATGTTGTTCCATTATTGCTTGATAAAAAAACTCCACCACTATAAGTTCCTGTAAAGATATTACTGCCGGTTATGACAAAGGAATAGATACCATTATTTTCTATACCTGTATTTACTGGCATCCAAGATGCCCCATTATTGCTTGATAAAAAAACTCCGCCACTATAAGTACCTGCAAAGATATTGCTGCCACTTATGGCTAATGACGAAACATAAGGACATGTCAAACCAGTATTTACTGCTGTCCATGAATTTCCATTATTGCTTGATAAAAAAACTCCACCATCAGTTCCTGCAAATATTTTACTTCCACTTATAGCTAAGGAATTAACACTAGTATTTGCCAAACCTGTATTAACTGCTGTCCATGATGAGCCATTATTTGTTGATAAAAAAATACCGCCACCCCAAGTTCCTGCATAGATATTGTTATTACTAACGGCTAATGACGACACATAAGGACATGTCAAACCAGTATTTACTGCTGTCCATGAATTTCCATTATTGCTTGATAAAAAAATACCACCTGCATCAGTGCCTGCAAATATTTTACTTCCACTTATAGCTAAGGAAATAACACTAGTATTTGCCAAACCTGTATTGACTGCCATCCATGAACTTCCATTATTACTTGATAAATAAACTCCACCACCATCAGAACCTGCATAGATATTACTTCCGCTCGTAGCAATACTACTTACAGTAATTCCGTTAGGCACGTTTGTTTGCAGCCATTGTGCATTGGTTGTAATTACAAAGGAAATTAATACGGTTAAAATAAATATTGCTTTTTTCATTTTATAATTGTCAGTGTTTATAGTGCTGACTCCGCACTTTTTTATCTATTTTTTATGGTAAGTAATGTTTCATAGGTTGGATGAAAACTAAATTTCTAATATTATATTTTCGTTTGATTTAGAATTGAACTCTTTCATAATTAATTATTTAGCCGGATTATATTAATTTTATATTTAAAAAATTTAAAGACTTAAAATTTTAATAGATTTTCAGGCTGTAAATATAATACAAAAAAATCCCAAATAATTAAATTTAACAAAAAAAATTACTCATACAATTTATTATTTTTTACTTTGTAAATGTATGTTTTACCATAATCGCTTCTATCAGGTCCTTGAGTATGATGGATAAAATTTAAAAATGAAATCGATAATAATAATTGCAGAATAATTATAAATTTTATCTTTTTTAAATTAGGATATAACATTTTTACAATAAAGATATAAGGAAGTGGAAATGCAACTATCAAATAATGAGGATGTATCCAAATACAACTTAAAGTCATTATAATACCTAATCCGATTAAAACTGAAATTAAATAAAAATTATGATTACTGTCATCAGATTTAATTTCATTAATAAAGGTTCTATCTTTAATTTTTATGAAAATATTTTTCAAAAGTTTTATTATTCCGTATAAAACAAAAATCGCCACAATAAAAAGTCCTGTATGAATTAAAGCAACTAAATAAGTATTATACCCTTTTATCCATGGGAACGTTAAAAAATCGAATATAGAATTTCTTAACGAATAAGTTAAATTTAGTCCAATAGGGTCGATAAACCAGTAAATAAAAAAGTTAAACTGAAATATATGTAAAATGCTGAGTTTCGAATCACTTACATTTTCTGTTAAGTAAATAAGCCATGGGATTAGGCTTAAGGCTCCTATAATGCTTCCTATTAACCATGCTAACCATTTAGTATTATGTTTGTTTTTATAATCGTACCATAAAGTGTATAAAAAAAGTCCCAAACTAAAGAAAAATCCGCTCATATGAATTTGTCCGATAATAGCACCAATAAAACCCCAAATAAAGGCTCCGGTTTTTCTTACTCTGAATTGATGCCCTAAAATTACAAGAAAAGTAAAAACAGGTAGAATATCTTGAGCCCATAATTTTCGCGAAAAAAGAATTGCCATCGGACTAACAGCGGCTAATGCCAGTCCCCACGTCCATACTTCCCTGTCTTGTCCTTTAAACTTCTTAAAAGCCAAAAACAAAAAACCTATTAATGCCAATACATTTGAAATAACAACAATTATAACCATCTCAACAGGATTAGTCGTAATCTTTGCAATTATTCCGAAAATCCACATACTCATACCCGGATTTTCAATTCCACCTCCGCTTTTCATACCTGTTGCAGGCAATTTGCCTGTTTCCGCAATCTCGACTGATGCTTTGTACATCAAATGCTCATCCCACTTCCACTCCATATCTTCTATCCATAAAAACCTTAAAAAAATTCCCGTTAAAACAAAAAAGCATATCCAATAAAACTGCGGATTGTTTGTTTTTAAAAAATTGTTATTCAATTTATTTATCATTTTATCGATTAAACCAAATTTACTCATCAGCAAATCTAAACTTTGGACGTTTATCCCAAAGCAAGATTTTCTAATAGAAAATAAACCAAAATACTGTCAAACAAAAGTAATTTGTTTTTAAATCATAAAAAAACTTTTAATTGGCTTATTATTTACAGTAAATTTGCAGTCATTAAACTATAAAATGATTTGGAAAAGCTATATAGATAGTTTCAAAACATATTTAATGCTCGAGAAATCGGCATCTGCGAATACTATTGACGCATATTTGCGAGATATAAGAAAGCTGGAGTCGTTTATTGCCCTTAACTATAATAACTTAAAACCAAAAGACATCAAAGCAACTCATTTAAGAGAATTTATAAATTCATTTTCCGATAAAAATATAAGTCTGAAAAGTCAAGCAAGAATCATTTCGGGAATCAGGACATTTTTTAAATATATGATTTTAGACAATGAAATAGAGGAAGACCCGTCAAATTTGATTGAGTTACCTAAACTGAGTCGAAAATTGCCCGATGTATTAAACAATTCAGAAATTGACTTAATAATAAATGCAATAGATTTAAGCAAACCCGAAGGTTTCAGAAATAAAACCATTATTGAAACACTATATAGTTGCGGTCTTAGAGTTAGCGAACTTATTAATCTTAAAATATCAGATCTTCATTTTAATGAAGAGTATATAATTGTTTACGGAAAAGGCAAAAAAGAAAGATTGGTTCCAATAAGTAAAAACGCAATTTATCTTATAAAAAAATATTTGACTGATTACAGAAGCACTTCGGATGTTAAAAAGGGGCATGAAGATTATGTTTTTTTGAATAAAAGAGGTCAGAAATTAACAAGGGTAATGATTTTTACAATAATAAAAAGAGCAGCAGAAATTTCAGGAATAAAGAAAAATATAAGTCCGCATACATTCCGTCACTCATTTGCAAGTGAGCTTATAAAACGTGGCGCCGATTTAAGAGCTGTTCAGGAAATGCTGGGACACGAATCGATACTTACTACCGAAATATATACCCACCTTGATAACGAATTTATCAAACAAAATATATTAAAGTATCACCCAAGAGCCAAAAGAAAGTGAAAATACGATTAATATTCTTTTATATAACTGTAATCCTGCATACGATAAATATGAGTATGAACATTCTCGAAGCCGTTATTTTCGCCCCTTTTTACGAAAATAAAATCGTTCTGAAGTGTTTTTGCCGCAACTTTCGATAAGTTGGATGTAAAATTATCGCCATATTTGGCTAAGGCATTTATAAAAAACATTGCTATATCATAACCTTTGTAAGCCACTTCATTGGGTTCGGTCTGATATTTATCGCGAAAAATCTGAATAAAATCCTGAGTATATTTGTCGTTATAATCAACAAAATTTGCTTCATAAAAATGAGTGTTTACCTTCAGGAAATATTCTGTCTCAATTTTATCATAATTTTTCCACTGCAAAGGTGCTATAAGTATAAGCTCTTCGTTAACCGAATTAGCAATTTTATTGACAAAACTTGTGGCAAAAATTTCTTTTTCATCCAATACAATAACGATATTGCTCCTGTTTTTAGATAATTTTGACTGAAAACCTGCAAACCCTATCTGATTATATATCAGCTCTTTTACCGAACCTTCATTGGCATTGTTTTCTTTGAAAAATTCATAAATCTCCTTTTTAAATAATTCGCAGCGTTTTTTCTCATTTTCCTTATTATTGTGTACCAACAAAATATTTGCATTGGGATATTTTTCGACAATAAATTTTGCAACTTGCTCTATTTGAGAAGATACAGAAGGCATAACTTTAAACACATAAGGATTATTTTCTACAATATTATTTCGTTCAGAAAATGGATTGATAATAGGTATTTTATGAGCTTTGGCATAATCGGCAACTGCCTTGAAAGGCTTATAGAAAAACGGCCCGACTATTAAATCCATCTTTGCAATTTCATTTTTTCTGAAAAAGCTTTCCGACATTATGCTGTCTTCACCAACATCGAATGTGTAGAGCTGAATCTGAATGCCGCTTTCCGAAATTTTTTCGAGAGCAATATTAAACCCTTCGTAAAACTGAATAAATGAAAATGATTTAAAATCATTTGCCAATTTCTTGTTATAAATAATTTTTTCAGATGAAATTTCGCCTATACTTTTAAGATATAAGGGCATCAATAAGGCTACATTGAGCGTTTTCTTCGAATCATTTTTTTCGACTTTAACAGGTTGAACAACTTCTACTGTCTGAATTTTATCTTGCTTTGTATTTGTGGCAGTTTGCTTATTATTTTGATTTTGTGGTATTACAATAGTTTGCCCGACTTTTAACCCGTTTTTTTCAACTTCGGGATTAGCTTTTAAAATATCAGCTTCTTCAACATTATATTTTCTTGATATTCCAAATAAAGTTTCCTTGCTCAAAACAATATGATATAATGCATTTGAATGTTCTGAAGATTTATTTTCGTTTTTAATATTGTTTTCCGTTGCAGGTATTTTTATAATTTGTCCAATTTTCAAAGGAATATTATTTGTATCGGCTTCAAGAATTTTAATATCAACCTGATAAGCTTTAGCTATAGAGTATAGTGTTTGTCCTTTTTCAACTTTGTGCAAATAAAATTTCTTTCCGTTTATCATTTCAATATTATCGGATTTGGTAATAACCGGTTCAGTTTGAGCACAAACCGTCGAGCAAACTGAAATTACCAAAAACAATGCTAACAATAATTTTTTCATATAAATATTAATTTTTAAAAAAACTTATTCCCATTCTATTGTGGCAGGCGGTTTCGAGCTGATGTCATAAACTACCCTGTTTACACCTTTTACTCTGTTTATAATTTCGTTAGAAACTTTAGCAAGAAATTCGTATGGCAAGTGAGTCCAGTCAGCGGTCATCCCGTCGGTAGAATTAACGGCTCTAAGAGCAACAACATTTTCATAGGTTCTTTCGTCTCCCATAACGCCTACTGAATTTATAGGTAATAAGATAGCTGCTGCCTGCCAAACTTTATGATATAATTTCTGATTTTTCAACTCTTCGATAAAAATATTGTCAACCTCCTGTAATAGGGCGATTTTTTCGGGAGTAACCTCTCCCAGAATACGAATAGCCAATCCGGGGCCGGGAAACGGATGCCTGTTAATGAGTTCATCTTTTATTCCTAAAGCTTTGCCTACCTTTCTTACTTCGTCCTTAAACAAAGAATTTAAAGGCTCAACAACCTTAAGTTTCATAAAATCAGGCAGCCCTCCTACATTATGATGCGATTTTATGGTAGCAGAAGGACCATTAACAGAAATAGACTCTATAACATCAGGATAAATAGTACCCTGAGCCAACCATTGTGCATTTTTAATATTATGTGCTTCTTTATCAAATATATCAATAAAAGTTTTTCCTATTGCTTTTCGTTTTTCTTCAGGGTCGGTTTTGCCTTTTAGTGCCGAATAAAATTCTTCTTTTGCATCTACACCTTTGACATTCAATCCCATTCCCTTATAATTCTCAAGCACGTTTTCAAACTCATTCTTGCGTAATAAGCCATTATCAACAAAAATACAATGCAAATTATTTCCAATGGCTTTATTTAAAAGTATAGCGGCAACAGTAGAATCTACACCTCCCGATAATCCTAAAATAACTTTGTCGTTCCCCAATTTGTTTTTCAAATCAGAAATGGTTGTATCAATAAAAGAGTCAGGAGTCCACGATTGTTCGCATTTGCAAATATTTACAACAAAATTTTTCAACAATATATTCCCTTCGGTGGAATGATAAACTTCAGGATGGAATTGAATTCCATAAGTTTTTTCGTTTGAAATTTTAAAACCTGCAATTCTGACATTTTCGGTACTTGCAATTACTTCGAAATTTTCGGGTATTTCGAGTATAGTATCACCGTGCGACATCCAAACCTGCGTGTTATTGCTTAACCCTCTCATTAACTGCGACTCATGATTAATGTAAGATAGGTTGGCTCTTCCGTATTCTCTTATTTTTGAAGGCAAAACTTCACCCCCTGAACTGTAAGAAATATACTGAGCCCCATAACAAATACCCAAAATCGGCAATTTCCCTTTTATTTCGCTCAAATCAGGTACCGGTGCATTATTATCCCTTACAGAATAAGGACTTCCGGAAAGAATTACACCTTTTATGCCTTTATGGATAACAGGAATTTTGTTGTACGGATAAATTTCACAATATACATTAAGCTCCCTTATCCTGCGGGCTATCAATTGAGTATATTGAGAACCGAAATCTAATATTAAAATGGTTTCAAACATATTTATTATTTAAAAATTTTCAACTCCAATTCACTTTTGTTTTTTCTACTGTCTTCCACAACAATTTTTAGCAAGTTTTGACCTGATAGTAACCTTTCATCGATTTTGTAAGTTAATTGAGATGTTTTCCCGTCATATTCCATCAATACCCACTTATCATTCAGAAAAGCATTATAACTGCTGATCCCCGATAAATTATCGGTAAGTAAAACTTTAAGTTCTTTAAGCTTAGAAACATTTTCGTTATTTTTGAAATTCAATGTTTTAATCTTCGGTGCAACAGTATCAATTACAACGGCAAATTTACCAAAATTATTGATATTTGTTTTAATAAAGCCATTTTCAAACTTTCCGCCAACCGATACTTGTTTATTATCGCCGTCAATCCTTACGATTAACATCTTTTCGGTCAAATTCTCGATTAAAGTATCAGGCTTAATATATATAGCAATATTTTTATGTATTGGCGTCAATCTGTTATGCAATTCGTGAATAGGTGAAAGAAAACTCTTGGAAGTGACAGAATAATGATAACTTAAATTAATATCTTCGTACAATGAATTTTCGGGAAAAACAGCCATAAAACTCTCGGTTGAGAGAGTGTCGTTTTTATTAAATGCTATTTTTTTTACAAAATACGGATCTTTTTTTTCTGAAACTATAATTGTAGTATCATCGATTTTTTTCACGGGGATTGTTATTTGGCTTAAATTGCCCGAAAAGTCGTAAACCTTGTAAGAAATTTTATGTACTTGTTTATCGGTTATCTTAAACCATCCTTCATTATTCCCGCTCTTTACTTTGTACAAACTCAATTTATTTCCGGGCAGAATTCTCGATTGCATTATTTTGTTTTTTTCAGTGTAATAAACAGGGTAATTTATTAACGCATTTACAAAGCGTGTTTCGTCGAATGAAAATGTATTAAATGTAATACTTTGATTTAAAATACTATCGAAAAACAACTCTAATTTATAAATTCCATTTCTCGATTTCGAATTATTCAATAAATCATAAGCTTCTATACCTGTATAAAAATTATCGTAAACATACAGTGTGTCAATATTTAGATAATAATTATCCGATTTTTTTAAAACCTGATAAATTAAGCTGTTATTGTTATAAAAAAGTCCGAATTTGAGTATTAACGGCGGAATAGTGTCGGGAATTTGATATCCGAAGAGGAAAGGGTTAACAGGTTTTTCGGTTTTAATGTCTCTTAGCTCGAAATGCAGGTGCGGCCCCTCCGAACTACCCGAATTTCCTGATAATGCTATAACTTCTCCTTTTTTAACTCTTATTTTTCCGTGAGACAAATGCAAATCCTGTTCAAAAGATTGGGTTTCATATTGTTTCTGCCTTAAATAATCGGTAATTTTACTGTTAAATGACAGCAAATGACCATAAACGCTCATATAACCGTTATTGTGAGTAATATATAAAGCATTTCCGAAACCCCATGCCGACACTCTTATACGTGATACATAACCATCGGCAACGGCAAAAACTTTGTAGCCTTCCTTTTCCTGAGTCCTGAAATCAATTCCCGAATGAAAATGGTTGTTTCTTATTTCGCCGAATGTACCGCTTATAGATGCCGGAATATCTAATGGAAACCGAAAATAATTTTTTATGTAATTAATATTTTGAGCATTAGCAATCTTGAAACAAGATACTATTGTAAAAACAAGAAATAATTTTTTTACAATAGTTTTCATAACAGTTTTTTTGATTTTATATACAAAAGATAAATAATAACTATAAGAACCCCTGTACCCGAGAAGAAGAACATTAGTTTGGGGTTTATGTAAAATAATAAACCGCCAACACTGCTTGCAAGCAAAGTTGCTATACTCGAAAATCCGTTGAAAAAGCCCAATGCAGTTGCAGTATATTCACTTTTTGCAATATTAGTTATTAAAGCCTTAGATATACCGTCAGTTGCTGAAGCATAAATTCCATATACAAAAAACAATAGAACAAATACGATAATTGATTGATTGAAACCGAATGAGAAATAAACCGCTACAAATAACAATAAACCGATAATCAATAAATTGAATAATCCGATTTTATCTCCAAGATAACCAACAGGTAATGAGGCAATAGCATAAACAGTATTATAAAAAATATACATTCCCAACATTTGTGTATCGGACAAACCGTTATACTTTAACATCAGTAATAAAAAAACATCGGAACTGTTGAAAAAAGCAAAAGCTAATAGCCCGATAACCAAATATTTAAATCTAATATCCGACTTTTTCCAATATGAGATAAAACTGAAAAAATGAGTTTTTGAATTATTCTTGACAATTTTGTTTTTTTCTTTTACTAACAATGAAATAAGAACAGAAACAACTCCCGGAATAAAGGCAAAAATAAACAACCATTTATACTGTTCGGGATAATGGTGTAAATAAAGCAAAGCCAAAACCGGCCCTACGGTAGCGCCCAAAGTATCGAAAGCTCGGTGAAATCCAAACACTTTGCCCTTATTTTCTTTTGAAGATTCGTCGCTCAATATTGCATCTCTCGCACTTGTACGAACGCCCTTTCCCAGCCTGTCGGTTGTTCTTGCTATAAAAATCCATACAGGATTAACTAAAAAAGCCAACATTGGTTTTGATATTGCGCTTAATGCATATCCAAGCTGAACAAATGGCAAGCGTTTCCCTTTATTATCGGACAACTGACCGAAATAACCCTTGCTGAATCCGGCTACTGCCTCGGCTATACCTTCCAAAATTCCTATCAAAACAACCGAAAACCCTATGGATTTCAAATAAACAGGCATTATTGGATATAGCATTTCGCTTGAAATATCGTTAAAAAAGCTGATTAAAGAAACCAAAATTATTGTCCTTGTAAAGATTCTGTTTTTCATTTCAGCAGGTTATAAGTTTTTAATTAAGTCTTTTATTAAATCACTATATCACTACATAACGAATATTTCAAACAGGAATTATTCCAAAATCGATTTATAATACATCAAAAATGCCTAAAAATATTATAAAACAATGAAATATAAACATTAACAAATTTAGAACAAACTTCAATTACATAATAAAAGTTTTCGAAAATTTAAATAACAATTAAATGTTAATAAACAATCGTAATTTTTAGTTAACGAAATGTTATTTGTACAAAAGAAAAACTACATTTTTTTTGTTGCAATCGGGAGGATTTCTTTTCCAATCTGATATGCTTTTAGTTTTTATAAAAGAATTTTCCCCCGATATTTCTACTGCTATACAAAGTAATGTGTCTGATTTGCAAACACTGAGAATATTTTCCAATAATTGATTATTCCTGTAAGGTGCTTCTATAAATATCTGTGTTTGATTATATTGATAGGCATTACGTTCAATTTCTTTGATTTTATTTGCTCTTTTTATTTTATCGATAGGTAAATAACCGTGAAATGTAAAATTTTGACCGTTAAACCCCGAAGCAATAAGAGCTAATAAAACAGATGAAGGTCCAACAAGAGGAATAACTTCTATATTTTTTTGATGGGCCATTTTTACTATTAATGAACCCGGATCGGCAAGACAAGGCACACCTGATTCGGACATCAATCCAATAATTTTACCCTTTTCGATATCTTTAAGATAATCAATGATTTCATATTCCTGAGTATGCTCGTTTAGTTCAAAAAAAGTTATTTTATCGAAAGATTGAGGGTAATTACATTTTTTTAAAAACTTCCTTGCGGTTTTTATTTCTTCAACTATAAAAATATCGATACTGTTAATTATTTCAATGTTATATTGCGGAATTGATTTACTAATTTCAATATCACTGATTAACGACGGGATTAAATATAATTTACCTCTTTCCATTATAATTTTATTTACTGCCAGGGAAGTTTATCCAAGTCAACATTGCCTCCCGACAATATTATACCAACTCTTTTATTTCTAAAATCAAATTTATTTTCAAATAATGCAGCAATACAAACCGCAGAAGACGGTTCAATAATTAATTTTGTTGTTTCCCAAAAAAGTTTCATTGATTTGATAATTGCTTCCTCACTAACAGTTACTATTTGATTTACATATTTTTTTATGATAGTAAAAGTTAAATCACCCAATGAAGTTCTTAAACCGTCGGCAATTGTATTGGGATTTACCGATGGAATAATAGTATTATTTACAAATGAAAGGTAAGCATCGTTTGCTTGCTCGGGTTCAACGGCTATTACTTTGGTTTTTGGAGAGAAAAAAGCAGTTGAAAGTGCTGTTCCGCTTGCTAATCCGCCACCGCCTACCGGTATTAAAATATAATCGAGATTTTCGACCTGTGAATAAAACTCGAATGCAGCAGTCGATTGTCCTTCGATAATCAATTGATTATTGTACGGATGAATTTCTTTAGCTTTAGTTTTATCAATAATAACTTTTAATGTGTTTTCTCTATCGGCAAGTGTAGGTTTACAAAAAGTAATATCGCCTCCGTAAAATTTCACTGCCTGAATTTTTATTTTAGGAGAATTTTCGGGCATAACGATATAAGCCTTACAATTTCTCAACGAAGCTGCTCTTGCCAACGCTTGTGCATGATTTCCCGATGAGTGGGTTGCTACACCATGTTTCAATTCATTGTCAGTAAGGCTAAAAATTGCATTTACGGCACCTCTCGACTTAAAAGCACCTGCTTTTTGAAGATTTTCGGCTTTGAAAAAAATCTCGGTTTTGAATAAATTATTCAATATTTGAGATGTAATAACGGGTGTTTTATTTATGTAAGGCGATATTCTTCCGGAAGTGTTTATAATAATATTTTTATCAAAGTTCATTTTTAGTAATGTTGTTAATTATTTCGTCACAAGCCCTATCGAGCATTTTGTAAACATTTTCAAAACCTTCGACCCCATCGTAATATGGATCGGGAACAGAAATATTTTTACCTTTATATACTGTATTCATTAAATAATCACAATTCTTCAATTCGTCATCGTTGCGTGAAGTCATTTCCAAGTTCATTCTGTTGCTTTCGTCCATAAAAAAGATTTTATCGAAATTATGAAAATCTTCTCTGCTGAATAAGCGTGCCTTTTTGTCTCCAACACTAATATTATGCTTCGCAAGAGTTTCAATTGCACGTTCGTCGGGTGAATCGCCAAGATGGTAAGGTTCAAAACCTGCTGATTCTACAATTATGCTTTTCCCATTTTTTCTTGCTTTTGCCTTCAAAATAGCCTCAGCCATAGGCGAACGGCAAATATTACCATGACAAACGAATAAAATTTTTTTCATTTTTTATTGCAAATTTAAACAAAAACGATAAATATTATTCCAAAAATTGACTTTTAAACTTTATTCTTATGAAGTTTTTTTTGTTTTTCTATGTACTTTTTTTCTTGATAAAAAAAGTACCCAAAAAATCAAGAAAAAACGATGCTTCTGCCCGCTCTGCAAAATACTTGAAAATCTAAAAAAGTAGTGGGGCAAGCCCCAAACGTAAACGCCTTTTTTGATTTTCTACGTTTTTTGCATTCACAGCCAACGCCGGCTCGCCGTTTTTTCGGGCTGACGTTATTTTGCTGCCGGATGGCAATGAGATGAATTATTTATTAAAAAATTCAAAGATTTCTTTCAGAAAAATGTGGCTATGCTGTAATAGCAAAAAGCCCCTAAAATCGGGGCTTAATTTTAAAACTTTCATAAATATTTTAGTTTCAATTTTTTATTTTAGTACACGTCAAGGGTAATGATAATAAATGCCTTTCAAATTTGTTGTGGTATAAAGGTTAGACGTATAACGACTCATGGGAATGTTAATTAACACTCCATCAATATAAATACTTAATTTCAAACCTAATTCTATAAAAGAATCATATTTATAATATTTCTTGAGTGAAAAATTATAAATCCCACCAATTCTAATTTTTTCAGCATTTTTACATTTAGTTTTTAAACTAACTATTGTACAATATTGCTTACTTAAAGTATCCTGAACCAAAATAATATACGCTTTATTCGTGCTATGTATATTTTTTTTTGATTTATTAATTTCAATAACCGTATAGACTCGTGATGTATCTTCAATCATTTGACCAGAATCTGAATATTGGAATAATGAAAAACATGACAAGCTAAATAGAGCTATATTTTGAATCATTGCTATCATAATATCTCATAATTATTTTGTTTTCATTAGTCGAATTCTTATTAGGTCACTTTCTGTGATTACTCCATCACCTGGCTGAGGAACTGTTGTCTTAGCTCTATGAGCTTGCTCATAAATCCAATAAGTTGAATTTGCTGAATTTGCTGGTTGTGCTGAAACACCTGTTTTCTGGGATATCAATGCCCCTGAGTAAGCCTCAGTAACTTCATGCAACATTGCATTACCAGGAGTTCCAGCAAAAATATCAAAGTCTTCTAACATATTTGGATTTACAAACTGATATGCATTAACTGTAGTAATATCATAGGTATAACTACTCATCTCAAATGGCTTTATTCCTGTCTGAAATTCAGTAGTAAGCGTACTATTAGTAACAGTATTCCCTAGAAAAGCTCCTCCTCCACGTGTACCATAAGTTTGTCCATTAAATTCAAATGTACTGGAGTTTGATGCATCAACATTAACGGTAATTTCTGTACTATTTATGACAGAAAGCAGTTTCTTATCATTCTCCGTTTTAGCTTCTCCAGCCGCTGTAACTTTCCCTGTATTAGGGTCTCTAGTCAGTGTCATTGTGGTTGCACTTTGCATCTGTGCGACAGCTTTATCAGCTTCATCTCCAGTTATTACTAATTCATCCCACATACCATTTGGATCAATTCGAGAAATTGGGTTGCCACGGCAATACATATACGGCGACGTACTCGGATATTTATCTGCCAATGGGTCAACACTCAAAAACCTCTGTACGCCTTTTTGTTGTGGCTCAGTTTTTCTATACACCACTTTAAACGGTGTGTCTTGTTGGCTGTATGTGAGTTTTAAGCATCCCATTGAAAAACAAAAATACTAATTTTTTTCTTTCAATTGAAGATTTTCAATTGAAAAAAAAAAGATCGGTTAAGCGACTTTGATACGGACATGATACGGCTTTGCTCCATAGATTAAAACGCAGCTAATCATTTGAACCGCTTAGGCAACCAAAAAGTAAGCTGACTGATCACGGGCAAGGTTTCAGGTCATTTTTTTTGCATCATTAAATAA
>CAZWKQ010000026.1:0-24012 GCA_964634005.1 uncultured Bacteroides sp.
CATTAGAATTTTTATGTGTAAAAATACTTTTTTTTTCTATTGCGGAATTTGGGTTTATTCTATTAATACCGTTTTCGGTTTATAGTCAGAATTATACATCTTATTTTACAGGTAATTCAAATGATATTGTAACGAGTCCTTCAGGGGGAATTTGTTTGATGGGTGGTGCAACCGAAGACGACAATGCAATGAAATGGTTTTTACAAAGAGCAAACGGCGGCGATGTTTTAGTTCTAAGAACATCGGGTTCAAACGGTTATAATAACTATCTTTATTCTACTCTCGGAATTCCGGTCAATTCGGTGGAAACAATTGTTTGTAACAATGCTATGGCGAGTTATGAGCCTTATGTTTTACAAAAAATTCAACAAGCCGAAGCAATTTGGTTTGCAGGAGGCGATCAATGGACTTACGTATCTTTTTGGCGAAATACTCCTGTAGCAGCATTTATTAACGAAGCTATTCAAATCAGAAATGTTGTAATTGGCGGTACCAGTGCCGGTATGGCAATCCAAGGAAAATATTATTTCACCGCACAATATGGTACAATAACTTCTGCTAATGCATTGTCTAATCCATATAACAGCTATATTACTGTTGATTCTGCTTCATTTATCAATAACATCTTTTTAAATGACTTAATAACCGACACACACTTTGATAATCCTGACCGCAGAGGCAGGTTAGTAACATTTCTTGCCAGAATACAGCAGAATTACGGAGTTTCGGCAAAAGCAATAGCTTGCGATGAATATACTGCTGTTTGTATCGACCCAAGCGGAATAGCCAAAGTTTACGGAGGCTATCCTACTTATGACGATAATGCCTATTTTGTTCAAATTAATTGTGAATTGGCGGTTCAAACCCCTGAATTATGTGTCCCAAATTCTCCATTAACTTGGAATTTAAACGGACAAGCCGTAAAAGTTTATCGGATAAAAGGAAACTCAACTGCTTCAAATTCTTTTAATCTTAATAACTGGACTTCCGGTTCAGGTGGAACTTGGCTCAATTGGAGTGTGAATAACGGAGTTTTTACAGAACAAAACGGTAATCCTATTAATTGTAATCCAACTAATTATGAGGAATATCTTTTCAAAAATGATATTAATGTTTACCCCAATCCTGCCGGAGATATAATCAAAATAAACTTCGTAAAAAATAAAAGTAGCAATAATCTAAAATATTCCGTTTATAATAGTTTTGGAGAAAAAATGCAAGTTAAAGTAAATATAATATCTGAATTTGAAGATGAAATTTTTATTGGCAATTTAATGAATGGTATTTATTATGTTGTAATAAATGACAATGATAATATGTTGATTAACAAAATGATAATAAAGGAATAAGCAATAAATTTCCTACCTGTGGATGTTCGAAAAAATATTATTTCGACATTGATTTAAATATTTTAATTTTTATTCGGTATTATTTAGTCGGTAATAATACGCTAAATAATTGAATTTTTTAAATGTGAATTAAAATTAAACTTTTGATTAAGCTAAATGCTTGAAAATCTCAAAAAAACTTTCTACTTTCGCAGCTTAAAAAAATCAAATATTTATAAAAAATTAATATTTACAATATTATGGCTATCACAAAGTTAGACCAAATGTTTGAGGTCTTAAAAAGTAAAGAGAAAAAGCGTTTAGTGGCTGCTTTTGCTAACGATTCGCATACTATAGGAGCAGTTAGCGGTGCAATTGATTTGGGAATAATTGATGCTACTTTGGTGGGTAACAAAGAAATCATCGAAAAAATCTGTAAAGAAGAGAATATTGATGTTAACAAATTCAGGATTGTAAATGAACCTGATGAAACTAAAGCAGGTGCATTAGCCGTAAAACTCATTAATGACGGTGAAGGAAATCTTTTGATGAAAGGTACTATTACTACTGATAAGTATATGCGTGCAATACTTAATAAAGAAAAAGGTTTGATGGAGCCAAATGCTATACTTACTCATATAACAGTAGCTGAAAATCCTGCATACCACAAATTACTTATAGTAGGTGATGTAGCTATTATCCCTGCTCCCGATTTCAAGCAAAAATTAACTATTACTAATTATCTTATCAGCACAGCTAAGGCATTAGGAATAGAGAAGCCAAAAGTTGCCATAATAGCTGCAACCGAGCAAATGTCATACGGTATGCCGGCATGTGTTGATGCTGCTATCATAGCAAAAATGGGCGACAGAGGTCAGATAAAAGACGCTATTATCGATGGACCATTGTCATTAGACTGTGCTATTGATAAAGAAAGTGCTGAGATTAAAAAACTTAAAAGCGAAGTTGCCGGTGATGCTGATTGTTTGCTTTTCCCAAGCATAGAAGCAGGAAATGTTTTTTATAAATCTCATACCAAACTTTGTGGAGGTGAATTAGGTGCTATAGTTGTCGGTGCAAGAGTGCCTTCTATATTATCATCAAGAGGCGACAGCGAAAAAACAAAATTATATTCAATTGCTTTAGCAGCACTTACTGCCAAATAATCTTTTAAAACAAAATCATTATCTGTTAACCCTGTTTTATTGACTTATTAATCAGAAAACAGGGTTAAATTTTTTCTGTTTTTTTTAACTGTTTTGTAAACAAATTAAAATTTTTATATTTTTGAAGTATTAACTTTCATTAAAATGAATATATGAATAGGATTTTAGCAATAAACCCGGGTTCTACTTCCACAAAAATTGCTGTTTTTGAGGCAAGTAAGCAAATTTTTCTGAAAAATATTAAACATAGTTCTGATGAGATAGGCAAATTTGAAAAAATTACCGACCAGTATGAATTCAGAAAAAATATTATACTTGAAGAATTGAAAAATGCTTCAATAGAAATAGATACAATAAAAATAATTGTTGGAAGAGGAGGCTTGATAAAACCAATTCCTTCTGGTGTTTACGAAGTAAATGAAGCTATGATAGCCGATTTGAAAGTAGGAGTTCTTGGTCAACATGCAAGCAATTTAGGTGGTTTGATTGCCAACGATTTAGCAAAATCAATTTCAGGAGCAAGGGCTTTTATTGCCGATCCTGTCGTTGTTGACGAATTGCATGATTTAGCCCGTATATCAGGTCATCCTTTATTTGAACGCATAAGTATTTTCCACGCATTAAACCAAAAAGCAATTGCTCGTACTCATGCCAAATCTCAAAATATGAATTACGAGGATATGAATCTTATTGTAGCTCATTTGGGAGGTGGTATAAGTGTAGGGGCTCACTACAAAGGCAAAGTTATTGATGTTAATCAGGCATTAGATGGTGAAGGTCCGTTTTCTCCTGAAAGGAGCGGAACATTACCGGTAGGTGCTTTGGCAAAACTTTGTTTTAGCGGAAAATATACATTGGATGAAGTTAAAAAAATGATTACAGGGCAAGGTGGATTTGTTGCTTACTTAGGCACAAACGATGCTTACGAAGTCGAAAAGGCAGCTCTGGCCGGAGATGAAAAAGCAAAACTCATTCACGATGCAATGGCATACCAGGTCGCAAAAGAAATAGGCGCAATGTCAACAGTCCTCCTCGGTAAAGTTGACGGTATATTGCTTACCGGCGGTATTGCTTACGGAAAACCATTTGTTGACGAGGTTATTAAAAGGGTTTCACACATAGCTCAAGTATATGTTTATCCCGGTGAAGACGAAATGCAAGCTCTTGCTATGAACGGTCTTATGGTTCTTAATAATGAAGTTGAAGTTAAAATTTATCAATAGATATTGATTAATATTCGTTATTGACTTTTTTAGACCTGTTATAATCAGAGTTAACCAATACTCTGCGATTTTCCCATTTCCCATTCCATTCTTTGTAAGGGATTATATTTCCTTGTTCGTCAAGGCTTTCTCCTGATTTGTTTTTGAATACTACCTTCATATTTCCTTTTAAAATTTCTGAAATAACAATAGTTTTGAGGCTATCGAGACTAATGTTTTTGTATTTTTCGCCTAAATTTATACCGACATTGTTATTCCATAAGTCCATCTCACAAGCAATTTTATCGGGTAAAGTGCCATCTTCTTTTTTCCTTTTTTTAAAGTCCAAATAATTGCCTTTTTCATGAGCAATACCAAGTTTTAATGCTTTTTTACTGTGAATTTCTCTTACTAAAACTGCCATCCAATAGCTATGTCTGAATGCATCAACTTGTCCGCCATCTGCGTCTCCATCTAAAACGCTGTCATTTTTGAGGCTATCGGCAACCTTTCTAACATAATTCGAAACGTTAAATGCTTTATTGGCAACAAAAATATGTGTTATTACCCAGCACTTTTCGGGTCTGCTGAGTTGTTTAAAAGTTTTCCATTTTCCCTTTTCATTTTGTGCTTTTGTATTAAAGGTATTTAAAGAAATAATTAAAATTATGATTATCGGAAACTTATTTTTCACAAAATTGTTTTTTATACAAAATTAAATATTCATTCAAAAAAATAATTATAAATTTGTTGAAAATAAGTCTCGTATGATATACATAACAAGGAGAGAGCGTTTTAATGCAGCTCATAGGCTTTTCAGAGAAGATTATTCGGATGAGAAAAATTTGGAAGTCTTTGGAAAATGTTCGAATCCTAACTGGCATGGACATAATTACGAGCTATTTGTTACAGTAAAAGGTAATATTAACCCTGAAACAGGATTTTTGGTAAATTTAAAAGACTTAAGTGAAATAGTAAACAAACTGATTATTAATAAAATCGACCATAAGAATGTAAATATTGAAGTTAGTTTTATGAAAGATAAACTTGCTTCGACCGAAAATCTCGCTGTAGCTATTTGGGATGAGCTAAAACAACCGGTAGCCGAGTTGGGTGCAGAATTACATTGTGTTAAACTATTTGAAACAGAAAATAACTATGTTGAATACTATGGTAAATAATGAAATTATGGATAAAAAAATAAAAAAAGAATGTTTTGAAGAACATCATTTGGACGGATACGAAAAATTAGATTTATATAATCCAACAACAATAAAGAAACTCTCGCATCATTATTATGAGATACTTAAACTAATAGGCGAGAATCCCGATAGGGAAGGATTGCTTGATACTCCTGTGAGGGTGGCAAAGGCTATACAGTTTCTGACACACGGATACGATGCAAATCCTGAACAAATACTTCGTTCGGCAATGTTTCAGGAAGAATATCGTCAGATGGTTATTGTAAAGGATATAGAAATTTACTCAATGTGTGAGCATCATATGATTCCTTTTATTGGTAAGGCTCATGTGGCATATATTCCAAATGGTTATATTGTAGGGTTAAGCAAAATTCCAAGGGTTGTCGATGCTTTTGCACGTCGTTTACAGGTTCAGGAAAGACTTACAACACAAATAAAAGATTGTATTCACAATACACTTAAACCATTAGGAGTTGCTGTAGTTATCGAAGCCAAGCATTTATGTATGTCGATGAGGGGTATTCAAAAACAAAACTCAGTTACAACTACCTCTGATTTTACAGGAGCTTTCCTTACCGATAAAACACGACAAGAGTTTCTGCATCTTATCAGTTCCGATTTAGCTTAGTACTTTTTATCGATTTTTTATTATTAAGTTTTAATTAACATTTTTAAACTGTTCTTTTATGGTTTAAAAATTGTTATAGTATTAATAATGATGTATAAAATTGTGTAAATAAGCTTAAACACTATATTATTTTTTTAACAAATCATTTTAAAATTCGTTCATCTCAAATTTTAGCGTATTCAGTATCTGAAATTTGTCATTCAACGAAAATAATTGTTTAAGTATAATTAGCACTTATACATTTGCAAAAAATATTAATTTAAAAAACGACTGTATTACAATGAAAAAAAATGTTTTAATTCTGGGATTATTATTTATTGGTTCGTTTGCTATTTGCCAAAACGATAAACAAACAGAATATTTGTTCGGAAATAACGGAAGTGTTATGATAAATGGTTTTGGAGCTCCTTTTGTCGAATTTTCAAAACATGGCGATGAATTTGCAGTTTCATCGGGAGGAGGTGGAGCAGTTTTGATAAATCAAACATTCTTTTTTGGAGCTTATGGTATGGGCCTTGCAACAGAACATACATTAAGCGGGTTAAAGATTAAACAATCAAATGGTTTGGTTACAAATTATCCTACAATGAGAAAGATTTTCGGTCATGGAGGGTTTTGGCTTGGATACATTCATAATCGTAAAGAAGCTATACACTGGGGATTAAGTACAAAAATAGGTTGGGGTTCTGTTGGTTTATGCGATGCTGATTTGGAAAACTGTGATAAAGGTCAAATCGGAATCGACAATGTGTTTGTTTTTAGCCCTCAGGTAGAAATGGAAATGAATATGACCAGATGGTTTAAAATAAACATAGGTGCAGGTTATCGTTTTGTAAGCGGTATAGATAAAACTTATGTAAATGCTGACGGAATTACACAAAAATACTATGACTCATCAGACTTTAACAGTCCGCAATTAACTATAGGATTATTGTTTGGCGGGTTTGGAAGATAGTTAATTAATAAAATTTAATAATATTTGAAAAAATGAAACTAGCCATGAGAAAATATTCACAAACAGGTGGATGTTTATTTGGTGACAAGCTATTTGATAATTAAATAATTAAAGAAGAATAAACATATGAAACTAATCTTAATAATACTGATATTTTTTACAGGATTAATCAATGCAAAGGCCGAAACGCCAACAGGTGTGGCAGAAAAAAAACCGATAATAAGCGGCAATATTAAAGATGCCAAAACAGGAGAACAACTTATCGGGGCTACAGTATATATCAAGGAGTTGAAAACCGGTACTGTTACAAATGTTTATGGTTTTTATTCGTTGAGTATTGCTCCGGGTTCTTACACTTTAGTATATTCATACATAGGTTATGAGTCGGTAGAAAAAAAAATATTGTTAAAAGAAAATATGACAGTAAATCTCGAACTCAACCCTCAGCAGCAATTGCTTAAAGAAGTCGAAATTACCGAAAAAAGGAGTAACGAAAATGTTACAAAAAACGAAATGAGCGTAATAAGAATGTCATCTAAAACAATAAAGCAAATTCCGGCTTTTATGGGCGAAGTTGATATAATAAAGGCTATGTTGTTATTGCCGGGAGTACAAACTACAAGCGAAGGAGCTTCGGGTTTCAGTGTTAGAGGCGGCAGCCCTGATCAAAACTTAATTCTGCTTGATGAAGCTACTGTTTATAATGCTTCCCATCTACTCGGATTTTTTTCGGTTTTCAATAACGATGCCATTAAAGATGTGAAGATTTATAAGGGTGATATTCCTATGAATTATGGAGGAAGATTATCTTCGGTGCTTGACGTTCGAATGAACGACGGTAATCTCAAGCAATTTTCCGCAACAGGTGGTATTGGTAATATTTCGAGCCGCCTTACATTAGAAACTCCGCTTGACAAAGACAGAACTTCATTGCTTTTATCGGGCAGAAGAACCTATTTCGACTTGTTTTTACCCCTCTCGAGCGATAAAAAAGTAAGAAACAATACTTTATATTTCTACGATTTCAATGCTAAACTTAGTCATCAGATAGATGAAAATAATCGTGTTTACCTTTCAGGATATTTTGGAAGAGACGTATTTAAGAATTATTTTTCAAAGCTCACATCAGGCAATCAAACACTTACGGCAAGATGGAATCATTTATTCTCGAAAAAATTGTTTTCAAATTTTATGTTTGTTTATAGCAAATACGATTATTATTTGGGAACACCCGAAGGTGAGGCTTATTCGTTCGACTGGAATTCGAGAATGAGAGACTATGGTGCAAAAGCCGACTTTACACTATATTCAAATCCTAATAACACTATAAGATTCGGTATTAGCATTATATATCATATTTTTGATCCCGGAAGTGCCAAAGGAACCGGAACACAATCATTTTTCAACGAGTTTACAGTCCCTTCGCATTATGCTCTCGAAAACGGAATTTATGTAGGAAACGATCAAAAAGTAAATGATAATCTTACTTTGAAGTACGGGCTTAGGTTTTCGATGTTTAATAACATAGGTAAAGCAACAATTTACCGTTATGATAGTAATTTTGAATCGATTGATTCGGTTGTTTATAACAAAGGTGAATTTTATAATACTTATTCAGGACTTGAACCGCGATTAGGAATAAGTTATAAAATAAATGAGTTGTCATCGGTAAAAGCAAGTTATTCAAGAACCTTTCAATATAACCAGTTAGCACAAAATTCAACAGCAGGAACTCCTTTAGATGTGTGGTTTCCATCTACGCCTAATGTAAAACCGCAACGTTCCGACCAAATTGCTTTCGGATATTTCAGAAATTTCTTTGGTAATTATTTGGAAACCTCTATTGAATTTTATTATAAAACAATGACAAATTCCATTGACTTTAAAGATCATGCAGAATTGTTGTTAAATGAAAAACTCGAAGGAGAATTAAGATTCGGAAAATCAAACTCAAAAGGGATGGAAGTTTTATTAAAAATTCCCGAAGGCACCGTAAATGGATGGATTAGTTATACATTATCACGTACCGAAAGAGATTTTCCTGATATTAACAACGGAAAAACTTATCTGGCATACTACGACAGGCCTCATAATATTTCTGTAGTTTGTAATTACGAAATAAACAAAAGAACAACATTGTCAGCTAATTGGGTTTATTATACAGGCGCTCCGGTTACTTTTCCGACGGGCAGAGCCGAAATCGGCGGAAAAATTATTCCAATTTATTCAGATAGAAATGCTTATCGTATGCCCGATTATCACCGTTTAGATTTATCACTTACCGTTAAGGGGAAAGTTAAACCAAACAAACGCTGGTCGCATGAATGGAATTTTGCAGTTTACAACGCTTATGCAAGAAAAAACGCATGGACAATAAACTTTGTTCAGGATGAAAACAATCCTCAAATAACTTATGCCGAAAAAACTTATCTTTTCAGTTTCATCCCGGCAATAACTTATAATTTCAAATTTTAAAAAAACATAAAATGAAACTAGCCATTAGAAAATATTCATACACAAGAGGATGTCTATTTGGCGACAATCTATTTGACAATTAAATAATTAAAAAAAATACAGATGAAAAAGATATTTAAAATCATAAGCCTTATTTCATTGACTTTTATAATATTCAGTTGTACCGAAAAAATGGATATTAAACTTGAAGATACTTATACTCGCCTTGTTGTTGAAGCAAAATTGTCAACTGATACTACTGTTCATATTGTAAAACTTACAAAAACCTCGGGTTATTTTTCAAACAGTGCTCCTTTACCTGTTAGCGGGGCATTAGTAACTATAAGCGACGGAAGTCAGATAATTACTTTAACGGAGAATCTTTCAAAACCCGGGATTTATGAAACTCCACCCAACACTTATGGTAAAGTGGGTAAAACCTATGAGTTGTTGATAAAAAACGTTGATATAGATAATGACGGAAATAAAGAAGAATATACTTCAAAGTCGACAATTTATCCAATAAATCAGGTCGACTCAATAGGAACGAGATATTATGATGATTATGAAATTTGGGAAATTCAATGTTATGTGTTAGATCCTCCAACCGAAGATTATTATTTGTTTAATATCTACAAAAATAATGTGTTGATAACCGACACTATATCCGAGCCATTGGTAGTTGACGATAAGCTATATAACGGCAACTATACAAATGGAATAGGTGTAGGATATTTAAGAGACCGCAGGTTAGGCGAAAAAGCTAACATTGGAGACAGTGTTATGCTTGAAGTATGGAGAATAGATAAGAGTTTCTATAAATTTATGATGCAGTTAAGGGAAACGGTTCGGCCTCAAACTCCACTTTTCAGCGGACCTCCTGCAAATGTAAAAGGCAATATTAGCAACGGTGCTATAGGATATTTTACTGCATATTCTGTTTCAAGAGCCAGAAATGTAGTAAAATAAATCTCTCTTTATTTAATACACTTGTTTACCTGTCGCAGTATTTATTACGACAGGTTTTTTATTTCGTCTTTAAATTTTTAATGAAAAATCACTATTATTGTAAATTATTTTTAATATAATTAAAACACATTAAAACAAATAATTAGCACTTGTAAAATAAATTATTAATGGATAAACTTGTTACTTCGGATTTAAAATTGGGGATAATTGCAGGAGGGCAACTTGGAAAGATGCTTATTCAGGAAGCGAGCAAATGGGATATATCAACTTACGTACTTGATATGGAAGAAAATTGTCCTGCAAGCGGAGTTGCATCTGTTTTAATTAGAGGCAGTCAGGTAAATTACGATGATGTTTACAACTTTGGTAAAAAAGTAGATATATTAACATACGAACTCGAAAATATAAATATTGACGCACTACTTAAACTAAAAGAAGAAGGATTGAGAATTGTTCCCGATCCCGAAATTTTACAGTTGATTCAGGATAAAGGTTTGCAAAAAGATTTTTATTCCGAAAACAATATTCCTACTTCACCCTACAAGCATTACCAAAACAAGAATGAGATAATTAACGATATTAATTCCAAAAAGTTAAAATTTCCTTTTGTTCAAAAACTCAGGAAAGGAGGGTACGATGGCAGGGGAGTTTCGGTTTTGGATAGTGAAAATGATCTGGCAAAACTTATGGATGCTCCTTGTATAGTTGAGCAAAAAATTGATATTCAGAAAGAAATTGCAGTAATAGTAGCCAGAAACAAAAATGGCGAAACTAAATGTTTTCCGCCTGTCGAAATGGTTTTTGATTCAGAAGCCAATCTTGTTGAAAAGTTATTCTGCCCTGCAAATATTACTGAAAATCAATCGGAAGAGATGAAATTTATTGCCGAAAAACTCGCTAATTCGTTTAAAATTTGCGGTTTATTAGCTGTTGAATTTTTTATTTCTGCTGAAGGAAGTATTTTGGTTAATGAAGTCGCACCGCGTCCGCACAATAGTGGTCATCATACTATCGAAAGTATTATAACTTCGCAGTTTGAACAGCATTTACGTGCAATATTAAATTTGCCTTTAGGCAGTACACAGATAAAGCTGCCTTCAGTAATGATAAATATTCTCGGAGAAAAAGGATACGAAGGCCCTGTATATTATGAAGGTTTAACAGAATGTATGGCAATAGATGGCGTAAAAATTCATTTATACGGAAAGAAAATAACCAAGCCCAGCCGAAAGATGGGACATATTACAATTGTTGCTAAAAGCGTAAATGAAGCATTATCAATATCAGAAAAAGTAAAAAAAATAATAAAAGTCAGGTCATGGAACAAAAGTTAGTAAGTATAATTATGGGTTCGGATTCGGATATGGAAGTAATGAAACAAGCTGCTGAAATGCTTGATGGTTTTGAAATTGGATATGAAATCGACATTGTTTCAGCACACCGAACACCCGATAAGATGTTTCAATTTGCGTCAGAAGCTCACAATAGAGGCATAAAAGTTATTATTGCCGGTGCAGGAGGTGCTGCTCATTTGCCGGGAATGGTAGCTGCTATTTCTCCACTACCAGTTATTGGGGTACCTGTTAAATCATCTAATTCTATCGATGGATGGGATTCGGTTTTATCAATACTTCAAATGCCTGCTGGCGTTCCTGTTGCAACTGTTGCTCTAAACTGTGCCAAGAATGCCGGAATACTTGCTGCTCAAATACTATCAACTTCCGATTCAAGCATTCTTGAAAAAATTATTTTATACAAGAAAAATCTAAATCGGCAAGTTATCGAAAAATCAAATAAAATCAGAAAAACTAATTAAAATTTATACACTCTATTTAATCAAAGAATGAAAAAATACTTAACGCTTTTTTCTTCTTTTTTTGTAATGTTATCATTAGGAGGTGTATATGCTTGGAGTATTTTCTCAACCGAACTAATGTTAAAGTATAACTGGTCGTCTACTCAAACACAATTGGTTTTCGGGACTTTAATAGCGGTATTTCCTGTAACAATGATATTTGCAGGTAAAAAAGCCCAAAAAAACAACGTTAGAATTTATGGAATTTTATCGGCATTGTTTTTTAGCTCAGGTTATATATTATCGGGAGTTTCGGGGGGAAATTTTTATGTAGTTTTATTCGGAATAGGTGTATTGGCGGGAATAGGAACAGGATTTGGATATTTAACTTCAATAACGGTGCCTGTTAAATGGTTTCCTCAAAAAAAAGGGTTAATTACAGGTGTCATCGCTGCCGGTTTCGGATTGGCGGCAGTTATACTTTCTTCTTTTACCGAAATTCTTCTAAATCAAGGAAATAATGTTTTGAAAATTTTTATTCTAATAGGAATAATTTATGGTTTGATAATTTTTACTTTCTCGTTGTTTATTTATTATCCGCAAAAAAATAATATAATTCCTGAGAAAATCGAAATAATTAGTTTTTTAAAAAATAACAGCTTTTATAAATTAGTATTAGGAATTTTTTTAGGAACATTTGCCGGTTTATTGGTAATTGGCAGCCTTAAGCCTATAGGTTTTGAATATAACATTAGTAATCATCATCTTGCAATTGCAGTTTCTGTTTTTGCCTTAAGTAATTTTACAGGTAGGCTTGTGTGGGGTTTTTTAAGTGATTTTTTTGATGGTGATTTTACAATTTTTCTTTCACTTTTGTTTCAGTCAGTTTTCATTCTGCTTATAAGTAATTCGAATTTAGAATCTTCACAATTTATATATATTTCAGCAGGAATAGGTTTTGGTTTTGGAGCAAATTTCGTATTATTTGCAAAAGAAACTTCTCATAAATTCGGTATTGATAGGCTTTCGGCAATTTATCCTTATGTTTTTTTAGGTTATGCTTTTGCAGGAATTTTTGGCCCATTGACCGGTGGAATATTATACGATATAAATAACAGTTATTACTGGGGAATTATTGTTGCGGCTTTAGTTAGTGCTTTTGGGAGCATGATTTTCTTGTTCGGTTTTTTAAAAAAAAGAGCAATATAAAAACATTGCTCTTTTTTGAGGTATCGAGCGGATTCGAACCGCTGTATACGGTTTTGCAGACCGGTGCCTAACCCCTCGGCCACGATACCGTTTATGCGGCAAAATTAGTCTTTTTCTAATTATTTACCAAAAGTTTTTTAAATGTGACTGAATTCGTTTATTATAAACGATATATTAGGTGTCAGTATTTTTTTTCTTGAATTAGATTTCCGTTACTGTCCCACATTTTCCATGTTCCGGTTTTCTCTCCGTTTTTATATTGCATTTCTCTTATCAGAGTGCCATTTTCATCCCAAATATACCATATTCCATGTTTTTTCCCGTCCAAATATTGAGCTTCGGCTACTTTTGTTCCTTTCTCATTCCAACTAATCCATATCCCGTCTTTATTCCCCTTTTTATATGATTGTTGCTCTTTTTTCGTGCCGTTATCGTAATAATAGTAGGAAATACCGTCATTCAATCCGTTTTTTATGGATAGCTCCATCGATAAATTTCCGTTTTCGTAATATTCTTTGTGATTGCCTGTATATAATTTATTATCCTTGTAACAAACTCCATCTTTGTTAACTAACTGTTGTTGACTATAAACAGCAATTGAACCAAGTATAAAAATTAAAATTAGTAACGAAATCTTTTTCATCTGTTTATATTTTTAATTATTTAATTGTCAGATAGCTTATCACCAAATAAATATTCACACACAGGTGGATATTTATTTGCCGAGTTTCATTTTCTAAGTCAAGTTTTTATGCAAATTTACAAAAAAAAAACCGTATAAATATGATTTGTATAATATTTATACGGTTAAAGTTATAAAATTATTGTGATTTTTATTTATTCTCGAGTAATTCTATTTCTAATGTATTATTATTTTTGTTATTTACCGAAGCATTTTCTATAAGGCTGTCGATATAAGATATGTAAGAAACTATTAAGCTATATTCGCCATCTTTCAAGTTTTTTATTTCAAAATTTCCTTCTAAATCTGTATAAACTTTAATATCGGTATTTTTTAGTTTTATAACCGCACCAACAAGTGCTTCACCGGTTTTTTTATCTATAACTTTACCTTTTAATACTGCTTTGTTTGTACTTTCCAACTCGCCTTTTAACGGTGTTCCTGCTTGTGCGAAAACAAATGCCGTAATTACAATTACAAAAAATATTACTTTTTTCATTTTTGATTTTTTTTGATATTGCAAAGGTAAACAGGGTGGGTTAAGATTTGATTAAGCAAGGATTAATTTAATGTTAAGTAAATATTAAGTAAAAATACAAAGAAAAAGCTATCTTTAAGTAAAACATGTCATTAGTATCTCTTTTGTACACTTATAGTCGCTTTAAGCCCGATTTTGCTTTGGCATGTATACTTCCTTTGTATTCCTGTGGTTCGATTAGTAAACATTTTTGATAATATAGTCTTGCAATATTATTTTTATTTTGCTTTTCATAGATAACGCCCAGTAATAGGGCTGAATTTGCCGCGTAATACCATGGTTTATCTTCTCCGTTTTTTATAACCTTCTCGTAATAAGGTATAGCGAAATCAATTTTACCCCATTCGTGGTATATTCTTGCCAGTCGATAAATATACTCGAGGCTGTCTTTTGCATTTCTAAGATTTAATTTATTGCTTTTATTTTCAATTTCGTCAACAGCTTTTGAATAGTATCCTCCATCGAAAAGTAAACGTGCTTTAAGGAGTTGTATATTAGGATGTTCGTTCTTTTTGGCTTCTCGTTCGGCTTGCTTATCGGTTTCCGATAAAGTTATCCCGTATTTTAAAATATTATTTTGATTTTCAATAAATTTATCATAATTGTTGTTTATCAAATAGTACCATGAAATTAATTGATATGTTGATTTAATATAATGTAACCCTTTATATTTCAGAAGATAATTGTAGAACGGCATAATTGCATCTTTGTCCAAACGTTGAAGTTTTATTTTTCCGAGAAGATAATCCAAAAAGGCAAGATAAGCACCTTTGTTTTCCTTTGTATAATTTTCTAATAATTGTATGGCATTATCGGTTTGTCCGGTAAAAATTAAATATCTTGCTTTGCAGTAGATTAGTACTACATTTTCATTTTTTTCGGGGAAAAGTTTGTTGTTGTCGAAATATTTTTTCAGATAATTTACTTTTTGTTTATCGGTTTGAAGATTTATTTCGATAAAAGTAATTATAAATAAAGCTTCGGGATATATAAAATCGATGTTTTTGTCATTAATTGATTTCTCCAACAAAAGGCTCAGTTCTTTTATTCCCTTTTCGTAGCTGCCTGAAAATGAAATTGACTGTACAATTTTTCTGTAGTTTTCGGGAATAGTTTCCTGCATTGCATGCATTAAGCCAAGCAGCTTTAGATTTGGATAAAATTCGGGGTATTTTTCGTAGTTTTTTTCGATAATTGAATACGATTTTTTTAGTTCCAATGCGGCTTTGAACCCTTCAGTAAAATTCATTATATCTTTTACAAACACCAAACGCGCAACTGCCCATTGAAAATAAACATCTGCCAGACAGTACCTATAGTATGGCGAATCGCTGTTATCGCTCTCGATAATATCAATATAATAGCTTCTTTTATCGATAAGCTGTATGAATTCTTTTTTATCCTGATTTGTAATAATTTTTAGGAAATCTCTGTAACTCTCGAGATAGTAAGGTATTTTATTTGATGGTCTGACTTTTTTTTCGGTATTTATATAATTTTGAGCCTCTTCAAATTTTAGCGAAAGCAATAGATAATGTGCTTTCCGACAATTATCGTTGAAATCGAAATTAGCATAAGTAAATGTCGAGAAAAATATCAGCAGAAGCAATACTGAAAATTTACATTTATTCCCCATCGGATTTTTTTTCGTAAAAGTACTTTTTTTTGTTATAAAAAACCAAAAATGATTTATACCTGTTGAGGAAAATTAACGATAACAGTACAAAGTAAATTATTTTTAAATAAGTTAAATAATTACACTAATTTTGCATTTTGGATAAAACAAATAATTTCAAACTTTTAAAAACTGATTTTTAAAGATTTCCTAAATATTTATTATTCATTTCATCGACGCAATAATAATTACATATAAAAAATATCAACAATAAAAAATGAAGACATTTAAGGAGTTGGGAGTAAACCCACAGATAATAAGAGCAATAGAGGATATGGGCTTCGAAAGAGCTATGCCGGTACAAGAGGCGGTAATCCCTGTTCTTTTGGAACGAGATACTGATTTGGTGGCATTAGCACAAACCGGTACAGGAAAAACTGCTGCATTCGGACTGCCGATAATTCAGAAGATAAATATAAACAAACATAACCCTGAGGCTTTGATATTATGCCCAACCAGAGAATTGTGCATGCAAATTGCCGGCGATTTAAAAGAATATTCAAAATATCTTTCAAACCTTAATGTGGTGCCTGTATATGGCGGTGCTAATATCGATACACAAATTAAGCAACTCGAAAGAGGTGTAAATATTATTGTTGCTACACCGGGTCGTATGCTCGATTTAATGAAAAGAGGTAAAATTGATTTAAAATCAATAAGGTATTTAGTACTCGATGAAGCTGATGAAATGCTTGATATGGGTTTTCAGGAAGAGTTGAATGATATATTGAAACATACTCCTGCCGAAAAAAATACATTGCTTTTCTCGGCCACTATGCCCGTTCAGGTTGAGAAAATTGCAAGAGGTTACATGAAAAACCCCGTTGAGATAACAATTGGCGAGAGAAATTCAGGTTCGGAAAATATAAAACACTATTGTTATCTTTCGCATGCAAAACAAAGATATTTGGTTTTAAAAAGAATAGTAGATTACTATCCCGATATATATGCGATAATTTTTTGCAGAACCCGGAAAGAAACTCAGGAAGTGGCTGATTGGCTTATCAAAGACGGATACAATGCCGATGCATTACATGGCGATTTATCGCAACTGCAACGCGATAATGTAATGAACAAATTCAGATTGAAAAACTTACAGCTTTTAGTAGCTACCGATGTAGCAGCTCGCGGACTCGACGTTGATGATTTAACTCACGTAATAAATTACAATTTGCCTGATGAAACAGAGCAATATACTCACAGAAGCGGAAGAACCGGAAGGGCTGACAAATCGGGGATTTCTATTGCAATTATCCATTTGAAAGAAAAACATAAAATTAAGGAAATTGAAAAACAAATAGGTAAAACTTTCAAATTTGCCAAAATTCCTAATGGTAAAGAAGTATGTGAAAAACAACTTTTTCATCTGATTGAGAAAATGGAAAAAGTAGAAGTGAACGAAAGCGAAATATCTGAATTTTTGCCTCTTGTTTATAAAAAACTAGAAAATATTTCGAAAGAAGAACTTATAAAACGTTTTGTTTCTTTGGAATTTAACAGATTTCTCGACTACTACAGAGATACCGAAGATTTAAACGTTGTTGAAAGTAAAACCGAAAAAAAAGATAAAAACAGCGGTAACTTTACCCGTTTATTTATAAATATTGGTAAGCTCGACGGTTTGCAACCTTCTGATTTAATAGGGCTTATTAATGATGTAACTCATATAAGGGACATTAGAATCGGTAAGATTGACATAATGAAGACTTTTTCGTTTTTTGAAACTGATTCAAATTATGTTGAATTACTTTTAGCTGCATTCAGAAAAGTTAAGTATGAAGGACGTAATGTAGTTTTAGAGCAGTCGAGTCCGAAGAAAAAGGAAAAAAGCGATAAGAATGCTGATTTTGATAATAATTTTCACTCAAAAAAACGTAAGGATAAACAAAACCGCAGAAATTTCGATAATAAAGAAAGAAAAGGCAAAAACTTTTCAAAAAGTTCATCGGGCAGAAGAAGGTAATTTTTTTAAATTTGCTAAAAATTTTTCAGTATAGTTAATTAATGAAAAGAACCTACAACGACAGGAAGTTTGTTATTATTGGCATTTTTTTAACGGTAGGTTTGATATTTATTTTCCGCTTGTTTTATTTGCAGGTAATTGACGACAGCTATATAGTTTCCGCAAACCGTAATGCACTTCGATTTATGACTCAATACCCTGCAAGGGGTTTGATTTACGACAGGAATCAAAAACTGTTGGTTTATAATGAGGCTGTATATGATTTGATGGTAATACCACGTCAGGTAAAACCTTTCGATACTTTGGAATTGTGTAAACTTATAGGTATTACTAAAGAAGAATTGATAAATAAGCTTCAAAAGGCTCGTGAATATTCTCCTTATGCTCCTTCTGTTTTCGAGAAACAGATATCAAAAGAAAATTATGGTTATTTGCAGGAGAAATTGTTTAAATACAGGGGTTTTTACGTTCAGTCGAGAACTTTACGCAAGTATCCTTTACCAATTGCAGCTCATACATTAGGTTATATTGGTGAAGTAAGCCCGTATATTACCGAAACCGATAATTATTATAAACCCGGCGATTATATCGGAATGAGCGGTTTAGAGAAATATTATGAGGAAGTGCTTAGAGGGAAGAAAGGGTCGAAAATAATAATGGTTGATGTGTTTAACCGCGAGAAGGGAAGTTTTCAGAACGGAGCGTACGATACTGCAGCCATAGCAGGCGAACCTCTATATACTACCATTGATGCCGATTTGCAGGAATATGGCGAAAAACTAATGAAAAACAAAAGAGGAAGTATTGTTGCCATAGAGCCTTCTACAGGCGAAATTCTGGCCATGGTTTCAAGTCCGTCTTATGACCCTAATTTGCTTGTTGGTAGAGTAAGAAGTCAAAATTATAATATTTTGCTTAAAGACCCTACTAAACCTCTTTTCGATCGTGCATTGATGGCTCTTTATCCTCCCGGTTCAATTTTCAAAATCGTTCAAGCATTGATAGCTCTTGATGAGGGCGTTATAACCGAAAACACCGGATTTCCTTGCGATAAATCTCTTGTTGGATGTCATAATCATCCTAATGCAACGAATGTAAAAAGTGCTATAAAAATGTCTTGCAATCCTTATTTTTATCAAGTATTCAGAAGAATCATACAACATGGATTGTCGAAAAACAGATTTATTGATAGTGAACTCGGGCTAAATTTATGGAATGAAAAAGTTACCAGTTTTGGATTAGGTCAAAGACTGGGTATTGATATCCCTAATGTGAAAAAAGGGTTTATTCCCGATTCGAGATTTTACGATAAAAGATATGGTAAACACAGCTGGGCTTTCAGTACTATTTACTCACTAAGCATAGGGCAGGGCGAGGTTGGTATTATTCCGTTGCAAATGGCGAATATCGCTGCAATATTTGCAAACAGAGGTTTTTACTATACTCCACATTTTGTAAAGGCTATAGGTAAAAATACTGATATAAATCCCGAATTCAAGAAGAAACATATTACCAAAGTAAGCGATAAATACTTTAATCTGGTTGCAGAAGCAATGTACGAAGTAGTGCATGAACCCGGTGGGACTGCTTCGTCAGCAAGGCTTGACAGTATTGTTGTTTGCGGTAAAACAGGAACTGCACAAAACCCTCATGGAGAAGATCATTCGGTTTTTATAGCGTTTGCTCCTATGAATAATCCTAAGATTGCCATAGCCGTTTATGTCGAAAATGCCGGTTTTGGCGGAGTTTGGGCGGCTCCTATAGCAAGTCTTATTATTGAAAAATATTTAACAAAAAGAATAAAAAGAACACAAGTTGAAGAAAGAATACTTAATGCTAACTTAATGAATTTACGTTGAGAGAACAAAAGAACATATTAGCTAACATTGATTGGATAACAATAATTATTTATCTGGTAGTTGTTTTGATGGGGTGGATAAATATTTATGCCGCCGTTTACGACGAGAACCATAAAAGCATATTCGATCTGAGCCAAAGTTACGGTAGGCAAATGATTTTTATTATCTCAGCCTTGGTAATAGGAATATTTATTTTGGCCTTAGACTCGAAATTTTTCTCCCAGTTTGCCTATGGTATTTATTTTGTTTTTATAATCATGCTTTTTGGTGTTCTTGCTACGGGCAAAACCACAGCAGGTTCAAAGTCATGGTTCGAAATAGGAGGGTTCAGCCTTCAGCCTGCCGAGTTTGCCAAATTTGCCGTAGCTTTAGCAATAGCAAAGTATCTTAGTGCTACTGATATTCATATTAAGGATATTAAAACAAAATTTATTTCATCGTTAATTATTTTATTTCCGGCCGTACTCATACTTTTACAAAACGATACAGGTTCTGCTCTTGTCTTTGCTGCTTTTATTTTACCATTGTACAGAGAAGGGCTTTCGGGAAATATTCTTATATTTGGATTAATAATAGCGGTATTATTTATTTTATCGCTTATAATAAATAAATATATACTTTCCGGTATTATTGTCGGGCTTTTAATCTTATTTATTTTTCTTTATCGAAAAAACCGTAAAGCTATATTGACGTCTGTTGTGTCTGCAGCTATTATAGTCGGCTTTATTTTTACAGTTGATTTTGTATTCGAAAAAGTTCTTGGCGAGCATCAGAAAACAAGAATAAACGTATTGTTGGGTAAAGAGATGGACTTAAAAGGTGCAGGGTATAATGTAAATCAATCGAAAATTGCAATTGGTTCGGGAGGTTTTTGGGGTAAGGGATTTCTGCAAGGAACACAAACAAAATTCAATTTTGTTCCCGAGCAAAGTACCGATTTTATTTTTTGCACTGTAGGAGAAGAGTGGGGTTTTGTTGGTAGTTTTACGGTTATAGCTTTGTTTATGGGTCTTTTGATTAGAATTATATTTTTAGCCGAGAGACAACGTTCTGTTTTTAGCAGAATTTACGGATATTCAATAGCATCAATTTTATTTATTCATATTTTTATAAATATAGGGATGGCTATAGGCATATTGCCCGTTATTGGTATTCCTTTACCATTTTTCAGTTATGGAGGCTCTTCGCTTTGGGCATTTACCATTATGTTGTTTGTGTTTATAAAGCAAGATTCATACAGGCTCAATCTGTTATAAACACAAATTTTTAATCGGATTTTTTTACTACGAATTTACACATTCTGATACCTAACTCATAGGGATTTAGGCTTTACTTGCCTGATTTTAAGATTATTATAATACCATTTGACATTATGTTAAAAAAATTACTGTTAAATATTAAAGAAAATAAATGTATGATTTGTATAAATTTAAAAAAAAATATAATTTAGCATCAAATAGTCTTTGGAGATAAAAATAACAACGTTGTTTCTATTTTTAAAGATGCTGCCCAGTCTTTAAATGTCGGATGTAACTGACGGGGCGAAGCTTTGTAAATAGGCGACTTATATTACTCTAATTTCCCCATAATTAGTTTAATATGAAATAGATATTTTATGAAACTAAGCAGAATTTATTATAAAGGAGAACCACGGATAAAAATTGAATTTCCATATAATCGGGAATATATAAATAAGATAAAGAAAATTGACAATGCCATTTGGAGTAAAACACTTAAATTTTGGCATATTCCCTATACAAAAGAGGCTTATAAGCAATTATCAATTCAGTTTCCCGAAATTGCCGGTAATGAATATAAATTCGGAGAAGCAATTGATTCGAATTCTATATTCGAGAAAAATTCGGAAATTGACACAAAAATATCATCACAAGTAAAGAGCGAAAAAGAAATTATAATAAGATGTACCTTAAAGCGTATTTTTTTAAAAATTCCTAAAAATGAATCGGATACAGAATTTATTCGTACATTTAAATATGTTAGATGGGATAAAAATGCACTTTGTTGGATAATACCAAATTATGGTAATAATCTTGAATTGTTGAAAAATTATTTTGGAGAAAGGATTTCGAAAATTGAACAAAAACTTGAAATAAATAATAAGCCGACTAATGATTTGAAAATCAGGCAAAATATCGATGAGTTGCCCGAACTTGATGAAAATGTAAAAAAAGAAATATTAGACTATAAAAACTGGATGGAGCAGAAGCGATATAGCGAAAGTACAATAAGCAGTTATTCGGAAGCATTATGTATTTTTTTCAGATATTTCAATAAAAAAAAGCCTGATGAGATAGTTAATAAAGATATTATTGACTTTAATATCAATTATATAGTAAGAAAAAAATTATCGTTTTCGTATCAAAACCAGTTTGTAAATGCAATCAAATTGTTTTATAAAAAAATTTATAACCATAGTATTGATATTGAAGAAATAGAAAGACCGCGCAGGGCTAAGAAATTGCCAAAAGTTATTGCAAAGCATGATATTATGCTGATGCTGAAAAGAATTAAAAATCAGAAACATAAAATGGCATTAACCATGATTTATGCATTGGGGTTAAGGCGGTCTGAACTAATAAATTTGAAATTGGAACATATAAATTCAAAACGAAAATGTGTTACAATTTTTAACGGTAAAGGACAAAAAGACAGGGTATTGCCGTTAAGCGATAAATTGCTCGAACAAATTAAGAAATATTATTTTGTGTATAAACCCGAAATATTTCTAATTGAAGGGCAAAGCAAAGGAGAGCCATATAGTGAAACAAGTCTCGAAAAAATATTTCATAAATATTTTGGAGATGTTTTAAAAAATAGTAACTTTACGCTTCATTGTTTGAGGCATAGTTATGCTACACATTTATTGGAATCGGGAGTAGATTTGAGGTATATTCAAACTTTATTGGGGCATAAGAGTAGCAAAACGACGGAGATATATACATGGGTAAGTATGAAAAGTTTGCATAATATTAAAAATCCAATAGACGATTTTGATTTGTAGATATAATGATAAAATATACAGCAGTCTCCCCAAAAACAATGAATAGCTCGCAACAAAGGTGGAGCGAGAAACAAGTTGGCAACAACCCTAAGAAACCACATTGCAAGAATATAGATTGATAGATAAATGAAAAAAATAGCAATAATAGCAGGGTTACTATCAGGATTACTATTTGGGATTGCAACTCCATTTAGTAAGTTATTATTGACAAATTTAAACTCTTTTCAATTAGCTGGATTACTATACATTGGAGCTGGGATAGCTATGATTCCAGCAATAATGAAAACAGGTAGCCAGATTAGATTACTTTTCAATAAAAATAATTTAATTCGGACACTTGGAATAATCTTGTTTGGTGGATTATTGGGACCATTATTACTATTAATTGGGTTACGTGCCGCTGATGCAGCATCAGTTTCAATTTGGTTAAATATGGAACTTGTTGCAACCGCAATTTTAGGTGTTTTGATATTTAAGGATAGCCTTGATAAATTGACTTGGATTGGTGTAACTTTGACAGTTTGTGCTGGAGTTATTACATCATTTGGCGAAGGTGTTAGCGGATTGACTTCTGCTTTATTGATAACAGCCGCTTGTTTTTGTTGGGGCGTAGACAATCACTTGACAGCTTTAACTGACGGTGCAACTCCTCAAGCGGTAACGTTTGTGAAAGGGATAATGGCAGGATTAGTTAATCTTATAATTGGTATTTCAATAGCAGACAAACCTTTCTTGATTGATGCTAATATTTTGGGAGCTTTGATTGTTGGTGGGTTTTCTTATGGATTAAGCATTGTACTTTATGTTACTTCTGCTCAGAATATTGGAGCAACAAGAGGACAAATCTTATTTTCGACAGCACCTTTATGGGGTGTGATTTTATCATATATATTTTTCAAGGATACTTTTCACTGGACACATATAATTTCGATTGCACTTTTAACACTTGCCGTTGTTGTGATAAATTTAATCACTCATAAACATGAACACCAACATGATGCACTTGAACACATTCATTATCATAAGCATAATGACGGACATCATTACCATATTCACGAGAATGAAAGCTTAGATACAAATAAAGGACATTCTCATTTACATAAACATGAACCGATAACGCATGTACATCCTCATTATCCGGATTTACATCACAGACATAAACATTAAAAATGAATATAAAAGGGCAGTTGCCAACACGCGCTAAGCCTCATGGCAGTGAGTTTGTAAGGTATTTCGTTCTCTCTCGCTTGCAAGTTTGTAACGGGTGACAGAACGCAGACCACGAATTACTGCCACGAAGGCCTAGCGCGGGAACGTTATGTGGCATATTAGAAAAAGACAACAGACAGACAAAATATCTTAATG
>CAZWKQ010000027.1:0-9975 GCA_964634005.1 uncultured Bacteroides sp.
AACAGAAGATCTCAGGGTCTTCTTTCTCTTAAATTTTTTATCGGACAATAGTGTTATCAAATAAAGAAAACGTTAAGCAATCGTTTTGAAACTCTAAATCACGATATATTTGCTTTGAAGGGGATAGTAAAACATCCTTATTATTTATCCAATTTGTTTCAACTGAATGTCTTACTGCTAAATATATTGCCATTTCAATTAAATTTGTGCTTGAAATTTTAGCAGTCATTCCTTTTTTTACATAACTATCCGCAGGTTTATTAGTTAAAAAAGTATTGTTATTGCTTTGCATACTAGGTCCGACAATTATCATGTAACCAATTGGATTTGCTGCATTTGTGTAAAATGATGAACGCCATTCGGCAATTGTTTTATTATTAGAAATAGTAAATATCTTTTTCCCTGAAATTATTGGCAGTGCTTTGTTATTATCTACATCAAAAATATCAGTTTTAACTTTTTTTATTTCACTATTGCTATCTAACCTCCAAACTAAAAAACCTATTGGAAATTTGCCTTTAACATTATCAAATGTATCAGCCGGGCATATGAACCCCTTACAATACTTAGCAAGAAAAACACTTCTAAATTTAATAAACTTTTCAGAAGTAATATATTTTGGAGTGCTGAATACTCCAATTGTAATATTAGGAATTTCTTTACATATTCGAATTAAAAATTGTGCAAATAGCTCATTCAATGCTTCCGCACCTACTATATTTTTATAGTCGTTAAATATTTTTGTCCCTTTTGCAACTTGAGGAATGCTATATTCACCATAGGATGATGCCTCGGCATAAGGCGGATTTATATAAATAACTAATTTTTTTCTTTTTTCGGGATTGTTTATAATGTCTTGTAGTGGTTTGGGCAATTTACTGAAATCGTCGTTTAAGAAATCAAACTGAAACACATGGTCGTGAAGCAGGTTTGCACCGTTGTTAATACGATCGTGCATTACTTCAACGTCTTGATTGTCCAAAGTAGAAGCCCAAATGTTATATTTGTTGGTAAGACCTGCAAGCAAGTTCCCAGTACCGGCTGCACAATCCCATACATAATACTCGTCTTGCCAATTTTCGCCTAAAACATCAGTGAGGTACATTTGTGAGAGTTCGACCCAAATTTGAGGAGTAAAAAAACTTCCTTTGCGTTCTCTTACGTCTTGCGGAACAAGCAAATCTCTGCGTTCAACTATATAATCCCAATATTCTTCTTTTGGTGGTCGGTCGTATTTGTTCCAAAACTGTGTATGTGATATTTGCTTGTCGTTGAAGTCGGTACGTTTGCTGCTGAACATTCCGGCTTCATCAATTTTTCTGTCGAGTTCATAATGGTCATTTCTAAGCAATACAAACAGCTTTTCTTTAAGTGTGTTGTTTTCGTGCGAAAGCAAATCGGCAAGATAAAAGTCGCCATCGATAATTCCGTTCTTTTTGGCAATTTCCCAATTTACTGCTATACTCGGTTTTACGGTCTGCAACCATTTGTTGTAAATAACCATAAAATTATTTTTATCGATTTTGGTTTTGGTTAAACCGAGTTTGCCCTCGATAAAATTATTCTTTATAAATTTTTTAAGCTCTTTGTCGTCAGTTATAAAATTAAATAGTAAAGCTCTACTGTCGATTACATTTTTTACCTTTTCGTGAATTAATTTAAACTCTTTAGTGTCGTAGTTTGAGGGAGTTACATTCCAGTTGAAATCGTTAATGTAAAATACTTCGTGAATGTCGTTATACGGAATAAAAGCAATTTTTTCTCCATCGAATGCTCCTAATAGGGCAGGAGGCAGAAATTTATCGAAAGTTCGTGCCTTTCCGATTGTAAGTATAAGCTGAACAATAGATTTGTAAATGTCAGAAGAACCTTTTTTTGCTTCAGCCCAAAGCAGCGATTCTTGTTCAAAAAGTTCTTTCTGACTTTGGTGCATACAAACACAAAAGTCGACATTACCAATTATTTTGGTGCAGTCGTATAGCCAAAAGTAGTCTTGAGCTACTTTGTTTTTTAGTTCTTCTTCCCTTATGTTATGATACTTCATTTATGGAATATTGTTTACTGTTAGGGCTATGTTATTTACTTGCCTCAAACCTTAGTCCGTTTCAAAACTTCTTAAAATTATTTTTTCTCAAAAATAAGAATTTTTGGGTTGATTTTGAATGATGAAAAAGTTTTTATTTAAAATAAAATACTTAATATTCCTTGAATGAATTTTTTTCTTTATAGAATAACGTGGATAAGTTTGACTTTTCATTTATATACTGTCAGGTATTTTTTTAATGTATCATATAATTTATTTTCTAATATTATTTTATCAAAATTTTTTGTTGTCCAAAATGGAATTTCCATTGCAGTTACTCTAATCTTATCCTCTTTATTAAAACCTGAATAAATTTCAAAATTGTCAGGTTCGTTTATATTTTCTTTTAAATTTGGATACAATAGTATTATTTCCTTACATCCTCTTCGAAAAGCATAGCTTGTCACTTGGTAAAGATCAGATTGTAGAATACCCTTTTTTTCATCATTTTTGAAATTAGGTGAACGAAGTTTGTATTTAGTGTCAATTATCAATTTTCTTTTTCGGTCTTTTTTAAAAGTTAGAAAAATGTCGTGTTTCATGTTAAAAGCTTTCGGATTGCTCGACAAATATTCATTTGACTTTTGATATTCAACCATCCATATATCAGAAAAATTTTTATCTATAAAACCTACAACAAAATCTTCAAAAATATACTCCATTGGCAACAGCAAACACCATTGAGAAAAGTCATAACTATTACTTGAAAAAAGTTGCTGATTAAGAATTAATTTGCAACTATCAAGAATTTTGTTGTATTCTTCAAAAAATGAATTGAGTCTAATATTTTCTATTTCGTAACTGTTACAAGGTATATCATCAACATCATCTAAGATAAAAATAATTTCTTGAAGTATTTGCAAGTTTTCCGATAATTTTGTTTTGTTCATTAGAAGTCTTGAGCAAAACTTAATTGCACGATTTATTTTATTATCAAATAAAAAAGGTTCATAGTCACATTCAATATTTTGAAAATTTCCCTTTACCATACTATTTGCTACATAACGTTTGAAATTCACTGACCCTTTCGGAATTTGCATTGCTTCTTCTACAAATTGATACATCGTTAATGGTTGATTTGTAATAGTATACAAAAATTGATTTGCAATTAAGTTAATTATCAATTCAGGAAATTCATCAAAAGAAATTCTCTCAAGGTTTGATTGGTTGAATGGAAATTTCCATTTACGACAGTAGTCCATCCAAAATAAAATATGGCGAATCATATCATTTTTATTTTTATCAGGACAATTACGAAATACTTTTGGATAAATTTCAATTAGGTCATTTTCTGTTTGAATAAACCCAACATAATTATTAGCCTTTATTTCGTTACTTGAAATTTTTAAAAATGGTTGGTGATTTTTAACGGTCTTTTCTTCTAATTCTTCATTTAAGTCTGTATTATTATGTTGCTGCCAAATTAATTTTAGCAAGTCTAACAATGCATCAGAATTTTCAACCTTTACACCTTTTTCGTACTCAAATAACATTTGTTTCATCTTGCTTCGAAATTTTCCAATCAAATATTTTAGTATCGTAATCGACTTTCCATTTTGTGTTTTTGAAAATATCTGAAACTATATTAGTTTTTCCTGAAAAATATTCCATTAGTAGTGGAATAACTTTGTTTCTCAAAGTTAGTTCAATCGATTCTTCTTTCATAAAATAGGCATGTCCAATCAAGAAATCAGCAGTTTTTTTTAACTTATAAATTTCTTCATTTATCTTTTGTAATAACTCTCTGGCTTCAGGTTGTAATACTGTGTAATTAGGATAATACCCAATAAACTCGAATCTTCTTCGCAAAGCAATGTCAATAAGAGCTATAGATTTATCAGCTGTGTTCATTGTACCTATAAGATATAGATTTGGAGGAACCCCAAATTCTTTTTCGCCGTTTGGTAAAGTTATTTTTAATTCATTTGGCATTCCTAACCTTTTATCTTCTTCAAGTAATGTAATGATTTCTCCAAATACTTTTGAAATATTTGCACGATTTATTTCGTCTATTACAATTACATAGTTTAGAGATTTTATATTTTGAATTTTATTTTCTTGAATAATATGTTCTTTTATTTCATATAATTTTTCTTTTAAAAAATTGTAATATAAATGATATCCACCGCTATATTCAAATTTTCCCTCAAAATATCCTTTCATCTTTTCTTTAATTATTCTTTGCCATTTTTCTCTTTTGCCTTGTGAAGTTTCAAAAAATAATCTGTCTTCATTGTAATCATACACTCTATATATTTTGGATTTACCGAATTCTGGCATTTTTAAAGGGAGAACTTTTAAAAATTCATTCCAAACTTCTTCGAAAGAAATAGAGCTTCTTATTGATATTGTAGATTTAGATTTAAGAAAATTGTCTTCAGCTTTTTTACATATTCTATAAAATATACCATAGTTTCTTTCAAATTTTAAAAACGATTTTTCTGTTAAATCTGGCCTTAACCCTAAAACAAAGTCTTCATAAGAATAATTTTGATGAAAGGTTACAAATTCAATTTGACCTTGCTTTCGTAATTCGTCAAATTTTTTTTTGTTTTCTGAATGGTTATTTGATGAAGAACCTGTAGCAATTTCTACTGCTTTGTCAATGCTATTATAAGTCTTTCCCGTTCCAGGAGGTCCATATAAAATATAATTTAAAGACATAATTGATTTTATTTGATTTGTTGTTATTTTATTTTTGTTTCTATTATTTATTCTATAAATAAACTATAACTTCAAATTTTAATTGAAATAAAACGCTTTTATCATAACTTTATCCAATCTGATAATAATTTTTTGGTCTTCAGTTTTAGTTTTTCTACTCAATTGACTAAATAACAAAGCTTTTATTGAAAATACAAACGGCATCGTTTGGGTGATTGGAAGCCCATTTATATCCTCTTTGATAAGGTGCAATATAATAGTGCTTTGCACCGTGTAGTTTTAAAGCTCCCTCTGCAGTTGATATATTAAATATGTTTCCAACATTAAAGATTAATTCTTTGCTCATATTATGTTTTCATTTTTACTTAGATTAATATTTTATTTTGCATATTTCATTAAAACTAATTAAACTAAAAATCCATTTATATATTTAATAGTATGTTGCCTTTTACTATCATTTTTTTATCAAAATTAAAAAAATCAATAAAAAATCCAAATAACTTTATCATATTTAATCATCTTTTAAATATTAATTTAACCTAAATTAATCGACAAAGGTTTTCTTAATCGAGGTTATCAAGATTAATTTGGTTAGTAATGCAGTGAACTAATTAAAATTTGGGTTTCACTTATTTTTTCTTAAAAATAAGAATTTTTGGGTTGATTTTGAATAAAGAAATTTTTTTTTGAAATTAACTTTTCTTATTACTCATCGAAGTTAAGCAAGCACTTTTGAGAATTCAATTCAAAATACAAATATAAACGTTAATGAAAAGCACTCTTCGAATATCTTTCATATTTTGTATATAAAGAAAAACCAAATCGAATAAAGATTTGGTTTCTACAAATATTATTTTTTCAAATGATTATAATATTGTTTTAACAAACTTCTTTAATATCATCAAAAATTTTATTTATAGTCTCTTCTACTACCAGAGTTTTTCCTTTTACTAAACCATAATCGGTTAAGCGAATATAATTAAAATTTTGAATTTCTGCTTTCTCCATTATTTTTTTTCCGCAATCAATAGAACAGCCATCTAAAATCATAATATTTGCTTTTTTTAAACTATCGATTAATGATTTGCTATTTGCTGCAACCATTGCAAGGCATTTCATATTACGTATATTGTTATCTCTTAATTTTCGGGCTAATTTGTCGGTTATTTCACCTAAATCACAAGCTCCCGAGCAAGCTAAAACAACCATTTCCGATTTATCGTTACATGTGCAATTGCATAATTTATTTTCCATTTTTTTTGATTTAAGTAAATTATATAATAATATTTTGTTTTCTTTCTGAATTTACACAATTTTCATTTTCTGTTTCAAACTCGAGTGTAGCATGTTGTATATTAATGTGTTCTAAATTTTGTTTGATATTATTTTTTATTTCTTCTAAACGGTTGAAACTGTCTTGTTTAATAATAATATGTGCAGTCATTGCGTTTTGTGTTGTGCTTATAGCCCAAACGTGCAAATGATGAACATCAATTACTTCGTTTATTTGTTTTATTTCATAAATTACTTTGTCTAATTTCAGTTCTTTTGGAACTCCATCAAGTGTAAGAAACAAACTGTCTTTGAATAAACTCCATGTGGAGTAAAAAATTACAACTACAATTATTAAACTCATTATCAAATCGAGCCAATTAATTTGAAATATTGAAATAAATATTCCTGATATTACTACTCCTAAAGATACAGCAGCATCGGCCAAAAGGTGCAGATATGCTCCTTTGATATTCAAATCGCTTTCTTTATCCTTGAAAAATAAAAAAGCCGAAACTGCATTGATTGCAATTCCTATGCTTGCAATTATTGAAATTGAAAAGCCTTGAACTTCGATTGGATTGTTTATTCTAACAATGCTTTCGCGTAATATTCCTCCAATTAAAATAAACAAAACTATTGAGTTGATAAGCGAAACTAATATTGTTGATTTTCTATAACCGTAAGTAAATCTGTCATTAGCCTTTACCTCTGATAATCGATATGCCAGCAAAGCCATTGCCAGAGCTGCTACATCGCTTAAATTATGACCTGCATCGGAAATTAGCGATAATGAATTATAATAAAAACCGGCTCCAAACTCAATAATTACATAAAATAGATTTATGGCAATTCCAATCTTAAACGCGTTATTAACTCTTTTAATACTAGTTGCGTGTATATGATGATTGTTACCCATTTTATTCAACAAATTTGCTTACTAATTTTTTTGTAATAGGCATAACTAACATAACAACCGGTAAAGCAATTATGTATGAAAACAACCACGATTTTAACCAATTTATAATAAAATCGTTGTGTAATCCCAAATTTTTTAATGTTCCTACTATTGTTACTATCATGGTCATTACAAGAACCATTATTGCCAGAACAATTTTCATTTCGTGTTTTTTAGATATTTTCATTTTATGAATTTTTTATAATTTATATTCAAAACTTAATAAAATATGATGTTGAAAGTTTAAATCAGAATTTTTTGGTATAAAACCTTGATAATTTATCGAAAAATTTATATTTGTTACAGGATTGAAATGTATTCCCGATATAATTGCTTGTCCGTCTGAATTGTAATTCCAATCTTGTGTTTCATTGTTTTTTTTGTTTGACAAAAGATTGTCGTATCGTGCAAAATATTCATATTTTTTAAGGAAATGCACACTGCCATAAACAGAAAATCCGTATAAATCTTGGTTTTGAATGTTTAAGTGATTTTTGCGGTAATTGTATTCTGCACCTAAACGAATTTTGTCTTTTAATTTATAACCTGCAAAAGCCGAAAAAAGCTGCTGATCTGCAGGTTTTGTAGGATTTTTTGATTTTGTAAAATCGAAATAAATACGCGTTTGCAAATTTTTAATTAGATTAAAATCAATACCTGTTGCAAGTTTAACATCTCCGTAATTATCTTGGTCGAAACGAAAACCCTCGCCATTGGTAATTGCAAAATCAAAGCTTATTTTTTCTATTGGTTTAATAAAAGTTATAAAACCCAAATCGGCACTTGGAATTTTATAATATCTGTCTTGAAATGTTTCGGCTAAATAGCGATATCCCCAAAATTTTTCTTGTGTCATATAATGATTTTGTAAGACAGCACCTGCTTGAATTTTAAAAGTTTCCGAAGGTTTCCATTCAATTGAAGCAAATTTAAGGTTCATAGTATAAAATGCTCCGTCTTTTGAAGTATTAACAACCTGTAAGTTGTTGCCAGATGTGTCTTTTACCGAAATAGTTCCTATGGTTGTAGGCCTTCCTGCATCAATAATTATTTTTCCTGAAAATTGTTTACTAAACTGATATTCATAGCCAAAATGTGCTCGACCAAACCAAAATCCGTATTTTTTATCTGTATATTTGGTTGCATTGAAATCAAAATTCCCAAATACCTGAATTATCGGCTTCCCATAAGGTTTAAAAATTGTATCAATTTGTCCGAAAGCTGCATTATATAGCATTAATGCCAAAACCGTAACAAAAATTAATTTTATTTTTCCCATTTATTATTAAAGTTTTAAATATAAAAATATTAATATTATTTAGCCCTGCTTAAATTAAGAGAAATGAACCGTAAAATTTAACAGTTTTTGAAAAGTTAGATTTATTATATTGTAAAAATTTCCTGTATTGAATACTGTGTAAGCTATTAAATTGGCAATTATTGATAAAGAGATAATTGTTACAATTATTGTAAAGTAAGACAATTGTAAACCCAAAGAACTTGAAATTATCATTAGAACTGATTTTACCAGATATACAACTCTACAATAATTAAATGAAAAGAAAATAACAATATTTCCTATTAATAAAACATCAAACCAACTTATTTTTTTTGATATGCTTTGCATTCTTCAGAAATTATTACAAACGAAGTATCATAAAGTTTTGTAATATCAAATATTAGCAAAACAACAGTTAATATCATCAATAAATCATTGCATCATTTCAATTATTTTTGCTTTTAGCAACTCTTTGTATTTTGTGGGATTAGATTTTGCATATTGAAATGCAGTGTTAGTGAAATCGGTTTTAGTTCCGTCAGCTTTGATGATAAGTAAAGTGGAAAAACCAATTTGATATTTTTCGACAAGTGCTTTATTAGCTTTATCATCTATGTTAAAGGACTCAAATTTTATAGTTCCGTTGTCAATTTTGCTTTTAAAATTTTCGTTCAACATTTCTTTAGCGGCATTTTCAACTGCAAGGCATGAAGGACAGCGGTTAGTAGCATGGAAATAATAAATAAAAATTTTTTCATTTGAAGTTTTTGTTTGTGCCTGACTTAAAGTAAAAAACATTGTACTAAATAAGATTGCTATAAATAAATTTATTAATTTTTGCATAGGTTTATATTTTAAATTTTAAGTTAAATATTTTAATATTTCATTAAATAGCGAAATTAAAAAACAAAAAAATATTTGATTTAAATTTCTTTTGAAAGCTATTTATTAGTTATATAAATTATTATAAATAATCAAATAGCTTTTTAATATATATGCATTAATTTTGGGTAGCATTTTCAATAAAATTTTTGATTTCAGTTTTTGATGGTACTCTGCCACTAAAAACTACTTTTCCATTTACAACTAATGCTGGAGTCATCATAATACCATAGTTCATAATTTGAGTAATGTCTTCAATTTTTTCTACATCAGCATCAAAGTTATTTTCTTTGACAACTTCAATTGTAACTTTTTCAAGGACTTTGCATTTAGTACAACCTGTTCCAAGAATTTTTAAATTGATTTTCATACATTTTTGACATTTAATTGTTTTAATATTTCGCAAAATTATGAAATGTTTTTTTTAACCACAAAATATTTTTTTTATTTTTAATCAAAGCATTTGTTACAATTATTGTTTTATAATTCGATTTGTTATCAATACCAAAAATTACTTGTGAATTTGATATTTTAATTTTCAATTTATAGGAAGATTTTGCTTTTACTTCAACGTAGTTCGATTTTGTATTACTTTATCATTTTCAATCATCTTTTAAATATTAATTTAATCCAAATTAGTCGATAAAGATTTTATTAATCGAGTTTATACTAAATAATTTAATTAGTTCACTGTGTTCCTAATGAAAAATGAATTTAAAAACTTTCTTTTACATATTAAAATTTTTAAATGTATAATAAAGCATAAAGTTAAACTGCTATGAAATGTAAGTTGCAAAATTTTGCAGGTAGCAAAGCAACCCTGCAAATATAGTTGCA
>CAZWKQ010000027.1:10075-23475 GCA_964634005.1 uncultured Bacteroides sp.
AAATTTTGCAGGTGGCAAAACAGCCTTGCAAATATAGTTGCAAAATTTTGCAGGTGGCAAAACAGCTCTGCAAATATAGTTGCAAAATTTTGCAGGTGGCAAAACAGCCTTGCAAATATAGTTGCAAAATTTTGCAGGTAACAAAACAGCCCTGCAAATATAGTTGCAAAATTTTGCAGGTGGCAAAGCAGCCCTGCAAACATAGTTGCAAAATTTTACATATAGCTGTGCAGCCCTTTTTTAGAGGGTTTCAAAAAAAATAGTGTTTTGGGGAATAATATTTTTTATACAGTAAAATAAGGATTAAGCACAAATTATATCGAAATTTTATGCCAAAATGGCATAGAGTCTGTCATAGAAATATTCCTTTCTAAATGGAGTTTAGAAAGGAGAATCTAAATAGTGGTTTCACAAAACAAAAAAAGGCTGCCTTTTCTTGACAGCCTCTTCTAAAAAAAATTATTGGTCGAATTCGAAAATTTATTCGGTTTTTTCTTCTTCTTTTTTCTTGGTAGAAGTTTTTTTAGCCTTTTTTTCTGTAGTTTCGGTTTTGGCAACTTCGTTTATCACAGGTTCCTTAGAGATAATAGTTGCTTTTTTCTTTTTTTTCTTAGAACGGCGAACTCCTGAGGACCCTATAACTATTTTGCCTCTTCTTGTTTTTTTATCTCCTTTTCCCATAACTCTATTATTTTAATTAGTAATAAGTTTTTGTAAAATTAGTAATTATTTAATATAAAACAAAATTTATTCGGGAATAATAGAAACAGCACCGTTTTTCAAGTTTTCATCAATTACAATAAGGTCAGAAATATCAACTACACCGTCGCCATTCAAGTCGTACACTATATAACCTGTGGTTCCGTTAGTAAGGTCGCTGTCCATATCTACCAAATCGCTGATATCAACAACTCCATCCTGATTAACATCACCAACCATAATGGCAAACTTGCCGGGAGCTACCTGTTTCTGATTGCTTCCGTAGGCTTTATCTGCCGAAGTTGTAAAATCGTAATAAACTGTATCATTGTCAAACGAAACAGTTGATGCACTCCATGTTTCTAAATGGTTTCGATTATTGACCACTATGTAATACTTTTCTTTTAGTTCGCAGCCGATTTCTCTGTTTGAATTTCCCGAAGTGCCAATATGCATTCCCAATGGTTGAGCAGTAATAATGTTTAAATTACTGTCAACTAATTTAATATTAACAGAATCGGCAATTGATAAGTTCCAGTGAGGGCCGTTTTCATTCATTGCATTATTCATATCAATACCATTGAATAGTCCTTCAAGATATACTTTCAATTGAAGATTTTTTGATTTAACGTTAACAAAGATTTCATCGGTTTGAGTACATCCGTTAGTATCGGTAACAGTAACAGTGTATAGTTTCGACATTTCGGGAGTAAACTCTACGTTTTGTAAAATGCCGTCAGACCACGAATAAATAACTCCGCCAGTGGCCGAAAGTATTAATTTTTGACCTTTGCAAACAGTAGTGTCGCTGCCTGCATTTGCCAATGGTAATTGGTTAACGGTCACAGTAGTAATATCGGAATAAATATTATCGCAATAATTATTCGTAATCTCTGCTCTGTATTCCCAATTTCTGGCTAAATCGGGATAGTCGGTTATTATGCTGTCGGAAATATTAATATCCGTCCATAAGTTATTATCGTGTCTTTTCTGCCATTTTACTATATTACCGGTATATCCCGATAGAGTAATATTTTGAGTAAAATCGCCAAAGCATATCGACTGATTTGAAGAAATAGTTCCTTTGGCAGGTTTATCGATAACTTCAATTGAAGCAGCTTCGGAATACTGGTTATCGCAGGGTTGATTACCAATAACAGCTCTGTAATTCCATATTCCAGTACTATCGGGAATTTCAGCATAGATGCTGTCGGTAAAAATAATGTCTGTCCAATTTCCGTAATTATGACTCTTTTGCCATTTAATGATATTTCCGGTAAATCCGGTTAAAATCAAATCGCCTGTTGAATTATCTTTACAAATAGTTTTACTTCCGGTTATAACTCCCGAATTAGATTTAGGAACAACAATAATCTGTGCTGTATCGGAATACGAATCGTTACAAACTCCGTTTCCGACTACTGTCCTGAATAATAAAGTGCTATTTAAGTTGCCGGTAATTAGTGTGTTTGAGTTTGCCCCTGAAATATTATTCCATGTTATTCCATTATCTGATGAAGTCTGCCATCTTATGTTGCCGAAATAGTTGTTAAGAGTAAGACTAACGCTGTTATCGGCACAAATAATACTGTCGGATGTAACTATATTACCACCCGAAGGAGCATTATCTACCTTAATATATTTAGGTGTTGAATATACCGATGGACAACTTCCGTTTGTTACTTTGGCTCTAAAGTATTTACTTTGACTAAGACTTTCGGAAGTAAATATATTTGAATTGTATCCCGAGCCTGTAATAATATCCGACCAGTCGGTTACACCGTCGATAGACTGTTGCCATTGAATGGTACCTGTATTGTTATTAAGAGATAAAGTTGCAGAATTGCCTTCGCAGATAGTGTCGGCAGAACTGATAACATAGCCTGCAATACTTTGAGAACTGATTTGGATTTTAACTGCATTTGAGTATTTTGTCGGACAAGTCGGGTTTGTAAGTCTTGCTCTGTAATATCTGTCGGAAGTTAATACAGGTGTATTATAAACCGCAGAATACAAGCCTGTTCCTCCTGTGGCAGCAGCCCAAGTATTACTGTCGGCTGATTGTTCCCAAACTATATTTCCCGTATAGTTTGTTAATGCAATAGATGTGCTGTTTCCGGTACAAATATTCTGAGGATTAGCTGTGGCAATACCACCATCAGGCATAGCATAAACCATTACGCTGCCGATATTTGAGAAAACAGCTTGACATGTTCCGCTTGTTACTCTTGCCCTGTAATACATAGTGCTGTTTAGTTGCGGAGTAATAAATGTATTTGAATTAAATCCCGACCCTGTGTTAACTTCAGTCCAATTTCCGGTTCCTGTTGTAGATTGTAACCATTGGATATTACCAATATTATTGGTTAAATTAAGCTGTGCGGTATTTCCCTGGCATGTAGGAGTTCCTGTGACTGTAACAGTTCCGGCTACTGATGCAGGATAAATATTTATAACAACGGTATTCGAATATGAAGAACAGTTGTTTAAAGTTAATCTGGCTCTGTAATATTTGGTTTGAGTAAGAACAGGAGTAGTATAAACCGACGAATTAGCACCACTTCCGCCTTGAACATTGTTCCATGTTATTTCATCATTACTTTCTTCCCATTGAATAAGACCGGTATTGCCTGTTAACGAAATTGATGTGGAACCGGTTTGACAAAACTGAGTATTTGATGCAACGGCAGTCCCCGATATAGGAGTAGGTTCAACATTAACTACGGCAGCGTTTGTAAAAGTATCGGGACAAACACCGTTGCTTAATTTTGCTCTGAAGTAAGTAGTAGTGTTTAAAATTCCGGTTAAAAACGAATTACTATTGATACCGATGCCATTAATTACATCTGTCCACCCGTTTATACCATCAGACGAATTTTGCCATTGAATATTGCCAAAGTAATTACTTAACAGAATATTTGCCTGATTTCCCGAGCAGATATTTTGTGTTAATGGGCTAATATTACCCGGTAGGGGCATAGTATCGGTAGTTACTGCCAAAACCGAAGAATAAAGCGAAGGACAGGCACCGTTTGTTATCTTGGCTCTGAAATATGTGTTTTGATATAAATTTTCGGTAATAAAATTCGACGATTGATAGCCTGTTCCACTAAGTACGTCGTTCCAATTATTAATTCCGTCGTTCGATTGTTGCCATTGTACCGAGCCGGTATGATTTTCTATTGATAATTCGGCCTTTGAACCTTGACAAATAACATCGTTAAGTAATCTTACATTACCATTTACTGTTGAATCGGAAACTTTTATATGAACAATATTTGAATACGAACTCGGACATTGATTATTAGAAAGTTTAGCTCTGTAAAATATTGATGTTGTTAACGATGGAGTAGTATAATTTGCAGTATTGCTTCCCGAGCCTCCAATAGCGTTAACCCAAGTAGTGTTAGTATCAGTAGTTTGTTCCCATTGGATGTTTCCGTTATAACCGCTTAAATTAACAGTAGTTTGGCTTCCTGCACATATATTATCTGTTGCCGAAGCTGTACCGCCGGCATTTTGAGGAAAAGTAACAATATTTGTAATTGGAGAATAAACTACAGGACAATTTCCGCTGGTAACTTTGGCTCTGAAATAATAAGTTTTATTTAAAGAAGTGAAATTAGTCAAAGGGTAAGTTGTATAAACATCGGAGTTTATTCCATTCCCAGAAGTTACTTCAGTCCAATTGCCGGTGCCGGTCGGCGAATGCAACCACTGAACAGAGCCAACATAGTTAGTAAGAGTAATAACTGATGTATTTCCTCCGCAAATCGGAGAGCCTGAATTGGAAATTGTTCCGCCTACTGCATTTGGATATACATTTATTTTTACCGTTTGTGAGTAAGAAAAACAATTATTAATACTTAATTTTACTCTGTAATACGTAGTTTGAGTTAAGTTGGGTGTTACATAGGTTGAAGATGTAGAACCGCTTCCTCCTATAACATTTATCCAGTTAATTGAATCATTACTTTGTTCCCATTGAATACTGCCTGTTTGTCCGCTTATGCTTACCGAAGTACTTGTGCCACTGCATATATTACTATTGGTTGTGCTGACACTTCCTGTATTTGGCGAAGGCAATACATTAACATAAGTTGTATTAGAATAAGAAACACTACAAACTCCATTACTCAATAATGCTCTGAAATACATTGGTGAAATTAAATTTGCAGTAGTGTAATTATTAGTATTTTCGCCTGTACCGCCTGTTACGTTTATCCAACTTGTTCCGTTAATCGACTGCTGCCATTGAATATTTCCGGAATAATTTGTTAATTGCAATACAGTTGAAGTGTTGGCGCAAATTTCGTTTGGAACTGCAAAAGAGTTACCTCCGGCAGTTGGCTGTAATACTGTAATTGTATATAAATCGGAAAATACATTTTCGCAAGAAGTATTTCCAACTATTGCTCTGTAATCCCAAATACCTGTATTATCAGGAGTATCGGAAATACTGACAGCAGTAGAATTAATATCTGTCCAGTTACCGTTATTATATCTTTTCTGCCATTTAATAATATTTCCGGTGTAATTGTTTAGTGTTAAAGTTCCTGTATTGCTGCCAAGACAAATCTCGGTGTTATTTCCTGAAATATAACCACCTGCAGGCATAGAGAACACATTAATAATATTTTGCTTGGTAGTAGTATATTGTCCGTTAACAGTTAAGCTTACTGTTTTCAATCCCGGAGTAGAATATTTAACAAAGTGAGGACCTACTGTATTTGCGGTTGCAGGATTTGCCCCCTGACCAAAATTCCAGTAATATGAGTTTATATTTCCCGAAGAAGTGTTAGTAAATAGAACCGAATCGCTTGAGCAAACATACATTTTATTATAAATAAAATCGGCAATAGGAACACTTTCTTCTAAATTTATGTCATCAATGTACCAGTAATCAATATTTCCGAGATTACCGGTGGCAGTAAATGCAATATACATATAAGGAGCATTCGAACTGTTAGGAATAACAACAGAGTGATTTGAAGGTCCTATATTTCCGTTACCTGAAACAATTTCAAAATTCTCATCGTACCAGTTTATTGCATCCGTTGATGATTGAACTTTAAGAGTACAGTCTGTCGAAAAATCGTCGTAAAATTGCTTAAAACTCAACCTTATTAGGGCAATACCCTGAGTATTAAATTTAGGTGAAACCAATCTGGTAGTACCGTTCCATGACTGATATGTAAGTTTCATTTCGTTTGCTGCTCCACCGGCGAGGTTTGTAAGGCTTACAGTCCATTTATCCATAACTCCAGATGAATTTTGGGTAGTCCAGCAATTTGGAAATGAAGTAGAATTGAAGTTTTCTGTTATTGGTAAATTGTAGGGTTGACAAGGTGTTTTAAAAGTCATATTATTACCGTACGTCGTACCGAAGCTGTTTGTGGCAACAATTCTGTAATTATAAGTTGTATTTTGCTGTAAACCCGATAAGTATCTGTATAATATTATTGTAGTATCACCACTAATAACCGATGGAATGGCCAATGCCGAGTCGGTATAATTTGTAGTTAATCCCCATTGGAATTTAACCGTTGTTTGTAATCCGTTTGCTTTGACACTTCCGTAAATAATAGCACTATCAACACTCAGTACATTTGCAGGCAGGGTCGATACAACAGGCGGCAAATTTCCATCGCCTGTAACCGTAATATCGTCGATATACAGATTATTTCCGTAGTTATTAACAGCTTGAAACTTGAATTTAATATTACTTCCTATAAACGGTTGAAGGCTTATAACTTCGTCTCTCCAATCTGACGAAGTAGTCGGAACAAAAGATGATGTGAGTAAAGAACCGGTAGATAATTCAACACCTCCTTTTTGATAAATAGGAACAGGGTTATATGTATTTCCGCAATCTGTCGAATAAAAAATCTTTAAAGAATCGGTGCTTGTTGTAGAATAATATCTGTAGGCTACTTTAAAATTAAGTTTCGGATTTGTTGCATTTACAAGATTATAAGTAGGAGAAATCAAATCATCAATTTGTCCTTTTGTACTATATGAGTAAAAATTAATATAGGCTGCACTGTCACCGGGTTTGCTTCCGCCTACATATTTGTTTTGCCATGTTTTTCCGTTATCGGGATTTATAACACTCCATCCTGTAGGAGGAAATGTAGTTTCAAAATTTTGAATATTTGGTGTATTCAAAACTATACAATTGTTTGTGGTAAATGTAAGTTGATCACCGTAGCTTACTCCATAAAGATTTGAAGCATATGCTTTAACATAATAAGTAGTAGATGGCGAAAGGTTTGAAATAACAACACTATAATATCCTGTAGTATCTGAAGGATTAGTCGATGCTGTTGTAACACCCGGGTTGCCGGCAAAAGGATTTGGACTGGTTGAATAAACTACTCCGGTAAATTGAAGCGGAGAATATAAATTTGAAACAATATTACAATTTATTTTGGCCGAGTTTCCGGTTATTTCATTAACCGAATCAGTTGTAATAACAGCTAAAGCGTTATCGGTAGTAAAGAAAACTTCATTTCCGTAAGTAGTCCCAAAACTATTAGTTGCAAATGCTTTAACATAATAGGTTGTAATAGGATTAAGATTGCTTATTGTAACTGAAAAATTGCCGTTTCCGACGGTAGGATTTGTTACAACCTTTGTAACACCTTGACCACCAATAGTGGGATTTGGATTAGTAGAATAAACAAAGCCGCTTTCGGTAACACTCGAACTGCCGGGCGATTGAATAGTGCCGTTACACGTTACGTTAAAAGCCATAATATTTCCGGCTGCCGATGTGCTTACAACCGGTTTTGATTGCCATATTAAACTAACGTACTGCGGATTATCAACAAAAGGATTTCTATTTCCCTGTATGCTGTAAACCGCATTATTTCTATTGATTTCTTTCTGATCGACAGGGTCGTTGTTGTGCCATTCCAAAAGTAAATTAAGCTGCCAAGGTTTAAAACCGGGATATTTACTTCCGTCCAAAGCATCAGCAGCATTGGCAAAAGTTGCCCATTGCGGAATACGACTTTCGTATCGTGTAATCATATAGAAGAATATTCTTGCAAAATCGCCTTTATATTCGTCTATAGGCTCAAAAACAATTCCTTGAACCCCGTTATAACCTGGATAATTGCAGCTTCCTCTTTTACTTCCGTTAGTAGATGTATAACTTGCCGAGCCTACTGTGCCAAATGTATAATTACCTCTTTGGCCGTTTACATAACCGTCGGTAGGAATAACATTGAATAAATCGGTGTACATACTGTCCGTTGTACTGCCTCCCCACCAGCTATCGGGAATAGTATGTTCGCGGTTATAGCAGTTTCCTTCCTGTGTATATGTCCCGCATTGATTGGTTACAAAAGTATATTCATACAACGACGAATCGCAAGGCCTGTCGGAATACATATCCCATACTTTTCCGTTAAACTTCTTATCAGTAGTTTGATAATCAGTCCAAAGTTGAGTATATGATCTTCTATTATGGGTTTTAATAATATTATGCAATTGTGTTTTAAGTAATGCACCGTTTCCGCTGGCTGTACTGTAATAGTTAGCCGGAATACCGGATGAAATACAAGTGCCGCTGACCGAAACGCTCTGATTATTAGCCCCTGACGAACTTACGGTAATATTACTGCTCGAACTTCCAATTGTTGAAGGCGAATATCTTACATATATCCTTGTTGATGCGAGTGTTCCCATAACGGGGGTTAATGAAACAGAGCTACTGTAGCCGGTTTTACACGAAGTTGAGACCTGAAAACCGGCAGGTGCAGTGATGTTTACATTTGATGTTAAACCTGTTCCGGCTACTCTGAATGATTGATGAAAAGAGTTTTGATTTTGATAAACATTACCAAACGATGGTAATGAGTTCGTTGAAACCGCTAAAGTGCTTATTTGTCCCAGTACCCTGTTTACAACTATATTATCTATATACCAATAATCGAAATAGTAAAGATTTCCGTCGAGTACAAAAGCAATATAAGTAGTGCTGTTTTTTAGATTAGTGGTTATTGGAACCGTTACTGTTGCCGGACCTATATTTCCGTTTCCCGAAATAAACGACCAACCAACGTCAGTCCATGTAACCATATCGTTGGATGATTGGATTTTCATGGTCAACCCGGCGCCGTAATCGTCGTAATAGTGATTAAAAGTGAGTTTTAGTGTATCGGTATTTAGTGTATTGAATGCAGGCATTATTAATCTGGATGTTGCGGGGCTTGCACTTGTCCATGAGGCTTTCATTTCGTTTGCACTTCCTCCCGCCATATTTGTAGCTGATATTGCCCATCTGTCTGTTAAGCCTGTTCCTACATTTTGTTGTAACCAGCAAGAAGGAATTGACGTGGCATTAAAATTCTCTGTATAAGGGAATTCAGTAATAGTAGTACAAGGAATTGTAACATAGCCTGTAAGTGCCGGAGTTTTATAGCATGTGCCGGTTGTGGCATACTCATAAAGAGCGAAATAATATGTTTTGCCAATACTCAAACCACTTAGAATCATGGAAGTAGCTGTTCCGTTATAGATAACGTAATTACCCGTTCCTATCTGACTACCCGAACCGAAATTGCTGTTTGCTGTGTAAGTTGTACCGCTTACGGGCTCGCTGTCAACTGATGAGTCGCTTTTTGCAAGTATCAAAAGTCCGTTGCCGCTTCCCCTTGTCCAGTTTAATGTTACTGAGTTACTTGTTAAATTAGTAAATGTTAAGTTGCTGGCCTGAGTAGTAGGCTGTGTGCATGACGACCCTCCCATAAATGTAAATGTAACTGTTTTATTTGTAGTATTCTCAGTAATTGATGTTATTGGTTTTGATGTATTTGCACCTGCCCACGATTTAGCCCAGGGTGTTGTTGTATCGGTAAACGATGTTTTATTTGAACTTCCCGGGAATGGGCATCCTGTCGAGTTAATTGTACCATAAGTTGTAGGTGGATTTCCGGTTGCATTTGCACATACAGGATACATTCCTTGATGACTTCCTGCATTAATGGCATTTCCTGCCGTACTTATATAATTGCCGTCAACATGGTATATTATCATGCCTTTGCCTGGTATATATGCATCAAACTTGTGTTGCTGACGGTTTTCAATAATAAAATATTCATTATTTGTAGTGGTATTATACCTGTAAAAGCTGTTTGAATTTTCTTCGGCATTAAGCAATGTAATTATTGTTCCCGATGATAGCAGGGTAGGAGTAGCCCAATTATACACTATTGTTTTGGTGTAAGCATTATGATGTGCAGGAGTAGCTCCGTTGTTATTCCACGAACCGCTTGACATCATATCCCAATAACCTGTACCATCATATTGCCCGTTGGTAGAATAGTCGGTATCGTAAAAATCGGGTGCACCAAGAACATGACCAAATTCGTGACAAATTACTCCGATTCTTGTTATTCCTGTTCCCGAAGCGCCTCTTAACTCGGGCGAACATGAGTATTTACTTAAATATTTTCCGTCTTTATACAGTGTTGAAGATAAATTCCAAGCGTGTGCCCAAATAGCGTCGGCACCGCCGCCGGCTTCTTCTCCGTAACCAGCGTAAATCATGTAAACCCCGTCAACATAACCATCGTTATCATTATCGAAATTTGCAAAATTTACTGTAGGATCAGCCAAATTTATTGCTTCGGCACAAAGCTCGCGTGGTCTAACGTCATTGCCGTAAATATCATTTGCACCATAATAAGCCATAGTATTAGAAGCAGTGAAAGGCCCTGCAACGGTTACATTTAGCGTCAATTGCCCGTAAGAACATTCGAGATAATAATCTTTAACGCTACCGGTAGCTCCATCGGTTGTGTAATTAATTTGATTAAACAAATTATTGAAATCAGCTTGAGTTTTTGTAAATGCTTTATCGGTAAAACCTATTAAAATACATACCAAATTTCTTGTTCCTGTTGTCGGAAAAGCATTTTGAGCTTCTGATTTCTGTATTTCCCAGTAAGACTTGAAAATCTGTATCTGTTCGTTTGAATATACCAAACCTTTGGGAATGTTTGCCAAAAAATCAAGATCTTCCCGGTTTCTCTGTTCTTTATTTTTTGCTTTAATACCCGAAGGCACCATATATTGCCTCGAATCTAATTTTGCATACTCGTAAATCCCTTTGTCGTTGTATAAAATCGAATATCCGTCAGTTGTTTCTGCCCATCTTACTTTTTCGTCACCTCTTAGTATTATTGTAATCTTACTCCCGTCAGGCTGAGTAATTTCTATCGGAAAAGGATATGCCGGTACCGCCTGAGTTTTTACTACAATAAACAGAAATAACATAGGAAAAAGAAATTTGATAAAATTCTTCATAAATAAATTATTTAATTATATAGCTAAAAGTTAACTTCTAATTTTTATTTTTTGGGAATATTTTTTAAAATATCCAAAGTAAAGTCCCAAAACATTTTAACAGTATCAATTTTCATTCTTTCATCGGGTGAATGCGCTCCTTTAATAGTTGGACCATAAGAAATCATATCCATTTGAGGATATTTTTCTCCTATAAGTCCGCATTCCAAACCGGCATGAATAGCCAGAACTTTTGGTTCTTTTCCGAAAAGTTTCTTGTACGAATTTTTGGCTATTTCCAACACTTTTGAATCAGGATTTGGAGTCCAACCCGGATATCCGTCACCTTGTGTAATATCGGCTCCGGCCAACTTAAATACTGATGCAACCATATTGCAAACATCTTCTTTCGACGATTCAACCGAACTTCTTTGGCTTGTGGTTATACGGATTTTATTCCCGTCGAATTTAACAGCAGCAAGATTTGTTGATGTTTCTACAAAATTTTCAATTTCCCTCGACATACTTATAACTCCGTGTGGGCATGCATACAATGAATTAAGCAGTTTTGCTTTAGCTTCATTATCAATAACATACTGAGGTATTTCTGTTTCAACAAAAGAAAAAGTCAAATCGGGTTCGGTACTGCGATATTCAAATTTTATGTCTTTATTATGTTTTACGGCAATTTCTTTAATTTTATCAATATCATTTATATTAACAAGAACTATTGCAAAAGCCTCACGAGGAATGGCGTTCCTGAGATTTCCTCCGTTAAACTCAGTGAGATAAATTTCGAAATTATTGTCAATTTCCCACAAAAATCTGTTAAGCAACTTATTTGCATTTCCGAGACCTTTATTAATATCATCGCCCGAATGTCCGCCTTTTAGGCCGTAAACAGATGCTTTAAATGCTTTAAAATCTTTAGGAACAGGTTGTTTAGCGAAAGTTAATTCTGCAGTAGTGTCTTTACCTCCGGCACAACCTATAAAAATTTCGCCTTCATCCTCCGAATCGAGATTTAATAGTATTTTGCCTTTCAAAATATCGGTACTTAATGCAAATGCTCCAGATAAACCTGTTTCTTCGTCAACCGTAAAAAGGCATTCAATAGGGCCGTGTTCGATATCGTCTGATGCAAGAATGGCTAGAGATGCAGCAATCCCAATACCATCATCGCCTCCAAGAGTAGTGCCTTTGGCCTTTACCCATTCCCCGTCAATATATGCCTCTATTGGATCTTTTTCAAAATCATGAACTTTATCGCTGTTTTTCTCGCATACCATATCCATGTGGCTTTGCAAAACAACAGTTTCTAAATTTTCGTATCCTTTAAATGCTTTCTTCTTAATGACTACATTTCCTGCATCATCCTGTATAGCTTCTAAATTATGCTCTTTGGCAAAATTCATTAAATATAATGCTATCTTTTCCTCTTTTTTTGATGGTCTTGGTATTTTTAGAATTTCGTTGAAATAATACCAAACTTTTTCCGGTTTTAAATTTGTAATTTGTTCGTTCATAAACTTTTTATTATTAATATTTTAAATTCCTACTCCAAACCCTGCCCTTATTATAGGATTAGTATAAGGAGAATATGTGGTTTCGTTTAAATTATACAATATCATTAAAGTAAAAAAAGAATTTCTTCCAATAGCTTGTTTTATCCCCCCACCTACAAAAATACTTGTAACATCAACATTTTGAGTCTCTTTTACCACGCCGTTATTATATACTTTATAGTTACCGTAATTAAAATTCAGATATTCAACTTCAGCATGAGCAAAAAAAGATTCAGTAAAATGATATCTGCCAAAAACACCGCCTCCGAATATATTTGTTTCAAGATCGTAATATTTATTGCCTTGTACGTAGTAAAAATAGTCTTTATAGTTATAATATTTATAAGTCAAACTAATACCAACATCAACACTTTCAGTTAATCTATAGCCTATCATTGGCGATACATCAACCAAAGTAACACTGCCAAATTGCATACCCAAATTGCCTCCTAAAAAAACTCTACTGCCGAAACTTCTTTGTGAAAATGAATTATTGCAAATAAAAAGCATTGATAATAAAAAAGTTAAAACTAGTTTTTTCATTTATTAATATTTTTTATTGTTTTATTCTTTATGTATTTGTAAAACCTTCAACAAAGATATAAAAAGTCTTTATATGCCGGATATTTATATTAAATTTTTAAAATTTGATAATTTTATCAATCAGATTAACAGATAAATAGTATTTTTATTCAATTTTTTTTGAAAAAATATTTGGTAGTAATGTAAATTGTTGTACTTTTGCAGTCCCAAATTTGAAAAAACAAATATTAAAAAAACATCACAAAAAAGTTAAAAAAATATTTGTTAGAATAAAAAAAGGTTGTACTTTTGCACTCC
>CAZWKQ010000028.1:0-21389 GCA_964634005.1 uncultured Bacteroides sp.
CGGTTGATACAGACGAAGCACGCAAACCGCCACTGGCCATACACGCGGCCGTTATCGGTTATTCTAAAAAATTATTAAAGAACTCATTGAAAGTTAAGACTTATAATGAGAAAAAGTAAGAACAATAAAAATCAGTATCCCAAAATTGAAAATATTCAGCTGATTTCACCGGAAGACCCTTTCTATAAATTATATTGTACAAAGTTCAAATCCGAAAAACTAACGAAAGTTGTCCAGACAGCAATTGATACAAATAAAACTGCTGAAATTGCTTCACACGCATTAGAAGATACTGTATTTGAATGGATAAAAAGATCAGGAAAATCTATTGAAACTCGGATCATATATTTCGAAAAACACTTTAATAAGCATAAGTTTATTAGGCTATTTAAAGAACTTGATTATGTTATTAAAATTGGTGATAAATTGATAATTGGTGAACTTAAAGTTTCTAATCATAATCCGATATGGAAAGCTTTAAAGCAAACCTTTGAGAGTAGAGAGTTGCTAAAAAACATATATCCCTCTATTGAAGTACAAATAATATGGATTGATTTGAGTCCAAAAAATTCACAGGGAAAAACAAGCGAATTTGTACCTGAATTTTTAAAAACAAAATTTGTTGCCGTAGATTGTACTGGTGACAAGTATAAATACAAACAAAAAATTAAACTTCTTCATTTAGATGCACAAGATATTTTTAAATGGGGAGTAGAAAATAAAATAATTCGTACACCAGAGATAATACTTGCATCTATTGAAGAATCTGAATTTATTAGCAAAATATCACAATTAAAAGATAGCATTAGTAAATTAAAACGAAGTATTAAGGAAAATGGTGAAAATGATGATATACATAAACAAATTGCTGATTACGAAAAAAGAATACTTATTTACAAAGCAAGATTAGAGCTCTTTCAAAAAGGTTGGACAGTTATAAAAAATACTTTAAAATCAGACCTTTATAAACTATTAGAAAATGAGCCAATTTTTTTTCTTGAAACAAATCACTCCCCTGAATTTAAAACAGAAAATCAAAGAGTTAAATTTATTGTATTTCAAAAACCATTTCAATCAGAAGTGCAAATATTACAAGCTGGTAAAATTTATTCCTATTACCATAGATTTTCATTAAAAGAAATATCAGAGATTGAAAATGTATTTGTTTGTTTTGACGATGATAAATATCCTATAGTAAATAATAAGGGGCGAAGAAAATTTTGTTTTGACTACAGTAGAATAGACATTAATCAAATAAATAATTCAGGATTACAAGAGTTTAAAAGAATAATTGACAATGCAGAACCCTTAAAAATATTGCTTAATGATGATGAATTTTTAATAATTGATAATCACGTAATGCTTTATAGATTATGAACGAAGATAGAACAACCACTAACACGGGTTTTGCGTCAGGCGGGGTTAGGATGACAAAATAAACATTTGTATAATTAAAAAATTTTGCAAATTAGCAAAGCATTTGGGTGATTAAAACCCGCCCAAACGCAAAGCCCGGGAACGTTATAGGTCATTCTAAAACGACAGAAGAACAAGAAAGTAATTAAAAAAAATGACAAACCAACTCTAAAAAATATTACCTTTGTAACCCAAAAGTATAACCTTTGTAAAGTGGAAAAAATTGGTTTCATAGAGATAAGAATTACAGGTTCAAAGGGAAATTTAGACCTATCACCCGACAATTACGACATTCGGGAGATTATTTCTATTCTTGAAAACGCAGAAAACTTACTTTATCCAGGTGACAAGAGAGACAGACCAAACATAAGTTATAAAATTGAAGAAGGTTCTGTAAAACATATATTTAAAACTTCAATTCAATATATCATTGGTTTTAACGCAATCATTGGACAAGTTAACCAAGTTCAAAACATTGACTTTCTAGACTTAGGAACCGCAAAAGCATTTGAGAACATTCAAGACATTGCAACAAAACGCAATTATGTTTTCAGCATCAAAACATCGCTTGACAATACAAACGAAGTAAGAATTGATAAAACAACAAGGTATTACAGAACAGAAGCAATTTGGGCTGATGCTGAATTTTACTTTTATGGAAAGGTTACAAATGCGGGAGGAAAAGACAAAGCAAATATTCACATTTTCACTGAAGAACTTGGGACAGTTAGAATACAGACACCAATTAGCTTTTTGGAGCAATATGACGAAAACTTACTCTACAAGACATTTGGAATCAGAGCGACTGGTAAACAACATTCAGAAACAGGTGAAATTGACACATCTACATTAAAGTTTATTGAGTTGGTTGACTATCAACCAAAATATGACGAGCTATATTTAAAAGCACTTCGGGACAAAGCTAAAAAATCTTGGCTTGGCAGCATAGACCCCGACAAATGGTTAAATGAAATAAGGGGTGGATATGACACATAAAGCAGTTTTACTTGATACAAGTTTCTTTATTCGCTTTCTAAATGAAAGTGACCCTTTATTTAATAATGCTGACGGATATTTTCGATACTTTTTACAGAAAGAAATCACAATGATGATATCTACAATCAGCATTGCAGAATATTGTGTCGGTGGTGATGTTCACGAACTTCCTTTAAGAAATTTACAAATAGTTCCGTTTAATTTAGACCATTCAAAACGAACAGGAGAGTTTGCAAAAATAGCATTTAACGCGAAGAGAATCGGCAAAATAGATGTTGCTAATAGAAATATCATTCCTAACGACACAAAATTATTTGCTCAAGCCGACTGCGAAAAAGCCATTGAATTTTACCTTTCATCAGACAGCGAGAGCTTAAGAATATACAACTTGCTTAGACAAGAGACAGCACTGAAATTTCAGTTTATTGACTTGAACACACCATACAATGAAACATTCGGGCTGCTTGACCTTTGACTAAGAGAGAAGAACGACCTATAACACGGGTTTTGCGTCAGGCGGGGTGACGTGTCCCGATACTTCGGGATGTTCAGAATTTACTTACGAACGCAAAGCTTGAAAACCGTTATCTTTCATTTTAAAACCAAGAATATGACAAAAAATACTGACAACCAATTCGAAGAAATAGACAAGATTGTTAATTGGACATTGCCGGGTCTTACAATGTATTACCGTGATTCGGAGCTTAGCCAATCAATCATTGACAAGTATGAAATAAAAAAAATCTTTCGATCTCAAACTTTTGTTGATGTTTCAAATTATGCAGGCAGACCAACGACTAATTGCCGATTCATCATTGCATCTAGTAAAGCGGCTCCACTCTATAAATTTAATCCGGAAACCGAAAAATGGGGGCTTCATGTTATTAATTGTAACAGTTTTTTCAAGGTTCTGGACGTTTACAGAAAGGAAGAAATAACACAAATATTATTTTTACATATTCCTTACAAAGGTATTGAATTGTTTAAAAACACTGTTATTTTTATTGGTGAAGAAAACTTCGAGGAAGATATTATTTTAAAATCGAGACTTAGCTTGGATAAGAAAATAAATTTAGAATCTCCGGCAGCTTTAAATGAAAGAGAATGGTTGGAAAGAACATGCTTTCCCATTGGCTTGGATGATAACAATGAATTTTTTAGCCTTATGCCCACAGAACAATTATCTCTAAAAGCTCAAATATTGTACTCGGCTATAAAAAAGTTGACCAATGATTTATCGGATTTAAATGAAATATAATATCCCCAATCTACTTCTCGAATCCTTTTATAAGGTTGCTGCGCGGTCAGTGTAGGACAAACCACCAAAAAGAAACATCCTTATATCTTGTGGACAAAGTTTCTGAGTTGACCATATCCGCAAAACTTGTGAAATGGTCAATAAAAAAGACTTTACTACAAAAAAAGAACCGTTAACAAAGTACATATTGCATGGCGGGGATCGGTAGTATGCCTACTGCTGATTCTCGCATAGCAGTTCCTTGCCCTTAGGACAGGAAAGCTCTCCAAAATCCGCCACTTCGCAAAGCAGCGAAACGTCAGTGGAAAGCAAAAAACACAACAAATAGAAGAACTTCCTTACGCTTTTTCTGATTGGGATATGCCGGGAAGGATTTTGGCAAATGGCAAAAGGTAAATAAATAAAAACTATGCCTGACGAAAGCAAATATTATTTATAATAAAAACAAAATGAATGAATTAAATAAAATCAAATCAGCACTTTTGGGTGTTGCGGTTGGCGATGCCTTAGGCGTTCCGGTTGAGTTTAAAAGCCGCCTATCCATTAGCAAAAACCCCGTAACTGATATGATAGGTTACGGAACATACAATTTACCGGCAGGAACTTGGTCTGACGATAGTTCGCTGACATTTTGCCTTGCCGAAGCATTGACACAAGGTTTTGACCTGAATGTAATCGGACAAAACTTTGTGAAATGGAAACACGAAAACTATTGGACACCGCACGGTTATGTTTTTGATATTGGCATTGCTACAAGTAAGGCAATTTCAAAACTTGCAAAAGGCGAAGAACCCGAATTTGCCGGCGGTTTTAACGAAACCGACAATGGTAACGGTTCGCTTATGCGTATTTTGCCTTTGCTTTTCTATTTGCTTGATAAGCCAATCAACGAACGCTTTGAGATTACAAGAAAGGTTTCCTCAATAACACACGGACATATTCGTTCCGTTATTGCTTGTTTCTACTATCTTGAATTTGCAAAACAAATTTTTGAAGGCAAAGACAAGTTTGAAATTTACAAAAACCTACAAACAGAAATTCCAAATCACTTGACAAGTCTTGCAATTGATCAGTCTGAAATTGCAAAGTTCGACAGATTGCTAAAAGGCGACATTGCCAAACTGAATGAAAACGAAATTCAAAGCAGTGGGTATGTTTTGCATACACTTGAAGCAAGTATATGGTGTTTATTGACAACTGACAATTACAAGGACGCTGTTTTAAAAGCAGTAAACTTAGGAGAAGACACCGACACAACAGGTGCAGTAACAGGCGGGCTAGCAGGACTAATTTACGGACTTGAAAGTATTCCTGAAAAGTGGTTACAACAAATAGCAAGATATGATGATATAGAAAATTTGGCAGAACGACTTGCCGATAAAATTGCCGGCCGATAATACGGGTTTTGCGTCAGGCGATGGGAAGTGTCCCGACCCTTCGGGATGCTCTGAAATTTGTCCGAATCCAGAGCCCGAAATGTTGATGCCCCTTGAAAAATTAAAGCGAGATAAAGTGTCAAAATAGTCAAAACAAAAAAGATGCAAATGAATTGCAAATAACCTCCCGTATCAAGCGGTATAATGCAAATTTCAGTCAGTGGTTTATCTTGTGTTTTAGCTTGTATCAAAAGTAGGTGTAACTTGACAGTAATTCGCTTTGAAATGCCAAACGTTTCATAACTCAGCCGCATGACTGTTTAAAAACAATCGACAACAAAAATCTCAAATATAAATCGTGCAAATTTATATCAAAAATTGTTGATAATAATTTTGAAACCTCGTTAAAACAGCATAAATTTGGTCAAATATTTTAAAATTGGGGCTTTAGAATAATTGCTGTTATCTAAAAACGGAAAAAGATAACAACACAGCAAATTGACAATTAAAACGGAATATTAAACTTGGATGAAAAACGAAACTTACAGACAAATAACCCTATCCCGAAAGCTTTCGAAACCTACCATTATGTGTTTTATTCCTTTGACCCTCTACAAAAAAAATTTGATTTTCTTCTGCCAACTACCCTTAATTGGTATTTTTGATTGTTTATTAAAAAATGATAAATATTAATGGGAACTAAATATACAGATTTGACTTTTTTTACGAACGATTCAGACGACTCACTTCTCGACAGGTTTAAAGCCGTTTTAAAAACAGTTGAATTTTTCGACATCCTGGTGGGCTATTTCAGAATCAGCGGATTTTACCAACTGTACAAATCATTTGAAACAATTAAAAAAATTAGAATTCTTGTGGGTTTAAATACCGACAAAAAAACCTTTCAAATAATTGAAACAAGTAAAATACAAGGTGTATCCGACTTTGAGACGCATGCCCGAACAAAAGAAATCATAGGGGAAAAAGTAATTGATGAGATTGAAAAAAGCGAAGATACACTGGAGGTTGAAGAAGGGATTCATAAGTTCATAGAATATTTAAAGTCGGGCAAGATTGAAATAAAAGCTCATCCAAGCCAAAATTTGCATGCAAAAGTCTATATCAGTAGGTACTTTAAAGATGACAGAGATTATGGAAATGTAATCACGGGTTCAAGTAATTTTTCGGAATCAGGACTGGTGGCCAACTATGAGTTTAATGTTCAGCTGAAAAACAGTCAGGACGTAAAATTTGCATTGGAGAAGTTTGAATTGTTGTGGGCCGAAGCTGTTGATATTTCAGATTACTACGTTGATACTGTACAAACTAAAACTCATCTAAATGACGCCATCACGCCCTACCAAATTTACCTGAAACTTTTATACGAATATTTCAAAACAGATTTAAGCCTCGACCCTAATCTGTTTTACCAGAACGTTCCTATAGGGTTCATGAAATTAAAATATCAGGAACAAGCCGTTATCAATGCCAAAAAAATACTCGACGAGTATGGTGGTGTTTTCTTGGCTGATGTTGTGGGTTTGGGTAAAACTTATATGGCGGTTTTGTTGGCAAATCAATTACCCGGAAAAAATTTGGTAATTGCTTCTCCTGCTTTGCTCACCAAAGAAAATCCGAATTCATGGCCAAATGTATTTCACGATTTTAAAATTGCTGCCGAATTTGAATCTATCGGCAAACTTGAGAAAATAATCGAGAGAGGCACCGACCGCTACGATAATGTATTTATTGATGAAGCCCACAAATTCAGAAACGAAAATAATGTAAGTTACGAACATCTATCGGCTATTTGTCGGGGTAAAAAAGTAATTCTAATCACTGCTACCCCATTAAACAATTCTCCGCTTGACATTCTTTCGCAAATAAAGCTGTTTCAAAAAGCAAAGAACAGCACAATTCCGGGTATCAAGAATCTTGAAAACTTCTTTGGCTCACTTCAACGCCGATTAAAAGACCTCGACAGAAAAAAAGACCACGATGCTTACATGGAAATTGTAAAAGATAACGCTGCTCTAATCAGGGATAAGGTTTTGAAATATATCATGGTTCGAAGAACACGAAAGGAAATTGATACTTATTTTAAAGAAGACTTAAAAAGTCAGGGCTTGAAATTCCCAAAAGTCAATCCCCCGCAACCTATTTTTTACAAGCTCGACTCAAACCTAAATGGTATTTTTATCAAAACTATCGCCTTAATAAACAATGAAAAGCTTTTCAAATATTCCAGATATACCCCATTGCTTTACTTAAAAAAAGAGCTGACCAACTTTGAAAAAACAGCTCAGCGCAATATGGGTGGGTTTATGAAAATATTGCTCATCAAAAGGTTGGAAAGCAGTTTTTTTGCCTTCCGAAAAACTCTTGCCCGCTTTATTGAATCTTACGAAGATTTTATAGCTGCCTATAATAAAGGCAAAGTTTATGTCAGCAAAAAGCATTGGCAAAAAATAATGGACTTCTTTTTAGCAGAAAACTACGATGCCATTCAAAAATTGATTGATGATGAAAAAGCAGAAGAATACAGCATAGACGATTTCAAACCTGAACTAAAAGATGATGTCGAGTTGGATTTGAAAACCCTAAAAACCATTCAAGCCCTTTGGTCAGATATCAATTACGACCCCAAACTTGACAGCTTCATCGAAAAAATCGAAGAACAAAAAGAATTACGAAACAACAAGCTGATAATTTTTACAGAATCGAAAGAAACAGCAGAATATCTTTCCGAAAATCTAAAAAACAAACTGAACGATACTGTGCTGATATACCATGGCGGCTCTTCGGAAAAGGAGCTTAAAACGGTTATTGCAAATTTCGATGCCAAAGCAAAAATCAAAAAAGACGATTACCGTATTGTTGTTACTACCGAAGTACTTTCTGAAGGTGTTAACCTGCACCGCTCAAACGTAGTAATTAACTACGATATACCGTGGAATCCCACCCGCATGATACAGCGTGTAGGCCGAATTAACCGTGTTGACACGCCACACAACGAGATTTTTACTTACAATTTTTTCCCTACCGAAGAAGCCAACGACATTATAAAGCTAAAAGAAGCAGCCATTGCAAAAATCAATTATTTTATCGAAATGTTGGGCAACGATGCCAAATTGCTTACCGATGGCGAAGAAATAAAATCGTTCGAACTTTTCAACAAATTGACTTCTAAAGAATTCATCACAGGGGAGGAAGATGCCGAAGAAAGCGAATTGAAATACCTTCGCGTTATTGAAAATATCAGAGATAAAAACAAAGAGCTTTTTGCACAAATCAAAAAATTGCCACGCAAAGCCAGAGTTGCACGAAAAGCAAATGCTGCCTTTACACTCGACGAAAATGCTTTAGTAACTTATTTCCGCAAAGGAAAACTCGAAAAGTTTTATTTAGCAACCCAATCGCAAACTGTTGAGCTTGATTTTCTAACCACAGCTAAGCTTTTCGAAGCTTCTGAAAAAACTCAGGGACAAAAAATTCATAATGATTTTCATGAACTGCTGGCAAGCAATAAGTCGCAAATAGAGCTTGATTTGCAGGAAACAGAAGAAGTTGAAGAAAGCACTAAAAAAGGAGGCAAGGAGCATGCAGCAAGAATACGAAAAATTCTAAACTCTAAAGAAATGAGACGCTACAACGGCTTTACCGATACCGATGATGAGTATCTGGCAAAAGTCAGAATTTTACTTGATGAGGGTGGAATGCCCAAAACAGTGGCAAAAAGAATATTTGCCGAAATTGAAAATGAAACCAATCCGATGAAAATACTTGCAGCAATAAAACGAAACCTGCCGGAGCAATTTTTCAACAATACGGCATCGGCAAAAGATGTTTCAATGAGCAACCCCAAAGAGGTGATATTATCGGAATACCTGATAAAATAAAACTACATGAACAATTTTAATAATTTGGTTACGACCATTCAGCAATTGCATAAACAATTGCAGCTATCGGCTGTAAATGCCATAAATCAAATGCTTACCATCCGAAATTGGCTGATTGGCTATTACATTGTTGAGTTTGAACAAAACGGAAAAGACAGGGCGGAGTATGGCTCAGGATTATTAAATAAACTCGCTGAAAAACTTAACATTCAGGGATTAACTCCTCCCGAATTATCACGTTGCAGGCAATTTTATAAAATTTACCCACAAATTCTTGGGACACTGTCACAAGAATATAAAAACTACCTGCCTGTATCAATTTTTGAGACAGTGTCACAAAAAAGCAATCAGCTTCCTGCTTATCCTAAAAAGCTGTCAATAACACCCGAAAAAATCTTCACCAAGCTATCTTTTTCACATATAGTTGAGTTGATAAAAATTGAGGATGAGCTGAAACGTTCTTTTTATGAAATAGAATGCATTAAGGGTTCGTGGAGCGTTCGTGAACTGAGAAGGCAAATCAACAGCCTTTACTTTGAACGCAGCGGATTATCCACAAATCCTGAAAAACTGGCTCAACTCATTCGCCAAGAAGTAAAACCACAGTCAGGAACCGACATCATTAAAAATATCTATGTCTTTGAATTTCTCGATTTGCCTGTAAAAGAAATTGTGGAAGAATCGGATTTGGAAAAAGCGCTGCTCGATAATCTGCAACAATTTATAACTGAACTTGGATATGGCTTTTGTTTCGAAGCCCGCCAAAAACGTATTGTCATAGGCGAAAAATATTATTTCATCGACCTGGTTTTTTACCACCGCATTTTAAAATGCCATGTTTTGATTGACCTGAAAATAGGGGAATTTGAACATGGCGATATCGGCCAATTGAATACTTATCTTAATTTTTATAAAGAAAAAATCATTGAACCCGATGACAATCAACCTGTCGGCATTCTGCTGGTAGCCCAAAAAGACCATGCCCTTGTAAAATATGCTACTGCAGGAATGGACGAAAACCTCTTTGTTCAGCAATATATGCTGAAACTGCCCGATGCAAAAATACTCCAACAACATATTGAGAAAGAATTAAAAGCCATGTAATATGAAACTTTACGAAGCCAAAAGTATCATCACCGATGTTTTTGAAAACCCTTTTAACAAAGAAAAGTACAGCTATTTTATTCGCAACCTGCTGAAAAATATGGAGCCGGCAGAATTTCTGCGTGCCGGTTACAATATTCCAAAAGCTTTTGAGGACTTTATAGCCTCTTATGAAAGATTAGGGAAATACGAAGATGTCGAAGGTAATCTTATTGATATACTTATTATAAAACTCAAACGCGAACATTCCATTGACTTTGCCCGCAGTACCCAACGCAATTTTGTGCGGTGGTATCTGAACGACAAAGGTAAAGATGCTGCACTGGTGGCTTTTACTACCGAAAAATCGAGCGAATGGCGCTTTTCGTTTATCAAAATGCAATACAGCCTCGAAAAGAAGAAAGACGAACTGACTCCTGCCAAGCGTTCGTCGTTTTTGGTGGGCGAATCGGGCAAAAGCCACACCGCTCAACGCCAACTGCTTGGCTTGCTGATGAACGACCAGGCCCCTTACCTTTCCGATATCGAAAAAGCCTTTAGTATCGAAGCCGTCTCGGACGAGTTCTACGAAAAATACAAAAACCTTTTGTTTAATCTGGCCGATGAAATTGAAAAAATTGTAAAAAACGATGAAAAGGTTAAAAGAGAGTTTGCAGGCAAAAACATCAGCATCCTGAATTTTTCAAAAAAACTGCTCGGGCAAATTGTTTTTCTGTATTTCCTGCAGAAAAAAGGCTGGCTGGGACTTGACGAAAAAGCCAAATACGGCGAAGGCGACCGCAACTTTTTACGCAGCCTGTTCAATAAAACCAAACCCGGCGAAAACTTTTTCAACGACTACCTTGAATACCTCTTTTACGATGCCCTGAGCAAAAAACGTGTAACCGACTACTACGAACGCTTCAATACACGCATACCCTTTTTGAACGGCGGTTTGTTCGACCCCATTGAATTTTACGACTGGCAAAATACCGATATTCTTATCCCCAACAACATCTTCTCCGACCGTAAAGGCGACGAAGAAGGTACGGGCATATTGGATGTTTTCGACCTGTATAATTTTACCGTAAAAGAAGACGAACCACTCGACACCGAAGTAGCCATTGACCCTGAAATGCTTGGTAAAGTATTCGAACGCATGCTCGATGTTACCGAACGCAAAAGCAAAGGCACTTTTTACACACCCCGCGAAATTGTGCATTACATGGCACAACAGAGTTTGTTGTACTTTATGGAAAAAGAATTAAATCAAACTGTTTCATACAATAAAATTGGCAGCAACCAACCGGAACTTTTTGGTAATGAGGTAAAAACCGGACAGCTTGATATTATTACAGAAAACAAAGCCTGCGCTGTGCCAAAAGCCGACCTGGAAACATTTATACATTACGGCGAGCATATTATCGACAAGGATATTGCCATTGAAGAAGGCAAACTGAGCCAAACCGCCAACCGCCAGCACATACCCGAAAGCATCAGACAACATGCTTACGAAATTGACCGTGCCCTTGAAAACATAAAAATCTGCGACCCCGCCGTGGGCTCCGGGGCTTTTCCCGTCGGCATTATGAACGAAATAGTGAAGCTGCGTAAACTGCTTACTCCATTTATAAAAACAGAAAACCACAAAGACAGAAGTGCATACCACTTTAAATCAACCGCCATTCAGAATTGCATTTACGGCGTGGACATTGACGCAGGAGCTGTCGAAATAGCCAAACTCCGCCTCTGGCTCTCGATGGTGGTTGACGAAGAACGCATCGACAGCATCGACCCGCTGCCCAACCTCGAGTACAAAATAGTGAAAGGCAATTCGCTGATTAATATCCCCGACGGTACGGCAATAAATGATGCCCTGGCAACTGAAATTGAAAAACTTACCGCTTCATATTTTCATATCACCGACAAAGAAAAGAAACAGGAACAAAAACAAATTATTGATTCCAAAATCACCGAACAACTGCAATTTGTTTCGGAAATGGCAGGCTACAACATTGATTTTGATTTTAAGCTGTATTTCCATGATGTTTTCCACGAAAAAGGCGGCTTTGATGTGGTGATAGGCAACCCGCCTTATGTGCAATTGCAAAAAGATGGCGGCAAACTTGCCAAAGAGCTGCAAACGCAACATTTTCAAACTTTCGAACGCACGGGCGATATCTATGCACTGTTTTACGAAAAAGGACTACAACTGCTTAAACAGAACGGACACCTGTGCTTTATCACTTCCAACAAATGGATGCGTGCCGGCTACGGTAAAAAACTCCGGCAGTTTTTTGCAAGCTACAATCCTTTACTCCTGATTGATTTAGGTCCCGGCATATTTGAAAGTGCTACCGTTGATACAAATATACTCCTCATACAAAAAAGCAAACCCTCGCCTGCCATTAACCATGTACCCGAAACCACCGCAGGCTCATTTTGCCTCAAAGCTCTTACACTGCAAAAACAAAACGGAAAGGTAAACATTGATGCACAGGTAAACGAAAAAGCAGTGGTGCTTACCAAACTCTCCCACGACGCATGGTTTATAGGCAGCTATGCCGAACAGAAACTGAAAGAAAAAATTGAACGCATAGGCAAACCGCTGAAAGACTGGGATGTAAAAATTTATCGCGGAGTATTAACCGGACTGAACGAAGCCTTTATCATCAGCACCCAAAAGCGTAACGAGATATTGGGCAACTGCTGCTCCGATGAAGAACGCCGCCGCACCGAAGCCATCATCAAACCCATACTGCGGGGCAGGGACATTAAACGGTACTACTACGAGTGGGCAGGCTTGTGGGTGATTTTTATACCTTGGCATTTTCCATTGCATGAAGACACTTCAATACAAGGAGCCAGCGAGGTTGCTGAAAAAGAATTTCAAAATATTTATCCTGCAATCTATTCTCATTTGTTAGAGTATAAAGAACCTTTGTCAAAAAGAAATAAAGAAGAAACAGGAATAAGATATGAATGGTATGCTTTGCAGCGCTGTGCTGCTACCTACTACTCCGAGTTTGAGAAGGAGAAGGTCTTTTTTAAAGCTGTTGGAAGAAATTTAACATTTGCAAAAGTTAAACCTGGTATAATTGTTACAGCACCTGCAAGTTTTCTAACTGGTCATCATTTAATTTATATTCTAGGTTTTCTTTGTAGCAGATTTACCAATTATATTGTTGAACAAATTTCTGATAAAACAGGTGCAGGGGATATTATGCTGAATGTTCAATCTTTTGAAAGAATCCCCCTTCCTCCAATCACAACTGCCAATGAGCCTATAATAAAGCAGATAGAGGAGCTGGTAGAGAAGATACTGGCGGCAAAGGGTGCGGGCAAAGAGCTTTCGGGCACTGAGCTTGTCGAAGTGCCCGGAGAATCAACGCCCGCTAATATTAACACCTCCCACTGGGAGCGAGAGATTGACCGTCTGGTGTATCAGTTGTACGAGCTAACGGAGGAGGAGATAAGAATAATTGAAAAATAAACCCTCTGTGCAACTCTGTGCCCACTGTGGTAAAAAAACAACTCACCACGGAGAACACAGAGGTACACGGAGAAAAGAATTGAAATCATTTAATTACTTACAAAATATGAATAGTAATTCTCAAAACAAATTCATCCCACCACATGGGGGCTATCAAAAGCTGGCTTCGTATCAGATGGCTGAGATAGTGTATGATGCCACGGTGTATTTTTGTGATAAATATGTAGATAAACGCTCCCGCACCCACGACCAGATGGTTCAGGCTGCCCGCAGCGGCAAACAAAATATTGTAGAAGGGAGCATGGCCTCGGGCACATCGAAAGAAATGGAAATTAAGCTAATGGGAGTAGCCCGTGCAAGTTTAGAAGAACTGCTAAACGATTATAAGGATTATTTGAGAGTAAGAAGCTTAGCACTGTGGGATAAAAATGACATCAGAGTGATGGAAATTAGGCAAATTGGGAAAGAGAAAAATAAGTCATTTTTATCTTATAAGACATATATAGAAAGTGCATCTATAGAAATGGTAGTAAATACCATTATTTGTATTATACACCAAACAAATTACCTGCTTGACCAACAATTAAGGAAATTAGAAGAATTGTTTATCAAGGAAGGAGGTATCAGAGAGCGAATGCTGAAAGCCCGACTAAATGAAAAAAATAAAAATGAATAACCACAAGCCTACGGAGGAGGAGATTGGATTGATAGAAAAATAACCCCTCTGTGCCCCTCTGTGCTCTCTGTGGTAAAAAAAACATCTCACCACAGAGAACACAGAGTTACACAGAGAAAAAAATATTTGGATGGAGATAAATCAAATAACAGAAAAAATTATTGGCTGTGCAATAGAAGTACACAAGCAATTAGGCCCAGGCCTGCTCGAAAGCGCTTATGAAGAATGTTTGTATTACGAACTTAAAAATTACGGGCTTGAAGTGAAAAAGCAGCTCGCATTGCCATTGGTTTACAAAGAAATTAAATTAGATACCGGCTATCGAATTGATTTGCTCGTCGAAAATAAAGTAATTATTGAAATAAAATCGGTTGATACAATTGCCGAAATACACAAAGCACAACTCATGACATATATGAAACTTGCAAACATCAAGATTGGGTTATTAATAAACTTCAATGTTACTCGATTAAAAGATGGGATAGTTAGGTGGATAATCTGAAATCTATTCACCACAGAGAACGCAGAGGTACACAGAGAAAAAAAGGGAAAACCTCCTCTGTGCCTCTCCGTGCCCTCTGTGGTAAAAAAAAACATCTCACCACAGAGAGTCACAGAGGGACACAGAGAAATTTAAGAAATAAACCCCTCTGTGCCTCTCCTTGTTCTCTGTGGTAAAAAAAACATCTCACCACAGAGAACACAGAGTTACACTGAGAAAAATAACAGTCTTATCCTAAAAATAGGTTTACAAAAAAAAGAGTAAAAATTGCAGGAAAAGTAAACTTATTTCAGGATTAAAATCTGAAAAATTAATAAAGCAGCCGTGTAAATTATATAGCAATATAGAGAAGTAAAAAAAATACTGAAATGGATACAGACGATTTATCAGTAGAAGCATATAATGGGATTTTATTAGAAGCAGAGAAATTAACTCATGATTTAACTTTGCTTTATGGTTTATTATCAGGCAATTGTAAAAATGAGCCTGAATACCTCGATAAAGCCGAGAAACTAACTCGAGAAATATTACAAATGGATGATTATGAATTAGAAGATTTATTTTGGGGTAATCCCCCTTACAAAAATAAGTTGGTTAATACTTGTAATAAGATTTTAAAGAATATCGAAAAAGTAAAAACCATTCCGTTTGAAAAAAGAAAATTTGATTTTTAACTATTTGTAGGGGTTAATGATTTTGTATTTAGTTGGCATTAGCTGCGTGGGTAAAACAACAATTGGGAAAATGTTGGCTAAAGATATTGATTTTTCATTCTTTGACTTAGATGCTGAGATTCAGAATTATTATAATAAACCCAAATTATTCAATAAAGATTTTCTTTATTGAATAATCGAATAAGAAAATATAGTGTTTTAAGAAATTCTACTTAGAAAGAATTCCTTAAAACCCAAAATTTTCTAAATCGGGGTTATCCCAATTAATTTCATTAGTTCACTTCGTTCCTAATGACAAATTTGGGATAAACCAATTGAAAGAATTCAAGATGAGTGTTTATCAATGAACCTATACAGAGAAAAAGCAAGTAAAGTTTTAGATTACCTGTTTTCAAAAAACATTAATTCTGTAATTTCAGGCACACCTTCAGGACTCAAATATGCATATCTTAAAGTTTATAAAAAACATAAAGCAGACAAAGACTTATATTCAATTTTGATAAATGATTCGTGTGAAAATATATTGGAAAGGTTGACATTTTATGATAAAGATTCAAATCCTATCATAGAAAAAATTGATGATTCAAAGAGAAGGAGATATTTGAAAAAGATTAAAGCTGATTATAACTTTTTTAGGGATTCATATAAACGTGCTGACTTAAAAATCGATATTAACAATATAAACCTGAATGATATACCAAAGCTTATAGTTAATGAATTGCAAAAGACTATAAAAATTGCCAGCTGCCAACATACAATATAGCCAATAATGTGTTCAATGGTATGCGAAGGGTTGTAGCCCGAATCAATTTTTTTTTGAACCTTGAAAGGAAATCGCTAACTATCCCATGTTGCTTATACACTAATCATTTATAGCTAATTATAAAAAAAATAACGGAATAATATTAGTAAAAAATTTCAATATGATAACAGGAAAAGACTTGATTGACTTGGGCTATAAACCCGGAAAATGGTTTAAAGAAGCAATTGAATTCGCAAATAGAAATCAATTAAGTGGCGACAGTTTGAAAAATTATTTGGAAACTGTTTGCCCAAAATATATCGACCCGCATTCTGAACCTGTTTATTTTTATCAAAACATAAAAGCTGAAACCGAAGAAGAAATTTCAAATCTTGAAATTGTAGTATCTACAATGAAAGAAATATTGAAAACGCCCACTATGGTAGGCGGTGCAATAATGCCTGATGCTTGCCCTACAGGCGAGGGGCAAATTCCCGTTGGTGGCGTTGTAATAGCAAAAAACGCCATTCACCCTTCTATGCATGGTTCAGATATTTGTTGTTCGGTTATGATGACCAACCTTGGAATCGTTAATCCAAAGACAGTTTTAGACTTTGCTCATTCAGTTACTCATTTTGGTGGTGGTGGACGAGATGAGTTTTCGGTTTTGCCCAAAGACATTGAAGAACGTATAGCAGAAAACAGATTTTTAAACAACGAAAAAAGTTTAACCCTTGCAAAAAGCCACCTTGGAACACAAGGAGATGGAAATCATTTTTTGTTTGTCGGTGTATCGAAAAATACAGGCGAAACAGTTATGGTAACACACCACGGTAGTCGTGGTTTTGGTGCAAATCTTTATGCAAACGGAATGAGAATAGCCGAATACTTCCGAAAAGAAATTTCACCAAAGACCTCAGAAATAAATGCTTGGATACCTTACGAATCAGACTTGGGAAAAGCTTATTGGGAAGCCCTGCAAATTGTAAGAGATTGGACAAAATTGAACCACGAAACTATTCATAACGCTACTATCGACCTGCTTAAATGTTCGCCAATTGAAAGATTATGGAATGAACATAACTTTGTTTTCAAAGATGCTGACTTATTTTATCACGCAAAAGGAGCTACACCGCTTGATAGTAAGTTTCTGCCTGATGCAAATAGCGATTTGAGAATTATTCCTATGAATATGAGTCAACCAATGCTTATCGTAAAAGGCAACACTACAGACAACAATTTAGGTTTTGCTCCACACGGTGCAGGTAGAAATATTAGCAGGGGCAAACACAAGAAAAACATTGCTAATAAGACAGTTGAAGAAATATTTTTGGAAGAAACCAAAGGATTGGATGTAAGATTCTTTTCCAATCATATTGATATTACTGAACTTCCAAGTGCTTACAAGAATGCAGAAAACGTAAAACAACAAATGTACGAATTCGGGTTAGGAGATGTAGTGGATGAGATTATTCCTTATGGTTGCATTATGGCAGGAGATTGGGAGATTGACGCACCTTGGAAAATTAAAGCGAGAGAAAAATATCAAAATCGTCAAAACAAAGAAGATGCAAAAGAATGACAAATAACCACCCGTAATAAGCGATATAAAATATTTGGTAGTCAGTGATTTATCTTGTGTTTTAGCTCGTGTCAAAAGTATTTTTAACTTAACTAAGCTTCGCTTCGAAATGCCAAACGTTTCATCTACTCAGCCATCGGACTGTCTGTAAACTATCTAAAAGCTCAAAAATAAATCGTGCAAATTTTGGTCAAAATTGATTGTTTATAGTTTTGAAACCTCTTTAAAACGGCTTAAATTTGGGCAAATATTTGTAAAAAAATAGGTTTTTTTAGACGAAATGACTTTTGCATTTATTTTAAAAATATACAATATTCATAATAAATAGTAATGTGAAAAAAATATACAGTATTCTTGTATTTCTGTTGGTATTGACAAAAGTTGTCAATGCTCAGAATTTGTCGTTTGAATTCAATACTATTTCCACAAATAACGACATGATGGGTGGAGCATTAGTTGTTTTTTGCGAAAATGGCATAATCGAAAACATTTCGATAGGAAAATCAGATTTTTATCGAAATATAAGTTCTACGGTAAATACAAAATATCGTATTGCAAGTATTTCAAAAACAATAACTGCAATTGCGGTTATGCAGCTTGTTGAAAAGAATCTTCTGGATTTAGATGCTGATATTAGCTCTATTTTGGGTTATAGTGTTAAAAATCCAATACATCCAACAGTCCCTATTACCGTGAGAATGCTTTTATCTCACACTTCTTCCATTATTGATGGTAATACTTACAGTAGTTTCATGGATGCAACAGTTAATGGTAATCCGATACCAAATTTAAGCGAGCTTTTGACCTCAAATGGAATATATTACACAACGTCTCAATTTAACAATACAATACCGGGTACCTACTTCAATTATTCAAACATTAATTATGTCATACTTGGAACAATCGTAGAGAAGATCTCGACCCTTCGATTTGATGTCTATTGTAGAGAAAATATTTCGGTTCCATTGGGAATAGATGCTTCATTCAATGTGAATGATTTAACTGATATCAACCAATTAGCTGTTCTGTACAGAAAAATCAATGGTGTTTGGTCTCCCCAAGTGGACAATTATCAGGGAATACAGCCGGTATATAACAATCTCAACGGTTATATCCCGGGAACAAACGGTGGTCGATTCGGTCCACAAGGCGGATTTAGATGCTCCGGACAAGATTTAGCCAAGATATTTCTTGTGTTAATGAATAAAGGGAATTTTAATGGCGATACTCTTCTTTCGGAATCATCATGTAACGCAATGTTTGCCAATGAGTGGACTTATAACGGAAGTAACGGGAATAATTATTTCGGACTTTTTAGAAGCTGGGGACTGGGTATTCACAGGATTACTTCAACTCCGGGGAATGACGTGGTTTTGCCCGGAAGTACTTCAATGCTTGGTCATTCGGGAGAAGCCTACGGTTTAGTAAGTGATGCGTTTTTTGATACAACCAGAAAGGTTGGTTTTGTATTTATGAATAATGGGGTTGGGATTAATTATCAAACCAACAATAATTCAGCTTTTTACACAATAGAACAAGAAGTTTTTGCAGCCATCGAAAATTATGGTAACATAAATAGTTGCCAATCAACTGCAAGGGTTAACCCTGCTCAAGTAGGAGTTAACATTATTTACCCTAATCCGACAAATGGACTAGTTAACATAGAAATACAAAATCAAACCATTCAGAATATAAAGGTTTATAACACACAAGGTCGGTTAATAAAAGAAACATCCGAAAGCCTTTTTGACCTTTCTGAATACTCCAATGGAATGTATTTCATAATAGCCCAAACGGAAAAAGGTATCTACAGTCAAAAACTCCTTAAACAATAATCAATTAAAAATGATGAAATCATAAGCAAGAACCTGAAACAGCTTGTATTTGTCAATAGCGGGTTAAGTAGAAAATCGAAGAACTGTGATTATAAAAACTTTTTGCAAAACGGGTAGGGGAGTGTTCCAAAAGCGAGAACTGCGGCAAGAAACAAAACGTTGGCAAAATTTTAGAATTAAGCTAATAAAATATGAAAAGGTTGTTAAAATTTTTAATAGTGATTTTATGTGGAACGAATAGTTTTTCTCAAACAAATTTTTATGTTTCGCCAAGTGGAAGCGATGCAAATTCAGGAACTATAAATTCTCCATGGAAAACTATTCAACACAGTTTGAATAATATGCCTGCCAATAGCATATTAAATGTTGATGGAGGCGTTTATAATGAGAAAATTCAAATACCTTTAAATAATGTAACTATTAAAAGAAATAGCTCTACAACACCAATAATTGATGCTACAGGAATTAACAGTCAAAATTCAATAATTTCCATTGTAAACAAAAATTTTGTAACTATAGATGGCATCGAGCTAAGAAATAATATACAAAATGACGCTCAAGGTATTTTAGTTGAAGGAGCATGCAATACCATTACCATAAAAAATTGTATTTTACACGATATTCACTTTTCAGCAAATCCCAACGCACCGGTTAATTCATCCACTAATGCACAAGGTATTATTGTATATGGCACTAATGCAACAAGTTCAATAAACAATCTTATTATCGAAAGTAATCAGTTGTTCAATTGCAGACTTGGTTACAGCGAAGGAATCGCAATCAATGGAAATGTAAATGGATTTGAAATTAAAAATAATACTATTCACGATTTAACAAACATTGGTATAGATATTATAGGACACGAAGGGACGTGTCCATCTGCCTTAAACGACCAAGCAAGAAATGGAACTGTAAAAAACAATACAGTTTATAATTGCATCTCTAATTATGCAACATCTGGAGGTATATATGTTGATGGTGGTAAAAATATTATTATCGAAAATAATAAATCATACCATAACGGATACGGAATTGAAATTGGTTGTGAAAATATAGGTAAAACTACTGATTCAATAATTGTTCGAAACAATATTTTTTATAATAATCAGATTGCAGGAATTGCTTTTGGCGGATTTGATTATCCAAATGGTTCGGGCAAAGTTACAAATTCATCATTACGAAATAATACTTTTTTTTCAAATGACTTTACGAACTCCGGCAATGGTGAGTTGTACCTTTCTTACAGTGAAAATTCAATTATAGAAAATAATATATTTTACACAAACTCAAATAATAATTTAGCATTTGCCGAATTATCGCAACCTAACTTAATATTTAACTTCAATGTTTTTTATTGTCCAGGAGGTAGTAGTAATTTACAAACAAGTTGGAATGGTTCAAATTTTCAGTCTTATAATAATTTTATTAACCTCACATCATCCAATTCAAATTCAAAATTTGCTAATCCTATTTTTGCAGATGCTAATAACTCTAATCCTGATTTTCATTTATTATCCAATTCTCCTGCCATAGATGCAGGGAATCCTGCATATTCCCCTGCAATTGGTGAAACAGATTTTTATGGAGAATTAAGGGTAGAAAACGGCATTGTAGATTGTGGCGCTGATGAGTACGGCAATACTATGTACTCTCCTACAGTTGAATCAGCAAAACAAATTAAGATATATCCTAATCCAACAAATGATTGCTTCAATATTGAAAATATAGATGAAAAAGTCGAAATTATTTTGTATGATTTAAATGGAAAAAAATTGAAAGAAACAAATAATTTATTTATAAATATTCATTAATGTCCGACAAAAATAAAAAAGATAATTTTTTAGAATACAATAATCA
>CAZWKQ010000029.1:0-18585 GCA_964634005.1 uncultured Bacteroides sp.
CTGATTATTGTATTCTAAAAAATTATCTTTTTTATTTTTGTCGGACATTAATAATTTCATATTTTATTTTTAAAATTCTCAAATAATTCCTTTTTAAATCAGCATTTAGTTGAACGTAAATTGTGCCATTATGTGCAAACCACATCATAGGCATAGATTTTATGTCTTCTATTACTAATTCACCAATAGATTTTAAGTTTTTATCAAATGCTACACATCCGAAATTTTTATCTGAAATCGTTTTATTTAATTCTCCTTTTTTACTTATGGCTTCAATTATATAAGCTCTAAAAAGAATATGTTTTTCAGAATCATAAAAAAAATTAGAATATAAAAATGATTTTATAAAAGCATCTCTTGCCGAATCATATCCATTATTTTTAATATCCGATTTAAAGTTTTTATTTTCGTAACAAGATTTCAAATCTGCAGTACTTACTTTATTAGTTTTTAAATCTAATATGTAAGATTCGGAAATAGTACTAAACCCGGCAATAATTTTTTTCTCTTTTTCCATTAAAGTAAAATTCATTTCTAAATTCATATCTTTAATATCAAGTTTTGGATTATAATAAATAGGCAATGCTATTTGTTCCTTTTTTTGAATATTTATTGAGGAAATTATTTCTGATTGTGATACGCCATTTTTTTCGGGGACATCATATCTTATTAATTCATTATAAATTATTCTGTTATTTTTGTCCCAAAAAATAGGATTACTAATACAAACATTTATCCAATTTTCTTTACTAAAGAATTCATTTACCGGTTTTAGCATTTTTAATGAGAATATACTAATTCTTTTTTCTTGTAAAACAAGCAAGCTATCTTTATTTATAATTGAAATACTTTTAACTCTTCCGTATAATGAATTATCATTATAATCTTTTGTCAGGCAATACTTTCTATTTAATCTTAATTTATCAGTATATGAAAAACAATAAATTGTGTCGGAAATTAAAGATTTTACAAATAAAAATGTACTATCTCCAATATGCTTAATATCTAATGAATTTATTGAACCACTGCTCGCTCTAAGATCTAACCCATCTTTATAAAATAATGTATCAACAACGTAAGAATATTTTAAATTATTTATTTTACAATCGTAATTTTTACAAGACGTAAATACTACCAATAATACAAGAAATACTCTAATTTTTTCTTTCATATTTTAAAAGTTTTTAATAAAAAAAGTAAGAGATACCAAACTATAAAGTAACTCTTACTTTTTTATATATGTTAATTCATTAATGTTCGACAAAAATAAATTCAAAAAAATAACTTTTGTAAAAAAAAAGATATTAACAAAGTTATTAATATTTTTTTGCTTTTCATCAAATTAATTATTAATATTTTTCTTAATATTTATAAGCGAATTGTTTATACATTATAGAACTTCTTATGATTGATTTAAAATAACCCTATCAAAGAAAATAAAAAAAAATAAAAAATAAAAACCAAAACAATTTGCCTAAATTCCTTTGGTCGAAAATATAAATTTGCCTAAATTCCTTTGGTTAATTTTTATTCAAATTAAAATTTAGGGTTTACTATATTATTTCTGCTGAAAAATTAAAGCATTTAAACAGTTTTTAAAAACTATTTAATTTTCAATTACAATCTTAAAATCAGATAAAAAAATCAAAAAATACTTCCGTAGATTAAGCCTGCAATAGTAGACAAAACAATAACCGATAAAACATAAACCGTTGTTTTTTGCAATCCCAAAACCCCTTTAATAACAATCATATTAGGTAAACTTAACGAAGGACCTGCAAGCAAAAGAGCCAAAGCCGGTCCTTTACCCATACCTGAAGCTATTAAACCTTGCAAAATGGGCACTTCGGTTAAAGTGGCAAAATACATAAATGCTCCAACCACTGATGCAAAGAAATTAGAGAAAAATGAATTACCTCCGACAAGTTTTTGTATCCATTCATTTGGAATAATACCAGGAATAGTAGTACCATCGTGAGTAGATCCAAGTAGGAAACCGGCTATAACTACACCTATAGCCAACAGCGGAAGTATTTGTTTTGCAAATCCCCATGATGCTATAGTCCATTCACGGTTTTCAAAATCTTGCTTATCGTTAAGTGTGATTACCGATAAAGATGCAATACCAACAAGCATAGGTATCAAAGGACTTATTTTGGGATTTTGAATAAAAAGCGAGGAAAAAATTGCTGAAGCAATGGTAACTAAAACGGCTATTAATACCCATTGCCATTTAATTTTTAAGATTTTAACCAACGAATATCCAAGAAGTAAGCTGAAGAAACCTGTAATATACCATTTGTAATACCAAATATAGAACCATGCACTTGAGGTATCATCAACAGAAGGCTTACCCCAGTTAGCAAATACAAGAATTAATACCAAAGTAAAAAAGTGAAAAGAAGTTTGATACATCGGTCGTTTTTCTGGGGGCAAAGCAATACTCATCTGCTCTTCTCTTTTTAAGCGTTCTTCTTTTCTATATATAAAAGACATTATCATACCAATAATTACGCTGAACGAAACAGCACCTATAATTCTTGCTACTCCCATTTCAAAACCCAAAATACGGGCGGTTAAAATAATGGCTAAAATATTTATGGCAGGACCTGAGTATAAAAATGCAATTGCAGGACCTAATCCGGCTCCACGTTTATGAATACTCGAAAACAAAGGTAAGATAGTACAACTGCAAACTGCCAAAATTGTACCCGAAACTGCTGCAACTGTATATGCAAGCCATTTTTTTGCATTAGCACCGAAATATCGCAATACTGCTCCCTGACTGACAAAAACCGAAATTACTCCTGCGATAAAAAAAGCAGGTAATAAGCATAAAATAACATGCTCACGTGCATACCATTTTACCAAATCTAATGTAGCATTTATTGCAGTTAAAAATGCATTGCTTTCTATAGGCAAAAAAAATGCAAAGCAAAATACTACCACTATCCAAATAAGAATCTTAAATTCTTTTTTATTTTCTTTCATTTTTTAATATTTTAATATTTAACGTATAACTGAAACATTTTAAAAAAAAATATATGTTGTTTAACAAATGATTTGTTTTATGTAATACTATTTATCGAACTTTTTACATTTACCATAAATCAATAATTTTCCTATAAAATTTATTTAATAAAGTAAATACTAACGTAGTAAATTCCGACTAAAATAAAAATAACGGCTACAACTCGGTTAATCCATTTTTGAATAGATTTGACCTTATTATAAAAAATACCGATTCCCGATATGCTAAAAGCAAGCAAATAAGCAATAATTACAACAATTAAACCTGTGGCAACTGCAAAAACCACTGGCAAATATAAACCCGAAGGCTTGGCAATTGTCATGGGAATTAGCATTCCGAAATACAAAACACCGCTGTAAGGACAAAAAGCCATTGCAAATACTATCCCCAAAAACAATGAACTCAACCAACTGCCATTTTTAAATTTGTTTTGAAATTTCTCCGATAATTTTCCAAATGACGGAAATCTGACTTTAACAATATCTAACATCAGGATTCCTATTAAAATAAGCAAAGGACCCAAGAACTTTTCGCCGTTTTTAGTAAAAATTCCCGAAACATGAAACTTACTTGCTCCAAAATATATTATTAATCCTATACCTGTATAAGTTATAGCTCTTCCAAACGTATAAATTATTCCGTTTAAAAATATTTTTCGCTTATTATCAATATCTCTGCTGATAAATGCAATGGCTGTTATATTTGTTGCCAAAGGACATGGGCTTATAGAAGTTATTAACCCCAAAAGAAAAGCATACAATACAGGCACTTGAGTGCTATTCAACAAACTATTCAAAAATTCCATCCTTGAATTTGATATTTTGCAGTTTTAAAATGACTTTTTAATCATCATTTGTTTTAATTTTTTAGAATTTTATTTATTTCATCTTTCAAAAGTGCTTTATACTTTTCGGGTTCGTTTTTGGCATACATGAAAGCAGTTTCGGTAAAATCGTTTAATGTTTCCTTACCGTTTTGATGATTGATTAACAAAAGAGTAGAAAAACTGACCTGATATTTTTCGGTAATTGATTTATTTTCTTTTTCATCGAAATTAAGCGATTTGAAAGAAATTTCACCGTTATTCATTTGTTGCTTAAAATTCTCTTCCAATAATTGTTTTGCATTATTTTCTACGGCATTACAAGTAGGACAACGATTTGTGGCATGAAAATAAATAATTTCGAGTTTTAAATTCATATTCTTATCGGTATTTAAACTATCCGATTTATTTTCCGATAATTGCTTAGTAGAACTGTTATTACATGAAATTGCAATAACTGAAATTAAAATAAAAAGAAAATTAAAAACTTTTTTCATGGTAATTATTTATTAAATTAAACATTTTGTTATTTCATTAAATACTGAAATTAGAATTAAAAAAATTATTCGTCAAACATTTCTTTGCAAAGTTTTTTAGCAATTTCCCAATTATCGGGATTTATGCAATATTTGATATACGGAGCTTTGATATGCCCATTTATCAAACCTGCATTTTTTAATTCCTTTAAATGAAGCGATAAAGCTGATCGGCTTATAGGCAACTCATTAACAAGATCTCCGCTGTAGCAACATGAGTTCATTTTTGAGAGTTTTTGCAAAATAAAAACTCTTGCGGGATGACTCATTGCTTTTGCAAAATTTGCAATTTGTATTTGCTTTTCGGTGTAATCTTCTTTTTTATCCATTTATAGCTTTCTCGATATAATTTTTGATTTCATTTTTAGATGGTACACGACCGCTGAAAACTACTTTTTCGTTTACAGCCAATGCCGGAGTTGTCATTACTCCATAGCTTATTATTTGATTGATGTCTTCAACCTTCTGAACTTCGGCATCAATATTATTTTCTGTTATAGTTTCAATAACCAATTTTTCTAATGTTTTACATTTTTGACATCCCGGTCCAAGAACTTTTAAACTGATTTTCATTTATTTAAAATTTAATTGTTAATATTTTTATATTTCACAAAATTATGAAATGTTTTTTTAATTACAAATTTTTTTTACTAATCAGTTTACTTTAGAAATTTTAATCATATTGGTAGAACCTCTTAGGTTCAAAGGAGTACTGCCAACATGAATAATTATATCGTCGTTTTTTATTAATCCTTTTGATTTTAAGATATCTATAGAATAAGAAATTGCTGTATCAATATTGTCGAAATCGTTGCAAAAGAAAGCTCTTACACCCCAAACCAATGACATTTTTCTGAGCAATGATTTGTTATTGGTAAAAGCAAAAATATCGGCTTCGGGGCGGTGGCTCGAAATTTTGAATGCCGTATAGCCCGAATGCGTGAAAGTGATTATTGCTTTAGCGTTTGTTTGATAAGCAGTTTTACAAGCCTGATAACAGACTGATTCGGCTAAAAACTGCTCGCTGTCTTCTTTTGGGGCATGTTCTTTATTGTAAGGGAAACCGTTATTTTCGGTCCAGTCGATAATTTGCTGCATGCTTTTGATAGTTTCGACCGGAAACTTGCCAACAGAAGTTTCGGCACTGAGCATCAAAGCATCGGCGCTGTCGAAAACGGCATTGGCAACATCGTTTGCTTCGGCTCTTGTAGGTCTGAAATAGTTTATCATGCTCTCCATCATCTGTGTCGCAATAATAACAGGTTTTGCTTTAGAAATACACATATTGACAATTTTTTTCTGAAGCAGTGGAACTCTGTCGAACGAAATTTCAACCCCTAAATCGCCACGGGCAACCATTACGGCATCGGTAGCATCTATAATTCTTTCCAAATCATTGACTGCTTCGGGCTTTTCGATTTTTGCTATTACTCCCGATATGCCTTTATTTTGTGAAATAAATTGTTTTAATTCGAGTATATCTTCGGCTTTTCTGACAAAAGATAATGCAATCCAATCGAAATTGTTTTCAATGGCAAACAGTGCATTGCTTTTGTCTTCATCAGTCATGCTTGGCAAACTAATTTTAGTATCGGGCAGGTTCACCCCTTTTTTCGACGAAAGCTCGCCGCCATAAACTACTTTGGTAAAAACGGTATCAGTATTATTTGTTCCTACAACTTCAAGTTTTATTTTACCGTCGTCTATCAAAATAATATCCCCTGTTCTAACATCAGAGGGCAGGTTATTGTAGTTTATAAACAATCGGGCAGAGTTTCCCATACACGAATAAGTGACAAGTTCGAGATTATCGCCTTCTTTCAGAAATACCAAATTGTTTTCTACCTGACCAATTCTGAGTTTAGGTCCTTGTAAATCGGCTAATAATCCGATATTTAAACCGAATTCGGCATTTATTTCATTAACCAAATTGACAACCTTTAAGTGTTCCTGCTGATTTGAGTGAGAAAAATTAAATCTTACAACATCTACACCCTCTTCTATCATTTTTAACAGTATATCTCTATTGGCCGAAGCAGGTCCTATAGTGGCAATTACTTTGGTTTGTGAACGTACTTTACGCATACAACGAATTTTAAATTAAGTTTAACAAACATAATATGAGTTAAACTTCGAAATTGTTTATAATGAAGTTTTTAAATATTTTTTTTCGAGTTTATTGAAATCAATTTTTTCGAAATCGGGAATATTTCTGTAATGCCATTTCCCGAGTACTACGGCATTTTTAAGTAAAACTAAACCCGGATTGGAACGTATCATTGCTTTTAGCGATGTATCGTCGCTTGAATAAAACTCGATATTTTCATTGATTTTGAGTTCTTTAACAAAATTATTAATATCGTTCCTATCGTTACTTGTCAAAATTATAAAGGAGTAATTCTTAGCTAAAGCCTTTTCGGCAAGCGGTAAAATTTTATTTTTGAATGCCTCTTTATTGGTTTTTTTCAGGTCGTAAGCTGCAATAATAAACTGAAAATCTTTATTTCTGATAAAATGCTCGGTCATATCGTTTCCTATGCTGTCGATAATCGAAAAACTTCCCAAATTCGATTTATTGGGATTATCTTCACGAGTTGATACATATTCCCAATTTGCCATCCAAACACTATCCTGCCATGGCAGCTCATTCGACAAATATTCTTTGGTTTCGTTAGTTTGCTTGTTTTTGTATGTTAGATAAAATTTCGAAGGCATGGGATTGTCCGACAACATTTTATTACCAACTTTCCATTGCAAAAAATCAATTACAGGCAAATTGTTGTAATTGTATAACGAAAAGAAGCCAAATAAACCGGCAAATGCAGCAATAAGAATATATTCCTTAATTTGCGTCATCCATGGTTCGTATTTTTTTCTGTAAACAAACAGCGGAATTACTAAAACCATTAAAACAACATTCTTCCAGAAAGTTTGCCAATTTGTAAGTTTTATTGCATCGCCGAAACAACCACAGTCGGGTACGGGATTGGCTATTGCATCGTAGAAAGTAACTACGGTAAAAAACGACATCATCAATAGTACAAGCCAAGACGTGAGTTTCATTCTGATTCTTAACAACAACATTACACCAAGCGTAAACTCGAAAGTGCATAGTAAAATCGAAAGTGTCAACGATAGAGGTTGAGCCCAAATCATTTTGTATGCTTCGAAATAATCGTTTATTTTATACGCGGTGCCTAAAGGGTCAACTCCTTTGACAAATCCCGAAAAAATAAATACTAAGCCTAATATTATTCTGCTGATTTTTAAGAGATATTTCATACTATTCTGATTTTTAAAACAATAAAGCAAACGGAAAAAAATCGTAAATATTTTGTTTAAAATTCCTGTTCGGCTTTTTCGCTATTAAGTTTTATTAAAGCAAAAATCGAATAATTTATTATGTCTAAATAATTTGCGTCAACTCCTTCCGAAACAAAGGTTTTGCCTCGGTTATTTTCTATTTGTTTAATGCGAAGGAGTTTCATAAGAATAATATCGGTTAGCGAACCAATTCTCATATTTCGCCAGGCTTCGCCATAGTCGTGATTTTTGTTTTCCATCAGCTTTTTGGCTTTGTAAATATGATGATCGTAAAGTTTCAACGCTTCTTCGGTGCTTAATTCGAGTTTATCATCGTCTCCTAACTCAATTTGTATCAATGCTATAACCGAGTAATTTACTATTCCGATAAACTCTGGGATTATTCCTTCATTAATTTTTTGTGTTCCTTTGTCTTCGATACTTCTTATACGGTTTGCCTTAATGTAAATCTGGTCGGTAAGCGAAGGCGTTCTCAGTATTCGCCACGAACTGCCGTAATCTTTCATTTTGGCTTCGAAAATATTTTTACAAATTCTTATAACAGCCTCAAATTCCTGCGAAGTTTTTTCCATTTTATTAGTATTTTAGCGCTTTTAATTTTATTAATCAAAAATTATTGGTTTTATAAAAAAGTGGATAAAAATACAATATTTTCGGATAACAAGAGCATAAATTGCGGCGGCAAATTAATAAGTCTCGATAAGCCGTTGATTATGGCTATATTGAATGTAAACAACAACTCATTTTTCGACGGGGGCAAATACACTACCGAAGATAAAATTATTGCCCGCACAGAGCAAGTAATTTCCGAAGGTGCCGACATTATTGATATTGGAATGGTATCATCGCGACCGGGCGAAAAAATTTCGGACCCCGCAGAAGAAACAAACAGACTTATACCGGTTCTGAATCTTCTTGTTAAAAAATTCCCCGACTCGATTTTTTCAGTTGATACATACCACTCCGAAACGGCAAAAGCGGCTGTTAATCACGGTGCCGATATTATTAACGATATTTCGGGAGGAACTATTGATGAAAATATGTTTGATGTTGTTTCCGAATGTAAAGTCCCTTACGTTTTATCGCATATTAAAGGTATTCCCGAAAATATGCAGGATAAGCCCGACTATGAAAATATATTGACCGAAATGAGTTTGTTTTTTTCGGAAAGAATAAACAAGCTGAAACAAATGGGAGTAAACGACATAATAATCGACCCCGGATTTGGGTTTGGTAAAAATGTTGAACATAACTACATAATACTTAAAAACCTGAGTTTTTTCAACAGTTTCGGATTGCCGGTACTTGTCGGATTATCGCGAAAATCTATGCTTAACAAATTGCTTAACATAACGCCCGATCAGGCATTGAATGCCACAACCGTTGTTAATACCGTTGCACTTATGAAAGGGGCATCAATTTTAAGGGTTCACGATGTAAAAGAAGCACGTCAGGCAATTGATATTTTGAATTTTATGAACAATTTGAACGAATGATGATAAAAAATAACATTGAAATTACGGCATATAAACATATTATTTTCGATTGGAACGGAACTTTGCTCGATGATTTGTGGCTTGCCGTTGAGGTAATCGATAAAATGCTGCAAAAAAGAGGCATAGGTACAATGACCGAAGACAGATACCGCAATATATTCGACTTCCCTGTAAGCGAATACTATCGGAAAATAGGTTTCGATTTCGATAAAGAATCTTTCGAAAAAGTAGGGACCGAATTTATTGACGAATATAACAAAAGACAATACGAATGCAGGCTGCACAAAGGAGCAAAAGAGTTGCTGGAATTTCTTAAAGAAAACAACATAACAACAAGCATACTTTCGGCAAGATTAAAGGACTCGTTAATCCAAAATCTTGAATACTACGGTATTATCGATTATTTTACCGAAGTTGCAGGCCTTGATGATCATTACGCAAACGGGAAAAACGAAGCAGGGAAAAAGCTTATTGAAAACTCGGGAATTTCGCCTTCAAAAACACTGTTGATTGGCGATACTCTTCACGATGCCGAGGTTGCCGACGAAACGGGTATCGACTGTATTTTGATTTCTGCCGGTCATCAGTCTGAAAAAAGACTCTTAACAAGCAATAAACCTGTTTTCGATAGTATCTGCAATATTTTCGAAAAATCTGTTTGCAACTAATGCAAATTGCACACTAAAATATTGAATTTCCGGCTTTTATCTTATTTTCTTGTCGAGCCTGTTTAGTCCTTCTATGGGTTTGTCGTAATTGGCTTTTATATCTATTGCGGTTTTGTAGTCCGAACGGGCATTTGCAAAGTCGTTCGATAGTTCGTAGGCATAGCCTCTGTTATAATATGCTTCGGCATACGATTTATCAACCGATATAGCTTTCGAAAAATATTCAACAGCTTTCTTATAGTCGGCTAAATAAACCAAGTTTATATAACCTATATTGTAATATGCTTCTTTGTAATTTTTGTCCAAAGCAATAATATTCTCGTACAGTTTTACGGCTTCGACAAAGTTGCCGGTTTCCTGATTGAACATAGCCAGTGCATAATGAGCCTCAATACTGTTTGGTTTTATATTCAAAGCACTGTTTAAATAATCTTTGGCAATTTTGTTTTTCTTTATCGAAAAAAGTAATCCCAACTGCATAAAAGCCTCGTAATAGTCGGGGTTCATTTCAATTGATTTAAGGAAGTAGCTTACGGCTTTCGAGGTATCGCCTTTTTCTTTTAAAGCAAAACCTTTTATAAAATAGGCTTTAGGATTAAGCTTGTCGATTTCGGCAGCTTTGTCGGTATATTTAAAAGTTTCGTCGTACTGTTTCAGATATAAATTCAGTTCGGCAAGTTTCAGATAAGCTTCTATATTCTGATTATCCAAACTGACGGCTTTAAGCAATGCATCCTTGCTTTTAGAAAGCTCGACCATGGCAAAAAAGATATCCGACAAAGTAATGTAAAACTCGGGCTTTTTATCGTTGAGCTGTATGGCTTTATTTATATCGCCAAGAGCCTGATTAATTTCTTTTTTCTCTAAATATAGTTTGGCCCTCGAATGATAAAGAGCAGCATTATTGGGATCTTTGGCGATTTTTTCGGTTATAAGAGCCAACTGATCGACCTGAATATCTTTTTTATCATCTTTCTGATGATTTCCGCAACCGAAAGCTAACACTGCCAAAACAACAAATACACCTATTTTGCTAATATAGTTTTTCATCTAAAATTTTTTCTGCAAAATAAGCGAAAAAAAAGCAATTATTAAAAATAGGCGATATTTATGCTTGGTTTTATAAGATTTATCAGAAACAAACAATTAATTAAATCAAAAGAGCGAATGTACTCAAACTAAGTAATATTGATTTAAGAGAAAAAATTAAAAAACAAGTAAAAAAAAATGAAAAAAAATTTGGTTAATAAAATTAAAAATTTATTAAATTTGGCTGAAAAAATAATATGACATCAACTACATATATCTATCCAAATTAAAAAGATTTGGATAAGTTTGTGATATATATAAATAAGTTGTGCACCATATTAGGAGAAACCACTTACTATGAAAGTGTTTTTTGATACAAATGTTTTAGTTGGGATTATCGACAATAACGTAAAATTGTCGACTGAGCATGACTATTTTACATTTGAAAAATGTGTTTATGAAATTAAAAACGGGTATAAAGCAAGATTGTATGATTCAACATTCCTGAATATTTTATTATCAGCTCAGACAGACAATGATTTTTCAGCACTAAAACCAATTGACAGAACAATATTGGATAACTTTATACCAATAATTTCTAAAGACAATTACTTTGAAAAACAGCTAATAGAGATAAGAAAGGCTTTGAATAAATATCTTTTGAAATTTGAATATGGGATTGCAAGTGAATATGAATTTATTGATTTGCCTGAAAACGATGGTATTGGATTACTAAAGAATCTATTCAAACAATTAAAAATATTATTGAGAACTATTCTGACTGACATTGACTTCAAGATAAAAGAGCATGAAATTAAGGTGTTACTTTATGAGCAGATTTTTGGCCTTGATTTAGCGATGAGTAATTTCCGTGAGATATTAGATGATTCATTAATAAACACTAAAGATTTGGAGATTGTCTTTGCTGCTTTGAAAGCAAACTGCAATTTGTTTATTTCTTCAGATTTGCCATTGATTAAAGAAACAATGACTTTAGGATTAAATCATACGACATCTTTTGAGTACTTGAATCCTTATAAAAAGATAGAAAATGAAATACATAGAATAATAAATACGGTGTACAACACGCAATATAACCAATGTCGGGCGCAGTGGTAGCTTGAAAGCGTCTGCCCCGCATCAAAATTTGTAACGGTTGACAGGGAAGTCGCCCGCATTCCGCCACTGGTTATATTGCAAACCGTTATCAGTCAGCTTAATAAGAAATACTATCTATGACTAAAAAGGACGTAAAAACAAATCTGCTTAACCACTCAGAAGCAAAAGTTAGACTTCTTGGTGAGTATCTAAAAAGATACCTGAACATTATTTGCAATGACGGTTATACTAAACGGATTAAAATCTACGACCTGTTCTGCGGAGAAGGACTTTATGAAAATGGTGGTGAAGGAAGTCCACTTGTAATAATGCGACAAATTAAAGACATTCATTTCGTAAACGTTGCTAAGGCTACAAGCATACCAAAAATTGATTGCCATTTCAATGATATTGAAGAAAGCAAAGTAAAGAAAGTTGAACAGTCCTTAAATGCCAAGTCTTTGTATTATCCCGAATTTGGCGAATTACATTTCTCAACAGAAGATTATCAAGTTCAATATGAAAAACTTCTTACTCAACTTCCAAAACTAAAAGCACTTAATCAAAAGGCATTTATTTTCATTGACCCCTACGAATACAAACATATTAAAGCAAGTCAGATAAAAAACTTAATGTCAAAAGGAAGCTCTGAAGTTCTCCTTTGGCTTCCGACACAGTTTATGTATCGCTTTGCAAGTAACGGAACACCAGAAGCGTTAAAGGATTTTATTACAGAGATAATTCCAAATTTCAGCGAATGGAGACCAGGAAATGTTTGGAGCTTTATTTCAGAATTGAAACTAGGTTTTCAAGACTTTTTAGGAAACAACTTTTTTGTTGACACATTCACTATTCAGAAAGACACGAACACAGTTTTTTGTTTGTTCTTTTTCACTTCTCACATAAAAGGATTTGAGAAAATGTTAGAAGCAAAATGGGAAATTGACACTGAATACGGTAAAGGTTGGGATTACGCAGGTAATACACCTAGTCTATTCCATGAACACAAAACAAATCCACTTGAAACCAAACTGAAAGAATTTATTAAATCTAAAAAGCGTTATAACGGAGAAGTATATGAGTTTACATTAAGACAAGGCTTTTTACCGAAGCATACAAATGAAATTTTTTACAATTGGCAAAACAATGGTGACTTGGAAGTCTTGACTGCAAATGGTGAAAAAGCAAGGAAAAAATCATTTTACGTTGCATACAACTACTTCAAGGCAGACAATAAAAAAGTTACCTTTAACCTAAAATAATTATGGCACAATCAAGCATAGAATGGACTGAAATGACTTGGAACCCAACAACGGGTTGCGACAAGATTTCAGCAGGGTGTAAGTTCTGCTATGCAGAAGTTATGTCAAAACGTTTGCAAGCAATGGGCGTTGAGAAATACAAGAACAATTTTGAAATAACCATTCACGAAGACGAATTACAAATTCCATATACTTGGAAAAAACCAAAAGTCGTTTTCGTAAACTCTATGAGCGACCTCTTTCACAAAGACGTTCCGATTGACTTTATTAGGAAGGTTTTCAAAGTAATGAAAGATAATCCTCAACACGTTTTTCAAGTATTGACAAAGAGAGCAGACGTTCTAAGATATTATGATAGTGAAGGTTGGTTGGACTGGACACACAACATTTGGATGGGCGTTTCCGTAGAGAACAATAAAGTAACCAAAAGAATTGACTTGCTTCGTGAGACAGGTGCAAGAGTTAAATTCCTTTCTTGTGAGCCTTTAATTGGTGCAATTCCCAATATGAACTTAACAGGAATAGATTGGCTAATTGTAGGTGGTGAAAGCGGACGAAAGCCAAGGCCAATGAAAGAAGAATGGGTTACAGACATAAAAAATCAATGTTTGGACGCAGACGTTGCCTTCTTTTTCAAACAATGGGGCGGGACAAACAAAAAGAAAACCGGACGACTTTTGGAAGGAAAAACTTGGGACGAAAAGCCCGAAATAGAACTGCATAAAAATGTATAGACAAGAAAGCCGAACCGATAACACGGGTTTTGCGTCAGGCGGGGTGACGTGCAAACTTGGAGCTTTGTGTCCGCCTAAGGCGGATTCAGTGTTGGTTGACAGTTTTGTGCTCCGAAATCCGCCACTGCGCAAAGCGCCAAAACTTTATCGGTCATTGTAAAAAGACAAAAGCAGACCTTAAAATAACAAAGGAATTTTTGCTGCATAAAGACAAAGAAGAAAAATGAAAATTGCATTCACATATTCAGGCACATTTGACTGCCTAACCCACTAAAGCCAATCCACCACTTTTGATAGCCCAATGACAAAAATTGAAAAAATAACTTAAAAAACAAAAGTAAATCTGTATTTTTGAGGATTTAAACATTGGTCTTAAATAATGAAATTAATAATACAATCACCCAAAAAGGCATTAAAAGCTTTCCTAAAACAAAAACCCAATGAAAGCGAGAGAGATAAATTCAAGGCAAATCTTATTGCTTTACTTGACAAGATTATTATTATTGAAAAACAACCCAAAGATGAAAGCGAAGAACATCTGAAAAATAATCTTCGTGATTTTCTTCGTGATACTTTCTACATTGACAGTAACGCAATAAACACCAAAGATAAAAAAGACTTGGTTATACACATCGGAAAATCAACTGATACCGATGTCGCTGTAATTATTGAAGCAAAAAGACCATCGAATATTAAGGAAATGGTTACGGCTGATAATGCGAATAAAAAAGCATTGCACGAACTTATACTTTATTATCTGAATGAAAGAAACCAATCAAATAATATTCAACTAAAACATCTTGTTATAACCAATGTTTACGAATGGTTTATCATTGATGCAAATCAATTCGACAAACACATTTACCGAAATACCCAGATAAAAAAACTTTATGAAACCAAACTCAATGACAAAAAAGATAACCCTTGGTTTTATGAAGAAATTTCAAAAATAATCTCAAAAATAGAAGACGATATTCATTGCATATACTTTGATATTCGGGACTATGAAAGAATTTTAAGAAATAATATTACCGAAGATGATAAAGAACTCGTTGCACTCTATAAAATTCTTTCACCACAACATTTATTAAAAACTGCTTCGCCAAATGACAGTAATACACTAAATGAAAGATTTTACAAAGAGTTGCTTCATATTATTGGACTTGAAGAAGCCCGAGAAGGAACGAAATATGTAATCAGACGAAAGAAAGACAATAAAAATGCCGCTTCGCTAATTGAGTTGACAATAGAAGCATTAATAACCGAAGATGTTTTTCACCGCATTCCCGACATCCAAGTTTATGGAGAAAATGAAGAAGAACAAACATTCAATATTGCATTAGAACTCTGTATTACATGGATAAACAGAATTTTATTTTTGAAATTATTGGAAAGCCAACTTATATCTTATCATCAAGGCAATAAAGATTATTGTTTTCTTAATTCAGAAACCATTCACGACTTTGACGAACTTTTCAAACTGTTTCATAAAGTTTTAGCCGTAAACATTCCCGACAGAGCAGAAGCAATAAAACAAAAATATAGCAGAGTTCCATATCTGAATAGTTCTCTCTTTGAAATCAGCGAACTGGAAGACCATACCATAAAAATCAATTCACTTGATAACGACGGTCAACTTGAACTATTAAACACAACCGTTTTAAAAGAGATAAAAAAGACAACCGACAAACTACCTACTTTAGATTATTTGTTCCGGTTTTTAGATGCTTACGACTTTTCCAGCGAAGGTACAGAAGATTGGCAGAAAGACAACAAGCAATTAATTAATGCCTCTGTACTTGGGAAAGTATTTGAAAAAATTAACGGTTACCGCGACGGTTCAATTTTTACTCCTGCATTTATTACAATGTATATGTGCCGTCAATCAATTCGTTTGGCTGTAGTTGAAAAGTTCAATGAAGTTTTATCCGACAAAGACAAAAAACTATTTGATAAGTTTGACGATGTAAAAAACTATACTTCACGACATTTTAAAACCGAAGATGTTTTAAAAGCAAATGAAATTATCAACTCACTTCGTATTTGCGACCCTGCCGTGGGTTCTGGTCATTTTTTAGTTTCGGCACTTAACGAGATTATTGCAATAAAAGCCGAATTAGGAATATTAGCCGATGACAAAGGGAATATTGTAAGCGGGTACGAAATAGAAATTGTAAATGATGAACTTATAATTACCGACCAACAAGGAACCCCTGTTGAATATAAAATACAAAACGGGAAACCGGTAAGTAAAGACATTCAACGATTACAAAAAATACTATTCCACGAAAAACAAACCATAATAGAAAACTGCTTGTTTGGTGTGGATATTAACCCTAAATCAGTTTTAATTTGCCGACTTCGTTTATGGATTGAACTTCTGAAAAATGCCTACTATAAAGAACCCCATTATACCGAACTTGAAACGCTGCCAAACATTGATATCAACATTAAATGCGGAAATTCTTTAATACAAAGATTTTCTCTTAATGATAAAAATTCTGATTTTCCACACACTGTTCAGCAAAAATTACGCCTTATTACTTCAAAATACAAAGAACAAATTATCATTTACAAATCTACTAACGACCGCCAAACAAAGAAAAATGCTGAAAAAAACATTAAAGAAATTAAAGAAACTTATACCGGCATAGCAAACCCCAACGACCCGGATTATAAAAAAATAAAAGAGCTTGAAGCACAACTTGGACAAATGCCTATATTCTTTAGCTTAGAAGACAAAGAACAATGGACACAAAAAACTAATAAACTAACTGAAGAACTAAACAAAGCAAAAAACAATTACGATTTAAAATTAAAAACCATATATAATAACGCCTTTGAATGGCGTTTTGAATTTCCCGAAGTATTGGACGATAACGGCAATTTTGTGGGTTTTGATTTGATAATTGGAAACCCGCCTTACATCAGCGCTGTTGATATGGCAAGAAACGAAAACATTAAAAGCATCTTTAAAAAAAATTACCCTGAAGCAACTGGCTCATACGACATCTATATTTTGTTTATGAAAATAGGATTAACATTATCTAAACCAAACGGTAAATATTCTTGGATAATTCCAAATAAAATTCATATTGCCGATTACGCAAAAAAAACTTTAGAGCTATTAAAAAATAATGGATTGTATGAAAGTATAGACGTCTCAGTATTTTCAGTATTCAAAGGAGTAGGTGTTTATCCAGTAGTAATTAATGGCGATAAAGCTAACTATTTACAATTTCAAAGATTCAATACAAGCTCAGAAGAAAATTTTAAGAATAAGGTATTTGAACCCTTACATGAAATTACTGCACCTAAAACTTTTAAAGATTTTGGAATAAAAGTAATGTCGGGGGCAACTGGATTTGAAGCTCAAAAAATAAAAGAAAATATAAATGAAAATAAAAAAGGTATAAAATTTACAGTTAGTGGGAACATTGACCGTTATGAATATAATAATTACAATGTTCGTTATATGGGGTCCAAGTTTAAAGAAGCATATATCTTCAAAAATGAAAATATAGCTGATTCGAAATGGTTATTTTGGTGTCAACCAAAAATTATTATTGCAGGGATGACAAAAGTTATTGAGGCAACTTATGTAAACGAACCACTTGGAATTGGCGTTGGATGCTATGGAATATATGATTTTGCAGGGTTTAACCCTAAAGCAATTTTAGGCATTTTAAATTCAAAATATTTGAGTTATTATTTAAACATACGTTTTAAAGATAAACATTTAGCGGGTGGCTATTTAGCCGTTAACAAATCTACAATCGAAGCATTACCTTTCATTAATCTGACACAAAAACATCAAGACGAAATAGTCAATCTGGTCAATATAATAATTTCGCTTAAGAAGCAAGGCAAAGACAGCAGCGATTACGAAAGAAAAATTGATGAATTAGTTTATAAACTTTACGATATAACACCGGAGGAACAAAAAATAATAGAAGGCAAATAGTCCACGCTTCGTAGTCAAGCACAACTTGTTCCGAGCTTTCGGGATAGCCCGCTCAAACTTTTCCCGATAAGTCGGGACGGGCTATGTCTGTGGATAAAGACAAAGCACACCCCCACTATCCTTACATGCAACCGCAAGTTTGTTAAAAAAAAACGAAATAAACAAATAATCAATTCTACTTACATACTCAATCACACAACCCGTTATAAAAAACATCTTTAAGTAATTTAAACCTTAATATTTCATTTTCGCAAAAAGATATGTCATACTGAAAATCATTTCAATTTTTACGATTAAATTATGTAATTCACTCCCTCACTTTTTTAATAACCAATCCGAATTTTGACATATTGTATGCCATTTTGGCATAGTTTTTCCCAAATAACCCTTACAATTTTCTTAAATAAAAGTCTTCAAAAAGTACTCATTTTTTTTGAAAACCTCTAAAATAGGGCTGCACAGATACCTGCTTGCACTTGCAACTATATTCGCAGGGCTGCTTTGCCACCTGCTTGCACTTGCAGCTATATTCGCAGGGTTGCTTTGCCACCTGCTTGCACTTGCAGCTATATTCGCAGGGTTGCTTTGCCACCTGCTTGCACTTACATCTATATTTGCAG
>CAZWKQ010000030.1:0-18150 GCA_964634005.1 uncultured Bacteroides sp.
ACAGAAGATCTCAGGGTCTTCTTTCTCTTAAATTTTTTATCGGACAATAGTGATAAATATTAAAGAGTTGCCGAGTGGTTTTTACTTATTAAAAATATTAAAAAGCAATTTAATAATAACTGAAAAAATTGTAAAAAAATAAACTTCTACCAGCTGCCACTGTAGGCATTTAAAATGGCGAATAGCCGCAAATGTTGTATATAATTTTTTTAAAAAATATCTATGACAAAATTTGTTTTAATTATAGTTTTAAGTTTAGCATTATTTATATCTTCTTGTAAAAAAGATGAATATTTGGACAAACAAACATCTTTTATTCAGAAACTACCTTTATCTGTCCAATCTCAAATTTTGTGGTTTTGCGACTATGAAGACCAATCGTTTAAAAAATGGGAAGATGAAGGAACAGAAACCTATTATTCAGGTGGTGGAATTTTTATAACAGATCATTTAAACAGTTCTTATGGAATAGAAAATACAGTGAAAAATTCAGGTAAATATTCTGCCTATACAACCATCAAAAATGCTTTAACCCCGGGTGAAAATAAAGCTGTAAGGTTAATGAGATGGACTGATAAAGCTTGGAATAACGGTGGAGAATACTTTCCTAAAAAAGCTTATTATAGTACTTTTTTTTTGATACAATATCCATACAATCCTGCAAAAAATTCTGAAAACGATCCATTCGGTGATGGTGGTTGGTGGAATATTTTTCAATTTAAATCAAAAAATAATGCTGGTTCTCAGCCTGTTGTCTCACTTGATATGTATAATCAAAAGGGAGCAATGTATTTAGGCTTAATCATTAAAGATTATACAGATGATAATTCATCAGATTACAATCAGGATTATATCGAGCAATCAAATCCAGTCGCATTAAAAGTAGGTGAATGGAATCATATTGAAATGTATTTTGAAAAAGCAAGTGATTACACTGCCAAAATAATTGTTTGGCAAAATGGAATAAAAATATTTGAAAAAAACAACATTCGAACAGTTCTTCCTAATGATGATACAGCTCAATGGGGTATTGGTAATTATACAGATTATGTTACCGGTGGTAAAGTTCCGGGTACTGCTACAATATATTTTGATGATGCAATTGTAAGTAAAATTAAAATCAGTGATTATATTCATTAAATCTAAACAAAACAAAAGCTTAGTGTCATCATTTGCTGGATTTAGTGCTGTATGATACCGAAATTTTCTGTTGTTTCGAAAACCAACAAACTTTTTTATACCAAAACATCATGTAAATGAAAGAAACTATAAACTGATTATAAGTTGAGTGTTTATTAATTTTGATTATAATGAAAAAAATGGAAAATAAATTATTTACTAATAATGGCAATAATTATGATTGGATTTAATTCTTGTGCTAAAATACCTAAAGGAGCAGTTGCTGTTCAACCTTTTTATAAAGAAAAATATCTTGGCAAGTGGTATGAAATTGCAAGATTGGATTTTAAATATGAAAAAAATTTGAACAACACTACTGCAGAATATTCCTTGAATGATGATGGAACAATAAAGGTTTATAATAAAGGATATAATACTATTAAGAATAAATGGGTACAAGCAATTGGCAAAGCCAAATTTGTTGGAAAAGAAAATATAGCTATGCTAAAAGTTTCATTCTTTGGCCCATTTTATTCCGGATACAATGTAATTGCAATTGATAAGGATTACAAATATGCTTTGGTTGCCGGAGAGAATATTAAATATTTATGGATACTTTCTCGTGATACAAACATACCTGATGATTTAAAAGATAAATATTTGAAGATTGCAGAAGGGATAGGATATAATATAAATAATCTTATATGGATTAAACACGATAAATAGAAATAAGACCTGTACATGACAAGTGTATTACAAAATAAATGTTTCAGATGTATGCGAAGTTCATCTCACTCATCAATTTTTTGTTTCGGTTTATAAGAACTTAGATATACAAACCCTTACTTGCCAAATTCTTAAAATTTTGTTCCTCGAATAAAAAAACTCGAACATAAATTGGCGAAAAACGTTATTATAAATAAAAATTTAAATCATAAACAATTTTAAAATTTATTATCATGGAAGAAAAAGTTATTTCAATGCCTCGTATAGGCGAAAAAGCGCCTGAATTTAAAGCAGTAACAACACAAGGGACAATAAATTTCCCTTCTGATTACAAAGGTAGTTGGGTTATTTTATTTAGCCATCCGGCAGACTTTACACCGGTATGTACGTCTGAGTTTATGACTTTTGCCACAATGGAATCAAAATTCAATGAAGCAAACTGTAAGCTTGTAGGTTTATCTGTTGACGGTCTTTACAGTCACATTGCATGGTTAAGAACCATAAAAGAAAAGATTGAATACAAAGGGATGAAAAATGTTGAAGTAACATTTCCCTTGATTGAGGACATAACTATGGAGGTTGCTCAAAAATACGGAATGATTATGCCCGGAGAGAGCAATACCAAAGCTGTTCGTGCAGTATTTGTAATTGACCCGAATGGAATAATAAGAACCATTATTTACTATCCGCTTAGTTTAGGTCGTAATTTCGACGAATTATATCGTGTTGTTATTGCGTTGCAGGCCGCAGATGAATTTAATATAGCTACACCGGCTGATTGGAGACCCGGGGATGATGTTATTGTCCCGACAGCTGGTTCTTGTGGAGTTGCAAAAGAAAGAATGGAAAGTAATGACGAAAATATAAAATGCTACGATTGGTTCTTCTGTACAAAAAAGATAGATAAAGATACTATTTTAAAGAAAATACTGAAAAAATAAAACTCGTAGTCGGTTACATAGTTCATATTCCATAAGGGTTTTTATGTATTTATGACTCGAAAAATTTCGTGATATTCCTTTCATTATTATGGCTCATTTAAACAGGAAACTAATCTCCATTCTCTTATGAAACAAATATGAATCAGTCGGCTGCAATTTTTTTAAAATTTTATAAAATGAACTAATAATTTCAAATAAAATAAATTATTATTAAGGAAATATTTGAATTATTTATTGATAGTTTAAAATCTCCTAGAAGCTATATCGACAAGATTATTGAAAACAATCAAACTCGACACCAGCTTTTTTTGTTGATTTTAACAGGTATTACAACTTCTTTGAATTATGATTTGTATCATTACCTCAGAGGAGAAAAGTCATTGGTAAGTTATTTATTTTTCTCGATTGTTGTCGGTGGAATTTTTGGTTGGGTATTATTTTATTTTTGGGCATATGCTGTTGCTTTGATAGGAGTGTTCTTTAAATCAAAAACAAGCGGTGAAAATATAGTTAATATAATAGCTTACTCTTATGCCCCACTTTTTGCTCTTTTGATAATTGTGATTTTTGAGTTGATTTTTTATTCAATTATTGGTTTTCCACAATCTGCAAATTCGTTAGTTCTTGGATTTGCCTTAATTAAATTGATAATTCAATTATATTGTTTGATTTTAATGATAATTGGAGTTTCAAAAGTTCAAGGATTGTCGATTTTAAAAGGAGTAATCACAATTTTAATACCATGTATTGTGGTGTTTGTTATTGGATATGGTCTAATGATGATTTACAAATAAAAAAGCTGAACATGGGATGGAATTAACCGAAAAATAATTAAATAAGATTTGCATAATAATTGGGGTAAATTAGTATAGTTTGTCTAAGGATAAAAAAAAAGAGGTTACAATAAATTGCAACCTCTTTTTTTGTTTAAAATAAATCTTATTATGCACCAAGCATCAGACGTTTGAAAGCAGTAACTTTCAAATCTTTATCCATTTGATTCAAATGTTGTTCAACAGTCTTTTTTGAATCTTTAATGAAATCTTGGCTCAATAATGTACTTTCTTTAAAGAATTTATTCAGTTTACCTTGAGCTATTTGTTCTACCATGTTTTCGGGTTTACCTTCCTGACGGATAAGTTCTCTGTAGATTTCAAGTTCTTTTTCGATAATTTCGGCAGGAACAGTGTTTTTATCAATTGCAATAGGAGCCATTGATGCTATTTGCATAGCAACGTCTTTAGCCAATGCTTCATCACAAACTTTATTGAAACCAACAATAGTAGCAAGACGTGAGCCTTGGTGTATGTATGAAATTGTCATTGGACTTTCAATAAAATGGTAGTGCGATAATTCAATTTTTTCACCAATTTTTCCAACTTGGTCGGTAATTAAATCGGCAACTTTACTACCGTTAAGAGTTAAATTTTTCAATTCTTCTTCTGACTTTGGTTTTTCTTTTATTGCCAAGTCTAAAATTGAATGTCCGAAATTTACGAAATCCTGATTTTTTGCGACAAAATCGGTTTCGCAGTTTAACATAATTATTGCGGCAAAAGTTTTATCATCAGTGGTTTTAGCTATTACTAAACCTTCGTTAGCATCTCTGTCAGCTCTTTTGCTGGCTAATTTTTGTCCTTTTTTTCTTAAATAGTCTATTGCTTTATCGAAATCGCCTTGGTTTTCTTCCAATGCCTTTTTGCAATCCATCATGCCGGCACCGGTCATTTGGCGTAATTTATTTACATCTGCAGCGCTAATTGCCATTTTAAAATATTTTAATGGTTATTGAATAATTTTGTTATTTAATACCTGGTTTTTTCTTGATAGAAGTTGGTTTAGCAATGGGTTTTCTTGGTCTTTTACCTGTATTTTCCGATGCTTCCTCTTCTTCTTCTTTCATTTTTTTAGCTAATCTTTTTTTGTTTTCTTTAGATTCTTCGTCATCGTCATCATCAATATCTTCAATAGATGATATTCTTGATTCGGTTAAGTTTTCTTCAGTGTAATCGTCTTCTCTGTCTTCAACTTTTTTGTCTTTATCGAGTTTACGTTCGTTCAAACCTTCTTCAATTGCGTTTACAATTGTTTCGATAATAACTTGTATTGATTTTGAAGCATCATCATTTGCAGGGATTGGGAAATCGATAAGTTCGGGATTTGTATTTGTATCGACCATCGCAAATGTAGGGATGTTGAGTCTGCGTGCTTCTGCAACAGCAATATGTTCTTTATTTATGTCAACAATAAAAATTGCTGAAGGTAAGCGGTTCAAATCGGCTATACTTCCCAAATTCTTTTCTAATTTGGCTCTTTCTCTTGAAATTTGCAGTTTTTCTCTCTTTGAAATATCGGAAAAAGTTTTGTCGTTCATCATTCTGTCGATTGATGACATTTTTTTAACAGCTTTCCTTATAGTTGCAAAATTTGTTAACATACCTCCCGGCCAACGCTCGGTTACATAAGGCATATTTATTCTTTTTACTTGTTCGGCAACTATTTCTTTGGCTTGTTTTTTTGTTGCGACAAACAAAATTTTCTTTCCTGATTTTGCGATTTGTTTGAGAGCTGAAGCTGCTTCTTCTACTTTAGCTACTGTTTTATGAAGATCTATAATGTGAATTCCATTACGTTCCATGAAAATATACGGAGCCATTTTAGGATTCCATTTTCTTCTAAGGTGACCGAAATGAACACCTGCATCTAATAATTGTTCGAAACTTACTCTTGACATTTAATTATTTTTTTAATTGTTTACTTTCTTTAAAAAACAATTATCAAGTAGTTCTTTAATTTTTGAAAAAGAAGTCTTGATAATTTAGATACTAAACTGAAAATATTGTATGTATTAACGTTTGCTGAATTGGAATTTTTTACGAGCTTTTTTCTGTCCTGGTTTTTTACGTTCAACCATCCTTGGGTCTCTTTTCAAAAGACCTTTAGCTTTTAAAGGAGGACGGTTTTCAGCGTTTACAATACACATAGCTCTTGAAATAGCCAAACGTAAAGCTTCAGCTTGACCGGTAATACCACCACCATCGAGATTTGCTTTAATATCGAAGCTGCCCTGTTGATTGGTAACTTCAAATGGTTGAGTAACAATGTACTGTAAAGTGCCGGTTGTAAAATACTCTTTATAATCTCTGTCGTTAACTATTATATTGCCTGTGCCCGGTTTCATGTAAATACGTGCAACGGCGGTTTTTCTTCTTCCTATTGTATTTATAACTTCCATGTTATTTTAATGAATTTAAATTAGTAAGTTTTGGATTTTGTGCCTGATGTGGATGTTCATTTCCGGAATAAACATATAAGTTTCTGAAAATTGACCTTCCTAAAGTATTTTTTGGCAACATTCCTTTTATTGCTTTCTCAACAACTGAAATAGGTTTGTGAGCCAAAAGTTCTTTAGGAGTGGTAAATCTTTGACCACCCGGGTAGCCGGTATGTCTTACATACACCTTATCGGTAAGCTTATTGCCTGTTAATCTTATTTTATCGGCATTGATAATAATTACATTATCGCCACAGTCAACATGAGGTGTAAAACTTGGCTTATGTTTTCCCCTTAAAACATTTGCAACTTTGGAAGCCAAACGCCCCAAAACTTCATTCTCGGCATCTATCAGTAACCATTCTTTAGTTACGGTTTGTTTATTCGCCGATACTGTTTTATAACTTAATGTATCCATTGTTTATATTAAAATATTTCTATTTAAGCAATTTAACCCTCTCAAAAAGGGAGTGCAAAAGTAAAACTATTTTTTATAATAAAAAAATTTACTAACAGAAATTTGTTTAAAAGTTGATTTTTTAGAAACCAAAATCATAATTGAGAGCTTTATAAACGTCGGCAAAGCATATTTTTTATCGAATAATCTTATAGTTTTTGTATTCGCCAATTCGGTAGCCAGTAAGTTTCTCAAAATATATCTTGAAATATTCTTTTAGGCTGTATTTTTTATATGAAATATCATAGTCGAACTTCCAGTTTTTTGATGAGATTCTGTCTTCCATAATTTTTGGATGAGTATCGTTGAACTTTTTCAGTGAACTTATGTTTGAGTAATCAAAATTTTCGCTTTTTGCTACATTTTTTTCTACCCAATTGTCGTTGTGCCATAATTTATGGAAGTTTTGTTGTTTTTGTTGCATAATATCGGGCCTTTTTACCCAACCGTAATGGTAAATACAAGCATTAATTTTCTTTACGTTCAGATGTTTGTTATTATTCTTTCTGAAGCCTTGAGCGTCTTTGTAGGAATAAATTTCGCCGTTTGGCCTAATAATTCTTATTTCGTTTCTGTACCATTTAGGAGAATCGGCAATATAATCGTAGCTGCCGTAAAAATGTAGATAATTAAACAGAAGACCGTCAACTCTTTTATCGTCTTTCCATAGTTTTAGATTTTTTAATATTTCGGGGTAATATTTTTCGTGAACTACTTCGTCGGCTTGAATATAGAATGCCCAGTCGTAATCTTTGCCGATAGAATTAAGCGCTTTATTGGTTTCAACTGCCAGAACTTTTCCTCCTTCTCTCAATGATTCATCCCAAACTGTTTCTATAATTCTAATTTTTTCTCCTGCAAATGATTTTATGTAATTTAGAGTATCGTCTTCCGATTTGCCGACAGCTATATAAAATTCATCGCACAAAGGCAATACAGACAGTATGGCTTCTTTAACGGGATAATCATACAAAAGAGCATTTCTTACAAAGCTAAAACCGGCTACTTTCATTTAATTTAACGAATTAGTATGCTTTAGCAAATATTACTCTTTGTGATGATGGTTTCCCGGTAAGAATACATTTTCCTTCTTCCAACTTGTTGTTTAGAGGAATTGTTCTAATAGTAGCTTTTGTTTCTTCTTTTATTTTAACTTCGGTTTCTGTTGTTCCATCCCAGTGAGCCAATACAAAACCTCCTTTTTCTATTGCTTCTTTGAACTCTTCCCAAGTATTGACGATAATTGTATTTTGTTCACGAAAACTTAATGCTTTCTGATACAGATTATTTTGTATCGAATCGAGTAAATGCTCAACTTTATTTTCGATATCGGTAAGGTTATATATTTGTTTTTCGAGAGTATCTCTTCTGGCAATTTCTATGGTGTTTTCTTCCAAATCGCGAGGTCCTATTGCCAAGCGTAAAGGAACACCTTTAAACTCGTATTCCGAGAATTTCCATCCGGGTTTATAAGTATCTCTGTCGTCGTATTTTACGCTAATGCCTTTTGATTCAATTGCTTTTTTAATGATAGATACTTTTTCGGAGATTTGTTTTAATTGTTCTTCGTTTTTGTAAATAGGAACAATAACAACCTGAATAGGTGCCAATTTAGGAGGTAAAACCAGTCCGTTATCATCGGAGTGAGCCATAACCAATGCACCCATCAGTCGTGTTGAAACTCCCCAGGATGTTGCCCAAACGTAGTCTTGCTTATTTTCTTTGTTAAGAAACTTAACATCAAATGCTTTTGCGAAGTTTTGTCCGAGAAAATGAGAAGTGCCTGCCTGTAGTGCTTTGCCATCCTGCATAAGAGCTTCGATACAATATGTTTCGATTGCACCTGCAAAACGTTCGTTTTCGGTTTTAACGCCTTTTATTACCGGCAGAGCCATATATTTTTCGGCAAAAGTACTGTAAACATCAAGCATTTGTATTGTTTCGGCCAAAGCTTCTTCTTTAGTGGCATGTGCTGTGTGGCCTTCCTGCCATAAAAATTCGGCAGTTCTAAGAAATAATCGTGTTCTCATTTCCCACCTTACAACATTTGCCCATTGATTTACAAGTATTGGGAGATCTCTGTAGGATTGTATCCAGTTTCTGTAAGTATCCCAGATGATAGTTTCAGATGTAGGTCTTACAATAAGTTCTTCTTCAAGTTTTGCCTCATTATCTACCACAACGCCTTTGCCGTTTTCATCGTTTTTTAAACGATAATGTGTTACTATGGCGCATTCTTTTGCAAAACCTTCAACATGGCTTGCTTCCTTACTGAAAAATGATTTTGGTATAAACAAAGGAAAGTATGCATTTTGATGACCTGTATCTTTAAACATTTTGTCGAGAGCCGATTGCATTTTTTCCCATATAGCATATCCGTAAGGTTTTATAACCATACATCCTCTTACTGCCGAGTTTTCTGCCAAATCGGCTTTTATAACAAGCTCGTTGTACCACTGTGAATAATTTTCCGATCTTTTGGTGAAATCTTTTGCCATTTCTTTATTATTTGGTATAAAATTTGTATCTGTATAGAAAATTTAATGTGGCAAAAGTAAGAAATATTCAAAAATTATAATTCAAATTAAAATAAAAGGGAGGAAAACCATGAAAACCCTAATTAAAATAGCAGCTTCAACCTTAATAATGTTTATGGCCGCTGCATGTTCAACACCAAATCAAATATCATCAAATTATTATGATGATGGTGTTTATTCATCTTCAAAAAGAACAGAACCGCAAAAAACCGTTAAAAACGATGTGGTTGTTAAAAATGATAATACTGCTGATTATATCGAAACTAAACCCAAGAAATATCAGGCAGCTCCAAACTATGATAAATCGCAGTACAGTTATCAAAAATACAAAGAAAATCAAGCTCAGCAACAGGATAGTGCAAGCTATGACATGCAATACAACGATAATGGCAATAACAATTATTCATCGAGCTTTGATGAAGATGATTATTATGATTATCAGTATTCATCGCGTTTAAGACGTTTTCATAACCCTTGCCGTTGTTTTAATTATTACGACGATTATTATACAAATATGTATTGGTACACCTACGATCCGTTTTACTACGGTACAAGTATATATGTAGGCTATCCTTGGTGGGGTATTTCATACTATCGTCCTTATTACTGGAATAATTGGGGATGGAGTATCGGTTTCAACTGGGGCTGGGGGTATTTCGGTATAGGTTATTATGACTGGTACTATCCTTACTGGGGATGGGGCGGCTACTACGGATACGGCTCTTATTGGAACGGTTATTATAATGGCTACTGGAATGGTTATTGGGATGGCAGATACGGTTACGATTATAACCCTACAGGATTTGCAAGCAGCACTTATTTCGGACCAAGAAATTACATAGGTTCTTCAAATGGAAGCACCAATACCACTTTAACAGGAGGTTCAAACAGTTCGGGACAAATAAAATCCGATGTTCAAAGAATAAATGTTAATGCAGCTAATGCCCGTATAAATCCCAACAATAAGGCTAATGATAATAGTGTCAGCAGAAATCCTAACCAGAACTCCGGAAATCAGAACGATGTTTCGAGGCCAAAATCAAATGAAAATGTAGCTCCTGTTAATAAAGTTATTGAGGATAATTACAATGATGCTAAAAGAGTTAACAACTCGCAGAATAATACAACTCCTGAAACAAAATATTCGAACGAAAACCAGAATTATCGTCAACCTGCCAATGTTAATACTAATAGCAGAAGTGAAAATCCAACAAATAATAATAATGTGTACAGACAAAATAATACCGGTGAGCAAGCACCTGCTTATCAAAATCCTGCCAATAATCGTATAAATAATTATCAAAGATACAGCAGGTCGTATCAGGAAAGGGCTATTGAAAGACAAAATAATCCTACAAATCAAGCACCTGCCAATAACAACTATTCTGAGCCAAAACCTTATACTTCTCCAAACTATACTCGTCCTCGTTCAAGTCAGGAGTACGAAAGTCCTAAGTACAGAAATGAAAGGAATTATAACTATAATGAACCTCAGAATAATCAGAACACACAGAGGAATTATAATCCTCCCGTAAACAGAAGTTATTCTCAACCTGAATATAATAACAGGAATCAAAGTCAACCTTCTAATAACAATTATCAAAACAGAAGCTACTCACCACCTGCAAATAATAGTTATACTCCTCCTGCATCGAGTCGTTCTACTTACACTCCGGCACCATCGGCTCCGAGTAACAGCGGAAGCAGCTCAGGCAGTTCACGTTCAGGCTCAAGTTCGGGTAGCTCGAGTGGCGGTAGCGACAGAAGACGTTAATTTAATTACGGATCTAATTAATTTACAGTATAATAAAATTAAAAAAAGAAATGAAACAAGCCATAAGAAAATATTCACACACAAGTGGATGTTTATATGGCGAGTTAAACCTGACAATTAAATAATTAAAAAAAATAAACAGATGAAAAAGACAGTTTTAACAGTTTTACTGGTTTCGTTAAACCTGATAATATTAAAAGCACAAAATGAGATAGATGCATTAAGGTATTCACAGAACTTTTATGTAGGAACTGCACGCTCTTTAGCTATGGGCGGAGCTTTTGGTGCTTTGGGAGCCGATTTTTCAACATTAAGTACCAATCCTGCCGGTATAGGGCTTTTTCAAATTTCCGAATTCACCTTCTCGCCTGCATTCTACATAGGAAGAACTAATTCGCAGTTCGAAAATTCACCTATGAGAAATGACTATAAATATAATTTCAACTTTGGTAACATAGGTTTTGTGTACAATTTTTTTAAAAGAGGCAATTATTTTGAAGGTCCGGGATGGAAATCGGCACAATTCGGCTTTGGAATCAACAGATTGAACAATTTCAACAATAGAATGATAATGGAGGGCTTTAATCCTACTTCTTCTTTAATGAACCAGTATATTCAGTATGCAAACGGATTTAAACCCAACAACTTAAATGCTTTCGATACCCGTATGGCTTACGATGCATATTTAATAAATCCTTTTGGAGATTCGACAAAATATACTTCAGTGGTAAATGGTGGTGTTACTCAAAGAAAAACCGTCAGTTCGAGCGGTTCGGTGAATGAAATGGTGATGACTATCGGTGGCAATTACAGCGACAAACTATATATGGGTGCAACTTTAGGTTTTCCTTTTGTCAGATATCTGGAGCAATCGGTTTATAAAGAAATAGATACTCAGGATACCATTAATAATTTCAATTCTTTTACAGTTTTCGACGATTTAACGACAACCGGAGCAGGTATTAATTTCAAATTCGGAATGATTTATCGTCCGGTTGATATTGTCAGAATCGGAGTTGCTTTCCATACTCCTACATATTTTTACTCTATGCAGGACGAATACAGCCGCAGAATCGATTCCGATTTAGGAGCAAAAGGTAAATATTCAATAAGCTCTCCTCAGGGCATTTTCGATTATGAATTGACCACTCCTTTGCGTGTTATGGGAAGCTTAGCCTTTATTATAGGTGAATACGGTGTTGTTAGTGCCGATTACGAATTTCAGGATTTTACCGAAAGTCGTTTAAGAGCCGATAATACCGATTTTTATGAACAAAATAATGCAATTCAAGATAAATATACATCTACATCAAATATAAGACTCGGAACCGAGTGGAGATTGAACCCCATAGCTTTCCGTGCAGGTTATGCTCTTTATGGAAGTCCTTTTAAAACAGGTATAAATGATGCTAAAAGAACTACTATGTCGTTTGGTATAGGATTCAGAGAAAAACAATTCTTTATCGACTTTGCTTATTCTTATTCGAAACAAAAAGAGGATTACTATTTTTACGATCCACAATTGGTAAAACCTGTTAAAAATGAAAATATAGGGCATAACATAATGATGACTGTCGGGTTTAAATATTAATTTACACTGATTATTGCAATGGCTGCCTATGACCCGGGCAGCCATTGTTGTTTATGCACATAATAGTTTTTTATGAAATATTTCTTTATTGTTTTTTTTACAGTAATTTCACTTTACTCTGAAGCTCAATCAGGTATAAAAGGTTTTATAAAGAACAAAAATAATAAGCCTTTGGCTTTTGCTACCATTTATATAAAAGAGCTAAAAACCGGAACTATTACCAATGAAGACGGATATTTTGAGTATAGGCTGCCAGCAGGCGAATATAACCTTAATTTTCAATACATGGGTTATAAGCCCGATAATATTAAAGTAAATGTAAAAGAAGCAATGTTAAATTTGGATATTAAACTTGCCGAACAATCGATAAACTTGTCGGAAGTTAATATTGTAGCTTCGGCCGAAGACCCCGCATACAGCATTATGAGAAAACTCGTTGCAATGAGTAAGTATCATTTGCTTAAAGTTAAATCATATAAAGCTAAAGTTTATATTAAAGGCTTTTTTAAAATTGACATCCCAAAAATAGTTTATAAAGCTGCAAAGTCGGAGGGTATTGATACTGTAGAAGTCAACACATCGGAGTCTTTTAATGAAATAGAATACGAATATCCGAATACTTACCGACAAACCGTAATTTCGGCGCGATCGAATCAGGGTGATACTATATCAAACGAAGTTTATAACTATATACAAGGCAGTATTTACGCTTCTTCGCTTATGTCGCCTTCGGTATTCGGGCTATACCGCTTTAAGCTTGAAGGCAGTTTTTATGACAGAGGTTATGAAATACATAAAATAAAAATTACTCCCCGTTCGAAAGGCCCCGATACTTACAGCGGGTATATTTATGTTATTGATAAATTATGGGCAATACACAGTTTAAATCTCGATATCACTCAACTTGGTTTTAAAACTCATATTGAGCAAATATATGCCCCTGTAATAAATAATATTTGGATGCCTGTAAGTCATCATTACGACATTAAAGGCAAGTTGTTTGGAGTAAAAATTAATCATATTTATTATGCTACTGTAAGTGATTATAGTATTGTTGAAAATCCCGAAATCAACATTAGGAATTTCGAATTAATTGACGAGAGAATAGAAAACGAAATTGCCAAGGCAAAGTTAGAAGATAAAAAACAGGATTTTAATATAACTCAGAACGATAGTTCGATTTCGGAAATAAATGAAAGAAAGTTTACAATAAAGGAATTAAAAAAGGTTTTGAAAGAAGCAGAAAAGAAAGAAGAAAAAAACAGAGAAGATTCCCGCCTTTTTTCGGATTATACTTTGAAGTTTGATTCGCTGGCAGCCAAAAGGTCGGTAGAATATTGGGATTCGATAAGACCTGTTCCTTTAACCGAGATTGAAAAGAAACCCGGATTTTTGAAGAAAAACGACAGCATAAATCAGGCAAGGAAACAAGATACTGCCTCAGGTTTTGCCTTTCTTGGGAATACTTTCGGTAATATATTTTTGGGCAGTAACGTCCGCATTAGCAATAAATTTAGTTTCAAATATCCTTCGCCTTTGGTTCATCTCAATTTCAATACCGTAGAAGGTTATAACATTAATTTACCATTAGAAATTAAATATAATGCCGACGAAAACAACGGTTTTTCAATACTTCCCACATTAAGATACGGTTCTTCTGGGCAGTTTTATCATAATACTGTTTTAAAATATGAATATCGTAGCGGAAAATACCTTCAGAAAAATTCTATATCGCTCGAAGGGGGGAAGTATGTAAGCCAATTTAATCCCGAAAATCCCGTTGTTCCTTTTATTAATAGCATTACTTCTTTGTTTTGGGTAGAAAACTATTTTAAAATATACAGAAAAGATTTCTTGGCTATAGTTTTAAAACAAAACTTGAATCCTTATTTGCTGTTAAATTTGAAATTAGAATATTCGAATCGCGAAGAGTTGTTCAACACAAGCAATGATACTTGGGTTAATAAAAAAGGCAGAGAATACAGCCCCAACACACCTTTTAATATCGAAAAAAGTAATACTTCTTTCGGAACTTCCAAAGCTGCGTTGATTGACGTAAATTTATCATATAGGCCTTTCATCAGGTTTTATCGATACAATAATAAAATAAGAGTATCCGACGATAGGACGCCTATTATTAACTTAGCATATTCGGCGGGTTTAAAAGACTTTTTGGGCAGCAATACCGATTTCCATAGAATTGAAGGGAGTATTTCGCACAAAATAAACGGGATAAGGCGTGATTTGGATATTAAAGTATTCGGAGGTACAACATTTGCCAATAGCAGCGATTGTTTTATCGATTATAAGCATTTTAACGGAAATTCCACATTAATTCAAACGAGACAGACTGCAGATGGTTATTTTTTGCTTGATTATTATAAATACAGCACAAGCAGCGATTATTTGGGTGCTTATAGTCAACTAAGCTTTCGCAAATTATTGCTTACTCAAAATCTATGGTTAAACCTGCTTGGAATAAAAGAAGTTATAACTTTTAATTACCTTAAAACATCGAATTCTCCTGATTATGTGGAGTTTGGTTATGGAATAGATAATATTTTCAGGTTATTTAAGATACAGGCTGTAACATCGTTCGAAAACGGTAAATATCAGATGTGGGGTATTCGTATAGGGTTATCGGGGTTAATAAATATTCGGGATTAGATTTTAAAATAATTCTGAATAAGGATTAGAATGTGTTTTGCTTATTTATACCAAAAGAAAGTAAAGAATTATTAAATTTCTTTTTCTTATGTTCTTTTGCTTCCCCTTTTTAAAAAAGCAGGTTTTGTATTTCAAATAATTTGATGTCGATTAAACGCTATTCTGACATAAGTGTAATTGTTCTTAAAATCCGCCTTATATAAATTTGCGTTAAGAAATTGAATGATTTTTATCATGCGTTGGGCTTAGTAAGCAACCCTGAAGTGAGGAAGGGATAATCTTATATTGGAAACTTTATCTTGCTTCCGAACGGCTTGGGTTGCGTGAGATAAAAAGCATACAATTTCAGCAAATTTATATGCAGCGGTGACTTTTCTTTGTTTTACCGAAGGTAAATATGTAATAGTTTAGTTCGCTTTCGCTTCTAAACTAAAACATATTTACGCTCGGTATTATAAAACCTTTCTTTTGGTGGCAGCAAAAGAAAGTAAATAGTAAATTATCTTTTGTTGGAAATTAATCTTGTTTTTTAGTTAACTTTTTGTCTTGAAACAAAAAGTTACAAAAAGTTCAAGACTGCGAATTGTTATTGTGTAAAATCTACGGCTTAAAAAACCCCGCAATACAAGCCGTTCCGATGCTTATATTATCTTCCAATTTTACTTTTCCCATATCGGAACTTCTGTATTGCTTAGCTAATACCTATGCTTTTTTTAAGCCTTGTTTTACTACAATAACAATTCGAGGTCGGGGTTTCGCCTTGTATGCTTTTGAAGCATATTATTGTAAGTCATTTTGATATTACAAACATATTATGCCAAAATCCGCCTTATATAAATTTGCGTTAAGAAATTGGATGATTTTTATCATGCATTGGGTTTAGTAAGCAACCCTGAAGTGAGGAAGGGATAATTTTGATTGGAAACTTTAAGCCTGTTTCCGAACGGCTTGGGTTGCGTGAGATAAAAAGCATCCAATTTCAGCAAATTTATATGCAGCGGTGACTTTTCTTTGTTTTACCGAAGGTAAATATGTAATAGTTTAGTTCGCTTTCGCTCCTAAACTAAAACATATTTATGCTCGGTATTATAATACTTTCTTTTGGTGGTAGCAAAAGAAAGTAAATGTTAACAATAATTACTTTTATTCTTATTCTACTTTTTGTCTTGATACAAAAAGTAGCAAATGTTTCATCCCGCCTAAGCTTGGAATTAAAGATCTCGAATTGTTATTGTTTTAAAACAATTCGAGATCGGATTATAGAGTTACTATATATAACAATTACTTTATAAAATGCTTTAAAAACAAAATGCAGCATTATTAATAGAATATAATAATTCAACTCATCAATAAAATTTATAACAGTTTTCGCTATTTCCGGCTTTTATAATTTGATATAAAAGCAATTTAAATTATTTCTAATATTTTTTTAAAATTAATTCTGATGTGTACTTAGTTTTTTATTGATATCTTAAGTTTTATTAGAAGAATCCGATAAGAAAATAAAAAACATTTCTTGCATATAAATTGGAATAAAAAAAATCCCGACCAAAACGGTAAGGCCGGGATTAATTAAGTTATTTCGATGTTTTGTTTAGTAAGCAAATAACGGGAATGGTTCCATTAATTTATTAACTCTTTTTCTTACAGAATTAATAACGTCTTCGTTGTTGATATTAGATATAACTTCGTCGATTAAGTCAACAATAATTCCCATGTGTTCTTCTTTGAGGCCTCTGGTAGTGATGGCTGGAGTACCAACTCTCAATCCTGAGGTTTGGAAAGGAGAACGGCTATCGAAAGGAACCATATTTTTGTTTATGGTAATGTCGGCTTTAACGAGAGTGTTTTCGACAGTTTTTCCGGTAATATCGGGGAATTTGCTTCTTAGGTCAATAAGCATAAGGTGATTGTCAGTACCGCCGGAAATGACCTTATATCCTTTTTCAACGAAAAGTTTAGCCATAACAGCAGCATTTTTCTTAACCTGAGTAATATATTCGAGATAGCTGTCGGAAAGGGCTTCGCCGAAAGCTACGGCTTTAGCGGCAATTACGTGTTCAAGCGGTCCGCCTTGAACTCCCGGGAATACTGCCGAATCGAGTAATGCCGACATCATCTTGATTTCGCCTTTAGGTGTAGTTAATCCCCATGGATTTTCGAAGTCTTTGCCCATAATTATCAAACCACCGCGTGGACCTCTTAGGGTTTTATGAGTAGTAGTGGTTATTATATGGCAGTGAGGCACGGGATTATTTAGTAATCCTTTAGCAATAAGCCCGGCAGGGTGAGATATATCGGCCATAAGTATAGCACCTATTTTGTCGGCGATGGCCCTCATACGAGCATAATCCCAGTCTCTTGAATAAGCTGAAGCACCGGCAATAATAAGCTTTGGTTTTTCTCTCAGTGCTGTTTCTTCCATTTTATCGTAGTTGATAACGCCTGTTTCTTCTTCAACGCTGTAATCAACTGCTCTGTATAGAATACCCGATGAGTTTACGGGAGAACCGTGAGACAAATGCCCTCCATGTGAAAGGTTTAAACCCATAAAAGTATCGCCGGGTTTTAAGCAAGCAAGCATAACGGCCATATTTGCCTGCGCCCCCGAATGTGGCTGAACATTTGCCCATTCGGCACCGAATAATTTCTTTGCACGGTCGATTGCTAGTTGTTCTGTTTGGTCAACTATCTGACAACCGCCATAGTATCTTTTACCGGGGTACCCTTCGGCATATTTGTTTGTTAATACCGACCCCATTGCCTGCATTACTTGTTCGCTGACAAAATTTTCGGAGGCTATTAGCTCTATTCCGTGCATCTGACGTTGACGCTCTTGCTCAATCAGTGCAAATATCTCGTTATCTCTTTGCATATCTTTGGATTAATTAATGTTTTTATGGTTTGCAAAATTATAAATTTATTCCTGAAACTCAAATTTAGGTTATACTGTTTTTTTTAATAAAAATGCAAAAGGCTTTGAATGATTTGTTTTTTTTGTGGTTGTTATTGCATCAAGGCAAAAGAACATAAGAAACAAATAAATAAGATTTATTATTTCCTT
>CAZWKQ010000031.1:0-16062 GCA_964634005.1 uncultured Bacteroides sp.
CATCGTGGCTTGACAGTGACGTGCTCCGAAATCTGCAACAAAAACATACCGCCAACCGTTATGTGCAACCCTATGACCAACAAGAATATGAAGAAGCAAGTTAAACCTTTAACCTTTTTTGCAGTCAAATCACTAAACGAAGAAAAAAAAATATGACAAATAGAATTACTTTAATTGCAACTTACATTTTATTAAGTGTAAGTGCTTTCGGGCAGACAGTTATAAAAAAGGTAAAACCGAGTGATACAGATCCATTAATTACAACTTTTAATACAGACTCCAACTATGTTTATCTTAACATGTCTGTAGCATCAAAGAACATTTTAGTAGTGCATTTACCTGGAAGCTATGGCGAGCCTAAACGTGCGACACTTTTCGGTACATTAGCAGCTGACTTAGGTTTTCATAGCATTGGACTTATGTATCCTAATATTCCAACAGTAGGAAGTATTTGCACAAGTTCATCAGACGCATATTGCTACGAAAATGTGCGAAGAGAAATTATAGAAGGTGTTGACTATTCCTCTAGTATAAGTATTGGAGCAAACGAATGTATTTTAAACCGAGTTAAAAAATTACTTATTTACCTTAACACTAATTTCCCTGCAGAAAACTGGGGACAATATTTAGACTTCAATAACGATATAATTTACAGTAAGGTAATTTTTTCCGGACACTCACAAGGTGGTGGACACGCTGCATTAATTGGCAAATATCATCCGATAAAAAGAGCTGTTTGCTTTTCCTCTCCCAAAGATTGGAGTAATTATTTTAATAGTCCTCCTTTATGGCTTTCACCTTCTGGCTGGCTGACATCTCCTTCTAATATATATTGTTTTAATCACACACTTGATGAACATACAAGACAATTAGAAATTTGGGACAGTTTGGGAATTGATACTTATGGAATACCTGTTAATATAGACATTAATACAGTGCCATACAGTAATACAAGACAGCTAACAACATCTTACAATGTTCCAAACGGTGACGACCACGCTTGCACCATCCAAGACAATAAAACACCAAAAATTTCAAATGTTCCTGTATTTATTCCAGTATGGACTTATATGCTTACTGACAATTTAGTAACTGGACTATCAGACGATTTATTTGAGCAAAACAATAAGTTAATCTTAACTCCAAATCCGACAAACAACATTATCAACTTAGAATTACCAGAAGGACATTACCAAATTTCAATTTATGACCAAACTGGAAAAAAAGTGTTAGAACAAAAAACAGCAACAAGTAAAACACAACTTGACTTGACATACTTAAACTCAGGACTTTACTTTATTCAAGCACATACCGACAAAAAAACATTTACAGGAAAAGTAGTTAAACAATGACGCTAAGAAGGGCAGCACATAACAGCACCTACCCAAAAGGCGGGGTTTTGTGCTCCAAAGACAGTTTTGTGGTTAATCAAACATTAGTTTTTCAAATCAAGTTTTGTGGTAAAAGTCCCGCCCTTCGGGTAGCTGCAAACCGTTAGTGGCAATGCTATGGACACGTACATACACCATTTTCATTCCATTTACCACAGCACAGCTTATTTTTATCTTTGTGCCTTGTATCAAAGTCGGGCCTAAAACGCTGCATATATGATAAAAACATTGCATTACATAATATATGCCCTGTGTGTGGCAATCCGCTTTCAGGGTCAATGTCTTCCCCTCGCATATATGCCGTCAGATGTCTCATCATACTTTCAAAGATTTCAGTCGTTTTAAGCCCTTTCTTCCAATTGTTATCAGCGTACTTCTTTGCTCCAAATTCCAAGACTTTAACCATATCTTCTAAGGCATCAAAGTCAACAAGCGACCATCGCAATTTACCACCGTTGTACCTCAAAGCACTGCCACTAACATCGGTTTTGTGCAATGCCGATTTTTGTTCTTTAATTAAGTTTTGTTCTTCCATTTTACTTTTATTTTTCAATTAAACTTTCGTGCAGTTTATTCGGCACTGCACAAAGCCAAGTAACGTTACCGGCAAGCGTAAGAAAGCGACATAAACAAGATTTTCGAGCTAAAAGAATCAAAAAATCCTTTTATTTTGCTTGAAATTTCAAAATAAAGCCTACCTTTGCAGTCATTTAATCAAAAACAAAAAGAAAGATGCTTCTGCAATTTTCAATTAAAAACTTTAGAACATTTAAGGACAAAGCGACCTTGAGCCTTATTGCTTCCAACTACGATAAAGACACCAGAGAGCACGAAAACATTGTAATAAATGACAGCTCTGGACTAAGACTCCTCAAAAGTGCAGTTATTTATGGTGCAAATGCGAGTGGCAAAAGCAAGTTGCTTGACGCATTTGCATTTATGCGATATTTCGTAATTAATAGTTCAAAGGAAAGCCAAAAAGGTGAGACTATTGAAGTTGAGCCTTTTAAACTAAGCACACAGACAGAAAACGAACCATCTGAATTTGAAATCATTTTTGTTCACAAAAATGTGCTTTATCGGTATGGCTTTGAAGCGACAACTGAAAGGATTGTATCTGAGTGGCTTTATCACAAACCAAAAACAAAAGAAGTTGAACTTTTTTATAGAGAAGGAAGCACCTTCAATACTCACGAACGAAGTTTTACCAAAGGCAATACTGTTGTCAAGGAAGGTTTAGTTCGAGACAATGCTTTATTAATTTCAGTAGCCGCTCAATTCAATGAGAAGACTGCAATCAATGTTTTAGATTGGTTCAAAAGACTTAAAACCTTGTCAGGATTAAAAGAATCAGGCTACCAAGGTTTTACCATGGGTAAAACCGAAGACCCTAAGCACAAAGTGAAAATTCTTGAACTATTGAAAGCCGCTGATTTAGGAATTCAAGACATCGAACTACAAAAACTTGACATTGAAAGTCTTCCCAAGGGAATGCCAAAAGAACTCAAGGAGAAGTTAATTAGAGAAGTGCGAGAAGAAAAAAAAGAATTTGTGTCTGACGTATTGACTAAGCATAAAAAATATAACGAAGAATTAAAATCAGTAGGAAGTGTTAGCTTTTCATTAGAAGATGATGAATCGTCTGGAACAAGAAAGTTTTTCGCTCTTACAGGTCCTATTCTCGATGTTATTGAAAATGGTTATACTCTAGTAGTTGATGAGTTAGACTCAAAACTTCATCCGAATTTGGTTTGTAAAATTGTTTCGCTTTTTAACTCTAAAGAGTTTAACAAGAAGAACGCACAATTGATTTTCAATACACACGACACAAACTTATTAAGTTCAGGTTTATTCAGAAGAGACCAAATTTGGTTTACAAACAAAAATAAATACGGAGAAGCAATGCTTTATTCCTTAGCTGACTTTAAATCAGATGAAGTTAGAAAAAATGACCCTTTTGAAGATAATTATATTAAGGGTAAATATGGTGCCGTTCCTTTCCTTGGCTTTTTTGATAACCTAAAATTTTTCTTGACAGAAAATGAAAATGAAGGACAAAAAAGCTGAACAAAAAGCAGCTAAGCAAAAGCATCTTGAACTTTTAAAGGCTCAAAGGAGAAAAGCACCTAGCCTTGAAAGACCTGTTGCAGTATTAACAGAAAAACCCTCTATACTTATTGTTTGTGAAGGAGAAAATACCGAACCTTCTTATTTTAATCAATTCAGAATTACCTCTGCAAAAGTCAAATCAGTTGGTGAAGGATATAATACAGTTTCGTTGGTAAATAGAGCTCTCACTTTAGCTCAACAAGGAAACTACGACCAAGTTTGGTGTGTGTTTGACAAAGACGATTTTAACGACAATGATTTCAACTCAGCAATTCAAATAGCATTAGCTAACAACTTTGGCGTAGCTTATTCTAATCAATCATTTGAATATTGGCTGATATTACACTTTAATGACCATCAAGGTGGTGGAATGCATAGAGACAGCTACAACGATAAAATCAACGAACACCTTAAACCATTCAAAGTAACATATGACGGCAATGGGACAAAATTAATAGAAGATGATTTTTTTGAATTACTTGACGGCATAGACGACAAAACGAAAAAGAAAAGAGTTGAACTTGCAATAGATAGAGCAGAGAGAAATTACAATAAATTTGACCATTCAAATCCAGCGAAAGAAGAATCATCAACAACCGTGTTCAGACTAGTTAGAGAACTTCTAAAATATGTGCAATGACAGAACGCCAGCCGGTAACAGCCGTTTGCCGCAATGGGGGCTGACGTGGTTAAATCAAGTGCAGTGCTTCTATCAACATTTGTGCTTGGTTGACAGTGACGTGCTCCTAAATCCCCCACTGCGGCAAGCGGCAAAACGTTAGCGTTTATTGAAAAACGAATTATAGATTGATAATGAAAATATTAATTGCATATTCCACAAACACAGGTAATACCGAAAAAATTGCAAAAGCGATAAGCGAAATTTGTCCGTTTGATTACGATTTAAGAAAAATTATGGACAATTCAGATGTTAATATGTCTGAATATGAATTATTTATTGTCGGATATTGGGTTCAAAACAGTAAAGCCAATAATGATACAGTTGATTTTATCAAACAGATTAAAAATAAAAATGTTGTATTGTTTGGTACAACAGGAACAGACCCAAATCACCCGTATATAAAAAGTGTTATAACGAAAACCGAAAATGAATTTGATAAATCAAATAACATTTTAGGACACTTTATTTGTCAGGGCGAAATTGCTAAATCGGTAATTGATAATTTTGAATTTTTGGTAAATTCGCAACCGGAAAACAAAATGCTTTCGGCTTTATTGAATATTTTTAAAGAACAATATCCAATTTCAATCGGACATCCAAATGAAATTGATTTGAATAACGCAAAAAATTATTTTAAAGATATCTTTAATTCACTAAAATGAAAACAATTATAATTACAGGTGCAAACAGTGGAATTGGTTACGAAACTGCAAAATATCTTGCTTTGAAAGGAAACTATATAATTGCCGCTTCACGTAAGAAAGACGAAACGTTAAAAATAATTGACAACTTAAAATTACAATGTAAAAAAGAAAATTCAAAAGGAACAGTAAAATTTTATCATTTGGATTTGAACGATTTGAATTCTGTTAAATCGTTTGCCGAGCAAATAATTTCTGAATATACAACAATTGATATACTTATTTGTAATGCAGGAATTATGAATTCGCCATTTAAAATAACAACAGACGGTTACGAACAACAATTTCAAACAAATTTTTTAAGCCATTTCTATTTGACACATTTATTGATAGATAAAATAATCAAATCAGGTAATCCAAAAATCATAAATGTTTGTTCGGCGTCGGCAGAAAAGGGCACAATAAACAGTATTGATGAACTCGAAAAAATCAGTAGAATATCGGAACAGGAATATGATGCAATGAAATCGTATAGGGAAGCAAAATTAGCACAACAAATTAGTGTTTTGCAATTTGCTCGAATGCCCGAATACAAAAAAATAAAATTTTCAGTAATACACCCTGGGATTGTAAATACCAATTTATTTTATCGCAATTCGGGTCTTTTGTATAAAATAGCAATGTTACCTTTTGTTTATTTGGGATATGCTTGCGGCTTTTTCAAAACCCCAAAGCAAGGTGCCAAAACAACTATCTTTTTATCGGAAAATGACGATTATGAAAGTGGATTTTATTGGAATAATACAAAAAAACTTACACCAAATCCGATTTCTAACGATAAAAATTATGCTAAACAATTGTATGAATGGACATTGAATAAAATAAAAAACGCTAACATATAATATGCGATAATTGCGGGCTTTTGTGGTAGATTGAAACATCGTGCAAAAAAGAACTTTTTTTGCAACTTTAAAACGATAGTGCCTTGAAATCCCGCAACATACGCATATTATTTTTCGTTAGCTGCCATTTTAAATAATCTACCTACCGTAAAAATTGAATCAAAATGAAACTAATCGAATTATCTGTTACAAATTATAGGTCAATAAAGCATATTGACAGTTTTAAAGTGACTTCTTTCCAATCACTTATCGGAGAAAATAATACAGGAAAATCAAATATACTTTCAGCTATTGAAGTTTTTTTATCTGCAGGTGCAGGAGGAACAAAAACAGAAGATTTTAACGACAAAGCACAAACAATAATTATTAAATCAAAATTCAAAGTAAATACACCACACCTAAAGAAAATATGGAAACCATATTTAATAAATGATGAATTAATTCTCGAAAAGCATCTATGGATTGAAATTGATACCAAAACAGAGAAGGAATCAATTAAAAATGAATTTCATGGATATCAAGCAGAACCAAGAGAATGGTATCTTTCCGAAAGAAAGATTAAAGAACAAAAGGGTGAAAGACCAAAATGGAAAGAAATTGTTGAAGAAAATGGGTTGCCAGATTATTTTTTAGAGAATGGTAATTGCAATGCGACAATTTATAGAAAAGCGTTAACAAGATTTATTAGTGAAAATGAAATTGAATATGATGCACCTGATTTAAGTTCAACACAAGCTTTAGGCTTGGCTAGTAATGTAATAGCAAGTTTGCCAAAGTATTATTTACTTAAAGCAATAACTGATTATTCAGATGAAATTGATAAACGGTCTAGTAATACGACATTTAGAAGGTTAATGGCGGACTTATCAGATAGAATCTTAAAACTTGACCCTGAATATCAAAAAATAGAAAAAGCTCTTACCACTATTGAAGAACTATTAAATGACAAGAAGACTCAAAAAGTTGATGCAGAAAATCGCCTTCCAAGCATTGGCATAATTGAAGATAGAATTAAACAACTAATTGTAAAATTGATGCCCTCTGTAAAAAAAGTTTCACTAAAGGTTCTGACCGATGATGTTAAAACTATATTTTCAAAAGGCGTTGAATTGACAATTGATGATGGAATAGAAACTGATGTACTTCTTAAAGGACACGGATTGCAGAGATGTATTGTTTTTACTCTTATACAAACATTGATATTGAATGAACGTAACGAGTTAATAAATACTGACCCTTCAAAGATTGAGGATAATCCAATTCTGTTAGCAATTGAAGAACCAGAATTATACATTCATCCTCAACTTGGCAAACTTTTTTATGATGTTCTAAATGAATTCAGTAAAACACAACAAGTTATTTATACCACACATTCTCCTCGCTTTATTGATGTTTATGAAAGTGAAAACATTGCTTTAGTTTCAAAGACTATTTCGGAAGGAACTAAAATTAGAAACTGTGATACTACAGCGTTTAATGGATTGACAGATAGAAAAATATTTCAAGGACTTACACAACTTAATTCAGATGTAAACGAATTATTTTTTGCAAAAAATGTAATTGTGACTGAAGGTCCAGAAGATAAAATCGCAATAATTGAAACTTGTAAAAAATTGAATAAAATTAAGGTTAGAACCGAGGAGATTGATATAACAATTGTTGTCGCAAATGGTAAAGGTAATATACCTTTCTTTGTAAGGGTTCTAAATGCATTTGATATAAAATATGTGGTTTTACATGATACAGACATAAGACCTGGAATGCACCAGGATGCAGAGAATACTGCCAGAAGTGATAATAAAAGAATTTCTGACGTTACAAAAGTCGGGAAACTCGTGACATTTCCAATAAAACTTGAAGATACTGTAGGTTCAACACAACATTTTAAAGACCAATATTATACCATGACTTATTTTTCAAATCATAATAATATTAACACTAACTTAGAAGAAATAGTAACTAGTGTTTTGAACAAAATTTTTAATTAAAAAAAAACGGCAGCTAACATCGTGTATAGCCAATGGCGGGGGAAGTGCGAGTTTGGAACATTCTACCCCGCATCAGCGTTCGTCTCGGCGGATACGGACGCAGCCCGCAAACCGCCACTGGCCATACACTCGGCCGTTACCTGCCATTTTAAAATAACACACAAAATGTCTGAAACAACAATAATTGAAATTTTAATAGATAACTCTGGGAGCATGGGTTATATGAAGGGTGCTGGAGAAGAGCATGAGAATAAATATTTAATTGATGGTGTGACTAGGATGACACTGATAAAAAAAATTCTTATTGAAGAAGTTATCTCTACTATTGACTATGCTAATCAGATAATTATAAGAACGTTTAGAACTGAAAGTAAAAAAGTCGATGATAGTGTTATAGAAGAACTCTCCACACCGATAATATTTCAGGGTAATTTTGATAGACAAAAAATATTATCTGTAGTTACAGAATTACAAGATCCACCACCAGGTGGGACACCTATAACTGGTGCAATTGAAATTGCGGTTTCAGATTTATCAAAATACCCTAATAGTGACAGAAAAATAATTTTGCTGACTGATGGAGAAGAAAATGGTGGCGGAAATTATTTAGAAGCAGCCAAAAAAGCTAAGGACATGGAAGGTATACCTTGTAAGATTTTTATTATTGGACTTGCACAAGATGAACAATCAGAAACCAAATCTCGTTCAATTGCTAATGGTGGCTATTATAATGTTAAATCTAAATCATTTACAAGTGTAGAAGTACAGAATGTTTTAGCACCCATTAAAACAGCAATTTTAAAAGATACAATTCAAAATATACAATCTGTCGTGAATAGGCAGTCGTTTAATCCGATTCATGAAAAAACAAGTACTAAAATAAGCTATGAAAATGAAACTGATGTTGATGCGACTACATTAACCATTGACACTGAATATAGTGAAACTGTCCGACAAAAAAGTGAATTATTTATTTATAATTTGCTCTGCCAGAAATATGGGATTGATAAGGTAAAATGGTTAAATAAATTTGGTGAAAGCTACAGCAATCATGACTTTGAATTGATTGATGAATGGGGTGTCGTTAATACTATTATTGAATGTAAAGGCACAGCTAATGATAAACCAACATTTTATTTGACGAAAGATGAATGGCATTATTTCTTAGAAAATAAAGACAGGTATCAAATATATAGAGTTTTTAATGTTTATGGAGAAATGAAAGCTGTTTGCATTAAAAACTTATTGAATTCAATCTTAGGAGGGCGAGTAGTGCCATATTTGACAACGCCTTCGATTTTAAAAGAGAACAGGGTGTTTTTGACATTAAATATTGAAAGATAATTTAATGAAAACGGCAGGTAACACGGGTTTTGCGTCAGGCGGGGTGGACAGCTTTATCAAAGTTCCTCACTCCTATATGCGTTCGTCTCGGTTGACACTGACTTCGTCAGGTCTCCCGCCCGAACGCAAAGCCCGAAAACGTTACCTGCCATTTTAAACAAAACATACAATGGGACTAATTTTAGACATTATAAAATTCTTTTTTTCATCAGACTTTAGAGACAGTGTGAAGTCCGTTTTTAAATTGGCTAAATCATCAGGGGACTGGAAAAAAGACATTTTAATATACAAAGGCGAGTTTGACAGTAAGAATGAGTTAAAAGTTCAAGCTCTCATAGGTCAGGCTTGTAAGATACTAACTGAAAAAGGCTGGGATACTGACAGTATTAGTTCTATTAGTTATGGATTAACGGAATTAGTTAAAAACGGCATCGAGCATTCAAAGTCAGATGAAAAGGTTCTATGTAAAATTGAGATATGTTCAAATTATTGCACGATAGAAGTTACCGATAAAGGAGTTGGCTTTGACCTTTCAAAAGAATTACAAAAACAAAATGCTTTAGATGAAAATTCAAGAAGTTGCAAAGCACTTGGGGTTATTTATAGAATGATGACAAATATTAATCAGACTAAGAATAACGGAACCAATATTATTAGTGCAACTATATTAAAAGGATATAAATCTTGCAGAGTTTATTCATTGGACGACATTACTGTATTTGAATTCAACAGCGAAGTTAGTTTTGAAGGTTACTTTTGGACAATTTTCATAAACACTATTAAATCTCTCAAAGTGGACGACAAAGTTGTTATTTACTTTAATGGTTTAAGCAGATTTGCATCAATGGCTATTGAAGTTGTAAACGATATCGTTTATCCCCAAAAAGACGAACCGAAGATAATTCACACTAAAAAGGAAGGAAATATTAAGTCAACACAAGTAGTAATTTGTGGGAACAATAGACTTAACTACGTTTTAAGAAATTACTTAAACTCAAATTATGAATATTTTCAAGAGCTGGAACAAGCGGTCGAATTCTTAAAAACGGGGAAGAAACCGGCAATCTCAAAAAATGTAATCAATATTTCGCCCCCAAAAGACTGGACAGATGGAATTAACGAAAAATAGAAAAACGGCAGGTAACAGCACATTTGCAATAGGCGGGGTTTCGTGCTCCGCAGACAGTTTAGTGGTAGCCGAAAGTTTTGTGCTCCGCATAAAGTTTAGTGGTAAAAATCCCGCCCATCGCAAATCTGCAAAACGTTACCGCCAAGTGTAAGTGGCAGAAAACGACAAAGAAAAAATTGAAAAGTAAACCATTGTGAAATGAAAGAAAATGAATGCTTTAGAAAAATATTTAAAAAAGATTGATGAAAGTTCATACGATTGTAAGGACGTTCATACAATCAATTCAGAATTTCAATTGGTTTGCAAGCAACTTCTTGAAGAAGGCAAACAGGATATTGCTGCAATAGCTGATATTGACAGACAAGTATTTTCAGTTCAAAAATCTTTTGATAAAAAACCGGATAATGAGAAAGGAATTATTAATGGATTAAGCTGGCAAATGAGCGGCACTGAAACCTTGGAAGATGGCAGCCAAGTGCCTCTTTATTGGCCTGATGTCACGAAATACACCCAACAAGATTTTGAATATTTTGAAAAACGTTACAACGATTGCAAAAACCTATATGCAAAAACTGAATACGGTTTAATGGTTTATTTTGGCGAGAAAACTGCAACATCAAGACATAATGATTTTAAACGTCAGCTTTGTAATGAGTTATTTCAGCTTAGCAAAGAATATCACGATAAAGCAAATAAAGGGGGTGAAAAAAATCATTACGTGTTGTATTTCTTCCATACTTTGCGTTTAGCATTCGGAGTTGCAGAAAAATCTAATCTTGAGCCTGAATTGACTAATCTGATTCAGTACATATTTGAAACACACCAAAATTGGGATATTACTAAAGATGGTACTTTGCGTATTCTACTTGACCTTTCTGGATTGTTATCCGATTATTTTGGTTTATCAAATAAATTAGTCGACTTTCAGAAAGTTGTTTATAAGAACTTGGAAGGAGCCAAAGAACTTGAAAAAACCTATGTTTGGGGTGCAATGTACGCCATTGACCGTAATATAGCAATTGAGCAAAAAAGAAATATACCAGTCACTGACTTATTAAAATACAAAGCTAGTTTATATGAGAAACTCGCAACAGATGCAGAAAATAAATCAAACCTTGCCTGTGTAAGTTTTGCAGAAAATGCACTTCGTATTTATCAACAGATTAAACTTCCTGATGACATTAGTAGATTGGAAAAATATTATTCCGAATTAAGAGGCAAGTTTCGGTTGTCAGAGATAAGGCAAGAACTACCAAAGGAACACGTTGATAATATGAATGAGCGCATTTTAAAAGCGGTTGCCGATAACAACGAAAGAGGCATAATTCATCATTTCATAACATCTCCATGGTATGATACAATTCAAAATATTAAAGACCGTTCAATCGAATTGAGTAAACAGACAGTTTTGCTCTCAATGCTTCCTACATCTATAATGGATAAATTTGGAAACACGGTTGATGTGTTTTACACTGATGAAGAAAAAGAAAAATTCAATTTTTGGAACTCATATACATTTAATTTTCAAATTGGCACACAAACAATGCATAGGTTTTTTATTGAAGCCTACAAAGCTAAGAAGTTAAGTTACGCCTCTGTGATATCCTATTTAGAAGGCACATGGTTTAATGAAGTTATTGTTAGAAATTATCATGGACAGGCAGTAGATGTCAAACCTATAGATACGCTTAAACCTGGATTAAGAAGGTTATTTGAAGAACTCGACAGTTTCTTTGCTGACAATACTTATCAATGTGAATTTGTTACCATAATAGATAGCTTAACATTGAAAGTTGAGGGGCTTTTACGTTATTTCTGTGAGAAAATCGGTATAGCAACATTTAAAACAAGGCAGAAAGGCTCAGATAAATTGGTAATGGAAAAACTATTGGATGATTTATTGGCAGACATTGCACACGAACCGCCTTTAAAACCTGAACAGAAAACCAATTTTGATGAAGAAGACAGAATACTAATAAAATATGTATTAGCTGAAAAGGCAGGACTAAATTTGAGAAATGCAGTTGCTCACAGCTTAATGGATGTATTTGAATATTCATTTGAACATGTTGTTGTACTTTTCTGCATCATAATCAAGTTAAGCAAGTATAAATTTATTGAAACGAAAGGAGATAGCCATGATATCAGTAGTTAATGAGCCACAAGCTGAATATAAAGTTACCGGCTGGCAAACAGAAACTAAAGTATTTTTATTCGAAGACTTTATATGTGGCATCGAAAATGAAACTGTAATGTATTGCCCACCAACTGGCTCTACTTATATGATATTCTCTGAAAAGCCAAAAAGAAAATTATCTGCTTTGAGAGGTAAATTATCAAAACAAAGCAATAAAGAAATTGACGATCAAATATCAGATTTACGTAGTGAATGGGACAGAAATATTTAATTGATACCTGCACAGTAGTAAAATATCTGGACGAAATTCTCCCTCAAGAAGCAATTTCATTTATGGATGCTTTGGTTGATGATGATTGTAAAGTTTCATTTATTACGAAAATTGAATTATTAGTATGGAATCCTCCAAATGCTGAATACATGATAGTGCGTGAGGAGTTTTTGGCTGGTTCTGAAATTCATTACATTAATGACGAAATAATAAATGGTGCAATTCAAATAAAAAAAGCAACTAATATTAGATTACCAGACGCAGTTATTGCAGCAACAGCCATTCACAACGACTTTGTTCTTCTATCAACAAATGATAATGATTTTAGAAAAGCGATTCCACTTGGATCGAAATATATGAATCCTGAGATAGCCTTTTAATATGACAATGACAATAATAGAGCATAATAATAACAATGGTTTACAAGACTGGAAGAAAGAACACCAGGCGGTAACAGGCGGTATATTTTATTGCCTAAATAGTGCTGGTTTCAGCGTTTCTGCATCTAATAAACTTTCGTGTATCTTGACAGGACAGTGCTTCGAAATCGGCAAAAAAAACATACCGCCAAACCGTTATAGGGCATTGTAGAATTAACACGAATAAAAATAGATAAATGGCAAAGACAACATTTTGGGACGTTATTGAAAAGACGATTGAAAAAGTCGGGACACCACTTTCAGCAAAAGAAATTTGGGACAAAGCAAATGAACTAGGAACGCTTGGTGACTTCACAACAACTGGCAAGACACCTTGGGCGTCAATTGCAGCATATTGTTACACGGACATTAACAACAATGCCGAAAATTCAACTGTAATTCAGACAAGTGAACGACCTGCACAATTCTTTTTAAGACGACTTGCCAGCCAAATAGACTTACAAAAAGTTCAAAAACAAAAAGCAACTGAATTTGCAAAAAAGGAGAAAACAGAAACCAAAAAATTTAACGAGAGAGACCTTCATCCTTTGTTAGTAGCTTATGCTTTTGGTGACAGTCATTTCAAGGCAAACCTAAAGACAGTTTTTCACGAGAACTCTTCAAAAGCTACAAAGGGACAAAACGAGTGGTTACATCCCGACTTAGTTGGTGTTTATTTCCCATTTCGTGACTACAAATCGGAAACGCTTGAAATTCAAAACTATTTATCAATAACCTCAATAAAGTTGTTTTCATTTGAATTAAAGGTTTCCTTGAGCTTCGGCAACTTGCGACAATCATACTTTCAAGCGGTTTCAAATTCAAGCTGGGCAAACGAAGGATATTTGGTGACACTTAATATTGACGATGACCCGACTTTTAAAGATGAAGTAAGACGACTTAACAATGCATTCGGAATAGGGATAATAAAACTTAACCCTGAAAATATTTTTGAGAGCGAAATACTTTTTCCTTCAAGAATAAATCAAGAAATCGACTGGGACACGGTAAACCGACTTGCAAATGAAAACTCCGACTTCAACGACTTTTTGAAGTTGATAACTGAAGACTGCAAACTTGGAAAAGTAAAAAGCCAATACGACAAGGTTTTAAAAATGGACGAACTAACAAAATATATAAAAGACAAAGGAATAAACAACGCCCTATAACAGCCGTTTGCCTCAATGGGGGCTGACGTGGTTAAATCAAGTGCAGTGCTTCTATCAAAGATTGTACTTATTTGACAGTGAAGTGCTCCAAAATCCCCCACTGCGGCAAGCGGCAAAACGTTGGCGGTAATTATAACAGGACACTATGGCAACAATAAAAAGAGAATCATACGAGTGGGCTTTAATACACCTTATAAAGTTTTATGACAGCGACTTTTATCCAACGCTATTTGAGTTTAAAGCTATCAAACACGATTGGGACAACATCTTACCATTCTTACTTGGACTTGACATTAACACCTATGCACCTAAGACTCCATTCATTTCTGCTGCGCCAAAACCAAATGGCTCTTACAGGGTAGTTCACCAACTTGACCCGCTTGACAGTTTGATTTTTACTGCACTTGCATACGAGAACGCTTCTAAAATTGAAGCTGTCAGAATACCAAAGGAAAGGTTTATTGCTTGCTCATATAGATTAAATCCAGATACTGACGGCTCATTCTTTGATACTGACAATAAAGGCTTTGAACACTTCTTAACAAAAGCCGAAGAACTAGCTGCTAAATTTCCTGATGGCTATGTTTTAATGACTGACCTTGTTGATTTTTATAATCAAATTTATTTGCACCGAGTAAGTAATATTTTAGAAGAAGCAGGTTCTACAAACAATGGCGACTTTGAAAGATTTCTTTTGGGATTAAATAATAATGTTTCAAAAGGAATTCCAGTTGGACCCGTTCCCAGTATTGTAGTATCTGAAGCAATATTATCTGACATTGACAACAAAATTGTAAGACATACGGACAATTATACAAGGTATGTTGATGACATAAACATATTCTTTCCAAATAAAACAGAAGCCCAGCGACTTCTGCACGACTTAACGATATATCTTCATTCTAATCATCGTTTGGTGCTTTCATCAGACAAAACTCGAATAATCCCTACAAGTGAATTTCTTTCTGACCACTTAAAAAATGAAGAAAGAGTTGAAAAGCAAAAATTACACAGCAAAATAAATGAGATTGAAAATGGAGAATATCAACTACCCGAAAAACTGCCTGAATTTGATGAGCTTAAAGGAGAAGAGAAATTTAAATTACGTGCAGAAGCCTATGAAGAATTGTTTTTGCAATCTGTTTCATTTGACAAAGTGGACTTAGGTTTAATGCGTCATATTTTGAGACAAGCAGGCAGATACAAAGTCAGAAGTATAATTCCTTTAATATTTGAACACTTTGACAATTTATTGCCAGTGATTCGTGAATTGGTTATTTACTTTTCAAGAGTTCTTAATGATAGGACTGCAAAAAGGTATGAAAAAGAATTTTCAAGCCTTCTAGACAAGCCGTATTTAAATGATACATTTATCAATATTTGGATATTCACTCTTTTTCAAGACCTTTCATTCAATAAGACAGACATAAAAATTGACTACTCACGAATTCACCGAGTCAGAGAAAGGGCTCTTATTGCAAGAAGGTCTAATGACAAAACTTGGGTAAAAGAAATTAAAGACAATATTGATGCCCTAGGGCCTTGGGACAAAAGAGCAGTAATTCATTCAGCAATTGTATTATCACGTGACGAGTGTTCTCATTGGTTAGGACTAATTTCATCAAAAGGTGAAATCTTAGAAAAAGCAGTATGTTCAAAGACAATAAACGACAAGAAAGGAGAATAACTACCGCCAACAGCCGTTTGCCGCAATGGGGGCTTTTGTGGTTAAATCAAGTGCAGTGCTTCTATCAATCCCGAAGTTTCGGGATGCTTGGTTGATCCCGCAGGTGCGGGACTCCGAAATCCCCCACTGCGGCAAGCGGCAAAACGTTACCACACATTAAAAAAAAACGACAACGACACGAAATAAATTACAA
>CAZWKQ010000032.1:0-14375 GCA_964634005.1 uncultured Bacteroides sp.
TGACAGGACAGTGCTTCGAAATCGGCAACAAAAACATACCGCCAAAACGTTAGCGTTCATTGTAAAAACACGACATCATGACACATAAATTTTCTCCATACATTCAAAACTTAATTCCTTATATTTAAAAAGATTAATTAATACACAATGGATTATAGAGATACAGTTTTTATTGCAGTTGCAGAAAAACTTAGCATTTCAAAAGCAGCAAACGAATTAAATATTAGTCAGCCAGCTGTTACACGACATATTAAAGAGCTGGAAGAGCGCTTCAAAACAAATATTTTAGAGCGAAAAGGCAACAAAATATACCTGACCAAGGCTGGTGAAAAAGTGTATAATGCTTTTAAAGATATTGCACAACAATATCGTGACCTCGATTTTGAAATCGGGCAAATGCACAACAGCATTTCAGGCGAATTTAAAATTGGTGCAAGCTCAACCATTTCTCAATATGTTATCCCAAAGGTAATGGCATCGTTTCACAAGCGGTATCCGAAAATCCAAATTTATCTGATGAACGGCAACTCATTTGAAATGGAGAAATTACTATTAGATAATCAGGTAGATATGGCATTAGTCGAAAACTACTCATCTCAAGCGGGCATCAGATACCAAGATTTTCTCGATGATGAATTGATTGTTGTAACCGGAAAAAATAGTGTTTATGCTAAACACGAAACCATTAGCAAAGACTTTTTGATGCAAATACCGATAGTGTTGCGTGAACAAGGTTCAGGAACTTTGGAAGTAATAAAGCAAATACTCACAGAACAGAATATAAACTTTGAAAATTTAAATACACTTATCCATTTGGGAAGTACAGAGTCGATTAAAAACTTTTTACATGATTTCGACGGACTGGCTATTGTGTCTGAAAAGGCTGTTCAGAACGAACTGTATATGAAAACACTTGTAAAACTTAAAGTAACAGGATTTACCATTCCACGAAAATTCCGCTTAGCTTACAAACAAGGACATAAAAGCCAACAGGTTGAGTTGTTTGAAAATTTCTTGTTGTGCTATAACATGTAGTTATCGAATATAAGTATTTGGTATTTGCATTAACTATAATACACCTGTACCTTTGTAAGCAAAAAGTATGAGTATGAAAAACGTAAAAGTATTTAATGGCTTAATTGGTATTGAGAAGAAGTTTAAAAGTTACAACTGGCTCTATTCAATTATTATTTGTGCCTGTTTTTTGCCGTTTGTGTCTCCGGCAATTGCATTATTCATTGGGTTAGTGCTTTCCATTATCGGGTTTAGGCACGAAAACATCCATAAGTACACTTCAAAAATCCTTCAGGCTTCCATTGTTTTAATGGGTTTTGGAATGAGCCTTAGTGCCGTAATTTCAGCCTCAAAGACTGGTTTTCTTGAGACCATAGTTTCTGTAATTACAGTGATGACGCTCGGTATCTTGCTTGGAAAACTCCTTAAAGTTGAGAAAAATATTTCAGTGCTTATTGCTTCCGGAACAGCAATTTGTGGAGGAAGTGCCATTGCAGCAATTGCCCCAATCCTTAATAGTAAAAACTATCAAACATCGTTTGCTCTGATTGTGGTTTTTGTGCTGAATGCGGTTGCTTTGTTTCTATTCCCTTTTATCGGGCATCGATTTGGCTTAAGTCAGGAAACTTTTGGAAACTGGGCTGCCATTGCCATTCACGATACCAGTTCGGTTGTTGGTGCAGGGGCTATTTATGGCGAAAAAGCATTGCAGGTGGCTACAACTGTAAAACTTATCCGGGCTTTGTGGATTATCCCATTATCGTTGGTGATTGCATTTATGAATAAAGGCGGTGAAAAAAAATCAATTAAATTTCCCTGGTTTATTTTGTTTTTCGTGCTTGCCATTGTATTTGCCAATATATTCCCCGTATTTCAGACAAGTTACGATCATTTTAACTGGTTAGGCATACGCGGAATGGTAATTGCTTTGTTCCTGATTGGCTCAAATATCACCGTAAGTGAAATTAAAAAATCAGGCCCAAAAAGTTTTGCACTTGGAATTATTTTATGGGCTGTGATTGCTATTGGTTCATTGTTTTTTTTAACACGATAAGCGATGCCAAACATTTGGGTAATATTAATTATTACCTTTTCGAGCCTGATAAAAGGGATTACAGGCTTCGGTTTTGCCCTTGTTTCGTTTCCGCTGCTCTTAATGTGGTATGAACCAAAAGAAATTATTCCTGTTTTGATGATTTGCAACCTCATTGCTTCAATCATGATAGTTTTGCAAAAGAAAGAACATAAGTTACTCGACAAACAATCCTATTATTTAATTGCAGCAGGTGGAATTTTCACAATTGCAGGCGTTATTGCATTAAGTTCAACCGACGGAAAATGGTTAATACGTTTTTCGGGAATACTTTTTATTTTTCTTACAATTTATTCATTGGCAAGAAAAAAGCCTAAAAACATTAACATGCGAAACCGTGCTTATTTATTAGCAGGTGCATTTATCGGTTTTCTTACTGGGGCTATATCGGTAAGCGGACCTCCGTTAGCACTTTTCCTTAACAAGGCAAATATCAGCAACCAGAAATTCCGCGAGATTTTTGCCGCATTCAGTATAATTACTGCTGTTATTGCCATATTAGGATATTATCAGGCAGGAATGATGACTTTGCAAACATTAGAATTAACATTCATTTTTGTACCATTACTTTTAATGGGAACTATTTTGGGAAAAAAGATAAATACAATTATGCCAATTGAAAAGTTCCAAACCATTAACATCGTCTTGACCCTGATTGCAAGTATAATTTTAGTGATGCAATAATTATAAGAATGTGAAAAACAGGTAATAGTAAATTGTATAAAAATAATTTTTAATAAATATAAATTGTGAAATTATAAATATTTTAATCTTTGTTTTCGGATTTTTGTTTGGTGGGATTTTGCAATATGCAAAACTGAACAAATTCAACACGATTAGCGGCTTAGCATTACGAAAAGATTTTGCTGTTGCTAAAGCAATTTTGATTGCAATCGGTGTAGGTGCTATCCTTATTAATCTCGAGATTGATTTAGGATTTGCAAGTTATCACACAAAACCTTTTATTTTAGGTGGTATCGCGCTTGGCGGACTTATATTTGGCTCAGGTATGGCTATTTTGGGCTATTGCCCAGGCACACTTCCTGTATCAGCCGGACAAGGCTCAATAGATGCATGGATTGGGATTGCAGGAGGATTATTTGGTGGATTTATTTACACCGTTTCTTTGCCTTTTTTTAAAGACATTTTGGGACCCGATTTAGGAAACATTACCTTAAAATCAGCATTCGCTGAGAATACCAACTTGTTTAACTTGTTTGGTTTTGTGATTGCCGCCTCATTGATTGCCGTAGCGTTTTGGCTGCATAAAATTGAAAAATCAAAAAATAATAAATGGATGTTTGCAGGCATTGCATTGGCAGTATTAAATGCTATTATTGTATTACAATCCGTTTCCGACAGACCGATAGGTGCTTCAACTACATATCCTTATGCCATTGACACGGTGTTTGGTATTACCAATAATGATTACTTCCCGAAAATTCAAAGTCCCGGACACTGGGAATTGATTTTTTTAGCAGGTGCATTAGTCTCCGGTTTTTTATTTTCACTCGTTCGTAAAGACTTCAAATTAATTTTAATTTATGAAAATTGGAAAAACCATAAAGGAAATTCAAACCTAAATCGAATTATTTGGGCATTTATTGGCGGATTTTTGATTATAATAGGTGCGAGAATGGCAGGCGGTTGCACCAGCGGACACATCCTTTCAGGTGGAATGCAATTTGCATTAAGCAGTTTTGTTTTTGCTATATTTGTTTTTGCAGGTTTGTTGATAACAGGAAGTTTATTTTATGGGAAACAAACAACGAAACGCTAACATCGTATATAAAACATTTGGCAGTTAGTAGGTTATCGAGCATTTCAGTCTGTATCAAAAGTAAGTTGTAACTTGACAGGAATGTGCTTCGAAATGCCAAACGTTTCATATACGTAACCGTTAGAGCCAATGCAAAGAAAAAAGACGCGCAGACAATTTTTAGACAACGACATATTCTGACGTATGACAGAAGAAATTTTGAATTTTAAAAAGGGGAAGCCGAAAACCTGAAAGAGTAGGCGTAAAATATTAAACAAGAATAATTATGGCAATTTCAGATGTTCAATTAAAAAACAAATACTATCAGGTATTTGACAGTAGTGGGAAAAAAATCAAAGAGATTCATGAAACAAACGTTGGTGAATTATGTGGCTTTTCTTCATATTTCATGGTTTTTAAGAAAAACAAGTATTACGCGACCTATGATGAGAACTTTAAAAAAATTAAAGAAATCCATGAAACCAACGTTGGTGAGTTTAGAGTTGCTTCTGGTTCAACAGTAACATTTTGTAAAAATAAGTATACTGCTACTTACGATAAGTTTTTCAAAAAGATTAGTGAAAGATATACAGGTTGAACTTTTAAACACACTATCACAAAGCTTTAACGTCAGCAATAGATTTGTGATCATATTGTTCTTAAAATTTTTAAATAAAAACATATGGAAGCATCAACAACAATTAATAAAATGTTAGCAGGGAACAGAATTTTTGTTCCTACTTATCAAAGAGCATATTCTTGGGACACAGAATTTGATAAAAGCAAAACGCCTAAACAGGTTAATGTTTTTTTATCAGACTTGGAGGACTACAACAAGAGTTCAACAAAATCATCTTACTACTTCGGACACTTTCTGTTTGAAGAAAAGCCCGACAAAAAATTTGGTGTAATAGACGGACAGCAAAGACTTACAACAATTGTAATTTTTCTTTCTGCTCTATTCAAACGACTAAGTTCGATTAGAAAACTCACAGAAACCGAACAGGAAATTTTTGAAGATATTATTAAACGAAATTCAACCTATCGTTTTGAAACAGTTGATTATGACAAACAACTTTTCAAAGATTATGTAATTGACCAAACCAAAAAAGACAAGAACGGACTTGAAACAGCATCAGCAAAAAGAATTGTGAATGCATTTGACTTCTTTGTTTCGCAATTAGAAAACAAGGACGAGCCTTATTTACTTAAAATGTTGGACACAGTGCAAAACGCAACTTGCACAACACATCCGGTAAAAGACGAATCGGAAGCTATTCAGATGTTTATTTTCCAAAACAACAGAGGTAAGAAACCTTCAAACTTGGAAATCATAAAAGCACAATTCATGTTTAACGTTCATCTTTATGGTGGTGAAGAAAAAGACAGTTTGATTGAAGAAATAAAAAATCGCTTTGAAAAAATCTACAAATCAATTTCATCAATAGAAAACTATATCAACGAAGATGATGTTTTGGTTTACACTTTGAGAGTTCATTTCAATTCACTTTGGGAAACAAATGCAATTGAAAAAATAAACAAACTGCTTTCAGACGGAAATCCAATTCCATTTATAAAGTCATTCACACATTCTTTAGCAATCAGTTTTGAGCATTTAACAACATTCTTCGGCAAAGACGAAAGAGAGCAATTAGAAGTTCATTCACTAATAACATTAGGTGGAATTGGAATCGCAATTCCTTTTGTAATCAAGGCTTACAAATTCGATTTGCCGACAGATACGATAAATCAACTTTGCAGTAAACTCGAATCAATTGTTTTACGACATCGCTTAATTGGAACAAGAGCAGAATTAACATCAAGAATTAATGATGTATATCAAAAATTTACAACAGAACAACCTGACATTAAACCGATAGTTGACAGAATTGAATGGATGAAAAATGTTTCAAATGATTCTTGGTGGTGGTCATATTGGAATAGAAGTGAGTTTGAAAAATCAATTCAAGGCGGAATGCACCATTCAATAGCAAAATTCTTGCTTTGGAAGTATGAAAATTATCTTGAAAATCAAGGAAAAAATGGATATTCATTGACTCGTTTTGACAAAATTGTTAGCCCTGAATTAGAACACATTGCACCACAAACACCGACAGACGGAGAACCAATTGCAGCAGGTTATTGTGAATATGATGAAGAGTTTAGAAACCAATATATTGACTGTTTAGGAAATTATTTACTTCTATCTAAATCACACAATTGTTCGGTTGGAAACAAACCATTTAGCGAGAAAAGAAATTCGTATAACCATCTTGAACAACAAAGAGAAATTCAAAAAATGACAGCGGAATCGGAAATTTGGGACAAAGAAAAAATCAGTCTGCGTAAAGACAAAATTGTGAAATTTATACTTGAAAACTTCTAAGAAAATAATGCACATGGCTCTAACAAAGGCTATATGCAATAAGGTTTTCAGTGATAATTCAAGCATTCTGCCCCGCTCAAACTTCGGTGCGTGTGGACAGGAAAGTAGCCCGCAATCCCTTACTGCATATAGCCTCAACCGTTAGCAACCATACTAAAAAAAACAGAGCGATGGAAATAAACGGACAACCTGAAAAAGAAAAACGGAATTTAATGAAGATTAAACTGACAATATTATTTTTAATTTTTGCCCTGAAAATATTTGGACAGATTCAACCACCGAAAACGCCGACTTTTCAAAATTTTGAGCCTGTTGTACCCGGTCAGAGTAATCCGAACCAAAACTATAACCTGAAAACAAATCAAAATTCTAACGGTCTTGATTTATATGAGAAAGATAAACAAGAACAACTACGCAAACAACAGCAATTAGACAACATTTACAAAGAATTAGACGAAACAAATGCAAATAATGTGAATTATTCATTGCCCTCTTGTGCTTCAATGAAAGGGACATATTCATACCAAACTGCATTTTATGAAATAATGAAAATAGCAGAGAACCAAAATAATTTCAGTATTGCAAAAGCAAATTTTATTGTCGAAAACGCATATTATGAAAACACTGGTAATTATCAGAATTTTGAGAAAACTATAAACGAAATCGGACAGTTTTTAAACTGGAAAATGCAAGAATATGGCTTAGACTCAACCGATAATCTTGCAAAAAACATGTTGCTTTTTCGCTTTTTTACTGACACTTTGGAAATCAAATCAAAAAACCTAAAACACTATCCGTTTAAATATGACTTTGAAGATTATTCTGGTAGAGAAGACTGGTCTAAAATGTTTGTTTCCAAAGCACTTAATACAAATTCTGGTCAATGTCATTCCTTACCACTTTTATACTTGATTCTTGCAGATAAAATTGGAGCAGAAGCCCAATTAGCATACTCACCAAGACACACATACATTAAATTTAAGGACAATACAGGAAAATGGTATAACGTAGAACTCACTAACGGAATGATGACAACTGACGCATTTATTTTGCAATCAGGTTATATCAAATCCGAAACATTACGTAATAAAATTTATATGCAACCTTTAAATGAAAATCAATTACTTTCATTGATGCTTTTTGATTTGGCAAAAGGTTACACCGTTAAATATTGCTATGATGAATTTGTTGGAAAAGTAATTGATGAAGCATTACGACTCGACTCGACAAACATTGTCGCACAGGCTTTAAAATCAGATTATTTGACAATAAAATTTGATTACATTTCGAAGCAGTTAGGTATAACGGAACAAAACTACATGCAAAAGATTGCTCGATATCCAAAAGCGAAACAAGCATTTATTGCAAGAAACAAGCAATATGACAAAATGGACAATCTAGGTTATCAGGAGATGCCGGCCGATGCTTATGAAAAATGGCTCAATTCGTTAAATGAAGCCCATCAGAAACAACAAAGCGAACAAATTTTTATTGACTTAAACAAAAAGATTGAAATTAAAAATATCGAATTGAGAAAATGAAAAAAATCACACTAATAATTCTCTCAATTTGCATTTGTTTTTCGCTTAAAGCTCAAAACGAAAAAGAAATCTATGAACAAGCATTTCAAAATATTAATTGTATGCTAAATGAAACTTGTACATTGAATTTCAAAGAAGCTGTTTTCATTGTGGAAAATGCTTACTACTCAAACCAATTATCTAAACCAAATTTTGACAAGAAAATTAAGTTTCAAACAAATCTTGTAATTAGCTTTATTGCTTCCAGAGAGTTACTTTACGATTACCCTGACAAAGAAGAAGTAAAAAAATGTGCTGCAATATTTTCGGTAATGACAGATACAATTCCAATTCAGCTTGAAAACGATGAAATTGGTTATCATATTCCATTTTCCTATGATTTTAATGATATTTGGGGACATCAAGACTGGACAAATATGTTTGTAACCAAATTGCTTGACACGAAAAAAGGAAATTGTCATTCTATGCCGTTTCTATACAAAATAATTGCTGATGAAATTGGTGTAAAAGCATTTATTTCTGTTGCTCCAAACCATTTTTACATAAAACATCAAAATAAAGCAAACGGATGGTACAACACAGAACTCACAAGCGGAATGTTTCCGATTGATGGTTGGCTCATGGCTTCGGGGTACATTCATTTAGACGCTATTGTAAACAAATTGTACATGGATGCTTTAAATGAAAAGCAGATGATTACTTTATGTTTGATTGACCTTGCTAAAGGTTATGAGAGAAAATTTGGAGCAGAAGCCAGTCCCGAATTTATTTTAAGATGCTGTGACACAACTTTAAAATATTACCCTCATTACATAAATGCATTGATTCTGAAAGCCGAAACAAAGAAAAAAATGTTTGAAGCATTAATGAAAAAACACAATACGATGTATCCGAATCAAATTTTTTATGTGCCTGAAGCAGAGAAGCTATTTATCGAAATGACTGAATTATACAGTAAAATTCATGAATTAGGTTTCCGCAAAATGCCCGAAGAAATGTATTTAAACTGGTTAATTTCATTAAAAGAAGAAAAAAATAAATATGAAAACAAAAATATTACTAATTTTAACCCAAAATCAGAATAATATGAAACGTCTGTTTTTAATTTTTACAATTTTATTTTGTGTCTCATTGGCAAACGCTCAAAATCCGTTTGAAGCGTATGGTTATACTCCAAAAATTGCGACATTAAGCAATGGTAAGTACAACGAATTTCACGACCTTGACACCATTGTTCAAATTGGTACTGTATTATTTAACACTCAAACCAAGCAAATTGTCGCATTTTTACAAATTGACACTTTGTATTCTGAAGCAACTTTGCAGCCTGATATTGTGAGTATGTGGATGAGTCCTGACCCGTTATCGGATGAACGTCCCAGTTTTTCTCCATATAATTTTTGTCGAAATAATCCAATTGTATTTGTTGATCCAGATGGTCGTTTAGATGACTGGTTTGAAAACGAAAAAACTGGTCAAATTATGAATGTAAAAGGGACATCACAACTGCCAGCTAATGAGCAAAATAAAGGTTGGGTTAATATTGGTAAAGACGATATGTTTGGCAAATCTAATGTGCCAGCTGGTCAAACAGGAACTGTTACTAAAATGAATGAAAACGAATCTGTTAGTTTTATGAGTAAACAAGGCTATAAACTAACGGATAAACAATTGTTTGTATATGATAAAAGTGCAAACGAAAAAATTCAATCTGGCCCGTACAGTAATAGTTTTATTACTGGAGAGTTGATAAAAATTGGGGAGAAAAAAACTTATGTGCCAAATAATTATACTGTTCAAAATGAATCAAGAACTCAATTAGAAAAGCCTCGTGATTATTTTAGTAAATCTGGTTATCCTGGGTTAATATATGTATATCGGAGTACATTAACATATGGTCCACCAAGAGAAAAATCATTTTGGGAAGGGCTGTTTGGTTTAGCTGGAAATTTAACTACAGATTCAAGGTCAACTCAATACTATCCTAATTGGAACATGTACCCTAAAGGCAAAAACACATTGATAGATAAATACAGACCGTAAATTTTCTCAGATGAAAAATATTTATATGAAAACATACTTTTCTTGTTTTTTGCTACTTACCATAGTTGGTTGCAAGATGAATCATTTAGAACAATTAAACAAAAGATACAAGGAGTATAAATCTGAATATCCCAAAGAATATACGAATCATTTTCCAGAAGAAGTATTGAGTAAAGATATCAGCTTTGGTGGCCCATTACCTGCTGCACTTGATAGTAGACATTATTGGGGGCTTGAATTACTTGCACAATATGAAGATGATCAACAAAAGGATTTTTATATAGCACAAGCTAATCTTTATCTTACTAATCCTTTGAAGGTATCTGGAAATGATGTGGTTTTTTTAACTAATATCAAAGAATTTTGTGATTCTAATCAACGCAATATTCAATATACAGTGTTACCAATGCCAAATGTGCAAATGGAAACACAAATTTTAAATGAAATTGTTTTTTGCGATTCAATTGTTTTCTCAAAAGATTGGAATGATTATCAGTTTTTCCTAATAGAGCATAATGACACTGTAATTTTTGAAGAACAAAGAACTAATAATTGTCCTTTTCTCCAAAGTATACTTTCACATGGATTTTCACGTGGTGTAGTTGTCAATGAAAAAGATAAAATTTTATTCTTTTGGTTATATTTTTGGTAAATTCATTAACATTAATATTATGAGTATAAATCGCCTAGGACTAATTGACTTAATTGCAAAAAAAGGCAATTTCAGTAAAACAGAAGCAAAAAGAGCTTTAGAGTTAACCTTAAGCTCTATATCCGAAGCATTATCAAAAGGTGAAGAAATTTCGCTAATTGGTTTTGGTTCTTTTAAAATAGTCGAGCGTTCCGAACGCATGGGAATTAATCCAAAGACAGGGGCAAAAATTAAAATATCATCTAAAAAGATTGTCCGTTTTAAACCTGGGAATGACTTGTCTGGACAGGTAAAATATACTTAACCATAATTTTATAAAAATGAAACGTCTGTTTTTAGTTTTTACAATTTTATTTTTTATCACATTGGCAAACGCTCAAAATCCGTTTGAAGCGTATGGTTATACTCCAAAAATTGCGACATTAAGCAATGGTAAGTACAACGAATTTCACGACCTTGACACCATTGTTCAAATTGGTACGGTTTTATTTAACACTCAAACCAAGCAAATTGTCGCATTTTTACAAGTTGACACTTTGTATTCAGAAGCAACTTTGCAACCAGACATAGTGAGTATGTGGTTAAGTCCCGACCCATTATCTGACGAATATCCATCTTGGTCGCCATATGTATACTGTTTAAACAATCCGATTAAACTTATCGACCCCGATGGAAGGGAGCCAATTTTGCCTTTTGTTGGAACGATTGGTGGATTTATCAATTTTATGAATGGTTTATCAACAGGAATTGGTTCATCAACTGGTTCTTCTGCACATTCTGCAATGTTAAGAATGGGGATGACGAATGGCATGAAACCTGCAAATACAGCCCCTTTCAATACTTCTGGCGGAAATAGATACATATATACAGAGAACGGAGGATGGATTGATATGACTCATTTTATGTTTTATGCTGGTAGAGCCTACAATTATAAAATGGAAAAACAACAAGCTCAAGAACTTGTTTATAGTAATAGTTTTGCTTTTATGGAACCTGGCACGCAATTGTATTGGTTGAAACAAGCTGGCATGGATCCTATTGGCGAAGCTGTTCAAGATGGCTATTTGCAAGAGTTTTCTGATAAATATACTGCACCGTATTCTGCATACAGTTATGAGGATTTGCCAAGTGATAAATTCGGTGCGGAGTTCGGTGCCAAATACTTTGATCCAACCAGTAATCAAACTTTTAGTGAACAATTAGAAAATTACTTTACGAATGTTTTAAAGGCAACCAATCCCAAACAAGCTCCAAACTATTCAGTTTTGCCTAATAAATACCCCGAGAAAAAACCTACTGTTCAAAATAAAACTACAAATCCATTATTTATTTCAGAATGAAAAAGTCAAATTTATACTTAATTCCATTATTTATTTTATTTTTCTCATGTTCAAATTATGAACATAATAAGGAAATAGGCAATAGTATTGTTGAAAAAATTGAAATCTATAAAGTTAAACAAGGCTATTTGCCAAATTCATTAAAAGATATTAATCAAGAAGAAGTTATAAATAATGTTCTTTTTTGTTATGAAAAGGTAGATAGTAATAATTATATGGTATGGTTTGGTACTACTGTCGGAGAAGGTGTATACTATTATTCAGACTCAGAACAATGGGAGAATAGATTAAGGGAAATGAAATGAAAAGGAATTAATAAAAGATTAAAGCAATCAATATTATGAAACGTTTTCTTTTGATTACCACAATTTTATTTTGTTATATTTTAACAAATGCTCAAAATCCTTTTGAAGCGTATGGTTATACTCCAAAAATTGCAACATTAAGCAATGGTAAGTACAACGAATTTCACGACCTCGACACCATTGTTCAAATTGGTACGGTTTTATTTAACACTCAAACAAAGCAAATTGTCGCATTTTTACAGGTTGACACTTTGTATTCAGAAGCAACTTTGCAACCTGATATTGTGAGTATGTGGATGAGTCCAGACCCATTATCCGACGAACGACCCAGCTTGTCTCCGTACAATTATTGTCAAAATAACCCAATTGTTTTGGTTGACCCAGATGGGCGTTTGGATGATTATTATTTAAATCTAAAGAGTGGACAAGTTGAATATCATGCGGGTAGCGAGAATCGTTTTGACCAAGGTTTGGTTAACATTGCAGGAGACAATGCAACAGTTGGAGATATTCAAGACGCATTAACTCAAAGGAATTACAATTATCAAAAAGATGCTTCTGTACCGGGTGGATTTAGGGTTGATACTGAAAAACAATATAAAGGCTGGGCAATGATGCAGTATTATGATCCTGAGATTGTTGGCACTATTCTTTTTATGAGTTTGGGTACTGGTGGTAGTACAACTAAATCTGTTGCAAGAACTTCTGGTAAATTTATAGCAGGCACTGCAGCTAAAGGTAGTAGTACTTTTTTTAAAGGTGCTTCTTATTCACCAAAAGTACTTAAACAAATGAGCAATGCAGATGATATATTTCATGGTTTCCCCAAAAGTATAGATAGTTATGCTGCTAAATATGGACAGTATTCCACAAAAATAGGGTTAGATGGCAAACCTTATCAGTGGTTAGAAATGTCTGGTAGCTATGGTGGAAAAACTGGTACTTTTGAATATATCAAAGATGCGAGCGGTGTAATAAATCATAGATTTTTTAATGTTCCTAAAGTTCCTTAGTATGACAGATATAATTTTTTACTTAGATTTTCTCAAAAAAAATGGAAGGCCACTTTGTGAAACATATATTGGTAGTGATGAAATAGCTTTAACAGCAGAAAATGCTTTACAAGCATTGGAATTGATAAAAGATAGTCAAATACTAATTATTGGTGGTGATGTGCTTTCAGAAGATAATAATAAGCTTATTTATGCACACCAACTATGGGGGCAAGAATATCATGTTTTAAATTGGTATTTGGACACTGAAGACCTAAAAAGAAAAGATTTTTTGAAAAGTTATCACATTGCAAAAGAAGGCATTATTAACGCAAATAAAATTGCGAATAAACTAAAAAAGAATTGTTACATTGTACTTATAATTGAATAAACATATAATTTGATGTGTTTTAAAAGAAAATATTTTAACAAATAGAGAAAATGAATAAACCACAACTTATTGACTTGATTGCAAAAAAAGGCAATATCAGTAAAACAGAAGCAAAAAGAGCTTTAGAGTTAACCTTAGACTCTGTAACAGAAGCATTATCAAAAGGTGAAGAAATTTCGTTAATTGGTTTTGGTTCTTTTAAAATAGTCGAGCGTTCCGAACGAATGGGAATTAATCCAAAGACAGGGGCAAAAATTAAAATAGCATCTAAAAAGGTCGTCCGTTTTAAATCTGGGAATGACTTGTCTGGACAAGTGAAATGACTATAAAGCACTGACTGACAAGAAAGTACGGTTGCTAACAAAGGCTAAAATCAAGCGGGCGGGAAGTGCTTATATGATAGGCAGTACATCTAATAAACTTCATCGCAAATTAACAGTGAAGTGCTTCGAAATGCCCGCCAGCTTTTAGCCTCGATCGTTAGCGGCAATGCCCTATCGAAATTCGTGCGTGTTACAACTGTTGTAAAACTCTTGCAATGTATCCCACGGTGATAGCGTTCCATTTTTAAATCCTTCTTTGTGCTTCGGGTGGTTACATTGGTGGTGAGTTTTACCTGCAATCTTGAAAGCTGAACTTGCGTGTTTACAGTTGTAACATTTAGCTTTGCGTGTAGGCACAGCCGCTAACACAGTATTTGCGTCAGTTTGGGCATTCGTGCCGTTATCAATTTTTGTGCTTCTATTTTTCATGTAATTATATTAAAGTTTCGTATTTCAAATCCCAAACCGTACGCAAATACTCGGAACGTTATGTGGCATATTAGAAAAAGACAACAGACAGACAAAATATCTTAATG
>CAZWKQ010000033.1:0-12691 GCA_964634005.1 uncultured Bacteroides sp.
CGCAAATGAATATTTATGCCAAACAGCCAAACACCTGAAACAAAGGCAACAAAATTCTCCGACAAAGAAAAGATGCGGAAACCCAATATAGCTACTTTGTCGCAAGGTATTATAACAGCGATATAAGCATTTGGCTGAGCATCTACGTTTGACCAAAACAAATCTTTTATACGAATATCATGTATAATAATTAACACTAATTTAACATTGATTTGTTATAATATTTTTAGAAAAATATTAAATTTGCCTTCAAAACGTTAAAAAATGTAATTATGGATTCGTATTTTTTAAAAAAATATTTTCTTTTTTTGTTCTCATTGTTTTTAGGAACATTATGTATAGCCCAAAATTTTCAAATAACACAACAACCTGTAATATGGTTAAATGCAAATGTCCCTGGTAATGCTTTAAATCGATGGGAAGATATTAGTGGTAATTTTAATCACGCATACACAGACACTGGCAAGGTACTACCATTGCAGTCGAATTTTAATTTTAACAAAAGTTTTGTTTTTGATTCAAGCGATAAAGCGTTAAAGATTTCTTATAAGCCATTAATTAATAGGAATAATACTTTAATTACGGTGTATAATTCTACTGAAAAAATTAACGAAATTGGAGTTTGGCACTTGTTCCATGATTCTGCAAATTCTTGTTTTTTATCTTCAAAACATATAAAGGGCATTAATAACATAATGAAATACACTGATACGAACATAAATAGTCCAATAATAAATACATCAACACAAAAATGGAAAAATCTTAGGATCGATTCACTTAATAGTTACTTGTTAATTGGAGGTACTGATAGTTTAAAATTCAAAGGGGAAATCGCAGAATTTTTGTTATTTAACAATGATTTAACAGGGAAAGATTTATTGAAGATACATACATATTTGGCAATAAAGTATGGAATAACTTTATACAGAAGTGATTATATAAGTTCGAGTGATTATAAAATATGGGATTACCGTAAGAACCCGTATTATAATAATGAAATTGCTGGAATAGGAAAAGATAGTTTGTTAAATATTAACCAAAAGCAGTCTACTGCAGATGGATGTTGTAATATTTTAACAATTACTGCAGATAAAATAGCTTTAAGTAATGAATATAATTATTATAATTTTAAACATGGTGATTTTTTAATATGGGGCAGTAATAATGGTGATATAAATGCTTCTTTTGGAGTTGCTGGGTCGTTGATAAGTAATCTCCCTAATAAAAAATGGTTAATACAGATAAGTGGAAAAACAGCTAATAGTACTAAAACACAAGTAGTTTTTGATGCAAAACAAGTAGAAAATCCTGGCAGGTGCTTATTACTTATCAATAGGAAAGCAGATGAGGTTTTTGACAATGCTACAACAGAAGTATATCAACCTGATAGTATTGATGCTAATTCAAAGCACTACTATAACAATATAAAGTGGGATACAGATAGTTCAGGTAGTGATATTTTTACGTTTTTAACCGGTAAAAGATTAACTCTATTAGCCAAAACAACTTTAAATCAAGATAATACGGCTGCATTATGTTCCACAAAATTAGAAGTGAATGGAGGAAAACCACCTTTTATTTTTTCTCTAATTGCAGATAATATTCAGAGTAGTAGTACTAATATATGGACAACTGCAGATACTGTTAGCTATTTATACGGTTTAGCCAAAGGAAATTATATTGCAACTGTAACAGATATTAAGGGGGAGACAGACACAACTTTTTTTGAAATAAATAACACTTTAACTTTAGATGCTACTATAAACTATGGAACAAATAATTTTATTTTTTCAGAGAATAAAATTAGTGTCTTTCCTAATCCAACAAATAGTTATTTTTATATAGACATTAAATTTGTTCAGAAGGAGAAAGTTGAAATGACATATAGAGATATTCAAGGCAAATTAATAAAGCAAAGAATATTAGATGGTTCAAATAGTTATTTTGTAAGCGATGAATTCAATGAGAGGGGAATTTATTATGTGGAATTTAAGTCTAATACGATTAGAAGAACAGTAAAACTCGTTGTATATTAAAATATTAGAACAACATCCAAATAAGCTTTTATAAAAAATAATTTGAAAAATAAAATATATAATATTATGAAACCAAAAACTAAAATCTTATATTTTTTAACTTTTTTGTTATCAATTTCAATAATTGCGTTTGTTTCGTGGGGTGAACAGGGGGCTAAAAAAGGGTTAATAAAAGAAAAATCAAGAAATTATATTTATAAACAATCAATTGAACAAACTACGAAAGAGAAAATTGGTACTTTATGTGAAAATAAATTTTTTGAAAAATACCCCAAAAAAATTATATACAAATCAAACAATACTAGTGAGGGTATTATTGGAGTGTTTGAAAAGAATAAAATTGATAATCCTTTTGATAACATTTTTCATATATTAATTGACACAATTATCGGAACTAATTATAATGCATATCTAGAATATGAACTTTTCGGGTTAGAAGATTTTACATCTGTTTGTAAGAGTGTGAATAATCAAACATCAACAGGAGGTTTTTTAATCAAGAAAAGCGAAAAGTGGAGCTTGCAAAGGGAAGAAATAAATATAAAACATCTAAAAATTGGAGATAACATAGTACGTTTTACTGTGCCTGATGGTTCAAACTATGGTTATAAAATTAGAAATGTTAGAATAGTTTTTAAATCATTATTACAACACAAAGGGGAACGTTACCTTGTGATAAATCAGCCTAATACATTTACATTTTATAAAAGATATGGGTACATTCAAGGTTTTATTAATGGCAAAGGATGTGAAAACGCAATAATAAAAGTGAACAACAAGATATTATCAAACAATGAAGGTAGTTTTGAAGGTATAGTCGAGAGAAATGAGATTGATACAGGCAGGTGGAAAGCAATGGTTACTGCAGAATTTAAAGATGGTTATCGGTTACAAACAGAAGTATTTTATCAAAAGTACGAGGATTTTGATTATACTTTTAATTTAGAAAATAATATTAGAAAAAGTTTTTTTATAGCTCATCCAAATGAAGTAATTGATTTTTATCATGATGGAGTTAAATTAAATGGAGAGACATCCTCAATAGAGTCTGAAACTGAACTTTCAGCAACATCTTTACGATCTGTCGATATGCCTCCTATGGGAGCTGGGATGGTAAATGTTACAGGAATAAACAGTGGCTATAGATTATTGCCACATGGAACAGAATTTCAGAAAGAGATAAAAATATCTTTAAAATATGATACCTTATTATTACCAAAAGGATATAAAGCAACTGATATATATACATTTTACTTCGATGAAAAACAAAACAATTGGATTAAGTTGCAACGAGATACTGTTGATTTAGCAAATAATTTTATAATATCAAAAACTAACCATTTTTCTGATTACATCAATGCGATTATAAAATCGCCAGAAATGCCAGAAACACAGGCTTTTACTCCAACATCGTTAAAAGATATTCAAGCAGCAAATCCATTAGCTGGTTTAAATTTGATTTCACCTCCCACTGCTAACAATATGGGAACTGCAAATATTTCTTTCCCAATTGAAATACCACAAGGCAGACAGGGAATGCAACCCTCATTAGTTTTACAATATAACAGTAGTAGCGGCAATGGGTGGTTAGGTATGGGATGGAATCTTCCCATTCCTGCAATTACTGTTGAAACTCAATGGGGTGTACCTTTATATAGTAATGTATATGAAACAGAATCATATTTAATATCAGGAGAACAAATTGCACCTTCAAATCCTGATGGAACACAAAAGCCACTGGTAAATAAGGCAAAATTCGAATTAAGAGATACAAATTACTATAGAAATTTTGCATATGTGATTGAGGGGGCTTTTAATAAAATTATCAGACACGGTACAAACCCGAAAAATTATTGGTGGACTGTAACTGATAAAAATGGAACCAAATATTATTATGGTAAATATCCATTTGCCAGCAACATTTCACCAAAAGCAGTATTGGCAGACGATAACGGCAATATTGCGTATTGGGCGCTCACAACTATACAGGATGTTTATGGGAATTCCGTTAATTACGAATATGATACTGTTCAACATACCGGACTAATCAATGGGACTATAAAGGGCAGGCAGATTTATATTAAAAAAATTCAATATACAAATTACCAAAATACTATTAATGGTTTATACAGTGTAGAATTTGAAAGAAAAAATAATAATGGAAATTTAAGAGATGATGTTCAAATAAATGGAAGATATGGTTTTAAGGAAGTAACAAATGATTTACTTCATTCTATTACAATTAAATACCAGTCTGATACTATAAGGCGTTATATTTTCGGCTATAGAGATGGGTTGTTTAATAAAACAATACTTTGTTCGGTATTTGAACTAACAGGAGACTATGATAATATTAATGAAGATGATAATAGTATATGTGAATTAGTAAGAACCCCTAAAGAAACATCAAAAGGGGAAAAAATTCATAAATTTGATTATTATATTAATGAGCCACAAAGTTTTTTTTCATCACAAGAATTAAAAATTAACAGCTTAAACTATCAAGAAGAAAGTTCATTATTAGGTTATACATCAAATGTTAACTTCAATCCCGGTGGTGGTTTAGGAGTTGGGATTGGCCCTAAAAATGATAAAACTTTTAGTTTTGGGGGAAATTACAATTATTCATATTCTTTTTCAAATGGTAAAGTTATATTAATAGACATCGATGGCGATAATTTGCCTGATAAAGTATATAAAGATAATGATGTAATAAAATACAGAAAGCTAGTTAAATTAAATAATGGGTATAAGTTTAGTGACACACCTTTAAGCATTTTTAATGGAGATTTTTTATTTGAGGAAACAAAGAGTGATACATGGGGAGGAGAAGGGCATGTAGGTATAAGTGAAGCTTCTGCAAATATTGGGGGTGAACAAAGTAATTCAGGAAGTTATACAACTCATTATTTAGCTGATGTAAATGGCGATGGTTTGGTGGATATAATCAATAATGGAATTGTATATTTCAATAAATTAAACCAGTACGGCAAACCTAATTTTATTAAATATTTAACCGATACTGTTTATATTGGAGAAAATTCTTGCGATTATATTATTCATTCAGGGGAAATTAATGATACTTTATTATTAGATGATGACAAAGTCCATGTTAAAAAAACTTACCACGAATCAGTTAGAATGTGGGTTGCCCCCTATGATGGTATTGTAACTATAAATGCACCTATACAACTTATTGAAGATACATCTTTTTATAGAAAACAATCAAAATATGTAGATGGTATTAGATATTTAATACAAAGAAGTAGCACTTTACTACTATCGGATACAATTAGTAAGGATAATTATCAGACTAAATCCGTTTTATTAAACAATATTAATGTCAACAAAGGTGATAATATTTATTTTAGACTGAAATCTATTGAAAACAGAAATTATGATGAAATAATATGGGACCCTGAAATTTATTATACTGATACAAACAAAGACACTTCAATTATAGATGCAGATTCATTAAAAATATTTTATTTTAAGGCATCTAAAGATTTTCTTTTAAATTCGCAGGCTTTATTGACTATGCCGTTAAAAGGAAAAATAAAATTTTTCGGCAATATTTATTCTCAGAAACCTTTAAGTGATACTGTATGGTTTCAAATTTATAAAACAGTTGGTAATACAACTAATTTATATAAAGAAATTGTATTCCCCGATAATAATGTTTTTAATCATTTAATTTATGATTCAACAACCGTTGATACTAACGATGTTTACACTTTTTTTGCAAAATCAAAATCAAATATTGATTGGAATTCATTGAAATATTCATTGACGGTATATTATAGCTATGCCGACAGTATTACAATTGACACAACATCTGTATTTAATAATATATCTTTTAAGCCAATCGTTCATTTTAGTATGTTTCAAAAAGTTCACATTAATAGCAAGAAAGTGAATTTACCTGTTGCTTCGGGTTTAATTGTTCCAGTAATAAATTATAACAGCAATTATATTGCAAACAACCAAAAATTATATCTGACGGTTAAGAAAAACCATGATATAATTACTTCAAAAATGCTTACTATACAAAATAACAAAATTCAGGGAGATAGTACAATTCAATTTTCAAATGGCTCATCAACTGATAATTATTTTTTTGATTTTTACACTGACAGCAACATATTTGCTAGTAAAATTTTAACAATAAAAGTAAAATTTAATAATAATGAATATCACGCAGGCTTACATTCAAAAATACCTGATACTCTATATAAATTTGGTCATTTATATAGGGGGTGGGGGCAATTTTGTTATAATGAAAACAGTAATATTTTACTTAACGAAAATAAACTTCATTTAAAAAACTATAGTATTGATATAAGTTCTTTGAGCTCCAGCTTTGATACTAACAGCATAAAAAATAATGATTCCTTAAAATCATTCTTTCATAATAATAATATTCCCGATCCTTATTATGATGTTTTCAGTATGATGTTTCCTGATATGGATTCAGGGGTATGGAGGGGGTATGGGAATTTAACTATGATTGGTCGTAATAAAATGAATAATACTAGAAAGAAGGTATTTCTGCAAATTGGAGAATTTGATTATCCTATTCCTAAAATAAACGGGAAAAATGCAAAAGCCCCTTTTAAACTAACTAACATAGAAACAACTTCATACAATGGTTCAGTTGGAGCTTCCATTGATAATATAAATGGAAGTAAATCAACAACAGAAACCTCAATGATTTTTGATTTTATGGATTTAAACGGTGATCGTTATCCCGATGTTGTTGGGCCTACTCAATATCAATATACATTTCCTTTCGGTGGGTTGGGTAATTTAGCAAATCATGCTTACAATGGTAATTTAATTCATAAGAGTACTTCTGAAGCAATAGGAACAACATTTGGTACAAGTTATCCTGTTGCACAAATTATTGCTTCTGTCAACCCTAGTAGATCAAAAAAATCTGTAATCTCATATGGTAGTATAAACCAAAGCCAATCAGTAAGTAAAGATGAAACCAATTATACTTTTATGGATATTAATGGTGATGGTTTGCCCGATAAAGTTTTAGAAGATAAGAAAGTATGTATGAATCTTGGATATAGTTTCTTGTCGCCTGAAAATTGGGAAATTACTGATATCAGAAAGGGTAAAAGTAAATCAAAAGGGACTAGTGTAGGAGTGAATATTGCCGAAACAAGTTTTTCTGTTGGTGTTAATTCAAATGAGGCAAGTAATGATTGCGAATTTATGTATTTGGATGTTAATGGCGATGGTTTAGAGGATAGAGTTTTTTTTACAACTAATAATTATCACCGAAATATGAATGTACAGCTAAATAAGGGTAATGGTTATGGCAACTCTGAAATTTGGTTAACAGATTTTATAACACCTCAGAGTTTAACCAATACTTATTTGTCAGGCAATTTATCAGCTACTTTAGTAATACCAATACAATTATTATTTATTCCTATCAAACTATATATAAATCCTAAATTTTCTGCCACTAAAAATAATACCGAAGAAAAGGCAAAATTAATAGATATAAATGCTGATGGTTATGTTGACTATGTGCTTCAGAGAGAAGATAATGAATTAGTTGTTAGGTACTCAAGTCTTGGGAAAGTTAATCTGTTAAAAAAGGTTACAAATTCCACTGGGAGTAGTTTTGAGATTGACTATTGCCTATCCGATAATACTCAAAAATCACCACAAAGAAGTTGGGTAATGTCATCTTTGATTGTTAAGTCCGGACACTTTGGTGATGGATGCGATTCTTTATTAACTAAGTTCGAATATAAAAATCCTACTTATAGTAGGGCCGATAGAATAAGTTTTGGATTTGACACTGTAATAACAAATGTTATTAATGCTATGGTCACAAACTCTTATACTTATAAAACAATAATAGAAAGATATCATAATAATAAGTTTCTTTTTAAGGGATTAAAATGTTATGAGGTTCTGTTAGATAGTTTAAAACGGAAACAAATTGAAACTTTTTATACTTATAAACATAAACGCATTAGCACAGGAGAAGAAGTCCCAGACAGTATGTTGATGTGTTTCGGAGATTATTATCCTGCCATTTCAAAAGAAGATAAATATTTTTACGAAAGTCAACCAAATTATCGTGTACACACCCAAAAACAATATAAACACGGACGGTGGGGAAATGTAATCCAATATAAAAATTTGGGCGATGTAGCTATTTCTGATGATGATCTAATTGCTGATATAATTTACGATTCAATTATTAATCTTCACATAGTTTCGTTACAGAAAAAAGTAACAGTTAAAAATTTTGCTAATAATGTGCTTCGACATAGAGAAGCTTACTATAATTCATTTGGAAAATATCAGCAAATTATTATAAATAATGGAGCAAATCAAAGCATTTTTCGTTATGGTTATGATAACTACGGTAATATATCCTCAATAACTTTGCCCGAAAATGCGAATAATGAACAAAGAGCGGTTTATTTTGAATATCTTGTTTTCGGATTTTATAATTATCAACCATCCAAAATTTATGACAACATCGGATATATTACTCAATATGAATATGATTACAGGTTTGGTAAGCCCACAAAAATTATTGATATAACTGGAAATATTACCGAATATTCTTTTGACGGCTATGGTAGATTAGTAACTGTTAGAGGACCTTATGAAATTGATAATAATATTCCTTATGCTATAAAATTTGAATTTTGGGATAATAATAGCCGAATTGGAATTATACCCGATACTTTACCTTGGGCTCGCACAAAACATTATGACATGCTGAACAAAGATAACTTGATAACAACTGTTTTACTTACTGATGGATTAGGTAGAGAACTTCAAATAAAGAAAAAGGCTACAATATTTAATCCCATTGAAAATCAAGAATCTGATTCTTTAATAGTATCAGGAAGAGTGTTTTTTGATGCTTACGGAAGAATTGTAAAATCATATCTCCCAATTACAGAAAGCCTAAGTGCTGATTCTATTTTTAATTACACTACAAGCAATTATCCTCCTACATTTACTTGTTATGATGTTTTAGACAGAGCAACAAAAATAACTACACCCGATAGTAGAACTTCTTTTATCACGTACGGGTTTGGTAATGATTATTTTGGTAAAACAAGATTTAAAAAAGTGTTAACCGATCCTTTAAATAACTCAATTGCTTTTTATACAGATTATCGTGATAAAAACACAACAATAGTTGATGCTTTTGGAGAAGCAACGCGTATGAGTTATAATGCAATGGGGGAACTTACTGATAGCTATGACCCAGAGGGGAATTTAACTCATTTTGATTATGATATCAGTGGCAAATTATTACAACGCCTACATCCTGATGCCGGGATTACTCGATATTCATACGATCCTGCAGGAAATATTATATCTATGAAAACACAAAACCTTATCAACCAATCGTCAGAAGTTAGATATAATTATTTTTACAATCAACTAACTGAAATTTCCTATCCTCAAAATCCCGAAAACAATGTATATTACAAGTACGGCTCATCTGGTTCGGGCAATCAGACAGGCAGAATTATCACTCAACAAGACGCTTCGGGTGTACAAAATTTTTATTACGGAAAACTTGGTGAACTTATAAAAAATATTCATACCTTTGTAATGCCTGAAGGTAAAACTTATACTTTTGAAACTCGATGGAATTACGACACTTGGAACCGAATTACTGATATTTCGTACCCCGACGGCGAAAAGATTGCTTACTATTATAATAACGGAGGTCAGTTGCGTAGTATGCAAAGCGATGTTAATAATTATATTAGTTATATTGGCTACGATAAGTACGAAAAGAGGCTGCGTATTGACTACGGCAATGGTACATATGCCAAATACCAATACAATCAACTTAACCAACAACTTAGTAACCTCACTTCCTTCAATAGCTTAAACGAACAAATGCAGAATATTGACTACCAATACGATGATGTTAACAATATTACATCAATTGCCAATAATGCACAAACTATGTCGAATGGTATGGGAGGCACATATTATTACAATTATTTTTATGATATGAATTATCGTTTGATAAACAGTAGCGGTTCGTTTAATGGAAGCAACAACTTTGAACTTAATATGCAATATTCGCCATCGGGCAATATAATACAAAAGGCACAATATGCAGAAACAAATATCAATGGTTTGCCATTCAATATTAATTACAACAGAGATTATAGCTATAACATCACCCAACCTCACACTATAGAACAAATAAACAACGAAATATCATTCAAATGGGATGCCAATGGCAATTTAATAAATTACCAAACACAAGGAGAGTTTCCTTTTTTGCGTAATCACTGCTGGGATGAGGAAAATCGTTTAATGGCAGTAAAAGACCTTAACTATCTGAGTCATTACATATACGATGCCGGAGGCGAAAGGGTATGGAAAATAACCGGCGAAGTAGAACGTATGCAAATTAATTATAAGGATTATATAGATTATGTGAGTTTAAACAACATTACCTTATATGTAAATCCATATTTTGTGGCCAACGATCGCGAATACACCAAGCACTATTATATAGAAGGACAGCGGGTATGTTCTAAACTTGGTGGAGGCTTAGCAAACAGCCTTACCGATTTTAACGACCAATTGCAACCAATATTTAAAGATTACAACGAAATAAAAGCAGTACTACATGAAAGAATATCCCGTAATTCGGAGTGTGTAGAGCAAAAGGCTGATGGAGTTTCATTAAGAGATCAGTTAGAATCACTCGAACGACTCTATGGTGTCAATAATCCCGAGCACTACCTCTATTTCTACCACAGCGACCATTTGGGCAGCAGCAGCTTTATTACCGATGCCGACGGAATAGCTACACAGCATTTACAATATTTGCCATTTGGAGAACAATTTATAGAGCAACGCTACGATGCACCTTACTTTACACCTTATAAATTCTCCGCCAAAGAAAAAGATGAGGAAACCCAATATAGCTACTTTGGAGCAAGGTATTATAACAGCGATATAAGCCTTTGGTTGAGTGTTGACCCTCTGGCGGATAAATACCCTTGCCAATCCCCATACAGTTATTGCGGATGGAGACCCATCAATGTAATTGACCCCGATGGCAGAGATGAATGGGAAATAAATGAACAAGGCAAAATTACAAAACATATAAAAACAGATAAACACGATGGGTTTTACATTGTTGACAAAGATGGAAATAGAATTAAAGGAAAGTATGTAGAATTTTCTTACGGTACCGTCAAATCCCATAACAAACCAACTGTCTCTGTTAAAAATAAACAAATTAAACTTGATATATTTTATATTAAAGGTGATAAAAATGCCAAAACAGTTTTTGAGTTATTTTCAAATAATACAAACAAAGAATGGACGCATGCGAAAACTGGAAAAATAGAAGGGGAGAATGGTAGTAATATGGTAGGAACTTCTCATGATAATTCTTCTACTGCTGTTGGTCATTATTTAAGACTAACTGGTTATTATCTAAGAGAAGTTAATCATAATCACCCATCAGGAAACCCTAGCCCTTCATGGGACCTTGATAAAAAAATCGGTGATGTTATCAACGCTAAATTATATGAAAAATCTAATTCAGAAATTAAATTAAATATATATACTAAACCTTATGGTTACAGTCCATATGATTCACATGGCACACTAGATGAACGCATACTTACTGGGAAGATACTTCTACATTAATTTGTCACAAGTATGAAAAGAATAAAGCTATTTTTTTTATTTTTTTTGTGTGTATTAAATTATTTATCATACACACAAAACACTTCTAAACTGAAAAGTGTTGCTGAAATACCATTTTATTTAATAAATATAAAATTGCAAGATACGTTAGTTAGTATTTTAAAGAGTAATAAGTTTGATGTTACTGATTCATGTTTTGTAATTCATATCAATACTATGGATTCGTCAGGAAAATTATTACAAATAGTATTATTACCTAAAAAAAAATGCTTCCCTGAAATTTACGACTTTTATATCGACAACACATTAGGTATTACATTTATCGATTCAATAATTATACTTATTTATGGTAGATCAAAAATTGACAAATCCTTAGCGAATCAGACAAATTCTTTGCTATTTGTTAGAATAAAAAAACTTGATATTAACACAATTGAAAATTCTGATGAATATTTTCCAAAAACATATTACATTGATTTTAGAAATGTTGAGAATAAAAATAATTAAGTATTTATGTAAATCTGTTACCATTTATCTAAATAAGTGTTCATATATTTTTATAAATTAATAGATGTTTATATTTTATTTTTGAAAAAAAATTGTTTTGCAACAAAAATGAACCACCCCGACCATTTGGGCAGCAGCAGTTTTATAACCGACAATGGCGGCACCCCCACCCAGCATCTGCAATACATGCCCCTTCGACAGGCTCAGAGCAATGCCTATGGCGAGAGCTTTATAAACCAGCGTATCACCCAATACGATGCCCGCTACACCTTCAGTGGCAAGGAAAAAGATGCGGAAACGGACTACAGTTATTTCGGTGCAAGGTATTACCACAGCGATATAAGCCTTTAGCTGAGAGTGTATCCGCTGGCAAAATAAAAAGAAATGCCTTCCAATTTGCCAACTGTCAGCAAAATAGCGTCAGCCCGAAAAAACGGCGAGCCGGCGTTGGCTGTGAATGC
>CAZWKQ010000034.1:0-12236 GCA_964634005.1 uncultured Bacteroides sp.
TCTGATTATTGTATTCTAAAAAATTATCTTTTTTATTTTTGTCGGACATTAATGATTTGATAATACAAATAATGTTTCTTCTAATCTAGGTACCAATCATTGGATTCCGTTTTCTGAGGAGGAAGTCGATGCCCGCGATAAGTTTGAAAGTAACTTTATGTATAATTTTATAAATGGAAAAATAAAAAAGAATAAAGATGCTGAAAATAATTTCTTATCAATTTTATTTGAACCCAAAACTGAATATGGCATTTCGAAATTAAAGTTTTCTGATGAGGCTAAAAGCGTATTTGATGCCGGTCGCCAATTGTGGAAATATTATCACAAACAGCCAAACTGCAATGTAAATGCCTCGCTTTACGATATTAGAGAACATTTTCAAGGAAGAAACGAAGCAGGAAAAATGAACAATAAAAGCTCAGATGAAACTTATATGAACTTAATCGGCAATTTAAGAGAAAAATTAAAACTTCTTGCAGGTAAAATAGAACCTAAAGTTTACGAATATGGTTTTTTGAAAAAATAATAATCAATAGTTTCAAAAGATTTATTTGCATTAATGTTTAATAAAACATTCAATACCATTTTATTACATAAACTTTTGAAACTTCGACATATTTCTAAAAAGTAAACTTCAAATCATAACTTCTACTTTTTCTTGATTATACAAAATTGAGCCGATAAATATTTCTATTAAGTCGGCAATTATTTTTTTAGTTATAGAAAAATAACTTTTTGTTTAAATAATTTTATTTTATATTAAACAAATTTAATATAAAATTTGTTATAGGGATAATTATAAATATGATTTTATATAATGATATTTAGATATATAAGAATTTAAGGACACCAAAATAATTAAACTTAACTGTTAAAAATGTTTATAAAAAGATTAACATTATTTTGACAAGTCCTGAAAATTATAAACAAAAAAATCATCGAACAAGTGGATACCAAACACCACTATAAAAAATGGGGCGAAACCGAAAAGCCATACGAGTAGGATAAATTAAAATTTTAAACCATGAAAACACTAATTTACATTTTTACAATTCTGTTTTTATTTTCAACAAAATCATTTGCACAAGATGGTATCTTGGACAATACATTTGGAACCAATGGTATTGTCAAGACTGTATCATTACAGGAAGCATTTGAGATGGTAATTCAGCCTGATGATAAAATAATCGTAGTCGGTTCGGTAAATAATACTTCTACCGATATGGCCATTGCCAGATATAATGCTAACGGTTCGTTAGATAACTCTTTTGGTACTAACGGCATAGTTACAGTTGATTTCAATAACGGTAATGATGATGCAAGTGCTGTAGTTTTGCAACAAGACGGAAAAATTGTAGTAGTAGGCAGAGCTCAACAAAGTTCAGCTAATTCTAATTATGACATTGCAGCAATTAGACTTTTGCCAAACGGAAGTTTAGACAATACATTTGCAACAAACGGCAAATTCCAACTCGATGTGGATGGATATTCTTATGACTATGCTCTTGATGTTGCCTTGCAAAACGATGGAAAAATCGTAATTGTAGCAATGGCCGGAACTAACATGTTCAACAAAAATGCCGTTATACGTTTAAATACTAATGGCACACTTGATAATTCATTTGATGGCGACGGAATATTAAAAGCATTTTCTTTTCCCGGCGGTATTATGTCATCAATTTACTCAGTTGCAATCCAGCAAGACGGTAAAATTCTAATTGGAGGCTCAAATACAAATAACTTTGCAGTTGCAAGATTGAACTCTAATGGTTCTATTGATAATACATACGCTACAAATGGAGGTATTACCATAGCTGAAATGGCAACCGAATCGAAAATTTATTTGCAAGACGACGGAAAATTACTCTGCACATATTCAAATATATCAAGCACAACGGTTGTTGTTGTTCGTTTAAACACAAATGGTAGTCTTGATGCCGGTTTTGGCAATAATGGAAAGGTAGTTACACAAATTGGAACATCAAGTACTTACAACTACGGCAGAGATCTTGTTGTTCAGCCTGACGGAAAAATTATAGTGTGCGGCTCAACAAATTTAAGTAGCTCTAACTCCGATTATTTGCTAGTTCGTTATTTGCCAAATGGAACAATTGATAATACTTTTGGTGCAACAGGAAATGGAATTGTTACTACATCTGTAGGAACTACAGACGATGATAGGGGTAAATCAGTAAGATTACAATCTAACGGCAAAATTGTCGTTGCAGGAAGCACTTGTACAGGAAGCTGCGATTTTGTTTTATTGAGATACAATAATACAAATACACTTTCTATTAATCAATTAACAGGAAATAACGTTTCATTCTCGGTTTATCCAAATCCTTCAAACGGGAAATTTACAATAGTGTCAGAAAACAACAGTATTTTTTACTTAACCGATATTACAGGCAAACTGATCAAAACTATTACCGTTGAAAATGGGACAAAAGTTATTCAAGAAACTCTAAACCCCGGCGTGTATTTTTTAATAAATTCAAAAACCGGTAAGAATGAAAAAATTATGATTTTATAAAACTTTTGTATAAACAAAGAATATCTGTTTGTATTTTATAACTCAAAAAATAATCAAATTCAATAAATTACTAAACAGAGCAAATATTAGAGTTTTAAAAACTTTTGATACAATTAAAATTATTAAAAAGTGGATCAAATAACCACTGTAAAAAAGAGGCGTATCCGAAAAGCCTAATGAGTAGGATTATTATTAAAATTAAAATTTGAATAACATGAAAACAAGTATAATAAAACTTTCAATAATAGTAATGATATTAATTTCAACATCATTATTCTCTCAAAATTTTCAAATAACAACACAAACCTTTGACTTGGAAAAAGAAAACTTGCACAAAGGATTTAAAATATTTTCAGGTTATATTGATAATGAAGGTAATTATGTTGCCAAATTAGGAAAAGCTGCATGTGAAATGGCCTCTGATTTTGGACCCAACTTTAGCGGAGGGCTAAGCACAACATACTATTATTATGGGGTTTCTTACACTTTTAACGAACTAAAATTTGATAAAAATTTTAATTATATAGGTAAAGAAGAAAAAAAATTCCCTACTACTATCCAAACATTAAAATACGAGCCCGTATTGGGCAAATATTTCTGGCCTGTAGGTGCTCCAATGTATTTCAGAAAACCATTAACTCCTGATTATTTAGGCACAAAAATTCTTGCTCCACAATATGGATTATCGGGTAGTGTTGTAAAAAGTTTTATTGTTGGCGGTGTGCCACAGGCGCCATGGGGTAATAAACTTTACACAAATTACAACTCCTGTTCCGAAAGAATTGAACTTCAGGGCGAAGCTAAAATCAGTCCGAAAGAAAACAAAGGAGAACGTTGGATGATAGTAGATCATTATCCCATTCCAAACGGTAGCGTAATTGCTTGGATGACAGATGCAATAAAGGATAATACCGATAAAGCCAATTTTATAATTAAAAAATATAACGAAAATCTCAATGAAATTTCAAATGTTAGGATAATGGTTGATTATAAGTCAACTGCCCGTATAATGCCAATTGACAGAAAAAATGGAAAAAGAGACTTTGCAATTTTTGTAATGGCTCAAAGTACAAAATTTTCACCCGGTGAAAAAGTGCTTGATTTAACCGAAGGTAAACTAATTATACTGGATGGTGATAACTTAGCCGTTAAAAGTGAAAGTCCTTTCAAAATGGAATATACCCAATGGTATATAGAAGAAGTGGTATTAGATGAAGAAAATAATCTTTATGCTATGGGAACAACATCCGATAGTAAAAAAGATAATTTCACCGCTTTTTCTTTTATGAACAATATGAATAATTCAGTAAAAAAACATCCGTATTATCAAATATTGAAAGCTGATGCTAATGGTAAAGTTTTGTATGTTAAAGGATATGTACCTGAAAATGAAAAAAGCAAAATCGCTGTTATAGAAGGCACTAACAAAAAGGTCAAACCAAATGTTATTTTCAATACTTACGACTTTTTAAAAGATGTATATTTTACCGATAAGTATCTAATCATAGCCGGACAACAATATTTAGGAATTGGCAAAGGTTCGTATTATACATCAACTAACGCCACGATTTTCGGAGCCGAAAAAGAAAATTTATTCCTTGCCTTTTTGGATAAAAATTCGGGCGAACTACTGAAATATTTCGTAAAACCTGAAGAAACTTTGGGCACTTACGATATCGTATTTGATAAAAATATGCAAAATCTATACTGGGCAACCTACGATTGGAATAAATATAATAAAGTTCAGGGAGATGTAGTTGTTTTGTACGACAAATTTAAAAATTCGGTTTTAGGCGAAGTGTATCTGTCAAAAATAAATCTAAATAATCTTAATGCAACTAACTTTCAAAATCTTGGAGGTGAAAACTGGGGTGTTTCTTATGAAAGTCCAATGCTTATAAAAGACAACAAATCCGATTATATTATATTTCAAGGGAGAACATTTAATAAAAAAGCTAAAGACAGCGAAATGATTTTTGTTCAAGTAAAAAAATAAACAAATAAGTTTATAAAAAAACACTAATAATTTAAATACATTCAATAAAAGAGGCTGCCTAAAAAGTTAGGCAGCCTCTTTTAATTATTTCAAGCAATTACATATAGCTTTCAATAGGGTCGCAGGTACAAACGAGATTTCTGTCGCCGTAAGCATCATCTACGCGACCAACTGTTGGCCAGTATTTATCGTCGTGCGGCATAGGGAATACGGCTTTTTGACGCGAATAAGGTTTGTCCCAATTATCGGAAACAGCTACTATAGCAGTATGTGGGGCATTTTTTATAATGTTATTTTCCTTATTTGCACTGCCATTTTCTATTTCAGCTATTTCATTTCTGATTGAAATCATGGCATTTATCAATCTATCCAATTCTGATAATGGTTCACTCTCGGTTGGCTCGACCATCAAAGTTCCATGAACAGGGAAAGCTACTGTAGGAGCATGGAATCCATAATCCATCAAACGTTTAGCAATATCAATAACGGTAATATTGGCAGTAGAGCTGAATTCATTGCAATCGAGTATCATTTCGTGGGCACACATACCATTTTTGCCTGTATATAAAATTTTATAATGTTTTTCGAGCTTAACTCTTATGTAGTTTGCATTTAAGATAGCTATTTTTGTAGCCATTGTAAGCCCTTCGCCACCCATAAGTTTAATATATGCATACGAAATAGGCAAAACGAAAGCACTTCCAAACGGAGCTGAAGCAATAGCATGAATACCTTGTTCGCCACCGGTTTCGAATAGTTTGTGCTTTGGCAAAAACGGAGCTAAATGTTTTGCAACACCAATAGGACCAACACCGGGACCACCACCGCCATGTGGTATGGCAAATGTTTTATGTAAATTCAAATGACAAACATCAGCATTTATTCTTCCGGGATTTGTAAGACCAACCTGAGCATTCATATTTGCTCCGTCCATATATACTTGCCCGCCGTTTTTATGAATAATATCAACAATTTCCAGAATACTTTCCTCGAAAACACCGTGTGTTGACGGATAAGTAATCATCAATGCCGACAATTTATCCTTGTTTTGTTCTGCTTTTGTTCTTAAATCTTCGACATCAATATTACCATCAGCATCACATTTCACAACAACAATATCCATTCCTGCCATTGCAGCAGAAGCAGGGTTTGTACCGTGAGCCGAAGAAGGAATAATACAAACATTTCGTTGATAATCGCCTTTACTGCGATGGTAGGCTCTAATGACCATTAAACCTGTATATTCGCCGGCAGCTCCCGAGTTTGGCTGAAACGAAATTGCCGAAAAGCCGGTAATTTCACACAAGTCTTTTTCAAAATTGCGTATTAGTTCGAGATAACCTTCGGCTTGATCGGCAGGAACAAAAGGATGTATTGCACCAAATTCAGGCCAGCTCATATGGAAAAGTTCGGTAGCAGCATTTAGCTTCATAGTACAACTACCCAAAGGTATCATTGCCCTGTTCATGGCAAGATCTTTTACTTCGAGCTTTTTTATATAACGCATCATTTCTGTTTCAGAATGATTTACGTTAAATACTTTTTGCTGTAAATACTTGCTTGTACGAGTGAGATTAGCAGGAATAGTATTTATTAATTCGCATTCCGAAGGTACACAAACAAATTCTTTATATTCTTTTGAATTTGCTTTGGCAAAAATCTTTAAAATCGAATTTACATCGGCTAAAGAAGTTGTTTCATTCAAACTGATTCCTATAGTTTTATCGTCAATATAACGGAAATTTATCAAGTTATCTAAAGCTTCAGATTTTATCTTATTAATATCAACATTATCAGGAATTTCGATTGTAAGAGTATCAAAGAAATATTTATTACGTTGCGTATAGCCATATTTAGCAATCTCGTTATTAAGCACACCTGTTAAAATATTTATATGGCGGGCTATATTCTTAAGCCCATCGGGACCGTGATAAACGGCATACATACCGGCCATAGTAGCAAGAAGAGCCTGAGCTGTACAGATATTAGAAGTGGCTCTTTCGCGTTTTATGTGTTGTTCGCGAGTTTGCAATGCCATACGTAAAGCTCTGTTGCCCTGTGCATCGACAGATACTCCTATTATTCTTCCCGGAATCTGACGTTTGAATTCATCTTTACATGCAAAATATGCAGCATGCGGACCTCCAAATCCCATTGGAATTCCAAAACGTTGTGTAGTTCCAAAAACACAATCGGCACCCCATTCTCCCGGAGGTGTTAATAAGGTTAATGAAAGTAAATCGGCTGCTACAGCCACAAAAGTTCCATTAGCCTTGGCTTTTGCAATAAATGTAGAATAATCATTTATCTCACCGAATTGGTCGGGATATTGAATAATGGCACCAAACATCTTGTCGTTGAATTCGATATTATTATGGTCGCCGAATACCAACTCTATTCCGAGAGCATTTGCACGGGTAACAATAACATCAGTTGTTTGCGGGAATAAATTGCAGGAAACAAAACAAACATTGGCACCTCTTTTGACAGCATCACGCGAACGCGAATTGAAAAACATTATCATTGCCTCTGCAGCTGCGGTACCTTCATCAAGCAATGAAGCATTTGCTATTGGCAATGTAGTTAAATCGCAAACCATTGTTTGATAATTCAAAAGAGCTTCCAAACGACCCTGCGAAATTTCGGCCTGATAAGGTGTATAGGAAGTGTACCAACCCGGATTCTCTAAAATATTTCTTGTTATTACTCCCGGGGTTATTGTGTTGTAATATCCCATCCCGATATATGTCTTGAATATTTTATTCTTTGAACCTATTGACCTTATGTGATTAAAATATTCATATTCATTCATTCCTTTTGGCAAATCCAAAGGTTTATCCAATCTAATTGAAGAAGGAACGGTTTTTTCAATAAGCTCGTCAAGTGTAGAAACACCGATTTCATTCAACATCATCTGTATTTCTTCTTCACGAGGACCATTATGTCGTTGTACAAAATTATTAGTTATCATTTTATTTACCGATATTTAGTTTAAAAATATATTTTAATTTTCGTGCAGCAAATTTAAAAATTAATTTTTACTTTTTAGGTTAAGATTTACACTAAATTAGCTTATTGTATTTCAATAAACACAATTAATTAAATTTCAAACTTATGCTTGTATAATTGAAGTTTTAAATAAAAAAATTAGGGTGTAACAGTTGAAGCTCCTATTGTTAGATTTTCATCAATAGTAACCAAATCGGAAAGATCTACTACCCCATCGCCGTTAATATCGTTATTAACATAACCGACAGTACCATTGATCAAATCAGCATCCATTTCAACCAAATCAGAAATATCAACAACGCCATCCTGATTTACATCCCCTACCCTAATTGCATATTTCCCAACTCCAACTTGTTTTAACGTTTCTCCGTAAGATTTGTTTATTGATGAAGAAAAATCATAATTAACTTCGTCATTAATTATACTAATCGGCTGCGAACTCCATGTTTCGAGATGATTGCGATGTTTGATAACCAGATAATACTTTTGATTATTTAGACTTCGGGGTAACGAATCGATAATTGCATCTCCGTTATTCATTAAAGCAACATTAGTTTTGATATACACTGTATTGAAAGGTGGTGTAGTATCTCTTAATATAACGGTTAAATAGTCGCATATACCATTAGCCCATTGGTTTCCCGTTTCGTTTTGAACACTCTTGTTGAAGCCGTTTTCGTAAAATCCTTCGAGATAAATTTTCAGTTTTAGTTTTTTTAATGGAGGCAAATAATTGGAAATAATAACATCATCAATATTTAATCTTTTGTTGGTTTGTGAACCATTGTAAGAAACGAAAGCAAATCTGACAGGATTAGGTTCATTAACAGGAATGGTAATTGGTTGTAAAATATTATTGGCAGTAGTAATCGAATCTTTTATAATAACCCATGTTTGCCCTGCATTTACGGATTTTTCGACCCTCCATAGTGCTATATAATTTGTATCATTTCCGTATCGTGCAGCATTTATTGTGATATTACCGGCACCTCCTTGCTTGTCGAAATTCATGTAAATTATAAATGCAGCACCTCTTATACTTTTTAAGCCATTTTTTTTATCCTGAATTAAAGTCCCAAGTAGTGCATCGTTTAATGTCCATGAACCCATTGTACAATTCACGCTGCCTATGGCATAAGCAGTTTTAGTCCCTATCTCAAAATCTTCTTTCCAAATTGGCGTTGATGTAGTAATTGTCGGAATAACTCCATCAGTTTTATAATTAATATTAACACCAGAATTTGTATAAGGGAATATTTTAAAAGAATAAACCGTATCGGGTATCAATCCTGTAAAAGATACCGCTTGAGTACCTTGAACAACATTCTTCACGTGCAAACTGTTGGTTTCAGGAATACTGTCTTTAGGAGGTTGAATATTTTCGGGATTTCCGGGGAAAGCTTTTATCAAATAGCCATCAGGCGAAGTTGTTCCATAAGAGTCAGTCCAAGTAAGCGTTAATGTTGCACTGTTGGTCTGTGCAGTATTTACTTGGAAATTAGATGCATGAAAAGTTGGTTCGGGTTTAATCAATTGATTACCCCATATATAACTCACAAACTCGGGATAATCAATAAATGGATTACGGTTATTTTGACCGCTCTTGTAATAAACGGCATTGTTTCTGTTTATTTCTTTCTGACTGACAGGGTCGGCATTATGCCAAGATAAAAGAAGGTTTATAAACCATTGTTTATAATTGTTTGCGGTAGTATCCAATACTGCCATGGCAATTGGTAATGCAGAAGAGGTGGAAGGTATTTGTCTTACCCACAGATTAAACTTTCCGTAATAACGAGTGGCAATGTAAAAAAATGCTCTGGCAAAATCGCCTTTATACTCATCTATAGGTTCAAAAACATTACCGTTATATCCCGGAAAAGTACAAGTTCCCATTTTGCTTCCGTTTAACGAAACCCATGCATTAGGAGCATTGGTAACACCTATCGGATTATTAGATTTTTTTTGGTTTACAAACTGGTCGGACGGGAATAAATGGTGTAAATCAGTATATTGAGGGTTAGTCGAATTATCTATTCCACCCCACCACGAGTTCGGAAAACTATGCTCTCTGGCATAAGCCATACCTTCAGCAGTGACTCCTCCTGTACTTTGATTCACAAAAATCGTAAAGAGATATGGCGGTGTACCGTTTGGAATATCAGAGTACATATCCCATATTTTTGTTGTATCGTTTGGTCTGACATCGGTAAATGCATAAGCATTCCAAACACCCGGTGTGTATGTCAGTTTTACATGTCCGTTTGCAGTAATAATAGATAGTGCTTTTCTCAGCGAATCTCCGGTTTTGCCAAATGCACTTGTATAGTACCCGTTTGGTATTTGACAAAATAAATTAAATACACAAAAAAAGGATATTATTATACCCAGAAAAATATTTTTCTTACCCACAATTTTTTACCCAATTATACTAATGCAAAGATAACACGTTTTTTATGAAAAATGTTTTAATTTTGCAATAAAAAAAATGAATCTGCTGTTAAACATAACTTTCCCTCAATTTCGCCTGTTAGATATTATTGATATTGTACTTGTGGCATATTTATTCTACGAAGTTTACAAATTAATAAAAGGAACTGCTGCTATCAATATTTTTATCGGAATAATATCAATTTACCTTGTTTGGAAACTTGTCAGGGCTTTAGAAATGGAGCTGCTTGCCGAAATTCTCGGACAATTTATAAGTGTTGGGGTAATAGCTTTAATAGTAGTATTTCAACCCGAAATAAGAAGATTTTTATTGCTTCTCGGTACACCCGGATTTATAAGTAAAACAAAAAAACGTTTTTTGTTCTGGAAGATAAATTTCGACGGCGAAATGCCTTTGAATATCGACCCTATAATTCAGGCTTGTCAAAAAATGTCACAATCGAATATTGGGGCATTGATAGTTTTGGCAAAAAAAAATGAACTTCCTACTTTTGTTAATACAGGAGATATTATTGATGCCAATATTTCTAAACTATTATTGGAAAATATTTTCTTTAAAAACAGTCCTTTGCACGATGGTGCGGTTATAATAATAAATAACAAAATAAAAGCAGCCAAATGTATTTTGCCTGTTTCAGGAAACAGAAGCATTTCTCACGAATTGGGATTAAGACACAGATCGGCATTAGGAATTACCGAACAGACTGATGCTATAGCTATTGTAGTTTCGGAACAAACAGGAAAATTGTCCTATTGCAAAATGGGCGAACTTACAATGGATGTTACTCCTTTTCAATTAAGAGAATTTTTAGAAGAAGAGTTCAACCTTTCAAACTAAAACTTAGGCAAACAGTTTTTCAATTATTTCAGCATATTTGCTGCAAATAAAATTCCTTTTTTAGTTTATCCCAAATTTCTTGGACAATATTTTAATAAACATTTTAAGCTAGAAAAATTGTCAATAATAGTTAAATTTTTAACATCAAAATGTATATATTTTTTAAAATTTATGCACTTTGAAAAAAAATAAATTATATTTGTAAAAAAATAATGTATGATAAAAAGAACTTTGGAATTATACATATTGAATGCACTTCAACATGGAAAAATTGTAGTGCTTCTGGGTGCACGTCGTGTTGGGAAAACTACTTTAGTAAAATCGCTATTAAAGAAATTACCGGAATCAAAATATATTAATTGCGAATTATTGCAAAACAAAGAGGCATTAGAGACTACCAATTCTGAATTATTATTTTCATTTTTAGGTAATTATAAAAACATAGTACTCGACGAAGCTCAAAGCATTCATAATATAGGGCAAGTATTAAAAATAATACACGATACCTTTCCTTCGATAAATATAATAGCTACGGGTTCATCAGCATTTTATTTACATCAACAAATAGGCGAGCCGCTTACCGGCAGGTCAAGATTTTTTACCATGTCGCCTCTTTCTTTTCAGGAAATTGCAAACCACCATGATACCATAACAGCTCATGCTCAACTAGAAAATATGCTTCGTTTTGGTTTATACCCTGAAGTTTACGGGAAACCTGAGACTTATGCCTTAGAAGAACTCGAAAATATTACATCGAATTATTTATATAAAGATATTTTACAATTTGAAAAATTAAAGAAACCCGATTTATTGTATAATTTGCTTAAAGCACTTGCATTTCAAATAGGAAGTGAAGTCTCATTTAACGAATTATCAAATAAACTTGGGGTTCATATAAACACAATTAAACGATATATTGAGTTATTAGAACAAAACTATGTTATTTTCCGACTTTCGGCTTTAAACCGAAACCCAAGAAACGAAATTGGCAGCAGTCAGAAAATTTATTTTTATGATTGTGGCATTAGAAACTCCATAATACGAAATTTTAATATGTTGAGTTTAAGAAATGATGTTGGACAACTATGGGAAAATTTTTTTGTTGCAGAAAAACGCAAATTAAATTTTAATCATAAAAAATATGTAAATACATACTTTTGGCGAAACTACCAAAAAAAAGAAATAGATTATATTGAAGAATTTAACGGCAAACTAGAACTCTACGAATGTAAATACAGTTCAAAAAAAACAATTACAATACCTAAAGATTTTGAAAATAATTATTCCGACTTTAACTTTAATGTAGTTAATGCCGAAAATTATTTGAAATTTTTAATGTAATTGGGCTTAAAAAAAGGTATAGTGGCAAAAAATGGTTGGTAAAATATAACCAAAATCCGCATTAGAAA
>CAZWKQ010000035.1:0-8418 GCA_964634005.1 uncultured Bacteroides sp.
GAACTGTATCGCTTACTTATGCCCATCGCACTTTTTGAAAACTTGTTTTGATACGTAAATTATTATAGGTCATTTTGAAAAACATACTTATAGAGCCGATCAAAATCCGCCTTATATAAATTTCTGTTGAAGCTGAAAATCTTTTATCAATACTAAGGCTATATAAAATAATAAAGCGGAAAGATAGTTTATATCTTCCGCTTTATGTAGATTGTATTTATTTCCTTTGTTTAAACTAAATAACAAGGAAATAATACAAAGGATTTAATCTGTTATTATTCTTCGTTTTTATTGCGAATGCCGTAAAGTTTTTTGCCTGCATATATAGCTCCTAAAGCCAAAAGGATGCTAAATCCTCCGTCAATAGGGGCGCCACCGCCAGGTTGCTGGTTGCCTCCGGAACCATGAGTATAACTTCCTCCCGCCGGCGGAGTTGGCTGTGCAAAAAGCATTGTACTACAAACTATAATTGATAAAACTAAAACTAACTTCTTCATATTTATGTTTTTTTTCTTGTTACTAATTTAAAAATATAATACCATTAACTTGCCCTATTACTTATTTTATTAATACCTTATCTGATATTACACTATTTTCAAAAATTACCTTTACAATATAATAGCCCGAAGGATTACCGTTCATATTTATTTTCTGCAAACCGTTTATGTTATTTACAGATTTTACGAGTTGTCCGAGCATATTGTAAACATTAATTTGTTTTATTTTTTCCCCGGTATTTACATATATAGTGTTATCAAATGCAAAAATGCCGGTAGAAGCTTTATTAATTTCGCCTGTTGTAACTGCCGACATATCGAAATGTAAAACAAAACGGTTTACATTATCGCTAGTATTGGCGGTAAATGTGTAAGTAGGATTTGTTGTAAGATCTTGAGTAGTATTGGTTTTTGTGTCTTCGAGCAAAATTTTTGTACCAAGGGCAAAGCTGTTTATATTTTCGGCGTTAATAGTAAAGCTGCCATTATGTTTTGGTTCAAATCCAAGTAAAACACTAACGTTTGAAGAAATAGGAGCTAATGCATTAATGCTAACTTTTTCGGTACCTGCAAAAGAATAAAACTGAGGAGAGTTTGTTACCATGCTCATAAGTTTTGGAACATCGTGTTGCTCGTCGTATTGGTTGGTAGCACCGCTTTTGAAACGTACTACAAGACCATCGCCTTTTTGATTAGTATTAGATTTTAAATTTAAGGTTAAAACATCGTTTACTGACGATTTATAGAAGTTTTGACTGCTATGAGTACGCGAAGAAGCCGGTATTGTAATTGAAGGACTTGCTCCGCTTGCTTTTACCCAAAATCCTTGCATTGCAGGGATAATACCCGAGGTTAATGTTCCGGTTGTACCGTCCCACGACTTGTAGTTGCCGTTGGCATCGTCCCATACGTAAACGTAACCGTTAACATTTGTTTTTGTCCAGTCGTTTATGTTGGCATTTATAGCCGATGAAAAAGGATTTCCTATTAGGTTATACCCTCTAATGCCGGGGCCTGAAGCCGTATATGAAAGACTTAAAGCAACATCGCCTGTATTGATATCACCCGAGAAGTTTCTTGTGCCTGCATTTTCGTATGCTACCAAATATCCTTTACCGAGAGTAAAGCTACTAATATTATTAGCCGGTAATTTTTGGTCTAACCAAGTGTTGGTAGCTTCGTCCCAAGCAAAGAAGTCGTATGAACTTGCAGGGCTTGGCGTAAAATTGGTTAATGCATTTCCACCAACAGGCGAACTTATCAAATGCCATCCGTCATCGTTGCTTGTCCAAGCAGGTAAGTAACGTTGAATGGTGGTAGTCCCGTTTATTGTTATATCATTAGAATTATGAATTAATGAAGCAGTACCACTGCCGTCTGATTCTAACAATAAATTTCCATTTATTATTAAGCCATTACCTGGATTTATAGTTACTCTTCCTGTAGGAGTAATGCTTAAATTGTTTATTTCGCCTATATCATCAACTGTTAATGTACCACTTACAGTAACATCGGTTTGGCTGCCAACATTAGTAAGAGAACTAAAATCTACTGTACCGGAAACTGTTTCGCTTTCTTTTTGAGTAGTAAAGCTAATTTCGTTTCCATAAGCAGTTCCTACACTATTAGTAGCATAGGCTCTAACATAATATAAGGTGTTGGGTGATAAACCGGTAATAGAAGAAGTAAAAGAACCGGTACCGCTGCCATCGGTTGTGTAACTATTAGCCAGCGTAGGATTTGAGGAAGTACTCCAGCAAACACCACGTGCAGTAACACTCGCACCTCCATCAGAGGTAATATTGCCACCTGAAGACGCTGTGTTTTTCATAATGGATGAAATGGTAATAGTGCTGAGTGTAGGTATGGTATTTACAGAAATATTATCCACAGCAAAACTTGGTCTAGAACCCGAACCACTAACTTGTCTTGATGCCCACCTAAGCTGAACAACGCTTTGGTTATTACATGCATCAGGTAATGTAATACTTTTTGACTCTAATTTTTGTGGTGTAGTAATGGCGGTAGTTTGTGTAGTAGTGTTATTTTGGTACTCTACTCCGGTAAGATTGGTAAATGTTCCAGAAGTTCCAATTCTGTATTGGAGCGTAACTTCATTTATGCGTGTATTAGATGAACCATCGTATGGATTTCTAATAGTCATGATATCGTAACTTACTTTTATATTACTTTTACCTGTTGTATTTATTGCAAGAACTATAGTTAAATCTAAACTGGAACTATTAAGAAACCCAATCTTGCCATTATAGTTATGAACATTGCCAGAATTTGTGGCAGCTGTACTTGATGCAATTAAACTTCGATCTGCTGTTGGTGCAGCAGTATTAAAACTAGAACCCGGGGAAGTAGAAATCGTCCATCCTTGCCAACCATCTGGATAAGTTGTACTTGTGTGAGCTAAACCATCAAAATTTTGACTATAAGGTATAGCTTGAGCTGTTGGATTTGTCTGCCCCCACCCTTGAATACTTGTCAGCATAATTAAAAGGACGGCTGCCGATAATTTTAGCCCTAAATAGCGGGCTGCATTTGTAATTTGTTTTTTCATAGTATATTTATTTTGTTATTATTTCAAATTTGATTGCGTAATATTATCCCGTGCAAATAAACGAAATTAAGATTAATATTGTTCACATCCGATATTAAGTTATCCTTAAATATTAGGCAGGTATTGTTACACGTTTTCATTTTAGTTATCAATAAATTGAGTTAATAGTAACTTGCAAATATATGTACATTTTTTTTACAAAGCACAACTGATTTCTTAAATTTTTGTTAAAAAGAAATCCTGCCGAGAAAATATTTCCCGGCAGGATTAAAAATAATTGTTTATAAAAGAATAATTTCTACTTCCGCATTTTCGGAGTTGTTTTCGTTTACGAAAATAAGAAATTTGTTAGCAGGGGCACCAAGTTGCAAGGCTGTAACTTCGGTTTCAGCGAATTTTTATAAGCCTTGATTTCCTAACATTAGCGAGATGTTCCATTTCGTTCTTTTTCATCAAGACAAAAGAACATATAAAAGAAAAGAAATGAGTTGAATTTATTATTTACTTTCTTTTGCTAGAACCAAAAGAAAGTATTATAATACCGAGCATAAATATGTTTTAGTTTAGGAGCGAAAGCGAACTAAACTATTACATATTTACCTTCGGTAAAACAAAGAAAAGTCACCGCTTCATATAAATTTGCTAAAATTGAATGCTTTTTATCTCACGCAACCCAAGCCGTTCGGAAACAGGCTAAAGTTTTTCAATCTAATTTTATCCCTTCCTCACTTTAGGGTTGCTTACTAAACCCAACGCATGATAAAAAACATCCAATTTCTTAACGCAAATTTATATAAGGCGGATTATAACCACTTATTCACTTAAGATTATAGAAACTTAATGACCTATAATAATTTGCGTATCAAAACAAGTTTTCAAAAAGTGCGATGGGCATAAGTAAGCGATACAGTTCCGATATGGATAAAGTAAGATTGGAAGATAATATAAGCATCGGAACATAGTATCGCGCAGCAAATTTTTGAAAACGTAGCTTTTGAAGCAAATTATTATAAGTCTTGATCTCCCCGCTAAGGCGGGATGTACCATTTGCTACTTTTTGTATCAAGACAAAAAGTAGAATAAGAATAAAAGTAATTATTGATAACATTTCCTTTCTTTTGCTACCACCAAAAGAAAGGAAAACAAAGAAAAGTCACCGCTTCATATAAATTTGCTAAAATTGAATGCTTTTTATCTCACGCAACCCAAGCCGTTCGGAAACAAGCTTAAAGTTTTCAATCTAAGATTATCCCTTCCTCACTTCAGGGTTGCTTACTAAGCCCAACGCATGATAAAAAACATCCAATTTCTTAACGCAAATTTATATAAGGCGGATTTTGAATTGGCGTAATATAATTGTAATATAAAAATGACCTACAATAATATGCTTCAAAAGCATGCAAAGGGAAACCTTGACCTCGAATTGTTATTGTAGTAAAACAAGGCTTAAAAAAAGCGTAGGTATCAGCTAAGCAATACAGAAGTTCCGATATAGGAAAAGTTTGATTGGAAGATAATATAAGCATCGGAACGGCTTGTATTGCGGGTTTTTTTAAGCCGTAGATTTTACACAATAACAATTCGCAGTCTTGAACTTTTTGTAACTTTTTGTTTCAAGACAAAAAGTTAACTAAAAAACAATATTAATTTCCAACAAAAGATAATTTACTATTTGCTTTCTTTTGGTGGTAGCAAAAGAAAGTAAAGAATAAATTTAAGATAAATCAATTTAGGAGCTTAAGCGAACTAAAATCCGATTTATTTTAAAACAACCTTAAATGTAACCTTCCTAAAACCATCCGTCAAACTAACAAAATAAAATCCTTTACTCAAACTACCCACATCAATAGTATAAGCATTTTCACCCTTTTCGGCTTTCAATTCTTTCGATATTAGTGGTTGTCCCAATATATTTACAATCTGCAAATTAAAATTTACCGGCTGTTGAGCAGCAAACGAAAAGGTTAAGGCATTACTGCCAATATTTCGGACCGATAAATTATTAAAAGGCGATAAAACAATATTTTCATTTACGGCCGAAGATGTCGAAACTTTTAAATCGAGTACTACGGGAAGATGGTCGGAATTGACAAAAAGAGCATTTAACACGGCCGCAGGAACACTATTGTTCTGAGGACTTGCATTGATGCTTGTATTGTAATGCAGTCCGTCGTTGCCTATTGTTTTATAAGAATTATCTATATACTTCACTTTTTTTGAACCGGTGATAATATCGTTCGAAACGAGAATAAAATCGAACCTGTCGTCCAAACCTCCACCCGACTTGCAATCGGAAACCGTAGTAGTAGATTGGGTATGATAAGGAGCAAAGTAAGAGTTATTGTTCCAGTCACCGGGTTTATTAATAGGATCGTAAAACCTTATATTTTCGTTTGTGTTATTAACTAAGTTGCGGTAAGCATTTTCGTTTGCCGAATAAATATTAAAATCGCCCATAATAAGATAATTGTCGGGAGTATTCATTTTAGCGAGCGAACGCATAATTCTCAATGTCATGGTATCTCTGTCAACGGCATCAGCTTGTGTACTTCCGGCTTTAAGATGAGCCTGAATACAAATAATAAATGCGGTATCGCCTTCGGCAAGAGATTGAGGAGAATTATAATACAACTTATACAGATTAACATCTCTGACATAAGTTTGTAAAACAGACATAGAATGATACCTAAGCTTATTCGAATTAAAATAGAGCATATTTATTATATCGCTACCGGCATTATTGGTAAAAGGCACTTTTTGGTAATAATTAATACCGTTAACATTAAGAGCCGAATCCATAAGCTGCTGATGAAAAGCCGACCATTGCGATATTTCATTCACAGTGAGGATATCGGGCTTAACATAACCGACAATAGTACGTATGGCGGCATTCTTTGTATTAATATTATTGTTTGCGGAAGTGCAGTACGAAGTGTAATTGCCATAGTTTAAAATATTGTATTGCATAACCTTTACGGTATCTTGTGCGGATAAATGATAAGCAAACGATACCGCAACTAATGCCGACACCAATCTTATTTTGTCGAATATTAAAGACAAATTAAACATTATTTAAAAACAAAATAAAAACTATTTACGAACTTTTCTGATAAATTCTTCGACCTCTTTAACACCACCTTGATAAACAAGGTAACCGTTATAAGGTTCGCGTTTTGTAATTTCGTCGTTAATAGGAGTAAGCATCATTTCTTTGACTTTTTCGGGGTCGTCGGTTTGTCCGAGAACCCAACCCAGCTTAATATAAGCAGTTTCGGGCAGCATATTCATGGCAGGCACTATACCCTTTGCCATAAGGTCGCGACCTGTATCGTAAACAAACATATGAGCGTATCCCCACAAAGTTTGGACAGTCATAAACATATGAACACCTTTTTTATGCGCCCTTTCGATAGCGGGATACAAAGGTTTATTAACGTGTCCCAGCCCCGTTCCGGCTATAACTATACCTCTGTAGCCGTTATCAACAAGCGAGTCGATTATATCGGGCTGCATATTTGGATAGTAATAAACTATAGACACTTTTTCCTCGAAATAGGGATAAATATCCACATTTCGGTCTTTACGTCTGTGGTTATAAACAGGTTTTATGGGATTAACACCTTTGCGGGTAATAGTAGCCAAAGGCACATCGCCAATGGTTCTGAAAGTAGAACGATACGAAGAGTGCATTTTTCTGACGCGAGTTCCTCTGTGCAAAAGGCCATACTCGTCCGAAGTAGGGCCAAACATACATACCATAACCTCGGCAATATCGCCATGACCGGCAGCAGTAGCGGCATGCATAAGGTTAAGAGCCGCATCGGAGCTTGGTCTGTCGGACGAACGCTGCGAACCAACCAAAACTATAGGTACAGGCGAATTCTGAACCATAAAAGTCAATGCCGCAGCAGTATGACTCAAGGTGTCGGTACCGTGTCCGATAATTATGCCGTCAATTCCGTTTTCGATTTCTTTTCCTATGGCAACAGCAAGCTTTTTGTACTGCTCGGGACCCATATTTTCGCTAAAAACAGCAAAAACTTTTTCAGTAGTCAAATTACAAATATCGGCCAATTCGGGTACAGCACCGTAAAGCTCGCCCGGAGAAAAGGCAGGGATAACGGCTCCGGTTCGGTAGTCTAATCGCGAGGCTATTGTACCTCCGGTGCCTATAAGTTTTACCTTAGGAAGCCCTTTTGTATAAGGGAACTCCTTCTCGGGTATTTTGTAATTTGCTTTTTTGTAGCCGGTTTCTTTCATATCGATAACATTCGAAATATCGATACCGATATTGTAGCCGGTAGCTATCTTCATAACTATATGCTTATCGTCATCGTTTTCCGACCTTGGCAATATAGTTCCCTGAAACATACCTCTTGTTGTGTTTACAGTAGCTTGTCCCCAAACCCTTACGTTGTATTTTTTAAGCAATTCCAATGCAAGCCCTTTGTAACCCTGAAAAAAATCTTCGCTCATATTTCGACTTTGTAAGTTAGTTTTTATTGATAAGATTAATTTTCACAAAAGTAGGTATTTTTTCAAACAGCGAAAATTATTTTTATAAGCTTTTAATTTTAAGAGATATCTTCGTTGCAATACAAACAGTTATAATGAATGTTTACAATTACCCCAAACATAATCGCTTTTATAATCCTTGAACATTTAGTAAGCACTTTGTACCAATCAAAATCCGCTTTATATAAATTTTGCGTTAAGAAATTGAATGGTTTTTATCATGCGTTGGGCTTAGTAAGCAACCCTGAAGTGAGGAAGGGATAATCTTAGATTGAAAACTTTAAGCTTGTTTCCGAACGGCTTGGGTTGCGTGAGATAAAAAGCATTCAATTTTAGCAAATTTATATGCAGCGGTGACTTTTCTTTGTTTTACCGAAGGTAAATATGTAATAGTTTAGTTCGCTTTCGCTCCTAAACTAAAACATATTTACGCTCGGTATTATAACACTTTCTTTTGGTGGCAGCAAAAGAAAGTAAATAATAAATTACTATAAATTTGATATATTTCGTTGAATGTTTCTTATTTTAATACAACTTTTTGTCTTGAAACAAAAAGTTGGAAAAAATTCAAGACTGCAAATTCTTTGAAACAAAACCAAGCTTTTTTAAAACCTGCGCAATCCAAACCGTTTCGGGATTGTACAGTTTTGTTCCAAATGATATTACTCGCCCGAAACTAAGGATTGCTTGCTTTTACCTCCCCTTTTTAAAAAAGCAGGTTTTGTATTTCAAATAATTTGATGTCGATTAATCTTTATTCAAACTTAAGTGTAATTGTTCTTAAAATCCGCCTTATATAAATTTGCGTTAAGAAATTGAATGATTTTTATCATGCGT
>CAZWKQ010000036.1:0-7540 GCA_964634005.1 uncultured Bacteroides sp.
ATTTTATCCCTTCCTCACTTCAGGGTTGCTTACTATGCCCAACGCATGATAAAAACCATCCAATTTCTTAACGCAAATTTATATAAGGCGGATTTTAAGAACAATTACACTTATATCAGAATAGCGTTTAATCGACATCAAATTATTTGAAATACAAAACCTGCTTTTTTAAAAAGGGGAGGTAAAAGCAAGCAATCCTTAGTTTCGGGCGAGTAATATCATTTGGAACAAAACTGTACAATCCCGAAACGGTTTGGATTGCGCAGGTTTTAAAAAAGCTTGGTTTTGTTTCAAAGAATTTGCAGTCTTGAATTTCCCCGCTAAGGCGGGATGTTCCATTTGCTACTTTTTGTTTCAAGACAAAAAGTTGTATTAAAATAAGAAACATTCGACGAACTATGTCAAATTTATAGTAATTTATTCTTTACTTTCTTTTGCTAGAACCAAAAGAAAGTAAAGAAAAACTATAATTAAAACCTTCTCCAAACAGCCTGCATGATAATATCCCTTAAAAAACATTCTCAACACGCTGTTGTTAATATTTAGATTACATTATCGAAAATACCATTTAAAACATATTTCAATACTTAAATATATTTTAAAATAAATCTTAATAATAATTCAAAACATACAAGGTTTATACTTTATTAATTAAATTTGCAAAAAAAAGCAATGATTGAAGTTGGCAAATACGCACACCTAAGAATAAAAAAAATATTAAAACAAGGAGCCTATCTTACAAACAGCGACGATAATACCGAGATATTATTGCCAAAAAAATATATTCCTCAAAATGCAAACATTGACGATGAAATTGAAGTATTTATTTACCGCGACTCGGAAGACAAACTTATAGCCACTACCGAAAAACCTTACGCAATTGTTGGCGAATTTGCATACCTCAAAGCAAAATCCATCGAAAAATACGGCGCCTTTCTCGACTGGGGGCTTAAGAAAGACTTGCTGTTGCCTTTCAGAGAGCAAAGCGAAAAAATAGAAACCGGCAAAAGGTATTTAGTTAGAATTTATGTCGATAAACTTACCGATAGAATTGTTGCTACACAACATATAAACAAGTTTCTGAGAAACAATACCGAAAACTTGTCGGTTGGCGACAAAACCGATATTTTGATTTGTCATAAAACCCAATTGGGCTATAAGGTTATTGTAAACAATCTTTATTGGGGTATGATATACTTCAACCAGATTTTCAGAGATATAAGGACAGGCGAACGTACGCAAGCGTGGATTACCAAAATAAGAGAAGACGGCTACATCGACCTTAGCTTGCAAAAGTCGGGAATGGATGAAATTAATGATGTTGAAGAAAAAATTATGACAAAACTCAGAGAAAACGGAGGTATTTTGCCATTGAGCGACAACAGTAAACCCGATGAAATATATCTTGAACTCGAAATAAGTAAAAAAGTCTTCAAAAAAACTATAGGAAAGCTCTTCAAAGAAAAGAAAATATTTATTGATGAAAATGAAATACGACTACTTTAAAATAATTTCATACAAAGCATTAATATGAATAAAAAATACAAAGAGTTAACAATAAAAACAATTAGCCGAAAATTGCGGATACTCTTATACATCATACTTTCATTGGTAAATTCGGCAATTTACGCACAAAAAGTCCAGCCCGAAATAACCGTAAGCGAGCTTAAATCGACAATATATGTTTTAGCTTCCGATTCCTTAAAAGGACGCAAGCCCGGAACGCCCGAAATAAACAAAGTCGCCGACTTTATTCAAAATCAATTTAAAACTGCAGGGCTGCAACTTGCCGAAGATAATGGTTACCAATATTTCGACATTATAACAGGTGCCGATATCGGCAGAGAAAACAAGTTGTTCTTCAACGGATTTTACGGCAAACTTTATCAGGATTTTTTGCCGGCAATATATTCTAAAAGTACTTTCCTATACACCAAAATTGTATTTGTCGGTTATGGAATATCGGTACAAAACAACACACTTAGTTGGGACGATTATAAAGGCGTTGACGTAAAAGGGAAGTGGGTTATGATTTTTAAAGGACATCCAGAGCTAAACAAACCCGACAGCAAGTTCAACGATTATTCCGACGAACGTTTAAAGGTTCTCACTGCCACCGATAAGGGTGCTTCAGGTGTTTTGTTTGTTACTCCGTCGGAAATGGACAGCGTTGACAATCTAAATGCTTTCGAAAACAGCCGAAATATCAGCGTAGCAGCTATCCCTGTCGTTTACATAACTCGCTCTTTGGCCGATTTGATTATAAGAGACGATAAACACATCAGCGTAACCGATTTGGAAAATACTATAAACAAATCGATGAAAAGTCAGAGTTTTAATCTTTTCGAAAAAATATTGATAAAAACCGATGTAAAAATCCGAAAAAAGCGAACAGCAAATATAGTAGGAATAATCGAAGGCAACAGTCCTGTATTGAAGAACGAATACATAGTAATAGGCGCCCATTACGACCATTTGGGAATGGGAGGCGAAAACTCAGGTTCGCGTATGCCCGATACCATTGCAGTTCACCATGGGGCCGACGATAATGCCTCGGGTGTAGCCGGCTTGATTGAGTTAGCTCAAAAACTTGCCAACGAAAAAAACAAACTAAAAAGGTCGGTTGTTTTCGTGGCTTTTAGTGCCGAAGAAATGGGGTTGCTCGGTTCAAAATACTTCGTAAAAAACTCATTTATAAAGCCCGACCAAATTAAAGCAATGATTAATCTCGATATGATAGGGAGGCTGAATAATTCCGACCGTTTTATTCTGGTAAGCGGAACGGGAACTTCTGCCGAAGCCGAAACCATTTTAAATGAACTTTCGAAAAAAACTTCCATAAAACTCAAATACTCGCCCGACGGCTACGGTGCATCCGATCACAGCTCGTTTTATGCCGAGAATATTCCCGTATTCTTTTTAACAACAGGCGCCCACGAAGACTACCATACCCCTATGGATACTCCCGATAAAATAAATTATCAGGGAACTGTTCAGGTTTTAGATTTTGCTTATTCATTGATTTTAAATTTAATTAATAGAGACAAACCGCTTACTTTCAAAGAAGCAGGCTCAAAACAACCCGAAAACAACAGAGGTGGTCTTACTGTTACTTTCGGTATTATGCCCGACTTCTCATCTCAATCCGACAATGGAGTCAGAGCCGATTTAGTCAGAAAAGACGGTCCCGCATACAAAGCCGGTATGATTAAAGGCGATATTATTACAGCTATTAACGGAAAACAAGTTAAAAATATTCAGGACTACATGTCCAGACTAAAACAACTAAAAAAAGGACAGTCGGTTAATGTCGATATTATAAGAGACGGAAAGAAGTTAGTTTTAATTATTCAACTGTAAAATGCTTACCAAACAGGATGCAATAGATAAAATGAACGAACTCGGAAAAGCAAAAATTCCTTTCCTTTTCATTATCGATTTTCTGATGCAGCAACCTCTTGTTTTTCGGTTAAACGAAATACCCTCTAATATTTCGTTTACACTAAAAAATTTTGAATACAACAATAAAAGAATTGCTAAACTTGTAGAAAAAATAAAACTGACCAAAAAACCGGTTGACTATTCTTATTACTTAACTGCATTTAATAAGGTAATCGAAAATTTGAAATACGGAAACAGTTATCTTATAAATTTAACCCAACCTACAAAAATTCGAATAAATCTTACTTTAGAACAAATATATTACAGTAGTTCGGCACGTTACAAACTGCTTTTCGATGACCATTTTGTCGTTTTCTCTCCCGAAATATTCGTCCAAATTATTGACGGATGCATTTATTCTTTCCCAATGAAAGGAACTATTGATGCCTCGATAAAAGATGCCGCAAATGTTATATTGAACGACCCCAAAGAAACAGCAGAACACTACACTATTGTCGATTTAATACGTAACGATTTAAGTATGGTATCGAAAAAAGTAGAAGTGAAACGCTTCAGATATATCGAAACCATAAATACAAACGAAAAAAAACTTCTGCAAGTAAGCTCCGAAATAAAAGGACAATTACCTGCAAATTATAACGAAAATATAGGTAATATTGTGTTTACGCTTTTGCCGGCAGGTTCTGTTTCGGGGGCGCCCAAGCAAAAAACAGTTGAAATAATAAATCAGGTCGAAAATTATAACAGGAATTATTATACCGGCGTATTTGGCTATTTCGACGGTAAAAATCTCGATAGCGGTGTTATGATAAGATTTATCGAAAAAAACGGCGACGATTATATATTTAAAAGCGGAGGAGGAATTACACTCAACAGTAATCCCCTCGCTGAGTATAACGAGTTAATTGATAAAGTTTATGTCCCTATTAGTTGAAACAATAAAATTTCATAAAGGAATAATTCACAATATAAATTATCACAACGAACGTTTTAACCGTTCGCGAAAGCTTATTTACAATATCGACGATTATATCGATTTAAGAGATATTCTGACAATAAAAAACAATATTCTTTTCAGTATTTGCAAATTAAGAGTGATTTACGGTAAATTTATCGAAAAAATTGAGCTTTTACCGTATGAATTTAAAAAAGTTAAATCATTAAAAATTATTGAAAACGACGAAATAGATTACTCATTTAAATACGAAAACCGCAGTATGTTTGATAATCTTCTGGCAAAAAAAGAAAATTGTGATGACATTCTTATAATTAACAACGGCAGAGTTACCGATACATCATACTGCAATGTAGTTTTCAGCGACGGTGAAAAATTCTTAACATCTTCAACCCCTTTGCTTAGAGGAACAAAAAGAGAAAAATTGATAAGAGAAAAAATAATTAAAGAAGAAGAAATTACATTGAAAGATTTAAGATTATTCAAAAAAGCTATTTTGATTAATGCTATGATTGACATTGATGATAATATTGAAGTATCAACAGAGAACATAATTTAATATACATTACAAACAAATAATTAAAACCATGAAAAAAATAATCAACACAATTGATGCACCAAAGGCAATAGGTCCTTACAGTCAGGCTGTAGAAGTAAACGGTATGCTGTTTATATCGGGGCAAATACCTATAAATCCGGCCGAAGGCAAAGTAGTAGAAGGGGGTATTAAAGAACAAACCGAACAAGTAATGAAAAACATAGAGGCTATTTTAAAAGAAGCCGGTTATACTTTCTCCGATGTAGTAAAGTCAACCTGTCTGTTGAGCGATATGGAAAACTTTGCTGCAATGAACGAAGTTTATGGCCGATATTATTCCGAAAATCCTCCTGCAAGAGCTGCTTATGCCGTAAAAGGATTGCCTCTCGGTGTTCTTGTCGAAATTGAAACTATTGCCGTAAAATAACTTACCAGCCGGCATTTTGTGCCATTTGTCGGTAAACCCGATTTTTATCGGCAAATGGTATTTATAATAAAACATTTTGTATTCTTATTCCATTTGATGAATTTTCTTGCTCACGCTCTTCTGTCAGGCCAAAATAAAGAACTAATATTGGGAGGCATTATTGCCGACTCTGTAAAAGGCAGAGCTTTTGAAGAATTTGATATTAATGTAAGAAAAGGAATTGCTTTACACCGACTAATAGATGCTTATACCGATAAAAATGAAATTTTTATAGAATCGGTAAATCGACTAAAACCACAGTTTAAACGCTATTCTTCAGTTATTGCCGATATTTATTACGACCATTTCCTTGCCGCTAATTTCAGCAATTTCTGTTCAATACCTCTGAATAAGTTTGCTGAATATGTTTACAAAATTCTTATCGAGAATTATAATTATTTACCTCAGCGAAACAAAAGAATACTGCCATATATGATAACTCAAAACTGGTTTGTAGCTTATTCAAGTTTCGAAGGTTTGCAAAGAGTTTTCGATGGAATGACAAAAAGAGCGGCATTCAAATCCGATATGAAAGATGCCGTTGCTCATTTAAACGATAATTATGATAAATATTACGCTGAATTTATGGCTTTTTTCCCTCAACTGCAAAACTATGCCACTTATGCAGTAAAAAATTTACTTTAGTTTTGGTCAATAACCTAAGCAATATTAATTTTTCAAGAATTTTTGTTAAATTTTATTATTTAGCTTTTTTTTGTATTATATTTACAGCCTAAAATTTATTAATTCTTTTTTATGTTTCGTTTTTTATCCATAAGCACTAAATTAAACAAAAGCAAGAAACTTGCTCCTTGCTCCTTGCTCCTTATGTAGATATAGAACTAGCAAAGTTAAGGATAAGATTACGAACTAAGAAAAGGATTTTAGATCTTTGTTTTTTTAATAAGTTATGCAAGACAAACTTAAGTGTCTATTGGTCGGTTTGAAAAAAGGATATAAAATATAAACCGACCTAAACCCAAGTGAAATATTCAGATATTAAATAATTTAATAAAATTAAACATGAAAAGAATAGTATTTTTTATTATAGCGGTTTTTATTTTTCAAAAAATACTTTATAGTCAATGGGCACCTGTTGGGGCTTGTTGGCACTACAACTTTTCTGCATTTGCAGTAGAAGGATATTATAAAATAAACTGTATAGGCGATACACTAATAAATAATATTAATTGCAGAGTTTTGGAAAAGAAAATGTATCGTTGGACTGCACTCTGGGGTTTCGATACATTAGTAGTGGGACGTGAATACACCTACTCTGACCAAAATAAAGTATATATTTACAGATTCAATACTTTTTATACATTATATGATTTTTCGGCAAATATAGGAGATACTATTATTATTGCCGGAACCAACAAATATTCAACATCAGGATGTGATTCAATTGGTGCAATAAGGATTGACAGCACAGGAACCATGAATATTAATGGTGAAATTTTACGTTATATTTCAGTAAGTCCCACACCTACTTCTAAATGGGGTTGGTATGCACGTATTGTTGAAAAGATAGGTCCTATTTACAGATACCAAAATAATCTCGATTATAATTATCTTTTTCCTATTAAACTCGATTATTGTGGCATGCAGTTAGATGAATTGTCTGAAGGCGGATATTTAAGATGTTACTCTGAACCAAATGGCTTTATTTATAAGCAATTGGGGTCGGCACCGGATTGTGATTACATAATAGGAATATCAGAAAAAGATGAATTAAAAAAAGAATTTATTATCTACCCCAACCCTGCTACTACCCAAACTACCATAACTTTCACACAGCTAACCAAAGAAAGCCGGCTGCAAATTTATAATATGCTGGGTCAAATGGTATATGAAGAAAAACTACCCAAAAGCAGCAACCAAACAATAATAAACACGTCAGGCTTTAACTCGGGCTTGTATAAAGTGGTATTGGGAGAGTGCAGTGCTTCGTTGATGGTTAATGGTTATTAGTTAATAGAAGTTGATGCCTAAATAAGTTTGACCGTTTTCACTCAATCATTTCAATTATTTTCTTATTCGGGGTTGTCTCGATTAATATCATTAGTTCACTGCATTCTTAATAAAATATTTGGGTTTATAATATTTCCTTTTTTATCTATTTTGTTTTATTAATGTCCGACAAAAATAAAAAAGATAATTTTTTAGAATACAATAATCA
>CAZWKQ010000037.1:0-7050 GCA_964634005.1 uncultured Bacteroides sp.
GGCAAATTGGAAGGCTTTTCTTTTTATTTTGCCATTGGATACATACTCAGCCAAATGCTTATATCGCTGTTATAATACCTTGCAACGAAGCACCGCACTGAGCTTGTCGAAGTGTAGCTGTAGTCGGTTTCAGCGTCTCGCTCCTTGCCGGTAAGCTTGTTATTACTTTTTTGTTTTGCGAGCATTGCTTTTACTATTGTAATTTCGATAAAATTTCTGCGGCTTTTAGTTCCATTTTAGAAAAAGCAAACCATTTTTTTCCAAGGTCTTTGAGCGATGCCCCAATATGATACACCGTTTCACTGTCAATAATCAAAAACCTGTCGTGTGATTGAGTAAATTTCATTATCTCTATTTCGGAGTATTGCTGATTATGTTTTTTCCAGTCAAGCTCAAGTTGTTTTGAAATAGATTTTGTATAAACGCAAGCAGTTACTTCTTTATTACGTTTTGATAGCAAAAGCAATACACTTTCGTCTATGTAATTATCAATAAGCACAATAGATTTTTTTGCTGATTTAATTAATTCTGATGCAAAAACATGAGCATCAAAGACTTGTCCATCGAAGAAAATGCCTTCGTTGGGCGGAAGATTGGTTTTAAGCTGTAGTTTAATTTCGCCCAGTTCGTTTTTAATTTGATGAATATCGGTTTCAACCCGCTCTATTCGCTGATTTACTGCATATCCACGCAATAAATATTCTTTCAGTACTTTATTTGCCCAGATGCGAAATTGAGTGCCCCGTTTGGATTTAACTCTGTAACCTACAGAAATTATGACATCTAAATTATAGTACCTGATTTTATATTTCTTACCATCTGAGGCAGTAGTCAAGTATTCCTTGACAACTGAATTTTCAACAAGTTCTTGTTCTTTAAAAATATTATGAATGTGCAAACTTATATTTTGCTTAGTTGATTGAAATAAATTAACCATTTGTGCCTGTGTAAGCCAAACAGTCTCATCTTCAATCCTCACTTCAATATTTATGGATGAAGTAGCATCCTGATAAAGAATGATTTCGTTTTTCATAAACAATTATTGCTAAAACAAAGATAAATTAAAAAAACAATTAGAAGAAGCAATGAACGGTTTTTGGGTGGTAAGGTTTTGTTGAAACTATTGAAGTGTGGTTACTCGGCAGCAGCGCCAACAAATATTTTGCTTACAACTCCGTTCTCAAATGAAAAAATTGTTCCACCATAAACTGAACCAACAACAATATTATTTTCGTCTGAATTATTAACATCTATGAGTTTGTTATACTTATCTTTTACATTATTTATGTTATTACCTATGCCAACCCCCTTTGAAGTGGTAAGGCTACAGGGATTAATAATTGTAATAGACCGAACTATTTTATCTCCATTCTTAATTTCAGATTCCATCTCAAGCATTACTCCCAAAGTTATGAAATTCCAGATTTGGACATAGGTTCCTGTTGCTCCCCAGAACTCATCTTCTCCTTTTGTGTCAGGCTTTCCAATTTTATTTATAACTTCTTGTTGTTTAATAGCCACTTTTAACCATCCATCAATTACTTCAGAATAATTGTTAGAATTATTAATAGTATCAATAAATGTTAGATGATTTTCTTTTAGATTATTTGTTTGGGGAGCATTATTAATTACGGTGTTTGTACATGATAAAACAAATAAAAAACTCCAAATTACAAAGATGCCTCTGATGTTAATCTTTTTCATTTTAATATTTACTTTCACTATTGTCCGACTAAATTTTAGAAAAAGAGGGTACTCCAAAAAGTTTCCCCTCGATGTTGTATATTTGAGTTGCAAAACAAAAAATAACAACATGAACAAAAATACAACAAATAATTTTATCGGACAGCCGATTTTATCACAAATTCTTAGCCACATTCCCAAAAGTATCATAAATGAAGCTGTCAGGAAGCACAATGCCAATTATTATTACAAAAAGGTACCAGTACGGGTTCATTTAATAAGTCTTTTATATGGAGTATTGAGTTTTTGCAATGGATTACCTGAGATATGCGAAGGAATGTTAGCGTGTCAGGGGAAAATATCACATTTAGGCTTAGATAAGGCACCAGCCAGAAGCTCTTTATCAGATGCCAACAATAAAAGAAGCTATTTGGTATTTGAGGAAATATATTTTTCATTGGTCAAACGATACCATAGTTTTATTTCGGACAGCCGGTTAAAAGGGTTAAGCATAAGAAACTTAAAAATAATAGACAGTACAACCATTCAATTGTTTAGCGAAATACTTCGTGGTGTAGGTCGCAATCCAAAAGAAGGTTCACGTAAAAAAGGAGGCATCAAAGTTCATTCATTAATAGATGCATTTAGTGGCATTACTGAGTTCTTGCGTATTACAGCCGCAAAAGAGCATGATAAAAAATTTTTGCACCATATAGAACTCAAATCAAACAGTTGGATTGTTTTTGACAAGGGATATATTTATTTCAGGCAGTTTGTTAAATGGACAAATAATAAAATCTGGTTTGTAACCCGCATGAAATCCAATGCAGTTTACCATGTAACTAAAGTTATACAGAATAATGCAAAAAAGAAAAATGTCAAAGGAGTATTAAAAGAGCAATACATTACCATTGGGTATAAAGATGAGTACAAAAAAGAAAAGAGGCTAAAACTTAGAAGAGTTGTTTTTAAAGCCGATGATGGCAAGGTTTATGAATTTATGACCAATAATTTTACTCTACCGGCAACTCAAATTGCACTAATTTATAAATATCGGTGGATGATAGAACTACTGTTTAAACAAATCAAACAGAATTTTCCTCTGAAATATTTTTGGGGAGAAAGTATAAACGCAATAAAAATGCAAGTTTATAGCGTTCTGATTGCTCAATTGCTAATGGTTGTAATCAGAAAAATTGCAGCAACCAAAAAATCATTTTCCAACATGATTACTGTTGTGCGACTTCATTTAATGAGCTATGTCAATCTTATTGAATTTATCAAAGACACATATAAAGCATGGAATAAAGCACATCCACCTGATTTGGCTATTTTGAAATTTTAATAGGGGGAGCTTACAATAAAATTAAGTCGCATATAAACATACTGAATACTTTGTCTTATGAGGATTACTGAATTTTTTTTGCTATTTTTTGTCGGACAATAATGATTAAAATTATACTAAATTGTACTATTCGTTTTATATGCACCCACCATGTTTATTTATCACAAACCCTACAAAATCAAGCAAAAAAGGGCAAATTTTAATTAATACTTAATGTACTTTTTGTTTTATGCCTTATATTTATTTAACCCGAATTAGCCAATAGCAAATTGAAATCAATTCTGCATAAATATGAAATCTCGTGCTGATTTTGGGTTAAAAATAACATTAGTGACCAAGTGTCTATTTTTTACGATAACTATTAGGCAACGTTATATGTAGATTTTCAAAGCGGGCAAAATCTTCTCCAACAACACTTTCATAAAAAAAGCTATCTGCTTTTTCTATTAAAATTTTACCATTGACAGTTTTGTAAATGTACGTTTCAGGATATGTACTACCGTCTTGAATAAAACAAATCTCCTTATTTGCTTCCTTTTTGGCATTTATAATGGCTTCTTTAGTTTTTGCAAATAGATGATTTCTATTTTTTTTGTAGTCAATAAAAACAATTTTTTTATTGTTATGTAAGTAAAAATACATGGTTTTATTTTTTACAAAAGGGAAGTGTTCAGGTGTCGCTGCCCAAGTAAAAAGCATAAAATAATTGTTTTGCTCTTTTTCAAAAAACAAAACACAATAATAAGCACAATCTTTCTTAATATCATCATATCCAATTGATTCAAAAAAGGGAGAAACTTTATAAATATACTTATTTAGTATAAAAGACAAGGAATCATTTATTATTTGTCCATTAATTATATTATTCTGTGTTGTTTTTAGTGAACATGCACTTATTGAGTAGCTAAACACTGAAAACATAACTATTCTTTTAAATAAAACTTTAACTTTCCTCATTTAATCTTGTTTTAAAATTCTCACAATATCACTATCTTTTACATTGTATGCTTTTGAATACGTATTATTTTTGTTTATTTTGTACAAGTTTTTGCTTATTCCATAATAAGTGTAGTAATTATAATTACAATCTGGGGAAACCAGTCTATCTCCATAAAGACTACCAACTTCATCTTTTTCACTACCCTTGATATGAGAATGTATCATTGTTTTTACATCATTAGAATTTATACCTAAATCTAAAGGTGATGGTGCTCTATTTTCCAACCCTAATGTTCCGATATGATAATTTTTATCATTTGTAGCATATATCGCCCATTCTGCATCTGAATTGCGCGACATAAAGTCTAATACTTTTGCTGCATCTTCTGTGTTTCGAGTTGAAGATTTACTTTTGTATCCATGACCAATAATATCACCGGATGAATCTACTATTTGAATTTTTTTTTGATTCGTAACCAGTTGGGGTAATATTTTTTTATCATTTATGGTCTCATACTCTGATTTATTATGATTAAATAGTCTATCAGGTTCGTTGTTTACAGCACCAATTCTTACTATTTGACCATCTTTTTTTAGCTGATAATCAGTCAACGCCCTCCCATCCGGATCCACAAGAATTACCGGATTCCCTGCACAATACATAAATGGGCTCAGGCTGGGGTATTTATCCGCCATCGGATCAACGCTTAGCCACACAGAAATATCGCTTATGTAATACCTTGCGCCAAAGTAGCTGTATTGGGTTTCCTCATCCTTTTCTTTGGCGGAGAATTTATAAGGTGTAAAGTAAGGTGCATCGTAGCGTTGCTCTATAAATTGTTCTCCAAATGGCAAATATTGTAAATGCTGTGTTATAGTTCCCGATAAATCTGAGATAAATGCAGAGCTTCCAAGATGGTCGGTATGGTAAAAATAAATATCGGTTTCGGGTTTGTCGAGGATGTTGTGGGCGGAAATGCAGGGCAAACCGGGTTGCAGGCTTACAAATTCCGGTTCAATGCCGGCACAGGTAAAGCCTCGCTGCACTTGGCTGGTCCTTTGGCTTTTTATTTTTTCTCCCGGTTTCATTGCAAGGGTAAAGGTAAAATTAAATTGAAACCAAATCGTGTAACCAATTGCATCTAACAAGAATAGCCCATGTGTAAAATAATTTTTGAGCCATCGTTCCATCGTATCCATCCTTGAATTTTGTCGTTACACATTTGACCGCATAACTCAGCACATTCAATCCTCACCCAATCACCTTTGATTTCCTTTATCAAAAATAACATATCTGGATTTTCAATATTAATTATTTTTGACGTTTCTTTTGGAAACTCCCTTAATGGATTATGCTCATCATATGATATCATTGTCCTATAGAAATGGGTTTCCCAATTCTCGAATGTAAATAGATTTGTATCAGTCGTTATTAATCCTGTTATGGATTTGTCTTTTGTTAAGAATACATTCCAATGCTTTTGATTAATCTCCTTTACTTCAAATTGAATTATATCAGGTTCCAAACTAAATATTCTTGGATTAAAAACCTTTGAATTGGTAAAATTGTACATTTCCATTGGTCCTCCATAGAGTTTATAAATCTTATTATTTATGCTTAAATAATTGTCTGTAAATGAAAATTTTATCAAAATATTACTATCAGGTATTAAAATCTCAAAGACTTTTATACTTAAATAATTACTTTCATTAATAAGAAGGACGCCTAGAGAACCAGCAATCCGACTTATCTCTTGGTTAGTTCCTATTGGTTTGTCTTGATTGCTTCCTTTTTCCTTATTTTTTTCTGTATTACCCCCATTTATGTGATTATTAGTGATAAAACTGAGGATGAAAATGAAAAAAATCGATATTAATAAGCAGGTTTTTATATGACTATTCATTTTTACCAATTTATCAGGTTATTTGACACTTTATACCTGGGTTTGAATCCTTGAATGTGGAAGTGGTCATTATGTCTGGAGTTTTTCCAAATACCATTTTTATCATAATATCCAGAAAAATGTCTTGTCCCTGGAACTAATTTACCTTGCTTGTCTGTTTCAGATAATACATCGTTCCATCCAAATTTATTTAGAGCATCAACTAATTGGGAATTTCGTTTAAAATCAAAGTTTGGGTCGTCAACTGTCACTCTATTGCCACTATTATCTGTCCGCAGAGGCCGTAGATCTCCATTGTTACCATTCTTATGAGAGGTGCTAGGAGAAGGTGATGTGCCATCTGGTAAACTGAAATTGCCAATGGATAAATCATTAAATCCAGTTTCATTAATAACACCTAAAAGTGCACCCAAGGCTTTTTCAGAAAGATAAATGCCACTTTGACCATGTGTCCGAATTCCATATTGATTGCCTTCCAGATTTGTTAACCCATTTGCATTTTGTTCAAAAACATATGTCTTGATATGAGTTTCTCCTCCATTTGAATTGGATTCTGTAATATGAAAAAAGTTCACTTCCTCTCCACCAAGATCACTAATTTTGGTCATTTCGCCAGTTGTAAGATTTACTGTAAATTCATCAAAATTCCTCCCATCCGGATCCACCAGCATCACCGGGTTGCCGGCACAATACATATACGCGCTCATGGTTGGGTACTTGTCGGAAAGCGGGTCAACACTTAGCCACACAGAAATATCGCTCATGTAATACCTTGCACCAAAGTAGCTGTATTGGGTTTCCTCATCTTTTTCTTTGGCGGAGAAACTTGTTGCCTTTGATTTCGGTGTATGACTGTTTGGCATAAACATACATTTGCGTTGTAAAGATATTAAAAATTGTTGAGTGATGAAGTTTTTTTCTCTGTACTTTTTTTCTTGATTAAAAAAGTACCCAAAAAAATCAAGAAAAAACGATGCTTCTGCCCGCTCTGCAAAATACTTGAAAATCTAAAAAAGTAGTGGGGCAAGCCCCAAACGTAAACGCCTTTTTTGATTTTCTACGTTTTTTGCATTCACAGCCAACGCCGGCTCGCCGTTTTTTCGGGCTGACGCTATTTTGCTGATAGTTGGAAAATTGGAAGGCATTTCATGTATGATTTTATGCTTCTCTAAATCACCA
>CAZWKQ010000038.1:0-5258 GCA_964634005.1 uncultured Bacteroides sp.
CTGATTATTGTATTCTAAAAAATTATCTTTTTTATTTTTGTCGGACATTAATAATATGAAAATAAGAAAAATGATAAAAATTGAAAATCTTACAGCAGAAGAAATCCTTAAAAATGAACTTCCGATAGAAGAGTTGCTTAAAAACTCTTTTTATTATCCTGCATGTTACTTTGATAATGGAGTAATAAACCTTTATAAAAATGAGATTCAAAGTTACATTTACTGCGACTATTTTGTAAGCGAAGAAGTTTTTTTAGAAAAAATGAATGACTTTATAAGTGGATATAAAATTTTAGCACACAGACCTTTAAGGCCAGAAGAACTTATCCCTAATGGATGGTCAATGAAACTCCCTCCCAATTTTAATTTTAAGCATTATTTTCATTACAAATATATCTTTAAGAAGCCTTTTGCACATTGGGCTGTTTATGAAAAATCTGATAGGTCCCTTGAAGATCGATCACCAAATAAAATAAGTTTAATTTATACTAATGGTGAAGGTGTTGCCACTTATCAAGCACTTTATTGGTCTAATAGAAAAACAGCAAAAGCATTAGCAATAATTTGTCCGGGTAGTGGGTTTGGTGGTAACTGGACTCACTTCGAAACTATGAACGGACCATTAGGATGGGTAGTTTTGAATAATGCTTATGGCAAACCCGATACAATTTTCTTCGGCGGTGAAGGTTTTGGATACTATAACTTTCATTGGGATAATTACAAGCAAGAAAAAATTGTTAGCCCTTACTATTACAAACGAAATCCCCCCTATGGAGTAGTGACAGTATGGAAAAGTGAAAAAAAAGAACGATTTCCATTCCTATAGTCCTAAATCTTTGGAATAGATTCATTTTGGAAAATAAGTAAATAAACTCGTGGTGCATTATATAAAAAAAAGAAAAAGTTGTTCATAAAATTAAAAAAAATCATATATTTGTTTGATATTCATTCAATTAAACCTTTTTGAGTCTGTAAACATTAAAATAGAAACACCTAAGAGAATCAATCAAAAAGACTTCAAACAATATCCAATTATCTTTAGAAAATCAAGAAAAAGAATAGAAACACTGTTTTCACAATTATGTCTCCGATTTATGATTAGACGAAATTATGCTAAAACATTCCAAGGGTTCAAAACTAGAATTTTAAGTAAAATAACTGCTCTTACATTCATTCAGTTTTTTGAATAAATTTATGTTTCATAGAAACTTAAATAATCTAAAAATTAATATCTGCTGATAATGAACTAAGTGTTTATAATAATTATTTATTAACAAATTATTTATTAACCTAAAAAAAATAATATGAATAACCTTCACATTTACAATAAAATAAAAAAATATTTCGATAGATATAATGTTATTTTATACAAGTATATTACAGACATAGAGATAAAAGGTAATATTGTAACTATATACTATAAAATACCAAGCATGCTTAAAGATGATATTAATATACTTGAAAAAGACCTAATTGTCCATATATCTATGGCATTAGAAACAAAATATATCGTACAAATACACTTTACAAATTATTTTTAAAACCATAGTGTATTATTTAAAAAAAGAAAAAGTTGTTGATTGAATTAAAAACAATTTGTATATATATTTGGTAATCAATCATTTAAATATATAAACAGCTTTATTCAAATTTACAAAATTATTTTAATACAATTGCAAAAAATCGCTAAAACTGATAATTTTTTTTAAGCCAATTATTCCGAAAATGTCTGATATTGAAATAATAGTCATTAACATTACTTCTGAATACATGTCGATTGATTCTGAACATCAGCTGTTTAGAACTTTGAAAAGGCACTTATTTAGATGGTTTAATTGAAAGAACTGTTTACTATAAACGTAAAAGAAAATTGTTTCCATGCATTGAAAATATTCGTAAAAAAATTGCATCCAAATTCACTTCGAAAATATGAACGGACCAATAGCATGGGTAGTTTTGAAGAATAGATATGCAAACCCTATACAATTTTCTATGGCGGTTACGGTCATGGATACTATAACTTTAAATGGGATAATTATAATAAGGGAAAATATATTAGACCCTACTATTACGACCGAAATCCTCCCCATGGAAAAGTGAAAAAATGAACGATATCCATTCCAATAGTCTAAATCTTTGAAAAAAAATTGCATTTGATACTTGAACTTAATAAATATTATTACCTTTGAAAAAAAATTGGATTATATTTTGGAGCAGTCAGTTAAAACAAACCTAAATGCTTTGAATGACAAACAACAAGAAGCAGTTATAAGTGAAGAAAAACGACTTTTAGTTTTGGCTGGTGCCGGTTCTGGTAAAACAAAAACACTTTTACAAAAACTTATATATCTCATTGAAGAAAAAAAGGTAAGTCCATCAAGTATTCTTGCAATTACATTTACTAAAAATGCAACAAATGAAATGATTGACCGCTTAATCATTTCTGCCGATAAAACAGGAGATTACGAAAAACTTCTATTTGACAAAAGAGTAAGTAAAGGTGACAAGGATAGAGAAAGATATATTCAGCAGAAAAAAAATAAATGGATTGACGGATTAACTATCAAAACATTTCATTCCTTTTGTTATAGTATTTTGAGAAATTATGGTGTAAACGAATTCGACAATAAGTTTAGAATTATAGGAGATGAAAAAAGAGACGATGAAGATGAACTATCAAAACATGTAGCACCAGAAACGGTTTTTGAGGTTGTTCATAAGTTACTTATCGAACAATGTGAAGATACTGAATATCTTTTACAATTAAAGCGTTACATACTTGATTATATAATTGATAAAATTCATTTAAAGAAGGCAGACCCAAAATTTTTACCAAAAGACGGTAAGTATTTTACAACTCTTGATGGAACAAAAGTCCGTTCCAAATCCGAACAATTTATAGCTGACTGGCTATACAGACACAGCATTAAATATGAATATGAGCCATTGCTTAATGTTAAAGACTTTTCATTTCACCCCGATTTTTATATTCCGGCCGCTAACCTTTACATTGAACATATCAGCGAAAAAAGTTATTCTACTCAAAACAAAGAGGAACAGTTTAAAAAAGGCAATTTACTCCTTGTAAAGACATTTGAGAGTATGACAACAGACTCTGCATTATTTAACCACACACTCGATAAAATTGTAAAAAATCGTTTACCATCAAATTACCACAAAACCGTTACCTTAAATTTTAAGGAGGAATTTCATGGTTATCAAGAAGATGTTAAGGATTTTGTTCAACAAATCATGAGAATTACTGACATGATAAAAGTTGAAAACAATGACATTGATTCGGTTTTAGAAAATGCCCGTAAAGACCAACACGAAAGAGTCCGAAATTTTTATGAACTGGCTAATCCAATCGTTAAAAAATATATTAACTACTGCACTGACAAATCATATCTTGATTTTAATGATTTGATTTCACGAAGCATTTCATTATTTAAAAACTATCCGGATATTTCAAATAAATACAAGAGTAAATATAAATATATATTGGTCGATGAGTTTCAAGATGTAAATAATTTGCAGGTAGATTTAATTAAACTTTTACTTACCGACCAAACGCAACTGTTTTGCGTTGGAGACGATTGGCAAAGTATTTATGGCTTTCGTGGCTCTAATGTGAGTTATATTATTGAGTTTGAAAAGCATTTTAAAAATGCAAAGATAATTAAGCTCAATCTAAATTACAGGAGTACCCAAAATATTGTTGGGGCGAGTAATGAAGTAATAAAACACAACAAATTTAAGGTAGAAAAGGAAGTTAAAGCATCAAAAAAATCGGAACATAAAATAGTTGTTTATGCCGGTAATAGTGAAGAAGAAAATTTACAATTTTGCTTTGATAAGGTTCGTGAACTTTTAGATGATGGATTAAACAATGATGAAATACTTTTTTTGTACCGAAGAAATAAAATGTTTATCCCTTACTTCTATAAATTTAAAAATGAAGGAATAAAAGTTCAGGGAAAAACTATTCATGCCTCTAAAGGACTTGAGGCTAAAGTTGTTTTTATTATAGGTTTGACAGAAGGCTATGGGGGTTTCCCTGATATCTGGTTAGAGGACAGAATATTTCAAGTTATAAAAAAAGCTAACCATGATTTGTTAATGGAAGAAGAAAGAAGATTGTTTTATGTTGCTATAACAAGAGCTAAGGATAAACTTTTCCTAATTACCGAAAAAGGAAATGAATCAAGTTTCCTTAAAGAAATTCCTGATGTGTTTACTGTAAGAACAACTTTACCATTAAAGTCAATAGTTGATAAGGTAATAACTTGTAACAATTGTTTTAGTCAATTAGAAAAACTTTGGGTTGTTTGTCCTTACTGTGGGCAAAAAATAAAAGAACCAGAAAATGGACTTGATAATTGAACAGTTAATTTAAAAAGCATAGCCGGTAACTCATCATGTTATAGTTTATAATGGTTATGGTGAAATTTGGAATTTTTGGCTCATAAAAGAATAAAATTTAGTTATAAACTGATATTAAATCGCTTAATAACTCGCATTACAACATCCTTTCAACGTTAATCATCACATACTCTCCCATCCCGATGGTTCGGGACAGTAACATCTACGATGTTTTTTGTTGACACAAAAACAAAAAAGCCCCATCAACTGATGAGGCTTATGTAGAAAATTTTGGCGGCGACTTAACTCTCCCATCCCGATGGTTCGGGACAGTACCATCTGCGATGTTTTTTTATTGACACAAAAACAAAAAGCCCCATCGACTGATGAGGCTTCTGTAGAAAATTTTGGCAGCGACTTATCTCTCCCATCCCGATGGTTCGGGACAGTACCATCTGTGATGTTTTTTTGTTGTTTCCCCACAAAACAAAAAAAGCACATTTTTGACCTATATAAAACTGGAAAGCATTAAGGCAGGGATTATTAATGTTTTATGCTATTCTATTAAAGGTTGGGATTGTTTGATGGATTATTTAAATAAAATTCACCACAGAGAGCACAGAGGAACACAGAGAAAAAAAACTCTGCGCCGCTCCGTGACCTCTGTGGTGTAAACAAATTTTCTCAAAAACAAAAAGCCCCATCGTTTGATGAGGCTTTTGTAGAAAATTTTGGCGGCGACTTAACTCTCACATCCCGATGGTTCGGGACAGTACCATCTGCGACATTTTTTGTTGACACAAAAACAAAAAGCCCCATCAACTGATGAGGCTTTTGTTAGAAAATTTTGGCGGCGACATACTCTCCCACATAGTCTGCAGTACCATCTGCGCTGA
>CAZWKQ010000039.1:0-4618 GCA_964634005.1 uncultured Bacteroides sp.
TGAAAAATCATTCATTGTTAGAAGTTTAGGTATTTTATTATAGTGCATAACGTTTCGCGGCTATGCGCCGTTTTAATGGCGTATAGCCGCTGTTAGCGGCAGTGATTATTGTTTTAATAACTTCTTCTGCTTTAAAAAATTAATAAACTCATTCACTATTTTTTCGTTTCTCTCAATAATATCTTCTTCTGTAAAGTCGGTTTTAGTATTTGCCAATTGAATTAGTTCAGAAATCATTGTTCCTTCTATTTTCTTATCTTTATCATTAATAAAGCCTTTGTAGTATTTAATTTTATCACTAAATCTATAATCAGAAGCCCTGATATTTATCGTTTTTTCAAGTAAGGATTTGTTTCCAAGGGATTCTATAAGTTTTGTGTTACTAAGTGTATTTTCGTTTTCTTGACGTTTTTTTGAAAAAATATGTTCGATATCAAAGTTGATATTGATTTTTGGAATTTCTTGATTTTCATCTTTAAATGCCCACCAGGTTAGCATTGACCTTGTAATAGGTCTTAAATTATTAAATTCAAAGTTATTGATTGTTGTACGTAATGTATTTTCATCAAATTTATGTTCATCGAAGGTGACAGATTTATTGTTTACTATATTTATCATTTCAGCATAAATAGGTGTTCTAAGAGCGTTTACCCCAGGATTTGTAAAAGCATATGCCCAAATAAAAGCGATTGTTTTATCAAGAAAATCTTCTAATGGTTTTTCATCTAATTGATTATTTCCATTTTTATTATGCAAAAAATACACTGACAAAAAATAAGTCCACATTCCATTGGGGGCATAATTAAGGATAAACAATTTTCTTAAAATATTAGGTGAAAATTTGTCGGGATTTTGGGTATAGACATTATTCCAAAAATCAGCAAGAATTTTAAGATTAGATAGAGTTTCGTCTTGTTTTAGAATGGAATAATTATTCTTTTCATAAAACTTGCGTAGTGCTTCTGTGGTACTTGATTTTATACCTTGTTTTGCACGAAGAAAATACATATATCTTGTAAAGAGTTCATCCATTGGTGTTCCATTCAGTGGCTTGAAAATGCTAGTTGTAATTTCTTCCAGTTCTTTCCATTGTTCAATGAATGTGTCTTTTTGGTTTTTATCTGAGTAATACTTGTAAAATTGTGCCTTAAAAATGTCAGCGTCTGACAATGGTAATCCTCTATCATTGAGTGTAGAAAAAATCCTTAAAGCAGTGTCTTGAGATTCGGCCTCAATTGGTAAAAGTATGCAATTATTTAAAATTCTGGTAGGTAGATAAGCAAAATAGGATGGATATTCACTTAAAAAATTTTCTATTTTTTCTTGAAAAAAACGATAGTTCTTCGCATAGTTGCTCTTTTGGACTTTATCCATTTTACCTGTTTTAAGGATTTGTAAAAACTCTTCTTTGTCATTATCTGTAGCTACTTCTGAATTAATTTTCAATTCGTCAAGGTTAGGTTGTCCGAACTCATTAGTTTTCCATATACACTGTGCAATTCTCTCACTAGTCCTAATTGAGTTCTTATCTTTCATATTTCCAAACTTTGCGTAAAAAGCTCGTAGCAACAACATTAAAGTTGTAAGACGTTGTTGTCCATCAATAACTTCTTTTTTACCTTTGTCATTTTCGAAAATTACTATTGAACCTAGGAAGTATTCATCATCGCTGTTGAATTTGTCGCTGTTATTATCAGGAAAAGCGAAAGCAAAAATATCATCCCAAAGAGTTTGACATTGTTCTTCTTCCCAAGCATATGGCCGTTGATAATCTGGAATAAGAAAGTCAGCTTTCTTGTCTGAAAAAAGTAACCAGATTGTTTTTTGGTCAACGTTAAGTTTTGACATATTGTTATCCTTTTATTTTTAATTAATCATTACTGATTGTTGTAGGACCCTTTTCATTGCCGCTAACGGCTCTCAAATAGGCAACGGCCACATTTTAACGTTAAATTTTATATGAAGATATAAGTTTTTCTTTACTAAAAAACGTTATCCGAAGCGTTTATTGTGGCTGGTGCTTATTTGATGTTACAGGATGCCCCCTATTTATAGTAAAATTTTAATTTTATGTACCTTTTCTATTTGCACTTTATTAAAGTCTTGGATTAGATTTTCATACTGATTAGGTAAAACGGTTTTAATAATTGCACCTTGATCTAAAAGAATAATTTCGTCACATACGTTTGTCAAAGTTGAGAAAATATGAGAAGATAACAGAACAATCTTGTTGAGGCTTTTTAATTCAAGCAAGATATTGCTTATAATTTCGTTGCTTTCTAAATCTACACCATTAAAAGGTTCATCTAAAATTATTACGTGGCTTTGTTGTAATAAAATCCCCATTAATGCGATTTTTTTCTTCATACCAGTAGAATATTCAGAAATATATTTATCTAGAGGTAAATCAAATATGTTGTTTTTTTTGAAATCAATATTAGATTTATTTCTTGCTTTACACAAAAATTCTAAATATTCTATACCTGTAATATAATTAAAATAATACAAGTCGGTTGGTAGATAACTTAGATTGTTTTTTAGTTTCCCATTAGTATATTTAACTTCTCCATTGAAAGTTTCTATTCCTGATATGCAATTAAATAATGTTGTTTTGCCTGCACCATTTCTTCCTATTAAACCATAAACTTTACCTGACTCTAATTTAATATTTATTTGGTTGAGTACAACTTGATTACCAAATTTTTTGTTCAGATTTATTACCTCCAACATTATAAAATAGTTTTTAAGTTAGTAAGCGAGCGTTTATATAAAAAGAATACTATTAATGGTATAATGAAAGGGAAAATCATTGATATAGCTATTATAAATAATTGTTGTATATTTACTTCTTCGGGATAATTTGAATATTTTGATACTATGCTAGTTATTATAACTGATATCCCAACTATTATTACAATTATATATATGTGTGTGTGCCTGATATTAAATAGCGTTAAGGCAATGAAAAATGGTGTGCTTATAATTATAGAATTAATTACTGTTAATCTTATTTTATGAAGTAAAAATTTAGATGGTGTAAGTGAATATATCCACACATAAAATTTCTCTTCAGGTTTAATGTAAAAGAACGAGCAAACATATAAAGTGGAAATTAAGGTTACTAGACCTAAGTTTTCATTATTGAATATGATTGATTGCATCAAAATGAAAATCAATATAAGAAAGAGGTAAAGATTCCTTCTAAAACCTATTATGAATTCAAATGATTCTTTTGGGAAGGGAGTTGGAATAACAAAGTTAAATTTGATTTTTCTTGGTATGAATGAAATTAAAAGTGATAGAATAAAAAATATAAGGCTATATGTAATGTGCGATTTGTAAATAAGAAATGTACCAAAAGGAATTACTATCAAAATATTTTCTATTATTTTAATTTTCCAATCTAGATTATCTAGTAAGTTAATTTTTAAAAAATCACTTTTTGATTTTTTATAATTTTTAATATTAAACCATAATGCAATAAATAAATAGATAAATATAGCTTTCGAATCATCAGTAACTTTGAATATTCCTTCCGAACCATAGAAAAAAGCAATAGGAATTAAAATCATTAAAAAGATTGGATTAATACCTATTGCCTCTTTTAGTTTTCTATTTAGTATTTTGTATTGTAATTGAAAATATAATTTAATCATTAAAAAATAAATTTGAATTTGACGAATATTATCTTAATCCTTTTTGTAAACTTTCTTTTGTTCGTCAAATTCTACAGGCTCAGGTGTTGTATCGACTAACCTCATTTCTCCTCTTGCTTTAATTTCAAAAGGATATACATCAAAAGGTGTATGGTCATATTCATAAGAGAAAACCTCAGGAAAGCAAATCCTTCTAAACGGGTTTTTCAGCTGGACTCCCATTTGAACATCTCCTGTAAGAATAGTGTTGTCTTTTCTCAACCATCTCACTTGTGTGCTTCCAATTAATTTTCCTGGACCACCGTCTGTAATTGTAATATCATGAGGGAGGATTCGAATAATATCTAATGATTTACTGCTAGGATATCTATGGACAGTTTCAACATGAGCTTCATAATGATTCTCACCTATTTTCTTCATATCACATCTCTTAAATGCATAGCCATCTTCAAAATTTAATCTAACAGTAGCACTATACTCTCCATCGCTCAAATCTAAAAAATTTTGTGGAGCAGGAAGACCTCGCTCATCACGAATTTTTTTGATTCTTGAATTTGCAGGTTTAGGCCAATCTAAAATAAATACTATGACCAATATAACGCATGGTCCACTAGTAATTTGAGAAAATCGAATTTCGTTTTGAGGTCTTAATGTTACATTGTACCTCCCGTCATTTGGAAAAGATTCAATTGTTCCATTAACTTCGACAATTCGATGTTCTTTAGGATCTTTATCCGTATGCTCTAAATGCAATCTTGCCTTAACATCTACGATAATTTTTTCAGGGTATCTACGAGTTTCCATAATAAAAAAATTAAATTAAACAATATTTCTTATCACGAATTTATAACAATTTTATCTAACAACCAAATTTATTTCATAATGGGATTTATTTTGGGGTTTCCTGTAACGGATTGGCGGTATGTTTTTGTTGCAGATTTCGGAGCACGTCACTGTCAAGC
>CAZWKQ010000040.1:0-3376 GCA_964634005.1 uncultured Bacteroides sp.
TAAGGATAGGGTTTTATGTTGTGGTAAAACAAAGGAATGTGGTTCTATAAAAAAAATTTGAATTACAATCTATATAATGGAATTATAAACTAATCTTTACCCTTTTTAATTATATTTGAAATATCAATAATTAGTTTATTTATGATTATCACTCGAAAAATTGAACTTTGGCTTTCTGAAGATGACAATGAGCTTAGAAAAGCAAAATGGTCTTACTTAAAAGAGTTAAATGATGAAGTATATAGAGCGGCTAATTTTATTGTCAACAATCAATATTTTAATGAAATATTGGAGAATAGGGTTATTATGCAAGATACACGGTTGATTGATATTGACTCTGAAATTAGAAAGCTTTATAAAAGCAGAGAAAAGAATAAAGAAAAAATTGATGAATTGAAAAAAATAAAAAAAATCAGATATCAGGAGGCTAAAAATTTTTATCAAACAAGTAAACAAAATGTAACGTATCAATTAACCTCCAGAGAGTTTCCGAATATCCCTGCAAATATTGTTACTTCCCTAAATGCTTCTATTATCAAAACATTAAAAACTGAATGGAATGAAATTAAAAGTGGTAAAAGAGCCGTCAGAAACTATCGAAAAGGTATGCCTATACCCTTTAATTTTTCATCTTCACAAAAATGGTTTGAAAATAAAGGTGAAGATATTTTCCTCAATTGGCTGGGTGGACTAAAATTTAAATTATTTTTTGGCAGAGATAAAAGCAATAATAGAGCTATTGTTGAAAGGGCAATTAATAAAGAATATAAATATGCAGATTCATCAATACAGCTAAAGGATAAGAAAATATTTCTTCTTTTTGTTGTAGATATTCCTTACGAAAAAGCAAACCTAAATAAAAATATTGCAGCCGGTGTCGATCTTGGAATTGCTTTTCCGGCATTTTGTGCATTATCGGAAGGTTATTCGCGACTTTCAATTGGTAATAAGGAAGATTTACTAAAAGTTCGTCTTCAGATGCAAAGCAGAAGAAAACGTTTACAAAAAGCACTTAAAATTACCAGTGGTGGAAAAGGAAGAACAAAAAAGCTTAAAGCATTGGAGTCTCTTACAAATAAAGAAAAAAATTATGTGACTACTTATAATCATAAAGTATCTTACCAGGTAATAAAATTCGCTAAAGATAATAAAGCTGGTATTATCAAGTTAGAATTTCTTGAAGGTTTTGGTGAAGATGAAAAGAATAAATTTATTTTGCGTAACTGGTCTTTTTATCAATTGCAAAAAATGATTGAGTATAAGGCAAAAAGAGAAGGAATAGAAGTATTATATATTGATCCGTATCATACAAGCCAAACCTGCGCTATTTGTGGAAATTATGAAGAAGGGCAAAGAGAAAAACAAGAAGATTTTATTTGTAAAAATCCAGAATGTAAAAATTTTGAAAAAATTGTTAATGCCGATTATAATGCTGCATTGAATATTGCAAAAAGTAACAAAATAGTTTCCAGCAGTGAACAATGTGAGTATAATAAAAAGCATGAAAATAATGTTCTTTGAAATATGAAATAAATTTTATGTATCATTTTTAAAAAACGGGTGGTTGCACATCCGAAGGGTGAGGATTTTTTCACTCACTAATACTACAAATGGAAAAATTTAAAGATTTTGATAGTTTGTATCTATCAATAAGATTTTTCATTTCCAAAAATCACCGTAAATGCTTATTAATAAAAGCATTTAATTTTATCAGGATAGTTTTAACTTCCATTTGAAATGTAAATGCAACTGTTTGTTAATTGTTCAGATTGGTTTCGGAGATAGTTTTAACTTCCATTTGAAATGTAAATGCAACGAATATTGCATAGGGATCTTCCACAATAAAGATAGTTTTAACTTCCATTTGAAATGTAAATGCAACGAACTATTTGTTTCAAAGACGATAGAATTGATAGTTTTAACTTCCATTTGAAATGTAAATGCAACTTAAAAATTCATATTTACATTATATTAGAGATAGTTTTAACTTCCATTTGAAATGTAAATGCAACACAAATGCAATAGCATCTGCTAAAAAGATGGATAGTTTTAACTTCCATTTGAAATGTAAATGCAACATAAAAAGATATGATAGTCAAAATAATACAGATAGTTTTAACTTCCATTTGAAATGTAAATGCAACCCAAATGGGGTTCTCTCAAATTCGTAAATGATAGTTTTAACTTCCATTTGAAATGTAAATGCAACGGAACCAGTACACGTAGCTATTGAACCTGAGATAGTTTTAACTTCCATTTGAAATGTTCGGAAAAACACAGCAATGTTTGTTAGTTTAAGCCAAACGAAGCTGGGGCTTCGTTTTACAAAGGAAATATGAAATATGAAAAAAATTAAGACATATTATGAACGGAATCTTCCGCATTTTCAACCATTAGGTTATGAGTTCTTTGTTACTTTTAGATTAAATGGTTCATTACCTGTTCAAGTAATTAAACGTCTTAAAGAAGAAAGAGAAAAAGAGTTAAGAGTAATAGCGGGATATGATAATATTAAAGTGAGAAGAGAAAAATATAAGAGTTACCAATCCAGATATTTTGGTAAGTTTGATAAACTGCTTGATAATGCTGAATCGGGTCCAAATTGGTTAAAAAATGACAACATAGCACAAATAGTTAAAGATGCAATGCACTTTTATGATGGGAAAGTATATGATTTAATTTGTTATACAATTATGTCAAATCATGTTCATATTGTTCTCAAACCAATTTTTGGAAATTAAGATGTAACTCGAAGCGAAGCTTCGAGTAAGAAAAAAAATAAAATAAATTATAATACTTTAAACGAAGCTGGCGCTTCGTTTTACATAGTAACAAAGATATTACAAAACTTAAAATCCAAAACAGCAATAAAATGTAATAAAGTGTTAAATCGTTCAGGTACTTTCTGGCAGCACGAGAGTTATGACCACGTAGTAAGAGGTGATAAAGAATTAATTCGTATTGCAGAGTATGTGCTGAATAATCCTGTTAAAGCCGGTCTTTGCGAAAGATGGGAGGATTGGAAGTGGAATTATTGCAATATTAAGTTAATGGTTTAAATCAATATTTATTAAAATTGAAAACACTAAATTAATTTCGAGCTACATGGTGTTAAATATGAGTGTTGAGGTGCGAGTTATATAAAAACGAAGCTAACGCTTCGTTTTACAAGTATATTTTTATAAATAGATATTTATGACACGAATAAAAAATTGATTGTAACTCGCAGCGAAGCTTCGAGGAAAGAAAATACAACACTGTTTGTTAGTTTAAGTCAAACGAAGCTGACGCTTCGTTTTACAAAAAATTACAAGAGGAGATTTAATGCAAAATAAATTTTGGCAATATCTTGATGAGTTGATTGCAAAAAATGAAT
>CAZWKQ010000041.1:0-2379 GCA_964634005.1 uncultured Bacteroides sp.
GGCAAATTGGAAGGCTTTTCTTTTTATTTTGCCATTGGATACATACTCAGCCAAAGGCTTATATCGCTGTGGTAGTAGTGGGCTCCAAAATAACTGTAATCCGTTTCCTCATCTTTTTCTTTGCCACTGAAGGTGTAATGGGTGCTGTAAAAAATTGTGTATTTATAATTTTTTAACAAACACATTTTAAAACAAAATAATTTTTATGTTTTCTTTTTTTAATAAAAAAGTATGTTTTCATATATTTTGATTCAAATATTAAAAATCTGATGTTTTTAAAATAATTAACAGGGATATTTATTATCTGTTTTTTTGATTTAGTACAAATATAATCAAAGAAAATTACTTTATCATTCTTCACATTAAGGTTATCAATTAAAGGAAATATAGTTATGCTTAATGTATCAGTTTTGACTGAGTAAACATATTGAAGATTTGAATTCACGAAATTCGGTATTTTGTAGTTATTAATTTGATGTTTTTTAAAAAAAAGAGTTATTTGAATAGAATCAATTTTTTTTTTTAACTGTCATGTCCTAATAAATAATTATAAATGAAAAAAATAAAGAATGTAACCAAAACTATTTTTTTTATCATATGTATTAATTAATTATAATTTATTGATGGTCGCTTCCATCTCTTTCTTTTTTTCTAATATTTCTTAATGTTGCATTATGGTATTGAACTTTTTCAGCTTTTGAAGAATTATCATCAACTTTTTTCTAAAATATATTTTCTTTTAGTCCAACCATAAATTGAATTTAATTCATTGCCAATTTGTATAAAATAATTTTTTTTATATTTATAAAGAAGTTTTATTTTTAATACACCTTTTTCGCAATAATATTCAGTGTTTAGCTTAATATTTAGAGATTTGCAATTTTCATCTTGAAATAAAACAATTGTATCTGCAAATTTATTTAGATAAATATTTTTAGCATTAGCTTTTTGTATTTCTAACCATTTATAGTATGGAAGTTTTGAGTTTTCGAAATTCAACCATATTTTTAACATATTGTTATCAAAAAAAGCATATTGATTGTATATAAATGAAAAATAATTTATTGAATCTAAGTTTTGTGTATACATTAAGCCAAATATTTGTTTAGAACTACATATATATTCATTCGGGAATAAAAATATGTAATCGCCATGACCTATATAATCACAACCTTCATTCATTGTCTTATTAGCAAAACGACTAATTGATAATTTATATACACTGTCAATATGAATATTTCTACCCAATCCTTTTATCTTAGGACTATATACACAAAACATTTTTGTATTATCATAGTGAGATATTTTATAACAATGGTCATCTTTTTTTATTAAATACGGTATGCACGCATCTTGTGTTTTTATTTGTAAATCAAGAGAAAGGAAAATAAAATAATTATTTTCTGTAGAATCAATATTAACAACTTTATATTGCTCTATTTGATCCTGTGCATAAAAATCAGTCATAAAAAATAAACAGCAAATTATTGCGACATATTTATTTGTAATAATATTAGTAGTCAACTTCCTTAATTTTTATATTTGTATTATTAAAAAACCATCCTACCGAAATGGCTGGCAACCCTGTTTTATTACTTTGATTTCCATTTATATCAAAATTATACTTATCTAAATTCTCAAATGGTAGCGGTATTGCTTCATTATGTGCTTGCTGATATACTGAATTTGCTGAATTTGCATCTCCTGAAGATATTCCCTTTTCAAGAGAAATCACTGCTCCTTGATATGGCTCTGTTGCCTCATGAAGACTTGATTGTCCAGGTGTTCCATAAAAATCATCTAATTTTTGCAAATCGTTAGGATTTACTGTTTGGTAGGCTGTAGCTTTTTCCCCACTAATTTCATTGCCCATAAAAGCTCCTCCAATAAATGGTTTTCCATCTACATAGTCAGAATAGGTAGCATTTATATTCACTGTAATGTTTTTATCATTTATAGCTGTTAGTAATTTCAGACCCTCTTCAGATATTACGCCTTTACCCTTATATTTAGCACTTAAAGTACCTGTTTTATCCATCTTAACAGAAACGCCTAAAGATTTTGCTCCAACTTTAACTTGATTGTAATATTGTTTTTTTGCTTCGCCTGTAATAACAATCTTTTGCCCATTAGGATCCACCAAAATCACCGGATTCCCGGCACAATACATAAATGGGCTCAGGCTGGGGTATTTATCCGCCATCGGGTCCACACTTAGCCACACAGAAATATCGCTCATGTAATACCTTGCACCGAAGTAGCTGTATTGGGTTTCCTCATCCTTTTCTTTGGCTGAAAAACTTGTTGCCTTTGTTTCAGGTGTATGGCTGTTTGGCATAAATATTCATTTGCGTTGTAAAGATATTAAATATTGTTGAG
>CAZWKQ010000042.1:0-2188 GCA_964634005.1 uncultured Bacteroides sp.
ACACTCAAAAATTTTTAATATCTTTACAACGCAAATGTATATTTATGCCAAACAGTCAAACACCTGAAACAAAGGCAACAAGTTTCTCCGCCAAAGAAAAAGATGAGGAAACCCAATATAGCTACTTTGGAGCAAGGTATTACGATGCGGATTTGAGCATATGGCTAAGTGTTGACCCACTGGCAGAGCAAGCCCCGGGCTGGTCTCCTTACCGTGCTTTTTATTGTAATCCTATAAAATTCATTGACCCCACTGGAATGTTGGAGGATAATTATACCATTTATTCTGATGGGAGTATTTACAAGGAGGAAACTAATGATAAAACAAACACCTACACGTATGTAAATACATCAACCAATGAAGTTACAGATTTAGGAACGTATGACAAAACAACTAATTCCAAAGGAGAGGATATGGTAAAAATTGGTAATGGAGCCAATGGACAAAATGATATTTTTAAATGGAGGGATATTACATCTGGTAATTTGTATTTTGAAGAAGACGCTTTTGCCGGATTATTAGGAGGAGTTCAAAACTTTTATGATAACGCAGGCCAAAATGTTGAAAAAGTCCAATTTAATCAGTTTATGAGCTTAGAACGTGTACATTCAAATAAAGGAAATCGCACATCTGCTCTAGATGTAGCTTTTTACCGAAATGATGGAACAACTGGTGCACATACGACAGATAAAAATATTTCGAATAATTTGAATACAAAGCTTTTATCTTCTTTTAAAGCATTTGATTTAGGCAGCAAAGCTGTATTCACTTCTAATTCTGCTACGAGTAAAACTCCATATTTATCTGGAACAACGGGATTAGCAGGACATCATCATCATTTTCATTTTGATGGATTTAAGAAAGAGATTGGAACACAATTACCAACATTTACAGTCTTTGGAAAAAAACAATAACACTATTGTCTTATGAAATTTACATTTATTGTGATAGTTATTTCATTGTTCTCTTTAAAAAGTATTAAAGGACAAGAAAGTTTTTGTAATTATTGGTATATTGAACCACTTTTGTATAACAACCATGTAAGCGACACTACTCAAGTAGATCATTGGGAGAATTATTGGCATGATAAATCGGGTAATGAATCTAAGCTTATACCAGATACCTTACAAATTGTTTTAGATTTAATTCCTTCAATGGCTATATTACCCAAAGAAAATTTTATTGATAATCTTAATTCAAGGTTTAAATTAAAATCCACATTAGTTTTTAAATATGGTAGATTTGACAGGAGTTATAATGTTATTTCTCCTAAAATTTCAGATACAATCGTGCTTTTAGACGAAGCTATCGACCTTATTTCCATATATAATAAGTTTATAGGTACTGATGAGATGGGTAAATCTTTCTATCCAAAGAGTATTAAAATAAAAGAAGTATTAGATAGTTTAAATATCTCAATTGAAGATAGGGAATGGGATTATGAGAAAAGAGGAAATCCATATGCTTTAAATCAGATTATTATTACTACCTATTTTATAAACCTATCAGGTAAGGTTGAATGTTCTTCTGAATTCACTTTTCCTATCAATGGTGCTTATAATAATCCCCATGTTGGTAAATGGGAGTTCTAAGATTTATTTGTTAAAAGTCTTTTATATAGAGCCATTCATTGGGTGGCTTTATTTACAGCATAGCCACATTCTTTTGAAAGAAATCTTTAAACTTTTTAATAAATAATTCATCTCATTGCCATCCGGCAGCAAAATAACGTCAGCCCGAAAAAACGGCGAGCCGGCGTTGGCTGTGAATGCAAAAAACGTAGAAAATCAAAAAAGGCGTTTACGTTTGGGGCTTGCCCCACTACTTTTTTAGATTTTCAAGTATTTTGCAGAGCGGGCAGAAGCATCGTTTTTTCTTGATTTTTTTGGTACTTTTTTTATCAAGAAAAAAATACTAAATTTGAAAAAAATTGCCTTGGCACAAACCAACACATATACCAACCCCACCCAGCACCTGCAATACCTGCCTTATGGCGAGAGCTTTATAAACCAGCGTGTTACCCAATACGATGCCCGCTACACCTTCAGTAGCAAAGAAAAAGATGCGGAAACGGATTACTCCTACTTTGGTGCAAGGTATTATAACAGCGATATAAACCTTTAGATGAGTATTTATCCAATGGCAAAATAAAAAGAAATGCCTTCCAATTTGCCAACTATCAGCAAAA
>CAZWKQ010000043.1:0-2055 GCA_964634005.1 uncultured Bacteroides sp.
CCTGCAAATATAGCTGCAAGTGCAAGCAGGTGGCAAAACAGCTCTGCAAATATAGCTGCAAGTGCAAGCAGGTGGCAAAGCAGCCCTGCAAATATACCTGCAAGTGCAAGCAGGTGGCAAAACAGCTCTGCAAATATATTTGCAAGTGCAAGCAGGTATCTGTGCAGCCCTATTTTAGTGGATTTCAAAAAAAAACTACCTTTTTTTTACTAACAAAAAATTGTCATTTTGTCATAGAAATTATAATATTTTTTGCACAATTTGTCATATTAAGTTCTGACAAAATGACATAAAACACTGTTTGGCACAATTTTGGCATTGTAAATACCAGAAGTTTAAGAAAAAAGATAATTATGACTTGTAGCAACTTATTTAAAAAAGGAGGTAAAAGATAAAGCATTATTTACTTATTTAATTTCTTTGGACTTTATTCCCGGTTTATTATTGATAAACGGTGAAGTTAATCAAAAAGAAGTTCCAAAACTTGTACATGTTCTGCTATAATAGTTTCAATCGAACTATTACTCTTTCCTTGATTATTTACCGATTAACTCTTAAAAGATTAAATTATTAATGTACTTAATTATTGCCTATCGGTAATACTGCCGGTAAAAAATTAAGACCTGTATTTTAATCGTACTCGTTGCGTTTGGCTTTTTTAAGCGTTCAAAAAAAAGTAAGGCAGTTGCGGCAGTTATTATATTGTTATTGATAACCGCCTTATTCTGCAAAAATTGAGTATTATTTATTGTATAACTTAAAAATTATTCAAATGATTGTATTCAGAAATAATTTAAAAAACACAAATCAGTTTGTTTCTTTATATGAAAGAAGCATAGTAAAGTTTCATATGTTTAGCTCAGAAGTTATGGGAATATTGGATGCATACAGTGCCAATCCCGAAATAATGACGATTTATAATGAAACCAAACCGATATTCGATACATTTAATGCGGCATACAGCAATGTGGGCAGTTCGAAGAATTTGAAAATGGGAGATACCAAATTGCAACATCAATTGCTGAGAAAACTGTCGAAAGAGCATCTTCCCAAATGGGAAGCAACGGTAAAACTCGAATTTCCGGAAGATTCGCCCGAATATAAGAGTATATTTCCCAACGGCAGAAAGCCATACACCCGAGTACCCATAGACAAAAGGCTTGTAAATTTGAGCAGTTTGATAAATACCCTAACTACTTTTCCGCAATTTACCACACTAAACGATGAGGTAAAAAAAACGTGGGAAAAGATAATAAAAGCCCGCGATGCTAAACTGTCGAAAGAAGGTAATTATAAGTACAGCTCAACCTCGCTCAAAGATGCCGCAAAAGCTATGGCGGTTCAACACTACAAAAACCTCGGAAAGATTATGACCATTTATGCGGCATACCCCGAAATGGTCGATATTTTCTTTCCTTACAAATACTTTAGAACCTACACCAAACAATATGATTTTGATAACGATATATACAAACTAAACGTAGCCGCCGGCAAAACCTCCGAAGCCGGTTTTGTATTCTCGGTAAATCAAAGCATATTGGTTTCTAATAATTCTATAAGTGCCGACATTAAACTATGGTTTTCGCAAACCAAAAACGGAACAGCTACAAACACCATATCTGTACCGGCCGGCGATGAAATTGAAATAAACGTAAGCGATTATGCCGGTATCGACGACAGATTTTTAATGGTCGAAAATACTTCAAACTCCGAAGCTGCCGAAGTTGAGCTTACGGTTTTTTAAAATTCTTTTTTTTAACAAGTAAAGTCAATGGCGGCTCTTAATTAAGAGCCGCTAATTTTTTTCGGCAAATTTATATACAGCGGTGACTTTTCTTTGTTTTACCGAAGGTAAATATGTAATAGTTTAGTTCGCTTTCGCTCCTAAACTAAAACATATTTATGCTCGGTATTATAATACTTTCTTTTGGTTCTAGCAAAAGTAAGTAAATAATAAATTCAATTTAATTCTTTTTTTTATATGTTCTTTTGTCTTGATACAAAAGAACCAAAAGATCAAGACTTATAATAATTTGCTTCAAAAGCTACGTTTTC
>CAZWKQ010000044.1:0-1861 GCA_964634005.1 uncultured Bacteroides sp.
TGATAATATTTACAGTTTTAGACAAGAAAAAAGAAAAAATTAACGTTGCCTAACATCATGTATAAAACATTGGGGTTTAACTGGTTATTTCATGTTTTCTGCCCCGCATCAGCTTTTGTGTCAGCAGACAGTGACGAAGCCCGCAATCCCCAACGTTTCATACATGTAACCGTTGTGCCCAATACTAAGAAAAACCGAAAATGCAACAATTGATTGATTATATAGAACGATTTGTAAGACTGGATTCAGAGGCAATTTCGGCTTTAGAAAATCTTGCTGAAATTGAGACATTTAAAAAAAAACAGTTTATTCTTGAACCAGGACAACGTTGCAATAAAATCTGGTTTTTGAAAAGAGGAATGGTACGAAAATTTCATTTATGTAACGGGAAGGAAATTACCACTTGGATTCATACTGAAAATGACACATTTACCTCTTTACAAAGTTATGCTCAAAACACTCCTTCAGATGAATATTTGCAAGCATGTGAAGATACTGAAGCGATTGGTATTACAAAGGTTAATAGTGAAAAGCTTGCTAAGTATCCACCATTTATAGTTTTTACTAATAACTTAATGGAGCGTGAATTTGTAAATATAGACAAACACACAAAAGCCCTGAATCAAAGAGATGCAAAAGGGAAATACGAGTATCTGAAATTGATTGCTCCTGAAATTATTAAACGGGCACAAATAGGTCATATTGCATCAATAATTGGTGTATCAAGAGAAACCTTGAGCAGGATTAGAAAAGGGTGATTTTGTGACCTATATCAAAAGAATTGATATTTTTCTTGCTGAACTTTGCAAGACAAAATATTTACTTTATGGCAAAGACATTGATTTATAAATCAGATGAAGGGAAAAAACAAGTTTTAAGCTATTATGAAACATTGCTGGAACAGTGGCATCAACCTTTTATACAAATTAATCTTGAAACAAAATTTGGAGCAACTTTTATTATTGAAAGTGGTAAAAAAGAATCACCAGCTATTTTATTTCTGCACGGTTCTGGTTCAAATTCTGCTATGTGGCTTGCTGATGCTATGATATTATCAGAAACTTACCATGTATTTGCGATTGATATAATTGGAGAGTGTGGAAAAAGTTCAGAAAACAGACCTGAATTTAAAAATGGAAATTATTCTGGCTGGATTTCTGAAATAGTTGAAAAACTTACATTAAATCGTATTTCTATTGTAGCTTGTTCGCTTGGTGGATGGATTGCGTTGGATTTTTCAATTAAACATCCCGAACGGATTGAAAAGCTTGTATTAATGGCAACAGCAGGAATAACACAAGTAAAGCTTAAAACCATTTTTTGGATAATCATTACATCGATGATGGGTTCTTGGGGTTTCAATAAACTAAACAGGATGGTGTATGGAAACCATACTATTGACAATAAAGCACTGGAGTTTGCTTCATTAGTAAAAGAGAATTATAAACCCCGAACAGATGTGTTACCCGTTTTAACCAATGAATCATTGCGTCAAATCAAAGCTCCAACATTATTTATCGGAGGTGAAAATGATTGTTTTTACGATTCACGAAAAACGGCTTCCCGATTAAAAGAAAATATGGAAAATGTTAAATGTTTAGTACTAAAAGATACGGGACATGTTTTAATAAATCAAACCAATAATATTTTACAATTCCTAAATTCTTGAAAAAGTGAAATTTGAATTTACAGGACAACTGAAAATGTTGATTGATAAAGCTCAAAGTGGTAATTCAGTTGATATTGATTATATCATGAACAAACTAACCGTGGATTCAACCTTTGCCATGACTCGATATGTGGATTTTGCATTAAGTTTAGTCAAAAAAAATGAAGGGATTGAGCGAATAAAATACTATTT
>CAZWKQ010000045.1:0-1858 GCA_964634005.1 uncultured Bacteroides sp.
AATTTTTAATATCTTTACAACGCAAATGAATATTTATGCCAAACAGCCAAACACCTGAAACAAAGGCAACAAAATACTCCGCCAAAGAAAAAGATGAGGAAACCCAATACAGCTACTTTGGAGCAAGGTATTACCACAGCGATATTTCTGTGTGGCTAAGTGTGGATCCGTTGGCGGATAAATACCCCAGTCTGAGCCCGTTTATGTATTGTGCTGGAAATCCGGTGATTTTGGTTGATCCGGATGGGAGAAATTTTGAAGAGTGGGAGGTATTGTTAAGAAAAGACGGTACAATAAAAGTAAATTGGTTAAGCGATAAGGGCGGAGATAATCTTCAGATTGTAAATTTCTCTAAAGAAAACAGCCAAGGCGACCATATTCAAACTGCCAAACCCATTGCCTTAGATGTTAATAAAAATGATTTTAAAAAAGCATTAGAAAGAAATAACTTGATTGCCGCCCAAGGACAAGGGGGCGCTTACTTGAAATATGATGCTGATTATGCGAATAGTACTCGTACTCAAGGAAGTTTGATTTGGTATAATTCTGATGGTAGTGAAGCTGCAAGATATAAAGCCACTAGCGGTAGTGGAAATCCTAAATATTATACTTTACCTGCTGGTATCTATACTGCATCAAATTATCGCACTACCACGGATACTAAATTTATGAGAAATGGAATTGGCTTTAAAGTTACATTGGGACCTTCAAGCGTATGGGATGCTGACAAAGGAGCTTATAGGACAGGTTTATTAATTCATCCAGCTCGATATAATGGAACACAAGGATGTATCGGTCTAATTAGTGATGATAAATCTAACATATTAGATTTTCAAAACAGAATAAGTAATTACCTTCAAAATAATAAAACCATTACTTTAATTGTTAAGTATTAGATATGAAAAAGATTAAATACATTATAGGCTTAACTTTTTTAATAACAACCTGTGTACATGCTCAAGATAATAAAGATTATAAAGTATGTGTAAAAGAATTTTATAAGCTGTTCTTTTCTATAAAGAAAGTTACAATAAATGATTTTTCCAAAGTATATAGTAATTCTCTAGAACCTGGCTTTTTAATAAAGGAAAACTCACAAATACAGTTAACATATTTACAGGCTCAAAAAGAAGTAGATGTATATTCTGATACAATAACGTCTCGAACTCTATTAAGAATGCGAGTTTATAAGGAGCAATTAACGCAAGGTTTGAATTATGAGAGCATTTGTAAACAAATAGAAGAGTCTCCTGTATATAATGAAGGCACAGAGTTTTCAATGTTACTAGAGCTAAAACTTACAGAAAGGAATATAATCTTTTTTGAACTTAATAAAGATACTCCTAAACAAATTCAATATATATGGCTCTCCTCAGGCGAATCTTTAGGGGATTTGGTTCAAGGAAATAAAACTATCGAGAAATTAAAGCGTCCTGGAATTATAAATGACCCGGATGGATATAGTAATGTAAGGGATAAACCAGATAAAAACTCACAAATTACTGCAAAGTTTATTAAGGATGAAGTATTTTATTATACTCCAACAAATGATAGTGATTGGTGGTGTGTTTATAAAGAAGAAGGAGGTAAACAGGTCGGGTATATTCACAAAAGCAGGATTTTAAAATATGCTGATTTTCCGCCAAAACTTAAGGAAAAGGTAAAAAAGCAACGAGGAGGTTGTTAACTGAAAGACGAAGCAATCCGGCTTTTATGTTATAAAGCAGCCACATTCTTTTGAAAGAAATCTTTGAACTTTTTAATTAATGATCCATCTCATTGCTATTCGGCAGCACAAGAGCCTCAGCCCGAAAAAACGGCGAGCCGGCGTTGGCTGTGAATGCAAAAAACGTAGAAA
>CAZWKQ010000046.1:0-1827 GCA_964634005.1 uncultured Bacteroides sp.
ACGGAGGGAACTCTTGATTATAATCGGAGTTATTACGTGTAATAGAGAACAAAGGAAAGTGTAAAGAAGTTCTGATTTATGAAGTTTTGTTAAGAGGAAAGAAGGAGGAAGAAAGAGGAGATTAAAAATACTTATAGAGCAATGAAGTTATAGTCCCAAAATTGACATTAATGCTGTAACGCAAAGTTGTTTTTAGCTTAAAATATCTTCAAACAAATTACCTTGAATAGAATCATTATTATTTACGATAAATCGTTTGGAAAAATTTTCGTCGATTTTTATTCCGCCAAGATTATTAACATTTTCTTTTATCTTAGGAATACAATAAGTACTAATACTCTCATGAATTTGTTGCGAATTAAATCTAATTATATTCCAACCAAGAGTTGATAAATCATTATTTCTAATATTATCTTTAGTCGCATCCTGTGGATTGTGGTGCCATTTATCTCCATCAGTCTCTATGTCAATTTTTCCATTCATACAATAAACAGCAAAATCCAAGAAATAAAATTTGTCTGCAAATTGAATTAACTCCTGTCTTTCTGCTTCAATTTTATTTCTTTTCATTTCTGCCCAGAGTCTATCTTCTAAAGCACTACCATCATAGAGGTCATTTATTTCTTTTGCATTTTTAAGTTTTTCTAACGTTGTATCAATAAATACTATTCTTCGCCATCTACGACTTAACACGGGTTTTGGCAAAGTATGGATTTCGTTAAAAATTAATTTGTAATATATTTTATCGGACTGTGTATTTGTTTTTTCAGTAGGGAAGAGTTCCTTCCGAGTTGCAATTTTAATTTCAGAAACTTTCGCATAATGTTTAATAAGAAACGGTTCATTTTTTATTTGACCAGATTGATAAAAGGCTATCCATTGAGGGGGCCAACGATTCCTCAAAAATCCTTCAACAGTATCTTGTGGGACTCTGTACCAATGTTCGTTGAGAATTAAGTTAAAATCCGACACAGTATTTACAATACCAACTAATAATTCGCAAGCTTTATTCATATAAGAAAAATTTTGTAATTTTGATACAAAATTAATAATATTAACTATGAAATCATTTTTTCTAAAACCAAGTTTTAAAGTTGATGATATAATAAGTTATGCTGAGTTAGTAGCGGCGGAGAATGCTAACATTCAGAAGGGAATGAATTTTCAAATAAAGCCGGAGTACTCAGTTTTTCTTATGTCGGTTAGAAAGAATGCTCCTTATGCAGATGAGTGGGATGAGAAAACAAACACGCTTATTTACGAAGGACACGATGCACCAATAAATGTTGCGAAAGAACCCAAAGAGGAAGATCAGCCGTACAAAACACCCAAAGGAACATTAACAGAAAACGGGAAATTTTTTACTGCCGCTCAGGCTTACAAGATGAAGTTAATGGAGAGTCCGCATAGAATAAAAGTTTATGAGAAAATAAAGGATGGTATTTGGTGTTATAAAGGTTTCTTCAGTTTGATTGATGCAAAGATTGTATTTGATGGGGTGAGAAATGTTTTTAAGTTTTATTTACAGCCTGTAGAAGTTAAGGCTTTTAATAAAGAGATAGTGTTGCCATATAACAGAATAATTCCCACAAGTGTTAAGGTTGAGGTTTGGTCAAGAGACAAAGGGCAGTGTGTAATTTGTGGTTCAAAGGAAAATTTACATTACGATCACGATTTGCCATACTCAAAGGGTGGGACAAGTTTATCTACAGCAAATGTTCGTATACTTTGTCTGAAACATAATTTAAAAAAATCTAATAAAATATTAACACTACCGCCGATATTTTTAAGTTAATTTTTTGAAAACTATTTGCTTTTAATTACAAC
>CAZWKQ010000047.1:0-1775 GCA_964634005.1 uncultured Bacteroides sp.
CCCCCAAAACCCCAAAACCCCAAAACCCCAAAATTGCATGCAAAATAATATTATTAGTGCTAACTTAATATAATTTTTTATCATTATATATATTCAACTCCCGCATTCTTTAGTAGCGTTTCTAGCCCATCCTTTGTTAATGGTTTACTCATAAAACTGTCCATTCCCGCATCCATACAACTATTTCGCTCTGCTTCAGAAGCAAAAGCCGTTAAGGCCGAAATATATGGTTTTACTTTATCATCATTTGTCATTTCCCTAATTTTTCTTGTAGCTTCCACGCCATTCATTATTGGCATATCTAAATCCATTAAAATGAGAATGCGATAATCAGGTTTTTCTTTTACGATTTCGTTGAATTTTTGAATAGCCTCCTGTCCGTCTGATGCTTCAATTACTTTAAGTTGAAATTTCTCAACCATACGGCGGGCTACTAAACGGTTAAAATCTGTATCATCCACTATAAGCACTATTACTTTTGGTCCTACGTGTGAATTTACTGTTGGTGTTCCTGTAACAAGTCTACGATAATTATCCATTAAGTTTATTTTACATTCTTCATTTGGTATTACTCCTTGCGACTTTGCTGACAAATCATCAGAATCCCCAGAAACTTCTTCGCTGATAGTAGATTTTACTGAAAATCTAAACGTTGTGCCTATGTTATGTACTGACTTTGCTACTAAATCACTACCCATTTTTTGACATAACATGCGAGATACTGTTAATCCAAGTCCAATGTTTCTACTAGCACTTTGTCCAGTAATCGACGCCTCTGGGTTTTCAGTGCGTTCCGAGAAAAATTTCTCTAAATTCTCAGGCAAGCCGCATCCTGTATCATCAACTGCAAAAACTGTATTTCCTTTTTCATTGTATACTTTTAATGTAATAGCACCACGCTCCGTATATTTTACAGCGTTTTGTAATAAATTAAATAATACTTGTTCTAAACGTTCTTTATCACCATAAAATTCATCGTTCACATCTTTTGCAACTTCAAATACAACTCTAACATTTTGTTGTTTTCTTTGTAATAAGAACAAAGTCATTTTTTCAAGATAACTGATAAATTTTGATAGTGAGAATTGTGAGCAATGTAAGGCAAATTCACCCATGAGAATTTGCGCATATACAAGTGTATCGTTAATTTTATTTCGTAAGTGATTCCAGGCACCTTTCCCGCTTTTGTAACATTCGACTTGTTGTTTTGTTTTTGTGGCTGCTTTGGCTATGTCAAGGACTCCTTGGAGAATATTTAAGGGAGTACGAAGTTCGTGGGATAATGAAAATAACATCATGTTTTTGTATTTATCTTCTAATCGTTTTTCTTCTGCTAAAAGTTCTGTAGTAATATCATGAAGAATTATAGCAACAGTCTTTTCGCGCGAAAAGAAGCTGGATTCAATAAGTGTGACTGTAAGTGTTTTACGTACTCTTCCAAGATCTGGATATTCTTGAGTTGTTATATATCTGTTTTGTTTTATGGGTTCAGAAGATATTTCTGGATAGGAGAGTCGTTGTTTGATGGAGTTTTCTAATGTCTCTCCATCGGCTTTTATGATAGTGTTCGCTTTGTTGTAAAATGATTCTAAATTGTTTCCCATAATGCTTTCTCCGACTTCATTGCAGAAGACCAGTTGCTGCTTGTCGATAATCACAATGGGGTCCTGTATTTTCTGGAAGAACTTTTCGTACACGGATTTCTGTTCCTTCAGCTGTCTCTTCAACACGAAGTTCATCTTCACACTCCTGTCATGCGCCACAATAAAGGCACT
>CAZWKQ010000048.1:0-1667 GCA_964634005.1 uncultured Bacteroides sp.
CCCCAAAACCCCAAAACCCCAAAACCCCAAAACCCCAAAACCCCAAAACCCCAACTGTGCATACATTCATAATTTATACTCAGTGAATAAACATAATTTAATAATTATAGAATCCCTTTTGACACTAATAAATCTCGCAATGCACTTTTTACTAAGGGCTTACTAATAAAACCATCCATGCCTGCTCGCATACAATTTTCTCTTTCTATTTCCGAAGCAAATGCTGTCAAAGCAACAATAATTAATTTAGCATCAGTTCTTATTTTTCTTAGTTCTAACGTAGCTTCGATACCATCCATAACGGGCATTTCAATATCCATGAAAATCAAAACTATCATATTTTTGTTGTTTTTAAGTTTATTAAATTCTAGTATCGCGTCTCGGCCATTATCTGCTTCGATTGCATCTATACCAAATTTCTTCAACATACTTTTTACGACAAATCGATTTAATAAATTATCATCAACAACAAGCACCTTATAATTGTTGGAAGATTGTATTGCACTTTGACTGCGCATAACTTCTTTTATTCCTCCATGGAAACTATCATATTTTCTGCTTATGTTCACATTTGGATTTTCATCTGCTATACCGTTATAACCTTTTGTATCTTCAAGTGAGGAACGCTCTGATAAATCTAAACTAAATGAAAAACAAGAGCCTTTATGTTCTTCGCTGGTTACAATAATTTCAGCTCCGAGTTGCGTGATAATCATTTTCGAAACTGTCAAGCCTAATCCGCTTAGTCCGACACTTTTCTTGCTGGTGGGAGTATGGCAGGTTATTCCATCGCGGCGTGGCGAAATAAGGTTCATTGTTGTTTTTTTTGACTCCTTAATTTCGCTAGATACTTTTTCGATTTCTTTTAGGTTGAATAATTTATTTACCCGTTCCTCTGACATTCCGCAACCTGTATCTGATACTTCAAATAAAACTTTTCCTTTGTTAGTTTTAACTTTAAGTGAAATGAGACCTTCATTAGTATATTTGACTGCGTTTGATAAGAAATTAAATAACACTTGCTCAAGTCTATCTTTATCCCCATATACCGTGTCATGGACTTTTTCTTCCACAAAAAATTGCAATTTAATTTGATTTCTTTTTTCCATCAACATATTATCTGTTATTTTTTTGAGATATCCCACAAATCGTCTTATAGAGAACCATGTTTTATGTTGTACAAATTCTCCTGATAAAACCTGTGCATAATCGAGGATATCGCTGATTTTATTGCGCAGGTATCTCCATGCTCCCTTTGTATTCCTGAATAAGTCAAGGAGCTCTTTATTTTGTTTTATCACAATTTTTGACTTATCCAGGAATGCTTGGAATATATTTAACGGTGTACGTAATTCGTGTGATAGTGAGAAAAATAGCATGTTCTTATATTTTGATTCCACTCTAGCTTCTTCTTGATGGAGATCTTCTGTAAGGTCGTGAATAGTAAGGGAAATAACTTTTGGTTCTGATAATATTTGTGATTCTATTAAGGTAATGTCATAATGATGAATATCAGTTGAACTATTTTGTAGATAATATTTTTCTTTAATAACAGGTTCAACACTATCATGTTCGAATCGTTGTTTAATATTCTCTGTAAGACTCTTATTATTGCTTTCGCTTAGGATTCTGTTACCCTTGTCATAGAATCTGTCCAAGGTGCTGCC
>CAZWKQ010000049.1:0-1648 GCA_964634005.1 uncultured Bacteroides sp.
CCGCCAAAGAAAAAGATGAGGAAACCCAATACAGCTACTTCGGTGCAAGGTATTATAACAGCGATATTTCTGTGTGGCTAAGTGTGGATCCGTTGGCAGCGAAATATCCATCATTATCACCTTATGCGTATTGTGCGAATAATCCATTATTTTTTATTGATCCTAATGGGATGGACTTGGAAGTAGGGCAAAATGAAGAAAGCAAGAGTGATTTGTTATCAATTGCTAAAAAAGATAATCAAAAAAGGATTATTATCAGTGAAACAGGAAATGTGACCCTTGACTTTTCCGGTTTATCTTCAAAAGAAAAAAAGAAACTACTTAGAAATGATAAAGGGTTGAATTTAATTAATAATATGGTTGAATCTGATAAAAAGTTCTATTTTGAATCAAGTAATGTTGCTTTGTTAAGGGATGGTGGTGGGGGCAAAGCAACACCTATAATTAATGTTGGTTTTTTTAATGGAGTGATAAATGCCTCTTTGTTTGGAAAGGATGCTAATAAAATCCATACATATTTGCCGCGAGAAGGTTACGATGGGCAGGTTGTTGTTGCAATACATGGGGAATGGATTGACAACTCAAATGTGAGTAATAGAAAAAGTTTAATTTTTCATGAATTAGCAGAAAACTACTACAGAACACACTATGGCTATGACTACCATCCAAATAAGTCAAATAAGGGCTTTGGAGCTCATGACAGAGCATCTTGGCTTGAAGGGAGTGCATTTAATAATCCAGCACAAGGTTCATTTAAAATGTATAATCCCTTGCCTATACCAACAAACATACTTAATAAATATTCACAAAGAGTAAGTTTATATTATGGATACTAGAAAAATTCTTCTTTGCATTGTTGTTGTCTCTACAAGCCTAATATCAAGCATGTATGGCCAAAATAAAACGCTATTTAAATATTATTTACTAATAGATCAATCAATAGAGTATTGCTTTTATGAGGTAGAAGAAAAAAAATCTTCTGATAGCATAGAAATATTTATTTTGGAACCAAATTTTCTTTTTAATAGCTATAAGCCATTTGAAGTAAAAATTGTAAATGATAATAATGATACAATTGAAGCAAAAATGAATACTAATAGAGGTTATATTTTGAGCCGACCAAAATTTTCCTTTTCTGTATTATTACTTCAAAACAGCAATCTTCAATACAAACAATATTATGGACAAGGGAAGAAAGAATATATTTCAAAGATATTTTTTATTACAAAACAGCCATCAATTCCAGTTAAGTATGAAATTATTAGCATTCAACAGCTAACTATAAATCAGCTAAATACAATAAAGGAAAGTATATTAACTGGTGAAGAAAATGAATTGGTCAAGCAGAATATTTGCAAATTATCAATTGTTTTTTAAAGCTCTAATTAAATTTCTATGAGAAAAATTAAACATCATAAGAGTTCGATAATTTTCAACTCCCGCTACAAATTCACAGCAAAGGAACTGGACAACGAAACGAATTATACTTATTTTGGTGCGAGATACTTTGATTCGGATATCTCGATATGGTTGTCTGTGGATCCGATGGAAGATAAATACCCAAGCATGAGCCCGTTTATGTATTGTGCAGGGAATCCGGTAATTTTAGTGGATCCGGATGGGAGGGATTGGTATGAATCTGAATCAG
>CAZWKQ010000050.1:0-1533 GCA_964634005.1 uncultured Bacteroides sp.
CTCGCCGTTTTTTCGGGCTGACGCTATTTTGCTGATAGTTGGCAAATTGGAAGGCATTTCTTTTTATTTTGCCATTGGATACATACTCAGCCAAAGGCTTATATCGCTCTTGTAGTAGCGGGGCGAGAGGGTGTAAATGTAATTACTTATTTGCTTTAATACACTCGGATTAAAAATCCGAGCGAGCGGGGTTAACCCCTTGTTCAAATCAGCATCAAAACTACTATATCAAACCCAAATAACCAAACCTTAACTACCTTTTTTTATTCAATTTTGAACAGCATTTTTGCAAAAGCTGTTTATATCAGCATCATTTAACGCTAATAAGGAGGTAAAATAGATACTTTTGGAACAAGATTGAGGGATTGCCGCAAGGCTAAAGGACTTTCTCAGAATGAACTGGCCAAGTCTTAAGAAACAAATCATTCCGTTATTGGTAAATATGAACGGGATGAGATGTTGCCCAGTATTGAAGCTGCTAAAAAAATAGCTAAACTGGTTGATACAACTGTTGGTTACTTATTAAGCGAGTCCGAACAGGAAAACGTTTTAAAAGACCCGGATATGCTTAAAAGGCTTACCGAAATTGAGAAAATGAAGGATGCAGACAAAGGGCATATCCTTTCCGTAATTGATGGGTTTATCAAGTCTATTAAACTAAAGAATATTGCTGCTTTATAAAACAAAAAAGCCCAGTTATGGGCTTTTTTGTTTTAAAGTTTGGACTATTTTACACCTAGGCTATCTCCATATATTTCTTTCATACTTTCCTTTACTTTTAAATAATTTTCCCGATAAGGATCAGGATATTTTTTTATCATTTCATCAATTTTAAGCATATATTTTTTATAATACTCAAAATTACCTGTAGCATTTAAAGAGTCTTGAAATGAATTCAATATTTTAGAATCCATCATTAATTCTTCTTTATCTTTTTTATATAATTGTTTTTTATTCTCATGCGGTGCACAGCCTATAATTGAGATTATAGAGAGTATATAAATACATTTTTTCATTTACTGTTCTATTTAAGGTTAAAATTGTCTGTGAAATTTAAAGAAAATGGCCAAAATATTGGATGATACACCGGTACAGCAGCTCCTCCAGCATCATAACGCACAGTCCACCCTCCATTTACTGTTAAAGAAACATTTTGGCTAGATGGTAGTTTAAATACCGCCAATCCATTTGCTAAAACTTGAGTTTGAGTTATATTACCATTTACAACAAGCGATGCTCTAGCTCCAAATACGACTTGTCCGTCGGCAACTGGAGTGTTTGAACTAGTAGCCCGTACGGTAATTTGGTTTTGGTTTCCACGTACACTAATATTACTTCTGTAATTAGCCATTTGGTATGCCCCATAATTTTCGCCAACATCCAATGGAACAAACCCAATTCTATTATGACTTGCATCCATAGAAATTTGGTTACCCCCTTGTCCTGCGGCGGCAAGCAAGTTATTTCTTTCTAATGCATTTTTAAAATCATTTTTATTAACATCTAAGGCAATGGGTTTGGCAGTTTGAATAT